>NZ_JBWMAY010000001.1:1230594-1365266 GCF_056521365.1 Rhodoferax sp. XS2R6 | reverse complement strand
CCTGTTGCGCGGCACCAAGCGTGAAGACGTGCAGCGCGGCCAAGTGCTGTGCAAGCCCGGCTCCATCAAGCCCCACACCCACTTCACTGGCGAGATCTATGTCTTGTCCAAGGACGAGGGCGGCCGCCACACACCTTTCTTCAACAACTACCGCCCCCAGTTCTACTTCCGTACCACGGACGTGACCGGTGCGATCGAGTTGCCAGAAGGCAAGGAAATGGTCATGCCTGGTGACAACGTGTCGATCACTGTGAAGCTGATCAACCCCATCGCCATGGAAGAAGGTCTGCGCTTCGCTATCCGCGAAGGTGGCCGTACCGTCGGCGCTGGCGTGGTCGCGAAAATCATCGCGTAAGGAAAATCTAGGGGTATAGCTCAATTGGCAGAGCGTCGGTCTCCAAAACCGAAGGTTGTAGGTTCGATTCCTACTGCCCCTGCCACCTGGGAATAGGTGGCAAGCAAGCCCGCTACGGTGTAGCGGGCTTCAGTGTCTTGAGGATGCTGAAAATTTAGTACAAGTGAGACGCGAATAAAGACTATGGCCACGACACAAGTTCAAACTGTCAACACCGGCGCAGACAAAGCCAAACTGGCTGCGGCTGCGCTGTTGGTGTTGGGCGCCTTGGCAGCCTTCTATTTGTTGGGCAAGCAGGGTGCACTGGTCCAGTGGGCCGTGTTGCTGCTGGGCTTGGGCTTGGCTGCTGTAGCCTTTTTTGCATCGGAGTCCGGACGCCAACTCATCGCCTTTGGCAAGGATGCCTGGCGTGAAGTGCGCAAGGTGGTGTGGCCTGCTCGCAAAGAAGCAATTCAGATCACTGCGTATGTTTTCGGTTTTGTTCTTGTCATGGCTTTGTTTTTGTGGCTGACAGACAAGACGCTTGAGTGGCTTTTTTACGATCTGATCCTGGGGTGGAGAAAATAATGACTGATGATGTGGTGATTTCCGCTGCAGAGCAGCCTGCGCCCGTGCCTGTGAACCCTGACTTGCGCTGGTATGTTGTGCACGCCTACTCCGGTATGGAGAAGGCCGTGGAGCGCAATATCATCGAGCGTATCAACCGCGTCGGCATGCAAAACAAGTTTGGCCGCATCCTTGTTCCCATGGAAGAAGTGGTTGAAGTCAAAAACGGACAAAAGAAGACCACCGAGCGTAAATTTTTCCCCGGTTATGTACTGGTGGAGATGGTCATGGACGACGAAAGCTGGCATTTGGTGAAGCACACCAACAAAGTGACCGGTTTTGTGGGTGGTGCTAAAAACCGCCCTGCTCCCATCTCGGAAGCCGAGGTGATGAAGATCGTGAACCAGATGCAAGAAGGCACTGAGAAGCCACGTCACAAAATCGAATTTGTGGTGGGCGAATTTGTGCGCGTCAAGGAGGGCCCGTTCACCGATTTCAATGGCTCGGTGGAAGATGTCAACTACGAAAAGAGCAAGGTGCGGGTTTCGGTCACCATTTTTGGCCGCTCCACACCGGTTGAATTGGAGTTTTCTCAGATCGAGAAAACCTAAGGTTTGTCGGCCAGCGATGGCCGGTTTTGCATTTGCGTTTTCCGACTCGGCGCGAATGGATTTGAAGAGTCGTTAACCCCGGGGAGCCGAGGGCTGAGTTGTTCAGCACCAAGGCGTTATCACCCGTAAGGAGAAATCATGGCGAAAAAAATCGTCGGTTTTATCAAGCTGCAAGTGCCAGCCGGTAAGGCCAACCCATCCCCCCCCATCGGCCCTGCTTTGGGTCAACGTGGTTTGAACATCATGGAGTTCTGCAAGGCATTTAATGCGCAGACCCAAGGTGTTGAGCCAGGTCTGCCTTTGCCCGTGGTGATCACGGCATTTGCCGACAAGAGCTTCACGTTTGTGATCAAGACGCCTCCAGCCACCGTGCTGATCAAGAAGGCAATCAAGCTGGACAAAGGTTCTTCCAATCCCCTGAAGGACAAGGTTGGCAAGATCACCCGTGCTCAGCTCGAAGAAATCGCCAAGACCAAGATGAAAGACATGACTGCCGCCGATCTGGATGCAGCTGTTCGTACCATTGCTGGTTCTGCTCGCTCGATGGGCGTGAATGTGGAGGGCGTGTAAATGTCTAAGCTCACTAAAAAGCAAAAAACCCAAGTTGGCAAAATCGACAGCAACAAGCTGTACGCACTGACCGATGCGCTGGGCCTGGTTAAAGAATTCGCCAACGCCAAGTTCGATGAATCCATCGACGTGGCCGTGCAACTTGGCATTGATGCCAAGAAGTCGGACCAAGTGGTGCGCGGCGCCGTCGTGTTGCCTAACGGTACCGGCAAGACCAAACGTGTGGCCGTGTTCGCCCAAGGCGCCAAGGCTGAAGAAGCCAAAGCCGCCGGTGCTGACATTGTTGGCATGGATGATCTGGCTGCCATGGTCAAGGCTGGTGACATGCCCTTTGACATCGTGATCGCAGCCCCTGATGCCATGCGTATCGTGGGTACGTTGGGCCAGATTCTGGGACCACGTGGTTTGATGCCTAACCCGAAGGTTGGCACTGTGACGCCTGACGTCGCGACCGCAGTGAAAAACGCCAAGGCTGGTCAAGTGCAATTCCGTGTGGACAAAGCCGGTATCGTGCACAGCACCATCGGTCGCCGTTCGTTTGAGTCCGCTCAGTTGCAAGGCAACTTGGCAGCTCTGGTGGATGCACTGAACAAAGCCAAGCCTGCTTCCAGCAAGGGTTTGTATTTGCGCAAAGTCGCTGTTTCGTCGACCATGGGTGTGGGTGTCCGCGTGGACCTGCAAACCATCTCGGCGTAATTGCAAATTTGGATGTCTCGCAAGAGACGTCCGATGTGGTGGGCTGCCAGATCTGAAAAGTACTGGCAGGCCATCCAAGACCGTTGGTGTGCAGGCAACTGCACTTAATAGTGAAGCCAACGCAGATGGCGATCCCGCTGCAGATGGAATGAGAGTTCTGTTAACAGTTGGTCGCTGCAATGTGGAGCCCTACGCGATGCAAATTGCAAGGGGCATTTAAAGGAGTAGACCTTGAGTCTTAATCGCAGTGAGAAAGAAGCAGTCATCAGTGATGTGACTGGCCTCGCCGCTAAAGCTCAAACGCTCGTGATCGCGGAATACCGCGGCATCACGGTCGCTGACATGACCAAACTGCGCAATACCGCGCGCAGCGCTGGTGTGAGCCTGAGTGTGTTGAAAAACACCTTGGCCCGCCGTGCTGTGGCTGGTAGCCAGTTCGACGTTGTGTCCGGCCAGATGACCGGTCCTCTGATCTATAGCTTTTCCGAAGACGCAGTTGCCGCCGCGAAAGTGGTGGCCGAGTTCGCGAAAACCAACGACAAGTTGGTGATCCGTGCTGGTGCGTACGGTGGCAAGGCTCTGGACGTGAACGGCGTGAAGCAATTGGCAAGCATCCCTTCCAAGGAAGTGTTGTTGGCTCAGTTGTTGGGCTTGATGCAGTCCCCCATTTCGCGTACGGCCCGTGTGCTGTCCGCACTGGCGGAACAGCGTGGCGCAGGTGCAGCAGAAGCTGCTCCCGCAGAGGCAGTGGCCGCTTAATTGCGCGCTGCCCGTAGTAACCAATATTGTTAGGAAATCAAAATGGCATTCGATAAAGACGCATTTTTGACCGCGCTGGATAGCATGACGGTCATGGAACTCAACGACCTGGTGAAAGCCATCGAAGAGAAATTTGGTGTGAGCGCAGCTGCTATGGCTGCTCCCGCTGCTGCTGGTGGTGGTGCCGCTGCTGCTGCTGAAGAGAAGACCGAATTCAACGTGGTGTTGACTGAAGCTGGCGCTAACAAAGTGTCCGTGATCAAGGCCGTGCGTGAAATCACTGGCCTGGGCTTGAAAGAAGCCAAGGATCTGGTGGACGGTGCTCCCAAGGCTGTTAAGGAAGGCGCTTCCAAGGCTGACGCTGAAGCTGCTAAGAAGAAGCTGGAAGAAGCTGGCGCTAAAGTCGAACTCAAGTAATCGACTGTTTTGCCAGGGCTGGAGGTCCCCACAAGGGCCTCCAGCCTTTGCTGCTTGTGAGCATTGAAATTAGTGCACACTCAAAAGCGGTCCTAGGACCATTTTTGAGTGTCTTCTGATCCGACTGCAGAAGATGCCTTGGTACGGGTTGTGTGCAATGCACAACCGTCCGCCAGTGATTGGTAGTGGCCAATCGCCAAGCCTGTTGAGAGTGGTGCTCAACGCGACAGTCGCCTAGGACCCCCAGGATTCCTCAGCCTTTGCCCGGAGATCTAATGGCTTACACATACACAGAACGCAAGCGAATTCGCAAAAACTTCGGTAATCGCGATAGCGTGCTCGAGATTCCCTACTTGCTGCAAATGCAAAAAGACGCCTACACGGCGTTTTTGCAAGCGGACGTAGCCCCCAAAAAACGCACCGCTGAAGGCCTGCAAGCTGCGTTCGAAGCTGCCTTCCCTATCGTCTCCCACAACGGTTTTGTGGAGATGAAGTACCTGGAGTACAACCTTGCCAAGCCAGCGTTCGATGTGCGCGAATGCCAAACCCGCGGTTTGACCTTTGCCTCGGCCGTGCGTGCCAAGGTGCAACTGATCATTTACGACCGTGAGTCCTCGACCGGTCAAAACAAGGTGGTCAAGGAAGTCAAGGAGCAAGAGGTCTACATGGGCGAAGTGCCTTTGATGACGGGCAAGGGTTCCTTCATCATCAACGGTACGGAACGCGTGATCGTGTCCCAGTTGCACCGTTCGCCTGGCGTGTTCTTTGAACACGACAAGGGCAAGACCCACAGCTCGGGCAAGCTGTTGTTCTCCGCACGCATCATTCCGTACCGTGGCTCCTGGCTCGATTTCGAATTCGACCCCAAAGACCTGCTGTACTTCCGAGTGGACCGCCGCCGCAAGATGCCGGTCACGATTTTGCTCAAGGCCATCGGCCTGAACAACGAATCCATCCTCGCGAACTTCTTCGTCAATGACAACTTCCGCCTGATGGACAGCGGCGCACAAATGGAATTTGTGGCCGAGCGTCTGCGTGGTGAAGTCGCCCGTTTTGACATCACCGACAAGTCTGGCAAAGTGGTGGTGGCCAAAGACAAGCGCGTGACAGCACGCCATACCCGTGAACTGGAGCAGTCTGGTACCACCCACATCAGCGTGCCCGAAGACTTCCTGGTTGGCCGCGTCGTGGCCCGCAATGTGGTCGATGGTGACACCGGTGAAATCGTGGCCAAGGCCAACGAAGAGCTGACCGAAGCACTGCTGAAGAAGTTGCGTACGGCTGGCATCCAGGATTTGGCGTGCATCTACACCAACGAGCTGGATCAAGGGGCGTACATCTCGCAAACCCTGCGCACGGATGAAACCGTGGACGAATTTGCGGCACGCGTAGCCATCTACCGCATGATGCGTCCCGGCGAGCCACCGACAGAGGACGCAGTGCAGGCTCTGTTCCAGCGCCTGTTCTACAACCCCGACACCTACGATCTGTCGCGCGTGGGCCGTATGAAGTTCAACGCCAAGATGGGCCGCTCGGAATCGACCGGTCCCATGGTGCTGACCAACGAAGACATCCTGGCTGTGGTCAAAATCTTGGTGGATCTGCGCAATGGCCGTGGTGATGTTGACGATATTGACCACTTGGGTAACCGCCGCGTGCGTTGCGTGGGTGAGTTGGCCGAGAACCAGTACCGCACCGGCCTGGCACGTATCGAAAAGGCTGTGAAGGAACGTCTGGGTCAGGCCGAGCAAGAGCCTTTGATGCCGCATGACCTGATCAACAGCAAGCCGATTTCGGCTGCGTTGAAAGAGTTCTTCGGTGCATCGCAGCTGTCCCAGTTCATGGACCAGACCAACCCGCTGGCTGAAATCACCCACAAGCGCCGTGTATCGGCCCTTGGCCCAGGTGGTTTGACCCGTGAACGTGCTGGCTTTGAAGTGCGTGACGTGCACGTGACCCATTACGGTCGCGTCTGCCCTATTGAAACGCCTGAAGGTCCAAACATCGGTCTGATCAACTCGCTGGCTTTGTACGCTCGCCTGAACGAATACGGTTTCATCGAGACACCGTACCGCCGTGTGGTCGACAGCAAGGTGACCAACGACATCGACTACCTGTCTGCCATCGAAGAAGGCAAGTACGTGATCGCCCAGGCCAATGCGGCTTTGGACAAAGAAGGTACTTTGACAGGTGATTTGGTGTCTGCCCGTGAAAAAGGCGAATCCATCTTGGTGAGTGCGGACCGTGTGCAGTACATGGACGTGTCGCCGGCGCAGATCGTGTCGGTGGCGGCATCGTTGGTGCCCTTCCTCGAGCACGATGATGCGAACCGAGCCTTGATGGGTGCCAACATGTCGCGCCAGGCTGTGCCTGTGCTGCGTCCCGAGAAGCCCATGGTGGGCACTGGTATTGAGCGCGTTGCTGCGGTGGACTCCGGCACCGTGGTTACGGCCACCCGTGGCGGTATCGTCGACTATGTGGACGCCACCCGTGTCGTGATCCGCGTCAACGACGCCGAAGCACAAGCTGGTGAAGTGGGTGTGGACATCTACAACCTCATCAAATACCAGCGTTCCAACCAGAACACCAACATTCACCAGCGTCCCATCGTCAAGAAGGGCGACAAGCTGTCCAAGGGTGATGTGATTGCCGACGGTGCATCTACGGATCTGGGCGAAATCGCCATCGGTCAGAACATGCTGGTGGCTTTCATGCCATGGAACGGCTACAACTTCGAAGACTCGATTTTGATCAGCGAGCGTGTTGTGGCCGAAGACCGCTACACCTCGATCCACATCGAAGAACTCGTGGTGATGGCCCGTGACACCAAGTTGGGTGCGGAAGAAATTACCCGCGATATCCCCAACCTGAGTGAACAGCAGCTGAACCGTCTGGACGAGTCCGGCATCATCTACGTGGGTGCCGAGGTTCTGCCGGGCGACACGCTGGTGGGCAAGGTCACACCCAAGGGTGAAACCACGCTCACACCAGAAGAAAAGCTGCTGCGCGCCATCTTCGGCGAAAAGGCCAGTGACGTGAAGGACACGTCTTTGCGTGTGGACCAGGGCAGCTCCGGCACCGTGATCGACGTGCAGGTCTTCACACGTGAAGGCATCACGCGTGATCGCCGGGCACAACAGATCATTGACGACGAGCTGAAGCGCTTCCGTCTCGATTTGAACGACCAGTTGCGTATTGTGGAAGCCGATGCGTTTGACCGTATCGAGAAGCTGTTGACCGGCAAGGTTGCCAATGGAGGCCCCCAGAAGCTGACCAAGGGCACCAAGCTGGACAAGGCCTACCTGGCTTCCGTCGAGAAATTCCACTGGTTTGACATCCGTCCTGCCGACGAAGAAGTGGCAAGCCAACTGGAAAGCATCAAGAACTCGCTGGAGCAGACCCGCCACAGCTTCGACCTCGCGTTTGAAGAAAAGCGCAAGAAATTGACGCAAGGCGACGAACTGCCCGCAGGCGTGTTGAAGATGGTCAAGGTGTACATCGCGGTCAAGCGCCGCCTGCAGCCTGGCGACAAGATGGCCGGCCGCCACGGTAACAAGGGTGTGGTTTCCAAGATCACGCCCGTGGAAGACATGCCTTACTTGGCAGACGGCACGCCTGTCGACATCGTGTTGAACCCCTTGGGCGTTCCTTCGCGTATGAACATCGGTCAGGTTCTGGAAGTGCACTTGGGCTGGGCCGGTAAGGGCCTGGGCCAACGCATTGGCGACATGTTGCAACGTGAAGCCGCAGCTACCGAAATCCGCGGTTTCCTGGAGCAGGTCTACAACAGCACGGGTCGCAAGGAAGATTTGGCCCAGCTGTCTGACGCTGAAGTACAGGAAATGGCGAAAGAGCTCACCAGTGGTGTGCCCTTTGCCTCCCCGGTGTTCGACGGCGCTACCGAGAAGGAAATCGGCGACATGCTGCAACTGGCCTATCCGGATGACGTGGCCAAGGCCAAAGGCCTGACTGCAACACGCACACAAGCACAGTTGTACGACGGCCGCAGCGGTGACGCCTTTGAGCGCACCACGACGGTGGGCTATATGCACTACCTGAAGCTGCACCACTTGGTGGACGACAAGATGCACGCCCGCTCGACCGGCCCGTACAGCTTGGTGACCCAGCAACCTCTGGGCGGTAAAGCCCAGTTCGGTGGCCAGCGCTTCGGTGAAATGGAAGTGTGGGCGCTGGAAGCGTATGGCGCATCCTACGTGCTGCAGGAAATGTTGACGGTCAAGTCCGATGACGTGCAAGGTCGTACCAAGGTGTACGAGAACATCGTCAAGGGTGAACACTCCATTGAAGCCGGCATGCCGGAATCGTTCAACGTGTTGGTCAAGGAAATCCGTTCCTTGGGCATCGACATTGAACTCGAACGTTCTTAATTGAAAGGGAAAGAGTCACATGAAATCTTTACTCGACCTGTTCAAGCAGTTCACGCCCGATGAGCACTTCGATGCCATCAAGATTGGCATGGCTTCGCCAGAGAAGATCCGTTCGTGGTCTTTTGGTGAAGTGAAAAAACCAGAAACCATCAACTACCGCACGTTCAAACCCGAGCGCGACGGCCTGTTTTGCGCCAAGATTTTCGGTCCCATCAAGGACTATGAATGCTTGTGCGGCAAGTACAAACGCCTGAAGCACCGCGGGGTGATCTGCGAGAAGTGCGGCGTTGAAGTCACACAGACCAAAGTTCGCCGCGAACGTATGGGTCACATCGATCTGGCCGCACCTTGCGCCCACATCTGGTTCCTGAAGTCCCTGCCCAGCCGTTTGGGCCTGGTGCTGGACATGACACTGCGTGACATCGAACGCGTGTTGTACTTTGAAGCATATGTCGTCACCGATCCCGGCATGACTCCGCTGAAGAAGTTCAGCATCATGTCCGAAGACGACTTTGACGCCAAGTTCAAGGAGTTCGGTGACGAATTCCAGGCCAAGATGGGCGCCGAAGGTATCAAGGATCTGCTGCAAAGCATCGACATTGAAGGCTCGATCGAGAAGCTGCGCAACGACCTGACCGGTTCTGAGCTCAAGATCAAGAAAAACGCCAAGCGTTTGAAGGTTCTGGAAGCGTTCAAGAAGTCCGGCATCAAGCCCGAGTGGATGGTGCTGGATGTGCTGCCCGTGTTGCCACCGGACCTGCGTCCGCTGGTGCCGCTGGATGGTGGTCGTTTTGCGACTTCCGACCTGAACGACCTGTACCGCCGTGTCATCAACCGCAACAGCCGTCTGCGTCGTTTGCTGGAACTCAAAGCGCCGGAAATCATTGCGCGCAATGAAAAGCGCATGTTGCAAGAAGCCGTGGACAGTTTGCTGGACAACGGCCGCCGCGGCAAGGCCATGACGGGCGCCAACAAGCGTGCGCTGAAGTCTTTGGCCGACATGATCAAGGGTAAATCCGGTCGTTTCCGCCAGAACTTGCTGGGCAAGCGCGTCGATTATTCCGGTCGTTCCGTGATTACCGTGGGCCCAACGCTCAAGCTGCATCAGTGCGGTCTGCCCAAGCTGATGGCCTTGGAACTGTTCAAGCCTTTCATCTTCGCGCGCCTGGAAGCCATGGGCATTGCGACCACCATCAAGGCGGCCAAGAAGGAAGTCGAATCCGGTACACCCGTGGTTTGGGACATTCTGGAAGAGGTCATCAAAGAGCACCCCGTGATGCTGAACCGTGCGCCTACGCTGCACCGTTTGGGTATCCAGGCGTTCGAACCCATCCTGATCGAAGGCAAGGCCATTCAGTTGCATCCGCTCGTTTGCGCGGCGTTTAACGCCGACTTCGACGGTGACCAGATGGCTGTTCACGTACCGTTGTCGGTGGAAGCACAAATGGAAGCCCGCACGCTGATGCTGGCCTCGAACAACGTGTTGTTCCCCGCCAACGGAGAGCCCTCCATCGTTCCTTCGCAAGACGTGGTGCTGGGTCTGTACTACACCACCCGCGACCGTATCAACGGCAAGGGCGAAGGCTTGATTTTTGCCGACACGGGTGAAGTGCAGCGCGCTTTTGACGCGGGTGAGGTTGAGCTGAACGCGCGTATCAACGTGCGTTTGACGGAGTGGACCAAGAACAAGGAAACCGGCGAGTTTGTGCCTGAAACCAAGCTCTGGGAAACCACAGCTGGTCGTGCACTCTTGTCCGAAATCTTGCCCAAGGGACTGCCTTTCGCCAACATCAACAAGGCGTTGAAGAAGAAGGAAATTTCCAAGCTGATCAACGTGTCTTTCCGCAAGTGCGGACTGAAAGAGACCGTGGTGTTTGCCGACAAGCTGCTGCAAAGCGGCTTCCGTCTGGCGACCAAAGCCGGTATTTCCATCTGTATTGATGACATGCTGGTGCCACAAGAAAAGCACGACATCATTGCTCGTGCCCAGAAGGAAGTGAAGGAGATCGAGCAGCAGTACGTGTCCGGTCTGGTGACTTCTGGTGAGCGCTACAACAAGGTGGTGGACATCTGGGGCAAGTCGGGCGACGAAGTGTCCAAGGTCATGATGGCCAAGCTGTCCAAGGAAATGGTCGCAGACCGCCATGGCAATCAAGTGCAGCAAGAGTCGTTCAACTCCATCTACATGATGGCCGACTCCGGTGCGCGTGGTTCCGCTGCGCAGATTCGCCAGGTGGCTGGTATGCGGGGTCTGATGGCCAAGCCTGATGGCTCCATCATCGAGACACCCATTACCGCGAACTTCCGCGAAGGTCTGAACGTGTTGGAGTACTTTATCTCCACCCACGGTGCCCGTAAGGGTCTGGCCGATACGGCGCTGAAGACAGCCAACTCTGGCTACTTGACCCGCCGTCTGGTGGACGTAACCCAAGACTTGGTGGTGACCGAACAGGATTGCGGAACCCACAACGGCTACCTGATGCGCGCCATCGTCGAAGGCGGCGAGACCATCGAATCGTTGCGCGACCGCATCTTGGGTCGCACTGCGGCTGATGATGTGTTGCACCCCGAGAATCGTGCAGTTCTGGCACCTGCTGGCGCCATGCTGGACGAAGACCTGATCGAAGAACTCGAAGCCGCCGGTGTGGACGAAGTCAAGGTGCGTACGGCACTGACCTGCGAAACCCGCTTTGGTATTTGCGCCAAGTGTTACGGACGCGATTTGGGTCGTGGTGGTTTGATCAACGGCGGCGAAGCTGTCGGCGTGATTGCTGCCCAGTCCATCGGTGAACCCGGTACCCAGCTGACCATGCGTACCTTCCACATCGGTGGTGCGGCCTCTCGCGCAGCTATTGCCTCCAGCGTGGAAGCCAAGTCCAACGGCGTGATTGGCTTCAATGCCACCATGCGTTATGTGACCAACAGCAAGAAAGAGCTGGTGGTGATTGCCCGTTCTGGCGAAATCGTGATCCACGACGAGCACGGACGTGAGCGCGAGCGCCACAAGGTGCCGTACGGTGCTGTGTTGACCGTCAAGGCCGACCAGACCATCAAGGCTGGCGCGATCTTGGCCAACTGGGATCCGTTGACTCGCCCCATCATTACCGAGTTTGCTGGTAAGGCCCACTTCGAGAACGTCGAAGAAGGTTTGACCGTGGCAAAGCAGGTGGATGAAGTGACCGGTCTGTCCACCCTGGTGGTGATCGATCCCAAGCGTCGCGGTGCTGCCAAGGTGGTGCGTCCTCAGGTCAAACTGATTGACGCCTCCGGCCACGAAGTGAAGATCCCTGGTACCGATCACTCGGTGACTATTGGCTTCCCGGTGGGCGCTCTGGTGCAGGTGCGTGACGGACAGGACGTGGGCCCCGGCGAAGTGCTGGCGCGCATTCCTATCGAAGGCCAGAAGACCCGCGACATTACCGGCGGTCTGCCGCGTGTGGCCGAGTTGTTCGAAGCCCGTTCTCCCAAGGACAAGGGCGTTCTAGCGGAAGTGACCGGTACCGTGTCTTTTGGTAAGGAAACCAAGGGCAAGGTCCGCTTGCAGATCACCGATCCAGAAGGCAAGGTCTGGGAAGAGTTGGTACCCAAGGAAAAGAACATCTTGGTGCACGAAGGCCAAGTGGTCAACAAGGGCGAAAGTGTTGTGGACGGCCCAGCCGACCCACAAGATATCTTGCGCCTGTTGGGCTCCGAAGAGCTGGCCCGCTACATTGTGGACGAAGTGCAGGACGTGTACCGCTTGCAGGGCGTGAAGATCAACGACAAGCACATTGAAGTGATTGTTCGCCAGATGCTGCGCCGTGTGGTGGTGGAAGCCACGGGTGACTCCGGTTACATCAACGGTGAACAGGTCGAGCGCTCGGAAATGCTCAATACCAATGATGCCTTGCGTGCAGCTGGCAAGATCCCCGCGGTCTACACCAACCTGCTGCTGGGTATTACCAAAGCATCGCTGTCCACCGACAGCTTCATCAGTGCGGCTTCCTTCCAGGAAACCACCCGAGTGCTGACCGAAGCCGCCATCATGGGCAAGCGCGACGAATTGCGTGGTCTGAAGGAAAACGTCATCGTGGGTCGTTTGATTCCCGCGGGTACGGGCCTGGCTTATCACGAAGCTCGCAAGGTGCGCGAGACCATGGACGATGCCGAGCGTCGCGCCATTGCGGAAGCCGAAGCTGCCGAATTGGCAGGTGGTGCGGACGCCACTGGTGAACTGGAAGCCAACGAGGGCTCTGCGGCCGAATAATCCGCTGGTTCTGCGTTAGTGCCAATGCCCCAAGCATGTGTCATGCAGCTTGGGGCATTTTTCTTGGGAGAACCACGATGGATTTGTCTTTGCTGCTTTGGCTGGTTCTGGCCGTCCTGCTGTTTTGGGGCGTAGGTCTGTACAACCGCCTGATGCGCTTGCGGGCGCGTAGCCTCGAAGTGCTCGGGGTGGTGGAGAAACATGCCAGCGCCTGTGTGGTGTTGGTCAAGCAGTACGTAGCGGCCCCTGGTGGTAGTGATGGGCATGCCCCGGTGGGGGCACCGTGGGTCGGTTTGCATGCGGCGGCATGCCGTTTGGAGCAATGGTTGGAGCAGCCCCGTTCCATGCCCCTGCAGCCAGACGCCATCCAGTCCTTGTCTGCCGCATGGGCCGCCATGCATGCTGCTTGGTTGGACGCTTCCGAAGGGCCCACGGATTTGGCAGGCCCCGTCATGCCGCCAGAAATGCAAGAGGCATGGAGTGCTGCCAGCCTCAAGGTGCAAAGTGCCAGTGGTGGCTATAACCAAATTGTCGCCCGCTACAACGAGGCGATTCAACAATACCCGGCCCGCTGGGTCGCCGCTCTGATGGGTTTTCATCCGGCTGGGCCATTTTGATTTATGAACAACCCTTCCAAAGCCCCGCCCCTGTGGCAGCAACTCCAGCAAGTGGCGCGCGTAAGCCAAGCCGTGGTGTCTGGGACTTCAGGCACCTCCGCGCTGGACTCGGTGGATGGTGCACTGCGCGGTGGCGTGCAAGCTTTGTGTTTCCATGTTTGGCGGCATTGGGGGCGTGCCCAGGCCCTGCGCGCGCAGTTGGTTCGCAAGGCGCCGCCACCCATGGTCGATGCCTTGTTGTGCTCTGCGCTGGCCTTGGCCTGGAACACCGAAGATAGCGCCTACGATGCCTTCACGCTTGTGAACCAAGCTGTGGAAGCGGCGAAGCGGCAGCCCGCAACTAAAGCACAGGCCAATTTTGTCAATGCGTGCCTGCGGCGTTTTTTGCGCGAGCGTGAATCGTTGTTGGCGGTGACGGACACTGATCCGGTGGCGGTCTGGAATCATCCGCGGTGGTGGATCGCCCGTGTGCAGAAAGACCACCCGCAGGATTGGGAGCACATTCTGAAAGCTGCCAACCGCCACGCCCCCATGACCTTGCGAGTGAACCCGCGGCGTATCCTGCCAGCCGACTACTTGCCTTTGTTACAAGGCGCGGGTCTGGACGGCCAGCATTGCTCCGCCAACACCATTGAACTTCTCCGGCCCGCGCCCGTGCAGATGATTCCGGGTTTTGCCGACGGCTGGGTGTCTGTGCAAGACGCGGCGGCCCAGGTGGCTGCGCCCTTGTTAGTCGGGGGGTATGTGCCCCCAGGCCCCTTCCGTATTCTCGATGCCTGTGCTGCGCCCGGGGGGAAAACGGGGCATTTGCTGGAGCTTACCGATGCTGAGGTCGTGGCTCTGGAGGTGGACGCACGCCGGGCACAGCGTATCGGCAGCAATGTCCAGCGTCTGGGTCTCAGTCCGACCGTGATTGTGGCGGACGCTGGCGAAGTCAAAACCTGGTGGGATGGTCGCCCATTTGACTTGGTGCTGCTGGACGCGCCGTGTACAGCGTCGGGCATTGTGCGGCGCCACCCCGATATTCGCTGGTTGCGCCGCGAGAGTGATGTGGCGCAACTGGCGGCCACACAACGCCATCTCTTGCAGGCCTTGTGGCCACTCGTGTTGCCCGGCGGGCGCCTGTTGTTTTGCACTTGCTCCCTCTTCCGCGCCGAAGGCGATGAGCAAGTCCAAGCGTTTCTTGCAAACAACACTGATGCCCATTTGCTACCGTCGCCGGGGCATTTGCTGCCTCGTAGCAGCGCCGCACAAGGGGTTGTCGCTGACAATCCTTTGGGTGACCACGACGGCTTTTTCTATGCTCTTTTCGAGAAGCGTGCTGCTTGAACGGGCAATGCGTTGGCTCATGGCCGTCTGTCTGTTGGGATTTTGTCTGCTTGCCAAGGCGCAAAGTGCCGTCGAACTGTCTGCTTTTGAGCTGGAGCGTGGCAGCGATGAGTTGAGCCTCACGGCCCAGCTGCAGTTTGAGTTGTCCAACACCGTTGAAGAGGCCTTGCTCAAAGGCATTCCCATGGTGTTCGTGGCAGAAACCGAGCTCCTGCGCGAGCGGTGGTACTGGTACGACAAGACGGTGGCATTGTCCACACGCCAGTTCCGCCTGGCCTTTCAGCCACTCACACGCCGCTGGCGCCTCAACATCAGCTCTGGCGCAGCCAATGTAACGGGGCAAGGGCTTGCCCTGAACCAGAGTTTTGACACCCTTCAGCAAGCCCTGGCCACCATTAAACGCATTTCACGCTGGCGTGTCGCCGGGACCAGTGAATTGGATCCCGCCTTGCGGTACCGCTTCGAGTTTCGCTTTCGTCTGGATTTGGGACAGCTACCCAGGCCGTTTCAGATTGGCGCCATTGGGCAATCAGAGTGGGATGTTTTTGTGACACGGTCTGAGCTCTTGGCACCAGAGGTCGCGAAATGAAACCTGCAGAGACTCTGGTGGCCAATCCCAGGCCCCAGACCTCGCGTGCGGTCCGGCGAACGGTCGCACTAGGTGCTGCTGCCATGGTGCTGATCGGCCTGTTACTGCTGTACCTGCTGACCCAAGCCACCAACAACCGCGAACTCTACGAACAAAACTACGCACGTTTGTTTGTTGTGAACGTTGTGGTGGCCGCTGTGTTGGGTGTGGCGATTGCCTGGGTGGGTTATCGGCTCATGGCGCGCTTGCGACAAGGGCGTTTTGGCAGCCGCTTGCTGGTCAAGCTGGCCACCATTTTTGCGCTGGTTGGGGTGATGCCGGGTTTGTTGATTTATGTAGTGTCTTACCAGTTCGTGTCCCGCTCCATTGAGACTTGGTTTGACGTGAAAGTCGAAGGCGCGTTAGAGGCGGGCCTGAGTTTGGGCCGCGTGACATTGGAAACATTGTCCAACGACCTGGCTACCAAATCGCGTGCGGCCTCCAGCCAGCTGGTTGAGACCAGTGACGCCGCAACCGGTGAGGTGGCCGAGCGCCTGCTGGACCAGTTGGGCGCTACCGACATCACGGTCTGGACGGGGTCTGGCAAGCTGGTTTCCAGCGTGGGCCAGTCGCGTTTCCAGCTTAGCCCCGACAAGCCCAGCTCCAGCCAGTTCCGCACAGCACGGCAAGAACGCGCGCTGGCCTGGGTGGAGGGGTTGGAAGATGCGGTGCCCGGTGCACTGGCCAATGCGCAGATCAAGGCGCTTGTGCCGGTGTCGAGTTCGGTGTTGGGGCTGTCGGCAGAAACCCGCTACATGCTGGTATCCCGAACCCTGCCTGCTGGCTTGGTGGCCAACGCCATGGCGGTGGAGGCAGCCAACCGCGAATACCAGGAACGCGCCCTGGGCCGTGAGGGGCTCAAGCGTATGTACATCGGCACGCTCACCCTCAGCCTTTTTCTGGCCGTGTTTGGCGCCGTGCTGCTGGCGGTGGTGCTGGGCAACCAGATTGCCAGGCCTTTGCTGCTGCTGACCGAGGGCGTAAGCCAGGTGGCGGCTGGCGACTTGACCCCCAAACTAGCCATGCAAGGGCGTGATGAACTGGGAGGGCTTACCCGTGCTTTTGCTTCCATGACCCAACAGCTGGCAGATGCGCGCCTGTCGGTGGAAGCCAGCATGTCCCAGGTGGACGCCGCCCGCGCAAATTTGCAGACAATTCTGGACAATCTCACCTCGGGGGTGGTGGTGCTGGCGCCTGATGGTGTCATCGTTTCCTCCAACCCCGGTGCCACCCGCATCCTGCAGTTGCCGTTGGCGGCATATGAAGCGCAGCGCCTGGCCGATGTGCCGGGCTTGCAAAGCTTTGGCGATGCGGTGCAGAACCAGTTTGTGCAATACCTGAGCAGTCGTACCGAGCATGGATTGGACCACTGGCAACAGTCCTTTGAGTTGGGGGGCAGCGCCGCGGTCCAAAGTCCTTTTGAGCGTGCCGTAACCCTGGTGGCGCGTGGTGCAGAGTTGCCCGGCGCTCAGCGCCTGCTGGTGTTCGACGATATTTCCGAAATCGTGTCCGCACAACGGGCCCAGGCCTGGGGCGAAGTGGCACGCCGCCTGGCCCACGAAATCAAGAACCCGTTAACTCCCATTCAACTCTCTGCCGAGCGCATGGAGATGAAACTGGCCAGCAAGTTGGAGGGGACCGAACTCGCCATCCTCACCAAGTCGGTCAAAACTATTGTCGACCAGGTCGATGCCATGAAACGCCTGGTCAACGAATTCCGTGACTATGCGCGCCTGCCGTCTGCAGAACTCAAGCCAGTAGATCTGAATGCACTGGTGCATGACGTTCTGCAGCTTTACGAATCCGATGCCAGCAAGGTGGTCTTGCTGGCCGATTTGGATGAAACCTGCCCCCCGGTGCGCGGTGATGCACAGCAGCTGCGCCAGGTGATCCACAACCTGGTGCAGAACGCGCAAGATGCCACCGAGTCTGCCGCCTTGCCCGAAGCGGGTCGCGTCACGATCCGCACCCAGTACCTGGCAGAGGCAGACCGTGTGCGCCTCTCGGTGCAAGACCAGGGCACCGGGTTTCCTGAACACATCCTCAAGCGTGCGTTTGAACCCTATGTCACGACCAAGGCCAAGGGCACGGGCCTGGGGCTGGCGGTCGTCAAAAAAATTGCCGATGAACACGGCACCCGTGTTGACATTACCAACCGCACAGCGGAAGGCAAAGTGACTGGGGCGCAAGTGTCGTTATCATTGGCCGTAGATCACAGCGCACAAGGTTGAGTGCGGACAAGGGCATCAAAGGGACTGCGCTAACAATGGCAAACATACTGGTAGTAGACGACGAGCACGGCATTCGGGACCTGCTGTGGGAAATTCTCAATGACGAAGGCCATACCGTCGAACTTGCCGAGAACGCGGCGCAAGCCCGTGCAGCGCGCCTACGCGAGCGACCAGACCTGGTTCTGCTAGACATCTGGATGCCAGATACGGACGGTGTCACCTTGCTCAAGGAGTGGTCGTCCACCGGTGCCTTGACCATGCCCGTCATCATGATGAGTGGCCACGCCACCATTGATACCGCCGTAGAGGCTACCAAGATCGGTGCGCTGGCGTTTCTGGAAAAACCCGTCACCCTGCAAAAGCTGCTCAAAGCGGTAGAGCAAGGACTGGCGCGCAACAACCTGCGCAAGCCCACGCCGCTGCCCATGGCCAGTTTGCCAAGCGCAGAACCGCTGGCCGCACCCACCGCTGTTATCGTGGCCACGGTGGATGCGGGCCCGGTGTCCGAGCAACGCTTCATGCTGGACAAACCTCTGCGTGAGGCACGCGACGAGTTTGAGAAGGCCTACTTTGAGTACCATCTGGCCAAGGAAAATGGCTCCATGACGCGTGTAGCCGAGAAAACCGGGCTGGAGCGAACCCACCTGTACCGCAAGCTCAAACAATTGGGTGTGGATCTGACCCGTGGCAAACGAAATGGCCCTTAAAGTAATGCTATAATTCAAGGCTCAGGCCCGGTAGCTCAGTCGGTAGAGCAGAGGATTGAAAATCCTTGTGTCGGTGGTTCGATTCCGCCCCAGGCCACCAAACCTAAAAATGGCTTCCAGCAATGGAAGCCATTTTTTTTGCCTACTCGCCAGCGCCGCCCCTATTGCTTAGTCCACACGGGCTCTTGCTGCCAAGATGCCCCGGCGTTAGGCTTGCATCCAGTACGAGCCTTGTTGAGCAGATGGCTAGGCAGATTGGCAAAATAAAACGGGCTGGAGTAACATGCAGCCGACAACACGAGGGGTTCTCATGTTTAGCAGGTTTCGGGGCAAAGGTGATACGCCAGATCCCGCCAGGGATGCGCCGGATTCGCGCGGCCTGGAGGTGAAAGAGGACGACCCCGATACGGCATGGGGCCTGTGGGACAGTGCCCTTGCCGAGCAAGATTCGCGGTTTGTGGATCTGCCCCCCGTTTCCCGGGCCATGCCGCTGGCGCCAGAGCCCAGTGCACGCAGCCAAGCCAAGGCTGCAGAAGCCTTCCCCGACCTCGATCTCCCTACCCAGCCCATGGGCCTGGAGGAAACCAGCCCTGCCCAGCGCATGAAAGCCGCACTGGACATTGTCGAGCTGCATCACCATCGCATCGCCAACACCATCCGCACTCTGTGGGGATACAAGGAATGCAGCGTGTACATCAACAAGCTGATCATGAACGGCGGTGACGGCATGGGCAATGCCCGTATTGGCTTCAACCAGGAAGCCGCCGACGCCATGATGGTGCTGGCGGACTTGCACGATGCCGAATTTGGCCCGGCCGATGGTGGCGGGGGCCTGGGGTTTGCCGACTCTTCCTTCCACGCCGGTTTCAACGGCCACCGCGGCTAAGCCGCGACGCCTGACGCTGCTGCGTTACCAGTCCAGCAGCGTCAGCCCCACGCTCAGCACCGTGCGGCGGCGGTTGTAGTCCATCAACGAATCTCCGTATCCGCTGAACAGCTCGGTGTGAAAGCGCAAGCTGCTGCGGTCGCTGTGGTTACCGGCCGAGCCGATTTTGTGCAGCCAGCCCAGGCGCACCGAACCATTGCCTTCGCCTTTTAGCGAATGGCGCAGCGTGAGCGCCAGGGTGTTGCTGGGGTCTACATTCCAGGCTGCGGCCACCTCAGCGCGGCCCACCATGTCTTCGATGTCCGGGTTGTCGTCGCTGGCGGCATCTTCGGGCAGGCGTTGCCACAGGCTGGCATTGATGGCCACCTTGCTGCCCAGCTCCAGCCCGGCGCGGGCAATCACCCGGTTCCAGCTGCGCGAGAGCGGCAGGCTCTGGCCGTTGCTCTGGTGGTTCAGGCTCACGCCGCCGTAGCGCAGGCGCCAGCCTGAGGGCAGGGCCGATTCCAGCGGGAAGATGTAGGTGAGTTCAGGCTCGTGGTCGGTGGCGCGGAAGGGGCGCGACAGGTCGGCATTGAACAGCTGCCAGTACGACTGCTGGCTGTAGGCAAACCACAGTGAATCCAGCCGGTTCGGGTCGCCCCCCGTCAGCAGGCCCTGGGCCACCTTGGTACGCACCGAGAGCTGGATGCGGGTTTCGGTGGTGGTGTAAGGCTGGTAGCTGGCCGTGTGCCCCGCCGCAGGCGAGCTGGGGGCGGTGTTCACACTGTCCGAACCGATGACCGAGAGGCTGATGGGCCGGTAGCCGCGGATGCCAAAGGTACCGCAGTCGCTCGCGGGCTCCAGCTCCCAAAAGCGCGACAGGGGCGTGGCGGCGGGGTTCTTGCAGCTCACCACCTCCACGGGCACAGGGGTGTTCACGCTAGGGGAAGGCTGTGCCACGGGCTGGTTGCTGGCCATGGCTTCCGTGCCATTTTGGTGAAACCCCAAATCCTGGGCTATGACCCCCGTAGATGCTGCGCAAGCAGCTATAAAAACAAGAGCAAACAGGGGGCGTGGCGTCATTTTTGGGCAGCGGCTTGGGCCGCGTTGGCTTGGGCTTTGGCGGCAAACTCGGCGCGCAGGGCGCGCAGTTTTTCGCGCGGGTCTTCTTTCACGGTGGTCTGGTCCAGGCCCATCTCGGCAATAAAGCGGCTGGGCAGGGCGGCCACCATCTCGCGGCCTTTTTTGCGGCGGCGCGTCCAGCTCACGGCCAGGCTGCGCTGGGCGCGGGTGATGCCCACGTACATCAGGCGGCGCTCTTCCTGCAGGCGGGTGGCCATGTCGTCGTTGGCGGCTTCGTCGGCCATGCTGGAGCCGCCCAAGGTGTCGGCGCCGTCGCCCAGTTTGAAGGGCAACATGCCCTCGGTCACGCCCACCAGCATCACATGCGGCCACTCCAGCCCCTTGGAGGCATGCAGGGTGGACAAGGTGACTACGTCCTGGTCCTTCTCGCGCTCGCTGATGGTGGAGAGCAGGGCGATGGTTTGCGCTACTTCCAGCAGGCTTTTGACCTCGCGGGCGGTGACGCCGGCTGCGTCTTCAATCTGCCCGCCGCAGCGCTGCGCCATCCAGTCGCAAAACTCCAGCACGTTGGTCCACTTGGCGGCGGCGACTTTCTCGCTCTCTTCGCCGTCATACAGGTGTTTTTCGTAGCCAATTTCCTTCAACCACTCGGCCATGAAGGCGGTGGCGGCCTCGGCGCCTTCGGTGTGGCGTGCGCGGAACTCCAGGTCGTTGATGTAGCGGCCAAACTCGTGCAGGCTGCCCAGCGCCTTGGCGCTCAGGGCCGCGGCCAGGGACGAGGAAAACAGCGCCTCAAATAGGCTCAGCTTGTACTGGCTGGCGTACACGCCCAGCGTGCCCAGCGTGGTATGGCCAATGCCGCGTTTGGGCGTGGTCACCGCGCGCAGAAACGCCGGGTCGTCATCGTTGTTGCTCCACAGGCGAAACCAGGCGCACAGGTCGCGGATCTCGGCGCGGTCAAAAAAGCTCTGCCCGCCCGACACCTTGTAGGGGATGCCGGCTTTGCGCAGCGCCTTCTCGAACGGCTTGGCCTGGTGGTTGGCGCGGTACAGCACGGCAAAGTCGCGGAACTCCTTGTACTGCTTGCCCTGCATGTCGGCCAGGCCTTCGGCGCGCAGGCTCTGGATGCGGGCCACGGCGCGTTCGGCCTCGTGTTCTTCGTTGTCGGCGTCCACCACGCGCACCGGCTCGCCTTCGCCCAGTTCGCTGAACAACGTCTTGGGAAACAGCTTGGGGTTGGGGCCAATCACGTTGTTGGCCGCGCGCAGGATGGCGCTGGTGGAGCGGTAGTTCTGCTCCAGCTTGATGACCTTGAGCGTGGGAAAGTCCACGGGCAGCTTTTTCAGGTTGTCCAGCGTGGCGCCGCGCCAGCCGTAGATGGACTGGTCGTCGTCGCCCACCGCGGTGAAGCGTGCTTTCTCACCCACCAGCAACTTCAGCACCTCGTATTGCGTGGCGTTGGTGTCTTGGTACTCGTCCACCAGCACATGGCCCAGCTTGGCCTGCCAGCGTTCGCGCACCTCGGGGTAGTCGCGCAGCAGTTTCAGGGGCAGGCTGATCAAGTCGTCAAAGTCCACGCTTTGGTAGGCCGTCAGCCGCTCTTCGTAACGCCCCATCACCGTGGCGATGATGCGTTCGTTGTCATCCGCCGCCTGCGCCAGGGCTTCGGTGGATGTGAGCCCCGCGCTTTTCCACGCACTGATGATCCATTGCCACTGGCGCGCGGTGGCTGCGTCCACGGTGCCGCCCGCATCCTTGAGGATGCTGGTGACGTCGTCACTGTCCAGAATGCTGAACTGGGGCTTGAGGCCCAGCACTGCACCGTCTTCGCGCAGCATGCGCACGCCCAAAGCGTGGAAGGTGCACACCAGCACGTCCTTGGCGGCGCGGCCAATTAGCGTTTTGGCACGCTCGCGCATTTCGGCGGCGGCCTTGTTGGTGAAGGTGATGGCGGCAATGCGGTTGGCAGGCATGCCCATTTGCATGAGGCGGCCAATTTTGTGGGTGATCACCCGCGTTTTGCCCGAACCGGCCCCGGCCAGCACCAGGCAGGGCCCGTGCAGGTAATTCACCGCCTCTTGCTGGGCGGGGTTCATGCCGTGGTTGGCGCTGGGGGAGGAGGGGGCAGACATGGCAAACGCAAGAAGGGAAAAGGAGTACCGGGTAAGGCGGCCGGAAGGACTCGGATGGGGCCGGCGCGCCATCTTAACGGGTCAGCAAAACCCGTGCCCCGGGTGCCTTGCTTGTCAGCCCGGTGGCAGGCCTGGCGCCCAAACCCCGCCACAATGGAGCCCGTGCTGCACATCCTGACCGTCACCTTCCCCTTCTTTGCCCTGGTGCTGTGCGGCTACCTCGCCGCCCGCCGCGGTATGTTGCCGCTGGCGGCCATTCCAGGGCTCAACGGCTTTGTGCTGTTTTTTGCGTTGCCTTGCATGCTGTACCGCTTTGGCGCCAGCACGCCGATAACCGAGCTGCTGGACGTGCACGTGGCGCTCACCTACCTGGTGTGCGCCCTTGTTATGGTGGGTTTTGTGGTGGCCGTCACGTTGCACGGTCGCATTGGCTGGAACGATGCAGCCTTTGGCGCGCTGGTGGGCGCCTTTCCCAACACCGGTTTCATGGGCGTGCCGCTGCTGGTGGCACTCTTGGGCGCCAAGGCCGCGGGCCCGGCCATCGTCACCATTTTGGTGGACATGGTGTTCACCTCTTCGCTGTGTATTGCGCTCTCGCGTCTGGGACAGAGTACGGCCGCCGGTGGTGTGTCTGCCACCCAGGCCGCCAAAAACGCCCTCAAAGGTGTGGCGGCCAATCCCATGCCCTGGTCTATTCTGTTGGGCGCGCTGGTGTCGGCCCTGCAGATCGAGTTTCCCAAGCCGGTGGTCGCCACGGTGGGCCTGCTGGCCGATGCAGCCTCGCCCGTGGCGCTGTTCACCATTGGCGCAGTGCTGGCCCGCTCCCAAATGCTGGCCAAGGACGACAAGTCGCACGAGGTGCACTGGCAGGAGTACGTGCCCGTAGCACTCATCAAACTGTTTCTGCATCCGCTGCTGGTGCTGCTGGTGGGCGTGTCGGCCGTGAGCCTGGGTGTGCCCATCGACAAGTTTGCCCTCACCGTGCTGGTGCTGCTGGCCGCACTGCCCAGCGCCAGCAATGTGTCGCTCTTGGCCGAGCGGTTTGGCGCCGACAACGGCCGCATCGCTCGTATCATCCTGGTCTCCACCGCGGCGGCATTTTTTACCTTCTCCGGGGCTGTGGCCTTGATGGTGGGGATTTGATTGCTACTGTTTTGGTAGCTGCTTGCGCATATTCCACAAGGGCTGAAGGCCCATTTGGCTTAAAAATGGCGCTGCCCCCAGGTTTGGTGGTGGCTTTGCCTGCCGCTGCACAATAGGCGCATGGACGTACTTTCCCATCTTGTTTCCACCATCACCCGCCTGGCCCTCAAGCTGCTGTTGATCGTCGCCGCCGCCGTGTTTGCCCTGAGCCTGCTGTGTGTGGCGCTGCTCAGCCTGGCGTTTGTGCTGCTCAAGGCCCTGCTCACCGGCCGCAAACCCGCGTTTGTGACCACCTTCCAGCACTTCAACCAAGCCCGCCAGCAGTTCAAACGCGGCGGCTGGGGTACAGGCCCCGCCACCGGTGGCGGGTTTTCGCCAGCGGGTGAGGTGGTGGACGTGGTCGATGTGCAAGCCCACGAGGTGCGGGATGAGCAGGCCTTGCCCTACGGGCCAGGTGCGGACGGGCGTTAGCAGTTTGCTATACAAACAGTAGCTGCTTGCGCATATTCCACGAGGGCTAGAGCCCTAAAAGACTCTAAATCGCCAGCGGGTCCACATCAATCGCCCACCGGATCAGGCCTTTGCATTCGGGCTGGCTGCGCGTGGCGTGCAGCACGTTTTGCCAGCCGTTCAGAAACTGCTGCAGCGCTGCGCGTGAGGGGCTCTCGATGAGCATCTGGGCGCGTTCCACATTGGCGATGCGCTGAATGGTCATGGGCACGGCGGGGTACAGGGTGATCTGGTCCAGCAGCGGGGCCCAGCCGTCCCATTCCAGCATCTCGGTTTGCGCGAAGGTTCTTGCGGCGTTCAAAAACGCTTGCGCAGCTTCCTGCGTTTTGGCGTCGGCGCGTACCAGGGCCTGGGCGCTGAAGGGCGGCATGGCGGCCGGTTCGCGTTCTTTGAGCTGTTGCTCGGCAAAAGCCGGGTAGTCGTGGCGCTTGAGCGCGGCGTACAGCGGGTGGGTGGGCTGGAAGGTCTGTATCCACACCTCGCTCTGCGCACCCAGCGACGCATCGCGCCCGGCGCGGCCTGCCGCCTGCATGAGCAGGCTGAATAGGCGTTCAGGCGCGCGGAAGTCGCTGCTGAACAGCGCGTTGTCGGGGTTCACCGCCGCCACCAGCGTGATGCGGCGGAAGTCGTGGCCCTTGGCAATCATCTGCGTGCCCACCAGCACATCCACATCGCCCGCGTGCACGGCGGCCAGTTGTTCTTCGAGTGCGCCTTTCAGGCGGGTGGAGTCGGCGTCGATGCGGGCAATGCGCAGGTGCTCACCCCTGGGGTTTTGTGGCGTGACCGAGCCGGCGCGCCGCACGTCCACCAGCAGCTCGGCCAGGTGTTCCTCCAGCTGCTCGGTGCCGCGGCCCAGGGGCGCAATGTCCACATTGCCGCAGTCCGGGCAGGCGCGCGGCACCCGTTCGGTAAAGCCGCAGTGGTGGCAGCGCAGCGTGCGGTCGATCTTGTGGAAGACGCGGAAGGCACTGCAGTGCGGGCATTCACTTTTCCAGCCGCAGTCGTCGCAGGCCAGCACCGGGGCGTAACCACGCCGGTTCAAAAACACCATGCACTGCTCGCCGCGCGCCACACGTTCCTTGATGGCGTCGATCAGCGGCAGCGAAAACACCGCCTTGCGCGGCTGGTGGTTCATGTCCACCCGGCGCACCAGCGGCAGCTTGCTGGCTTCGCCCACGCGGCTGGGCATGTGCAGGCGCAGGTAGCGCCCGCCGTCCTCAGAAGGGCGGCTGTGGTGCCAGCTCTCCAGCGACGGTGTGGCCGAGCCGAGGATGACCTGGGCGCCTTCGAGCTTGCCGCGGTACACGGCCAGGTCGCGTGCGGAGTAACGTGCACCCTCGCTGCTTTTGTAGCTGGGGTCGTGCTCCTCGTCCACCACGATGAGGCGCAACTTGGGCAAGCTGGCAAACACCGCCATGCGCGTGCCCAGCACAATACGCGCCGCGCCGCCATGGGCGGCCAGCCAGCTCTTGAGCCGCTGCGGGTTCGTCATGCCGCTGTGCAGGCTGACCACGGCGTGTTCGCCATACAGCGGCGCAAAACGCGCCTTGAAACGTTCTTCCAGCTGGGGCGTGAGGTTGATTTCGGGCACCATGACCAGTGCCTGGGCATCCGGGTCGGCCGCCAGCAGCTTGTGCACGCAGTGCAAATACACCTCGGTTTTGCCGCTGCCGGTGGCGCCAAACAGCAGGAAGGGCCCGGGGTGGCCGTCGATCTGGCTGATGACCGTGGCCTGCTCGGGCGTCAGCACCGGGGCGGCCAGCACGGCGCCGGTCGCGCCTTCCACCGGTTTCTTGCGCTTGAGGCGGCGCGCCATCTGCTCGGGGCTCAGCTCCCGCAGCTGCGGCGGCAGGGCGGCCAGTGCCACTTCGCCGGCCGAACGCTGGTAATAGCTGGCCGTGAATGTAAGCAGTTGTTGCCACTGGGCCGAAAGCGGCGCAATGCCCTCTAGCGCGCCTGCAATCGCGCGCACCTTGCTCGGGTCGAACTCGCCGGTGGCCTCGGCCCCGCCGCTGTTCCACACCACGCCCAGGGTTTCGCGGTTGCCCAGGGGCACACGCACCAGCGTGCCGGCCGGGAGCGGCTGCTCACTTTGGTAGGTCAGCACCGGCCCCAGCGCGGCATGCGCGGGCGTGTTCACCAGCACGGGCAGCCAGCAGCTCATGGGGTGGGCACCGGGCCGAAAGCAGCGGAAGGGAGGTGACGTGGCACTTGGGGTAATTTATTGATGTGAACTGGCGAAATAAAGCCTAAGTGGTTGATTTCAAAGTACTTTACAGTTCGTTCACGTTTTCTGTGGATAACTTTGTTGATATCTATGCCCCGCAGGGGCCGAAGCCTTGTAAATCAAGGGTTTGCTTGCGGTGCCCAGAAAAAAAGCAAACTTCAAACTCCTTATGAATCAAGCACTTACGGGCGCTATTTCTTTGATAGCGGCCATCCCCCATGTGGGGGAAGGGATAACCCTAGGACCCCCATTTTTGTGCATAAGTAAGTTTGGACAACTTCGGTTTGGTGCATGAATCGTGGTAAAGAAATTACCCACGCAGGCGTTTGGAGTGGGAATGAACCGCTTCCACCAGCGCCGCCACATGCTCGGGCGGGGTGTACTGGCTGATGCCATGTCCCAGGTTGAAGATGTGGGTGGGACCGGTTCCGCTGCCTTGGTAAGGCGCGCCAAAACTGTCCAGCACCTTGGCCACTTCGGTTTGGATAGCAGCTGGTGGCGCAAACAGGACGTTGGGGTCGATATTGCCTTGCAGTGCCTTGCCGGGGCCATTTTCTAAACCGCCCACCAGCGCACGCGCCTTGGCCAGGTTCACAGTCCAGTCCAGGCCCAGCACGTCGCAGTCCAGTGCCTTCATGTCCTGCAACCACAGGCCACCGCCTTTGGTGAACACCAGGCGCGGCACCACCTTGCCGTCGGCGCCATGGCGCTTGAGCTGGGCCAACACACGTGCGGTGTAGGCCAGGCTGAACTGCTGGAATGCGCCATCTGCCAGCACGCCGCCCCAGCTGTCAAAAATCATCACGGCCTGGGCGCCCGCATCAATTTGTGCATTCAGGTAGGCCGCCACCGCGTCAGCGTTGATCTGCAGCATCTTGTGCATCAGGTCGGGGCGGCTGTAGAGCATGGTTTTGACCAAGCGGTAGTCGTCGCTGCCCTTGCCCTCGACCATGTAACAGGCCAGCGTCCAGGGGCTGCCGGAAAAACCAATCAGCGGCACGCGGCCTTTGCCGTCCTGGGTGAGCGCCTTGCGGATGCTGCTGACCGCGTCAAACACGTACTGCAGCTTGGCCATGTCGGGCACTTCCAGCTTGGCCACATCGGCTTCGGTCTTGATGGGGCTGGCAAAACGGGGGCCTTCGCCCTGCGCAAAGCTCAGGCCCAGGCCCATGGCGTCGGGCACGGTGAGGATGTCGCTAAACAAAATGGCCGCGTCCAGCGGGTAGCGGTCCAGCGGCTGCAGGGTCACTTCGGTGGCGTAGTCGCGGTTGGTGGCCAGGCCCATGAAGCTGCCGGCTTTGGCGCGCGTCGCCACGTACTCGGGCAGGTAGCGGCCGGCCTGGCGCATCAGCCACACGGGGGTGTGGGGCGTGGCCTGGCGCATGCAGGCTTGCAAAAACGTGGGGTTGTGCAGGGTGTCGAAAGACAGGGAAGCGTTGGTGTCGGTCATAGACCGATTGTCGCAGGCCAGGCCAGGCACTCCCTTGCGCTGGCGCAAGGCCCGGGCGGGCTCAGTCGTGGCGCGCGTGCTCCACCTTCAGGCACTTGTTTTGCACTACCAGCAGGCCGGCGGCGCGGGCCTGGGCCGCTGCCAACTCGTGCGTTATGCCCAGCTGCAGCCAGAGGGCGGGCGCGCCAATAGCCATCGCCTCGTCCACCACGGGCGGCACGTCGTCGCTGTTGCGGAACACGTTGACCAGGTCAATGCGGGTGTGTTGTGCGGCCTCGGTGAGCGTGGGGTAGGCCTTTTCGCCCAGGATCTCGCTGGCATTGGGGTTGATGGGCACGATGCGCCAACCGTGCGCTTGCATGTACTGCGCTACGCCAAAACTGTCGCGGTGGGGCTTGGGCGACAGGCCCACCACGGCCACGGTCAGGGGCTGGGCCACCAGTTGGGCAATGGTCTGGGCTTCGGTCAGGGGGGCGTTCATGGGGGTGTCTTAAAGGGTGGCAATAGCGCGGCGCAGCTCGCCGGGCGTCAGGATTTCGGACATCACCACCGGGGCCTTGCCAGGCGCGTACAGCACATACACCGGCACGCCGCTGCGGCCCAGCGCCTGCAGCGCCTGGGTGATGGCGGGGTCGCGCCGGGTCCAGTCGGCGCGCAGCAGCGTGACCTGCTTGGCGGCCAGGTCGGCCTGCACCTCGGCGTTGGCCAGCGTGGTTTTCTTGTTCACCTGGCAGGTGATGCACCAGGCCGCGGTGAAGTCCACAAACACCGGCTTGCCCTGCGCCAGCGCGGCCTGCACGCTGCCCGGCGCCCAAGGCTGCCAGCCGTCGGCGCTGGCCGTGGAGGCGCTGGTTTCTACCGTGGCATCCGCAAAACCCAAGAGATATGGGCCGCTAGCCCAAGTAAACAGTGCGCAAGCAGCTATCGAAATGGTAGCAAGCAGGGTGCGCGTGCGGCCTTGCAGGTTCAGCGACCAGACCACCATACACACGCCCAGAATCAGCAACAACAGGCTGCCCGCGCCGTCCACCCCACTCAAATGCCCCAGCACCCACACCAACCACACCACCGTGGCCGCCATCGGGAAGGCCAACAAGTGGCGCAGCGTGTCCATCCACGCGCCGGGCTTGGGCAGCCAGCGGCCCACCGCAGGCACCCAACTGGCCAGCAGATAGGGCAGCGCCAGGCCCAGGCCCAGCGCCGCAAAAATGGCCAGTGCCTGCGCGCCTGGCAGCGTGATGGCGTAGCCCAGCGACGCGCCCATGAACGGCGCGGTGCAGGGCGAGGCCACCGCCACCGCCAGCACGCCAGACAAGAAGGCCTCGGCCACCGGGTGGCGCAGTTGCAGCGTGGCCAGGCGCTGCGGCAGCACGCTGCCCACGTTGAGCCAACCGGCCAGGTTCAGCGCAATCAGTGTGAACAGCAGCGCCAGCGCCACGATCACGCCGGGCGTCTGCAACTGAAAGCCCCAACCCAGCTGCTCACCGCCCGCGCGCAGCGCCAGCAGCAGGCCGCCCAGCGCCAGAAACGACAGCACCACGCCGGCCGTGTACGCCAGGCCCTGTGCGCGTTGGGCAGAGCGTGACTGGCCACTCTGCGTGGCAAAGCCCAGCACCTTGATCGCCAGCACCGGGAACACGCAGGGCATGAGGTTGAGGATCAACCCGCCCAGCAGCGCCGTGGCCAGAACCCACAGCAGGCTGCCGGGCACGGCAGGGGCGCTGGTCTGGGCTTGTTGTGCGTTGGCCGCCAATGCGGCCTGCAGCGCGGCGGGCACTTCGGCGCGGGCGGTGGTGGCGGGCCACGCGCCTTGTACGGCGGCCTCGGCACGCAGGCGCTCGTTGCCCAACACCAGCACCCAGGCCACAGTGCTGGGGCTGGTGTAACGCTGGGCCGAGTGCGGCACCTGGGCGGTCCACACGCCGTCTTGCCAGCCTTGGGTGCCTGCTTGGTCCGCGGCACTGGACTTCACCCCATCACCCTCCCCGGGCAGGGCGGGGGTGTGCAGCAGCTCGTGGGTTTCGGGGAAGGCGTTGATGGCCTTGCCGCGCCAGCTGACTGGCAAGCCGCTCACGCGCAGCGCCACGCCGGTGTTGGACACCGTGGCCTGCACCGTGCCGGCAAACGGCTTGGGGGCGGCGGCCCAGGCCGCCTCAAAACTGGCCCGGTGCAGCGCGGTGGAGCCACGCAGCGGCAGGCGCAGCGCAAATTCCCCCTCTTGCGGAATGCACTCCTGGCGGCACACCAGCCAGCTGGCGGATAGGCGCACCTCCAGGTCCTGCGCCAAGCCGCTGGGGCGGAAGTCGGGCGCAATCGTCAGCGGCACAGGCAGCAGCACCGTGCCTTCAAAGCCCAGGTTGGCCAGGCTGCCAATAGCAATCTTGTGCGGCGTGGGCCAAGCAATGTCGCCTGCCGTCACGCCCGCAGGCAGAGTCCAGGTCAGCGTGGTGGGCAGGCCGGAGTCGCCGGGGTTTTTCCAGTAGGTGTGCCACTGGGGTTGGTGCTGCAGTTGCAGGCCCAGCCATACCTGGGCGCCCGGCGCCACGCCCTGGGGCGCGTAGGCCAACAGCTCGGCGCGCACCTGTTCGGTCTGTACCACCGCCGTGGCAACCCCGGTTTTTGTGTCAAATTGGGCTCTAGAGCCCGTGGATATTGCGCAAGCAGCTATTAAAAAGAGAGCGATTCTGGCGCGCCAAAGGGCGGGGCGAAGGGATCGGAAAGAAAACAAGGTCATTGCGGGGTGGGAGCTGCGGCGAGCCCAATAGTTCCGGGGGCGTTCAAGCGGGTGGGGTGGTGGCGGTAAATACAGTAGGCAACTTGCGGGGCGCATGGATGCGCAGCTGCTTGTTCACATTTCCCTGGCCAAACACCACCGTGATGTCGGACACAGCCACGCCAAACAAGGGTGCTAAAAAGCGCACCATGTGGTCGGTGGCTTTGCCGTTCTGCGGCGCTGCGGTCACGCTCACCTTGAGTTGGGTGCCTTTGGGTTTGCCAATGGCGTCTTTGCTGGCGGCGGGTTTGCCCAGGATGTTGACGACCAGGGTGTCCCCCTCCCAGGCAAAAAAGGAGTCGCCGGTGGCATTGCGGGGGCGCGGGGCAGACATGCGCGCATCATAGTGGGCGCCTTGCGCATGCCTTTTGCTTGACCGGGGCCAAGGTGGGCGTTGATACTTTGCCCAGAGCACCATAGCTTTCATCACCAGGGAGTGAGCAGTTTTGCCCCAGCCAGCCGGTTTTGCAGCGCGTTTCCCCGTCCTGTCCTTGCGCCAGACGCTGATGCTGGGCGTGGCGCTGGGCATTTTGTTGCCGGCGCTGTTTCTGGCGTATTTCCAGGTCACTGCCAAGCTCAAGACCGAGGTGGCCCTGCGGGTGGAGGCGCCCATGCGCCAGTACGCCGAGGTGCTGTCGCGCGGCATGGCGGTGGCGGTGTGGAACCTGGACCGCGGTGTGGCCAGCGAACTGGTGGACGCGGTGATGCGCAACCCCGATGTGGTGAGCGTGACCGTGACCGACGAGTTTCAGGATGTGTTTGTGCGCAAGCACAACGATGCCTTGCCGCCAGGCACCACGCTGAGCGACCAGCGCGACATCATTTACAACGGCACCCGGGTGGGCCGCCTGACGGTGGAGATGACCTCTCAGCGTATTGAGCGCGAGATGCGCCAGGACCTGCTGCGTTTTGGCCTAGCGCTGGTGTTGCAAATGGCGCTGGCCTTTTTGGTGATCTGGCCGCTGTTCAACCGCCGCGTGCTCAAACCCCTGCTGGAGCTGCGTGAAGACGCTCGCCGCCTAGCGCGCGGCGAGCTGGCGTTACCGCTGTCACCCCAGCGCAAGGACGAGATGGGCGAGCTGGCCCACGCGCTGGACACCATGCGCACCGACTTGGCCGCCCTGATGGCCGAGCGCGAGCAAAAAACCCAGGCCCTGCAGCTGGAGCTGGCCGAACGCGAGCGCACCGAAGAGGCGCTGCGTGTGAGCCAAACCAAGTTCAAGGCGATTTTTGACGCCTCACCCGTGTCCATGTCGGTGTCGCGTGTGGGCACTGACGATATCCAGACCATGGATGTGAACAGCGCCTGGGTGCGCGTGTTCGGGCTGGACCGGGAGGTGGCCATTGGCTCCAATGGTGCGCGCACCGGCATCTGGAAAGACGTGGCTCAGCGCGAAGAGGGCAACCGCATCCTGCAAGAACGCGGCGAGCTGACGGGCTACCGCGCCTGGATGCTGCACGGCGTGACCCGGGCCGAGATGTTGTGCGAGTTGTCGGGCCGCATGGTGGTGTTGGGCGGGGAGCGTGTGCTCATCATGGCGTTTGACGACATTACCGCCAAACACCGCTACGAAGAAAACATCCTGCAGCTCAACGCCACGCTGGAACACCGTGTGCAAGAGCGCACCCAGGAGCTGTCTGCCACGCTGGCCCAGCTCACCGCGGCCCAGGGCGAGCTGGTGCGGGCCGAAAAAATGTCGGCCCTGGGTTCGCTGGTGGCCGGCATTGCGCACGAGCTCAACACGCCCATTGGCAACAGCCTGACCGTGGCCAGCACCTTGCAAGACCACGCCAACAGCTTTGCCAATGGCATGGCCCAGGGCCTCACGCGCAGCCGGCTGGAGGAGTTTGTGGGCAACACCCGGCAGGGGGCCGGCATTCTGATGCGCGGCTTGCAACACGCCGCCGAGCTGGTGTCCAGCTTCAAGCAGGTGGCGGTGGACCAGACCAGCCTGAACCGCCGCAGCTTCGACCTGCAGGCCACGGTCAGTGAGATCCTGCTCACCCTGGGGCCCACCATCCGCAAATCCAACCACCAGGTGGACTGCGACATTGCCGAGGGCATCGTGATGGACAGCTACCCCGGCCCGCTGGGCCAGGTGCTGACCAACCTGATCAACAACGCGCTGCTGCACGCCTTTGAGGGCATGGAGCGCGGCACGGTGCAGGTCAGCGCCGCCCTGACCAACGACGGTGCGGTGCGCCTGCTGGTCAGCGACAACGGGGCCGGTATTCCGCAGGCGCACCTGGCCCGCGTGTTTGACCCCTTTTTCACCACCAAACTGGGCCAGGGCGGCAGCGGCCTGGGCCTCAACATCGTCTACAACCTGGTCACCAAATCCCTGGGGGGCACCGTGCATGTGGCCAGCAGCCCCGGCCAGGGTGCCACCTTCAGCATGGCGTTGCCGCGCAGCGCCCCGGTGGTGGCGTTTGACCAGCCCGAGCCCGAAGCCCTGGCGCGTTAGCCTGGCCTAAGATAGGCGCATGCAAAACCCTTCCCGTTTTTGGGCCGACTGGAGCACGCGCGACTTTGGGCAGTGCCAGACCGATGGCCGCCTGAGCTCCACCATCGCCGTGTTGCCCGTGGCTGCCACTGAGCAACATGGCCCGCACCTGCCGCTGCGGGTGGACACTGCCCTGGTGGACGGCGTAGTAGCCGCCACCGTGCCCCACATTCCGGCGGACGTGCCCGCCCTGTTTTTGCCCACCCAGGCGGTGGGTTTCAGCCCCGAACATGCGCGTTTTCCGGGCACGCTGACGCTGAAGGCCGAAACTGTCATTCGCCTGTGGACCGAGCTGGGCGAAAGTGTGGCCACTACGGGTGTGAAGAAACTGGTGCTGCTCAATTCGCATGGCGGTCAGGTCGGCCTGCTGGACGTGGTGGCGCGTGACCTGCGCGCGCGGCTCGGCATGTTGGTCTACAGCGTGAACTGGTTTGGCCTGCCGCTGACGGGCCCGGCCGGGGAAGACGTGAATGTGCTGTTCAGCGCGCACGAGCACCGCTTTGGCATCCACGCGGGTGAGATTGAAACTTCGATGATGCTGGCACTGGCGCCCGAGCAGGTAGCCATGGCCCAGGCGCAAAACTTTGCGTCCACCTCCGAAGACCGCGCTAAAAATTTTGCCATTCTGGGTAATGGCAAAAGCGCCAAGCTGGGCTGGCAGATGCAGGACTACAACGCAGCCGGTGCCGTGGGCAATGCTGCGGCCGCTACGGCCGAGAAAGGCCGTGCCGTGCTGGACGCCGCAGGCCGCGCGCTGGCGCAAACGCTAGCCGAGATCCACCAGCTGCCGGCCGACACGCTGCGCAACTAAGCCTTACTTCGGCGCGTCCAGCACCAGCCGCATGCCCACCAGGGTGTAGCGGGTCTGGGGTGAATTCCAGTTGCGGTAGCTGGAGCGCGCGTACAGCGACCAGGTGTGCCACGAGCCACCGCGGCGCACATACACATGGCCCTCGCTGGGCCCCTGCGGGTCTTTGGCGGGGGAGTGTGCGTAGTAGTCCTCGCCATATAAATCGTTGGTCCACTCCCAGGCGTTGCCGTGCATGTCATACAGGCCAAAGGCATTGGGCCGGAAGCGGGCCACCGGGGCGGTGAAGGTAAAACCGTCGTCCCCCGACAGGGCGTTGGCTGCGAACTTGGGCCACAGCGGTTTGGCGCTCGCGTCAAAGGTGTTGGCCACTTGCAGCAGCGCGCGTGGGTCGTCACCACTGTGGTAACGCGTGCGGGTGCCAGCACGGGCTGCGTACTCCCATTCGGCCTCGGTGGGCAGGCGGTAGTGGCGGCCTTCCTGCTGGCTCAGCCACCGGGCCAGGGCCTGTGCGTCGTTCCAGGTGATGTTGACCACCGGGTGCTTGTCGTCCTGTGCAAAGCCGGGGTTGCGCCAGCTGTAGCGCGGGTCGCGACCTTCAAAGGCATCGCCGCGCACACTTTTTTCAGGGTCGTAGTCGGCGTTGTAACCGTAGCCGCCGGTGCCGTCCGCCTCGGACTCCGGCACGTAGCTGGAGGCCTGCACAAAACGCCGGAATTGCCCCACGGTCACCTCGGTCTGTCCCACGTAAAACGCACGGCTGATGCGCACCCGGTGCACCGGGGCTTCGTCCTTCAGGGCCTCCAGGCGCTCGCGCTCGGCCAGCGGGTAGGCCTTCTGCAGGCGGGCCAGCGGCTCGTCGCTGCCCATGTGGAAGGTGCCTGCGGGAATACGCACCAGCGTCATGCCCAGGCTGTTGGTGAGTTTGCGGGGCTGGGCCGGCGCTGTGGCTCCAGTCGCAGGCAAGGCCAGACAGGCCAGCAGGGCGCACAGCAGGGTGGTACCGGGGGCGGGGGAAGGGGGCATGGGACGCAACATGCGGCCCATTGTGGCAGCGCCGCAGCCCTCAGGCCCCGAGGGCATCCACCAGGGCCGGGGTCAGGTCGTGCAGCGTGCTGATGTGTGCATGCGCCAGCGCTTGGGTGGCAGCGTCCAGTGGAAACTCCGGGCAGGGCGCGGCAATGGCCCACATGCCCGCAGCGCGCAGGGCCCGCAGACCGCTGGGTGCGTCTTCAATGCCCGCGGCATGCTCACCCGTGGTGCCCAGGCGCTGCAGGCTGCGCAGGTAAATCTCGGGGTGGGGCTTGCCGTGCTGCACATCGTCGCCACACAAGATGCTCTGGAAATATGGGCCAAAGCCGGTGCTGGCCATCGCGCACTCCACCAACACGCGTGGCGAACCCGAGGCCAGCGCCACCGGGTAACGCGCGGCCAGGGCTTGCAGCGCCGCCGCGGCACCAGGGCGTTGCGGCAGGTCCTGGGCAAACGCCAGCAGCACACGCTGCACGATCTCCTGTGCCAGCTCGGCTGCACTCAGGTGCGTGATCTGCAGGCGCAGGCGCATGCGGGCGGACCAGTCGGGGGTGCTGCGGCCCAGCAGGTCCATCTGGTCGGCCTCAGTCCACTGCTGGCCGCGCTCGGCGGCGTAGTCCGCGCGCACGCGGCGCCAGATGACCTCGGAGTCAATCAACACGCCATCCATGTCAAACACCACAGCGCGCACCGGTCCCCGCATGGCTTAGGCGCGGCCGTGGGACACGCGGGACTGGCGGGCCAGCGAATCCACGATGACCGCAATCGCCAGCACAGCGCCCGTGATCATGTAACGCAGCGAGGATGACAGATCCAGCAAGGTCAGGCCGCTGGAGATGGACTGGATCACGATGATGCCCAGCAGCGCGGAGTAGGCACTGCCCCGCCCGCCAAACAGGCTGGTGCCACCAATCACCGCGGCGGCAATGGCGTTGAGGTTCACGTCGCCCGTGCCGGCCTGCTGGCTGGCCGATGCCAGGCGGGCCGAAGCCAGCACACCGCCAAAGGCTGCCAGTACCGCGCACAACACAAAGGCGCTGGAGTACACGGCCCGCACGTTGATGCCAGCGCGGCGTGCTGCTTCGCGGTTACCGCCCACGGCGTGGACCATGCGGCCCCATTGGGTGCGGGTGAGCAGGTAGTTCAGGCCGACCACCAAACCAATGAAGATGCCAAACAGCCAGGGAATGCCGCGGTCCTGGTAGAAGTAGAGCGCAATCAGCTCCAGCACCACCGTGGGGGTGACGGTGCGAAACAGCAGATGCCCCAGGGACTCGCCCGACAACCCGGCGGCACGGCGGCGTGCGGCAGTGCGGTAACCCGTCACAAACATCACGATGCCGGCGAGCAGCACCACGCTGTAGGCAAAAGCTGCCGGCATGAAAAGCGACTGACCCAGGTTCACCAGCGGCGAGCCGTACGGCAGGTTGATGGAGCCGGTGCCGCCCAGGATGTACAGCTGCGCACCCAGAATGGCCAGCAGGCCGGCCAGGGTGGACACAAAACTGGGCATGCCAAAACGGTTGAACAGCTGCGCGTAGAGCAAACCAATCACGGCGCCGGTGGCCACCGCCGCGGCGATGGCCAGGCCCACAGGCCAGCCCTGGTTGACCCAGAGCACGCCCACGATGGCGGAGGCAAAACCGCTGACCGAGCCGACCGACAGGTCGATCTCGCCCACCATCAAGATGCACACAATGCCCAGGGCGATCACACCGATGGTGGACGCATCGAACAACATGTTGATCAGGTTGGTGCTGGACAGGAAGATGGGGTTGATGCTCTGGAACACCGTCCAGATGATGGCCAGGCCCACGATGACGGGCAGCGAGCCGAGGTCGCCGGAGCGCACGCGGTCAATGAAGGTGCGGATGGCGCCGCCAATGCCGCTGTCGACCTGGTAACGCTCGTCGCTGCGGTCCAGCAGCGCGCTGGCGGGGGCGGTGGAGGGAGTTGGGGTGGTCATGCTTGTGCGTGCTCGGTCGGGGTGGATTGGGATTGGCGGCGGTGGGAGCGGCGGGACACCGAGTTGTCAGAGGCACCGGTGATGGCACTGACCAGCTCCTGGTTGGAGGCGTCGGGGGCGAAGACACCGTTGTTCTTGCCCAGGCGCAGCACCACAATGCGGTCGGCCACGGCGCGTACGTCTTCCATGTTGTGGCTGATCATGACGACGCCCAGACCCTTGTCGCGCACACGTTCAATCAGGTCCAACACCTCGGCAGTTTGGGCCACGCCCAGCGCGGCCGTAGGTTCGTCCAGCAAGATGAGCTTGGGCTCCATCAGCAGCGAGCGGGCAATGGCCACCGTCTGGCGCTGGCCGCCCGAGAGCGACGCCACGGGAATGCGCACGCTGGGGATGCGGGCCGAGAGCTCGTTAAGCAGTTTCCAGGCCTTGACCTCCATGCTCACATCGTCCAGTTGCAGGGGGTTGAGTTCTTTGCCCAGAAAAATATTGGCCACCACGTCCAGGTTCTCGCACAGGGCCAGGTCCTGGAATACGGTGGCGATACCCAGCGCCAAAGAGGCACCGGGATCGGCCAGGCTGACAGGCTGCCCACAAAAGGTCATGGTGCCCGCGGTGGGCTGGTGCACCCCGGACAGGATCTTGACCAAGGTGGACTTGCCCGCACCGTTGTCGCCAACCAAGGCAACGACCTCTCCCGCATGGACGTCGAGATCGATATCGGTCAGCGCTGCCACAGCGCCGAAGCGCTTGGAGACTCCACGAAGACTAAGGACAAGTTCGCGCGCGGGAGTGGGTTGTTGCAATGGTTGTGCGGTCATGGTGTTTGTTTACTTGGTGATGCCGAGTTTTTTGCAGCCTTCTGCATAACGGTCCACGCAGAGTTCGGCCGCGGTCTGGATCGGCTTGCCGCTGACCATCTTGTCGATGATTTCGGCCTTCAGGTTCGCCGCCGTCACCACTGCAGGGGTGAACAGTTGCGAGGGGGTGTCGTACAACATCATCTCGGCCTTGGGCGTTTCGCCGGCCAGCAGCTTCACGGCCACTTGCGCCGCAGCGGCGGCCACAATTTCGCTGGGCTTGGAGATGGTGTTGAACTGGTCACCCGCAATGATGAGCTGCAGCGCCGCGATGGTGGCGTCGTTGCCGGACACGGGGGGCACGGGGTTCATGCCCGCGGCCTTGAAGGCGGCAATCGCACCACCGCCGGTGCCGTCGTTGGCAGCCACCACGCCGACAATCTTTTTGCCGAAACGCGAGATCTGGCCGCTGGCCCACTGTTGTGCTTTGGCGGGCACCCAATCAGGCGTGTCGTACTCGGCCAGGATTTTGTAGCCGCTGTTGTCCAGGCTGGAGTGGATGCCCTTCTTGATCAGGCCAGCGGCCGCGTCGGTCGGGGATCCATTGATCTGCAGCAGGCCCACGTCGTTGGGAGACACACCTTTGGCCTTGAGGTAGGCCACCAGGGAATCGGCAATGGCCTTGCCAATGCCTTCGTTGTTGAACGACACATAAAAGTCGGCCTTGGCAGCAGGGATGGGGCGGTCATACGCAATCACCTTGATGCCCTTGGCCTGTGCGGCTTTCACCAGCGAGGCGGCAGCGGTGGAGTCGACCGGGTCCAGCACGATGGCCTTGGCACCCTGTGCGATGACCGAGTTGAACTGTTGCTGCTGGCGCGAGGCATCGCCGTCGGCGTTTTGGTACAGCACTTCGCAGGCGGCGCAGAGTTTTTTCATCTCGGCCACGAAACCGGGGCGGTCGTGCTGCTCGTAGCGGGTGGACGACTGGTCGGGCATCAAGAAAGCAATCTTGGCCGGGGCAATGGTTTGGGCGTACAGGGCGCTGGCGCCCAGGACAACGGTGGTGAGCGCGGCGGCGCGGGTGAATTTCCAGGTACTTACTTGCATGGTCATCTCCAATTTATTTAGTGTCTCAAAGCAATACAAAAACAGGCGGGGCAGGGGCATGGGGTGTTGGTGGGGTGCATTCTCCTCAGGTTGGGGCTAAAGGGCTGCCACGCAGGCGGTGCATGGCGGGTTGGAGGGCGGGGTACAGGTCCACGTACTGGGCGAACAGGTTGTTGTAGGCCGCGTGGGCCTGTGGGTTGGGGGTGGTGCGGGGCACCGGCGTGACCCAGCCCTGGCGCACCGCGTCGGCGGTGATGAGCCCGGCGCCATAGGCCGCCAGCAGGGCTGCACCCAACGAGGCTTCCACGTCTTCTTGCAGCGTGTAAACCGGGCGGCCGGTCACGTCGGCAATGATCTGTATCCAGAGGTTGGAGTGGCTGGCGCCCCCAACCACCACCAGGCGTTCGTCCAGCGTGGCAATGCCGTCCAGGCCTTTGACGCCGGCTTCGATGTTGTGGCGCAGCGCGTAGGTCACGCCCTCCAGCACTGCGCGGTACAGGTTGGGCCGGCCATGGTGCAGGCCCAGGCCAATAAAGGCGCCGCTGGCCTTGGCATCCCACACGGGGCTGCGCTCCCCCATCAGGTAGGGCAGGAACAGCAGGCCGTCACTGCCCGGGGGCAGGGGCGCCGCGTCTTTTTCCAGCAGGCTGTGGGGGTCCACGCCCTGGGCTTTGGCGGCGGCAATCTCGGCCTGGCAAAAGGTCTCGCGGAACCAGGTGACCGAGGCCCCGGCGGCAATGGCGCCGCCAAACACATACAGGTCCTGGGCGCCGTTGAACACGTGCGGCATGCTGATCAGGCCGTGGCGCGCGTCCACACTGGGGCGGATGGTGCCCCAGCACATGCTGGTGCCCATCATGGCCACATGGTTGCCGGGCTGGGCAGCGCCTGCGGCCAACGTGGCCACGGCGGCGTCCACACCCCCGGCTACGACCGGCGTACCGGCCTGCAGCCCCAGGCGCGCGGCCCAGTGGGGCAGCAGCGGGCCCACCACATCGCTGGATTCGACCAGGCGGTTGGGCATCATGTGGCGCGGAATGCCCAGCATCTGTAAGGCCTCGTCGGACCAGGTGCGGGCTTTCACGTCGTACACGCCGCCGATGTTGCCGGCCGAGCTGTGGTCCACCGCCATCTGCCCGGTCAGGCGCGCATTCACATAACTGTTGGGTGGCAGGAACTGCTGGGTTTGGGCCCACACGGCAGGCTCGTTCTCGCGCAGCCACAGAATCTTGGTGTAGCCGTAGTAGCTGTCCACGCCGTTGCCGGTGATATCAAAGAGGCGTTCCAGGTCCACATGCTTGCGCACCCAGGCCACTTCGTCGTTGGCGCGGCGGTCCATCCAGATCAGGCAGGGATACAGGGCCTTGCCCTGCGTGTCCGCGGGGATGCCGCTGCCGCCATACAGGCTGCTCACGCATACAGATTTGATAGCAGCTTGCGCAATGCTGGTGCGGGCTAGAACCCCTTTTATGCATATTTCTACTGCTTCCAGCCACACATCGGGCCACTGCTGGGCCCACAGGGGTTTGGGGGTCTCCACCTGGTAGGCGTGGGAGTGCTGGGCCACGATGGCACCGGCGGTGCTCACCAGCACGGCCTTGGTGCTCTGGGTGCCGATGTCGACACCAATGACGTAAGCAGCGGTGGTCATGTTCACAGGTCCACGCTCAGCGGCAGGATCACCAGGTCGCGGATCACCACATTGCGTGGGCGGGTCAGCATGAACATCACCGAGTCGGCCACTTCCTTGGGCTGCATCAGGCTGCCATTGGCCAGGGCCTCTTCCATCTTGGCCTTGGGCCAGTCGTCCAGCAGCGCGGTCACCACGGGGCCGGGGGCGACCGCACCGATGCGCACGCCGTGCGGTGCAATTTGGCGGCGCACGGTGTGCACAAAGGCCTGCACTGCGAATTTGGAGGCGGTGTAAATCGGCTCCCACACCACGGGCACGATGCCGGCGATGGAGCTGGTGACGATGAGGTCGCCAGTGCGGCGTTCCTTCATGTGTGGCAGCACCGCCTGGATGGAGCGGAAGCAGGCGTTGATGTTGAGGTTGAGCATGCGGTCCCAGGCGTCGGGGTCGCCCGTGCTCACGTCGCCGCCGATGTAGGCGCCGGCATTGGCGTGGAAGATGTCCAACTGACCAGCGCGCGCCAGAATGGCCGGCACCATGGTGGCCACGCTGGCGGCGTCCAGCAGGTTCACGGTGAGCGGAATGGCGCGCTCGCCCAGCTCGGCACACAGCGTGGCGAGCCGGTCCGTTGCGCGGTCCACCAGAAACACGGTGGCACCGGCATCCAGCATGGCGCGTGCACATTCCAGGCCTATGCCCGAGGCGGCGCCCGTGATGGCGGCAACTTTGCCGTGTAGTGCGAGTGTTTCTGTGCGATCTGGGTTCATGGTGAGACAGTGGTTAAGAAAAATTCGGGCAAAGCGCTCCCCGGGCTGCCAGCGGCAGCCGAATTTGGAGAGCAGGTGGTGGTGGGGGGCGCCGGGGCGTTAGCCCATGGCCTCACAGTCGTCGTTCAGGCGGTAGTAACGCCGGAAGCGTGACGGTGGCATGTTCTTCTGCGCCAGAAACTGGCGGTTGAAGTTGGAGACATTGTTGAACCCGCAGGCGTAACAAACATCGGTAATCGGCGTGTCGCTGGAGATCAGCATCTCGCAGGCCTTGTTGATGCGCAGGCGGTTCAGGTACTGGATGAAGGGCACATCGGTATGCCGGCGGAAGAAACGCGAGAACGCGCTGGGCTCCATGCCGGCGTAACGCGCCAGGTCCGATTCGCTGAGCTGTTCTTCCAGGTGTTCGGCCAGGTAACTCAGCACCTGGTTGATGGTGGACGACTGGTAACCCTGCGGGTCGGGCCGGAAGGTGGGCGTGGCCAGCAGCGTGCTGTCGTGCGCCGTGGCCAGCAGCTCCAGCAGCGACAGGAACTTGTGCACGCGCTGAAAACCCTTGGCGTGCAGCAGCTCCTTCAGCAGGGGCTCGGCCTTGGTCGATGCTGCTTTGGAAAACAGGATGCCGCGCTGCGAATCGGCCAGCAGGCGCTCCAGCTGGCCCAGCTCCGGGAAGGCCTCGATACCACCCATGATGCTTTTGCCGGAGAACTGCAGCACCACACAACGCTCGGGCACGGGTTGGTTGTCCGGCACTTCGCTGATCCAGTTGTGCGGCACATTGGGGCCCACCATGTACAACTGGCCTGGCTCGAAGGTGCCCGTGTGGTCGCCCACATAAAAGCGGCCTGAGGTGTGGGTGATCAGGTTGAGCTCGTACTCGGGGTGGAAGTGCCAGCGCACCGTCTCGTACGGGTAGCCGTGTGTCCACACCTTGAAGGACTCTTGTTCCTGTATCCCGACCAATTCCAGGTAAGGGGCCATTGCCAGTCTCCAATTCGTTGTTGCTTGTGGCGATTCAATGCCCATAGCTTACGAACGGAACCCCATCCCCACTACTGCGCGGGGGGGCATTCATTGATACTTTTTTTGCTTATAGGGTAAACACTGAGTTTGTATCAGTATCGCCCCGCGGCGGCTTAACGAATGCCGCGAATGTAGCGGTGCGCCTCGTTGTCGCTGGCGCCGAAGAGTGAGTCAGAGGCGCCAGGCAGGGGGGCAGGTTTGGTGTTGCCGCCAATCACACCAAACAAACGTTCGCGCGCCGGGCGCTGTGGTGGCGCCGGCACCATGGCCAGTTCCAGTTTGGCCGCCCATTCACCCAGGTCGGCGTGGCCATCTTCCTGGGCGCTGGCGCGTGCAAAACGCACGATCTCGGCGGCATATTCGGTGTTGCTGGCCATCCATTCGGTGTCGGTCACGCGGCCGGTCTTGCGGCGCAGCAGCACGTGCAAATGGGCGGCAATCGCCAGCTTTTCACTGTTCAACATGCAACACTCCTTTGAGTTTGACCGTCAGGTTCCCATGTGCTCCCGGTGCTGGGATACATCCAGGCCTGTGAGTTCGGAGTTCTCGTCCACCCGCAGGCCCACAATCACCTTGGTCACCCACAGCAGCGCCCAGCTCATGAGCCCGCTGTAGACCAACACCACCAGCACTCCCAGCGCCTGGGTGGCCACGCTGCCACTGACGCCTGAAATATTCTTGCTGGCAAAGTAGCCCGTCATCAAGGAGCCCACAATGCCGCCAATGCCATGCACGCCAAACACGTCCAGCGAGTCGTCGGCATTGAGCATGCGCTTGAGCCCGGTGGCACCCCAGTAACAGGCCAGGCCCGCCACGCCACCAAAAATGACCGCCGCACCCGGTGTCACAAAACCCGCTGCGGGGGTGATGGCCACCAAGCCTGCCACCAGACCCGAGCACAGGCCCAACAGCGAAGGGCGCCCGCGCATGATCCACTCGCCCAACATCCAGGCCATGGCCCCGGCAGACGCCGCAATGTGGGTGACCGCCATGGCCAGGCCTGCACGGCCGTCAGACGCCACGGCCGAGCCAGCGTTAAACCCAAACCAGCCTACCCACAGCAGGCCCGCGCCGGCCATGGTCAGGCCCAGGTTGAAGGGCTCAAACGGCTCGCGGCCATAACCCTTGCGTGCGCCCAGCATGTAGGCACACACCAGGCCCGACATGCCGGCGTTGATGTGCACCACCGAGCCACCGGCAAAGTCCAGCACGCCCATTTGCACCAGCCAGCCACCGGGCTCCCACACCCAGTGGGCAATAGGCGCGTAGACCACGATGGACCACATGCCAATGAACCACAACATGGCCGAGAAGCGCATGCGCTCTACAAAGGCGCCCACAATGAGTGCGCCCGTGATGATGGCAAAGGTGAGCTGGAACATGGCATAGACCGACTCGGGAATGTTCGGCGCTATATGGCTCACGGCCACCTGACCTGCATCCTTCATGTAGTTAAGACCCGTGAACCAGAGCCGGTCGGTACCGCCCAGCCAGGTGCTGCCGGGCGTAAACGCCAGCGAGTAACCCACCGCAAACCACAGCAGGCTTACCAGTGCCGCAATCGCCACCACACTGGCCATGGTGTTGATCACGCTCTTCTTGCGCACCATGCCGCCATAAAACAGGGCAATGCCGGGCAGCGTCATCAGCAATACCAGCGCGGTGCTGGTCATCATCCAGGCGGTGTCGGCCGCGTTCAGGCTGCTTTGGGCTACCAGGCCGGGTTTGGTGAGTGCGGGTGGGGCCGGCGGTGCGCTATCGGGTGTGGGCGCTGCGGCCGCCGGCGTGGCCACGGGGGGCTCCGGGGTCGGGGCTGCCGCAGGCGCTGGTGCGGCGGCGGGTGGCGCATCGGCCACGGTGCCGCTGGCCGTTGTTTGTGCAGGAGCCGCCAGGCTCCAGGCCAAAAACAAAATCCCCAAACACGGGGCTACCCACTTCGTTCCGAATCGGTGCATTGTTTTCCTCTGTGCGGTCCAACAGAGGCCTCAAAGCACAAGCCGTGCCAGTCGGCGCGGGGCGAGGCCCCGGTCGTTCAGGAGTAGGTCACCCAGTCGGCGTAGGGCGCATCGTCCAGATGCGGCAAGGTGTTGTAGGTCACTAGCATGTGGCGCTTGGGGGTGTAGGCAAATTCGGTGACCGAGCTGTTGCGGATGCGCAGGTTCAGCTCAATCGTCGTCTCGGGCGTGGTGCCCAGCACATGGCCCACCGCGGTGGAGATGGGCCCGCCGCTGCTCACAATCAGCACGTTGCCCGTGTGCCGCTGGCGCACATGGTCCAGCGCGCTGGTCACGCCTTCCACAAAGTCGGGGTAGTTGGGCATGCCCTGCGGGCTCACCACGCCATTCATCCACTGCGTGAGGCCATCGCGCAGCAGGCGAAAGTGGTGGCGGTACATCTCGGGCGTGTCGGCCTTGGGCAGCGGTGCAGGGTGGATCGCCTGGACCACCGCCGCACTGTCGTACTCGTTCAGACCCGGCCATTCCAGCGCTTCGTGCGCCAGCCCCGCGCCCTTGGCAATGCCGGCCCAGGTCTGCGCGTGGCGGCGCAGGGTGCCCACCATCACCGCCTCAAACTGCAAGCCCTTGTGTGCGAAGTATTCCCCCAGCCGCACGCTCTGCCGGTGGCCCAGCTCGCTGAGGTTGTCGTAGTCTGCGGCTCCAAACGAAGCCTGCCCGTGCCGCACCAAATAGAGATTTCCCATGGGGAGAATTTAAGCCGAATTGGCACTTGGCGCTTGTTGCGCTTGCGACAGCAGCTATGAATTTAGTAGCAATTGAGTCGGACCATAAAAGAACTAAAATCGGTCCGATAGCTCCATTCGAATGTTTCAGGACATCGCGCCATGCAACTCCACACCCACATCAAACCTATTAGCTACCTCAAAAGCCATGCTGCGCAGATCGTCAAGGAATTGACGGAAAGCCGCGAGCCTATGGTCATCACCCAGAACGGGGAAGCCACGTTGGTGGTCTTGGATGTGAAGAGCTACCAAGAGCGCGAAGAAACCCTGGCGCTGCTCAAAGTGCTGGCCATGGGCAACCGGGAGATTGAGCAAGGCAAGTTCAGTGATGCGGAGGACGTGTTTGCCCGTCTGGATGCGGCTGACCCGGAATGAAGATCGTCCTCCTCGCGTCGGCGGAGCAGGACCTGCAAGAGTTGCGCGCGTATCTGGTGAAGAACTTCTCGGTGGCGACCTGGCAAGCCACCTACAGTGACTTGAAGCAGGCGATACGCCATCTGGCTCGCTTTCCCTTATTGGGCGGCATCCCCGAAGCATTGGAGTCCTTGCAACTGGTGCAATACCGCCAAGTGTTGTCCGGCAAAAACCGAATCATTTACGAGGTGCGCGGAGACACGGTGTTCGTGCACCTGATCGTCGATGTGCGCCGCGACATGGCGTCGGTGTTGATGCGGCGGCTGGTGCGGACTACGAGCTGAGTTGTTGTTGGTCGGTTAACACCAAAGCAGGTGCTTGACCACGCTGTACCAAACGGTGGCGCGATGCGGGCCAATAGGGTCAAGGCTTTGCCGAGTGCGCTACGTCGGTGTTGAGCAGCGGGGGCGTTTTATCCTGCGGTTTTGCAGGCTTATCCTGAATTTATCCAGTGGCTGCATCAGTGACCTATCGTTGCTCGGTTATAAATCCATGACTTACAACTTTTGGGAGTGCCATCATGATTCAAATCGACTTTGTTGATAAGACAGGCTTCACTCATATATCAAGTTATGCACTAATGGTCGCAGCATGAATTCAGATATATTTATTGATGATTTTGAAATTACTGAAAATACAGAAGAACTTCATGCTATTTTTGGGCGCTGCATAATAATTTCTACAAGATTTGACAATCTATGTGGCCATGCAGCGAAATTTTTAAAAATAAAAACATCATGTGCAGTTATATTAACTGATGGTGAATTTGAAAGTTATGCAAATGAGCTGCTAAATGAATACTCAACATTGAATAAAAGCATAAATTCGCTTCCAATCGAAAATATCGAAAAAGTTATACTTCATAGTGCGCGTGTGGCAAGAAATGAAATAGCTCATAGTCTTTCAGTTGGAATGACAGGGTGTTTAGACATAAAACTTAATGAAACTTTTTTTAAAAATAATGTTTCTTCCTTGGTTGCTAAAGTCGCAAGCGGTGACTTTTTGATATCAACAATATTATCTACTTTAAATAATTATCCGGTCCCAGCATGCACGGAAGATATTTACCAGAATAGAATAATTAATTGGGTTCAAGGTAAAAATGCATAACAAATCGTTGCAGCTCGCACGCTCCGCGTGCTGGACAGTTTTTAAGTCGCGGCTTTGTGGTTTTGCTGCGCAAAAGTATTCCACAAAACCGCAACTTAAAAACTGCCGATGAACTCGGCGTTAGAAGTCAATCCAGACATTCTCTCAATCTGATCGGAACATAAATGGCTCTATTCGGCAAGCCGTTCTTCACAAGCGACGACAAGAAAATGGAAGGATCGTACGAAGACGGTGTCCGCTGTCTTTCGCAGAACGATTTTTATGGGGCTGACAAGCGCTTCAGGCAAGCAGCAACAGCCGGGCATGTGTCCGCATTCCACAATTTGGCTATTTTGAATGGCGGTGGCTACATCAGCCCGTACGACGTGGATTTCGCGGCTGACTGCTACTACAAGGCAGCCGCTGCAGGACACCCTACCGCAAAAGAGCAAATATTCTGGCTAGAGGCGGCTGATCGTGCAGGCGCAGGCACCGATAACTTCTCAAAATTTGCATCCAAGCTGCCCGCCGAGCACGGGTTGAATCACATACTAATGATGGCCGGATGTAGATTTTATGGTGCGTTGTGTAAAAACTATGGCGCAACTAATGAAGTGATTGAATATGAACTGGATGCTGCGAGCCTGAGCGACTACAAGTTCATCCAAAATTTTGTGCAAAGGACAGGTGTTCCTGCATCCAGCTTCAAGGGCGGGCTCAACAGATTAAAAACAGGCTCAGCCGCAGATCAAATTACAGATGGTCTGAATGGTCTTTACCTTGGCCTCAAACAATCTGGACATAGCGACCAGATATGTCTCATGGCCAGATGCACAATAGTCGGATACGTCGTGTCAAAGTCCATGTACTCGGACAGATCTAGTCCGCTGCTTGGGATTGATAGGTTCTTTGCATAGTAGTTGACGTCTAACAACTCATATATGGACTCCCCCACAAGCGCAAGAAACTGACCGATGTATTGGCTGTTGGGGAAGCGCCTGCAGTCGTATATCCGGCATCTGAGGTGGGATCGTTAATGTCCCGTGCCGACATGGAGTCTGCGTCACCGATGCGCCAGTCAATACAAGCGGCTGCAAGAGAGCCGGAAGAGTTATCGGCGTCTATCGGTGTGGGGTGAACCCGGTTGGCCATGATGGTCGATCAATCTGCGTCATTCGAGTGGACCGCCTTTGGCGTCCGATCACTCCCACCTTCGGCCCCATCAAAGACTGCAGTTCTCAGTGCTTGTTTTGCTTTATTTATGTAGCTACAATTAAACATGCGGATTGAATTTGACCCAGCCAAAGATTCTTCCAATCAAGAGAAACATGGCCTGTCACTTGCGCTGGCGTCAGGGCTCGACTGGGATGAGGCTCTGGTGTGGGTTGATGATCGGTACGAGTACGGCGAGTTGCGCATGATCGCTCTCGCACCCGATACCGGGATCCTGTACTACGTGGCGTTTGTGGATCGCGGTGATGCCCGAAGGATCATCAGCTTGCGCAAAGCCAATCGACGCGAGGTGAAGCACTATGTCCAAAGTTACTAAGCGGCCAACAGTTGTCATTCCGACCGAGGCTGAAGACAAAGCCATCACGGCAGCGGCCAAAGCCGATCCTGATGCGCAGCCACTGACGCCCAAGCAATTGCAGGCCATGGTTCCGCTCAAGGCGGTGCGTGGTCGTCCCAGGTCTGAAAACAAGAAGTTGCTGGTGTCTGTTCGCTACAGCCCTGAGGTGGTGGCGTACTTCAAGTCCACTGGCGAGGGCTGGCAGTCGCGGATGGATGGCGTGTTGCAACAGTACGTCGCCCGTCATTCGCGCAGAGCGTGAGGCCGAACCAGTCGTTCGAACCTACAGCCCTCGGCAAGCCTCGGTCTGCGACTCAACTCAAACGTTGAGGCTGTAAAAAAACCACTTCTTCATGCGCCCACGAATCGCATTCGCAACGGTCTTCGCCCTCGGCGCGGGGATGCACCTCTGGGTTCTCATCAGTCCGCCGCGGAGTGTTGGCTACTTGGCGGTCTATCTTTGCTGGCTCTTGCCCAGCATCGCGTTCGCATTGTTCGTTTGTGCAAAGTCATCTCCGCCTCGACCACGGTCGGCGCTGGAGCGCCGGATGCGCCGGGATTCCCCGGGGTTATGGATGGAGGGCCTGGGCCTGTTCGTCGGAATTGCCGCGGTGGGGCTGGTAATCCACCTGTTCGGACCCTACAAAGGGTCGTACGCATGGCCCCACCCCGGGCCTTACGGCAAGTCGGAATGGACCCAGTTCCGGGCCATGAGCCTCATGCTTGTCCTCTGCGCGGCAGGGTGCTGGGGGCTGCTTCGTGGCGAGCCCGGCGACACGGCCGCGCCCATACCCGATGGTTCCAGGCTGGTACGTGCTGGCGGATGGCTGCGACGGTTGGCAGGCGTCGGGATCAGTTGTTGGGGAGCGTGGCTGTTTGTTCTTGGCATTCGGCATTGGGGGCAATCAGCCGATGGTTTTGACCGCTTGCTGAATCTTATGTTTGTGGTCGGCGGTCCGGTGTGGTTCCTTATAGGCTTGGCACTTGCACTGCGTCGTGGCCGCAGTGCCGCCTAACAGTTCGTATATGGACTCCTCCGCAAGCGCAAGAAACTGATCGATGTTTTTGTTTTGTGGGAAGCGCCAGTCAATACAAGCGGCAGGCAAGCTGCCGGAAGAGTTATCGGCGTTTACGGCACCACGTTAGGGGTAAAAATGGCCACTGGCCCTTGTGGAGGCTGCGCAACCAGCTCCTAATTCTGTAGCACGTCGGCAAACACCGCCGAATCCACATTCCCCCCGCACAACGTAATCCCCACGGTCTGGCCGCGCAGGGTGTCGCGTTCCTGCATGGCCGCGGCAAAGCTGGCGGCGCCGGCGCCTTCGGCCACGTTGTGGGTGCAGGCGAAGATGTCGCGCATGGCCTGGGCCACTTCGGCATCCGTCACTTGCACGATGTGGTCGATTTCTCCCATCAGGATGTGCAGCGCTTCGGGGTCGGCCACGCGGCAGGCCATTCCGTCGGCCAACTGGGTGGTGACTGGGGCTTCGACGACCTTGCCGGCCTTGAGTGAATCCGCGTAGGTGGTGGCGTGGGCGCTGACCACACCGACGATGCGGGCTTGGTGCCCCAGCGCGCGTTTGGCGGCTACGGCGCTGCAGACACCGCTGCCCTGGCCGATGGGCACATAGATCACATCCAGCGCGGGGGCGGCCTTGAGCAGTTCCCACCAGTAGGTGGCCACGCCGCGCAGCAGGTCGGGGTGGAAGCTGGGCACCATGTGGGCACCGCGCTCTTTGGCCAGGCCCATGGCGTATTCGCGGCTCTCCTGAAAGTCGGTTCCGTGTTCGATGAGCGAAACGCCCAGCGCGCGCATGGCGGCGTTCTTTTCTACCGAGTTGCCATGGGGGACGACTATGGTGCAGGGCACGCCGTGGGAGCGTGCGGCCCAGCCGATGCTTTGGCCGTGGTTGCCGCGGGTGGCACTGATGACCTCAGCCGGCAGCGCGCCGCGCTGGGCCAGTTGGTCAAAGTAGGTGAGGCCGCCGCGGATCTTGAAGGCACCCACCGGCGTGTGGTTCTCGTGTTTGACCCAGCAGGTGGTGCCCAGCAGGCTGGCGAGTTGGCCCCAGCGGTATTGCGGGGTGGGGCCGAATTCGCGGTAGATGACTTGCGCGGCAGCTTCGATGTCGTGCAGGGTGGGGAGCTGGGCGTTCATAGCAAAACCTTTCCTTCAATACAGGTGACCGAATCGCCACCGACCCAGACCTGGCCGGCATCGTCTTGTTCGATAGTGACGCGCCCGGCGCGGCCTATGCAGGTGCCTTGGGCAGCTACGTAGCGCGGGGGCGTAACGCCGTCGGCAATCAGCCACTGCGCCAGGCTGGCGTTGAAGCTGCCAGTGACCGGGTCTTCCAGCACGCCAATGTCGGGCGCGAAAAAGCGTACTTCCACGGACGGTGTGTCGTCGTCTCCAGAGGCCGCTGCGGCATCCCGGGCACCAAAGGCCCGCGCCTCGCGGTTGCTGCGCACTATCAAATCAGGAGCTGCTGGCGCACTGTCCATGCCGGCTACACCCACACCAGGCACCAAACCTTTGAGGGCGGCGGCATCGGGTTGCAACTGCAGCACCGTCTCCATGCTGTCCAGCAGCAAGCCCAGCCAGGTGGGGCCGTTGTTGAGCCACTGTGCAGCCAGAATTTGCTGGGCCTGCAGGCCCAGCGCGGCCGTAACCTGCGCCAGCAGCGCGGCATCGGGGGCGCTGCGTTGCAGACTTGGCGCGGCAAAGGCCAGGCGTGTGCCGTCGCGGCGCAGCTTCACCAAGCCCTTGGCGCACTCCTGCACGATCACATCCGGCGCTTGGGGCGTGCCACCCGCCTGCAGCCAAGCGTGGCAGCTGCCCAGCGTGGGGTGGCCGGCAAAGGGCAGCTCGTCACCCGGCGTGAAGATGCGCACGCGGTAGTCCGCACCCTGGGCCGCGGCCTCGGGGCTGGGCGGCAGCAGAAAGGTGGTCTCGCTCAGATTGGTCCAGCGCGCAAAGCTTTGCATGGCTTCTGTGCTGAGGTCGCTGCCGTCCAGCACCACGGCCAGGGGGTTGCCCAGGTAGGGCTGGGCGGTGAACACGTCCACCTGCTTGAAAAGGCGTAGTCGCATTGGAGGACTCCCGAAGGGGATGTGTGGATTTAGAGGGCGGCAGTGCCGCGGATGCAGGTGACCGAGTCACCCCCCACCCAGACCTGGCCGCTGCTGTCCTGCTCGATGTGGACGCGGCCTTCGCGCTGCACGCAGGTGCCCTGCGCCACCACGTACTTTTTGGGCATGTACTCGTCTTCGATGAGCCACTGCGCCAGGCTGCCGTTCAGGCTACCGCTCACCGGGTCTTCCTGAATACCCTCCATGGGGGCAAAGGCGCGCACTTCCATTTCGCTGGCGACGCCATGCTGGGTGGTCGCGGCCGCGGGCATGGAGGCCACGCCGACCTTGATGCCCAGGTGTTTGAGTGCCAGGTGGTCGGGTTGCAGTTGCAGCACGGTCTGGCGGTCGTCCAGCAGGATGCCCATCCAGTCGGTGCCATTGCTCAGCGTCTGGGCGGCCACCACCTGCGCGGCCTTCAGGCCCAGTGCGGCAGCCACCTGGGCCAGCAGGCCGGGGCTGGGATTTTTGCGTTGCAGGGTTGGCGCGGCAAACGCCAGGCGGGTGCCATCGCGGCAGATTTGCACCAGCCCGCCCTTGCACTGCTGCACGATGCGTTTGGCGTTCTTGGGCTTGCCACCCGCCTCCAGCCAGGCGTGGCAGCTGCCCAGCGTGGGGTGGCCAGCAAATGGCAGCTCCAGCCCGGGCGTGAAGATGCGCACCTGGTAGTCCGCGCCCTGCGCCGCCGCCTCGGCCGTGGGCGGCAGCAAAAACGTCGTCTCGCTCAAGTTGGTCCAGCGCGCAAAGGCCTGCATGGCCTCGTCACTCACACCCGCGCCGTCCAGTACCACGGCCAGGGGGTTACCCAGATACGGCTGGGCGGTGAACACATCGACTTGGGCGAAGGGGCGCTGTTGGGACACGGGTGGCTTTCTGAAAGTAAGGAGAACTATGAAAGGGGAAGGTCAAGCACGCCGCGGGTGGCCGGGCGGGCCAGGACGCTGGCGAACCAGCGTTCGAGGTGCGGCCAGGCCGGCCGGGGCTGGGGCAGGCCAAACCAGCGGTGCACATCGCAGGCAGCGGGAATGTCGGCCATGCTGAAATGCGCGCCGCCCACATAGGCAAGGGTGGCCAGGTGGTCGTTGAGTTGGGCCATGGCCGGCTCGGTAGCGGCGGTGGAGCGGGCGATCACTGCGGCATCGCGCTGCTCGGCCGGGGTGCGGAACCACTGCGCAAAGGCTCCGCCACTGTCGCGGTTCAGCGTGGTTTGTTGCCAGTCCATCCAACGTTCGGCATCAAAGCGTGCGGCCAAGTCTTGGGGGTAGAGCTGCTCATTGCCATACTTGGCGCACAGGTAACGCACGATGGCGTTGCTTTCCCACAAGACAAAGTCGCCGTCCTGCAGCGTGGGCACCAGGGCGTTGGGGTTCATGGCCAGGTACGCGGGGGTTTTGACCACGCCGTAAGCCATGCCCGCATCGCTGCGGGTAAAGGCCACGCCGGTTTCTTGCGCGGCCCACACCACCTTGCGCACGTTGAGCGAACTCAGGCGCCCCCAGATGTGCACGGCCATGGTCAGCTCCGTTGGGCGTGGATAGCTTCCGCCAGCGCGGCCACACCGCGGTGGATTTCTTCCACGCTGGGCGTGACGAAGGACAGGCGCATGGAACGCGCATCGGCGTTGCCGGCATAAAACGGTGCCCCGGGCACAAAGGCCACGCCTTTGTCCACCGCGTGGGGCAGCAGGTCCACCGCGTTCATGCCGGTTGGCAGGCGTGCCCACAGGAACATGCCGCCCGCGGGGGTGTTCCACGTGAAGGTGCTGTCGGCGTTGGCCGCGTGCGGGCCCTGCGATTCGGGGAAATGCTGGGCCAGTGCTTGCAGCATGGCATCGCGCTGCGACTTGTAGAGCGCGCGGATAGTGGGCACATGGCGGTCCAGGAAACCGTTTTGCATCACCTCAAAAATCAAGCGCTGGTTGAAGCCAGGGCTGTGCAGGTCGGCCGCTTGTTTGGCCTGCAGCAGCTTGGGGTACACCGCCTTGGGCGCCACGATAAAGCCCATGCGCAGGCCGGGTGCCAGCACCTTGGAAAACGACCCCAGGTAAATGCCGCCCTCGGGGTTGCGTGCGGTCAGCGGGGCGGGCGGTGCCTGGTCAAACCACAGGTCGCCATAGGGGTTGTCTTCCATCAGCGGCAGGCCGCTGCGGGCAGCTTCGGCGCTCAGGGCGGCGCGGCGTGCTTCGGTCATGCTGCGGCCGGTGGGGTTTTGGAAGTTGGGCAGTACATACAGAAAGCGCGCGTCTTGGGACTTGTCGCGCAGGTCGGCAATGTCCACACCTTCGTCATCACTGGCCACGCTCACCACATTGGGTTCCATGGGGGTGAAAGCCATCACGGCGCCCAGGTAAGTGGGGGACTCCACCAGCACCTTGCTGTTTTTGTCGATGAGGATTTTGGCCACCAAGTCCAGGCCCTGCTGTGAGCCGGTGGTGATCAGCACCTGGGCGGGGTCTACGTTCCAGGTCACCCCGGCTGCGGCGCTTTGCGCCTTCAGCTGCGTGGCCACCAGTTCGCGCAGCGGGCCATAGCCTTCACTGGCCGCGTATTGCAGGGCACCGGCCGGGTCGTCTTTGAGCACCTTGGCGCAGGCGGCTTCAAACTCGGCCACGGGGAAGGTTTTGCTGCTGGGCAGGCCGCCGGCAAAACTGATGATGCCGGGTTTTTCGGTCACTTTGAGGATCTCGCGGATCACCGAGGGGTTCATCTTGGCGGCACGTTCGGCCAGGGTCCAGTGGGTGGAGTTCGTCATGGTTGTCTTCTCTCAAAAAATCAGGTTCAAGGCATGAGCATAGGGTAGAGCGAGGCCACCAGGGCCAGCGCCATGGTGATGTTGAAAATGCGCAGGCGCAGCGGGTCTTGCAGCAGGCCGCGCATGGCCTGGCCAAACCCCACCCAGACCGCCGAGCAGGGGCTGCCCAGTACCAGCGACATCAGCGCCAGCAGCAGCACCTGGGGCACGCTGGCGTCGGGTGGCAGGTAGGCGCTCATGGCGGTGACGATCATCACCCAAGCCTTGGGGTTGATCCACTGGAAGGCGGCCGCGCCCCAGAAACCCAGCGGCTGCGCTGCGGGTGCCTCGGGGTCAGCGCTGGCCGGGCGGGCGGTTGCCAGTTTCCAGGCCAACCACAGCAGGTAGGCCGCGCCGCCCCAGCGCATCAGCTGGTAGAGCGCCGGAAAGCGGTCCAGCACCGCATGCAGGCCCAGGCCCACGCACAGCAGCATCACGGTGAAACCGATCTGCACACCCAGTAGGTGCGGCAGCGAGCGGCGCACGCCGAAGTTCACACCCGAGGCCATGAGCATGGTGTTGTTGGGGCCCGGCGTGATGGAGCTCACAACCAGGAACAGGGCGGCGGCGATCATCAGCTCGTGGTTCATGCCGTGGCGGCTTTCAAAGAGGTTTGCACCGGCATGCGCCGGCCGATAAAGACGGTGGCAATCACCGCGACGCCAAAACCCACGGTCACCGCGTCCAGCCGCTCACCGAGCAGCGGCACGGCAAACAACATGCCCAAAAACGGCTGCAGCAGCTGCACTTGGCTGACGCGCACGGTGCCACCCAGGGCCAGGCCTTTGTACCAGGCGAAAAAGCCCAGCCACATGGAGAACACTGACACATAGGCAAACGCCACCCAGGCGCTGGCGGGCAGGGCCACGCTGGGGAACTGCCACACGGCCAGCGGCAGGTTGATGGGCAAGGAAATCAACAACGCCCAGCAAATCACATGCTCAGCCCGCATGCGCTGCGAGAGCCGTCCGCCATGGCCGTAGCCCACGGCCGCACAGGCCATGGCCAGCAGCAAGAGCACATCCGCCGTTTGCAGTGAGAGGCCGCTGTGGCCCGAGCGCAGAACAGCAAACGCCACCACCAACGCCGTGCCGGCCAGTGCGCAGACCCAGAAGCCGGTAGACGGACGCTGCCGGTTCAAAAAGGCGCCCACCACCGCGGTGGCCAGGGGCAGCACGCCCACCATCACGCTGGCGTGCACGGCCTCCACATGGCGCATGGCGATGGAGGTGAAGATGGGAAACCCAAACACCACACCTAAAGCGACCAGCACCAGCGGGCCCCAGGTGTCGCGCGGTGGCAGCGGCGCCTTGCCCCACCAGAGGAACAGCGCCGACAGCAAGCCCGCCACCACGGCGCGGCCCACGGCGATGAACAGGCCCGACATCAGCGGCGCTTCAGGCGTGCCCACGGCCAGGCGTGTCATGGGCAGGGTCATGGCAAAAATGGTGATGCCCAAGAGGCCCAGCCACAGGCCCTTTTTGAGGTTGGTTGTTGTCATAACGATCCCATCCAGGCGGCCGTGGCCACCAGCACCGCAGCCATGCCGCGGTTGAACCAGCGCAGGCGCTGCGCTGTGGCCACACCGGCCACCACCGGGCCACTGAGCCAGTCGCGCAGCAGGGAGCCAATGGCGGCGTAGAGCAGGTTGCTGAAGAAACCAAAGGCCAGCATCAGCGGTAGCGTGATGGCAAAACGCGCCAGCACATCCTCGCGCCCGGCCAGCCAGCCGGCGGTCACCGTCAGGCCCAGCATCCAGGCCTTGATGTTGAGAAACTGCAGCGCCACACCCTGCCAGAAGGTGACGTTGAGGCGGCTCGCGTCCGCCTCCCCCAGGCTGCTGGCGCGGGCGAGCTTGACGGCCAGCCACAGCAGGTAGGTTATGCCCAGCCACTGGATGGCGCTGCGCAACAGCGGCAAGGCCACCACCAGCGCACCCAGGCCACCCGCACACAGCGTGAACAGCAGGCCCCAGCCCAGCGGCACGGCCAGTACAAAGTGCAGCGCACCACGCAGTCCTCGGTTGGCCGCCAGTGCGGTGGACAGCGTGGTGTTGGGCCCCGGCGTGAAGCTGGCCGCGGTGGAGAGCAGCAGCAGCGCCGTGAATTCGGCAGCGGTAAAGGTGGTGAACATGCGATTCACTGTACTTGGAAAAACAACACACTTGCAGTACAGTTTGTGTGAACAGAAACCAAACTGTATTGCTGGCACGGCCAGCACAGAGGACACCCCATGCTCATGAAAACCGCGGCCCATAGCCTGGCCGAACAACTGGCGGCGCTGTTTGCCCAGCGTATCCGCGACCGGCTGCTGGCGCCTGGCGCGCGCCTGCCCTCGGTGCGCCTGTGTGCGCAGCAGCAGGGCGTGAGCCCGTCCACCGTGGTGGGCGCGTACGACCAGCTGCTGGCCCAGGGCTTGGTAGAGGCGCGCAAGAACCGCGGCTTTTATGTGCGCGAATTGCCATCCGTGGCCGTGGGGAGTGCGCAAGCTGCTATCGAATCGGGAGCGCATGGCGTCGCCAACCTGATGCTCACCGTGCCCCAGCGCTACGCGCCGCTCAACGCCACGGCGCTGATCCGCGGCATGTTCAAGGGCGTGAGCAACAAGCCCCAGCCCGGCATGGGCGTGTTGCCCAAAGAGTGGTTGCAGTCCACCTTTTTGGCCACCGCGGTGCGGCGCAGCTGCAGCGTGGAGGCGCTGAATGCGTTTTCGCTGCAATACGGCGAGCCCGCCGGCGATACCGGGCTGCGCCGCGCGCTGTCCACCAAGCTGGCCGGTCTGTCGGTACACGCCGCGCCCGAGCAAATCATTACCACCGTGGGTGCCACCAATGCGCTGGACGTGGTGAGTCGCACGCTGCTGCGCGCGGGCGACTACGTGATGGTGGAAGAGCCCGGCTGGGCCATTGAATTCGCGCGGCTCGATTCGCTGGGCATGCGTATCCTGCCGGTGCCGCGCCGTGCCGAGGGGCCGGACCTGGAGGTGATGGCGCGTTACTGCGAGGCGCACCGCCCCAAGCTGTTTGTGAGTGTGAGCGTGTTCCACAACCCCACGGGGTTTTGCCTCTCGCCCAGCAGTGCCTACCGCATCCTGCAGCTGGCCAACCAGCACGACTTTCACATTGTTGAAGACGATACCTACAGCCACTTTGCCCCCGACCATTCCACGCGCTTGTGTGCGCTGGACGGCCTGCAGCGCACCATCTACGTGGGCGGCTTTGCCAAAATTTTGGCGCCGAATTGGCGCGTGGGTTACATGGCCGCCCCCAAAGACCTAGCCGAGCGCCTGCTGGACACCAAGCTGCTGTCTACCTTGACCACGCCCGCGCTGCTGGAAAAGGCGTTGGCCTGGTGCATCGACCAAGGCCAGCTGCGCCGCCACGCTGAGCGCATCCGCACCCAGCTGGATGGGGCCCGTGCGCGCAGCGTGAAACTGGCGCTGGCCCATGGCTGTACCTTCGCGTCCGACCCGGTGGGCCTGTTTGGCTGGGTGGAGACCGGCGTAGACACCGACGCCCTGAGCCAGCGCATGCTGGACGAGGGTTACCTGCTGGCGCCCGGTGCGCTGTTCCACGCCCAGCGCACGCCCAGCAGCCTGATGCGCATCAACTTTGCCAGCACGCAAGAGGCCCAGTTCTGGAAGACCTTTGCGCGGCTGCGTGATGAACAACTGGGCAAGGCCACGTCGGTGGCTAAGTAACAACCGAATGTGAGGAAACAAAGATGGTGACCTGTTATTTGCGCTACGTGATCGACCCCTACAAGCTGGCCGAGTTCGAGCACTACGGCAAGCTGTGGATTCCGCTGGTGGAGCGTTTTGGTGGCCAGCACCATGGCTACTTCTTGCCGTCCGAGGGCGCCAACAATATCGCGCTGGCCATGTTCAGCTTTCCCAGCCTTGCGGCCTACGAGACCTACCGCCAGCAGTCGTTCCACGACGCCGAATGCCAGGCCGCGTTTCGGTATGCCGAAGAGACACGTTGCATCGTGAGCTACGAGCGCACGTTTTTTCGCCCGGTGTTCCGTTGAGTTTGATTTGCTATTAATTTAATAGCTGCTTGCGCATATTCCGCCTGGGCCAGAGCCCTAAAAGGCTTGAAATTCAGGCTTGCGCAGCCAGCCAGCGAGCGCAGCAGGGCGCGGTTGACCTCGTCGGCCTGCAGGTCGTGGGCGCGGCAGACATCGCGGATGACTTTGGTGTTGCCGCTCTCCAGGGCGCTGGCCGCTTCCAGCCAAGGGGCGTAGGGGCCGGTCTGGCCCAGGATGGCGGAGGCCACGCGGCCGGGCAGGGGCAGGCGGTGCAGGGCGGCGCCCAGGTTTTCGCCCAGCAACAGGTCCACCTGCGAAAAGATGCCGCACAAAAATACCTCGCGGCGCAGCTCGTCTTCAATGCCCGCATCGGCCAAGCGTTCCATGATGCGCGCGCGCAGCACGATGGCGGCGCGGATGGGTTGCAGGTTGGCGTCGCTGCTGGCGTGGGGCATTTGTTCCATGAGCCAGGCGCGCAGGCGGCTGTAGCCCAGGGTCATGAGGCCCTGGCGCACGCTGCCGATTTCGGTGCGCAAGGACAGGGCGGCGGAGTTGGCGTAGCGCAGAAAGCGGTAGCTCAGCAGCGGCTCGTTGCCCATGCGGTGTTCCAGCGCTTCCAGCGATTCGTCGGCGTCGATGGCATGCACCAGGTCCAGCAGCAGCTGGCGCGCGGGTTGGATTTGTTTGTAGCGGTAGCCGTAGAGCATTTCCTCGGTGGGCCAACCGGCCACGCCCCAGACGGCCTGGTGGTCCAGTGCGTGCTCCACCAGGGCCTGGCTGGCCAGACCTTCGTACAGGGCGCCGGGCACGATGGGCGATACCCAGGCACCGGGGCCGGCAGTGCCACCGTCATGGCTGCGTTGCAATGCGGCGCGTAGGGCGGCCAGGGCATCGTGCGGGGTGATGCTGCGCAGGGTTTTGTGAAACAGGCCCTGCAACTCGGCAGCCGGTGGCTGGCCCGCTTCGCCGCGCCAGAGCAGGCGCACCCCGCGTTGTTGGGCTTTACGCACGCGGCCCGCCAGCAGGGCGTCGCCCAGCCAGGCGTCGGGCACTTCCAGCCACAGGCTCTGGGCAGGGGTGTGGTCCAGCAGGTCGCTGAGCAAGGCGGGTGTGCGCACCACCAGGATCTGGGCCTCCAGGCTGGCGGGCCAGAGTTCGTGCAGGGTGTGCAGCAGGTGTTGTGCGTCCACCGCACCGCTGAGGTGGGGCTCCACCACCAGGCGCGTGGCGCAGCGCTGGCGCCACGCGTTCCACACAGGCTGGTAGCCCATGGTCACGCTGCCCAGCACGGAGTTGCTCATGGCTTATCCAATGAAGTTGAACAGCGACAGCTTTTGCACCTGGGCATAGGACTGCAGCGCGGCCGAATAGCCGGTCTGCTGGTTCTGGAAGTCGGCAATGCCTTTGATCATGTCCAGGTCTTCGGCGCGCGAGCGGTCGGCTTCCAGCTGGATGCTGCGCGACTCTTGGGTGGAGGTGATGCGGTCGGCGCGGTTGAGCAGGTCACCGGCTTGGCCACGCACGGCCGATACCCGCTCCATGCCGATGTCCAGATTGCCCAGCGCCTGGGCTACAGCTTGTGAGGCGGCGTTGGCATTGACGGCGGTGCCGATGTCGCGGATGGCGTCGTCCATGACGCTGAAGATGCTGGGGCTGGTGTCTATGGTGATGGCGTCGCCGGCCACGGGCAGGCCGTTCACGGTCATGGACAGGCCGGGCATGGCCGTGATGGTGAAGCTGGGCGCCAGGTTGGACGGGAAAGAGGCGGTCAGGCCCGACTGGGTGGGGCCGGCCACGGGTGGACCTTCGGCCACGCTGTAAGTGACGGTGGTGGTGCCAGCCACAGTAGACACGGCATCGATGGTGATGGAGTAGCTGGAGCCGTTGACCAGGGTGGGGTCGACCACCGTGACGGGGCCTGTTTGCAGCGTGCGGTCGGTCGGAATCTGGGACAGGGTGACGTTGTAGGCGCCATCGCGGCGGCCTTGCAGCATGAAGGCGCTCTCGCCATCCAGCGTGCCGGGAATGGCGTTTTCGCTGGCGGCGGCCTGGCCGGGCAGCCCCAGAAAGCTGTAGTCGGTGGGCGGCGAGTTGGGGCCGGCAAAAGGCACTTGGCCACTGCCCAGGGCGGCAAACAAAGGCAGGCCGTTGTTGTCTTTGCGGTTGGCCATGGTGAGCACCTGCTCGCGCAGGCCTTGCAGTTCCACGGCAATGGTGCGGCGTTCGGCGGCGGTGTTGTTGCCGTTGCCAGCCGACACGGTGAGTTCGCGAAAACGCTGCAGTGCGCTGGTAATGTCACCCAGCGTGCTTTCGGCCGAGGCGATGGAGTTTTTTTGTGCCTCCAGCGCGCGCTGGTCGGTGGCAATGCGGGCCAGGCGGGTGAGCGAGCGCTCGGCCTGGGCGGCGCCGGTGGGGTCGTCGCTGGGGCGCACCACGCGTTTGCCCGAGGTGAGGTTTTCTTGCAGGTCGGCCAGCTTGGTCTGGCGCGCCGTGAGGTTGCGCATGGCCAGGTCGTAGGTGTTGGCGGTGCCCAGGCGAGATAAAGAAGTGGCCATGGTGGTCGTCCTCCGGGGCCTCAGCGGTTGAGGCCTTGCATCAGGGTGTCAAAAATGCTTTGCGCGATCTGGATCATTTTTGCCGAGGCCTGGTAGGCCTGCTGGTACTGCAACAGTTTGGCAGCTTCTTCGTCCAGGTTCACGCCCGATACGCCAGTGCGGTCTTTCTCCAGGTTGGTGGCGATGGAGCTGGACACCTCGGCGGCATAGGCAGCGCTTTGGCTGCGGATGCCAATTTGCGAGATCAGGCTGGCGTAGCCGTCGGTCAGGGCGGCGCCATCGAACATGGCCATATCACGCAGGTTCATCATGGCGGTGGCGTTGCCTGCATTGAGCTTGTAGTCCACGCCGTAAGCCGGGTCTTTGATGTCGATGACGGTGAAGGTGTCGCCGGGCTTGGGCGAGCCTTGCAAGGTAAAGGTCCAGCCGGTCAGCGGATCGTTGTAGGTGGGCGGCAGCGTGGGGTAGTTGTTGGGGTATTCGGCCTCAATGGCCTGGCCCGGCGTGTAGGTGAACACAGTGGTGTTGGCCACCGGGGTTTCGTCGCTTCGGGTGTAGGTGTTGGTGCCGGTGAAGGTAAACACCACCGGCGTGGCCAGCGACATGGGCAGGGTGCGCGCGCTGATGGACACTTGCTTGAGGCTGCCCTGGTTGGTGCTGCCCATGGAGCCCGCAATCGGGCTGGCTACGGCCAGGTTGCGCGGGGTGGAGAACACGCTGTCGATATTGCTGGCCGAGGTGCTGAAGGGTTTGAGCAGGAATCGGTCGCCCACGTTGGGCGTGCCCGAGACGAAGATGTCCAGCCCATCCACATTGGCCAAGGCGCCGGAGGCGGGGGCGGGCGTTTGTGGAAAGCTGACCACCAGGCCGTCGGAACGGCGCGTGATGGAGCCCGAGGTGGCGGAGCTGAAGTTGATCTCGTAGTCCGACGCGGCGAACTTGCTGACGTCGGTGATGGCGAGGGTGAGGCCGCCGGTGCCGGTGTTCAGCGTGGCCGGAGGCACGGGCTGGCGAATGTTTTGCCCATTGAAGGTGGCCGGGGTGAACAGGTTGCCGCCAAAGTTGCCATCCAGGTCCAGGCCCAGTTGGTGTTGCGCGTTCATGGCGGTGCTCACGGCCATGGTCAGGCGCCCCAGCAGGTTGCGGCCTTCCACCAGGTCACTGTTTTGAAAGCGCAGCAGGCCGGCCACCTCGCCGCCGCCCAGCGCGTTTTCATCCAACACCACGGTGAGGCCGTTGCGGGTGATGGCGAGTTTGTTTTTCAGAGTGTCACCAAAGTCATCGCTCACGATGGAGACGGGCGACACCGTGGTGCCCAACACCAGGGCCTGGCTGCTGGCCAGAAAAATACCCACCGTGCCGTCATCGGCCGGGATGGAGGTGGTTTGCACGTACTGGTTGAGTTCGCGCACCAGTTGGTCGCGGCGGTCTAGCAGGTCGTTGGGCGGTTGGCCGGTGCCCTGGGCGCGGGCAATCTCGTCATTCACGTCGGCAATGCCGCGGGCCAGGGTGTTGATGGCGTCTGCCTTCTGGCGCAGCTCTTGGTCCACGCCCTGTTGCAGGTCGTCCAGCGCCTGCGAGGCGGCGCGCATGCGCGAGGCAGTTTCGTCCACCCGGGTCAGCGCCACGGTGCGGGCGGTCAGGTCGGTAGGGGCGCTGGCCACGTCCGAAAACGCGTTCAACATCTCGCTGATGGCGGCCCCCAGTCCGCTGGTGCCACCAGGGAAGATGCCTTCGAGCTGGCTGAGCTTGTCGGAGCGGGTGACGTCGGCCGACTGCACCGAGCTGGCCAATGTGGACTGGCGGGTCAGGAAGGCGCTGAAGTTGCGCTGGATGGTTTGCACATCCACGCCCTTGCCGATGTAGCCGCCACCGGAGAACTGGCCCTGCACCGTTTGCAGTGTGACGGTCTGACGCGAGTAGCCGGGCGTATTGACGTTGGCAATGTTGTTGCCTGCCGTCTGCAGCGCCACCTGGTTGGCTTGCAGTGCACGGGTGCCGATGTTGAGAATGCTCATGGTGGCGTCCGGTTACACCTGCAGGCGGCGCAGGTGCAGGGTGGTGTTGATGGCGCGGCTCAGCTTGGCGGCGTACTCGGGGTCGGTCGCGTAGCCGGCTTTTTGCAGGCCTGTCGCAAAGGCCTGGGCCGAGCCTGTTTGGGCCCGGGCTTTGGCGTAGCGGGGGCTCTCGGAGATCATGCGGGCATAGTCCTTGAAGGAGTCTTCATACGAGTCGTAGGCGCGGAACTTGGCCACCTGCTTCTGTGCCACGCCGTTGACGTATTCGGTGGTGGTGACCTCGGCGACCTTGCCAGTCCAGCTGGCGCCGGCCTTGATGCCAAACAGGTTGAAGGAGTTGCCGCCGCCTTTGGTCTTGATCTGGGCGCGGCCCCAGCCGGTTTCGTGGCCCGCCTGGCCCAGCATGAAACTGGCGGGAATGCCAGTGGCCTTTTCGACCTTGCTGGCTGCGTCGGAGTGCTGGCGTACAAAACTGGCCTGGCTCTCGGTGGGCGTGCGTTTGATCTTGACCGGTGGCAGGGTGGCATCTGAAGCCGTGGCCCGTGGGGCGGTGGACGGTGTGGCACTGCCCAGTGTTTGGGGGCGTATGGGCGTGGCGGCATCGGTGCCAGGTTCTGCGGTGATGCCCATTTGGCGGGTCAGCTGCTGCGCAATCAGGTCCGACAGGCCACCGGGCTGGCCGGACATGCTGACGGCCAGTTGCTGGTCCAGCAGGTCTTGCCCCAAGTCGCTGCCAGGGTTGTCCAGCATGCCGGATTTCATGGTGGCCTCGCGCATGCTTTTGACCAGCTCGCGCATGAACAGGGACTCGAATTGTTTGGCGGTTTCCTTGATGGCCTCGGGCGAGTTTTTGCCCGCTTGCAGCTTCAGGTTGCCCAGCGACTGGGTGTCTACCGCCAGGCTTTGCATGTTGCCCAGTGAAGGCGTTCCGAGACTGTTGCCGTAGCCCATGTCAGATGACCTCCAGCTCCGCGTTCAGCGCACCGGCCGACTTGATCGCTTGCAGAATGGCCAGCAGGTCTTGTGGTGTGGCGCCCAGTGAGTTGAGGGCCTTCACTACGTCGGTGAGCTGGGTGGCTGCGGGTAGCTGGATCAGCTTGCCAGCTTCCTGCTTGATGTCGATGTTGGCCTTTTCGCCGACCACGGTTTGCCCGCCCGACAAGGCATTGGGCTGGCTGATGACCGGGGTGGAGGACACGCTGATGGACAGGTTGCCGTGCGCCACCGCGCAGGGGCCCAGGGTCACGGCCTGGTTCATCACGATGGAGCCGGTGCGGGAGTTGATGATGACCTTGGCCGCGGCGATCGAGTTCTCCACGGTGAGTTCTTCCATCTCGGCAATGAAATTCACACGCTCATTCGGGCTGGTGGGCGCTTTGACCTGTACGGTGCGGCCGTCCAGCGCTTGGGCAATGCTGTTGCCAAAGCGGTTGTTGATGGACTGGGCCACTTTGCGGGCGGTCTGAAAGTCCGAGGCGCTCAGGCTCAGGTTGATGGTGGTGCCTTCCTGCAAGGCGGTGGGGACGCTGCGTTCCACCTGGGCTCCGTCCGGAATGCGGCCCGCGCTGAGGTGGTTGACTTGCACCTTGCTGCCGCCCGCGGCGGCACCGGCACCGGCCACGATCAGGTTGCCCTGGGCCAGGGCGTATACCTCACCGTCTGCGCCCTTGAGGGGGGTGGCAATCAGGGTGCCGCCCTTGAGGGATTTGGAGTTGCCGAGCGACGAGACGTTGATGTCCAGCATCTGACCTGGGCGCGCAAAGGCGGGGAGTTGGGCAGTGACCAGCACCGCAGCCACGTTTTTCATCTGTAGCTGGGCTTGGGACGCTGCGGTGAGCGTGAGGCCGAGCTGCTCCATGTAGTTTTTGAGGCCCTGGGTGGTGTAGGGCATCTGGGTGGTCTGGTCACCCGTGCCGTCCAGGCCCACCACCAGCCCAAAGCCGGTGAGCTGGTTGCTGCGCACGCCCTCGATGGAGGCGACCTCTTTGATGCGCGTGGCCATGGCCGGCCCGCTGCCTGCCATGACAAGCGCCACACACAGACCGCCCAGCCAGCGGCGGCCGGAGGTGATTGCTGTTGGGTTCCAGTGTTTCATGTGCAGAGTCGGTAACGGGGACGGTCCGACTGGACCTGTTACCCCTCGGCACTATTCTGGAGATCTTTAGAAGGGGCTAACGTTTAAAAAGAACCGGGATAACCAGCCAACTGTCTGGGCTTCGCCCTGGGCGCCACGACCCCGCGATTCAACGCGCACATTGGCCACTTGGGTGGAGCTGATCACGCTGCCGGGTTGCACCATGCGCGGGTCCACTGTGCCGGAGAAGCGCAACACATCCACGTTCTGGTTCACACCGATCTGCTTCTCACCGGTGACCACCATGTGGCCGTTGGGCAGCAGTTCCACCACGGTGGCGGTGATGGAGCCAGCGAAGGTGTTGGCGCTCTCCGTGCCACCCTTGCCCGAGAAGTTGTTGTTGGTGGTCGCCCCGACGTTGAATTTGGCCAGCCCGGAGAGGTCGTTGAACGGCAGTGCCGTGACGGCACCATCGACCGAGGTGTTGCGGTTGACGGTGGAGGTGGACTTCTGGCTGGCGGTTACGTTTTCCACAATCTGGATGGTGACGGTGTCACCCACCTGGCGTGCCCGTCGGTCTTCAAAGGCCGGGCGGTACGCCACGGTTTGGTACAGGCTGCCAGTGTTGGGCCGCGCTGCGACTTGTGTGGTGGCAGGGGCTGCCGCGACACGGGGCTCGGCAAAGTCCACGGTGACTTTTTGCGGCAGTTGCTGGCAGGCGGTGGTCAGTAGCACAACGGCAGCGGTCACGGCCGTGGTGCGCAGCGAACGCAGCGCGGTGCAGGCCTGGGGCGTGTGGGTCATGGCTTAACTCGCAGGGTTAGAGCTGGCCGAGCTTCTGCAGCATCTGGTCAGAAGTCTGGATGGCCTTGGAATTCATCTCGTAGGCGCGTTGCGTCTGGATCATGGTCACCAGTTCCTGTACCACGTTCACGTTAGACGTTTCCACAAAGCCTTGCATCAGGCCGCCTAGACCGTTCTCGCCAGCATTGCCGGCATTGGGCTGGCCCGAGGCGACGCTTTCGGCATACAGGTTTTGGCCCTTGGGTTCCAGGCCGGCGGGGTTGATGAAGCTGGCCAGGGTGATGGTGCCCACAGGTTGGGGCGCCGTGTTGCCGGGGACCTGAACGGTGACTTCACCGTTTTGCGCAATGGCCAGGCTGGTGGCATTGGCCGGTACGGTGATGCCGTTGAGCACGGGCAGCCCGCCCGAGGTGACCAGGCGGCCCTGGTTGTCGAGCTGGAAGGCGCCATCGCGGGTGTAGCCCACGGTGCCGTCGGACATGGTGACCTGGAAGAAGCCGTTGCCCTGGATGGCGACATCCAGGTTGTTGCTGGACTGCTGCAGATTGCCCTGTGAGAAGGAGCGGCTGGTGGCGACCGTGCGTACGCCCAGACCGATTTGGAGGCCGGTGGGAAGGACCGCCTGTTCATTCACGGCGGTGCCAACCTGGCGCAGGTTTTGGTACATCAGGTCTTCAAACACCGCGTGCGATTTTTTGAAACCGTTGGTGGACACGTTGGCCAGGTTGTTGGAAATGACATCCAGCTGCATTTGCTGGGCTTCCATGCCGGTTTTGGAGATCCAGAGCGAGTTGATCATGTTATGTCTCCTGTAGAGCCGCCTCAAAGGAGGCATGCGCCCCCTTGGGGGGCAGCGAATGTGAATGAGCGCGGGGGTTCACAGCTTTTCCTGGTGGTTTAGCCTTGCAGGCTCAGCAGTTGGCCGGCTGCGCGGTCGTTGGATTCGGCGGTTTGCATCAGGCGCATTTGTGCTTCGAACTGGCGGGCGGTCTGGATCATGCCCACCATGGCTTCGATGGCGTTGACGTTGGACCCTTCCAGCATGCCGGGGTGTACGCGCGCGGTGTCTTCGGTGTTGAGCGGTTCACCGGACAAGGCGCGAAACAGGCCATCGTCTCCGCGTTTGAGCGGGTCTTCGGCGGTGGGTACCACCAGCTTCAGGCGGCCCACGCTGTTGGCGGGCTGGTTGCCAATCTTGGCGCTGATGTTGCCGTCTGGGCTGATGCTCACATCGGCCCCTGCCGGGACGGTGATGGCCGAGCCGTCACTGGAGAGCACTTGCAGTCCGTTGCCCGTGGTCAGCACACCTTCGGGATTCACTTCAAAGTGGCCGTTGCGGGTGTAAGCCTCGTTGCCGTCCAGGCCTTGCACCGAGAACCAGGCGTCTCCCAGTGCCATGGCATCGAGGGCGCGGTCGGTACGCATGGCGGGGCCGGGTTTGGTGGAGTGCCCGGCCGATGCTTCCAGGGCGAAAACCCGTGTGGTGGCCCCCTCTCCACGCAATGGAACGGCGCGGTAGGTGGCCAGCTGGGCCCGAAAGCCGTTGGTGGAGACATTGGCAAGGTTGTTGGACAGGACCGCCTGGCGGTTCGCAGCCGCATTGGCTCCCGTCATCGCCGTGTAGATCAAACGGTCCATGGTGCGTTAGCTCCGGTTAGCGCAGGTTGACCAGGGTCGACATGATCTGGTCCTGCGTCTTGATGGTCTGGGCGTTGGCCTGGTAGTTGCGCTGGGCGGTCATCATGTTGACCAGTTCGGCGGTCAGGTCGACGTTGGAGTCTTCCAGCGCGCCAGCGCGCAGCTCGCCAAACTTGCCGATGCCGGGCTCGCCCAATACGGGTTGTCCGGAGGCAAAAGTCTCCACCCAGTTGCCACCGCCGGTAGGGGTCAGGCCTTGCACGTTGCGGAAGTCTGCCAGTGCAATCTTGCCCTGCGCCTGGCTTTCACCGTTGGAGTAGCGGGTCATGATGACGCCCGAGGGATCGATGCTGATACCGGTCAGTTCGCCAGCGGTATAGCCATCTTGCGTCAGGTTGGACACGGTGAAGGCCGTGCCGTATTGCGTGGCGCCGCTCAGGTCCAGCGTGGCGTTGAAGGGGCCGATCGCCACGTTGGGCGAGGTCAGTGTCAATGTCTGTGGTGCGGCGGGGGTAACCAGGCCACCGTTGACATCGAATGTCATCTGGAACAGGCTGCCCGCGGCCACAGTGGTCAATTGAGGATCTGCGCCATAAATACCGGTACCTGCTGCGGCAAACGTGGCCCGCTGGTCTGGGCCAGGGTTGGCGGTGTTCCAGGTGGTGTTGGCGTTGTGCGTGGCGTAGGTGGCGGCGTTGGTAGCCAAGGCCGCTGTGCCTGCCGCCAGGGTGGTGGAGTCAAAGACCTCCCAGGTATCGGTAGCGACGGCGGGGTTGGCGGTCAGGTCAGGTCCGGTTTTGACAAAGTACAGGCTCACTGGGACTTCCACACCTTGGGAGTCAAAGGCGGTGAGGGAGGTGCCGTAGGTGCTGATAGGCGTGGGCGGGGTGACGCTTGCTGCGACGCGTGCACGGGCATCCAGGTTGAATTCAGCCGTGATTTCCGTCGTAACTTGTGCCGGAATGGGGGCGCCTGTGGGGATGGAGATGATTTGCGGGGTCACGCTGGTGGCGTTGCCCAGCAAGTCGGTGGGGTAGCCCATCACGTTGGCGCCGGTGTTGGTGAGGATGTTGCCATCGCGGTCCAGCTTGAACTGGCCATCGCGGGTGAAAGCGGTCGATCCGTCGGGCATGGTGACCTGGAAGAAGCCACCGCCGTTGATGGCGACATCCAGGCTGTTGCCGGTGATGTTGATGTTGCCTTGTGAGAACTGCTGTGCAATGGTGGCCACCGACACGCCGATGCCCGCACCTTTGGAGGCGCCACCGGCGGCACCCAGCGATGACGCCACCAGGTCGGCGAACTCGGCGCGGGACGATTTCATGCCGACAGTGTTGGCGTTGGCGATGTTGTTGCCAATCACGTCCAGACTTTTGCTGGAGGCGTTCAAGCCGGAGAGACCTGTTTGAAAGCTCATGGTGTTTCCTCTGGGGTGCGGTTGGTGAGAGTTACAGAATCGACTTGACGTCGGTGTAGGCCACGGCGTTGCGGCCTGCCAGTTCCAGCGTCATGTTGCCGTTGCTGGACCCGACGGCCACTACCGTGTCATGGGCCAGCGCCGTGTTGGTGACGGCGACGCCCTTGAGTGTGGCCGTGACCTTGAAGGTGGGGGCGCCCGTGCCTTGGTAGGTGGATGCATCCCACCGGAAACCATGCATGCCAGCGTCTTGGGCGCCCAGTTCGAACTTGTCGAGCACCTGCCCGCCAGGGGACAACACTTGCACGGTCACCTTGTCCGCCTTGGTGGCCAGGTCTACCGCACCCGCTGCCACACCATCCTTGATGGTGAGGGTGTTGGACTCGATCAGCACGCCTTTGCCCACCAGCGATGCGCCCTGCAGCACCTGCATGGCGCTGAACTGGGTGGACATGCTCTTCATGGTGTCGTTGAGCTGCTGGATGCCCGAGACCGTGTTGATCTGCGCCATCTGGCTGGTCATCTGGGCGTTGTCCATGGGGTTCATGGGGTCCTGGTTGTTCAGCTGGGCCACCAGAAGTTTCAGGAAGCGGTCTTGCTGGGCGGCCGCGTCGGTTTGTTTGCTGGTGCTGCTGGTGTTGACCAGTGCGTTGACATCGGTGGAGGAGCTGACGCTGGTAACCATGGTGGTCTCCTGGTTTATTGACCCATTTGCAGGGTCTTGAGCAGCAGTGTCTTGGCTGTGTTCATGACTTCCACATTGTTTTGGTAAGAGCGGGAGGCAGAGATCATGTTGACCATTTCTTCTACCGGGTTCACGTTGGATTGGGTGATGTAACCCTCCGCGTCCGCTGCGGGGTGCATGGGGTTGTGCACGCGTTTGAAGGGCTCGTTGCTCTCTTTGATGGAGCTGACCTTGACGCCCGAGGACGCCGGGGATTCCATGGGAACGGTTTCAAAAATAACCTGGCGGCTTTTGTAGGCTTGCCCATCGGGCCCTGCTACCGCGTCGGCGTTGGCCAGGTTGCTGGCAACCACGTTCAGACGCTGGGATTGCGCGCTGACCGCGCTGCCAGACACATTGAAGATAGAAAACATGGACATGGTGGGCCTCGTGGATCAGGTGGTCGCTTCATTGCCCCTGGATGGCGCTCAAGATCGTCCGGGAAGAGCCGTTAATAAAGCGAAGGGTGGCTTCGTAGCGCACCGAGTTGTCAACAAAACTGGCCCGCTCGCGGTCCAGGTCCACACTGTTGCCATCCATGGCAGGTTGGGTCTGCACGGTGTAGTCGAGTTTGCCGCTGCCGCCAGAGCTGTCTGCTGCGCTGCTGGGCAATGGAATGTGGCGGGTGTGGGTGGTTCCCGCAGAAGTCATGCTTTGGCTGGTGCTGGGGGCCAGTGTCATGCCGGAATCACCCAGGGCCTGGCCCATAGCTTGTTTGAAATTGATGTCGCGTCCGGTGTAGCCGGGCGTGTCGGCGTTGGCAATGTTGCTGGCAATCACCCGCTGGCGTTCGGCGCGCAGCACCAAAGCTTTCGATTGAAAGTCCAGGGCGTTGGTCAGATTGGCGAACATGGCATACCTCAGCGAAGAGCGTCCTTGCACTACGGGTGTAGGGCTTGGGGCGTGCGGCAATTATGGGAAAAGCTTGAATTTTTTAGACGCGGAATAGCGGGGTGAATGGGGCATATTTGCAGCCCTCGTGTTGGGTGTTGCTACCTATAGTGATGGCCTGAGGTGTCCCGCCCCCGTCGTAGTGCGGGGCGGCACACAGGTTCCACTCTGGAGTTCACCATGCCGCTTTTTTCTGTGCTCAAACACCATGCCTTTGCGCGTGGTTTGGGTGTGTTTGCACTGGCCTGTGCCGGGCTGCCTTGGGCGCAGGCGCAGGATGCAAGTCTGGAAGCCTTGCGGCTTGAGGCTCAGCGCTGGGTGAATGAGGCGGTGCAGAAGTCGCAGCCTCCCGGCGCGAATCTGCGCATGCAGGCCGAAGTCGGGCCGCTGGACAGCCGCTTGCGCTTGGCGGTGTGCGGCAACATCGAGCCACATTTGCCAGCAGGGAGCCGCTTGTGGGGGCGCAGCCGTGTGGGCCTGCGTTGTGTGGACGGGGTGACGCGCTGGAACATTAGCTTACCCCTGGTGGTCAAGGCGACCGGAAAAGCCTGGGTCATGCGTGGCCATGTCGCTGCGGGTGCGATGGTGACGGAGGCGGACGTGATGGAGTCCGAGGTGGACTGGGCTGAAGACGCCAGTCCGGTGCTGGCTGATCGCACGTTGTGGGTGGGGCAAACGGCGTCGCGCTTGCTCAGTACCGGGCAAACCCTTCGGCAGGGGATGGTCAAACCGGCGCAGGTATTTCAGGCCGGGGCCTCCGTGCGGGTGCTGGCACAGGGGCCTGGTTTTCAGGTCAGCAGCCAGGCCCAAGCCCTGTCAGCCGGCGTTGTGGGTCAGTTGGCCCGCGTACGGATGGAAAACGGACGCGTCGCATCGGGTGTGGTACTGGATGTACGCACAGTCAAAATTGAGCTTTAAGCGGCTTTATTTGTGCAAAAAACCCTAAAGTCAGTCATGATGCGGCCGATAACTACTGTACGAGGCTACGCCTACCGTAGTTTTGGAGAACGCGATGAAAATAGGTCAACCCCCAGAAATCCCCGCTTCCGTGTCGCCCACGGTGTCTGGTGCCGCCCAAAAAGCAGCCCAAAACGCCAATGCGAGCACTGCTGCTACCAGCAAAGCGACACAAAGCACTCGCGCGGCGGGCGTGGCCGTGACCGTTTCCACGTTGGCCCGTTCGCTGGAGAAAACCGAGCGCAGCGAGTCGGCAGACATCGACACCCAGAAAGTGGCAAGCGTGAAAGCCTCCATCCAGGATGGCACCTACGTGGTCAACGCCGAAGCCATTGCCGACAAATTGTTGTCCAACGCGCAGGAAATGCTGAACCGCTCCGCGCGGTAAACAGGACCTGCGCACTCATTGAAGTGCGAGGTACCTGATATGTCACAACCCACCCTGAAAACCACGCTCAGTGCGCTTGAGTCGCAGCTGGGTCTTTTGTCGTTGGCACTGAAAGACGGCGCGGTCGACGACATGGCGCTCCAGGCCCAACAGTTCCAGTCGCTGGTTGTGGAGGCCAATGCCTTGTTGGCGCCGTGGAAACCTTTGGGTGCCCATATGCAAGAGGTCGACGCGGCCCGTTTGCGTGCCTTGGGCGCGGGGCTGGCCCGGGTGAGGGAGCACATGCTGCGTCGCCAGGCGCTGGTGGAGCAGGCGCTGCATATGGTGGTTCCTGCCTTGCACACCCCGGTGTATGCCGCCGCCGCTGGGCCATACGGTCGCGGAACCCAATCATCCGGACGATTTCAGGCATTCAGCGCCTGAGGTGGCCGCGCTCAGTGGGAGCGCATCTTGGCCCGCAAGCGGGCGATGGATTGGCTGTGCAGTTGGCAGATGCGCGACTCTGTCACCTCCAGCACAGCAGCAATTTCCTTGAGGTTCATGTCCTGCTCGTAGTACATGCTCATGATGTACTGTTCACGCTCGGGTAGCGTCTTGATGGCCGCCACCAGCGATTCCCGCAGCCGCTGGTCACGCAGCATGTTGAGGGGGTCTGCATCGGAATCGGCCACGTGCCGGTCCAAAAAGGTGTCGTCATCGTCATCGCGACGTGACATATCTTCCAGGTAGACCAGCTGCGTTCCACGGACCTTGCCCAGCAGGCTTTGGTAGTCGGCCAGGCTCATGCCCAGCTCCGCCGCAATTTCTGACTCCGCAGGGCTGCGGCCCAATTTGTGTTCCAGGCGGCGCAGGGCCACTTCAATTTCTTTTTGGCTCTTGCGTGAGCCGCGCGACATCCAGTCGTTTTCACGCAGCTCATCGAGCATGGCGCCGCGAATGCGCTGCGTGGCAAAGGTCTCGAACTGAACCCCTTGTGACGCTTCGTACCGGGTCAATGCATCAGACAGTCCGATCAGACCGACTTGGATCAAGTCGTCCACCTCGACGCTGGGTGGCAGTTTTGCCATCATGTGGTGGGCCAAACGCCGCACCAGGGGCTGGTACTGCTTGATCAGCGCGCTGCGGTCTAGCTGGCCTTTGGCGGTGTACATCAATGTCTCCCCACCAAGCGGGCACTGCCCAGGTGTGCTGCGCCAGATGCGGGCGCCCAGGCAGCATCTAAGGGCATGGCGTTTTCTAGCAGGCCCAAAGCCAGACGCTCGGTGCTGGCGCTGGGGCGGTCATCTGCCCCGGGCGCGGGGATCGTGAATGCATTCACTTCGTAATCCAAAAAATACTTGGCGTAGTCACGCAAGCCGTTGCTCGCAGTCTGTATGCCAAGCTGTGAGGATACGGCATGTGGGGCAGGGAGCACATTCACAATAGTAGGCTCAAGCCTGCCTTTGAGCAACAAACGCTTGAGCGCCAAATAGCTGGTTAGCAGCGAGGCCTTGGCCGTTGAGACGGTCAGGACAGGCCGCACCGAGCTGCCTGTGAGCAGGGGAACCAAGGATTGCGCTGTGCTGTAAACAATAACTACGCTTTCATGCGGGAACATCCAGCCGGTATCGGTCAGGGTCTGGCTGTGGGGCGCCTGTTTATGAGCCAGAGACTGCAGTCCCCAAGCCGCGGGAATAACACTCCAAGAGGGCGCGTCTGATAGCGCATCGGGGGCATGGCTGTAGTCCAGCAACTGTTCCAGCCCGGGGTTGTCGGTGCTCTCGCGCACGGTGCCGTCCAGCACGACAACGGGGTACCCAAAACCTACCAATGCGGCGCACAGGCGCAAAAGCAAGGGCAGCTCTGCCTGTTCGTCGCCATGCGCGACCATGGCCATGAGCTTGGGGCTTGGCGTCACCGCCAGGTCCAACAAGCCTGCTGCTTGGTTGCTGGGGCGTTCAAGCATCCATGCGCCCCTTGGCTGCACCCTGGCTGCTGCTGGCGGGCTGGCTGAAGAAAAAGCCCAGGTCGCTGACCTTGGGGTCGTAGGCCGAGATACCTGCGGTGCGCATGGACATGCGCACCAGCTTGGCTGCCACTGCGGACTCCCAGTCTTCCGGAACCCGCTGGCCTGTGGTGATGCCGCGCAACAGCAACTGGTGGCGAATGGCGGCGTCAATGGCGGGGCCCAACTTCACGGCTTCGTCAATCTTGGAGAAGATGGCTTGCTGTGAGGTGTTGGTTTTGAAGCAGTTGACGGCCTCGTCCAGCGTGTCGCCATGGCCACCGGCGTTGAGTACGAGCAACCGTTTGATGGCGGGCAGGTCCAGCAGTTCCATGAGTTCGCGTTTGCGTGGGTCCCGCGGCGCGATGCCGGTGGTGTCGATGAGCACCATCTTCTTGTTCGACAGCAGGCCCAACAGGTCTTGCAGGGCCGCTTTGTCGTGTGCCAAGTGGGCTACCACGCCCAGCATCTTGCCGTAGGCGCGCAGCTGTTCGTGGGCGCCTACGCGGTAGGTGTCCAGGGTGATGAGCCCCACACTGCCGGGGCCGTGGGTACGTGCGCACAAGCCCGCCAGTTTGGCGGCGGTGGTGGTTTTGCCTACACCCGTGGCGCCGATCAGGGCAAATACGCCACCCTCTTCGTGCAGGGCTGGCGTTCCCGCATCGGTACGCAGGTTACGTTCTAGTACATCCATCACCCAGCGCACCGACTCCGCCGCATCCATATCCTCTGGCATCCGTTCCAAGATAGCGCGCGCCAGGGTTGGGGAGTACCCGGCGCGAATCATCTTGAGCATCATGTTGGACTGGATGGGGTTCTGGCGCGCCTGTCCCAGCCAAGTAAGGGTGTTGAAACGGTCTTCAATCAGTTCCTTCATGGCATGGAGTTCATCCATCACGCCTTTGCTCACGGCTGCGGTGGCGGGCAGGGTTTGGGGTTTGCGCACGGCAACTGGCCTGGGTGCGGCTGGTGCCACATCAACGGCAATGCGCTGTGTCAGCGCTGGGGGGCGCGGGCGCTCCGGGGTTGCTGGCGCTGGAGCTGGCAGGGTTTCCGGGGCTGCGCCTTGTCCCGCTTCATGCCGGCGGCGCAGCATGCGCTCGCGCACATAGTCCTGAAAAGACAAGGTGCTCATGGCCAATTGCTCTGCGTCTTCTTCCACCTTGCTCGCGACCTCTTGGTAGCTTGCGGGTGGGCTTGGGCGGCGCTGTGCGGTTTGGGGTTTGCCGGATGCCGGCGCGACTGCGCGATCCAGGCTGGCCAAGGTGTCCTCTGCGGTCGCGACCACTTCCACGCCATGCTCAGTGGGACGGTTGGACAGGATCAGCGTGCCCTCGCCAAAGGCCAGTCGGGCCTTGGCCAAGGCTTCGCGGGAGGTTGCGGCGGTAAAACGTTGGATGTTCATGGTGTGGCACCTCGGAGAATCGGACCAATGCGGATGGTGTGGGTTTCAGGAATTTCGCTGTGGGCCAGCACTTGCAGGCGTGGCGCCACACGGCGCACCAGGCGCGAGATGGCGCCGCGGATGGGGTCAGGTACCAGCAGACAGGCGGGGACACCGATTTCTTCCTGCTTGAGCGCGGTTTCTGCTGCGGTACGGGTCAGCATGTCGGCCACCCCGGGGTCCAGTGCAGGACCGGAGGCGCTGCCCAGGGCCTGTACCAGCAGGCGCTCCAGGCCTGGGTCAATGGCAATCACGTTGAGCTCCCGAGTCGGACCGTAGATTTGTTGCACGATGGCGGGCGACAACGCAATACGCACGCGTTTTGCCAGCTCGACCGGGTCGGTGGTCGCAGTCGCGTGTTCGGCAATCGATTCGATGATGGTCCGGATGTCGCGGATGTGCACCGATTCGTCCAGCAGCAGCTGCAATACTTTTTGGAAAACTGCGACCGAGACCATTTTAGGTACGACTTCTTCGATCAGTTTGGGGGCCAGTTTTGCCACGTGTTCCACGAGTTGTTGTGTCTCTGTTCGGCTCAGCAACTTGGAGGCCTGAACTTGCATCAAGTGTGACAAATGGGTGGCCATGACAGTCTCGGAATCAACCACCGTAAATCCCGCCATTTGCGCCGCTTCCTTCTGGCGTTCGTCGATCCAGTGGGCGGGCAAGCCAAAGGCGGGGTCGGTGGTGGCAGTGCCTATCAGCGGGGTGGTAATGCCGCCGGGGTTGATCGCCAGGTACATGCCGGGAAACGCCTCGCCTTCACCCACAATGACGCCGCGCAGGGTAATGCGGTAGGCACTGGGTTTGAGCTCCAGGTTGTCACGCACATGGACGGCAGGGGGCAGGAAGCCCACTTCTTGCGCAAACTTGCGGCGTACACCTTTGATGCGATTGAGCAGGTCACCTTGGCGGGTTTTGTCGACCAGTGCAATGAGGCGGTAGCCCAATTCCAGTCCCAGCTGATCCACGGGTTGCAGGTCATCCCAGGACGCTTCACCGTCACCCACGGGCGGCGGTGCCTGGGTCTGTGGATCCACGGGAATCGGCTTGTGGGCCAAGACCCAGGCGCCATAGGCCAGCACTGCGGCAATGCTCAAAAACACCAAGTGCGGCATGTTGGGAATGATGCCCAGGATGAACATGATGACGGCTGTGACACCCAAAACCTGGGGCGATACAAACATCTGCCCGACAATCTGTTTGCCGATGTCCTTGTCCTTGCCCACGCGCGAGACCACCATGGCCGCAGCCACCGAGATCAGCAGGCCAGGGATCTGGGCAACCAGAGCGTCACCAACCGCCAGCAGGATGTAGGAGTTGGCCGCCTGGCTGGCGCTCAGGTCGTGTTGCAGGATGCCGATGGCGAAGCCGCCAAAGATGTTGATCAGCAAAATCAAAATGCCGGCCACCGCATCACCGCGTACAAACTTGGATGCACCGTCCATGGAGCCAAAAAACTCGGCCTCTTCGCCAATTTCGGCGCGGCGGCGTTTCGCTTCCTTTTCGTCAATCAGGCCCGCGTTCAGGTCTGCATCCACCGCCATCTGCTTTCCGGGCATCGCGTCCAAGGTAAAGCGGGCTGACACTTCGGCAATCCGCTCGGAGCCTTTGGTCACCACCACAAAGTTGATCACGACGAGAATTGCAAAAACGATCAGACCGACTGCAAAGTTGCCGCCAATCAGAAAGTGGCCAAAGGCCTCAATCACGGCACCGGCGGCACCCGGTCCGGTATGGCCTTCGAGCAGCACCACCCGCGTAGAGGCCACGTTGAGCGACAGGCGCATCAAGGTTGTGAGCAACAGGACTGACGGAAAGGCGGCAAAGTCCAACGGGCGAACCATATAGGCTGCCACCATCATCACCATCAGCGCCACGGCGATGTTGATGGTGAAAAATGCATCCAACAACAGAGGTGGCAGGGGCAGCACCATCATGGCCAGAATGGCCACGACCAGCATGGGGGCGGCTGCACCCTGGAAGGCGGTGGAGTTATTGCCCAGCCACTGTTGCAGCGATTTGATTTGCGCGTTCATGCGGTGGTCGCCTTCAGGGTGTTGGACTGGGGATCCAGTTCAGGGGGGACATAAGGTTGGGGCACGTCCTGCGGCATGCTGCCTTCGCCGCGCAATGCGACACGCACGCGGTAGACATAGGCAAGCACTTGCGCCACGGCGGTGTAGAGCGCGGAGGGGATGTCCTGGTCCAGTTCTGCGTTGGCATACAGTGCGCGGGCCAGCATGGGGGACTGCAGCACTGGCACCGAATGTTGCTTGGCCACATCCCGGATCTTCATGGCCAGTAGGTCGGCACCCTTGGACACCACCCGAGGTGCATGCATGGTTTTCTCGTCATAACGGATAGCCACCGCAAAGTGGGTGGGGTTCATCACCACAAAGTCGGCTTTGGGTACGGCATTGACACTGCTCCTCTGTGCCAGTTCGCGTTGTTTCTGGCGAATCTTGCCTTTGAGTTGCGGGTTGCCATCGGATTCCTTGCTCTCTTCCTTGACCTCTTGGTGGGACATCTTCATCTGGTCTTTGTGCAAGAAGGACTGCAGCGGCACGTCCACCATTGCAGCAAGAAAAACCACCAGCAACAGCAAGCCGACGCCCCCTGTAATCCATTGGGTCATGTGTGCGATGGCGGCACTCGACGGTTGGCGGATCAAGGAGGCCATGGTTTGCAGGCCGGAGTTCAGAAACCAAGTCGCAATCGCAAACAACACGCTGGTGATCAACAGCATCTTGAGCGTGTCAAGCATCTTTTTCTTGGTGAACATATTGGCCAAGCCGGACAGCGGGTTGAGTCGGCTGAAATCTGGCATCAGGGGCTTGAGGCTGTTGACCCAGCCGCCCGATGCCACCGCTGCCAGGATGGCCGCGGCCATCACAATGGCTGCGAATGCCACGCAACCGGCAAGCCCGATGGTGGAGGCCTCGCCCAATCGCTGCAACATGCTGCCGGGGCGCATGACGGTGGATGCATCAAAGGACAATTGCTGTCCCATGCTGCGCTTGAGGTGGTCAAAAAGGATGGGGGCCAGTACCAGCACGGCCATGGCGCCAGAACCGAGCACCGCTAGATGCGAGAGGTCTTGCGAGCGACCGACTTGGCCGTCATCACGCGCTTTTTTAAGCTTGCGCTCTGAAGCGGGTAGGTTGCGGTCTTGGCTGCCTTGGTCCATGGTGAAGAAGCTCTCGGGTTCTCACCATTGTCGCGACCGACTTCTGAAACTAAAGTGCAATAAGCGGGGCATTCCCCCGCTTATTCGGGGGTGCTTTAAAAGCCCAGACTGGCGAGCAAATCGTCGACCTGGGATTGGTCGGTCACTACGTCCTGGTTGGCCTGGCCGGCTACCACCGGACCGGCCAGTGCAGGCACGTATTCGGAGGCGGTGGGCACAGCCACTTTGGCGTCAGCTGGCGCGGTTTGCAGTAGCAACAACACCAACTGCTCTTCGATGGTGGCAGCCAGTGTCACCACCTTGGCGATCACTTGGCCTGTCAGGTCGTGAAAATCCTGCGCCATCATGATCTCGGTCAGGTGGCTGTCTACCTTTTTGCTGGCCTGCTCCACATCGTTGATGAAGTTCATCACGTGGCCCTTGGCGACGGCGCCCACCGGGTCTTTCACGATCAGCTCGCCAATGCGGCGGGTTTCTGCGGCAATGTGGTCGTGTTGGGCCTTGGCCTGGTCCACCTGGTTGAGCACTTTTTCGGCAGCTTGGCCGGTCAGGCGGGCGATGTAAGACAACCGGCTCTTGGCATCGGGCAGTTCCCCAGCCCAGTCCTTGACCTTTTCAGCCAGTCCCAGGCCATTCAGGGAGTCGTGCAACTGGCGGGTCAGGGCGCCGAGTTGCTGGTGGACTTCGCCAGTGGAGAGTTTTGCGGCAGGAAGGTGCGCGGCGTCAGACATGCTTACTTCAAGCCCATTTTTGTCAGGATGTGGTTCACCTTGTCTTCCAGTGTGGCTTTGGTGAACGGTTTGACGATGTAGCCAGCCGCACCTTGTTGGGCCGCCAGCACAATGTCTTCTTTGCGGGCTTCTGCCGTCACCATCAGCACGGGCAGGTGTTTGAGTTTGTCGTCTTTTTTGATTTCTGCCAGCAATTGGAACCCATTCATGTTGGGCATGTTGATATCGCTAACCACGAAGTCAAAGGTGCTGGCACGGAGTTTTTGCAGGGCGACGACTCCATCCTCGGCTTCATCAGCCTCGGCATACCCACTTTCCTTGAGCAGATTGCGAACAATTCTGCGCATGGTGGAGAAGTCATCAACAACTAGAAAGCGCAATTCTTTGGACATAGATAACCTTTAACCAGGCAATTTTCGAATTTCTGCAAGTATGACGTAATTTTTGCGGGGTCAAGGGCTTGATTTTGCCTCTGTGGCGGCCCCGTTGCCAGCGCTTTCTTCCCCCGCGTCCAGGGCAATCGTTTTGCTGCCCAGCAGGCGCTCTTCTGCGTCCTTGGTCATCACCAGAATACTGATGCGTCGGTTGCTAGGGGCGAGTGGATTGTCTGGCTCCAGCGGCAAGCTGGATGCCATGCCCACCACCCGTGCCAGCTTGTTTTCGGGCATGCCTGCGGCAATCAGTTCCCGCCGTGATGCATTGGCCCGGTCGGCAGAGAGCTCCCAGTTGCTGTAGCCACGTGCCGCGTTGCCATAGGCCAAGCTGTCGGTATGGCCATCCAGGCTGATCTTGTTGTCCACATCCAGCAGGGCGCGCCCGATCTCGCTGAGGATGTCGCGCATGTACGGTTTGACCGATGCACTGCCGCTGTCGAACATGGGGCGGCGCTGGTCATCCACGATCTGGATTTGCAGGCCGTCAGGGGTTATCTCCAGCTTGATCTGGGAGCTGAACTCGGCCATTTTGGGGTTGTTGGAGATGGCGCCTGCAATCTTGGCGGCCAGTGTGGCCAAATCTTTGGCGTCTTTTTTAGCCCGCTCCACTTTGGCCTGGTCACCCGACATCTTCTTGGCCGTCTTTTCTTCACCATCACCGCGGCGTGATTGGCCCGCCTGTTGCGTCAAGTCGTTGCCGCCGCCGGTGATGATGCTGTTGCTGGCGCCAGCCCCTGCGCCTCCTTGGAGCGCCACCTTAAGGGGCGACTGAAAGTAGTCGGAAATGCCTTTCTTGTCGCCCTCGGTGGTACTGCCCAGCAGCCACATGAGCAAAAAGAACGCCATCATGGCGGTCACGAAGTCGGCGTAGGCGATTTTCCAGGCGCCACCATGCGCAGCGTGGCCGCCCTTCTTGACCCGCTTGATGATGATGGGCTGAAGTTTTTTGGCGTCTCCAGCCATGCTCAGGCGCTCCTGCGCTTACTTCTTCTTGACATACGCTTCCAGCTCAGAGAAGGTGGGGCGCTCGGTGGAATAGAGCACTTTGCGGCCAAATTCAATGGCGGTGGACGGGTTGTAGCCTTGCATACTGGCGAGCAGAGTGGTTTTGATGCACTGGAATTCCTTGCTGCCTTCTTCGACCTTTTGCTCCAGCAAGCCGGCCAAAGGCTCCGCAAACGCATATGCCAACAAGATGCCCAGGAATGTTCCCACCAGCGCCGAACCGATCATGCCGCCTAGCACGGCAGGGGGCTGGCCCACCGAGCCCATGGTGTTCACCACACCCAACACGGCGGCCACAATGCCGAACGCCGGCAAGCCGCCGGCAATGCGCTGGATGGCCGCCACAGCGGCATGTTCTTCGTGGTGGTGGGTTTCGATTTCGCTGTCCATCAGCGACTCGATTTCGTGGGCGTTGAGGTTGCCCGAGACCATCATGCGCAGGTAGTCGGTGATGAACTCCACCACGTGGTGGTCTGAGCCGACCGTGGCGTATTTTTTGAAAATCTCGGATTGCTCGGGCTCTTCGACGTCTTTTTCAATCGCCATCAGCCCTTCTTTGCGGGCTTTCTGGAGGATGTCAAACATCAGCGCCATGAGCTCCATGTACCGCGCCTTGGTGTATTTGCTGCCCTTGAAGCAGGCGCCCAGGCCGGCCATGGTTTTCTTGATCACCTTCATCTGGTTGTTGGCCAGAAAGGCGCCCACCGTAGCCCCCCCGATGGTCAGCATTTCCCAGGGCAGGGCTTTCAAAATCACACTGATGTTTCCGCCGTGGATGATGAACACGCCGAACACACAGCCCAGACAAACAAGCCAACCAACGATTACAAACATAGGCGCATTGTGACAGGGAGGCCAGAAGCCTCAAGGGTGGAAGAAGCGGGCCTTTTCGGTCCGTCTCTATCATATCGTCGCAAGTTCGCTTGGCTTGAATTTATTGCCAAATTGGCACCTAAGCGCCGTGGGTATTGCGCAAGAAGCTATAAAAATAATAGCATCTAGTGGAGCAAAATACCGCCTGCGGTAGAGCCTTTGCCCGCACGGGCTGGGGGCGAGCACAGGCCGCACTCGAAGTGGCGGGAGTTTTCATAGGCTTCCGACACAAAGTGCCCGCCGCACTTGGAGCATTTGGTCATGGACAGCATGTTGTTGTCGATGAACTTAACCAGGCGCCAGGCGCGCGTGATGGACAACAAGGGCTCCACGCCGCAGGCGGCAATTTGCTCGGTGTACAGCCGGTAGGCGGCCATGATGGCATCGATGTCCTCCATGGCGCTGACCTTGGTCAGGTACTCATAGGTGTTCTGAAACAGCGATGCATGGATATTGGGCTGCCAGGTCAGAAACCATTCGGTAGAGAACGGCAGCTGCCCTTTGCTGGGGGAGCGCCCAGCCACTTCTTTGTAGAGGCGCAACAGGCGCTCGTAGGACAGGTCGGTTTCGCTCTCCAGTACCTGCAGGCGGGCGCCCAGCTGGATCAGGGAAACGGCGCGCTCCACTTGCTTGGAGTCGTTCAAAACACTTTTTTGGGTAGCCATGGTGCTTCTCCTGCGGTGCGTGGGGTCAGACGGCTTCGGCAAAACGGCCGGCCATCAAGATGCTGGCGTGCAGCTTGGTGGTGGCGTCGTTGTCGACCTTGGTCGCAGAGTGGTTGGTCAGCAGGTTCCAGACCATGTCGTCATCCACCCGGAAACGGCACAGCAGCATATTGGTGGAGGCAATACGCATGATCTGGGCGGGAGACAGTGTGCTGATCATGTCCGCCGCTTCCTCAGACATGCCCAAGCGAAACAGCGCTTCGGCCTTGTCCTGGCGGATCAGGTTTTGGGCCAGCATCAGGTAAGTCATATTGGCTTCCCGGATCTCGGCGAGTAGTTGTTCCTTGCTCATAGTCGACTCCTGTTTGGGGGCGATTCATGTGAATCACCATGGAGCGAATTCTGGTTGGGCAGCGCAAAAAACTGAATTGGAAAACGGCTAATCCGCGTGTCAGAAACGCGAACATCGCCTGTAGGGGGAATTCCTACATGCGCCGAGTATTGAATTGAATTGCGCGAATACGTCGTGCCCTGACGTAGCGCCGGGTGCGAAGATTTGCGGTAGCTAGAGGGTTATCGGCAGGCCATGCCGAAACTGAAGATGCGATTCCAGCCATCAATGGCCGTGAGCATCCTCCCCACGCATGGGCGTGTTGGCAGCGCGGCGCTTGCGTGCGAACGCGCTTACTGGCGCAGCAAGGCGAGCACGCCTTGCGGAAGCTGGTTCGCTTGCGCCACCATGGCAGTACCTGCCTGCTGCAGGATCTGGGTGCGCGACAGGTTGGCGGTTTCCAACGCAAAGTCGGCATCTTGAATCCGCGAGCGCGAGGCACTCAGGTTTTCGGCCATGGTTTGCAGGCTGGCAATGGTGTTCTCAAAACGGGACTGCAATGCACCAAATTTGGCACGTTGGCCTGCGATAACCTGAATGGCGGCATCCACCGTGCTTAGCGTGCGGGTGGCGGAGTCGACGGTGGCTACGTCCAGTGTGTCTACGGTTTGCAATTGGCTGGCACTGGTCGCTGCCAAAAAGAAGTCTGTGACAGGCGGTGGGCCCACGGGATCGTTGACCGCTGCATTGACCATGCCAAAAGACTTGTCGGAGTCTAATGTCAAGGTCCCTGTTACGTAAGTGGCATTGTTCGGGGCATTGGGTATGGTTACGCCACCCACGGCCAGCGCCGTCGATGTCGCGGGCACTTCAATCACGATGTCCTCGCCAGCTGCGTTTGTTATGGAGATTCCAGTCCCTGCAGCATTGAGTTTGGCTGTTACGCCTGTCGTGGAGCTCTTTTCATTAAAAGCGGCCACCGCGGCAGACAAACCATCGCCGTCGAGTGCGCCTACGGTGAATGCCACCGTCGTGGCAACCGTATTGTTGGAGCGCATGGTGAGCGAATAACTTGTGTTGGCGGTAAAGCTGGTCAAGTCGATTTCGGTGCGCGCTGTTGCGGAGACGCCGGTAGTGCCCGACTGTGCATTGATGGCAGCCGCTAGGCTTTTTGCCGTTTGTCCTGCCGTGATCCCTATGGTCGCGGAGCCGGATGATCCATCAATACGGAAAGTCGCGTCCGCCGCGATAGGGCTGGTTGCGCTGATGTCTGCGGCGGGCGTTGCCTGCGATGCGCGGGTTCCCGCGGTTGATCCCGTGACCAAGTCGCCAGGGCCGCCTGCGGTGGCTGCCACCAACGAGCCGATGCGATGGTTGCCGTACTTGTTGGTGCTGAAGTTGCCGGTCGTCGCAATGATGGTCTGGTTGGCATTGGCGCCAACTTGGAAGGTGGCCGAGGTGAAGCTGCCGTCCAGAATGTTTTGTCCGTTGAATTGCGCGGTCTTGGCAATGCGGTCCAGTTCTGCAGTGAGTTGACCCACTTCGGCGTTCAGTGCAGCGCGGTCGCTGGCGCTGTTGGTGGCGTTGGCGGACTGCACGGCCAGTTCGCGGATGCGCTGCAGCGTGGCAGATGCACTACCCAATGCGCCTTCAGCGACTTGGGCCAAAGAGATGCCGTCGTTGGCATTGCGGGCGGCCTGGTTGAGGCCGCGCACCTGGGACGTCATGCGCTCTGCAATGGCCAAGCCGGCAGCATCGTCCTTGGCGCTGTTGATGCGCAGGCCCGAAGACAGGCGCTGCATGGAAGTGCTCAACGAACTTTGCGATGTGGCCAAGTTCCGCTGCGCATTCAGCGATTGAATATTGGTGTTGATAGTTGAGGCCATTGCGTAACTCCTAAAAAGATATGAAATCAGCGTCGCCGCCGATTGCAAAGCCTGCTGACCTGCAGACAATCAGTAACGATGGGTGAATTCTGGAGACGCCCGCTAGGCCTATTTGGCGGATAAGCGCCGCAAAAGCGGCCCAAATTGCCTGCGGATGGCAATTCTTAATAGGGATAAACCCTTATATCTAGGGATTGGCTGGTGCAAGCCCCGCTTTTCTGTTTTCCGGGGGGAATGCGCTGTGATATTGCAAGTCCGTTTTGCAAACGCCCTAAAGTTTTCCACGTACCACCCGAAAACAATTGCAACGGGCTCATAGCGGGCTCGTCGTCCGGAAGGCGTCAGGGTCGGCGCACCGGTCATGGCGGTCAGCAGCAATGCTGACGTTGAGATCGGCATTTCGCCGGAGTACGTGAGTTTTTACTAGGAGTTATCAAAATGGCAGCCACCATCAATACCAACATCAACTCGTTGACAGCCCAGCGCAATTTGACAGCCAGCCAGTCTTCTTTGAGCACTTCGATCACACGCCTGTCCTCTGGCTTGCGCATCAACAGTGCCAAGGACGATGCCGCCGGCCTGAGCATCTCCGAGCGTTTCACTTCCCAAATCCGCGGTCTGACGCAAGCAGCCCGCAACGCCAACGACGGCATCTCTTTGGCGCAAACCGCTGAAGGTGCTTTGGGTGGTGCCGGTACCATCTTGCAGCGTATCCGCGAACTGGCCGTGCAGTCTGCCAACGCGACCAACAGCGCCAGCGACCGCTCTGCGTTGAACCAAGAAGTTTCGCAGCTGACCTCCGAACTGAACCGCATTGCACAAACCACCCAGTTCAACGGCCAAAACCTGTTGGACGGCAGCTTTGCCAGCGCGACGTTCCAGGTCGGTGCCAATGCCTACCAAACCATTACCGCCACAACCGCGAACTTCACGACTGAAAAGTACGGCAACAACCGTGTGGGCTCGGTAGTGGCTGCATCTGCCGGTGCGGCGGGTGACTTGGTGGTGGGTTCCACGGCAGGCGCTAACGCCACAACCGCAACCGCGACAGATACGATTGCCGGAGACACGGTGACGGTGAACGGTGCCTCCGGTACCACGACTGTGACTTATGCAGCTGGTGCGAGTGCCAAAACTGTGGCGTCGCTGTTCAATGCGCAATCCGGTATTACCGGAGTGACCGCCACAGCGCGTACCGAGGTTGACCTCACCGCGTTGAGTACTGCAGGCTCTTTCTCGATCAATGTGACCTCTGACAACGGTACCGCTGTCGCGGTGTCGTTCAGCACGGGTGCTGCACTGAACGCGGATGGCCTGGCCTCTGCGGTTCAAGCCTTCAACGAGAAGACGTCTCAAACTGGCGTGACGGCCAAGCTCAATGCCGCTGGTACGGGCTTGACACTGACCAACGCCAGCGGCAATGACATCGTCCTGGAAAACAACTCGGCGACTGCAGTCGTGACCGCTGGCGCAGTCCTGATGACTGCTGTGGGGGGCGATGCTGTTGTCAAGGGCGCTGTGACCCTGGATTCCGACAAGTCCTTTGGTATCGCCAACACGGCCCAGGCTGCCGGTGTCGGTTACTTCACCGGCGCAACCTCTGCCAGCCAGCTGCAGGCAGTGAGCACACTGGATGTGTCGACGGTGGAGTCCGCAACACGTACCCTGTCCACGGTAGATGCCGCCATCGGCGCTGTGGCCAGCCAGCGCGCCAAGTTCGGTGCTCTGCAATCTCGCTTTGAGACCACAATCTCCAGCTTGAATACAACGTCTGAAAACCTGAGCGCATCGCGTTCGCGGGTGCAGGATGCGGACTTTGCGGTGGAAACCGCCAACCTGTCCCGTGCCCAGATCCTGCAGCAGGCTGGTACCGCCATGGTGGCGCAGGCCAACCAGTTGCCTCAGGGCGTGCTGGCCCTGTTGCGTTAAGACTGGCAAATCAAGGCTTCGCGGTTCATACTGCGAAGCCCGAGAGCGGCGGCGGGCTTGGGCTTGTCGCCGCTTTGGTTCTGGAAACTGGCCTTTTTCCGGGCTTTGGGGTGGTGTAGAAGACGCAAAATCCAAGGCTATAGATTGAACAAGGGGCTCCTATGGCTACCATTTCATCCCTCGGCATTGGCAGTGGCCTGGATTCCGAGTCCATTGTCACCAAACTGGTGGCATTGGAGAAGCAACCCCTGAAGACGCTGGAGACAAAAGCCACTTTTGTTCAGCAGCAGATCTCGGCTTTTGGCCAGATCAAATCCCAGTTCTCTGCTTTGGCCGATGCGGCGGCGGCGATGTCCTCCGCCAGCGCATGGGCGGCTCGCAACGGCTCTTCTTCCAATACCAACGCGGCAGCTATCACGGTCACCTCCACCGCAGCCGCAACCTCGTTCACGCTGGATGTCGACCAGTTGGCGAAGTCGCAATCTGTTGCGTCTGCCCCGATTACTGTCGGATCTGCGGTCGGCGCGGGAACGCTGGTGTTGCGGCTTGGCAAGTGGACGACCGGTCCGGCAGACTTCACGCCCGCCGCTTCCAGTGCGGATGTGAGCATTGATGTGACCGCGTCGGATACCGTGGCGACTATTGCTGCCAAGATCAATGCCACCAATTCTGGCGTGGTTGCCACTGCCTTTAATGATGGGACGCAGGACCGCCTGCTGCTGCGATCCAAAGATACGGGGGAGGCTTCTGGTTTTCGCGTGCAGACCACTGTGGATGCGGACACTGTAACCAACGATGACGCAGGACTCTCCCGTTTGTCGTTTGACCCGGAGTCGGGTGCATTTGGCATGGCTGGCGCCTCGGCTGGCGCCATTCAATACGGTACCGACGCCAAGGCCCGTATCAACGGACTGGCCGTTACCTCCAAGAGCAACACGCTGACGGGGAATATTCCTGGAGTCACCATCAGCCTGCTGGCGACCACTACGACCAACTACGGCCTTCCAGGTGAGGTGTTGACGCCTGCCACGCTGACTGTGAGCGAGGACGTCACGCTGGCTGTTAAAAACGTGCAGAATTTTGTGACGGCGTACAACGCGCTGGCAAAAACCCTGGCCGACATCACCAAGTACGACGATGCCACCAAGACGGCCTCCTTGTTCCAAGGTGATTCGACTATTCTGGGCATGCAAAGTGTCCTGCGCAGCATGGCGGGTTCTGTGAGTACAGGCAGTGCTTACCAGCGCCTGGCCGACGTGGGGCTGACGCGCGAACTGGATGGAACCCTGTCCATGAACACCACCAAACTGGCAGCGGCGGCCAACAACGGGACCGAGCTGCAGAAGCTTTTTACGACCGACAACAAGAATGCCCAGACCAACGGATTCGCCTTGAAATTCAAGGAGTTGTCCCAGGGCGTGCTAGCCACCGGGGGGGCTGCGAAGAACAAGGGCGAGGCCTTGGAGGGCGTCCTGAAGCGCAATATCGAGGAACAAACCCGTGTTACTAACCGGGCGGCCACGTTTGAAGCTCGTCTGCGCAAACAATACAGCGCACTGGACGCAAAGATGGCCAGTTTGTCAGCGCTAGATGCTTATGTGACCCAGCAGGTCGCCACCTGGAACAAGTCCACCAGCTAAATGGCCGACGTTGATGGTGCAATGATCTGAGAGAAGGACTTCAGTTGGTCAACAGACTGCCGATACTAAGTACAAGAAACTAAGGATCTGCACTATGTTTACCTCTGTTCACAGCCGCACCGCCGCCGCCTACAAACGGGCCAGCGTAGAGGCGAGTGTGGAGATGGCTGACCCTCACCAGCTGGTGACCCTGCTTTTTGAAGCGTTGCAACGTCACATTGCCGCTGCCAAGCTGGCTTTGCAGGCCAAGGATGTGCCTCAGAAATGCAAGCAAATTGGTGCGGCCGTACGGATTTTGGAGGAGGGCTTGAAGGCCCCTCTGGATCTGGAGCGTGGTGGCGAGATTGCCGCGAATTTGAATGCCTTGTACGACTATTGCGTGAATCGTCTGGTGTTGGCCAACGCACGCAACGATGAGGCCGGGTTGGATGAAGTCGCTGGGTTGATCGAGCCCGTTGCCAATGGTTGGAAGCAAATTCAGGGAAAAACCCCTGCCTATCTGCGTCCGGTGTGAGTCGGGAGTACACCACATGCCTTTGATGTTGATTGACTACTACAAAGCCATTGAAGACAGCAGTGCCAAGATGCTGGAAGCCGCCAAGGCAGAAGATTGGGATGGCGTGATGCGCTTTGAAGGGGCTTGCGCGGTGCTGATTGAGCAGCTGCGCGAGCGTGCGCGCAGTGAGGAGCTTGACACACATGCCCGGGCTGAGAAATCCAAGATCATGCGCCGCATCTTGCATAACGATGCGCAGATTCGGTACTTGGCAGAACCTTGGCTCACCCACTTTGAGCACAAGTTAGAAGGGCAGCCTGCTTTTTTGCACTAACAGCAGGTTCGCCAAGCGCCGTTCCCAAAGCGGCATAACCGGGGTATTTGGGGTGTTGTTCGGAGGCTCTCCAAGCAGGGGCGTCCGTAAGATGGTGGCCGATACGGCTCTATCCCAACACCTCGCACATGGTTGCCCCACCATCGTTACCCCCTGATGAACTGAAGCTGGCCTTGCGCCAGCTGCGGACGGCGTTCGTCACCGTAGCGATCTTCAGCGGGTTTTTGAACCTCATGATGTTGGCGCCCTCGCTCTACATGATGCAGGTGTATGACCGGGTGCTCAGCAGCCGCAACGAAACTACCTTGGTGGTACTGACGGTATTGATTCTCGGGGCCTACCTGTTTATGGGGGCGCTGGAGACGATTCGCTCTTGGGTGCTGATTCGTGTGGGCGCGCGGCTGGATGATGTTCTGGGTCTGCGGGTTCTGGGGGCCACCTTTGAGCGGGTGCTGCGCCAACCTGGCAACAGCACGTCGCAGCCCCTGCACGACTTGGGGACTTTGCGCCAGACCCTTACCGGCCCGGGCCTGATTGCCGTATTCGACGCCCCATGGGCCCCTGTGTATCTGGTGGTTATTGCCCTGTTTTCGTCAGAGGTGGCCGTGTTTACCCTGGTGGGGGCATTGATACTGATTGTGCTGACCTGGCTCAATGAAAAGTTGGCCAAAAGCAGTCTGGCTGAGGCTCAGAAGTTCAGCATGCAGGGGCAGCGAGAACTCAGCAGCCATCTGCAGAATGCAGAGGTGATTGAGGCAATGGGGATGCTGGGCAACATCCAGCGACGTTGGCGTAAAGCGCATCAACAAGAAATTGCATTGCAGGCCAAGGCCAGCGACCGGGCCGCGGTGATGGGCAATGTATCCAAGTTTGTTCGGGTCTCCATGCAGTCGCTGGCCTTGGGCTTGGGAGCACTTTTGGTGCTGGAGGGGCGCCTGACCCCGGGCATGATGATTGCCGTTTCCTTGCTCACCAGCCGTGCGCTGGCGCCGGCGGAGTCGGTGGTCGCCCACTGGGCGGGGCTGGCAGCCGCGCGGTCGGCGTACTTGCGCTTGCGCGAATTGCTGGGTGCTTTTCCCGCCCGCGCCGCATCTATGCCACTGCCTGCGCCCACGGGGCAGGTCACCTTTGAGGGGGTCGCGACTGCCGCCCCCGGCGCACGCCAGGCGATCATCAAGCAGATTAGTTTCTCGCTGCAGGCCGGCGACTCGGTGGCCGTGATCGGTGCCAGCGGGGCTGGGAAATCCACGTTGGCCCGCCTGTTGGTGGGGGTGTGGCCTGCATTGGCCGGTACGGTGCGACTGGACGGTGCCGATTTGTTTCGCTGGAGCAAACAAGACCTGGGACCGCATATTGGCTACTTGCCGCAAGACATTGAGTTGTTCGATGGAACGGTGGCGGAGAACATTGCCCGATTCGGCGATGTCAACCCCGAATGGGTGGTGTTGGCGGCACAGCGGGTGGGATTTCATGAGCAGATACTGCGTCTTCCCCAAGGTTATGACACCCCCCTAGGGCCTGGTGGTGCCTCTTTGTCCGGAGGGCAGAAGCAACGCATTGCCCTTGCGCGGGCGTTGTACGGCGACCCCGTCTTAGTTGTGCTGGATGAGCCCAACTCCAATCTGGATGACGCGGGTGAGAAAGCCTTGGCAGATGCCATTCGCGACCTGTCCAGCCGTGGCAGAACTTCTGTATTAATTACGCACAGACCCTCCGCACTGACTGTCGCCAACAAATTAATGGTGTTGCGGGACGGGGTTGTTGCTGCGTTTGGTCCGAGGGAGGACGTACTGACGGCCATCAATGCCAGGGCTGCGGAACTGCCACCAAGCACGCCACCGCCGGGGCCGCCCAAAGGGGCCACGCCGCCCGTACTGGTTGATAAGCCGCCACCCGCGCCCGCGGGTGGCTTGCCGCCGTTTAACCTGAAGTTCAACGATTGACATGAGCGCCGTGTTGCACGACACACCCTTCGGCTCCACGCCAGTGGTGGACCTCAACGATGCACGTCCTCGACGCTGGGGGTGGTGGTTGCTGCTGCTGGGCTTGGGGGCGTTCTTTTCTTGGGCTGCTTTGGCACCTCTGGATGCTGCGGTCACTTCTAGTGGGTCGGTGGTGGTGAGTGGCAGTCGCAAACTGGTTCAGCCGGTGTCTGGTGGCAAAGTGGCCGCCATCCTGGCGCACGATGGCGACCAGGTGACTGCGGGGCAGGTTTTGCTGCGCCTGGACAGCACCCAGAGCCGCGCGTTGTTGGACATCGCGCGTGGACAATGGTTGGTGGCTATGGCCACGCAGGCGCGATTGACGGCGGAAAACCAAGGCCTCTCGGCTGTTGACTTTCCGCCCGCGCTGCTCGAACTCGGGAATGATGCGCGTGTTGCAGAAGTCATGGAGTTGCAGTCGCGTCTGCTGGATGCACGCCGACAAACCCGTAGCAATGAAATGCAAAGTCTGGAAGCCACCCTGCGCGGCCTGGAGTTTCAGGTGCAGGGGCATGAGGCGGCCCGCTTGGCCAAAGAAACCCAAAGCCGCATGTTGCGCGAGGAGCTGCGTAACCAGCGTACCCTGGCTGACGAGGGGTTTTTTCCACGCAATCGGGTGTCAGAACAAGAGCGCTTGTTTGCCGGGATACAAGGTGGGGTGGCCGAGGATTCCAGCAGCGTGGGCAGAACTCGCCAGGCGATTGCTGAAGTGCGTGCCCGCATTGCCACCCGCCAACAAGAGTTCCGCAAGGACATTGAATCGCAGCTCTCCGACATCCAGCGTGAGACCTCGGGGCTGGAGAGTCGCATGCGGGGCCTGGAGTTTGACCTGGCCAACACGGAGGTACGCGCACCAGTGACAGGAACCGTGATGGGGGTGTCGGTCCACACGGTGGGTGGGGTTGTGAGTGCAGGCACGCCTGTCATGGAACTGGTGCCCAAAGACGATCCTTTGCGGGTGGAAGCCCAATTGCCGGTGCACATGGTGGACAAGGTCCGGCCGGGTTTGCCGGTGCACGTGTTGTTCAGCGCTTTGAACCAGGCCAGCACCCCCCATATTGAAGGACGTGTGGTCCAGGTGTCTGCCGATGCACTGGCGGATTCAAGGCAGAATACCAATTACTTCAAGGTCGTCGTTGAGGTCACCCCCCAGGGTATGACACAGCTTCAGCACCAGGAGATCCGGGCGGGTATGCCTGCTGAGGTATTCATCAAAACTGGAGAGCGCACCTTCATGAGTTATCTGCTCAAGCCCCTGTTGGACCGCATGAACCGCGCGTTGATCGAGCCATGAGTCGACGGTTTGTGTGCCGCAGAGGTTGGGGGCTGGGTGTGTTGGCGCTGGTGGGCGCTTGTTCGCAGGGATTGGTCTGGGCCGGCGACTTTGAGCGCGCCTACCTCGCCGCCTTGCAAAACGATGCCCGGTACCAAGCGGCCAAATATGCCTTGACGTCGGCACAGCAGGCCTCCCCCCTGGCCTTGAGTGCCTTGCTCCCCAATGTGTCGGCCAGTCTCTCGGAAACGGCTGTGCAGGGCACTCGCAACACCGATGTGGCGGGTGGCGGCACCGTTTCCAGCAACCTGGACTACCGCGCACCGTCCCAAAGTATCAATCTGCGCACCCCTTTGGTGAATCTGGAGGCGTCGGCCCGCTACCGGCAAGCCAATGCCCAGGTGGGTTCTGCGGAGGCTGCGTTTGCGGCACGCAAGGCAGAGTTGGTGGACCGGCTGGCTCTGGCCTATCTCCAGCGCATGCTGGCCGAGGACGCTTTTTTGTCCATCCATGCCCAGGTTCACGCCGTGGTGGAGCAGCGCAACCTGATGCGGCGGCGCTTTGAGCAAGGCGAGGGCACCAAGACGGAAGTGGCCGAGGCCCGCGCCAACCTGAGTTTGGTGTTGTCCCAGTGGGCGGATTCCAGGGACCAGATGAACAACGCGCGCAACGCCCTGAACTCTCTGACAGGCCAGCTGCAGGAAGTCATTGCCCGCTTGCCCAGCGGTTTTTCGCCACCCCCTCTGGTTCCCAATGCGCTCCAGACATGGCAAGACATGGCCTTGAACAACAACCCGGATGTGGCTGCCCGCAAATTTGCAGTTGAGGCTGCTGTGGCCGGTGTATCGCGCAGCAATGCCGGTCACATGCCGCGGCTGGACTTGGTAGCCAGTGCTTCCAGCAGCCGCAATGAGTCCGTCAGCAGCCTGAACCAATCGGTTAACCAAGGCAGTGTGGGGGTCCAGCTCAACATCCCGATCTACAGTGGCGGGGCAGTCAAGGCCGCAGTGACCCAGGCCGTGGCCGAGCAGTCCCGTGCCGAGGCCGAGCTTCTGGCCGAGCAGCGGGCCGCCGAACTGGAGGTGGGGCGTCTGTTCCAGGCCGTCTCGTCGGGTGGCGCACGTTTGCTGGCGTACCAGGATGTGCTGGAGTCCAGCCAGGTTGCGCTGGAGGGCACCCGGCGTGGACAAGCCTCCGGGCTGCGCACCAATGCCGACGTGCTGGAGGCTGTGCGCAAGGTGTTTCAGGCGCAGCGCGATTTGGCGCAGGCGCGCTACGACCATATCTTTCAGCGTCTGCGCCTCTACAACAAGGCCGGTATTGCACCCGAGGCGGTGGTCTCGTACATCGACGAGTTGCTGGGCTCGGGCGAAAGCAGCCCTCCCTGAGCCATGACCCAGGTGGCAACGGACTCCTTTGCTGCTGCGTGGGCGCTGTACACGCAAGGTCAGGTGGTACAGGCGGAGCATGCGTTCACCAAGCTCGCCGAGGAGCATCCTGCCTGGGGTGAGGCACTGCACATGCGCGGGGTTTGCCTGCTGCAGCTTAAGCAGCATGGTGCTGCGTTGCCGGCTTTGCAGGCGGCAGCCCAGCACACACCGCAAGACCCGTCGGTGCACTCCAATCTGGGTTTGGTTTTGCGGGCCCTCAAACGCCACGCGGAGTCCCTGGCTGCTTACGACAAGGCCTTGCAGCTCAAACCGGACTTTGCCCAGGCCTGGGCCAACCGGGGCAATGCTCTGCGCGATATGGGGCAAGGGGATGAGGCCATTAGCTCCTACCAACAGGCCTTGCAATGCCAACCCCAGTACGCCCAGGCCCTACACGGCCTGGGGCTGGCCTACGGCGACGTGAAGCGCTGGTCGCAGAGCCTGGCCGCGTTTGACGCGGCGCTGTTGCAAAAGCCCGATTACGCTGTGGCGTACATGGACCGCGGCAACACCTTGCGAGAGCTGGACCGCGTGCCGGAGGCCTTGCAAAGCTACGAGCGCTCGCTCCAGCTCAACCCGCAGTCCGCACAGGCCTGGTCCAACCGCGGGGTGGTGCTCAAGCGCCTGGGGCGCATGGAAGATGCTGCTGCGAGTTATGAGCGTGCGATTGCGCTGGACGCGGGGTTTGTCGATGCCATGGTGAATTACGCCACGCTGCTCAAAGACATGATGCGTCTGTCTGCTGCCGTGGCGATGAATGGCCGCGCCTTGGAGATTGACCCGGACAGCAGTGGCGCTCACCTTAATCTGGCGATATGTCATCTGGTAGCCGGTGCGTGGAGCCAAGGCTGGTCTCACTACGAATGGCGCTGGAAAACCGACCAGCTCAAAGACGGGGTACGTACCTTTGCCCAACCACAATGGCGCGGTGAGCCGCTGGAGGGGAAAACTATCTTGTTGCATGCTGAGCAGGGCCTGGGGGATACCCTGCAGTTTTGCCGTTTTGCGCAAACTCTGGCGGTCCGCGGCGCACGGGTGCTGCTGGAGGTGCAGGCGCTCTTGGTGGAGTTGCTCGCGCCATTGCCTGGTGTGCACACTTTGCTTGCCAGGGGGGAGCCCTTGCCAGCGTTTGATGTGCATTGCCCTTTGCTCAGCGTACCGTTGGCCCTGGGGCTGACGCTGGAGAATATGCCACCAGTGCATGCCTATTTGCGTGCGGATCCTGTGGCGGAGCATGCGTGGGCGCTCAAAGCAGGCAGCGATACGGCATTGCGCGTGGGCGTGGTTTGGTCCGGCCGACCGGAGCACAAAAATGACCACAACCGCTCCATCCCGTTCGCGGAGTTTCAACGCATCTTCCGGTCCGAACAGCGCTACCACTGCCTGCAAAAAGAGTTTCGTGCGGCAGACCTTCCAGCCTTGACTGCGCGCAGCGATGTTGCAGTCTGGGATGCCCAGCTGCAGAGTTTCTCAGACACCGCGGCCCTGATTGCTGCCATGGACCTGGTGGTCTCGGTCGACACCTCGGTGGCGCACCTTGCCGCGGCCATGGGCAAGCCCGTGTGGTTGTTGCTGCCCTTCAGCCCGGACTGGCGCTGGGTCGTTGGCCGCGACGATTCCCCGTGGTACCCCCGTATGCGTTTGTTCCGCCAGCCCGACACCGGCCAGTGGGCGCCAGTGCTGGCACACCTTCACCAGGCCTTGGGCCTGTTCACCCGATCGCAGGAGACCTAAGCATGTACGAAACCAGCAAATCCATTTTTCACCGCTTGGCGGATTCCCGATACGCCACGCGTTACTTTGTGGGGCAGGGTATTGATATTGGCGCTGGTCCCGATGCCCTGGGGCAGTACGCGGAGTTTTTTCCTCTGATGCGCGCCTGCCGTGCATGGGATATGCCCGATGGGGATGCCGAGCTGCTGGCCACCGTGGCGGACAACTCCTACGATTTTGTGCATTCATCCCATTGCCTGGAACACATGCGCAATGTTGAGGTGGCGCTGGACAACTGGCTGAGAGTTCTCAAGCCCGGAGGCCATTTGGTGTGTCTGGTGCCTGACGAAGACTTGTACGAGCAGGGCGTCTTTCCCTCCACGTTTAATAGCGACCACAAGCACACCTTTGCGATCCACAAAAAGTCATCCTGGTCACCCAAGAGCATTAACGTGACGACCTTGCTGGCGAACACACGCGCCGATATCCAGGTCAAGAAGATTGAATTGCTGGACGCGACGTTTCGCTACAGCCTGCTGGCTGCGCTGGGCAAGCGCCTGGACCAGACCACCACCCCGGTGGGCGAGAGTGCGATCGAGTTTGTGATCAAGAAGCTTGCCTAGTGGCCTGCGCAGCAGGCGGCGCGTGGGGGTGCAGTTTCAGCGCCGGGTCGCCCCAAGCTGGAACGCTCCCCCTCGGGGGGGCAGCGACCCGCAAAGCGGTGGAGCGTGGGGGCCTGATTACTCCAACAACTTGCGTAGCGTGGCCTTGAGTTGCGCCAGTTCGGCCTGGGCCTTGGCGGCAGCCTGCTGCGCCTGAACCAGGCGATAGTCCACAAAGTTGTCCCATACGCACGGTGGGTGCTGAAAAAACTGTTTGAGCTCGGCATGCTCTTGGGCTACATAAAATCGGTTCACTGCGTCAAAGTAGACAAAGTCGTACCCGGTGCGCAGTAGCTCAGGCTCCCACTCATCAAAATTGGTTTGGGGGCGGTTGGGCAGGGTGCTTTCCAGCACGATCAGCCAGGGCCGAAAACGCGTACGGTCCAGTCCCTGCAGTACGGCCAGTTCAGCGCCCTCCACGTCCACACTGAGCAGGTGGATGTCTCCGCTGGGCCGGTGTTGCAGCAGCAGGTCTGTCAAGGTGTATTGCTGTACCGTGTGTTGCTGCACGGGTTTGCCTTCCCGGGCATGCATGGCCGCAATCGCCTCGGAGGTGGTGGCGTTTTGCTCCCGCTCTGCAATCTCAAAAAACGTGACCTCCCCGGTGCTGTTGCCCACGGCGCCACGGACCAGAATATCCTCCGGGCGCTGTGTTTCCCAGAGTCGGTGGAAGCGGGTTTGCGGCTCGACCACCATGCCGCGCCAGCCGCGCTGGTAAAGGCAGAAGGTATTGCTGTCCGCCATCGGCTGGTAAGCACCAACATCGATGAAGAACCCCTGGGGCACCTGGCTCAGGGCCCGGTTGATCATCACGTCTTCGAAATTGCGGGTGAACGAGAGGTAGGCCATGCGGCACTTTCTTCAGGGCGAGGGACGGCGACGCAACTTGCCGGCACGGGTGGCATCGTTGCGTACCGCTTTCAGCAGGTTTTTGAGTGGCACACTCCAGTCGCGCCGCTGGGTTTGGCGGTACAGGTGCGCACTGGGGTACCACGGAGAGTCTGTCCGAGAAAGCAACCAGCGCCAATCCGGAATAAGGGGTAAAAGTACACGTAATTTGACTCCCAGCCCTCCCGCCAGGTGCGCTACCGAGGTGTCTACTGTGACAAGTTCGTCGACCAGGGTCAGGATGGCGGCCGTGTCCTCAAAGCTGCTGATTTCGGGGCTCAGGTTGATGACCTTGCAGTGGGCGGGCAACCCCGACAGCTGTTCCACTGCGTCACCCTTCTGCACTGAAATGCACTCCACATGGTCCAGTTGCATCAGGTCTTGCAACTGTGCCAAGCGCAGGGAGCGGTTGGCGTCATTGCCATGGGTGGGGCGCCCAGCCCATACCAAGGCAATTCGGTATTTGGTGGTGGGGCCCAGCCGTTGTTGCCAGTGCGCCACCTTGGCGGGGTCTGCCTGCAGGTAAGGAACCTGTGCCGGAACCGTATCCACGGTTGTGCCAAAGCCGGCTGGCAGACTCAGTAGCGGGCATTGGTAATCAAACGGCGGAAGTTCGGCGCCACTCAATACGATCTGGCCCAGGCCCGGCACCCTCGCAGCAATGCTGTGCACCTCGGTCTGCACCACCAGCACTACGTGGGCGCCTTGCTGTGCGAGCAGGGGCACAAACCGCAAAAACTGCAGGGTGTCGCCAAAGCCTTGTTCTGCATGCAGCAGGATGCTTTTGCCCTGCAGGTTTTGGCCGGTCCAGAGCGGTTGGGTGAATGCACGCTTTTCCTTGGCATCGGGCTGTTGCCAGCGGCTCTCATACCGTGGCCATCCTGCCCTGAAGTCACCCGTCAGCAGCTCCAGCAATGACGCATGCAAGGCGGCCTTGATATGCCCCTGGGGGGCGCTTTGTGCCTTGCGGAAGGCCTGTAACGCTTGGTCAAACTGCGCATTTTCCTTGAGTGCAATGCCCAGGTTGTATTGGTATTCGGGGGAGTTGCCGGTGATGGTTACCGCAGCTTTTGCTGCTTGCAGCGCTTCATCCCACAGCCCCAGCGCGCCCAGGGTGTTGCCTAGATTGGACTGGGCTTGGGCGTTGCCCGGCGCCACTTGTACGGCGATGCGCTGGTACTGCAGCGCCTCATGCAGCAGGCCAGCTGCCTTCATGAAGGCCCCGCAATTGGACCAAGCTTCGGGATCGTTGGGAGCTTGTCGGCAGGCGCGCTGGCCGAACATGACGGCGGCCTGTGTGTGGCCCGTGCGAAACGCGGCAATGGCCAAGGCGCTGGCCGCCCGGGAATGGGTCGGGCACTCGCGCAGCGCCCGCCAGAACGCAGGGGAGGCCAGTGCGGGCTCATTGCGCTCCAGCAGCACACGCCCCTGCTCCACATACTCGTGGGCCAGAGCCGCACGCCGCTTGCCACTGGTCGACTGAGGGTTGGCGAGGTCCTTGAGGTCTTTGGCCAGCGTGCTCACCACACTGTCCCAATCGCGGTAGCGCGGCTGGCGCAAGATGCGCACGCTGGGGTACCAGGGAGAGTCTTCCCGTTCCAGCAGCCAGCGCCAGTCCGGCATCCACGGGACCAGCAGCCACACCGGCAGCCCCAGGGCACCGGCCACATGGCAGATCGAGGTATCCACACACACCAGCACATCCAGGTGCTGCAACGCAGCGGCCGTGTCGCCAAAGTCATGCAAATCTGCGGACAGGTCCACCACCTTGGTTTGCAACTCGGGCGGCAGCTGTGTCAGATCGGCACTCCGCGCACCGACCTGGAAAGAATAGAAAGTGGCGCCCTCTGTCGCCAGCACCGGCACCAAGGCGCTGAGCGCCAGCGAACGGTTGGCATCGTTCTTGTGAGCCGGGTTACCCGCCCACACCAGGCCCACGCGCAAGCCCGGGGCCGCAAAACGTGGGGCCCAGGTGGCGCTGCGTGTGTGCTCCATGCGCAGGTAGGGCAGGGTGGGTGGTGTGTTGTGCGACAGACCCAGCAGATGCGGCACGCTGAGCAGCGGGCAGACCCAATCGTAGGCGGGCGGGCGTGAGCCCTCATGCACCAGCTCTACATTGGCCGGCAACACCACCAGGGGGGTCAAAGACTCCTGAATTAATAGCAGCACGCGCAGGCAGCGCGAGGCTAAGAGGTCGATATAGCGTAAAAACTGTAGGGTGTCGCCCAGGCCCTGCTCGGCGTGGACCAGCAGCGTTTGCGTGGGCAGGGGCTGGCCGGTCCACAGGGGCTTGGTGGTCTTGAGGCGCTTGGAGGGGAAGTCGGGCACATCAAAGCGGCGTTCGTAGTCGGCAAAGCCACCGGCCAGGTCACCGGCGAGCAAGCGGGCCAGGCCGCGGTTGTAGATCAGCCCCGCGTAGTCCGGCCTGGCCTCCAGACCACGCTCGAAACAGTGCAGGGCGCCCTGCAGGTCACCCACGGCCTTGTAATACGCCCCGCAATTGGACCAAGCTTCGGGATCGTTGGGAGCTTGTCGGCAGGCGCGCTGGCCGAACATGACGGCGGCCTGTGTGTGGCCCGTGCGAAACGCGGCAATGGCCAAGGCGCTGGCCGCCCGGGAATGGGTCGGGCACTCGCGCAGCGCCCGCCAGAACGCAGGGGAGGCCAGTGCGGGCTCATTGCGCTCCAGCAGCACACGCCCCTGCTCCACATACTCGTGGGCCAGAGCCGCACGCCGCTTGCCACTGGTCGACTGAGGGTTGGCGAGGTCCTTGAGGTCTTTGGCCAGCGTGCTCACCACACTGTCCCAATCGCGGTAGCGCGGCTGGCGCAAGATGCGCACGCTGGGGTACCAGGGAGAGTCTTCCCGTTCCAGCAGCCAGCGCCAGTCCGGCATCCACGGGACCAGCAGCCACACCGGCAGCCCCAGGGCACCGGCCACATGGCAGATCGAGGTATCCACACACACCAGCACATCCAGGTGCTGCAACGCAGCGGCCGTGTCGCCAAAGTCATGCAAATCTGCGGACAGGTCCACCACCTTGGTTTGCAACTCGGGCGGCAGCTGTGTCAGATCGGCACTCCGCGCACCGACCTGGAAAGAATAGAAAGTGGCGCCCTCTGTCGCCAGCACCGGCACCAAGGCGCTGAGCGCCAGCGAACGGTTGGCATCGTTCTTGTGAGCCGGGTTACCCGCCCACACCAGGCCCACGCGCAAGCCCGGGGCCGCAAAACGTGGGGCCCAGGTGGCGCTGCGTGTGTGCTCCATGCGCAGGTAGGGCAGGGTGGGTGGTGTGTTGTGCGACAGACCCAGCAGATGCGGCACGCTGAGCAGCGGGCAGACCCAATCGTAGGCGGGCGGGCGTGAGCCCTCATGCACCAGCTCTACATTGGCCGGCAACACCACCAGGGGGGTCAAAGACTCCTGAATTAATAGCAGCACGCGCAGGCAGCGCGAGGCTAAGAGGTCGATATAGCGTAAAAACTGTAGGGTGTCGCCCAGGCCCTGCTCGGCGTGGACCAGCAGCGTTTGCGTGGGCAGGGGCTGGCCGGTCCACAGGGGCTTGGTGGTCTTGAGGCGCTTGGAGGGGAAGTCGGGCACATCAAAGCGGCGTTCGTAGTCGGCAAAGCCACCGGCCAGGTCACCGGCGAGCAAGCGGGCCAGGCCGCGGTTGTAGATCAGCCCCGCGTAGTCCGGCCTGGCCTCCAGACCACGCTCGAAACAGTGCAGGGCCTCCGGCATGCAGTGCCGTTCGGTCCACAGGCGGGCCAAGGTGCCCCAGGCGTCAGCATCCGCTGGTTTGTGCCGCAGTACCAGCAGCAGTTCGGCTTCCGAACGCTCCATACGCTGCAATTCCAGCAGGCACTTGGCCAGCATGAAGCGGTACTCATCGGCCTGGGGTTGCAGTGCACAGGCGGCTTCAAAGTGTGGCAGGGCACGCGGATAGTCCCCACGCCCGTAGAACAGATTGCCCAGGTTGTTGTGGGCCGTATGAAACTGCTTGTCGCAGGTGAGCGCGGTTTCGTAGGCGGTGACAGCTTCATCTAGATGCCCTAGCGCCTTGAGGGCCACACCGCGATTGGCATGGGTGCGTGGGTCTTGTGGCGCCAGCACCGCTTGCTGGTCAAAATGTTCAAGGGCTAGCTGGTGTTGGCCTGCGCTGTTGAGCAGCACCCCCAGGTTGTTTAGCGCATTGGTGTCTTGCGGTGCGTCTGCCAAAACGGCTTCGTAGGAAGCTCGGGCCAAGTCCCAACGCCCTGCACTTTGGTGTGCAAGGGCTTGGGCAAACAGATCAGAGGGTGCTGTACTTGGCTGCCGTCTTGGCATGGGGCGTGGTTAGGTCCATTGGAAATCAGAAGCACTGAGTCCATCAGACGTAGCGGCCACCAAAGTGAGTTTCATTTCAGCGACGCCGTTACCGTCTGTGTCGACCAACAGTATATTGGTCGCAGAGTCCCATTTGGCCTGCGCGTCGCCTGAATTGGTGAAAGTACTCACCATGCTGAAGTTGCCGTTGCCCAGTCCTTCGAAGACCAGCTTGTCCTGGCCCACCACAAAGTCATTGATCGTGTCAAAAACAGTGGCACTGGACTGCGCCGTGTCGCGGAAGACGAAGTAGTCGGCACCACTGCCGCCAATCAGCAGGTCTGCGCCGTTGCTGCCCACCAGGGTATCGTCGCCACCGCCGCCGTTGAGCGTGGCGCCAATCGTGGACAAGACCATGGTGATGGTGTCGTCGGACGAGCCACCCAAAACGGTTTCGATGGCGTTTACGGTGACGTTGTTGTTGCCCGTACTTGACAGGTTCAAGGTGTCCGTACCGCCTGCCAAGTTGTAGGTGACGCCCACGGCAGCGGTGCCCAGGGTTACGGAGTCATTGCCTGCGCCAGCGACCAGGGTTTCCACGTTGGTGATGGTGAGGCTGTTGGGCCCCGATGCGGAGAGCGTCAGGCTGTCGTTGGAGCCGCCCAGGTCAATCACACCGTTGGTGATGGCGTTATTGAGGGTGATGCGGTCGCTGCCGCTGCCGCCATTCACGGTTTCCACCCCACTCAGGGTGATGGTGTTTACTCCGCTCGCCAGGTTGAGTGTGTCGCTGCCAGCATTCAGGTTGATCAATCCACCCGACAGGGTGGTGGTCAGTGTCACTGTGTCGCTGCCAGAGGAGCCGGTGACCGTTTCTACGCCCGATGCGGTGACGTCATTGGCGAAGTTGCCCAAAGTCAGAATATCTACGCCAGCACCCAGGTCAAAGGTATTGCCGGTGGCCTGAACGGCCATGGTGATGGAGTCTGCCCCCGAGTTGCCTGTGACGGTCTCGATGGTGTTGCTCATCAGCGTGAACGTGTTTGCCGCGTTGAACAGTCGCAGCTGGTCTGCTCCGTCTCCGAGGTTGAAGTTGGTCGTACCGATCACGGCGGCACCCAGGGTCACGATATCGCTTCCAGTGCCACCGGTGATGGTTTCCACATTCAGCACGGTGAAGTCATTGTCGTCGTTGCTCAAAATGAGCGTGTCGTTCAGGCTGCCCAGGTCAATCCGGGTGCCGGTCTGACCGGCAGTCACCGTGATGGTGTCAACACCACCCGTGCCGATGATCGTTTCTGCATTGGCAACGGTCAGTGTGTTGCTGCCTGCCGCGGCCAGGATCAGGCGGTCGGTACCCGCGCCCAGGTTGTAGTTGCCACCCACCTGTGCGACGCTGAGCGTGACGATGTCGTTGCCCGTACCGGCCACCAGGGTTTCGACGCCGGTGAGGGTCACGGTGTTGTTGAAATCAGCCAGGGTCAAATGGTCTGCACTGCCTGCACCAAGGTTGAAGATGCCGGCTGAGCTCTGTGTAGTCAGGACAGCCGTGTCATTGGCGGTTCCACCCACCAGGGTTTCCACGTCGGTCAGTGTGACTGCATTGGCGAAGTTGCCCAGAGTCAGCTTGTCCGAACCTGCGCCCAGGCTGTAGACATTGCCTGTGGCGATGTTCGTCAAGGTGATGGTGTCTACCCCTGAGTTGCCAATCAAAGTGTCCACGGTGTTGTTCACAGACAAGGTATTGGCCGCATTGAATAATCGCAGGGTGTTGTTGCCATCGCCCAGAGAGTAGCTGCCTCCGGCGGTTGCGGAGCCCAGCGTAATGTCGTCAGCCCCCGAGCTGCCGACAATGGTTTCTACGCCGGTGGCCGTCAGGGTGTTGTCAAAGTTGGCCAGTGTCAGGGTGTCGATCAGACCGGCGCCAAGGTTGAAGTTGCCTGCAGTCACCTGGGTCAGGAACGTCAGCTTGTCATCTGCCGCCCCACCCACCACCGACTCCACATTGGAAACCGCTGTCAGGGTGTTTGCTGCTGCCGCCAATATCAGCTTATTGACACCGCCACCCAGATTCACGGTGCCATTGCTAATGGCGGAGGCCAGAGTGATGGTGTCGTCCGTTGCATCCGCCACGATGGTTTCGGTGTTGTTGACCGTGACGGTGTTGGCGCCACTACTGGCGGTGAAGGTCAGCACATCGCCCGTGCCGCCAGCCAAGTTCACGATGCCGCCGGTGAGGGTGTTGGTGAGTGTGACCAGGTCATTGGCGGTGCTGCCAATGACGGTCTCGATATTGGACAGCGTGACGGTGTTGCCGTTGCCTGCCAGTGTCAGGGAGTCGGAGCCCGCACCCAGATCAAAGCTGCGTCCGCTTACCGCAGCGCTGAGCGTGATGCGATCGATGGCTGCGCCGGCAGTGAGGGTCTCGATGTCTGTGTTCAACACGAGGGTGTTGGTGCCGGCGGTGGCCAGAACCAATGTGTCGGCAGTGCCAGCGCCCAGAGAAATACTGACACCAGACACTGCTGCGGTCAGGGTCACGGTGTCGTCACCACCGCCACCCACGATGGTTTCGGTATTGGCCACCGTCAGGGTGTTGGCGTCGGTGCCCGTGGTTTTGAGCACCAGTTTGTCAATGCCGCCGGCCAGATCGATGGTCTGGTTGGTCACCGACGATCCGAGGGTAACCGTGTCTGCGCCAGCGTTGGCAACCAGTGTTTCCACATTGCTGACCGTGATTGTGTTCACACCGTTGGCGAGTACCAATTTGTCAGCACCATCGCCCAGGTCAAAAGTTCTACCCGAAACTGCAGCCGACAAGGTAATGGTGTCGTCCAGGGTGCCCCCGATCAGGGACTCAATGCTGCCATTGAGCGTCAGGGTGTTGGACGCACTGGCCAGTTGCAGCGTGTCGTTGCCCAGCCCCAGGTCGATGTTGGCGCCAGAAGCAGCGGTGGTCAGTGTGATCACATCGGCGCCCGATCCACCGACCAGCGTTTCGATGCTGCTCAGTGTCAAGGTATTGCCTGCGCCATTGGCAAGCGTGAGCTTGTCGATGCCGTTGCCCAAGTCCACCGTGGCGCCCGAAATAATGGCGCTGAGGGTGATGGTGTCCGCCCCTGTACCCCCGGTCAGCGATTCCACGCCACTCAGGGTCAAGGTGTTCAGGCCGTCGGCCAGGGTCAGCACGTCTGCGCCACTTCCGAGGTTGTAGACGCCTGCGCTTTGGGCTGCCGTAAGTGTGATCAGGTCTGCGCCAGTGCTGCCCGTCAGCGTCTCCACACCGCTCAGGGTCACGGTGTTGCCTGCACCGGCCAGGGTCAGTACGTCGGCACCCGCAGACAGGTGGTAGACATTGCCGGAGACGGCTTCGCTCAGAGTCAGGGTGTCGGCACCAGAGTTGCCCAGCACGGTTTCTATGTCGCTGGCGACCGTGAGGCTGTTGGCGCCATTGGCCAAGGCCAGGCTGTCGGTGCCGGTACCCAGAACCACGCTAAGGCCAGTGCCAGACAGGATGGTGGACAAGGTCACCGTGTCGTTGCCATCGTTGCCGACAAGCGTTTCAATACCGCCTACGGTGATGGTGTTGTTGCCGTTGTTGTTGAGCGTGAGTTTGTCACCTGCACCTGCGCCCAGGTCAAACACGGCATTGCTGGCCAAGGTGCTCAGCACGACGGTATCCGTGCCGGAGCCGCCGGCAAAGGATTCGATATTGGACACCGTCACCGTGTTGGCTGCGGTACCCGTCGCCAGCAGGCGCAAGGTGTCCGTTCCGGCGCCCAGGTCGTAGATGCCACCCGTGACCGGTGCGGTCAGGGTAATGGCGTCGGCCAGTGTGCCGCCCAACAGCGACTCGATACTGCTGTCGATCGACAGCGTGTTGTTGAAGTCGGCGAGTGTTAATACGTCGGCACCCGAACCCAGGCTGATATTGGCGCCCGATACGGCCGCCAGCATGGTGACGTTGTCTGCACCGGTGCCGCCCACCACGGTTTCGATATTCGCCAGTGTCACGGTATTGGCGCCGTGGGCCAATGTCAGTTTGTCAACGCCCGCCCCCAGATCGAATGTGCGGCCTGTGACTGCTGTGGTGAGGGTAATGGTGTCAACCCCCGAATTGCCCACCAGGGTTTCAATGTCGCCGCCGATGGACAGGGTGTTGGCGGCATTGGCCAAACGTAAGACGTCTGTGCCATCGCCCAGGCTGAAGCTGCCCGAGGTGACGCCTGCGCCCAGAGTGATGTCATCATCGCCGCTGTTGCCAGTGATGTTCTCTATGTTGAGTGCCGTCAACGTGTTGTTGAAGTTGCCCAGCACCAGCGTGTCGGTACCTGCACCGAGGTTGTAGGCGCCCGCAGTGACGGCAGTGCCCAAGGTGACGGTGTCCGCACCAGATCCCCCCACCAAATTCTCTATATTGGAAAGTGTGACGGTATTGGCGCCGGTGCCACTGGCCATGAGCGTCAGGGTGTCTGTGCCATCGCCCAGGTCGTAACTGAAGCCCGTGACGGTGCTGGTAAGGGTGATGGTGTCGTTTGCCGTGCCGCCAACCAGGCTTTCAATGCTGTTGTCGATTGACAAGGTGTTGTTGAAGTCAGCCAGTGTCAGGACATCTCCCGCACCAGCGCCCAGGGTGACCGAGCCGCCTGCGATTGCCGTTGCCAGTGTCACCAGATCGTTGCCGGAATTGCCCACAATGGTTTCGACGTTCGACACCGTAATCGTATTGGCACCGTTGGCCAGGGTGATCTTGTCGCTGCCTGCTCCCAGGTCAATCGATCCGCCAGTGACTACGCTGTTCAACACCAGGGTGTCTGCACCGGTGCCACCCAAGATGGTTTCGATATTGGCCAGTGTCAGGGTGTTCGCGCCATCTGCGAGTTGCAAGGTGTCTGTGCCACCTGCCAAGTCGTAGCTATGGCCGCTTACCGCACTGCTCAGGGTGATCGTGTCCGCTGCGGAGTCGCCCACCAACGACTCGATGGAGCCGTTCAGTGTGAGTGTATTGGCCGCTAGGCCCGAGAGGTTCAGGCGGTCTGCGCCAGCACCCAGGTCATAGCTGTTGCCACTGACACCGCCGTCCAGGGTGATGGTGTCAGCCCCCGAGTTGCCCAGAATGCTTTCCACCGTGCTGCTGGCGGTGAATGTATTGGTACCCAAGGCCAGGTTCAGGGTGTCGGTTCCCGCACCCAGGTTGTAGGTGCCGGCACTGATGGCGCCACTGAAGGTCACCGTATCCGCGCCAATACCACCCGTGATGGTCTCCACTGTGTTGAATGCGGTGACGGTGTTCACTCCGTCAGCCAAGGTCAGCGCATCAGCACCTGCACCGAGGTCGATGGTGCCACCGGTCAAGGTGGTCTGCAGCGTGACCGTGTCTACACCGCTTCCGCCCGTCACACTTTCCACGTTGGAGGCCGTTACCGTGTTGCCGCCGTCAGCCAGGTAGAGCTTGTCTACGCCAGCGCTCAAGTCCAGCGTGGCTCCGCTCACGGCTGCGGCAAAGGTGATGATGTCTGCACCGGCATTGCCTGTCACGGACTCTACGCTGGTCAAGGTCATGGTGTTGCCACCAGCTGCCAACGTCAGACTGTCTGCGCCTGCACCCAGGTTGACTGAGGCGCCAAATGGACTGGCGCTGGAGAGCGTGATGGTGTCGTCGCCCGAGCCACTGGTGGTGAGTGTTTCCACGCCATCCACCGTGGCGACGTTGGCGCCCACCGCGAGAGTCAGGGCATCGCTGCCGCCACCCAGGCTGACACTGCCGCCCGTCAAGATCGTGCTCAGGGTAATGTTGTCGTTGGCGCCCGCGCCAACCAAGGATTCCACATCGCTTACTGTGACCGTGTTGTTGCCAGCCCCGGAGAGGGTCAGGACGTCATTGCCACCCGCCATGGCAATGGTGGCGCCGTTGACAGCCGCACCCAGCGTGATGTCTTCGTCGCCCGCGGAGCCGGTAATGGACTCCACCGACGACGCCGTCAGAATGTTGGTGCCGTTGGCGAGTGTCAGGCTGTCGGCACCGCCGGACAGATCGAACACCGCACCCGACACCGCTTGGGTCAGGGTGATTGCATCGGCCGCCGTGCCGCCATTGATGCGCTCCACACTGGCGTCCAGCGTCAGTGTGTTGTTGCCACTGGACGCCAGGTTCAAGGTGTCTGTACCCGCACCCAGGTTGAAGGTGCCGCTGCTTTGTGCTGCACCCAAGGTGATGGTGTCTGCACCGGTTCCGCCGGTGATGGTCTCAATATTTGTGGCGGTCAGGTTGTTGGTGCCGTTTTTCAGGACCAGTTGGTCCGTGCCATCACCCAGATCGATATTGCCACCTGCGATGACGGTGTTCAGCGTCACTACGTCTGCACCACTATCGCCCACAATCGTTTCCACGTTGCTGGTAGTGACGGTATTGGCACCGTTCGCTAGCGTAAGTTTGTCGCCAATGCTGCCACCCAGATCAATCTGGGCGCCGCTGATGGCTGTACCCAGGGTGACGTTGTCTACCCCGGTGCCGCCGGTGATGCTCTCTACGTCGGTGGCGGTCAGCGTGTTGCTGCCGTTGGCCAGTGTCAGTCGGTCGGTGCCTGCGCCCAGGCTGTAGATGGCGCCGCTCACCGTAGTGGTGAGGGTCACGGCATCTGCACCTGTGCCACCCGTGACAGTTTCTACGGTGCCGTTCAACGACAGCGTGTTGGCGCCATCAGCCAACACAACGCGGTCACCTGTGCCGCCGCCCAAGTCCACGGTGACACCGCTGACTGCGGCGCTGAAACGCACCGTGTCGTTGGCACCAGCGCCGCTGATGGTTTCGATGGCGTTGACGGTCAGGTCGTTGGCACCGGCGCCAGACAGAATAATGCGGTCCCCGGCGCCCGCGCCCAGATCGTACGTTTGGCCCGACACGGCGCCAGCCAGTGTGACGATGTCGTCCCCCCCACTACCGACCAAGCTCTCGATCGTGGTGGCTACGGTCAGGGTATTGCCGCTGGCCCCCAAAGTCAGGGTGTCACTGCCGGTACCCAGGTCTACGCTACCACCCGATACGCTGGTAGCCAGTGTGATGGCATCGTCACCGCTGCCGGTGGCTGTGATGGTCTCTACATTGCTCAGGGTCAGGGTGTTACCACCCGCAGCCAAAGTCAAGGCGTCTGTGCCCACGCCCAGGTCGATGCTGCCGGCCGTCAGGGCCGCGCCGAGCACCACGCTGTCATTGGACGAGCCCCCGGTGATGGTTTCGATGTCGGTGGCCGTGAGGGTGTTGGCCGCTGCGCCAGACAAGATCAGGCTGTCGGCGCCAGCACCCAGGCTGTAGTTGCCGCCCGTGACGGCAGTGGTCAGGGTGATTGCGTCGGCCAGGGTACCGCCCGCCACGCTTTCAATCCCGCTCAGAGTCAGTGTGTTGGCCACATTGGTCAACGTGAGGGTGTCGCTGCCGGTGCCGCCACTGACGGATTCCGTATTGCTCACCGTCAGGGTGTTGGTGCCGTTGGCCAAAACCAGTCGGTCGCTGCCGTCGGCCAGGTTCACTGTGGCACCGGTCACCGTGCTGCCCAGTGTCACCAGGTCTGCGCCGGAATCTCCAGTGATGGTTTCCGCGCCAGTGAGCGTCAGGGTATTGGCGCCATTGGCCAGCGTCAGGCTGTCGGTGCCAGCGCCCAGATTAACGACGGCGCCCGTAACGGTGGAGCCGAGTGTGACGGCGTCATCACCCGTGCCACCGGCAAGTGTTTCTACTCCGCTGACGGTGAAAGTGCCGCCCGAGTTGGACAGAGTCAAGGTGTCCACGGCTGCACCCAGGTCCACGGTGGCCGCAGTGCTACCGCTACCCAGCGTAATGGTGTCTGCCCCTGTGCCGCCAGTGATGCTTTCCACATCGCTCACCGTGAGCACGTTCACACCGTTGGCAAGGACCAGGGTATCGGTGCCTGCATTGAGGTCGATGGTGGCACCCGAAAGCGCACCGCCCAGGGTGACTGTGTCGTCTCCAGTGCCGCCCACGATGCTTTCCACCTGCAGGGTGGTGACCGCATTGGTGCCGTCGGCCAGGGTCAGGGTGTCTGTGCCTGCGCCCAGGTTGACCGTGGTGTCGGTAATGGCCGTGCCAAAGGTTACCGTGTCTGCTGCCGTGCCACCGTTGACTGTTTCCACGTTGGAAATGGTCAGGGTGTTGGCACCGTTGGCCAGATTCAGGGTGTCGTTGCCACCGTTGAGGTTGATGGAGCCGGAAACAGCATCCGTCAGGGTGATAGTGTCTGCCCCCGCATCGCCCACCACGGTTTCCACGCCTGTCACGGTCAATACGTTGGCGTCATTGAACAAGGTTAGCGAATCGGTGCCCGCGCCCAGGTTGATGGTGCCGCCGCTCACGCCGGAGCCCAAGGTCACGGTGTCCGCACCGCTGTTGCCAGTAATGGTTTCAACGTTGCTGACTGACAGGGTGTTGGCGCCGTTGGCCAGAATCAGGGTGTCGGCACCAGCGCCGAGGTTGGCGTCCAGCGCGGTCACGGCGGTGGCCAGCGTCACGGTGTCAGCGCCAGAGTCGCCCACCAGAGTTTCCACACCAGTAATGGTGAGGCTGTTGGGCGAATCAAACAGGGTCAGCGTGTCGGTGCCGGCGCCCAGGTTGATCTGGCCGTTAGTAATGCTGTTGCCCAGGGCCACGGTGTCGTCTGCCCCCAGGCCCACGATGGACTCGGTGTTTTTGGCAATGACGTTGTTGTTGCCCGCGGCACTCAGGTTCAGCTGGTCGGCGCTGCCTGCGCCCAGGTCGTACACGCCGAAGGAGCTGGCATCGGCCAGGGTCAGGGTGTCGTTGCCGGTGCCGCCTACGACGGTTTCTACGCCGGTGGTGGTCAGGGTGTTGGGCGCATTGGCCAGGATCACTTTGTCTGCAGAGCCCGTGCCCAAGTCAATCTGGCCGGCGGTCAGAGCGGTGGTGTACGTCAGCTGGTCGACGCCAGTGCCGCCGGTGACGGATTCGATGTTGGACAGCGTCAGTGAGTTGCTGCCGTTAGCCAGGCTCAGGCTGTCGGCGCCTACGCCCAAGTCCACACGCATATTGGACACAGCGGCACTCAGCACAATGGTGTCGTCGCCGGAGCCCGATGTCAGGGTCTCCACGCTGTTGCCCAGCGTCAAGGTGTTGTTGCCGGTGGTGGACAGCGTGAGTTGGTCATTCGAGCCTGCGCCCAGGTCGTAACTGCCCGTGCTGACCGCTGCACTCAGGGTAATCGTGTCGTTGCCGTTGCTGCCCACCAGGGTTTCAACCGTGGTGTCCAGCGTCAGGGTCGAGCTGGCGCCCAGCGTCAGTGTGTCGGTGCCTGCGCCCAGGGACACGGTGCCCCCCGTCACAGCGGCCGACAGCGTGACGTTGTCATCACCCGTGCCGCCGTTGATGGATTCGACGCCACTGAGCGTGACGGTGTTGGCTGCACCATCGGCCAGGATCAGACGGTCGGTACCACCATTGAGGTTGATGGTGGCACCTGTGACGACGGTGCCCAGCGTGACGGTGTCATTCAAGTTGCCACCGCTGATGCTTTCGATGTCGGTGGCGGTCAGGGTGTTGTTGCCGGTGCCGGAGAGCGTCAGGCTGTCTGCCCCGGTGCCCAGCGAGTACACATGGCCGGTCACGGCTGCCGTGAGGGTGATGGCGTCGGCCCCGGTACCGCCCACGACGGTCTCCACACTGGCGTTGAGCGACAGGGTGTTGGTGCCGTCAGCCAGGGTGATTCTGTCTTGTGTGCCTGCCCCCAGGTCAATCGCTGTACCCGAAACGGCGGCGGTGAACGTCACCGCATCGTTGGCGGTTCCACCCACCAGGCTTTCGATGCCGATGGCGGTGATGGCGTTGTCACCGGTGCTGGAGAGGGTGAGGCGGTCCGCACCACCACCCAGGTCGTAGGTGAGGCCGGTGACTGCGCTGCCGACGGTAATCAGGTCGTTGCCTGCGCCGCCCACCAGGGTTTCCACCGTACCACTGACGGTCAATGTGTTGCCGCCCGCTGCCAGGTTCAGGGTGTCGTTGCCGGCGGCCAGGTCAAAATTGCCCCCGCTGACGCTGGCACCCAGCGTCACGACATCGTCGCCGGTGCTGCCGGCAATGGTTTCCACAGCAGACACAGTCAGCGTGCTGCCGTTGCCTGCGAGCGTGAGTGTGTCCGTGGCGCCACCGCCCACAACACTTTCCACGCCGGTGACAGTCAAGTTGTTGGCGCCGCTGGCCAGGGTGACCGTGTCGGTGCCGCCTGCCAAGTCGTAGCTGGCGCCGCTAACAGCAGTGCTCAAGGTGATGGCATCGTTCAGCGTGCCACCCGTCAGGGTTTCAATGCTGCTGACGGTCAGGGTGTTGGCAATATTGGTCAGCGACAGGGAGTCGTTGCCCGAGTTGCCCACCACGGTCTCGACATTGCTCACTGTCAGTGCGTTGGTCGTGTTGGTCAGCATGACGGTGTCACCCGCATTGCCGCCGACCACGGTTTCCACCCCAAGTGCGGTCACGGTGTTGGTGCCGTTGGCCAGTGTCAACACGTCCCCGGTGTCACCCGCCAGGTTGACAGTGGCGCCGCTGATGGCGGCACCCAGGGTTACCAGGTCGGCGCCTGCGCCGCCGGTAATGGACTCGGTGCCCGACACGGTGAACGTGCCGCCTGCTGCCGCCAGAGCCAAAGCGTCTGCACCAGCCCCCAAGTCAACGGTGGCCGCCGTAGAACCCACGCCCAGCGTCACGGTGTCGGCGCCCGTGCCGCCCACAATGGATTCGATATTGGCGGCTGTTACGGCGTTGGTGCCGTTGGCCAGAATCAGTTCGTCGTTGCCGCCCAGCAAATCGAAGGTGCCCGACGCCATGGCGCCGCCCAGGGTGATGGTGTCCGCACCTGCGTTGCCCGTGATGCTTTCTGCCGCGGTGACGGTGAGGGCGTTGGTGCCACTGGCCAAAGTCAGGCTGTCTGCGCCCACCCCCAGGTTCACGGTGCCTGCCGCGACTGCCGCACCGAAAGTGACCGTATCGGCACCGCTGCTGCCGGTAAAGCTTTCGGCGTTGCTGACGGTGATGGTGTTGGCGCCTGAACCGTTGCCCAGCGTCACTTGGTCTGTGCCCGCGGCAAGGTCATAGGTGCCGCCCGTGACCACATTCGAGAACGTGATGTTGTCCGTGCCGCCATCGCCCAGCACGGACTCGACGTTGTTGACCGTGATGGTGTGGTTGCCCAGCGAGAGGGTCAGCGTATCGGTGCCGGTGCCCAGGTTGAAGGTGGCGCCAGAAATGCCGGCGCCCAGTGTTACCAGATCATCGCCGGTGCTGCCGGTCAGGCTTTCGGTTCCGGATACGGTCAGTGTGTTGCCGTTGCCTTGCAGTACCAGTACATCGGAGACCCCGTCGCCCAAGTCCACGGTACTGCCACTGGCCATGGCGCTGGTGATGGTGACCGTATCGGCCCCCGAGTTACCGACAATCGCCTCGATGCCTGTGGCCGTCACCACGTTGGCGCCATCGGCCAAATTGAGTTGGTCGGTGCCACCCCCCAGGTCCACAATGCCGCCCGAGATGGCCGCGTTGAAGGACACGGTGTCATCACCCGCGACACCCACAATGGTCTCGATGTTGGACACTGCCAAGACGTTGTTGGCGTTGGCCAGGGTGATCTTGTCGTTGCCAGCGCCCAGGCTGTAGGTGCCGTTGGTGGTAACGGTGGTGAGCGTCAGTGTGTCGTCACCGGTGCCGCCGATCACGGTTTCCACATCGGTGGTGGTCAGGCTGTTGGTGCCGTTGGCCAGGGTCAGGCGGTCGGTGGCGCCTTCGGCCAGGTCAAAGGTGCCGTTGGTGACGGTGGTGCTTAGTGTGATCTGGTCTGCCCCAGAGCCACCCACGATGGACTCCACGTTGGAAGCCTGGAAGGAGTTGGAACTGTCGGCCAGGGTTAGGGTGTCGGCGCCACCTGCTGCGTCAATGACCACATTGGTCAGCGCTGCCGAGAAGGTGATGTTGTCGGCACCCGCGCCACCCACCACAGTTTCGATGCTGCCGTTCAAGGTCAGGGTGTTGCCGCCTGCGGCCAGGTTCAGTTTGTCGGAGCCCGCGCCCAGGTCGTAGCTGCCAGCGGTGACTGCTGCGCTCAATGTCACGGTGTCGTTGCCGTTACTGCCCACCACGGTTTCGATGGTGCCGTCCAGCGTCAATGTGGAAGCACCGCCCAGTGTCAGTTTGTCGCCGGTGCCATCACCCAAGGTGATGCTGCCGCCGGTCACACCGCCGGTGAAGGTGATGTCATCGTCGCCACTGCCACCCGTGATGGTTTCGATGGCGGTGACCGTGGCGGTGTTGTTGGCAGTGCCGGTTTGCGCCAGTGTCAGGCTGTCTTGGCCATTGCCCAGGCTGAAGGTGCCGCCAGTGACGGCCGCGCCGAGGGTGATGGTGTCGTTGCCGGTGCCGCCGGTGACGCTTTCCACGTTGGACAGCGTCATGGTGTTGGTGCCACTGGCCAGGGTCAGTACGTCTGCGCCGCTGGCCAAGTCAATGGTTGCGCCTGTGATGGCTGCGCCCAGCGTGACGGTGTCTGCACCGCTGCCCCCCAGAATGCTTTCCACGCCCGTTGCAGTCAGGCTGTTGGTGGCCGTGTCGAACAGGTTCAGCACGTCTGCGCCAGCACCCAGGTTGATGCTGCCCGCGGCAATGGCCGAGCCCAGGGTAATGGTATCGACGCCAGAGTTGCCGGTGATGGTTTCGGTTCCCAGCACGGTCAACGTGTTGACACCGTTGGCCAGGGTGAGGTTGTCAGTGCCCGCTGCCAGGTCAATGCTGCCGCTGGCTTGTGCCGCGCCCAGGGTTACGGCGTCGGCGTCTGCACCACCCGTGATGGACTCTGCACCTGAAATATTGAGGGAGTTGCCACCCGCCACCATGGTGACTACGTCGCCAGTGCCGCCTGCCAAGTCAATCGTTACGCCAGAGGAGGCGGCAGACAGGGCCAGCACATCGTCGCCCGCGCCGCCGGTGATGGATTCGACACCGGTCGCGGTCACGGTGTTGCCGCCTGCGGCCAGGGTCAGGCTGTCGGCACCATTGCCCAGGTTCACGGTGGCACCAGTAATTGCGGCACCGAACGTGACCGTGTCTGCGCCGGTCCCACCGGTCAGCGACTCGGCATTGCTCAGCGTCATTGTGTTGGTGGCGCCAGTCAGGGTGATGGCGTCGGCGCCATCACCGAGGTTGTAGGTGGCGCCTGCGATGGCGGCCCCCATCGTGATGGTGTCAGCGCCGGAGCCTGCGGTCAGTGTCTCCACCCCGGTGGCGGTGACGCTCTGGCCTGTCGTGTCCGAAGCCAGCAGCGTCAGGGTGTCTGTGCCACTTCCCAGATTCACCACGCCGTTGGTGATCGCTTCGTTCAGGGTAAGGGTGTCGGCGCCGGAGTTTCCGGTGATGGTTTCCGTGCCCGACACGGTGAGGACGTTGGTGCCGTTGGCCAGGATCAGGGTGTCGGTGCCGTCGTTCAGGTCGATAGTCCCACCGGACTGGGCTACGCCCAGCGTGATGGTGTCGGCTGCGGAGTCGCCCAGGACGCTTTCGATGTTGGACAGGGTCAGGCTGTTGGTGCCAGTGCCAAACAGGGTAAGCACGTCGGCGCCAGCGCCCAGGTTGATGGTGCCGGTTTGGGCTGCGCCCAGCGTGATGGTGTCGTCGCCCGAGGCGGAGGTGGCGATGCTTTCGGCCCCGGTGATGGTGGCCGTGTTGCCACCACCCGCCAGGGTCAGCACGTCAGCGCCAGCCTTCAAGTCGATGACCCCTGTCGCAGTAATGGCGGAGGTGAGGGTGACCACATCGGCCAAAGTGCCGCCGGAGACGGTTTCAGCGCCCGCCACCGTTATGGTGTTGGTGCCGTTGGCCAGGGTGATGGCGTCGGCGCCAGCGCCCAAGTCAAAACTGCCGGAGGTTACGACGCTGGACAACACCAGTGCATCGTCACCAGCGCCGAGGCTGATGTTGGCGGCGCCTATGGATCCGCCTAGTGCCACCGTGTCTGCCCCTGTGCCGCCTACGACGGTTTCGACGCTGTTCAGTGTGATGTTGTTGGTGCCGTCGGCCAGGGTGACCTTGTCTGTACCCGCGCCGGCATTGATGGTGGAGCCGGAGGTGGCTGCGCCCAGTGTCAGGGTGTCGGCCCCGGTGCCGCCGGTAATCGACTCGATATTGGAGACGGTGGCGGTATTGGTGAAGTTCCCCAAGGTCAGCGAGTCGGCTCCTGTGCCCAAGTCGATGGTGGAGTTCAGCGCGCTGCTGATCGTGATCGCATCATCACCCGTGCCCCCGATGATCGTGTCAATGTTTCCCGGCAGGGTCAGGTCGCTGTTGCCGTCGGAAATGGTGATCGTGGTCATGTGGGGCCTCTCGAAAGATGGTGTCTGCTAACTAGCCTAGCCTTGGATGGTTTTCGCTACAAGCGGAAACCACCGGGGCGTTCGGAGGCCCAGGCCCCCGAAACTAACAATTCGGCATCTCATGGTTATTACGGCAGTTTTGAAGAAGTCTTTAGGATTTGCCTGTCCGGGCCGATACCGTGCCACTACAGGGCGTAGTGCAGCCGCCAAGTGCGGCCAGAGTTTCCGATGGGTAGCCAAGGAAAAAAGGCATCAAATTGGCCTCTAGCGCCCGTGGAATATGCGCAAGAAGCTCCTATTTTGATAGTAAATCAATCAGACTTGCATATTCATGATGTCGGTGTAGGCTTGCACCATGCGGTTGCGCACATGCAGCGTGGCCTGGAAGCCGATCTGGGCTTTCTGGATCGCCACCATGGTCTCTTCCAGGCTGACTTTGGGGTTTTCCATCTGGACTTCGCGCTGCAGCCGGGTCGATTCGTTCTGGGTTGCGCTGACCGATTGCAGTGCGCCTTTGAGCGCGCCGGAGAAGCTGCCCCCCACATCTTCTGTGGAAGATGCCCCTGCTGGGCGCACCCCGGCGCTGGGGCGAATCGTGCTGGGCATGGTGACGGGGGTGAGTTTGAGGTCCATGGCAGGTCTCTCTGGTCTTGACGTTGGGGCGATCCTAAGACGCGAGGCCATGCGGTATTTTTTTGAATTGCCGGGTAAAGCGGGTGCTTATTACCCTAATGTTTTTGGGGGTGGGTCGAATAATCAGCCCCATTCAGTCAGGCGAACCGCGCCCCACCGCATTGGAAACCATGGATATGCAAGCTGTAGCCACCGTCCCCGTCAACCCCACCATCGGGCAACGCTTTGCCGCGATGGACCAGGGGCAGCGCATGCGCCTGGCCCTGGGGGTGTTGCTGTTTGTGGCGATTGGCATCGTGGGCCTGGTCATGGGGCGCCAAGCCGAGTGGCGGGTGCTGTATTCCAACCTGGCTGACAAAGACGGCGGCGCGGTCATCTCCCAGCTCAGCACCCTGAACATTCCTTATAAGTACACCGAAGGCGGTGGCGCCATCCTGGTGCCGGCCGACCGCGTGCACGATGTGCGCCTGAAGCTGGCATCCCTGGGGCTGCCCAAAGGCTCGGTCAATGGCTTTGAGATGATGGAGGCCAACCGCTTCGGCATGACCCAGTTTCAGGAGCGCCTGACCTTCCAGCGCGGCCTGGAAGGGGAGCTGACCCGGTCGATCCAGGCCCTGTCCTCGGTGCAAAACGCCCGTGTGCACCTGGCCTTGCCCAACCAGAATGGGTTTTTCCGCGAGCAACAAAAACCGTCTGCCTCCGTCTTGCTCAGCCTGCACCCCGGCCGCACGTTGGACCGCAACCAACTGGCGGGCATCGTGCATTTGGTCGCCTCCAGCGTGCCCGAGATGAACCCCAGTGCAGTGAGCGTGCTGGACGACTCCGGCAAGCTGCTGTCGGCCCTGCCCGACGGCACAGGGGGCATGGGGGCCGATGCCGAGCAATTGCAGTATGCGCAGCAGATAGAGATGCTCTATAGCCGTCGCATTCTTGATATTCTGGAGCCATTGGTCGGCAAACAAAACGTGAAGGCGCAGGTAACGGCCGAACTGGATTTCTCCCAAACCGAGTCGACCACCGAATCGCACAAACCCAACCAGACGCCGGACAGCAGTGCCGTGCGCAGCCAGCAGCTGGTGGAAAGCACCAACGGTGCCCAGTCCGGCCCGCCCTCTGGTGTGCCCGGTGCCACCACCAACCAGCCACCCGCCCAGCCCGCCGCGCCCATCAATGGCCAGCCGCAAACGCTGGCTGCTGCTGGCCAGGCTGGCGGCGCTGCGGGAGCCAATAACTCGTCCAAGAAAGAGTCCATCATCAATTACGAGGTGGACAAGACGGTGCGCGTGGTCAAAGGCGCCACCGGAGTGATCAAGCGCATTAACGCCGCGGTGGTGCTGAACAACCAGACCGCCACGGATGACAAGGGCAAGGTCACCAGCACCCCCTTGACCGAAGCCCAGCTCGAAAAAATGACCGCCTTGGTTCGCGAAACCGTGGGTTTCAGCCAAGACCGCGGCGATTCGGTGAATGTGGTCAATGCGCCTTTTGCCGCGCCCGTGGTGGACAGCACAGAGATACCGGTGTGGCGTCAGCCCGAAGTGGTGGATCTGGCACGCAGTCTGGCCTGGCCGCTGGGCACCCTGGGTTTAGCGGCCCTGGTGCTGCTGGGCGTGATTCGCCCGGCCATGAAGTCGCTGGCCCAACCTCCTGTTGCTGCCGAGCCTCTGGGTGATGAGCGCGGTGGCCAGCTGGATGCGCTGGAGTCCGAGCAGCCCGCCCGTCCGCAGTTGGGCGGCCCTGGTGGTGAAACCGGCACTGCGGTGGTGTCTCCAGGTGAGTTGCGCCTGGAGGACGCCCGCAAGCTGACCCGCGATAACCCGGCTGCGGTGGCCAACATTGTCAAAGCGTGGATGAACGGCGAGGCACCGGCCTGATGGCCAGCGCAAAATAGCACCATGGCAAACGACGACGGACTCCAAGACGCGGCAATCCTCATGATGTCTCTGGGCGAGGCCGAGGCATCTGAGGTATTCAAACACCTATCGCCCAAGGAAGTGCAGCGCCTGGGTGAGGCCATCGCCAAAACCACCCAGCTCTCGCGCGAAAAAGTGGACGAGGTGGTGGAAAAGTTCACCGGCGTGGCGGCTTCGCAAAGCCTGCTGGTGTCCAACTCGGGCGACTATGTGCGCTCGGTGCTCAAACTTGCCCTCGGGGATGACAAGGCGGCACTGCTGATTGACCGCATCTTGCAGGGCGGCGACGTATCGGGCATTGAGAGCCTGAAGTGGATGGACCCCCTGAGCGTGGCCGAGTTGCTGCGCAACGAGCACCCACAGATCGTAGCCGCCATCCTGGTGCACCTGGACTACGACCAGGCAGCCGATGTGCTCAAGCACCTGACCGAGCGCCAGCGCAACGAAGTCATGCTGCGTGTGGCCACCATGGAGGGCATCCAGCCCACCGCCCTGAAGGACCTGAACGAAGTGCTGTTCAAGGTGCTGGCTGGCGGCGACAAGATCCGCAAGTCCTCGCTGGGGGGTATCAAGACGGCGGCCGAGATGATCAACCTGATGGGCACCGCCATCGAGGGCACGGTGATCGAGTCCATCCGCAGCCACGACGCAGACTTGGCGCAGAAGATCATGGACAAGATGTTTGTGTTCGACGATGTGCTCAAGCTCGACGACAAGGCGATCCAGATGGTGCTGAAGGAGGTGTCCTCCGATGTGCTGATCGTGGCGCTGAAAGGGGCACAGCCGGAGCTCAAGGAAAAGATTCTGGCCAATATGTCTTCGCGTGCGGCGGCTACGCTCAAGGAAGATTTGGAGTCTCGTGGCCCCATGCGCTTGTCCGAGGTCGAAGCGCAGCAGAAAGAAATTCTCAAGACGGTGCGCCGCCTGGCCGACGAGGGGCAGATTGTCATTGGTGGTGGAGGTGGCGACGACGCCATGGTCTGATGTCACGCAACCAAGCACGTTTTATTTCCGGCGAAGACGTTTCCACGGTCACCGAGTGGGACTTCGGCGCGGTCGACCAATCGTCGGTACGTTTTGCCGCCAAGCTCAAGGCGCAAGCCGAAGCGGAGGAGCAGGCCAAAGAAGACGGTGTGCGCCAGGCGGGGTATTCCGAGGGTTATGCCGCGGGGTACGCCCAAGGTCATGCCCAAGCCACGCTGGAAGGGCAGCGCCAGATTAACGAGTACATCGCCACCCAGGGCAAAGACGCCGCCGCCAACTTTGCGGCTTTGTTCGAGAGCGCTAGCGCGCAGCTGGCGGAGTCGGAGCAAGTCATAGCCCAGGGCGTGCTGGAGTTGGCCTGTGAGCTGGCACGGCAGGTGCTGCGCCATGAGCTCTCCACCAACCCCAATGCGCTGCAGCCCGTAGTGCGCGAGGCCTTAGGTGTGCTGGCGGTAGATAGCAAGGCTGCCGTGGTGCGCTTGCACCCGCTGGATCTGGAGGTCTTGGCCGAGGTGTTGCGACAAGAGTTTTCGGGTCTGGCCCTGACCCTGTTGCCAGACAGTAGCGTGGCCCGCGGCGGTTGCCTGGTGGAGTCGGCCGGTACTGTGGTGGACGGCACTGTGGAGAAACGCTGGCAGCGTGCCCTGGCCAGTTTGGGGTTTGACAGCCCTTGGGAGCCACGCGATGACAATGCCTGAGCCCCATACCGCCGCGCCCAAGTGGCAGGCTTTTCTGGAGGGCGCCCGTCAACAGGTGACCCAGGAGTCCACCCTCGAAGTGCGTGGCACGCTGACCCGCCTGGCGGGGTTGGTGCTGGAGGCCAGCGGCATTCGTATGCCCGTGGGGTCCCAATGCGTGGTCACCATGAAGGCGCGTGAGCCTGTGCTGGCAGAGGTGGTCGGCTTCTCGGGCGACCGTGCGTATTTGATGCCGGCGGGCGATGTCCATGGCCTGTCCAGTGGCGCTGGCGTCGCTGTGGCCGCGGCCTATGTGCCGGTGCCCCGTCTGGGCGAGGCGCCCTTGGCCCACGATCTGAGTGCTGCGGGGTTGCTGCGTTTACCTTTGGGCGACGGCCTGCTGGGCCGGGTGGTGGACTCGCAGGGCACGCCCATGGATCGCATGGGCCCCTTGCAAGATGTGGTGTCCAGGCCCATGGGCAGAAAACCCATTAATGCCATGGACCGCGCGCCAGTGCGGGATGTGCTGGATACCGGGGTTCGCTCCATCAACGCGCTGCTGAGTGTAGGGCGTGGCCAGCGTCTGGGCCTGTTCGCTGGCTCGGGAGTGGGCAAGAGCGTGCTGCTGGGCATGATGGCGCGTTACACCCAGGCCGATGTGATTGTGGTGGGCCTGATCGGCGAGCGGGGCCGCGAAGTCAAGGAATTCATTGAAGACATTCTGGGTGTGGAGGGGCGGGCCCGTTCTGTGGTGGTGGCTGCACCTGCAGATGCGCCGCCACTGCTGCGCATGCAGGGCGCCTCGTATGCAACCGCGATTGCCGAGCATTTTCGGGACCAGGGCCGCCACGTGCTGCTGCTCATGGACTCGCTGACCCGATACGCCATGGCGCAGCGTGAGATTGCGCTGGCCATTGGCGAGCCGCCTGCCACCAAAGGTTATCCGCCCTCGTGTTTTGCCAAGCTGCCGCAGCTGGTGGAGCGCAGCGGCAATGGCCTGCATGGCGTGGGCTCCATCACGGCGTTTTACACCGTGTTGTCTGAAGGCGATGACCAGCAGGACCCGATTGCCGATGCCGCGCGCGCCATTCTGGATGGGCACATTGTGCTGTCCCGCCGTCTGGCGGAGGCGGGGCATTACCCGGCAATTGATGTCGAGCAGTCCGCCTCGCGCGTGATGCACAACGTGGTGTCGCGCGAACATTTCGAGCTGGCCCGCCGTTTTCGCAGCCTGTACTCCAAGTACGAAAAAGGGCGCGATTTGGTGCAGATTGGTGCCTATGCACATGGCTCAGACCCGATGCTTGATGAAGCTATTGCCCTGCATCCCCCCATGCACCAGTTTTTGCAGCAGGACATGTTCGAAGCCTCCAGCATGGACGAAGCCTTGCAGGGCATGGCGGTTTGTACCTCCTCGCCAAGGGCGAGCGTGTAAGCCCCGAAAAATCTGAGCCTGCCATGAACCCACTCCACGGACTGCAACTCGCCATTGAGCTGGCCGAGCGCAAGCGCGATGAACGGGCGCAAGTGCTGGCGCAGGCGCAGCGACAAGTGCTTATGGGGCAACAGCAGTTGCAGCAGTTGCAAAGTTATGCCAACGACACGGACGCCCGTTGGACCCAGGGCCACAACATGGCGCTGTCCTCGGAACTGATTCGGCACCATTACCAGTTTGTGGAGCGTTTACAGCACGCGATTGGTATGCAGGATGGCGTGATTGCCAACTTGGTGCGTCAGGAAAACCAGTGCCGTGCAGCGCTGATGCAGGCGGAGATGCGCGTTTCCGGCCTGAAGCAGGTCTTGGAGAAGCGCAAGCTGCAAATAGCGGCTGTGGAGCAACGCCGCGAGCAGGGGCGTATGGATGAAATGGCCGCACTGGTCTATGCCCGCAGGATGGCCAGTGCCCAATTGGAGGATGCACGATGAGTATTGAGTCAACACCCGTCAGCCACAGTTTGGCGAAGGCTGCCCAGCCGGCTGCTGGCGGTAAAGGAAAAGCCACATCCGCGGTCGCAGGAGACGCTTTGGGTTTCTTTGCCATGCTGTCCGCCGCAGACGATGCGCTTGCGCTGTCTGCGGGCGCCTCTGGCCTTGCGGAGGGCTCAGGAGAGGGGGCATTGTCGGGAGCAGGGCCTCAGGGGGCGGATGATTTACTGGAGGCAGACGCAAATGCGCTGGCCGGCTGGGTATTGGGTGTCCCGGTGCCCGTGGCGCAAGAGGCGGTTTCTTCGGGGGGGGCGCCCGCCACTGCGTCTGGTGGGCATTTTCCCGGTGCCGGGCGGCCGGCGTGGTCTGTGGATGCCGAGGCACATGCCAATGGCGTGTTGTCAGCCACTCCGCGCAAAGCTGGCAAAACGACAGCTACAGCCGACTTGCAAAAAGCCCAGGATGGGCCAGCACCAGCCGTGCCCCTCGGGCACGACGTGGCGGCCAGCAAGCTTTTCGATGAAGAGATGGTGCGGGTGCAGGAGATTGTTTCTACGCTGGGCTTGGATGTGCGGGAGTCGTCCGCCCCCAGCGCTGCACAGGTCACGATGGGTGAGCGTCGTTTGCTGGAGCCTGCCGCCGCCAAGGCGGCACCGGCGGATGTGAGTTATTTTCAAAGTCAGGCCACCTCTGCCCCCATGGGCATGGACGGCGTGGTCGCCGCCCAATCGAGCATGCCACTGGAGGCGTATGTTGCTGAACAAGTGACTTACTGGATTGCGCAGGACGTTCAAAATGCGGAGCTCACGCTGGATGGCATGGGGTTTAGCCCCGTGGAGGTGAGTATCAGCATGCAGGGCAATGAGGCTCAGGTGGCGTTTAGAACAGATGAGTTGCATGCACGCGATGCGATCGAGAGTGCCTCGGAGCAGTTGAAAGACGCTTTGCAACGCCAGGGGGTGTTGCTAACAGGCATGTCAGTGGGGACCTCGCACAGCGGGGATTCTTCCGGGCAGGGCCGACGTCCGCGCCAAGAGGGTAGGCAGGTGGTGGTGACGGCCTTGGCACCAGTGCCGGTCGATAGCCCGGTGCAGACCAAAATCCCGCAAGGCCGAGCCCTGGATCTCTTCGTGTGAGTCGGTCTTTCTGTCAATAATGGAGGCGATGGTCGAATTCCCTGTCTTATTGGTGTTTAGGTGCCGGGTTTCTCCATCAATAATCCGAATACCGTTTTCAATGTGAGGATCCCACTGTGTCAGCAAAACCCGATGCCGCAGACGCCGCCAAGGCCCCCGCTAAAAGTAAAAAGATGCTGATCATCATGGTGGCGGCCGTATTGGTGCTGGTGATGGGTGGGGCCGCGGCTTTTTTTGTCATCAGCAAGCAGCGTGCAGCGGCGGAGGATGGCGAAGAGGCAGCACCCGCAAAAGCGGCTGCCCATGCCGATCCTAAAGCGCCCCCTGCTTACCTGCCTCTAGATGCCATGGTGGTGAATCTTGCGGATCCCGGTGGGGAGCGTGTGGCGCAGATTGGTATCACCCTGGAGGTGATGGATGCTAAGTCCTCCGATTCAGTGAAGGCCTATTTACCAACCATTCGCAGCGGTATTTTGATGCTGATTTCCCAGCGAACCGCGGAAGAGTTGCTCAAAGCCGAGGGTAAGGAAAAGCTCGCCAAGGATATTTTGCGAGAAGCCTCTGTCCCCTTTGGGGGCGGCGAAGAGGAGGATGAAGAGGAAGTTGCTTCCACCAAGAAGAAGAAAAAGAAAGCACCACCGGTGCAGTACCCCGTCGTGGGCGTGCTGTTTTCCAGTTTTATTGTGCAATAGGGGTCAACAGGACTGAACTATGAGTGAGTCGTTTCTTTCCCAAGAGGAAGTTGATGCGCTCCTGGAAGGCGTCACTGGCGAGAGCCAGAAGACGGTGGAGGAGGCTGCAGAGCACGGCGAGGTCCGTTCGTACAATATTTCCAGCCAGGAAAGAATCGTTCGCGGGCGTATGCCCACGATGGAAATCGTCAATGAGCGCTTTGCGCGCAACCTGCGTGTGGGGTTATTCAATTTCATTCGCCGTAGTCCTGAAATTTCTGTTGGACCCGTGGCCGTGCAGCGCTACAGCGCTTTTTTGCGTGAGCTGGCGGTGCCAACCAATTTCAACATCGTTGCTATCCGCCCATTGCGTGGCAGTGGTCTGATCGTCTGCGAGCCTGCACTGGTGTTTGGTGTGATTGACACCTTGTATGGCGGCATCGGGAAATTTCAGACGCGTATTGAGGGGCGTGATTTTTCGGCGACGGAGCAGCGTGTCATCAACCGGCTGGTAGAGGTGATCACCACGGAGTACAAAAAAGCTTGGAAGGGCATATACCCGTTGGAACTGGACTACCAGCGCAGCGAGATGCAGCCCCAGTTTGCCAACATTGCCACACCCAGCGAAATTGTGATTTCGACCTCGTTCCAACTTGAGATTGGTGACATCACCGGCGCGATTCACTTTAGTTTCCCGTACTCGACGCTAGAGCCTATCCGGGATGTGTTGTACTCGTCCACCCAAGGTGACTCTATTGAAGTGGATCGCCGCTGGGTGAATGTGCTGACGCGGGAAATCCAGGCAGCGGAAGTTACCCTGGTCGCCGAGTTGGCGCGTGCGGATGCGACGGTAGAGCAATTGCTGGCTATGAAAAAAGGGGATTTCATTGAACTGGACCGAGAGCCGCGTATCCAAGCCACGGTAGACGGGGTTCCACTTTTTGAGTGCCAGTACGGCACTCACAACGCCAAATACGCCATTCGCATAGAAAAAGCGCTGCGCGGTAACGACCAAAACTGGTTGGGAGAACGAAATGGCATCTGAAGAAAAACCGGAAGACAATGCAGGCGCGGCCGACGATGGCATGGCGGACTGGGCGGAGGCGTTGCTGGAGCAAAAAGCGACAGAGTCCGGCCCCGATTCGGGTGGCCCTTTGTCTGGAGAGCCGCCTAAACCCTTTGCGTCGGGTGCGGACGGGCATGTCAATGACATCAATATGGTGCTGGATATTCCCGTACAGCTTTCCGTGGAGCTTGGGCGTACCAAAGTACCTATCAAGCACATCCTGCAGCTCGGGCAAGGGTCGGTGGTGGAGCTAGATGCCTTGGCCGGCGAGCCTATGGATGTATTGGTTAATGGGTACCTGATCGCCCAGGGCGAGGTGGTGGTTGTTAATGACAAGTTTGGCATCCGACTTACTGATGTGGTGACGCCCTCGGAGCGTTTGCGGCGTGTCAGTAAAAATTAGCCTTGTGTGATTTGATATGACGCAGCAACTGCTATTGGTGGTGGCTTTCTTGGCTGCCTTGGCTGCTTTACCTTGGTTTTTGCGGTGGGTGCGTAGTCGGGTCGGCGCAAGCGCGGTGGAGGCCGGTGGGCAGAGTCGCTTTATTTCCGCGGTGGCGGTGGGGCCCAATCAAAGAGTGGTTACAGTCGAAGTTGGTCCGGAAAACGCAAGGGTTTGGTTGACGCTTGGGGTTGGGGCGCAGTCCATTGCACTCTTGCATACTGCGCCAGTAGGCGCCGCCTCATCTCGTGATGAGGGGGCTGTAACCCTGCCGAGCCTGCGGACATAAGTGCTTTCCAGTAATTTGAAAGAGACGGTGCGCTTGGGACGCTTTGGTAACTGGATTCGACTCGGTTTTGGGCTTGCTTGCCTGGGCTGGGGTGTCGCGGTTTTTGCGCAAACGCCCGGGCAACTGCCTTTGTTGGTTGGGACTGGAGAAAGTGGGATGAGTTTTTCCGTCCCCATCCAGACCTTGTTGTTCTTCACCGCGCTCTCTTTCATCCCCGCCGTCTTGCTGATGATGACGAGTTTTACGCGCATCGTGATCGTGCTCTCCTTGCTGAGGCAGGCGCTGGGTACTCAGTCCTCTCCGCCAAATCAGGTGATTGTTGGGCTTTCTCTGTTCCTCACTTTGTTTGTGATGGGGCCCACCTTTGATCGTGTGTACGCAGATGCGTATGAACCCTACAGCCGAAGTGCGATTCCATTTGAGCAAGCACTTGTTAAAGCCGAGATGCCATTGCGTGAATTCATGGTGAAGCAAACACGCCAGTCCGACTTTTCTCTATTCGCCAAATTGGCTAAATTGGATGCCAGCGTGAAGGCTGATACCGCGCCGCTGCGGGTGTTGGTGCCAGCCTTTGTAATCAGCGAGCTCAAATCTGCATTCCAGATTGGGTTCATGATTTTTATCCCATTTTTAGTGATCGATATTGTTGTCGCCAGTGTGCTGATGTCTTTGGGGATGATGATGCTGTCGCCCGTGTTAGTGGCGTTGCCGTTCAAACTGATGCTTTTTGTCTTGGCTGATGGTTGGAACCTGCTGATCGGGTCCTTGGCGGCCAGTTTTGTAACCTGAGGAACGACTATGAATGCCCAAACCGTTCTGACCATGGGGCAAGAGGCGTTGTTGATGCTGCTGATGGTGTCCTCTCCGGTGCTGGGCGCGGCTTTGTTGGTGGGGCTGCTGGTGAGCCTGTTCCAGGCTGTGACGCAGATTCACGAGGCGACTTTGGCTTTTGTGCCTAAATTGGTAGCTGTAATTGCTGTGTTTGCTATCGCTGGACCTTGGATGTTGACGATGCTGGTGGAGTACATCCGCAGAATGATCGAGGCGATCCCCGGCTCGGTGGTCTGATCGGTATGCCCGGGATTGCATTTACCGAGGCTCAGATTCTGGCTTGGCTATCTCCATTGCTGTGGCCTTTTCTACGCGTCCTTGCAGTTTTTACCTCGGCTCCCGTTTTGTCCTCACGGGCGGTGCCCATGCGTGTCAAAGTGGCGCTGGCCTTGTTCGTGGCGCTGGCTTGCCAGGCAACCATCCCTTCCTCGCTGAATTACAGCATTGCGTCTCCCGACGCCTTGGCTGTTGTGCTTCAGCAAGTACTGATTGGCTTTTCCATTGGTTTTGCCGTGCGATTGGTATTTGCGGCCATGGAGTTAGCGGGAGAGGTGGTCGGGTTTCAAATGGGGTTGAATTTCGCAGCCTTCTTTGACCCCTCGCTCAATTCTCAGAGTAGTGCGGTCGCTCGTTTCTTTGGTCAAATGGCGACACTGCTGTTTGTTGTGCTTAACGGCCACATCATGGTCCTGATGGCGGTGACCAAGAGCTTCGAAGCGTTCCCTGTCAGCCCCAGGTTTTTGGATGCTTTGGCTTCCATGCAGTTGTACCGGTTGGGGACAGATCTGTTTGCCAGCGCTTTGTGGATAGCACTACCCATGGTGGGGATGTTGTTGTTCGTTAACTTGGCATTGGGCGTCATTTCTCGTGTTGCGCCGCAGATTAATATTTTTGCCGTAGGCTTCCCAGTCACTTTGGTAGTTGGGATTGTGGGGATCGCCGTGACACTTCCGACCTTGGATCAACCTATGATCGCGCTGATGGAGCGGGCTATCGGTATTTTTTCTGGTCCGTGACGGCTTCGCTAGACCAAGTCGTTTCGAATGGCATAGACCGCCAGTTCTGCGTTGTTGCTTAGCCCCAGTTTTTCGAGTAGCCGCGCACGGTAAACGCTGACCGTCTTGGGGCTCAACATCAGTTCTTCCGCGATATCGGCCAACCGCTTGCCCGACGCGATTTTCAGCAGGGTTTGCAGCTCGCGCTCCGAGAGGCGTGCGTGCAGAGTTTCTGTACCTGGCTTGGACAATTGTTCTACCAGCATTTCGGAGACGGACGGTGTGACATACCGTCGACCTTGGGCTACGGTTCGAACTGCGCCGACGAGTTCATCGGGATTCCCCGCCTTGTTCAAATAGCCGTGCGCACCAGCCTTGAGACTGCGGATGGCGTACTGGTCTTCTGAGAACATCGAGACAACCAGTACTTTGATGTTTGGGTGACTGTCTTGGATGGATGCGAGGACGTCAAGGCCGCTTCGACCGGGTAAATTGAGGTCTAGCACCAATACATCGCAGGGCTGTTCCCGTAAGACGTCCTTGAGTTCGGCGTAGCTACCGGATTCGCCGACCACTTTCATGTCGACATGCTCACACAGCATATCGCGGATTCCGCGGCGAATCATGGCGTGGTCATCGCACAAGACAACTTGAATCATGGCGAGCCTTCTTGCGCAGAGTGTTCGCTGCGATTCAGGGGCACCGATAGCGTAATAGTCGTACCGGTATGGGGGGTGGAGCTGATATCCATCCAGCCACCGACGGACTTGGCGCGCTCTGCTAGGCCGCGCAGACCATAAGAGTTCTGTTTTTGCAATGCGAATTCCTCTAAACCTGGGCCGCTGTCTGCAATTTCTATGGTGAGTGTGTTGCCCAGGTTGGATATTTCGATACGCATATCACTGCCTAGTGCGTATTTGGAGGCGTTGGTGAGCGCTTCTTGCGCCGTCCTGTAGGCGGTCAACATGACGTCTGCCGGTAAGCTCATGGTTTCTGTGGTGGTAGTGATTTCAACTTTGCACGTGGTTCGCCTCTCAAAATCACGCGCTAACCACTGAATGGATGGCACTAATCCTTGATCCAGGATGGCTGGGCGCAGATTTTTCATGATGCGCTGGCTGGCGTGTGCGGCGTGCTGAATCATGTCGCTAGCTGACGCGATGTGCTGCAAACACTGCCTGTCGTTGGTGTGGCGTGCCAGCCATCCCAAGTCTAGTCGAACGGCGGCAAGCGCTCCACCAATGTCGTCGTGCACTTCACGTGCAATCGACGCACGCTCGCGTTCTATGGCAGTTTGCAGGTGCCCGGCAAGTTCAGAAATTCGACGCTCGGAAAGCGCCAATTCCTGTGCAGTCCTCTCTTTTTCCCTTTTTATGGCCTGTAAGTCCATGGTCCGCTGGATAACTCGCGGTAAGGCGGAGATTTCGTCCTTATGAAGGTAGTCACTGATGCCGCATTGGATAGCCTCGACGGCCGCAGCTTCGCCAATGGTTCCGGAGAGAATGATGAACGGGATCCTCTGGTGGTCGTTTTTGGATGTGTTCCATGCATCAATGGCAGTGAAGTCCCCAAGGCGGTAGTCAGCGATTACCAACTGATAGACCCCTTGGTCCATCGAGTGCTTGAATGCTGCCAATGTTTCGACACGCACCAAGCTGAATCGCATCCCCGTTTTTGAAAGGGTTCGAAGCACAAGTTGGTGGTCGATTGCCGAGTCCTCTAAATGGAGGATGTTCACCGCGCTCTCGGTATTTTTTGCATTGAGGATTGCCGATATCATGGGGTCTTATGGTAATCACTACCTCGTCTGCGGTGGGTGTGTTTCTGGGATGCATATGGGGACGCATAATTTCCCTGACAAGACAAGAATCCTGATACTCTAGAAGCGTGGCCCGGTTTGGTGATTCACAAGGACGCCGTGGATTGGTATAAAGACAGGCAAAGAGGAAAAAAGACAATGGAACCTTCGTCGATTTCGCCTGCCGCTCCTGCTGTGCAATTGCCGGTCATGCTCGTTGCAGAGGTCCAAGACTCCTTGTTGGTGGTTGTGCACGACCTGACCCGTCTGGATGGTCTGCTTGCGCATACGATGGAAAACCTCATGGAACGGTTTACCACTGCCAGTGCAAATCTGGCTTCACCGGCTCTCATGGAGTCCCAGGAGCTAGAGCTGGTTCGCAACACATTGCGGGCGGCCGTCACAGAGCTGCAATTTCAAGACATGGCTTCTCAGCTGATTGTTCATACCTCCAAAATTTTGCAGGGATGTGCCTATAGACTGGCCTCTGAGTCTATGGGCGCTGAAGATGGAGAAGCCGTGCCTTTTGTAGAGGAAGTGCCTGAGCGACCGAATCCAGTGACTCAGGACGAGATGGATGCTGGATCCATCGAGCTATTTTAATTTTCGCCACACCTTTTAACGGAATATTTCGGAGCCTTTCATGCCTTTAATCCTAGCTGTTGATGACTCACCGTCTATGCGGAAAATGGTTTCCTTTACGTTGACTGGCGCTGGTTACCAAGTGGTTGAGGCCGTGGATGGGCAGGATGCCTATGAAAAAGCTCAAGCGCAGGCTTTTGACTTGGTTCTTACCGATCAGAATATGCCGCGTCTGGATGGCTTGGGTTTGACTCGAAAGTTGCGTGAGCACCCGCAGTTCAAGACCGTCCCTATTCTGATGTTGACCACAGAGTCGAGTGACTTGATGAAGCAAGCGGGCCGCGCTGCGGGAGCTACCGGTTGGCTGGTGAAGCCCTTTGATCCTGCTCGATTGCTTGATGTAATTAAAAAAGTCATTCGTTGAGGTCGGTGACTTCAACTGGCACGCAGAAAATAGGAGATTCAGATGGCTGAGACGCATACCGAAAGTGGCGCTGGCGGTGATTTTGATCTAAGTCAGTTTTACCAAATTTTCTTCGAAGAGGCGGGAGAAAATCTGGATCAAATGGAGCAAATGCTCCTGAACCTGAACTTGGAAACGGCAGATGACGAAGAGCTGAATGGCATCTTCAGATGTGCGCACTCTGTGAAGGGTGGTGCTGCTACGTTTGGCTTTGCTGATGTGGCGGAATTGACCCACCAAATGGAATCGCTATTAGATCGGTTGCGCCGTCACGAACTACAGCCCAACGCGGCAATGGTCGACGTGCTTCTGGAGTCTGCCGATGCGTCTAGGGGCTTGCTGGCTCGCCATCAGGCTGGCGGAGAGGGCGATGCGCCTCCTACGGCGGATTTGGTACGTCGTATCAGCGAGCTTGCTGCTGGAGGTGCTGTGGCCCCGCCTGCAAAACCGACTCCTGCGCAGGTTGTCGTAGCGCCCGCTCCGTCGCCGAAGTTGGCCTCTCGGGCTGACGGTGTGCGAGATCTGCAGATTAGCATTGGGCCGTTGGATCGCCCCGAACAGGCGGATGCGATACAGGAGTTGTTTAGAGATATTCCGGGACTGGGGAGCATCAAGGCTGCTGCCAGTGAGCGGTCGGGTGTGCGCGTATTCGATGTTGAAACAGCATCGACTGATGATGATCTGTTGGATTTGTTTGCCTTTCACGTGGCGCGGGAGAAAGTCGCTATCGTGGAACGCTCGCATGAGTCGGTCGAAACACCCGCAATGGAGTCCTCGGCTGCGGACCACGTAGGCTTCGGTTTCTTTGATGGCTCTCCTGGTGCTCCTGCGCAAGTCGTTTTAGCGCAGGAAGTTGCTGTGGCCCAGGCTATTGAACCTGCTTTGGCCGCCAAAGCCGCACCAGGTAAGGCTGCTACAGCGGCTGCGGCCGCACAACCGGAAGCTGCCACGATACGGGTTGCGATCAGTAAGGTCGATCAGTTGATCAATTTGGTTGGAGAGTTGGTGATTACGCAGGCGATGCTTGCTCAAAACAGCCGAGCTCTTGATCCGGCGGTGTACCAGCAGCTATTGACAGGGTTGGCTGATTTGGACCGCAACACACGTGATTTGCAAGAGTCTGTGATGTCCATTCGGATGATTCCGATGTCCATCGTTTTTAGTCGCTTCCCCCGCATGCTGCGTGATTTAGCCGGTAAGTTGGGCAAAAAGGTTGATTTTGTAACGCAGGGTGAGGCGACAGAGTTGGATAAAGGCTTGGTTGAAAAAATCACGGATCCTCTGACACACTTGGTCCGAAACAGTTGTGATCATGGTGTCGAAATGCCTGCAGACCGTATTGCTGCAGGCAAGTCTGAAACCGGGACCATAACTTTGTCTGCTTCCCATCAAGGGGGCTCCATCGTCATTGAGGTGCGCGACGATGGGCGAGGTTTGTCCCGCCCCAAGATACTTGCGAAGGCGCGCGAGCGTGGTATCGACGTGTCCGACCAGATGTCTGATGCAGAGGTGTGGCAGCTCATCTTTGCCCCTGGGTTCTCCACGGCCGCCGTGGTAACAGACGTTTCTGGTCGCGGTGTGGGTATGGACGTCGTGAAGCGCAATATTGCGGCCCTCAACGGCACGGTCGAAATTGACTCTGCCGAAGGTTATGGAATGAAGGTGTCGGTTCGCTTGCCGTTGACCCTGGCCATCATGGACGGGATGTCCGTAGGCGTCGGTGATGAGGTTTATATTTTGCCGTTGTCTTCGGTCGTGGAGTCTTTCCAGGTGAAAGCCGATGCGGTTAGTACGGTGGGGCAGGGTTCTCAACTGGTCAAAGTTCGCGATGAATACATGCCAGTCATTGAGCTGGAGAAGGTGTTCCAAATTCCACGTTTCGACTTCGAGCGCTCCAGTGACATCATGGTTGTTGTCGAAGCGGAGGGGATTCGAGTCGCATTGCTGGTGGATGAATTGCTTGGGCAGCAGCAGGTGGTTGTCAAGAACTTGGAGTCGAACTATCGAAAGGTTCCGAATGTTTCTGGTGCAACCATTTTGGGTGATGGAAAGGTTGCGTTGATCCTTGATACGGGAGCCCTGGTAAGGCGCTCACGTCATTGATAAAAGCCTAAGGAGAAGACCATGGGAATGATGGAAAAACTGAATGAACTGACATCTTCTGGTGCGAGGGAGTACTTGACTTTTCGCTTGGATCAAGAGGAGTATGGAATTGATATTCTTAAGGTTCAAGAAATCCGCGGATACGAGTCGCCTACTCGGGTTGCCAATGCTCCTAACTTCATTAAGGGTGTCGTGAATTTGCGGGGAACCATTGTTCCTATCGTTGACATGCGGTTGAAGTTCAACTGCTCCAAGGCTGAGTACAACTCTTTCACAGTGGTAATCGTGCTGAACTTGCGCAATCGTATTGTGGGAATTGTTGTTGATTCAGTCAGTGATGTTATGGAATTACCCCCCGAGAATTTGAAATCAGCTCCGGATATAGACAGTGTGATTGATAGTGCGGCCGTGCTCGGATTGGGATCTATCGGTGACCGAATGTTGATTCTTTTGGATATTGAGCGCCTGATGTCCGCTGCGGAGATGGGGTTGGTTAGCGCATCGGAATAGCGATTGCTCAAGTGACTTTCAAAATTACTACATAGAAATAAATTGCAATATGGCCTTGCCCCCCCCCCAAGCTGTTGGAGAGATGCAAGGCAGGGAGTTCGCTTGGACGAACTCGGATTTTGACCATGTTCAAAAACTGATTTACCAGCGTGCTGGCATCAGTTTGCATGATGGCAAGCACGCCATGGTGTATAGCCGGCTCTCTCGGCGATTGCGTGATACCGGGCACAACAGCTTTAGAGAGTATTTGAGTTGGCTCGAGTCAACCGATGGTCCTGAGTGGCAAGAGTTCGTCAATGCACTGACCACCAACTTAACGTCTTTTTTTCGTGAGCATCATCACTTCGAAATCCTTTCAGATTTTTTGAAGTCACGGGTCGGATCTTCCGAGTGCAAAATTTGGTGTAGCGCTGCCTCTACTGGTGAGGAGCCGTATTCGATTGCGATGACTGCATCCGAGGTGCTCGGCAAGTCGAAATTCTCCTTACAAGCAAGCGACATTGACTCGAAAGTGCTGGCGACTGCCGCGCAGGGCGTTTATCGCATGGAGGGTCTGAAGGGGGTCTCTGCTGATCTTGCGCGCAAATACTTTTTGCGTGGAAAGGCAGGGAATGCCGGTTTGGTCAGGGTGAAGCCTGAGCTGCGTCACGCGATTGAGTTCTTGAACGTGAACCTCATAAAAGACGATTGGCCCTTCCGCGATCCTTTCGATGCCGTGTTTTGTCGAAATGTCATGATTTACTTTGATGCATCCACCCAAAGAAGAGTTCTGGAAAAAATCCACCGGGTTATGAAGCCTGGGGCTTTGCTTTTTGTCGGACATGCAGAGAACTTCAGTGACTCGCGGGATCTCTTTGCTCTTAAAGGAAAAACTGTCTACGAGCGTTGTAGGTGAGCGTTACACCCCCCCTGGTAGTCGATAAACCGATTCAACTGTTTGGATAGCAATTTCAAATGATTTCAACTTCAAGTAGTTTGGTGTCCGGTGTTGTTCGAACGAATGCCGTGGTTCCGCCGCCAAAGACGTTGGCAAGTGGACGTGTATCCCGAATTGAGCATTTGAAAGCCCAGCCGCGCAAGCCCGGAGAGGCGTCTTTCTTTTATGCCGACCATCATTTCCAATACGATGCCGTAAAAGTGCTCCCGGGGGAGTATTACGTTTCGAATGAAGATCTGGTCATCATGACGGTGTTGGGTTCCTGTATCGCAGCGTGTATCTGGGACGGCAAAGCGCGTACGGGGGGGATGAATCACTTCATGCTGCCTGATGGTGATGGCGCGGATGGTTCTGGCAGATATGGTTCCTATGCGATGGAGCTCTTAATCAATGAAATGTTGAAGTTGGGTGCTCGGCGCGAAACAATGCAAGCCAAAATTTTTGGCGGCGCCCAAGTAATGGCTGGTTTTACCACGATGAATGTGGGGGAGCGCAACACCAAATTCGTTCTGGATTACCTTGCCACAGAGCGCATCCCTGTCGTCTCGCAAGATGTTTTGGATATTCACCCGCGCAAAGTCTGTTTTTTTCCGGTTAGTGGGAAAGCATTAGTGAAGCGGTTGGCTCATTCGCATCCAGAAACATTGGCTGTTGAAGAGCGGCGTGGTAACGCCGCGTCTGTCGCGAAGTCTACGTCGGGCGGTTCTGTCGACCTTTTTTGAGTTGGTAATGAAGAAAATTCGAGTTGTAGTGGTTGATGACTCTGCCTTGGTGCGTAGTCTGCTGGCTGAGATCATCAATAAACAGGCTGATATGGAATGCGTTGGCGCTGCCAACGATCCGTTAATTGCACGAGAGATGATTCGAGAGCTTGATCCTGATGTCATCACGCTTGATATCGAGATGCCAAAGATGGATGGTCTCGATTTTTTAGGCCGTTTGATGCGATTGCGTCCCATGCCCGTTGTGATGATTTCGACGCTCACAGAGCGAGGCGCAGAAGTCACGATGAAGGCGTTGGAGTTGGGGGCCGTGGACTTTGTGGCGAAGCCTCGGATTGGTTTGGTGGACGGTATCAAGGAGCTGGCTAGCAATATCGTCGACAAAATCCGAGTGGCTGCAGCTGCAAAAGTTCAGAGGGGCGTGCGTGCGCCTTCATCGCCCGTAGGCGCTGGTCAGCCTTCGCTCCCCAGCAGTTCACCTATCTCGCTTGGTCGAGTTTCTACAGAGAAGCTGGTATTTATTGGTGCTTCAACCGGAGGAACGGAGGCGATTAAGGAGATTCTTGTCCGACTTCCTGCGGACTCCCCGGGAGTGGTGATCACTCAGCATATGCCGCCTGGCTTCACCACCAGTTTTGCCGCGCGTTTGAATGGACTTTGTCAAATTACGGTGCAAGAGGCGGTCAATGGCGCGCGCGTGCTACCCGGACATGCTTATATTGCCCCCGGGGGTAAGCAGTTTTGGGTCGAGAAGAGTGGCGCGAACTATGTGTGTGTTGTTGAAGATGGCGAGCTCGTGAATCGGCATCGGCCGTCCGTGGAGGTTCTCTTCCGATCGGCGGCAAAGGTTGCTGGTCGTAACGCATTTGGCGTCATGTTGACGGGTATGGGCAACGATGGCGCTAAAGCGATGAAGGAAATGAAAGACGCTGGTAGTTACAACTATGTGCAAGACGAGGCGAGTTGCATCGTATTTGGGATGCCGCGAGAGGCGATTTTGAGTGGAGCTGCGGACGAAATTTTGCCCTTGATGGAAATCGCGCCCGCACTGCTCCTGCGACTAAAAGGTGCTTCTGACAGATATCGTGTGTAGGTGGCCTTAGTCGTGCTACACTGCGCACCCGCTCAGAAATGAACGGGACAATCAAACAAAAAATCTTTTGCTTGATTTGACAATGCTTCAAAAAGTGTGTCATAATTCAAGGCTTCGCTGATCACAGCAAAGCAAACGAAGTAAAGTAAAAAGTGCTTCAGATCATTAAAAATTT
>NZ_JBWMAY010000001.1:0-1230494 GCF_056521365.1 Rhodoferax sp. XS2R6 | reverse complement strand
ACCATAGCGACTTGGTACCACTCCTTCCCATCCCGAACAGGACAGTGAAACGAGTCAGCGCCGATGATAGTGCGGATTCCCGTGTGAAAGTAGGTCATCGTCAGGCTATTACAGTGAAGACACCCCGTCATTCGGCGGGGTGTTTTTTTTAGCGCTGCTTGCAGTTCTAAAAAAAGCAAAAATCTTTTGCTTGATTTGACAATGCTTCAAAAAGTGTGTCATAATTCAAGGCTTCGCTGATCACAGCAAAGCAAACGAAGTAAAGTAAAAAGTGCTTCAGATCATTAAAAATTTACAGCCGATAAGCGTGGGCGTTTGAAGGTAATTGCCAAGTTCTTTGGAACTAAGTCGCAAGACTTTAAACGCTCATGAAGTAAAAAAGATGTGAAAGTCAGAGATGATATTCACGTCGATTCCAATTTATGAGTTGCTCGAGAGAGCGAAAAATTCAAGATCGAACTATAGAGTTTGATCCTGGCTCAGATTGAACGCTGGCGGCATGCCTTACACATGCAAGTCGAACGGCAGCACGGGAGCAATCCTGGTGGCGAGTGGCGAACGGGTGAGTAATATATCGGAACGTGCCCAGTCGTGGGGGATAACGCAGCGAAAGCTGTGCTAATACCGCATACGATCTATGGATGAAAGCGGGGGATCGCAAGACCTCGCGCGATTGGAGCGGCCGATATCAGATTAGCTAGTTGGTGGGGTAAAGGCCCACCAAGGCGACGATCTGTAGCTGGTCTGAGAGGACGACCAGCCACACTGGAACTGAGACACGGTCCAGACTCCTACGGGAGGCAGCAGTGGGGAATTTTGGACAATGGGCGCAAGCCTGATCCAGCAATGCCGCGTGCAGGATGAAGGCCTTCGGGTTGTAAACTGCTTTTGTACGGAACGAAACGGCGAGCTCTAATAAAGTTTGCTAATGACGGTACCGTAAGAATAAGCACCGGCTAACTACGTGCCAGCAGCCGCGGTAATACGTAGGGTGCGAGCGTTAATCGGAATTACTGGGCGTAAAGCGTGCGCAGGCGGTTATATAAGACAGATGTGAAATCCCCGGGCTCAACCTGGGACCTGCATTTGTGACTGTATAGCTAGAGTACGGTAGAGGGGGATGGAATTCCGCGTGTAGCAGTGAAATGCGTAGATATGCGGAGGAACACCGATGGCGAAGGCAATCCCCTGGACCTGTACTGACGCTCATGCACGAAAGCGTGGGGAGCAAACAGGATTAGATACCCTGGTAGTCCACGCCCTAAACGATGTCAACTGGTTGTTGGGTCTTCACTGACTCAGTAACGAAGCTAACGCGTGAAGTTGACCGCCTGGGGAGTACGGCCGCAAGGTTGAAACTCAAAGGAATTGACGGGGACCCGCACAAGCGGTGGATGATGTGGTTTAATTCGATGCAACGCGAAAAACCTTACCCACCTTTGACATGTACGGAATTCGCCAGAGATGGCTTAGTGCTCGAAAGAGAACCGTAACACAGGTGCTGCATGGCTGTCGTCAGCTCGTGTCGTGAGATGTTGGGTTAAGTCCCGCAACGAGCGCAACCCTTGTCATTAGTTGCTACATTTAGTTGGGCACTCTAATGAGACTGCCGGTGACAAACCGGAGGAAGGTGGGGATGACGTCAAGTCCTCATGGCCCTTATAGGTGGGGCTACACACGTCATACAATGGCTGGTACAAAGGGTTGCCAACCCGCGAGGGGGAGCTAATCCCATAAAGCCAGTCGTAGTCCGGATCGCAGTCTGCAACTCGACTGCGTGAAGTCGGAATCGCTAGTAATCGTGGATCAGAATGTCACGGTGAATACGTTCCCGGGTCTTGTACACACCGCCCGTCACACCATGGGAGCGGGTTCTGCCAGAAGTAGTTAGCCTAACCGCAAGGAGGGCGATTACCACGGCAGGGTTCGTGACTGGGGTGAAGTCGTAACAAGGTAGCCGTATCGGAAGGTGCGGCTGGATCACCTCCTTTCTGGAAAACTGCAATTTAATTTGAACGCTCACACTTATCGGTTGTTGGAAGGTTGTCGCTAACGATCAAGCTTGCTTGGTCCAAAGTGACCGGCTTGGGTCTGTAGCTCAGTTGGTTAGAGCACCGTCTTGATAAGGCGGGGGTCGTTGGTTCGAGACCAACCAGACCCACCATCCCGTCCAATAGTCTATGACCATGGGGGATTAGCTCAGCTGGGAGAGCACCTGCTTTGCAAGCAGGGGGTCGTCGGTTCGATCCCGTCATCCTCCACCATTCAACGATACTTATTAAGTCAACACCAAAGTTGCTTTGAACCCTTAGGGGGTAAAGGCTGCTTTGTTGTTGATCAAGATCTCTTGATCAATCGGCTGTTCTTTAACAATTTATAGAGTTTAATCAGCGTTGCTAGCATATAAGCTGCGCAAGGAAACTGCACATTCGTAAAGGTTTAGTGCAGACCGTGCCTTGTGTAGTGGTTAGCAACATAATTTTGATTGCGTCAAAATGAATATCAAACTTCACGTTTGAATTCGAGTTATTCAAGTTAATTGAATACGGCATAACGCGTCAGGTGAAAGACCTGACAATATTCCTTGTAGATAATTTTGGTTTCGAAAGAAACGTCAAAGTTATAGGGTCAAGTGAATAAGAGCACATGGTGGATGCCTTGGCAATGATAGGCGACGAAGGACGTGATAGCCTGCGATAAGCTTCGGGGAGCTGGCAAATTAGCTTTGATCCGGAGATTTCCGAATGGGGAAACCCACCCTTTGGGGTATCGCATACTGAATACATAGGTATGCGAGGCGAACCGGGTGAACTGAAACATCTCAGTAGCTCGAGGAAAAGACATCAACCGAGATTCCGAAAGTAGTGGCGAGCGAAATCGGAGAAGCCTGCAAGTGATAGCACAAGACATAACGGAACAGCCTGGAAATGCTGGCCATAGCGGGTGATAGCCCCGTACGTGAAATGACCTGTGTGGTACTGAGCTTGCGACAAGTAGGGCGGGACACGAGAAATCCTGTCTGAATATGGGGGGACCATCCTCCAAGGCTAAATACTCATCATTGACCGATAGTGAACTAGTACCGTGAGGGAAAGGCGAAAAGAACCCCGGGAGGGGAGTGAAATAGATCCTGAAACCGTGTGCTTACAAAAAGTAGGAGCCCGCAAGGGTGACTGCGTACCTTTTGTATAATGGGTCAGCGACTTACATTCAGTGGCAAGGTTAACCGAATAGGGAAGCCGTAGAGAAATCGAGTCCGAATAGGGCGTCTAGTCGCTGGGTGTAGACCCGAAACCAAGTGATCTATCCATGGCCAGGATGAAGGTGCCGTAACAGGTACTGGAGGTCCGAACCGACTAGTGTTGCAAAACTAGCGGATGAGCTGTGGATAGGGGTGAAAGGCTAAACAAACTTGGAAATAGCTGGTTCTCTCCGAAAACTATTTAGGTAGTGCCTCAAGTATTACCTGCGGGGGTAGAGCACTGTTTTGGCTAGGGGGTCATGGCGACTTACCAAACCAATGCAAACTCCGAATACCGCAGAGTACAGCTTGGGAGACAGAGCACCGGGTGCTAACGTCCGGACTCAAGAGGGAAACAACCCAGACCGCCAGCTAAGGTCCCTAAAATTGGCTAAGTGGGAAACGAAGTGGGAAGGCTAAAACAGTCAGGATGTTGGCTTAGAAGCAGCCATCATTTAAAGAAAGCGTAATAGCTCACTGATCGAGTCGTCCTGCGCGGAAGATGTAACGGGGCTAAGCCAGTTACCGAAGCTGCGGATTTGCAATTTATTGCAAGTGGTAGGAGAGCGTTCTGTAAGCCTGTGAAGGTGCGTTGTAAAGCGTGCTGGAGGTATCAGAAGTGCGAATGCTGACATGAGTAGCGTTAAAGGGGGTGAAAAGCCCCCTCGCCGTAAGCGCAAGGTTTTCTACGCAACGTTCATCGGCGTAGAGTGAGTCGGCCCCTAAGGCGAGGCAGAGATGCGTAGCTGATGGGAAACAGGTCAATATTCCTGTACCGATGTATAGTGCGATGTGGGGACGGAGAAGGTTAACTCAGCCAACTGTTGGACATGTTGGTTCAAGCTTGTAGTCGTGCCTGGTAGGCAAATCCGCCGGGCTTAGATGAGGAGTGATAACGAGTCTGCTTGCAGACGAAGTGAGTGATACCCTGCTTCCAGGAAAAGCCACTAAGCTTCAGCTATACACGACCGTACCGCAAACCGACACTGGTGCGCGAGATGAGTATTCTAAGGCGCTTGAGAGAACTCGGGAGAAGGAACTCGGCAAATTGACACCGTAACTTCGGAAGAAGGTGTGCCTTTAGTAGGTGAAGTCCCTTGCGGATGGAGCCCAATGAGGTTGCAAAAAATCGGTGGCTGCGACTGTTTATTAAAAACACAGCACTCTGCAAACACGAAAGTGGACGTATAGGGTGTGACGCCTGCCCGGTGCTGGAAGATTAAATGATGGGGTGCAAGCTCTTGATTGAAGTCCCAGTAAACGGCGGCCGTAACTATAACGGTCCTAAGGTAGCGAAATTCCTTGTCGGGTAAGTTCCGACCTGCACGAATGGCGTAACGATGGCCACACTGTCTCCTCCCGAGACTCAGCGAAGTTGAAATGTTTGTGATGATGCAATCTCCCCGCGGAAAGACGGAAAGACCCCATGAACCTTTACTGTAGCTTTGTATTGGACTTTGAACAGATCTGTGTAGGATAGGTGGGAGGCTTTGAAGCGGTGCCGCTAGGTATCGTGGAGCCAACGTTGAAATACCACCCTGGTGTGTTTGAGGTTCTAACCTAGGTCCATTATCTGGATCGGGGACAGTGCATGGTAGGCAGTTTGACTGGGGCGGTCTCCTCCCAAAGCGTAACGGAGGAGTTCGAAGGTACGCTAGTTACGGTCGGACATCGTGACGATAGTGCAATGGCATAAGCGTGCTTAACTGCGAGACTGACAAGTCGAGCAGATGCGAAAGCAGGACATAGTGATCCGGTGGTTCTGTATGGAAGGGCCATCGCTCAACGGATAAAAGGTACTCTGGGGATAACAGGCTGATACCGCCCAAGAGTTCATATCGACGGCGGTGTTTGGCACCTCGATGTCGGCTCATCTCATCCTGGGGCTGTAGCCGGTCCCAAGGGTATGGCTGTTCGCCATTTAAAGAGGTACGTGAGCTGGGTTTAAAACGTCGTGAGACAGTTTGGTCCCTATCTTCCGTGGGCGCTGCAGATTTGAGGAAGCCTGCTCCTAGTACGAGAGGACCGGAGTGGACACACCTCTGGTGTATCGGTTGTCACGCCAGTGGCATTGCCGAGTAGCTAAGTGTGGAAGAGATAACCGCTGAAAGCATCTAAGCGGGAAACTCGTTTCAAGATGAGATCTGCCGGGGCCTTGAGCCCCCTAAAGAGTCGTTCAAGACCAGGACGTTGATAGGTCAGGTGTGGAAGCGCAGTAATGCGTTAAGCTAACTGATACTAATTGCTCGTGCGGCTTGACCCTATAACTTTGATTCACGAAAGTGTCTCAAGGAAGTTATGCCAAGTTGACGCATTCAAAATCCTACCCGTGTGCAACACCGGTAGGTGTCGTAAAAGACAAAAGCTGATTAGCTCTATAAATTGGTTGTGCAGACCCTAGGTCTGTGCGACAAAAAGTTATGCCTGACGACCATAGCGACTTGGTACCACTCCTTCCCATCCCGAACAGGACAGTGAAACGAGTCAGCGCCGATGATAGTGCGGATTCCCGTGTGAAAGTAGGTCATCGTCAGGCTATTACAGTGAGAAAAGCCCCACCTAACTAGGTGGGGCTTTTTTTTGTTTTGCATTTTGAGATCGGCATCCGGCGTATGTGAGGCTGTTCTCTCACAGCCGCCAGATATACCCATGCTTGTTTACTTTTCCGTGCGCAATTGGCGCCGGAGGATCTTGCCCACATTGGATTTGGGCAGTTCATCCCTGAATTCGATGTACTTGGGACGTTTGTACCCAGTGAGGTTACTTTTACAGTAGCGCAACACATCAGATTCGGACAGTGTCGAGGCACTGCGGACGATGAAGACCTTAATGGCCTCTCCCTGCTTGGCGTCAGGAATACCAATCGCCGCACATTCCAGCACACCGTCGCACAGGGAAATGACGTTCTCCAGTTCAGAGGGGAATACGTTGAAGCCGCTGACCAGAATCATGTCCTTGATACGGTCGACGATACGTGTGTAGCCGCGCTCGTCCATGATGCCAACGTCGCCTGTGCGCAGAAAGCCATCTGCCGTAAAGGCCTTGGCGTTTTCGTCGGGCTGTTGGTAGTAGCCTGGCATCACATTCGGGCCCCGAATGCAGATCTCGCCGGACGCGCCCGGAGGCAAGGAGTTGCCCGCTTCATCTTTGATGGCAATGTCGATACTGGGCAGTGGCAGGCCAATGGTGCCCGAGAAAGTGGGGGTGTCGACCGGGTTGTTGGTACCCATGGCGCAGGTTTCGCTCATGCCCCAACCTTCCACCATCGGGCACCCCGTGGTTTCCAGCCAGTGTTTGGCGGTGCCCTCCGATGCCGCCATGCCGCCAGCCTGGGAAACGCAGAGACTTCCGAAATCGATTGTCTTGAATTGCGGGTGCTGCAGCAATGCGTTGAACAACGTGTTGACCGCGGGCAGCATATGGAATGGGCGTTTTTTCAGAACATCCACGAACTTGGAGAAGTCACGCGGATTGGGTACCAAGGTCATGTGCGCACCCAGCCGGATGGTGAGCATGCACAGATTCAGCGCGAAGATGTGATACAGCGGGAGCGCCGCAATGAGGTTCAGTTTGCTGGCATCACCAATGCGCTGTAGCGCGGGGCTGAACCACGCCTCAGACTGCAAGATGGCCGCGACGATGTTGCGGTGGGTGAGCACGGCGCCCTTGGACAGGCCGGTGGTTCCTCCAGTGTACTGCAAAAAGGCGATCGAGTCCAACCCGACGGACGCAGGTTTCAACGCCATTTTTGTGCCCTCTGCGAGGCAGCGGTTGAAGGCTGTGATGGTTCGCCCCGGTGTAAGTGCGATTTGGTAGGCCGGCACCATCTTGGCCAAATGCCGTACGGCAAAGGTCAGCCAAGACCCGTACCAAAAACCCAGCAAATCGCCCATGGATGCAACCACCACGTGTTGGACCTGGGTGCGGTCAATCACCTCTTCCAGCGTGTGTGCAAAGTTTTCCAGAATGATGATGGCTTCAGAACCCGAGTCTTTGAGCTGGTGTTCCAGTTCGCGCGCGGTGTACAGCGGGTTGACGTTGACGCAGGTGTAGCCCGCACGCAGGATCGCGGCCATGCTGACGGCAAACTGGGGCACGTTGGGCATCATCAAGGCAACCCGTGCGCCGGGTGCTAGCCCCTTGTTTTGCAACCAGGCGCCCAGGGTTGTGGACAGTTCATCCAACTCCCCATAACTCATCCAGCGATCCATACACACCGAAAAGGGGCGTTTGGCGTTCGCTTTGAATGCGTCCTCCAGCAGATGGTTGAGCGAACGGAATGTTTCAGGGTTCACTGTATGGGGAACACCCTCGGGATAACTCTTCAGCCAAAATTTGTCCATGGTCTCTCCTCTGCGTGTGATTGTGCGCAAAGGTTTTGACTGGGCTCACAGGGCTTTTCCTAGGCAGGTCTCCAAATCGGTCTCACACGCGACACGGGGCGCGTGAAACAGGGCGTCGATCCAGGTGGTCTCGCGCTCGCGGATCGTGTCTAGAAATGCCTGGGCGTCGCGCCCCTTGCCGCCCATGCTGGCAAACGTATCAAAACCCGTTTCCAGAAACGACTGCAAGGAATGCAGGCCCGCAGCTTTGGCGGGGCCGCGCATCATGCGCAACGTCAGGCGCAGCCCTTTGGTGCGGGTGAGCCGGCCCAGTTCGTGACCAATGTTCAGCACGGATTGCAGTTGCCCCAGCCGGACGGCGGGTGTAGCGACTGCGCGCCAGCTGCGCAGGTAGCGTGTGCTGTCCAGCGTCGGGCCCGCAGGCCCACCATCCAGCAGCAGAGACTGCGCCATCTCCACATCCAGAGACTCCGTCAAGGCGTGCAACTGGGCCAACGCAACCGCCGTGGCCACGACTTGGCTGGGAAAAAAGGTTTGCAAGGCACCTGCGATGCGCGCAAACTGCGCGTCCCGGTCCGAAAAGTCGCGCTCCCCGTACAACTCGTCGAGGAAAAAACGGGTCGGCGCCGCAAAAGTGCTGGATTGCAGAAGATCTTGGTAGGTACCCGCAAACCGCCGGGCCTGAAACCGCTTGGTTGCTAGCAACGTCCGCTGCAGTGGGGCAGATTCTGCTACCTGTGCACGCAAGGTCGCAACGCAGGACAAAGACTGGCGAATCGAGTGGGCGGCGTCCATGGAAGGGGCGTGGTGCAAAGTGCGGAGCATCCACCATACACGCAGCCGCTGGTCGGGCGGGTTGAGAAACCTAGTGAAATTGAGGTGAGAAACCTAGGGAAAACCCTTATAGTCATGCCATGGTTGATACAAAAACGCTGATCAGAGCTTCGTTCGAGGCTGGACGGGAGTTTTTGCGGCCGCCTGCCGAGCGGGAGCATGCGACAGAGACCCGACCGGCGCCGGCGCTGGTGCCTATTCGGTCGCTAGGCGAAAACCACCGGGAGCGCATTGCCCAACACCTCTTGGCCTTAGCGCCGCATGACCGTTACCTGCGCTTTGGCCACTGGACCCAGGACGAACAAATCCAACGGTATGTGGCGTCCCTGGACTTTGAGCGCGACGAGATTTTTGGTATCTACAACCGTAAGCTGGAATTGATTGCGGTGGCCCACTTGGCCTATGCCAAAGACCAACAGCACGACAGTTGTGCCGAGTTTGGTGTCTCTGTGCTGACCAGTGCGCGGGGACGCGGTTACGGCGCGCGCCTGTTTGACCGCGCCGCCATGCATGCGACCAACGATGGCGTCAGTTTGATGTTCATCCATGCGCTGAGTGAGAACGCGGCCATGCTCAAGATTGCCCGCAACGCCGGTGCCAGGGTCGAGCGCGATGGCTCGGAATCCGAAGCCTACCTGCGACTGCCCCCTGCGTCGCTGGACTCGCGGGTCACCGAAATGATTGAAGAGCAGATAGCACAGACCGACTACCGGCTCAAATCGCAAGCCAAAAGCTTCTGGAGCTTTCTGGCCGACCTGCAGGAAATCCGCCGTGATGTCATTGACGCCAACCAGCGCAGTTCTCCCTGACTTCCAAATCCGCTATCCTTAGCGCTCCGCAACCACGGCAGTTTCTGCCCCCATCGAGTGTCCGACCCCCATCCTGCGCGCCTGTCTGAAAAAGAAGACAAGCGCACCTTCCTCCAAAAACTGGCCGAATTCATCCACCCTGGACCGGATTCCACCGCCGAGCTGATCGAAACGCTGGCGGAGGCGGAGGACAACAACATCATTGGGGCGGAATCCCGGGTCATGCTCGAAGGCGTGATCCGCATGGCCGATATGACCGCCGGCGACGTGATGGTGCCCGCCACGCGCATGGACCTGCTCAACATCCTGGAACCCCTGGACAGCCTGTTGCACACCGTGATCGACACTGCGCACTCGCGTTTTCCGGTGTTCGAGGGCGAGCGTGAAAACATCATTGGCATCCTGATGGCCAAAGACCTGCTCAAGCTGCAGCGGGCACCCGAGCTCAACATCCGGGCCTTGCTGCGCCCGGCGGCCTTTGTTCCAGAGTCCAAAGGTTTGAACGACTTGCTGCGTGAATTTCGCGGCAACCGCAACCACCTGGCAATCGTGATTGATGAGTTTGGCCGCGTGGCCGGACTCATCACCATTGAGGACGTGTTGGAGCAAATCGTTGGCGAGATTGAGGACGAATTCGACATTCCCGAAGACGAGGGCGACATCTTCGCCCTGGCCGATCGCACCTACCGCGTCAGCGGCGACACGCCGCTGGAGCGTGTGAACGACGCTTTTTCGGTCTCCCTCGCGGGCTCTGACCCGGAAGACCACTTTGACACCATTGGCGGCCTGATTGCCCACGAGATGGGTCACGTGCCCAAACGCGGCGAACGCCACACCCTGGGTGGGCTGAACTTTCTGGTGCTGCACACCAAGGGTGGTGCGGTCAAGTGGTTCAAGGTGTCGCCTGCCACCGACACCGCAGCGGCGTGACCGCAGGGGCCTTGCGCTTCGCTGGGGCGCCTGCCGCACCCGCATCTCGGATCTGGTTTGCTATTGTATTCATAGCTGCTTGCGCACAATCCACGGGGGCTGCATGGCCTTTTGATGCTGTTTTTAGCCGCGGCGCTACGCTTTGGTGGCTGCAGCTGCTGGCCCAAGCTGCCTTTGTGGTGGCGCTGTTGCGTGCCCCCACTGCGCGTGCGGCGGCGGGCTTGGCCTGGGGTTTTGCCACCGTGTGGCTCAGCACCACCTTCTGGTGGCTGTTCATCGCCTTGCATACCTACGGCGGGCTACCCGCTGTGCTGGCTGGTTTCGCCATCGTTGCGCTGGCGGCGGCGCTCGGGCTGTATTACGCCATTGCGGGCTGGTTGTTCTGGCGCTGGCGCCATGCGCCTCCCGCCATGCTGGCCCTGGGTTTTGCCGCTTTGTGGACCATGGCCGAATTGGCCCGTGGCACTTGGCTCACCGGCTTTGGCTGGGGCGCGGTGGGTTACGCACACCTCGATGGCCCCTTGGCTTGGTATCTGCCCTGGCTGGGCAGTTATGGCGTGGGCTGGCTGGCGGCGTTTGGTGCGGCCACGCTGGCGCTGCTGTGGCGCAGAGGGGTTGCCAACGCCGTGCTGCTGGCGGGCCTGCTGGCGCTGCCACTCGTGGTGCCGCCTGTTTGGAACCAGTGGACCCAGGCCAGCGGTAGCCTGAGCGTGACGCTGCTGCAGGGCAATATTCCGCAGGACGAGAAGTTCGAGTCTGGCAGCGGTGTGCCCCTGGCGCTGCGCTGGTATGCCGAACAACTGCTGGCCAGCCAGACCGACCTGGTGGTGGCACCAGAAACCGCCGTGCCCCTGCTGCCGCAGCAGTTGCCAGACGGTTACTGGGCCACCTTGCAACAGCGTTTTGCCAGCGGCAAGTCCGCGGCGTTGGTGGGTATTCCGCTGGGTAGTTATGCGCAGGGTTACACCAACTCGGTGCTGGGTCTGGCACCCGGACAGACGGCACCTTGGCGCTACGACAAACACCACCTGGTGCCGTTTGGCGAGTTCATCCCGCCGCTGTTCAAGTGGTTCACGCGCATGATGAACATCCCGCTGGGTGACTTCAATCGCGGGCCGCTGGGCCAGCCGTCCCTGTCGGTGGCGGGTGAGCGTGTGGCGGCCAATATTTGTTACGAAGACTTGTATGGCGAGGAGCTGGCTAGCCGCTTTGCGGATGCCGCGCTGGCGCCCACCGTGTTTGCCAACGTGAGCAACCTGGGCTGGTTCAACGACTCGATTGCACTGGACCAGCACCTCAATATCTCGCGCGCCCGGGCGCTGGAGTTTCAGCGCTCCTTTGTGCGGGCCACCAACACCGGCGCCACCGCAATCCTGGACCACCAGGCCGTGGTGCAAAAAGCCCTGCCCGCGCGCACCCGCGGTGTGCTGGTGGGCGAGGTGCAGGGCCGCACCGGGGTGACACCGTTTGCCTGGTGGGCGGCGCGCTTTGGTCTGTGGCCACTGTGGGTGGTCTGCCTGCTGTTGGCCACCGCGGCCTGGCGCTTGGGCCGACACACGCGTTGAGGGCCTGCAGCCCCGTAAAATGCGGGGTTTACTCGAACGAACGTTCTTGCCACGGCACCCTGCCGCGCACCCGCCCACGCACCATGCTTACTTTTCAGCAAATCATTTTGAAACTGCAGTCCTATTGGGCTGACCAGGGCTGCGCCCTGTTGCAACCCTATGACATGGAAGTGGGCGCCGGCACCTCGCACACCGCAACCTTTTTGCGCGCCATTGGTCCTGAGCCTTGGAAGGCCGCCTATGTGCAGCCTAGCCGCCGCCCCAAGGATGGCCGCTACGGCGAGAACCCCAACCGCCTGCAGCACTACTACCAGTACCAGGTGGTGCTCAAGCCCGCGCCCAGCAACATCCTGGAGCTGTACCTGGGTTCGCTTGAAGCGCTGGGCTTTGACCTGAAGAAAAATGACATCCGTTTTGTCGAAGACGACTGGGAAAACCCCACGCTGGGTGCCTGGGGCCTAGGCTGGGAAGTCTGGCTCAACGGTATGGAAGTGACGCAGTTTACCTACTTCCAGCAGGTGGGCGGCATCGACTGCAAACCCGCCACGGGCGAGATCACCTACGGGCTGGAACGCTTGGCCATGTACCTGCAGGGCGTGGACAACGTCTACAACCTGACCTGGACCGAGGGCCTGAGCTATGGCGACGTCTACAAACAAAATGAGGTGGAACAGTCCACCTACAACTTCGAACACAGCGACGCCGATTTTCTGTTCACCGCGTTTAACGCGCACGAAAAACAGGCCAAGCATTTGATCGAAGCGCAACTGGCCCTGCCCGCCTACGAGCAGGTGCTCAAGGCCGCGCACAGCTTCAACCTGCTGGATGCACGTGGCGCCATCAGCGTGACCGAGCGCGCGGCCTACATCGGCCGCATCCGCAACCTGGCGCGCAGCGTGGCGCAAAGTTATTACGAGAGCCGTGAGCGCCTGGGTTTCCCCATGGCGCCGCGTGAGTGGGTGGAACAGATGACCCAGTTGACCAAGAAGGCCGCGTGAGAGACATGAGTATGACTAGCAAAAACCTTCTCGTTGAGCTGTTTGTGGAAGAGCTGCCTCCCAAGGCGTTGAAAAAGCTGGGCGAGGCGTTTTCCTCGGTGTTGGCGGATTCGCTGAAAGCCCAAGGCCTGGCCGCTGCCGATGCGGCGGTGACCCACTTTGCATCGCCCCGCCGTCTGGCTGTGCATGTCACTGCCGTGGCTGCGCACGCTGCAGACAAAGCCGTGTCGCAAAAGCTGATGCCGGTTGCTGTGGGTCTGGATGCGGCTGGAAACGCAACCCCCGCATTGCTGAAGAAGCTGCAAGCCTTGGGTGCCGACGCATCTGCGGTGAGCGGTCTGAAGCGCGCGCCCGATGGCAAAGCCGAGGCGCTGTTTTATGACAGTACGGTCAAAGGCGCCACGCTGGCCGAAGGCCTGCAAAAGGCGCTGCTCGACGCGATTGCCAAGCTGCCCATTCCCAAGGTCATGACCTACCAGTTGGAAAGCGGCTGTGAGCTGCCGGGCTGGAGTAGTGTGAGTTTTGTGCGCCCCGCGCACAGCCTGATGGCCTTACACGGCGCCGACGTGGTGCCGGTGCAAGCCCTGGGGCTGCATTCTGGCAACAGCACCCAAGGCCACCGCTTTGAGGCGGCCGTGTCGCCCGTGGTGATTGCGGATGCTGATGCCTATGCCGCCGTGCTGGCCATGGATGGTGCCGTGATTGCCAGCTTCGCCGACCGCCGCGCTGAGATCGTGCGCCAACTGGCCGCTGCGGCAGCCAAAGTGGGCGGTGGTTGCAAGCCCATCGACGACGACGCGCTGCTGGACGAAGTGACCGCCTTGGTTGAGCGTCCCAATGTACTGATCTGCGAGTTTGAAACCCAGTTTTTGGACGTGCCGCAAGAGTGCCTGATCCTCACCATGAAGGCCAACCAGAAGTACTTTCCGTTGCTGGACGCGAACAACAAACTCACCAACAAGTTTTTGGTGGTGAGCAACATCAACCCCGAAGACACGAGCTTCGTGATCGGTGGCAACGAGCGCGTGGTGCGCCCGCGTCTGGCCGATGCCAAGTTCTTCTTTGACCAAGACCGCAAGAAGACGCTGGCGTCGCGTGTCGAAGGTCTGGGCAAGGTGGTGTACCACAACAAGCTGGGCACGCAGGGCGAACGTGTGGAGCGTGTGCGTGCGATTGCCAAGGCGATAGCGGCCCAACTCGGCGATGCCACGCTGGTGGCGCAAGCCGACCAGGCCGCGCAACTGGCCAAGACGGACTTGGTGACCGACATGGTGGGCGAGTTCCCAGAGTTGCAAGGCATCATGGGCGGCTACTACGCGCTCAACGACGGCCTGCCTGCCGCGGTGGCCCATGCCATTGAAGACCACTACAAACCCCGTTTCGCAGGCGACGCTTTGCCGCGTAACGACGTGGGCGTGGTGGTCGCGCTGGCCGACAAGCTGGAAACCCTGGTGGGCATGTTTGGCATTGGCAACTTGCCGACGGGTGACAAAGATCCGTTCGCGCTGCGCCGCCATGCGTTGGGCGTGATTCGCATGTTGGTAGAGCAAGCGCTGCCTCTGAATTTGGACCATTTGCTGTCGATGGCTTCTAAAGCTTTCGCCAATTGGTTGGCGACTCAGGGGGGCGATGCTGAAGTCAAATTTGGATACAACATGGTGGAGCTCGCTTCATTCATCTTCGACCGCCTCGCCGGCTCACTGCGCGAGCAGGGCTATAGCGCGCAAGAAGTGGATGCCGTGCTGGCCTTGCGCCCCCAGCGCCTGGGCGATGTGGCCAAGCGCCTCGCCGCCGTGCGGGCCTTCGCGGCCTTGCCCGAAGCCCCTGCACTGGCTGCCGCCAACAAACGCGTAGGCAACATCCTCAAGAAGGTCGAAGGCGAAGTACCAACCGGTATCAATCCTGCCTTGCTGGTCGAACCCGCCGAGAAAGCCCTGGCTGACGCTCTAAAAATCGTAGCGCCTGCCGCAGACGCAGCCTGGGTTGCAGGCAATTACGCTGCCAACTTACAAGCCCTAGCTGCCCTGAAGGCGCCGGTGGATGCGTTCTTCGATGGCGTGATGGTGAATGCCGAAGACCCCGCGCTCAAGGCCAACCGCCTGGGCCTGTTGGCGACTTTGCATGCCGCGATGAACCGTGTGGCCGACCTCTCCAAGCTGGCTGCCTGATGCGCCCCCACGCTCCACCGTTGCACGGGTCGCTGCCCCCCAGGGGGGCTAGCCAGCCTTGGGGCGGCCCGGCGGCTGGCTGTTTCTCGTTGAAAAGGTCTCTATGAAACTCTGCGTCCTCGACCGCGACGGCACCATCAACATCGACAGCGCGGAGTTCGTCAAATCGCCCCATGAGTGGCGGCCCTTGCCGGGTGCGCTGGAAGCCATTGCCAAGCTCAACCACGCGGGCTGGCATGTGGTGGTGGCGACCAACCAGAGTGGTCTGGGGCGTGGCCTGTTTGACGTGGTGGCGCTCAACGCCATGCACGCCAAGATGCACACCATGCTGGCGGCCGTGGGTGGCAAGGTGGACGCGATCTTTTACTGCCCGCATGCGCCCGACGACAACTGCCACTGCCGCAAGCCCGAGTCGGGGCTGTTTGAACAGATTGGCGAACGTTTTGGGGTGGACCTCAAAGGGATGCCCGCCGTGGGCGACTCGGCGCGCGACCTGATTGCCGGCGCCGCCGTGGGCTGTGTGCCGCACCTGGTGTTGACCGGCAAGGCCGCGGCCTACAAGGGGCGCGAGCTGCCCGAGAGTTTTCCCGCAGGCACCATCGTGCACGACGACCTGGCTGCGTTCGCGGACCACCTGGTGGCACAGGCATGAGTGGCATGCCGCCTGTGCCAAACCTGGGGCAACCGTCCCGCCCCAACTGGCTGATGGCGGTGCTGCGCTCCTGCTTGCACATGCTGTGGATGCTGGTCACGGTCATGCCCTGGGGCATCATCATGCTGGTGGCGTCCCTCCGCGTGCGCGGCAAGCCGCTGTGGTGGATGGCGGTGCGCTGGCTGGGCTGGGCCATTGGCGGCGCGCGCGTGCTGCTGGGCATCCGCACCCACGTGATTGGCTGGGAGAACCTGCCCACGGGCGATACGGCGCCGGCCATTCTGTTGGTCAAGCACCAGTCCACCTTCGAGACCTTTTTGATGCCCACGCTGATGCCACACCCGCTGGCCTACGTGTTCAAAAAAGAGCTGCTCTACGTGCCCTTTTTCGGCTGGGCCATGGGCCGGCTGGACATGATCCACATCGACCGCAGCCAGCGCAACGAATCGTTTGCCAAGGTGGTGGCACAGGGCAAGCGCCTGCTGGCGCAGGGCATTTGGGTCATCATGTTTCCCGAGGGCACGCGCATTCCACGTGGCCAGACCGGCACCTACAAACTGGGCGGCACCCGCCTGGCCGTGGCCACCGGCGCGCCCGTCATTCCGGTGGCGGTGACCAGCGCTAAGTGCTGGCCGCGCAAGGCTTTTATCAAGACGCCCGGTGTGGTCGAGGTGTCGATTGGCAAACCCATTCCCAGCGAGGGGCGCGAGCCCAAAGAGCTGATGGAAGAGGTGCAGGCCTGGATCGAAGCCGAGATGCGCCGCCTGGACCCCGAGGCCTACGCGCCGCAGCGTTAGCGCCTGCCCGGCCTACCCAGCGCCATGCATCCGCTGCTACGCTATACGCGCGATCTTTTTGAGCCTTTTGGAGCTGTAGCCCCCGTAGATACTGCGCAAGAAGCTCCTAAAAAAGTAGCAAATCCGCTACCCAATCAGCCCTTTGTGGCCGGCCAACCGCTGCACAACGCCATTGCCCCGGTCAACTACGCGCACCCCAAGGCCAACCGCGAGGTGCGGCTGGACGGTGCCGTGGTGGCCTACGCCTTTGCGCGCGGCAAGCGCCGCACCATCGGGTTTGTGGTGGGGCCCGACGGCCTGAGCGTGCGCGCGCCACGCTGGACACCGCTGGGTGAGGTGGATGCCGCGCTACAGGAAAAATCAGGCTGGATTCTGCGCAAACTGGACGAGACGCGCGAGCGCCAGACCCGCCAGGAGCATGCGCAGGTGCTGTGGCAAGAGGGCGCGGTGATTCCTTACCTTGGCAGTTCCATCCGCATCGTGCTGGACGGCGGCCATGGTTTTGCCGCCAAGGGCGCACAACTGGACGAAGCGGCACAGAACGATGGTGTCACTACGCTGCGCATCGCCCTGCCGCATACCGCCACCGAGGCGCAGATCCGCGATGCCGTGCAGGCCTGGCTTATGCGCCAGGCCAAGGCCAATTTTGTAGAGCGGCTGGACCACTATGCGCCCCAGTTGCAGGTGCGCTGGGCCAAGTTGAGCCTGAGCAATGCCGGTACCCGCTGGGGCAGTGCCAAGAGCGATGGTTCCATCCGCCTGAACTGGCGCCTGATCCACTTCCGCCAAGCCGTGATCGACTACGTTGTGGCCCACGAGTTGAGCCACCTGCGCGTGATGGACCACAGCCCCCGCTTCTGGGACACCGTGCGTTCTGTGGTGCCGGATTATGCGGAGTTGCGCGGCAGCCTCAAGGACCCGGCGATTCCGAAGTGGTGAGGCCGGTGCGCCACACCGTGTGCGTCAGTGCCTAAGGCGCCTGAAAGCAGTCGATTCGTCTGCTAAATTCACGAGCGCTTCTATTCACACAATACAGGGAGGAAAAAATGAAGTACTGGATATGTGCGGCCGTGATTTTTCTGGCGCTTGGTAGCAATGGGGTTGGCGCTGAAGACTTGTTTCCCAGTGGGACTGCGCGCAAGGTTGCCCAGTTTTCTGCGTTGCCAGCAGGGACCACCATAGGCGGTTACCCGTTGTATACCGGGGGACTCACGTGGTATTTGTTGGGCCATGAAACCGCTGACACCAATCTGGATGTACGGATATTGAGTGCATCCATGCGCAGTCTCAAGGATGGCGATTTTTTTGCAGACATGTACGTCACTGCGTCTTCGAGTGGAGCCACGGGAGATGGGTATTTCACAGCGGATCTGTGCAGTCTCGGCAAGTCGCATTTGTACATGCAAAACAAATCTGCAGGCAAGAATGACAATTGCATGTTCATCGACCCCCATGTGGTCAAGATGCAAACGGGTGAGGCGACCTTGCTCTTCATCAAGATTAGAAATTCGCAGTCCAGTGCGCGTTTGTATGACCTGAGTATTTTGGTCAATCCGGACAAACTCGGATTCCTTGCGACCAAGGTGGCGGACTGGAGCTCAAGTGCGATAGCCGGCGACTCCAAAAAGCAGCAGGCCGTGGATAAGCTGGTGGTCTGGGCCAAACTGCTGCAAGACGGGGTGAACAAAGCGATTGCGTTTTCCCGGCCACAGGATGCGTTCAGCGGAGTGCCCGATATGCAGACCTTGTCGGTAACGACCGAATAAATGGGCGTTCCGTTGGCGGTGGTGGAATGATCCGATCGGACTATCACCGCTGCCATGGTCTTGTTTCATGCACTTTGGCTCCTAGAATCGTGCAGCCCTCGTCTAGGGCCAACATTTTTGGGAGCAAGACATATGAAAAATATCAAACAGCTGGTCGCAGTCATTTGCCTTGGCGCAGCCTCCATTGTCAACGCGTCGGTGCTTACGTTCACCGATCGCAATGCATGGATCGCGGCCGTCAATGGCTCGTTCAATGAGCTCACCTTCGATTCCGCCAGCACGCCGGGTCTGTCCATTACTGAGATCGGTAGCGGCCATTCCAGTGGTATCAGCGGTGGCGTGTACCACGATCGTGTAGTGCGCGATGACTCTTTCACCACGTATACCTTTGCGAACGCTGTGTATGCCGTGGGCGCGAACTGGGATCTGACTCCTGGTGGCGCCGGCCAAGGCTTGCAGCTGTTTGCCGGATCTGAGGCCATCACGCCTCAGATCGCCAATTCCTACACTGGGCAGTTTTTCGGTTTTGTCTCCACCAATGCCTTTACCTCCTTCTCCGTGAAGGCGGGGTCTGACGGCGGTATTGCAGAAACCCATGACGTAGACAACTTGTTGTTTGCCGCAGCGGTACCCGAGCCAGAAACCTACGCCATGCTGTTGAGCGGCTTGTGTGCGATTGGCGTGGCCCGCCGCCGCAAGGCCAAAGCCAAGTAAGCGGACCACGCTTCACAAAAAAAGCACCCACGGGTGCTTTTTTTGTGTCTGCACACTGCGTTGTCAGCGCACCGTGCTCGCATCCTGTCCAAACAAAATCTTCTTCGCCGCTTCGTCCATGCCCGGGTTGCGGATGCCCTCGGCAATCGCGTAGGCGCGGGCGGTGGCAGGGCGCGCCGCCACGCGGGCAAACCAGGCGGCCAGGTGGGGGAAGTCTTCCAGCTTCTGGCCCTGGCGCTCGTAGGGGACGATCCAGGGGTAGCTGGCCATGTCGGCAATGCTGTACTCGCCCGCAATGTAGTCGCGGCCATCGCTCAGTTGCTTGTTCAGCACGCCGTACAGGCGTGAGGTTTCTTTGGTGTAGCGCTCCATGGCGTAGGGCAGCTTTTCGGGCGCGTACTGGTTGAAGTGGTGGTTCTGCCCGGCCATGGGGCCCAGGCCACCCATCTGCCAGAACAACCACTGCAGCGCCACGTTGCGCCCCCGCAGATCCTGCGGCACAAAGCGGCTGATCTTGTCGGCCAGGTAGAGCAGGATCGCGCCGGATTCGAACATCGGGATCGGTGCGCCGCCGTCGGCGGGTGACTGGTCCACGATGGCGGGAATGCGGTTGTTGGGCGCGATGGCGAGAAACTCGGGCTGGAACTGCTCGCCGCGGCCGATGTTGATGGTGTGCAGCTGGTAGGGCAGGCCCGCCTCTTCCAGAAACATCGTGATCTTGTGGCCGTTGGGCGTGGTCCAGTAGTACAGGTCAATCATGCAAGGCGCTCCTCTGTGAAGAGCTGGCACCTTAGCGGAATTCAGGAAACCCTGCTCGCCACGGAAAACCGCAACACCCCATCGGGGCTGCGGGTGCGCTGCAGCTGCCCCGCGTACCAGAGCGCATGCAGGTGGGCCACAGATTCGCCCAGCGCAAAGGTGGTCTGGTGGAAGTCCATGGCGCGGGTGAACAGTACGGGAATGATGTCGGCCGCGCTGCAGGGCTGCTGGCTGCATGCGTCCAGCACCTTGTCCAGGTGGGCACGGTGGTGGTCGTGCAACTGCTGGATGCGTTCGTGCAGGCCGGTAAAGGGTTTGCCGTGCGCCGGTAACACCAGCGTGGATTCGGGCAGGGGACGGAACTTGTCGATGGAACCCAGGAACAGGGCCAGCGCATCGGCCTCAGACTCGGATTCGTAGACGCTGACGTTGGTCGAAATACGCGGCAGCATCATGTCGCCGCCTATCAGCACGTTCAGGCTTTCGCAGTACAGCGCCATGTGCTCGGGCGCGTGGCCGTAGCCGCTGATGCAGCGCCAGGTGTGGGCGCCAATGCGCAGGGGCTGGCCATCCAGCAGGCGGTGGTAGTCGTCAGGTACCGAGGGCACCAGGGTGGTGAAGTAGTCGCGCCGGTTCAGCAATTTGGACTGGGTTTCTGCATCGTTGAGCCCATGCTGTGCGAAGAAGGCCGCCGTGCGCGCGCCGCCAAAGCTGGTCGGCGCCAAGCAAGCCAGGCGAGCCACCTGGTAGTCTAGGCCGCTGATCCACAAGCGGCATTCATGAGCCCCCACGCTTGCGTCTTCGCCGCTGCGCTTCCCCCCATGGGGGCTGGTCGCCGCTTGGGGCGGCCCGGCGCTGCGACCACTCCACCGCTCGCACAACCAGTGCGCCAGTCCAATGTGGTCGGGGTGCATGTGGGTGACGATGACGCGCAGGATGGGCAGGCCTTCCAGCTCGTGGGCGAAGATATCTTCCCACTGGGCCTTGGCTTCGTCGCGGTGGATGCAGGTGTCCACCACGCTCCAGCCCTGAATCTTCCCGTTCTCGCCGTCGATCTCGTCGCGCAGCAGCCAGAGGTTGATGTGGTTCAGCGCAAATGGCAGTGCCATGCGAATCCACTTGATGCCCGGTGCCACCGCTATGCAACGGCCGCTCTCGGGCAGGGCGTCGCCCAGGGGGTAGTGCAGGCGCTGTTCCAGGTCGTTCATAAGCCCCAATCGTTTTGCTTCATAATTGACGTTTACGTAAACGTCAACCTTGACGGCATTGTAGACAGGCACCGCCTGCCGCGCTGTCGCCACTTTTACCGCACCATGAGCACCACTTACAGCATCAGCGATCTGGCCCGTGAGTTTGACCTGACCACCCGTGCCATCCGGTTTTACGAGGATCTGGGCCTGTTGCAACCCGAGCGCACCGGCCCGGGTGGACGCAACCGCGTGTACAGCGGCCGCGACCGTACCCGGCTCAAGCTGACGCTGCGCGCCAAACGGCTGGGCCTCTCCCTGACCGAGGCGCGCGACATCATTGAGATGTACGACAGCCCGCGCGACACGGGTGCCCAACTGCAGAAGTTTCTGGACGTGTTGGCCGCCCACCGCAAACAGGTGGAAGAGCAGATGGCCGAACTGCAGGCCAACCTGGACGAGATCAAGGTGCACCAGCGCGAGGCCCGCGCCCTGCTGGCCGCCAGCGAAGCCAAGGCCGGCAAACCTGTCGCCAAGGCTGCTACCAAGAAAGCCGCCTTAGCGGCAAGCACAAGACCATAACGAGGAGAAACCATGAACAACTTGCCCGGCCTGAACTTCCAACTCGGCGAAGACATTGACGCACTGCGTGACGCCGTGCGCGAATTTGCGCAGGCCGAAATCGCGCCCCGCGCGGCCGAGATCGACAAGACCGACCAGTTCCCCATGGACCTGTGGCGCAAGATGGGGGACCTGGGCGTGCTGGGCATCACCGTGGGTGAGGAGTACGGTGGCGCCAACATGGGTTACCTGGCGCACATGATTGCGATGGAAGAAATCTCCCGCGCTTCCGCCTCAGTGGGCCTGTCCTACGGCGCGCACAGCAACCTGTGCGTGAACCAGATCAAGCGCAATGGCACGGACGCGCAGCGCGCCAAGTACCTGCCCAAGCTCATCAGTGGCGAACACGTGGGCGCGCTGGCGATGAGCGAGCCCGGGGCTGGCTCCGACGTCTTGAGCATGAAGCTCAAGGCCGAAGACAAGGGCGGCTACTACCTGCTCAACGGCAGCAAGATGTGGATCACCAATGGCCCCGACGCCGACACACTGGTCGTCTACGCCAAGAGCGAACCCGAACTCGGCGCACGCGGCGTTACGGCGTTTCTGATCGAAAAAGACATGCCGGGTTTCAGCATCGCCCAAAAGCTCGACAAACTGGGCATGCGCGGCAGCCACACCGGTGAGCTGGTGTTCAATAACGTGGAGGTGCCGCTGGCCAACGTGCTGGGCGGCGTCAACAACGGCGCCAAGGTGCTGATGAGCGGGCTGGACTACGAGCGCGCGGTGCTGACCGGCGGCCCGCTGGGCATCATGCAGTCCGTCATGGACAACGTCATCCCCTATATCCACGACCGCAAGCAGTTCGGCCAGAGCATTGGCGAGTTTCAGCTGATCCAGGGCAAGGTGGCCGACATGTACACCGTGCTGCAGGCGGGCCGCTCGTTCGCCTACACCGTGGCCAAGAACCTGGACCTGCTGGGCACCGAGCATGTGCGCCAGGTGCGCAAGGACTGCGCATCCGTCATCCTGTGGACGGCCGAGAAGGCCACCTGGATGGCGGGCGAGGGCGTGCAGATTTTTGGTGGCAATGGTTACATCAACGAATACCCGCTGGGCCGCCTGTGGCGCGACGCCAAGTTGTACGAAATCGGGGCTGGCACCAGTGAGATTCGCCGCATGCTGATCGGCCGGGAGCTGTTCGCGGAGACAATGTAGGGCTGATGAAGTCCACAATTATCCGCACACTGAACACACTCCTCCATGGCACCCTGCGCGGTCTGCTGCGCGCCTGGGTGCTGGTGGTGCCACTGGTGCTGGCGCTCAGCCTGATTCGGCTGGGCCAACTGGCGTACTTTTGGCCCAGTGGTTACCAGGCTTCCAGCGGTGACCTGACCGCAGTGGTGGTCCAAGGCCTGCGTTTTGACCTGAAGGTCAGCGCCATTGCCGGCTTTTTGCTGCTGCTGGTGCTGCCTTGGGTATCCGGCAAGGTGCAGGCCCGTATTGCCGGTGGGGTGGCCTTTGTGTTTGTGATGGCCTCGCTGGTTAACCTGCACTACTTTGGTTTTTACAAAACACCGATTGACTCTCTGGTGTTCGGGCTGGTGGAGGACGACACCGCCGCCGTGCTGGAAACCATCTGGCGCGATTTTCCGGTCATCTGGACCCTGCTGCTGGCGGTTGCACTGACCTGGGCCGCCATCGCCCTGCACCGCGGGCTGGTGCGGCGCCTGCAGCCCGACACCCTGCTGCAGACCCGCCATGCCCTTACCAAACTGTTGGTGGTCGTGCTGGTGTTGTTTGCCATGTTGTTTGCGGGCAAGGGCACCTTGCGGCAGATGGCGTTGCAGCGCCAGCATTTGACGGCGACCACCTCGCAGTTCCTCAACGACATGGTGCCCAACGGGGTTATTGCCCTCAAGTACGCGTGGGACAGCCGGGGCCAGTCGCAAAACCTGTCGGACCCGCTGGTGGGCCTCCAGGCCATGGGGTTTGAGTCGCCGCAGGCCGCAGCCCAGGTGCTCGGTTTGCCCGTGGGGTCGGACGATGAAGTCAAGGCCGCGCTGTACCAGCACGACCCGCTGCCCATGGGCACTGCCAAAAAGAACCTGGTGTTCTTCCTCATGGAGTCGTGGAGCGCCGAGCCCATGCTTTACCAGAGCCCGAAGTTCGACGTGCTGGGCCGCCTGGCACCCACGTTGACCGACCCGAGCAAAGCCTGCCACTTTCGCAACTTTGACTCGGCCCACGCGGGCACCCACCCCTCGCTGGAAGCCATTTTGTTTTCTACCCCCATCACCCCGCTGACGCTGGGCGACGTGGGGCGCAAACCCATCCCCTGGGCGCTGGCCAAGGTGGTCAAGGACGCGGGTTACCAAACGCTGTTTGTCACCTCGGCCCGCTCGGGCTGGCGCGATCTGAACCGGGTGCTCAAGGTCCAGGGCTTTGACGAAGTGGTGGACGCCAACACCCTGAAAGAAGCCTACCCCGAGGCCACGCTGGGCATCTGGGGCGTGTGGGACAGTTATGTCTTCCAGTACCTCAGCAAACGCATGGCGGCGCAGCCTACCGACAAACCCTTGTTTGTGTTTGTGCTTACCAGCACCAACCACCCGCCGTATGACCTGCCCGCGGACTACCAGCGCGTGCCGCGCGACATGGACCTGTGGAAGGGCGAAACCAGCTCGGAGACGCTGATTCCCAACCTGGACAGCTACCACTACGCGGCAGACTTGCTGGGCGGTTTTGTGCAGGAAATTCAAAACGGCCCGCTCAAGGACAGCACGCTGATTGCCGGCACCGGGGACCACAATGTGCGCTCCTTTGGCGTCTACGCCGAAGCCAGCCGCCGCTACCTGGTGCGCCAGGTGCCGTTTGTCATCTGGGACAACAAGCTCCAGTGCGGCAACCAGCTGGACCAACCCGCCAGCCACCGCGACATGTTCAACACCCTGCTGCCGCTGGCGGGTATTGATGTGCCGTACATCAACGCCGGGCGCAACCTGCTCAAGCCGCTGCCCGCGCAGCCCGACCCGATGAATGCGCCGCGCGCCATGTTTTTTACTGGGGATGCGCGCAACGCCCAGGGCATGTGGCAACTGGGCAACCCCAACTCGTTTGTCTGCACCGGGGCCAGGCCGCCGGCGGGGCAGTGCGAGTTCAATGCGCTGGACGACCAACAGGAACGTGCCCGGTACGGACTTCTGGACTGGCATGTTCGCGTCTCACTTAGGAAATAATCACGGCTATGACTGACAAACTCAACGACCTCTTTTCCCGCAACCGCGAATGGGCCGCCGAGATGGAGCGCAGCCGTCCCGGCTTCTTCACCGGGCTGGCCAACCAGCAAAAGCCCAAGTACATGTGGATCGGCTGCTCCGACAGCCGCGTGCCCGCCAACGAAATCATCGGCCTGGCGCCGGGTGAAATTTTCGTCCACCGCAACGTGGCCAACGTGGTGGTGCATTCGGATCTGAACGCCTTGTCCACCATCCAGTTCGCCGTGGAGCGGCTCAAAGTCAAACACATCATGGTGGTGGGCCACTACGGCTGCTCGGGCGTGCAGGCTGCGCTGGAAGGCGCGCGCATTGGCCTGGCCGACAACTGGCTGCGCCATATCCAGGACGTGCGTGATCGCCACCGCGACATCCTCGACGTCATCCCTGAACACGGCAAGGCTGCGGCCCTGTGCGAACTCAATGCGATCGAGCAGGTGGTTAATGTGGCCCAGAGCACGGTGCTGCAAGACGCCTGGGCGGCCAACCAGGACGTAACCTTGCATGGCTGGGTCTATGGCGTGCACGACGGCCTGGTGCAGGATCTGCACATGACGGTGGGGCGCGAGGATGACCTCGAATTGTTGTACCGCGAGGCCATCTCCGGCGTGCGCCTTTTGCCTCGAAATTTAAGGTAAATAGGCCTTTGGCCCCCGTGGAATATGCGCGAGCAGCTATTAAAAACATAGTGACTGCTGCTCGCCATGTTCCCCACCCGCCTCGATTCCTCGGTCGCTTACGACATCGCCCGCGCGATGCTGGATGGTTTTAACCGCCACTACCAGCTGTTCCGCGCCGAAAGCGCACGCGCCCAACACCGTTTTGAGGTGGCCGACTGGCATGGCCAGCAGCGGGCGCAGCGCGAGCGCATCGAGTTTTACGACCTGCGGGTGAAAGAGTGCTCCAAGCGGCTGGAGCGTGAGTTCAAGGCCGGTGAGCAGGGCATGGACGAGTGGCAGCAGATCAAGCTGCATTACATCGGCCTGCTGGTGGACCACCACCAGCCCGAACTGGCCGAGACCTTCTTCAACTCGGTCACCACCAAGATCCTGCACCGCAGCTATTTCCAGAACGATTTCATCTTTGTGCGCCCGGCAGTCAGTACCGAGTACATCGAAAACCTGGTCTCCGCCGGCCGCCCCAGCCATCGCCCCACCTACCGCAGCTACTACCCCGCGCAGGAGGAGGTGCAGGCCCAGCTGCTGCGCATGGTGCAAGACTTCGACCTGCGTGTGCCCTTTGACGACCTGGCGCGCGATGCGGCACGTGTGAGCGAGGTGATGCGCACCCAGCTGGGCGACGTGACGCTGCGCGCCAACTTCCAGGTGCAGGTGCTGTCCAACCTGTTTTTTCGCAACAAGGGTTGTTACATCATCGGCAAGCTCATCAACGGGTTTGTGGAACACGGCTTTGCGCTGCCCGTGCTGCATGGCCCGAACGGCAAGCTGCGCATCGACGCCGCGTTGTTTGGCGAGGACGACTTGCTGCGCCTGTTCAGTTTTGCCCGGGCCTACTTCATGGTGGACATGGAGATACCCAGCGCCTACGTGCAGTTCTTGCGCGGCATGATGCCGCGCAAGCCGCGCAACGAGCTCTACAACGCGTTGGGGCTGGCCAAGCAGGGCAAGACGCTGTTCTACCGCGACTTTTTGCACCACCTGCAGCACAGCACGGACCAGTTTCGCATCGCTGCGGGCATCAAGGGCATGGTGATGCTGGTGTTTGATTTACCCAGCTACCCCTATGTGTTCAAGGTCATCAAGGACTACTTCCCGCACCAGAAAGAAACCACGCGCGAGCAGGTGAAGGCCAAGTACCAGCTGGTGAAGCAGCACGACCGCGTGGGCCGCATGGCCGACACGCTGGACTATGGCGACGTGGCCTTCCCACGCGAGCGTTTTAGTGACGCGCTGATGGCCGAGCTGCAGCAGTTTGCGCCTAGCCAGCTGGAGATTAGCGATCGTGATGGCGACGGCCAGACCGAGGTCATCATCAAACACCTCTACATCGAGCGGCGCATGATCCCGCTCAACATCTACCTGCAGGAGGCGTTTGACGCTGGTGGTGCCGACCCCGCCAACACCAGCCCGGCCGCGCTGCGCGCACGTGAGCAGATCACCCGTGCCGTCATCGACTACGGCTACGCCATCAAGGACATGGTGGCCGCCAACATCTTCCCGGGTGACATGTTGTGGAAGAACTTCGGCATCACGCGCAACAGCCAGGTCGTGTTTTACGACTACGACGAGATCGAATACCTGACCGACTGCAACTTCCGTAAAGTGCCCGAGCCGCGTAACGAAGAGGAAGAAATGTCCGGCGAGATCTGGTACCGCGTCGGCCCGCACGACGTATTCCCCGAAACCTTCGCGCCATTCTTATTGGGCAACCCGCTGGTGCGCGAGGTCTTCATGCAGTACCACGCCAACCTGCTGGCCCCGGCCTTCTGGCAGACGCAAAAGGAGCGCATTGTGGCGGGCTATGTGCATGATGTGTTTCCGTATGAGCGAGAGAAGCGGTTTATCAACAAAGTGTGAAGGGGATAGGGGGATGAAATACAAAAATATACTGGTGTGCGCGCTGCTGTGTGTGGTCAGTTTGTGGTCGTATGCGCAAATCAATCTGCAACCCAAATACGGGGGGCAGACGAAAAATCCTGCACAACTAGCGGCGGATGCTGACCTTCTTGCGGCGGCGGATAAGGCGTTTGGCAATGACCGCATTAAGGCTGCCAATGAGGTCGCTACGAGAGGGTGGACGCTACTCCGCGGAGGCAAACTGGATGACGCCATGCGTCGCTTCAATCAGGCGTGGTTGCTCAATCCGGAGGACGGTTCTGCCCTGTGGGGCATGGCCGTGATCGAGATGGGTAGGCAGCGCATGGCCTCGGGGCATGCGCTGTTTGAGGAGGCTGCAAAAACGATGTCCCAAGATATCGATTTCCAGGTGGACTATGTGCGTACCAAGGCCCAACTGGCAGACAGTGAAGCAGAGTTGAAGGAAATCTGGCCGGAGTTTGCACGCATCCATACCAAGGCGCCCGATCACACATTGAACTTGCAGAACTGGGCAATCAGCTACTTTTTGGTTGAACGTTACCAAGAAGCATGGGGCAAGATTCTGCTAGCCGAAAAGACGCCGCGCGCACGCGAGTTGGATCCTAACTTCATCAAGGCGCTGAACGAGAAAATGCCGCGACCTTGAGTTGTGGCCCGGGCAGGGCAGAGTGACTTGTCGTACACTCCGCCCTGCCCGGGGTGCGCAATGGTTGCGCTGAGATGGATTCCGAACCCGCGAACTTGATCTGGTTCATACCAGCGTAAGAAGTGCAGCGCAGCCGACGGCAGAATGCCGTCCGGGCGGCGTCTTTTCTCATCAGTTTGCGGGGCAGGTGTCTTTTCTGTCTTCGGGTCTTAACCGGAGAACTCCCGTGAACGCACCCGACAAACTCGCCCAGTTCATTCGCCTCACGCGCGAACCACTTCCCGCCTCCACCAAACGCTACCTGCAAGGCAGCCGCCCTGACATCCAGGTGCCGCTGCGCGAGATTTTGCAGAGCAATGGCGAAGCGATCACGGTGTACGACACCTCCGGCCCCTACACCGACCCGCGTGCCGACATCGATGTGCGCCAGGGCCTGCCGTTGGTGCGCCAGGGCTGGGTGGATGGCCGCGGTGACACCGAACTCTACGCAGGCCGCAAGCCCTTTGCCTTGGACGATGGCCTGAAGAACGGCGAGACCGATGCGCTGGCCGCCTTGCGCGCCCAGGCCGCCGGCCTGCAGCGCCAGCCGCGCCGGGCACGCAGCGGCGCTAACGTGACGCAGATGCACTACGCCCGCAAAGGCATCGTCACCCCCGAGATGGAGTACGTGGCCCTGCGCGAGAACCAGAATCTGGAATGGCAGGCGCAGTACCTGGGCAATGCCGAGCGCGAAGCACGCCTGGCCGGCAACAGCTTTGGCGCCAGCATCCCCAAGGTGGTAACGCCCGAGTTTGTGCGCGATGAGGTCGCGCGCGGCCGCGCCATCATCCCCGCTAACATCAACCACACCGAGCTGGAGCCCATGGCCATTGGCCGCAACTTCCTGGTCAAGATCAACGCCAACATTGGCAACTCGGCCATCACCTCTAGCATCGAGGAAGAAGTGGAAAAGCTGGTCTGGTCCATCCGCTGGGGCGCAGACACCGTGATGGATCTGTCCACCGGCAAAAACATCCACACCACGCGCGACTGGATCGTGCGCAACAGCCCCGTTCCCATCGGCACCGTGCCGATCTACCAGGCGCTGGAGAAGGTGGGTGGCATTGCCGAAGACCTGACCTGGGAGATCTTCCGCGACACGCTGATCGAACAGGCCGAGCAGGGCGTGGACTACTTCACGGTGCACGCTGGCGTACGCCTGCCCTTCATCCACCTGACGGCCAACCGCGTGACCGGCATTGTCTCGCGCGGCGGCTCCATCATGGCCAAGTGGTGCATTGCGCACCATAAAGAGAACTTCATCTACACACACTTCGATGAGATGACGGAGATCATGAAGGCGTATGACGTGAGCTACTCGCTGGGTGATGGCCTGCGCCCCGGCAGCGGTGCCGATGCGAACGACGAGGCGCAGTTTGCCGAGCTGCGTACGCTGGGCGAGCTCACGCACAAGGCCTGGCAGCAGGATGTGCAGGTGATGATCGAAGGCCCTGGCCACGTGCCCATGCACATGGTGCAGGCCAATATGACCGAGCAGCTCAAGCACTGTGGTGAGGCCCCGTTCTACACCCTGGGCCCACTGACCACGGACATTGCGCCGGGCTACGACCACATCACCAGCGGCATTGGCGCGGCCATGATCGGCTGGTTCGGCACCGCCATGCTCTGCTACGTCACACCCAAGGAACATCTGGGCCTGCCGGACCGTGAAGACGTGAAGGTCGGCATCATCACCTACAAGATTGCCGCCCACGTGGCCGATGTGGCCAAGGGCCACCCCGGCGTGCGGGCGCGGGATGACGCGTTGTCCAAGGCGCGCTTCGAGTTCCGCTGGATGGACCAGTTCAACCTCTCGCTGGACCCGGAAACCGCCAAGCAGTTTCACGATGAAACCCTGCCTGCCGAGGGCGCTAAGGTGGCTCATTTCTGCTCCATGTGCGGCCCCAAGTTCTGCTCCATGAAGATCACGCAAGAAGTCCGCGAGTACGCCAAGAACCTGGGCGTGAGCGACGAGCAGGCGCTGCAGTCGGGCATGGACGTCATGTCCGATGAGTTCAAGAAGGTGGGCGGGGAAATTTATATCCCCATCGCTAGAGCCGAAGACATCAAGGCCTGACCGTGGCAGCGAAGCGCATCGGCATTGCCGGCGCGGGGGTGCTCGGGCGGCTGCTGGCATTCACGCTCAGCCGCGCGGGCCACGCCGTGCAGGTGTTCGACCCCGCGTCCGGTCCCGGGTTAGGCCCCGATCCACGCGCGGACTCGGGCTCGCTGGCCGCAGGCTGGACGGCTGCCGGCATGCTGAGCCCCGTGGCCGAGTTGGAGCGTGCAGGTGCTGAAGTGTTTGCGCTGGGCCTGCGCTCCTGCGCGCTGTGGCCGCAGATCGTGCAAGGTTTGGATCAACCCGTGGAGCTGCGTATGCAGGGCAGCCTGCTGCTCGCGCACCGTAGCGATGCGGGCGCCGCCCAACGCGTCGTGGGTCTGCTGCAGGCCAAGGCCGATGCGCCCTACCAGCCGCAACCGTTGACACCGGCGCAGTTGCGCGAACTAGAGCCCAGTATCAGCGGCCCGGCACTGGCCTGGCTGCTGCCGTGTGAAGGTCAAATCCATCCGATCCAGGCGCTGCAGGCCCTGGCGGCGCAGGCCACGGCGCAGGGTGTGCAATGGCATTGGGGCACGACGGTGAGTGCGGTGGAGGCGAGTGTTTTGCGCGTGGGCGATGCACAGCACCGCTTCGACCATGTGTTCGACGTGCGCGGTGTAGGCGCCAAGCCCGCGCTACCCGTGCGTGGCGTGCGTGGCGAAGTGTTCTTGCTGCACGCGCCCGGCGTGCAGTTGCACCGCCCCGTGCGCCTGCTGCACCCGCGCCATTCGGTCTACCTGGTGCCGCGGCCCGGCGATGTGATCGTAGTCGGCGCTAGCGAGATCGAGAGCGAAGACCGCTCGCCCGTGTCGCTGCGCAGCACGTTGGAACTGCTGAGCGCCGCGCACAGCGCCATCCCCGCACTGGCCGAAGCGCGCGTGCTGCACACCGAGACCAATCTGCGCCCCGCGCTGCCCGACAACCTGCCCGTGGTGCGCCACCGCGCAGGCACAACAGAAATCAACGGCCTCTTCCGCCACGGCTGGCTCATCGCCCCCGCCCTGGTGGAGCAGGCCCTGCACGAGTTATCGCTATGAGTACAACAGACACTGCACTGCCCACCATCACCGTGGTGGTGAACGGCAACCCGGAAAGCACCACCGCCCGCACCCTGCAAGCCTGGGTAGAAGCGCGCGGCGTCTTGCCCGCAGGCCTGGCCACCGCAGTCAACGGCAATTTCGTACCGCGCAGCCTGCGCCCGCAGCAGCCGCTGGTCGAGGGCGACTTCATTCTGACCTTCCAACCGATTGAAGGAGGTTAAGAATATGCGAGTCACACCAAGAGACTGGGAGGCAGAGCGCTCTGCGCAGGTAAAGGAGGAGCCCGCACAGCGGGCGGGGGACACGGAGCAGAACGCGCTGACTTCCAGGCTCCCCCCCGAGCAGAGCCAATGGCACATAGGCGGCCGCACCCTCACCAGCCGTTTCTTCCTGGGCACCGCCAGCTATCCGTCCCCCCAGGTCCTGCAAGACGCCATCACGGCCTCCGGTGCGCAAGTCGTCACCATGGGCCTGCGCCGCCAACTGGCCCATGGCGCAGAGGTCGGCGACTTCTTTGCCCTCATCCAAGCCACGGGAGCCCACCTGCTGCCCAACACCGCTGGCTGTTACACCGCCCGCGAAGCCATCACCCTGGCCCACATGGCACGCGAGCTGTTTGACACCACCTGGATCAAACTCGAAGTGGTGGGTGACGCCCACACCCTGCAGCCCGACCCGTTTGAGCTGCTTACAGCCGCCACGCAACTCGTCAAAGATGGCTTTGAAGTCTTCCCCTACTGCATGGACGACCTGGTGAGCTGCAAGCGCCTGCTGGACGTGGGCTGCAACCTCCTCATGCCCTGGGGCGCACCCATCGGCTCGGGCCAGGGGCTGGTCAACCCCGGCGCGCTGCGCACCTTGCGCGCGCGCCTGCCTGGTGTGCCTCTCATCGTGGACGCGGGCATAGGCTCGCCGGCCGACGCGGTGCAGGCCATGGAACTGGGGCTGGACGCCGTGCTGCTCAACAGCGCTGTGGCCCACGCGATGGACCCGGTGCGCATGGCGCGTGCGTTCAAGCTGGGCATCGAATCCGGCCGCTTGGCGTTCGAGGCCGGCGTCATGGCCCGCCAGGACATGGCCGTGGCCTCCACGCCGGTGGTTGGTCACCCCATCTTGCTCTAAGGTTGCTATGAAAAAAGAAGCTGCTCGCGCACTACCCACGAGGGCTAGAAGCACTTTTGACACTGAAGTGCGTTCGGTAGCGGCTGACACGCGCCCCGTGGTCTGGAGCATTGCCGGCTCCGACTCCGGCGCCGGCGCAGGTCTGCAGGCCGACCTCAAAGCCCTGCAAGCCTTTGGCGTGCATGGCTGCACCGCCGTGGCCGCCATCACCGCGCAGAACTCGGTGGCCGTTACCCGCGTGGAGCCCGTCAGCGCCGAGCTGCTGGACGCACAACTGGCGGCGCTGGCGCAGGATATGCCGCCCCAGGCCATCAAGACCGGCCTGCTGGGCAGTGTGGACAACGTGCGCGTCGTTCGCCAGTGGGTGGATCGTTTGCGCGCGCAGGGGCTGCCCGTGGCGCTGGTGGTGGACCCGGTGCTGGGCTCCACCACGGGCGCCAGCTTTGCAGGCGACGCTATGGTGCAAGCCTATGTGCAGGAGCTGCTGCCACGCGCCACGCTGATTACGCCTAACCGCGTGGAAGCGGAGCGCTTGGGCCTGCGTGCGGGGCAAGCGTATGAAGTGGGGCAGCCCTCGGTGGTCATCACCGGTGGCGACGACGCGAGGGCCAACGGATTGGCCAGTGACTGGTTCAGCAGCCCCGAGGCCAGTGGCTGGCTCAGCCTGCCGCGTGTGGACACCATCCACCACCACGGCACCGGCTGCACCTTCGCGTCCACCGCCGCGGCTGCGCTGGCCAGTGGCTACTGCGTGGCCGACGCGGTGGTGCTCGCCAAAATGGCCACCACCCACGCACTGCGCCATGCCTATGCTGCAGGGCAGGGCGCAGGTCCTGTGCAGGCGCTGCTGGACTTCGCGCAGCACGCCGACAACCTGCCTTGGCTGCAGGCCCAGCCCGGCGCACAAAGCGCCTTCTCGAATTTGAGCAACCCGGCCCTGGGTGTCTATGCGGTGGTCGACAGTGCCGCCTGGGTGCGTCGCGTGCTGGCCGCGGGTATCCGCACCGTCCAGCTGCGCATCAAGGACCCGGCTGAGCCCTCACTGGCTGCGCAGATTCAGGAGTCCATTGCCGCGGCGCGCGCCATACCCGGTGCGCAACTCTTCATCAACGACCACTGGCAACTCGCCCTGCAGCATGGCGCCTATGGCGTGCACCTGGGCCAGGAAGACCTGGACACCGTGGACCTGGACGCCCTGAGAGCAGCCGGCGTGCGCCTGGGCCTAAGCACCCACAGCTACTGGGAAGTCGCCTGTGCCTGGGCCCTGCGCCCCAGCTACATCGCTTGCGGCCCCATCTTCGCCACGCAGAGCAAAGACATGCCCTGGATCCCCCAGGGATTGGATAACCTGCGCTACTGGGCAAACGTGCTGCCACTGCCCGTGGTGGGCATTGCGGGCATTGATGCCAGCAATGTGGCGGAGGTTGCGGCCACGGGTGCGGCCAGTGCCGCGGTGATTTCCGCTGTTACCAAGGCAGAGTATCCCGAGGGAGCGTGTAGGGCTTTGATCGAGAGATTTGAAATTCAGTAGTTATAGTGCGGCCATCAAATATGGAGCCGTGCTTATGGAGGTTCATCGCCCAACGACCGCCGCTGCAGACCCGGAGCTCTGGTCAGACAAGAGCAAGCAGTCTTACTCGTATCACTACATACGTGATTACTTGGATATCCGCTATGTATGCAGTAAGTGCAGGGCTGACAGTGTCTTCACCGCTCAAGATCAGAAGTACACCTTTGAGACAAAGAAAGCGAGTATTGATCAGCGGCGCAGTCTTTGTGGGGCGTGCTGGTCAGAGGCACATCGAATTCGAGCTCAGATAGCCGATTTCGACGCACGGTGGCTTGATTCGAAGGCGAAGTTACAAAAGGACCTGGAGTTTTTGAAGCACTGGATGGCTCTGCTGGTCCATTTGGAGGAATTTTCTCCATACAAGCCTGACACTGCAAAGAAAAATATGATTCAAAAAATGTTGCGGTCTTCAGGGCAGACAAATCCCAATAATGAAGCAACTCCGTGATGAAACTGCTTCTATTGTTTTGTGCATTTCTTCTGGCATGTTTTGCAGCGCAAGCCGAGGACGCCACTTCGCGGCTTGTTCAACCAAGTAAATCGTCTCTCAAACTCGTTCAACTCAAAAGTTCACAAGAATTGCTTGCGGAATTCTCGGGGAGGCTTTGGGTTGAGGGAACTCTGTTTGGCGTATGGGCAGAGGGCAGTGACCGATTGGCTGAGACTACGCCTGAGTACACGCTTGTGCCAAATGCGGGGTCGAGGGCAAAGCTCCCTCACTTTGTCATCAACGATCCGCCGCACTTAAATAGCTACAAAGTGAAGTCAATCGAAATTAAAAATGGCGAGGAAGCTTTGCGTTTCGCGATTGGTCGTAATGCGATTCAGAGATTCATCGAAAAGAAAACAGGCTTTGTGCGCGCAACTGGACGGTTTCAGCTGGAGGAATTTTCAGTTGGCGTTGAATGCGATGCGGCTTGGGCCAAGGCGAAGGTGTTGCGCATGCAGTTGCCTGAAAAGGCCACTCAGCATCAAAAAGCATTGGAGGGATGCTGAGTGCGGGCGTTTCGCCTGACGCTCAGGGAGCCTTTCCTGTTGTGGCCGCCATCGCCACAAAATTCTTGTCTCCTCCATGCTGCATCAGCAGCGCCACCGCCCCCTTGGCCTGCACTAGCAGGGCGCGGGCCTGCTCCACGGACGTAACGGGCACATGGTTGATGGCCAGCAGAATGTCACCGGGGGCGATGCCGGCCTTGTCGGCGGCTTCTTGGACGCCTTCGATCATCAGGCCGTAGCGCGCGTCGGCGGCGCGTTGTTCCACCGGTAGCAGGGGGCGCACAGCCAGGCCGACGGGCGCAAGCACGGGGACGTTGGGTGTCGCGTTGGTCACGGGTTTGCTCAATGCGGGGTCGTCCATGGTGGCGCGGGTCTGCACGGGTTTGCCGTTGCGCAGCACGTCCACCAGCACCTGCTGGCCGGGCACGGCCATGGCCACCCACAGGGGCAGGTCGTTGGCCGCTTCAATGGTGTGGCCGTCAATGCCCACAATCACATCGCCTAACTGCAAGCCGGCTTTGGCCGCCGCACTGTCGGCGCGCACGTCCGCGATCAGCGCGCCCATGGGCTTGGGCAGCTTGAAGGCGTCGGCCAGCGCCTGTGTCACCTCTTGCGCCGAAACTCCGAGTACGCCGTGCGACGCATGGCCCGTGGCCACAATCTGGCGCTGCACCGATTGCGCCAGGTCAATCGGTATGGCAAAGCTCAGGCCCTGGTAGCCGCCGCTGCGGGTGTAGATCTGCGAGTTGATGCCCACCACCTCGCCACGCGCGTTGAACAACGGGCCGCCCGAGTTGCCGGGGTTGATGGCCGCATCGGTCTGGATGAAGGGCACGGTGTAGTCATCCGGTAGGGTACGGCTCTTGGCACTGACCACGCCGGTGGTCACCGTGTTGTCAAGTCCAAACGGGGAGCCAATGGCCAGTACCCATTCACCCACGCTCAGGTCGGCCGGTTTGCCTATGGTGACGGTGGGCAGGTCGCTCGCCTCAATCTTGAGCACGGCCACATCGGTCTTGGCGTCGCTGCCCAGCACCTTGGCCTTGAACTCACGCCGGTCGGTGAGCTTGACGGTAACTTCGCTGGCGTGGGCAATCACGTGCGCATTGGTGAGCACCAAGCCATCCGCGCTGACGATGAAGCCGGAGGCACGCGCACTCACAGGGATCTGCATGCTGGCACCGGTGGCACCAAACTGCTCCTGGAACTTGCGCAGGAACAGTTGGGTGGGGTCTTCGCTGTCGGCGCCCTTGGCGTTGGTGCCGCTGTCCTTGCTGTCGGCCGTAATGAGCCGCGTGCCGCTGACACTGATGTTGACCACGGCTGGGCCGTAGCGCTGCACGATCTGTGTGAAGTCGGGCGTGCCCAGCGTGCGAATGGCCGGTGGCGACGCACTGCTGGGGCTGGCGGTTTGCGCATAGCCGGGGACCAAGAGGCTGGCGCTGGCCAGGGCGAGGAGGGCGGTGCGCGCCAGGCGCGGCATGGAAGGGGCAAAGGCTTTCATGTGGCCCATGGTGCCGGGCCCGCATGAAGACGTGTGTGCCGCAGGTGAAGCCGCGGTAAAGTTTTTTCTGCCACAATTGACGTTTACGTAAACGTCAATTGCGTTCAACCCCTGCCAACCGAGGAACACCATGCCAGACTCCATCGTGATCGTCAGCGCCGCCCGCACCCCCATGGGGGCTTTTCAGGGCGATTTCTCCAGCCTTGCCGCCCATGACCTGGGCGGTGCCGCCATCCAGGCCGCCGTGCAGCGCGCGGGCATCAGCCCGGAGCTGGTGACCGAAGTGCTGTTTGGCAACTGCCTGATGGCGGGTCAGGGCCAGGCACCTGCGCGCCAGGCGGCGTTCAAGGGTGGCCTGCCCAAGAGCGCGGGCGCGGTCACCTTGAGCAAGATGTGTGGCTCCGGCATGCGCGCGGCCATGTTTGCGCACGACATGCTGCTGGCGGGCAGCCACGACGTGCTGGTGGCTGGCGGCATGGAAAGCATGACCAACGCGCCACACCTGCTGCTCAAGGGCCGCAGTGGCATCCGCATCGGCCACGACCGCGTGATGGACCACATGATGCTCGACGGCCTGGAAGACGCCTACGAAGCTGGCCGCTCCATGGGCACCTTCGGCGAAGACTGCGCCGCCAAGTACAGCTTCACCCGCGAACAACAAGACAACTTCGCCACCGCCAGCGTGCAGCGTGCGCAAGCAGCGATTAAAAGTGGCGCGTTTGAAGCGGAAATCACCCCCGTGACCGTGAAGACGCGCGCGGGCGATGTGCAGATCAGCGTGGACGAAGGTCCCGGCAAGATCAAGCTCGACAAGATCCCCACGCTCAAGGCTGCGTTCAAGAAAGACGGCACCATCACCGCCGCCAGCAGCAGCTCCATCAACGACGGCGCGGCCGCCATGGTGATGATGCGCGCAGGCACCGCCGCCGAGCTGGGCTGCAAGCCGCTGGCCCGCATCGTGGCGCACACCACCCACGCGCAAGAGCCCAACTGGTTTGCCACCGCCCCCGTGGGCGCCACCCAAAAACTGCTGGCCAAGGCCGGATGGAAGGTGGAAGACGTGGACCTGTGGGAAATCAACGAAGCCTTTGCCGTGGTGCCCATGGCGCTGATGAAAGAGCTGAACATTCCGCATGACAAGGTGAACGTGAACGGCGGCGCCTGCGCGCTGGGCCACCCCATCGGCGCCTCCGGTGCGCGCATCATGGTGACCTTGATCCATGCGCTGCAAGCGCGCGGCCTCAAGAAGGGCGTAGCCACCTTGTGCATTGGCGGCGGTGAAGCCACCGCGCTGGCGCTGGAGTTGCTATAAATTCAGGAGCTGCTCGCGCATATTTCGCATTGGCTAGAGTGCTATTTCTTCCAAATACGGGCGCGGCCTGCGTTGAAGGGGACACATGAGCAAGACAGTGTTTGTCATAGGCGCATCGCGCGGCATTGGCCTGGAGCTGGTGCGCCAGTACCTGGATGCCGGTGAGCGCGTGATTGCCACTGCGCGCGACGAGGCGGGGCTGGCGCGCCTGCGCGACCTGGGCGCGCAGGCCATGAAGCTGGATGTGAGCAACCCTGCCAGCGTCAGCGGCCTGAGCTGGCAGCTGGACGGCGAGAAGATTGATGTGGCCTATTACGTGGCCGGGGTGTTCAGCACCGAAGACGCCAAGTCCCCGCCCACGCAACAGGCCTTTGACTCCATGATGCACGCCAACGTGCTGGGCGCCATGCAGGCCCTGCCGCAGGTGGCGCCTTGGGTGGAAGAGGCGCACGGGCAGTTCGTATTTTTGACCAGCGACTTTGCGCAGATTGGCGCCGTGCAAAGCAGCCGTGCCTGGGTCTACCACGTGAGCAAGGCCGCGCTCAACATGGCAGTGGTGGCCGCGCAGCCCGACTACCCCAAGGCCCAGTTTCTGCTGATCCACCCCGGCTGGGTGCGCACCGACATGGGCACCCCCGATGCGCCTTTGCTGCCCGAGGAAAGCGTGGCCGCCATTCGCACCACCGTGGCGGCGCGCAAGACCGGCAAGGCCCGCTTGGCCTGTGACGACGTGCCCTACCTGCGCTGGGACGGTACGCCTTTCTCTAGCTGGTAAGTCCCACAAACCATAACGACCCGAGAGAGACAAACCCCATGCTGCTGACCCAAGACCAGGAAATGGTGCGCGACGCCGTACGCGCCTTTGCGCAGGCCGAACTCTGGCCGAATGCCGCCCAGTGGGACAAGGACCACACCTTTCCCAAGGCCGCCCACCAGGGGCTGGCCGCGCTGGGTGCCTATGGGATCTGCGTGCCTGAGCACCAGGGCGGCGCGGGGCTGGACTATGTGACGCTGGCGCTGGTGCTGGAAGAAATTGCCGCGGGCGACGGCGGCACCAGCACGGTCATCAGCGTGACCAACTGCCCGGTGAACGCCATCCTCATGAAATACGGAAACGCGCAGCAGTACACGCAATGGCTGGAGCCGCTGGCGCAGGGCCAACTGCTGGGCGCCTTCTGCCTGACCGAGCCGCATGTGGGCAGCGATGCATCGTCACTCCGCACCACGGCCGTGAAGGATGGCGACAGCTACGTCATCAACGGCGTCAAGCAATTCATCACCAGCGGCAAGCATGGCGATGTGGCCATCGTCATCGCCGTGACCGACAAAGGCGCGGGCAAGAAGGGCATGAGCGCCTTTCTGGTACCCACCAACGCACCCGGCTATGTGGTCGCGCGGCTGGAGGACAAGCTGGGCCAGCACAGCAGCGACACCGCCCAGATCAACTTTGACAACTGCCGCATTCCGGCCGAAAACCTCATCGGCAAAGAGGGCGAGGGCTATGGCATCGCCCTTGGCGGGCTGGAGGGCGGGCGCATCGGCATTGCCGCACAAAGCGTGGGCATGGCGCGCAGCGCGTTTGAGGTAGCCGTGGCTTACGCCAAGGACCGCCAGAGTTTTGGCCAACCCATCTTCAACCACCAGGCCGTGGGCTTCCGGTTGGCCGACTGCGCCACACAGATCGAGGCGGCGCGCCAGCTCATCTGGCACGCCGCAGCGCTACGCGATGCAGGTCGCCCGTGTTTGAAAGAAGCCGCCATGGCCAAGCTGTTTGCCAGCGAGATGGCGGAGCGTGTGTGCAGCGCCGCCATCCAGACTCTGGGTGGCTACGGCTATGTGAGCGACTTCCCGGTGGAGCGCATCTACCGCGATGTGCGCGTGTGCCAGATTTACGAAGGCACGAGCGACGTGCAGAAGATCATCATCCAGCGCGCGCTGGGCTGAGGCATCCATGGCTGTCACCTTGCCTCCCGGTGTCACCGTTTTCGAGCGCGGCTGGCTTTCCAGCAACAACATCCTGATCCAGGGCGAGGGCGGCAGTGCGCTGATCGACAGCGGCTACTGCACCCATGCGGACCAGACCCTGGCGCTGCTGGACTCTGCCCTGCAAGGCCGGCCGCTGGACCTGCTGCTCAACACCCATTTGCACAGCGACCACTGCGGTGGCAATGCGGGGCTGCAGGCCCGCTACCCGGCGCTGCAGACCCATATTCCGCCCGGCCATGCCGAGTACGTGCGCGTGTGGGATGCGCATGCGTTGAGTTACACGCCCACGGGACAGCAGTGTCCGCGTTTTGGGTTCAATGCGACTCTGCAACCGGGCACCGAAATGCGTCTGGGCGATGTGATGTGGCAGGTGCACGCCGCGCCGGGGCACGACCCGCACTCGGTCATCCTGTTTGAACCCGCGAGCCGCACGCTGGTGTCGGCCGACGCGCTGTGGGAGCGCGGTTTTGGTGTGGTGTTCCCGGAGCTGGATGGCGAGGGCGCGTTTGACGAAGTGGCGGCCACGCTGGATTTGATCGAGTGGCTGAACCCCGCCACTGTCATTCCCGGCCACGGCGCTGCGTTTGCCGACGCGCCCGCAGCCATCGCGTTTGCGCGCCAGCGGCTCAACGGCTTTGTGCAGAACCCTGCCAAGCACCTGCAGTACGCGGCCAAGGTGCTGCTCAAGTTCAAGCTGCTGGAAGCCCAGCGCCTGGAGATGGCCGCGCTGCTGGGCTGGGCCCGTGGCACCCCTTACTTTGCGGCCATGCTGGCCACGCACTTTGCAGGGCAGAGCTTTGAAGCGGCGGCCGGCCAGTTGGTGCAGGACCTGGTGCGCTCCGGCGCCGCCACGGTGCAGGGTTCGCTGGTGCTCAACGCCTGAACTGAAGGAGATTTTCATGCCCATTACCAAAGGATTCCGTGCCCTGGTGGACACTGCCATGGCGCAGGTCACCACCTACAGCGTGGCCGAAGTGCTGGCCAAGTTGCAGAGTCCGCGGGTGCAGCTGGTGGACATCCGCGATATCCGCGAGCTGGATGCGGGCACGGCGCTGGGTGCCTTCCATGCGCCACGCGGCATGCTCGAATTCTGGGTGGATCCCGACTCGCCGTACCACAAGAAGCTGTTTGCCGACGAGCACAAGGAGTTCATCCTGTTTTGTGGCCTGGGCTGGCGCAGCGCACTGGCCGCCAAGGCGCTGCAGGACATGGGCATGACCAATGTGGCCCATATGGACGGTGGCTGGGAGGGTTGGGTGCAGGCCGGCGGCCCGACCGAAACGCTGGACCAGCAGAAAGCCCGCCGCGCCGCCAAGGCATGATGGTGGGCATGAAACGTTGTGAGATAAATTCCGCCTGCCCCTGCGGCAGGCTGCACCAGAAGAAACCCCTCGCTTACGGCGCTTGCTGCGGTCGCTGGCTGGAGACCGACACCCCCGCGCCCGACGCCGAAAGCCTGATGCGAAGCCGCTACAGTGCGTTTGCGTTGGAGCGCGAGTCCTACCTGCTGCGCACCTGGCACGCCAGCCACCGCCCGCCCAGCATGGAGTTTGAGCCCGGCGTGAAATGGCTGGGGCTGGAGGTGCGCCGCCACACGGTGACCGATGCCTCCCATGCCGAAGTCGAGTTTGTGGCACGCCAAAAGCCGCTGGCGGGCCCCGCCGTGCGCCTGCACGAACGCAGCCGCTTTGTCTTGGAGAACGGCCACTGGCTGTATGTCGATGGAGATGCTCTGTGAAATTTGATGCCGTGTTGTTTGACTGCGATGGTGTGCTGGTGGACAGCGAGCCGATTACCAATGGCGTGCTGCGCGACATGCTGGCCGAGCAGGGCTGGCGGCTGAGCGTGCAAGAGTGCATGGACATTTTTGTGGGCAAGGCGGTGATCGACGAGCGCGCCCGCATCGAGGCGGAGACCGGCAAGCCGCTCACACCCGAATGGATGGCCGAATTCCGCCTGCGCCGCAACGTGGCGCTGGATGCTGAGGTGGCTGCCATTGACGGTGCGGTAGCCGCGGTGGCGGCCGTGCATGCCAGTGTGCAGGGGCGCATTGCCTGCGCCTCGGGGGCCGACCGGGCCAAGGTGGAAATGCAGCTGCAGAAGGTGGGCCTGTGGACCTACTTTGACGGGCGCGTGTTCAGCGGGCACGAGATGCCTCGCTCCAAACCGCATCCCGATGTCTACCTCGCTGCGGCGCAGGCCTTGGGTGTGCCCGCCAGCCGCTGTGCCGTGGTGGAGGACACGGTGACAGGCATTACCGCCGGCGTAGCCGCAGGCGCCACGGTGTTTGCCTATGCGCCAGCGGGTCAAGGCGATGCGCTCATCCAAGCCGGTGCCCACCAGGTGTTCACGCACATGGACGCCCTGCACGCCTGCCTGCTGGGCGCGGACCTGCGCCAGCCCGCCTAGGGCCGGATGTCGGGCGAGGGCGTGGTCGGCACGCCCTGGTCCAGTGCCGCTTGCTGCTGTACCCGCAGCGCGCGCTGGTAGGCCGGGCGCGCCTGCAGGTGTTGCCAGTAGGCAGCCACGGCGGGTGGAAACTGCGCCGACAGGCCCAGGTGCTGCGCCAGCAGCAGCGCATAACCCACGGCCACATCGGCTGCGGTAAATCGATCTGCACACAGATACTTTGCGTTCTGCAGCGCGCCATCCACCGCGCGCAGGCGCGCCAGAAACCAGCGCGCGTAGTCCGCGGCTACCTGCGGCTGCAGGCGCTCCGGTGGTTCGAAGTGGGTGTAGCGCAGCACCAGGGTTTGCGGGAAGGTGAGCGTGGCGTCGCTCATGTGCAGCCAGTTCAGGTAGACCCCATAGGCCGTGTCGTCTACCGGCACATCCAGTTGGCCAGCGCTGTGGCGTGCCGCCAGGTACTGGCACATGGCGGCGGACTCGGTCATACGCGTGGGGCCGTCCACCAGCAGTGGCACTGTGCCCAGCGGGTTCTCCTGCAGGTAGTCACGCGCCAGCGCGCGGGGCGGAAACGGCAGCATGCGCAGGTCGTAGGGCAGGCCCAGCTCCTCCAGCAGCCACAGGGGCCGCAGGGAGCGTGCACTGACGCAGTGGTGCAAAACAATCATCGCGGTATTCCTCAACGTTTCTTGAACGCGCGCAGGTCGTGCATGCCGGGCAGGGTGCGCGGGTCGCTGCCTTCGGGGAAGATGCGGTGCTTCTGGATCTTCTGCGTGCCGGTGGTGGGAATTTCGGGCGCAAACCAGAGCCAGCCCGGCGCCTTGTAATAGGCCAGTTGCTGGTGGCAAAAGTCGAACAGCGCGCGTGCCGTGTCAGCGCTCTCTGCGCCTTGCTTGAGCACCACGCAGGCCAGTACCTCTTCTTCACGCACATCGTCCGGCAGCGCCATCACGGCCGCATTAGCCACCAGCGGGTGCGTCAGCAGCAGGGCCTCCACCTCGGCCGCAGCAATGTTTTCGCCGGAGCGGCGGATGATGTTCTTGCGCCGGTCCATGAAATGGAACATGCCGTCGGCCCCGCGCACCACCACGTCACCGGTGTGGAACCAGCCGCCGCGCCAGGCATCCGCCGTGGCCTCGGGGTTGTCCAGGTAGCCGCTGAAAAAATGGCGCCGTGGGGTGGCCGCGCTGTGGCGGATGACGAGCTCGCCGGGCGTGCCATCTGTCAGCACCTGGCCCGCCTCGTCCATCACGCAGGCGTCCAGCCCGGGGCGGGCGCGGCCAAAGGCGCGGGTGCCCACTTGGCGAGGCGCCTGGCAGTCGCACAGCGGGCGCACCATCTCGGTCATGCCCCATAGCTCCAGCAGCGGGAAACCGTAGCGGGCCTCAAACACGGCATGCAGTTGCGGCTCCACGCCGGCGCCATAGCCAAAGCGCACGCAGTGGGCGCGCTCCAGTGGGCTCTGGGGCTGGTTCAGCAGCATGGGCACCACCACGCCCAGATAGTGCACGATGGTGGCGCGGCTTTGCACCACCTCGGCCCACCAGCGGCTGGGCTGGAAGCGGTCGGTCTGCACCTGGCAGCCACCGCTGAGCAGCATGCAATAGAAGGACAAGATGGACGCGTTCACATGGAACAGCGGCAGCGGGTTGTAGAGGCGCTCTTGCCCTTCACGCACTGCGCCCAGCCCGCCTTGGTGGGCGTACCAGTGGCCGGCGGCCAGCTCGTAGGTGTGGGACAGCACGCAGCCCTTGGGTTGGCCCGTGGTGCCCGAGGTGTAGAGGATGCTGGCTGGCGTGTCGCCCACCGGTTCTCCGGCCTGCGCGGGTGTTGCAGGGGCTGGCAAGGCTTCGTGTGGCAGCGCCTCCAGCGTGCGCACTGGGGGCTGGTGCTGGGTCAGGGCGAGTGCCGCCTGCACGGTCTCCAGGCGGCTGGCTAACACCACGACCGAGTCCACACGCGCATGGTCGATCAGGTAGGCCAGCTCGCGCGGGCGGTAGTCGGGGTTGATGGGCACGCAGCACACACCCAGGCTGTTGAGGGCCAGCTTGTGCAGCATGTGTTCCGGCCGGCTCTCCAGAAACAGGCCCACGCGGTGGCCCAGGCCGTAGCCAGCGGCGCGATACTGCACCATCAAGCCACGCACCGTGTCGGCGGCCTCGGCATACGTGATCTCGCGGCCCTCGGGGTCGTAGGCACGTACCGGGTTGGCAGGCACGGCCAGCAGGCTGTGGGGGGCGTAGCGCGTGCAGGCCGCAAAAAAGGCTTGGCCTATGGTGGTGGCGTCGTCAATGGTGATCATGGGCCTAGTCTATGAAGGGCGCGGGCGCAGCGTGCGCCAACAAGGCCACAAATCACGCCAGCGGCGTGGCGCTGCGGCGGAACTCGGCCGGGGACCGGCCGGTCCAGCCCTTGAAGGCGCGGATAAAACTCTTCTCGTTCTGAAAGCCCGCCGCCTCGGCTACCTGCTTGACGGGGCGCTGGGTGCGCAGCAGCAGCTCGGTGGCGCGGCTTTGGCGCACCTCGTCTTTCAGGGCCTGCAGCGTGGCACCTTCCTCTTTGAGCTGGCGGTGCAGGGTGCGTGGCGACACGTGCAGCAGCGCAGCCAGTGCCTCGGCGCCGTGCGTGTCCTGTGGCTGGGCGCCCAGCAGCTGGCGTACGCGCTGCACCAGCAGGCGGTCGCGCCGGTACTGCAGCACCGTCAAGGGCAGGGCGTGCTGCAGCATTTGCTGCAACGCTTTTTCGTCGCGCCGCAGCGGCAGCTGCAGGTACTGCGCATCAAAAGTAATAGCAGCCTGCGCTTGCCCGAAGCGGGTGGGGCCCGAAAACAGTACCTGGTAGGCCTCGGCGTGCGCCGGCGCCGCAAACGGAAACTGCGCCTGCAAGAGCGGAATGCGAGAGTCCACCAGCCAGCAGGCCAGGCCATGGATGTTGCGCAGCACCGAGACCAGGCAGAACTCGCGCAGCGCGCCCCGCTCGCCCAACTCCCGGTGCTCGGCAATGCTGATGCTGGCCGTGCTGCCGCTGGTTTGCAGCGTGAGGGTGATGTCGTCGGTGATCAGACCGTGGTGGCGGCACCAGCGTGTCACGGCCAGCGCCAGCGTGGGCGCGCTGATGGAGGCGCGGGCCAGCATGCCGTAGCTGCCCCAGGGCAGGCGGCGGCTGAACCAGCCCAGTGCCTCGTCGTCCAGCTCGCGCATGGCCAGGTCCGAGATGCGCTCCATCTGCCAGGCGGTGATGCGGGCCTGGTCCTGCAGTACCTGCTCTGGCGCAATCTGTGCCTGCGCCAGGGCGCTGGATGGGTCCTGCCCATAGCGCGCGTAGGCGGCCACGATAGCTTGGACAAAGGCCATGGGCGTGGCGGCAATGGGGCTGGGGTGCGGCATTCCCCCAGTGTGCCAAAAAATGCGCCAGCTGTGGCAGGATTTGCAACCTCGGTGGCGTCCCGCCCGGCAGGTGGTGGACGCACAATGCCTGCTGACTGTCCAACCCCTGACCGGATGCGCCCATGACGATTCTGGAATCCCAGCTCAACCCCCGCTCGGCCGACTTTGCCGCCAACGCCAGCGCCATGCGCGCCCTGGTGGACGACCTGCAGGCCCAGGTGGCCCGCATTGCAGAAGGCGGAGGCGAGGCGGCCCGTGCCAAACATGTGGCCCGCGGCAAGCTGCTCCCGCGCGACCGCGTGGCCATGCTGCTGGACCCCGGCACCCCGTTTCTGGAGCTGGCGCCCCTGGCCGCGCTCAATGTGTACGACAACGCCGCGCCCGGCGCCGGCATCGTGGCGGGCATTGGCCGTGTCAGCGGGGTGGACTGCATGATCGTCTGCAACGACGCCACCGTGAAGGGCGGCACCTACTACCCGTTGTCGGTCAAAAAGCATTTGCGCGCACAGGAGATCGCAGCGCAAAACAACCTGACCTGCATCTACCTGGTGGACAGCGGCGGCGCCAACTTGCCCAACCAGGACGAGGTGTTTCCCGACCGTGACCACTTTGGCCGCATCTTCTTCAACCAGGCCAACATGAGCGCCCAGGGCATTGCGCAGATTGCCGTGGTCATGGGCAGCTGCACCGCCGGTGGCGCCTATGTGCCGGCCATGAGCGACGAGACCATCATCGTGAAGAACCAGGGCACCATCTTCCTGGGCGGCCCGCCGCTGGTGAAGGCGGCCACGGGCGAGGTGGTGACGGCGGAAGACCTGGGTGGTGGCGATGTGCACACGCGCCTCTCCGGCGTGGCCGACCACCTGGCGCAGAATGACCTGCACGCGATTGCCCTGGCCCGCCAGGCGGTCGCACATTTGAATAAAAAGAAGCCTCCAGCCCTCGCCACGCTTGCGCTAGCAGCTCCTAAATATGTAGCGGAAGAGTTGTACGGCGTGATCCCCACCGACACGCGCAAGCCGTTTGACGTGCGCGAAATCATCGCCCGCATCGTGGATGGCAGCGAGTTCCACGAGTTCAAGCCGCGTTACGGCGCCACGCTGGTGACCGGCTTTGCGCACATCGAAGGCATGGCCGTGGGCATCATCGCCAACAACGGCATCCTGTTCAGCGAATCGGCCCTCAAGGGCGCGCACTTCATCGAGCTGTGCTGCCAGCGCAAGATTCCGCTGGTCTTCCTTCAGAACATCACCGGCTTCATGGTGGGCCGCAAGTACGAGAACGAAGGCATTGCGCGCAACGGCGCCAAGATGGTGACGGCCGTGGCCACCGCTGCGGTGCCCAAGTTCACCATCATCATCGGCGGCAGCTTTGGCGCCGGCAACTACGGCATGTGCGGCCGCGCCTACAGCCCGCGCTTTTTGTGGATGTGGCCCAACGCGCGCATCAGCGTCATGGGCGGCGAGCAGGCGGCCAGCGTGCTGGCCACCGTCAAGCGCGATGGCATCGAGGGCAAGGGCGGCGCCTGGAGTGCGGACGAGGAAGAAGCCTTCAAGGCGCCGATCCGCCGCCAGTACGACGAACAAGGCCACCCCTACTACGCCAGCGCCCGCCTGTGGGACGACGGCGTGATTGACCCTGCCGACACGCGCCGCGTGCTGGCCCTGGGCCTGAGTGCGGCATTGAACGCTCCTATTGAAGACACCAAGTTCGGTGTCTTCCGCATGTGAGGGGCTGGCCATGACTGCTTTGACCCTGACCCACACCGGCGCGCTGCTCACCATCACGCTGAACCGCCCCGAGGTGCGCAACGCCTTCAACGACGAGGTAATAACCGAGCTAACCCAGGCCTTCCAGACCGCCGCAGCGAGTGCCGAGACGCGCGCCGTGGTGCTGGCGGCCGAGGGGCCGGCCTTCTGCGCGGGTGCCGACCTGAACTGGATGCGCCGCATGGCCGACTACACGCGTGCCGAGAACCTGGCGGATGCCGCCAAGCTGGCCGAGATGCTGCGCGTGATGTACGCCTGCCCCAAGCCCACCATCGCGCGCATCCAGGGCGATGTGGTGGCCGGTGGCATGGGCCTGGTAGCGGCTTGCGACATGGCGGTGGCCGTGGACACGGCAGGCTTTTGCCTGAGCGAGGTGAAGCTGGGCTTGATCCCCGCCACCATCAGTCCCTATGTGATTCGCGCCATGGGCGCGCGTGCCGCGCACCGCTACTTTTTGACGGCGGAGCGCTTCAGCGCGCAGGAGGCGCACCGCATCGGCTTTGTGCACGAGGTGGTGCCGGCCGAGCAGCTGGACGCCAAGGTGGCCGAGCTGGTCAAGGCCCTGGTCAACGCCAGCCCGAATGCCGTGCGCAGCTGCAAGGAGCTGGTGCAGACCGTGGCGGCGCGCGAGATTGATGGCGCGCTGATGGCCCACACGGTGGAAGGCATTGCCGATATCCGCAGCAGCAGCGAAGGCAAGGAGGGTGTGCAGTCCTTCCTGCAAAAACGCAAGCCGAACTGGCTGGTCTGAGTTCCCGAGGAAATCAATATGTTCACCAAAATTCTGATCGCCAATCGTGGAGAAATTGCCTGCAGAGTTGCGGCCACCGCAGCGCGTATGGCCATCAAAACCGTCGCCGTGTATTCCGATGCGGATGCCTCTGCCAAACACGTGGCCGCCTGTGACGAAGCCGTGCACATTGGCGGCAGCGCGCCCAAGGACAGCTACCTGCGCTGGGAAAAAATCATTGCCGCGGCGCAGGCCACCGGTGCGCAGGCCATCCACCCCGGTTACGGTTTCCTGAGCGAGAACGAAGAGTTCGCCCAGGCATGCGCCCAGGCGGGGCTGGTGTTCATCGGCCCGCCCGCATCGGCCATTCTGGCCATGGGGCTGAAGGCCGAGTCCAAGCAGCTCATGGAAAAAGCGGGCGTGCCGCTGGTGCCTGGCTACCACGGCAAGGACCAAGACCCCGCGCTGCTGCAGCGCGAGGCGGACCGCATTGGCTACCCCGTGCTGATCAAGGCCAGCGCCGGCGGTGGCGGCAAGGGCATGCGCGCGGTAGACAAGGCTGAGGACTTTGCGGCCGCGCTGGCGTCTTGCAAGCGCGAGGCCATCAATAGCTTTGGCGATGATGCGGTGCTGATCGAGAAGTATGTGCAGCGCCCGCGCCATATCGAGATCCAGGTGTTTGGCGACACGTTGGGCAACTACGTGTACCTGTTCGAGCGCGACTGCTCGGTGCAGCGCCGCCACCAGAAAGTGCTGGAAGAGGCGCCCGCGCCCGGCATGACCGAAGCCTTCCGCCAGCAGATGGGCGAGGCGGCGGTGGCTGCAGCCCGTGCGGTGAATTACGTGGGCGCCGGTACTGTCGAATTCATCGTCGAGCAAAAGCCCGATGGCAGCATGACCTTCTTCTTCATGGAGATGAACACGCGCCTGCAGGTGGAGCACCCGGTGACCGAAGCCATCACCGGGCAAGACCTGGTGGAGTGGCAACTGCGCGTGGCATCGGGCGAGCTGCTGCCGCTGCAACAGCACGAGCTCAAGATCCAGGGCCACGCGATTGAGGCGCGCATCTGTGCCGAGAACCCCGACAACAACTTCCTGCCTGCCACCGGCACGCTGCAGGTCTACGGCCTGCCCGCGCATGTGACGTTTGAGCGCGCCAGCCATGGCACACGCGTGGATTCCGGTGTGCGCCAGGGCGACACCATCAGCCCCTTCTACGACTCCATGGTGGCCAAGCTCATCGTGCACGGCTCCACACGTGAGGAAGCTTTGGCGCGCATGGATGCGGCGCTGGCGCAAACCCATATCGTGGGGCTGGCGACCAATGTGCAGTTTTTGCGCCATGTGACCACCAGCGCGTCGTTTGCCCAGGCGAATCTGGACACGGCGCTGATTCCGCGCGAAGCCGCGGCACTCTTTCACCAGGACAAGCTGGGCCTGCCGCTGGCCGCCGCCGCCCTGGTCGCGCACACGCTGCAGTCCGAACGGGACCACGGCGCGCAGACCGATGCGGCGGGCTGGCGTGACCCCTGGGCGCAGCGCGACGGCTGGCGCTCGCATGGCCCCTCGGTGCGTGGGTTTGCAATGGAATACGCCGGACAGTCCCACACCGCGGTGCTGACCACGGTGCGCGGCAGCTACACACTGGCCGTGGCGGGGCAAACCCTGCCGTTGCAATGGGCTGTAGACGCCCATGGCGCATTGGACCTGCAGCTGGGAGCGCAGCGTGTCGTGGCCAATATTTATCGAAATGGCGATGTAGACCACGTATTCACTGCGCAAGGTGCTATACAAATCGTAGCAATTGACGCGCTGGCCCATGCCGGAGAAACCCATGCCGAGGGTGGCCGCCTGACGGCGCCCATGCCGGGCAAGGTGGTGTCGTTTGCCGTGAAGGCGGGTGACGCGGTGACCAAGGGCCAGGCGCTGGCCGTGATGGAAGCCATGAAGATGGAGCACACCATTGCCGCGCCGGCTGACGGCACCGTGGCCGAACTGCTGTTTGCGCCCGGCGACCAGGTGACCGAGGGGGCCGAACTGCTGCGCCTGGACGTGGCCGCCTGAGCCGGGGCCACGGAGGGGCTTTGCAAAGCGGCGAAAATCCCCCCATGCCTTCTTTGAACGTTACCTACTACTCGGCCGACATGGATGCGGCCTCCTGGATTCCCGGCCTGCAAGCGGCCTTGCCCGGTGCCTCGGTCACCCTGTGGGAGCCCGGCGCGCCGCAGGCAGATTTCGCCGTGGTGTGGAAACCGCCTCAGCAACTGCTGGACGAGCAGGCTGGCCTGAAAGCCATCTTCAACACTGGCGCGGGCGTGGATGCGCTCATGAAGCTGAACCTGCCGAAAGGCGTGCCCGTGATCCGCCTGGACGATGCAGGCATGTCGGTGCAGATGGCGGAGTACGTGTGCCACGCCATCATTCGCCACTTCCGTGAACTCGATGGGTACGAGGCCGACATGGGCCAGGGCAAGTGGTCCTTCCGCAAGCCGCGCAGCCGCGTGGACTATCCCGTGGGCGTGCTGGGTCTGGGGGTGCTGGGCGAGCGTGTGGCCAAGGCGGTGGCGCAGTTCGACTTTCCCGTGAATGGCTGGAGCCGTTCGCCCAAGGCCGTGCCCGGCATCCAGAGCTTTGCGGGCGAAGACCAGTTGGACGCCTTTTTGGCGGCTAGCCGTTTTGTGGTGTGCCTGCTGCCGCTTACCCCCGACACTGAAAACCTGCTGAATGCCCAGCGCCTGGCCAAGATCCGTCTGGGTGGTTATGTCATCAACGTGGCGCGTGGCGCCCATGTGGTGGATGCCGATCTGCTGGCCGCCATAGCCAACGGCCACCTGGCCGGTGCCACGCTGGATGTGTTCCGCGTGGAGCCACTGCCGCAAGGCCATGCCTTCTGGAACCACCCCAAGATCACCGTGACCCCCCATACCTCCGCCCGCACGCTGCGCAGCGAAAGCATTGCGCAGATCGCCAGCAAGATTGGCGCGCTGCAGCGCGGTGACGCCGTCGCGGGCCGCGTGGATGCGGCGCGCGGCTACTGAGCCGCAAGGCGCCGAAACAAGACGAAAGACACACCATGGCCATTCCCAGCAAAGTCAAAATCATCGATGTGGGCCCGCGCGACGGCCTGCAGAACGAAAAGGAGCCTGTACCGGCCGCCGTCAAGGTGGAACTGGTGCACCGCCTGCAGGACGCGGGCCTCAAGGAGATTGAGGTCACCAGCTTTGTCAGCCCCAAGTGGGTGCCGCAGATGGCCGACAACGCCGAGGTGATGGCGGGCATCCAGCGCAAGCCCGGCGTGCGCTACTCGGTGCTGACGCCCAACATGAAGGGCTACGAGGCGGCGGTGCTGTCCAAGCCCGACGAGATCGTGGTGTTTGGCGCGGCCAGCGAGGCCTTCAGCCAGAAGAACATCAACTGCTCGATTGAAGAAAGCATTGAGCGCTTCCGCCCCGTGGCGCAGGCGGCCAAGGCAGCGGGCATTGCGGTGCGCGGCGCCATCTCGTGTGCCGTGGGCTGCCCGTATGAGGGGGAGATTGCGCCCGAACGTGTGGCGCTGGTGGCGCGACTCATGAAGGACATTGGCGTAGAGCATGTGGGCGTGGCCGACACCATTGGCGTGGGCACGCCGCTCAAGGTGCAGCGCGCGCTGGACGCCACGCTGCAGTACTACAGCGTGGACGAAGTGTCGGGCCACTTCCACGACACCTATGGCATGGCACTGGCCAACACGCTGGCCTGCCTGGAGATGGGCATCTGGCATTACGACACCTCGTCGGCCGGCCTGGGCGGCTGCCCGTATGCCAAGGGCGCCACGGGCAATGTGGCGACAGAGGACGTGGTCTACCTGCTGCACGGTATGGGTATCGAGACCGGCATTGACCTGGACAAGCTCATCGACGCGGGCAAGTTCATCAGCGACTTCCTGCAGCGCAAGCCGCATTCCCGCGCGGCCAATGCGCTACTGACCAAGCGACTGGGATAAACAACACGATGTGTGGAGCTGAATTGACTGAGTTACCTGAAGGCGTGCAGCGCGTTGCGGCTGTGCTGCAAGAGAAAAATCACCCCCATGGCCCGGTGATGCTGGACGGCGCTGCGCGCACCGCGCAGCAGGCCGCCGATGCGCTGGGCGTGGCCGTGGGCCAGATTGCCAAGAGCATCATCTTCAAGCGCATTGAGGACGGTGTGGCGGTGCTGGTCGTCACCTCCGGCGATCGCCGTGTGGACGAGGCCAAGGTGGCGGCGCTGGTAGGGCCGTTGGGCCGGGCCAATGCAGCCTTCGTGAAAGAGCGCACCGGCTTCAGCATCGGTGGGGTGAGCCCGGTGGCGCATGCCATGCCGGGTGTCACGCTGATTGACCAGGAGCTGTTTCGTTTTGACGAGGTGTGGGCGGCAGCCGGCCACCCGCATGGGGTGTTCAAGCTGCACCCGCAGCACTTGGTGGCGCTCACCGGCGCACCGGTGGCGGACGTGGTGGAGGCGCCGGACGCCGAGAGCGAGCTGGACCTGCTGGTGCGTCAAAATGCTATGAAAATGCTAGCTGCTCGCGCATTATCTGTGGGCGCTGTGGCCGAAAACGTGCCTAGTCCTTGTGTCAATGTCTGCCGCATGAACACCGGTAGTGGACTGTGCGAGGGCTGCTTCCGCACCATCGACGAGATCCGCGAATGGGGCCGTAGCGACGATGCGGGCAAGACAGTGATGTGGGGCCACATCACGCAGCGCCTGCGCGAAACCCACCCCGAGGCCTTTGCCTGAACCTTCTGCCGTCCGAGGCCCGCCATGCACCAGATCACCTTCTACCTGGACTTCATCTCGCCCTACGCCTACCTGGCGTTTGAAGAACTGCCACGCGCACTGCAGGGCCTGAGCTACCAAGTGCACTACAAGCCTGTGTTTCTGGGTGGCCTGCTCAAACACAACGCGGTGCTGGGCCCGGCCGAGGTGCCGCCCAAGCGCCATTGGATTTACCGCCATGTGCAGTGGCTGGCCCAGCGCAACGGTGTGGCGCTGGACTTTCCGGCGGTGCACCCCTTCAACCCGCTGGGCTTGTTGCGCCTAGCCGTGGCCACCGATGCGCAGGGCCAGCCCAACCGTTATGTCTGTGAAACCCTGTTCCGCCACGTGTGGGTGGGCGGGGCCGATGCGGGTGATGCACAACGCCTGGCCACAGTTGCCCAAGACCTAGCGCCCGTGCAAGACCCGGGTAGCGATGCCGTGAAGGCCCAACTCAAAACCCATGCCGAGGAGGCGATTGCGCGTGAGGTGTTTGGTGTGCCCAGTTTCGAGGTGGATGGCAAAGTGTTTTGGGGGCTGGATGCGCTGCCCATGCTGCGCGCCTACCTGGAGGGCGACGCCAGCTTGGTAGGCAGCGACGCTGACACGCGCTGGAACCGCGTGCAAGGCTGGCCATCGGGTATACCCTTGCGCTCAGCCTGAGTTGTCGTCATGTGAAATGGCGTTTAAGGGTTAGACCTTAAACCGTCAGAGGCGAGTCAGTTTCGCGCAAGCCAGCGTTGGTTTCGTGTCAGAGCAGGGTCAGTGCCCCCTCCAAGAATACGGTCAACCTCCATGTCGGAGGTGCTACAACGATTGGAGACACACACTATGGCAACAGCAGCCCCACGGCCGATGTCTGCGGAAGAGAAGAAAGTTATCTTCGCTTCCTCACTCGGCACCGTTTTTGAGTGGTACGACTTCTACCTGTACGGTTCTTTGGCAGCCATCATTGCCAAGCAGTTCTTCAGCGGTCTGGACGAAGGCTCCGCCTTCATCTTTGCCTTGCTGGCGTTTGCTGCAGGTTTCATCGTGCGTCCCTTCGGTGCCATTTTCTTCGGCCGTCTGGGCGACATGATCGGTCGCAAGTACACCTTCCTGGTGACCATTCTGATCATGGGTTTGTCCACGTTCATCGTGGGTATCTTGCCTACCTACGCCTCCATTGGTGTGGCGGCTCCCGTCATCTTGATCATCCTGCGTTTGCTGCAAGGCTTGGCACTGGGTGGTGAGTACGGCGGCGCTGCTACCTACGTGGCGGAGCATGCTCCCCACGGCAAGCGTGGTGCCTACACCTCCTGGATTCAGACCACAGCCACTTTGGGCTTGTTCCTGTCCTTGATGGTGATTCTGGGTACCCGCACCATCATTGGTGAAGCTGCGTTTGCCGATTGGGGCTGGCGCGTGCCGTTCATCGTGTCCATTCTGTTGTTGGCCGTGTCGGTTTACATCCGTTTGAGCATGAACGAGTCGCCCGCTTTCGCCAAGATGAAGGCGGAAGGCAAGACCTCCAAGGCTCCTTTGTCCGAATCCTTCGGCCAGTGGAAAAACCTGAAGATCGTGATCTTGGCCCTGGTCGGTTTGACCGCTGGTCAAGCCGTAGTTTGGTACTCCGGCCAGTTCTATGCCCTGTTCTTCCTGACGCAAGCGCTCAAGGTGGACGGTGCAACCGCCAACATCATGGTGGCTATCTCCCTGATCATCGGCACACCGTTCTTCATCTTGTTCGGCTCGCTGTCTGACAAGATTGGCCGCAAGCCCATCATCTTGGCTGGCTGCTTGTTGGCTGCGTTGACCTACTTCCCCGTGTTCGAAGCGCTGACTAAAGCTGCCAACCCTGACCTGGCTGCTGCACAAGCTGCCAACAAGGTGGTGGTGACTGCGGATCCAGCCGAGTGCTCGTTCCAGTTCAACCCCACTGGTACCGTGAAGTTCACCAGCTCGTGCGATATCGCCAAGCAAGGTTTGGCCAGCCGTTCGGTGAGTTATGACAATGCTGTGGCTGCTGCTGGCACTCCTGCAAGCATTGCTGTGGGCGCTACCGTCATCACCGGTTACACCTCCAAGGGTTTGACCAAGGAAGAAGGCGCTGCCAAGGCTGCCGAGTTCAACAAGAACCTGAACGAAGCACTGAAGACCGCTGGCTACCCTGCCAAGGCTGACATGGCCAAGTTCGACAAGGTCAAGGTTGTCATCATCCTCACCTACCTGGTGATTCTGGTGACCATGGTGTACGGTCCTATTGCAGCCATGCTGGTGGAAATGTTCCCGACCCGCATCCGTTACACCTCCATGAGCTTGCCTTACCACATTGGTAACGGTTGGTTCGGCGGCTTGCTGCCCACTACGGCTTTCGCCATCGTGGCCCAGACCGGCAACATGTACAACGGCCTGTGGTACCCCATCATCATTGCGGCTGCGACCGTGGTGATTGGCGGCTTGTTCGTCAAGGAAACCAAGGACGTGGACATCTACGCCAACGACTAAGCGAGTCGAGTCAATTTGAGTTAACGCCCCGGCCAAGTTGGTCGGGGCAATTTCCAGGCTCTCCTTGTGGGGGCCTTTTTTTTGAAAGAAGTGGTATGTGGAAAATTGCTGTGGGTTTTGCCGTATTTGCAGGTTTGGCGCTGTTTATCTTGAGCAAGGGCGGTGACATCGACATGGGTGGTGAAAAGCATGGCGCAGAAGCCCTGCACACCGAGGCGCCTGCGGCGGCTGCATCGGCCCCCGTTGCCGCACCTGCGCCTGCCGCAGCGGCCAGTGAAGCCAAATAGTAGGGTTAACGTGATGTTGCAGGCAGCATGAAAACGCTGCCAGGGCAGGGTGCTCGCCCTAAAATGCCCGCATGAAATACATCAAAACAGAAGCAGGGCAGCAGGCGTTCAAAGAACGCTCGCCGCTCTTTTCTGCACGCCAGCGGTCCACCTTCATCTTGTTCGACGGTAACAAGACGCTAGACCAGGTCCTGGCCGCCACGGGCGGCATGGGGGTGACGGCAGAGGATGTAGATCACATGGTGGAGCAGGGCTTCTTGGCCTTGGTTGCCGGCTCTGCAGCTGTGCCTGGCCCTGTGGCCTCGGCAGAGGCTGTGCAGCAGGCTGAGGATGCCGCCCAACCCCCCAGTAACCGCACGCCCCAAGAGCGGTATGCCGATGCCAAACCTATTGCCACCAAGCTAACTGCCAGCTTGGGTTTGCGTGGCTTTCGCCTGAACCTGTCGGTGGAAGCTGCCGCCGGGTTTGACGATTTGCTGATCCTGTTGCCCAAGATCCAGGAAGCCGTTGGCAGCAAAGTGGCCCGGGAATTGGAGCGCGCCCTTAAAGGCTAGCCTCCTCGCGCCGCGGCCCGGCGCAAAATTGCCCTCACGCCTCAGTTTCGGCCATGGGGCTGCCTAGAATGTCTCTCCTCCTCCAGAAGAGCATTCACTTATGTCCCAGGGAACCATCCGCATTCGCGGAGCGCGGCAACACAACCTCAAGAACCTTGACCTGGATATTCGCACCGGCGAACTGACCGTGGTGACCGGGCCCAGCGGCTCGGGCAAGTCCAGCCTGGTGTTTGACACGCTGTACGCCGAAGGCCAGCGCCGCTACGTGGAAACCTTTAGCGCCTACGCGCGCCAGTTTCTGGACCGCATGGACAAACCCGCCGTGGACAAGGTGGAGGGCGTGCCCCCGGCCATCGCCATCGACCAGACCAACCCCGTGCGCTCCAGCCGCTCCACCGTGGGCACGATGACGGAGCTCAACGACCACCTGAAGCTGCTGTTTTCCCGTGCGGGTAATTTGTTCGACAAGGACACCGCGCTGCCGGTGCAGCACGACACCCCTGAGACAATTTATGCCGAGCTAGTGCGTCGCGCGGCCGAAGCTTTGGGACCGCGTTTGGTCTTAACTTTTCCTGTGGAGTTGCCAGCGAGTACCACACAGGACGAAGTGACCCAGTGGCTCAGCGCCAGTGGTTTCACGCGGGTGCAAGCGGAGCGTGAGGTGGCCACGGTCAGCGGCCCCCGCAAGGTGCTCGACGTGGTGGCAGACCGGTTCCGCATCGACGGTGTGGAGAAGGCCCGCGTGCTGGAAGCCATCGAAGTAGCCTTGAAACGTGGCAGCGGTCGCCTCAACGTTTATGTGCTAAATGAGGCTCTATCGCCCGTGGATACTGCGCAAGCAGCTCCTGAAACTGTAGCAAATGTCGCGCCCACGCTGTGGCGCTTCTCCACCGGCCTGCATTGCCCGCAGAGTGATCTGCGCTACACGGACCCGATTGCGTCCATGTTCAGCTTCAACTCTGCCGTGGGCGCCTGCGAGGCCTGCCGCGGCTTTGGCCGCGTGGTCGGAGTGGACTATGGGCTGGTGATTCCCAATGACAAGCTGACTCTGCGCGCCGGTGCGGTCAAACCCATGCAGACCCCCGCCTGGCAAGAGTGCCAGGACGACCTGATGCGCCACGCCGAGGCCGCTGGCGTTCCGCGCGACACGCCTTGGTACAAGCTGACCGAGGAACAGAAGAACTGGGTCTACAAGGGCTCGCCCAACTGGAATGGCAAGTGGAACCAGCACTGGTTTGGCGTGGACCGTTTCTTTGAGTACCTGGAGAGCAAGGCCTACAAGATGCACATCCGTGTGCTCTTGTCCAAATACCGCAGCTACACGCCGTGTGGCACCTGTGGCGGAGCGCGGCTGAAGACCGAGAGCCTGCTGTGGCGCATTGGAACGAAGGAACAAGCCGATGCCGTGTTGCCTCCGTCCAAACGTTTCATGCCGCAAGGTGTGAAGTGGACACGTGATCAATTGGAGGCGCTACCGGGCTTGTGTTTGCACGACATGATGCTGATGTCGCTGGACAAGTTGAAGCGGTTTTTTGATTCGCTGCAGTTGCAGTTGGATGTTGCTGCCGCCCCCAGCCAGGCTGAGGGCAGGGAAGCGTCGGGTGCCGACATTGCAGTTGCGCAGCAAATGCGTGAGGCGCCCGGCGCTTCCCTGCCTTCAGCCCCGCCGGAGAAAAACACCGCCTCCGAGGCCGAGCAGAAGACGCTGAAGTTGCTGTTCGAAGAGGTGGGGACGCGCCTCAAATACCTGTGCGACGTGGGCATTGGCTACCTTACGCTGGACCGCCAGAGCCGCACGTTGTCGGGTGGCGAGGTGCAGCGTATCAACCTCACCACCGCGCTTGGCACCTCGCTGGTCAACACCCTGTTTGTGCTCGATGAGCCCAGCATTGGCCTGCACCCGCGCGACATGAATCGCATCATCGTGGCCATGCAGCGCCTGCGCGATGCGGGCAACACGCTGGTGGTGGTGGAGCACGACCCGGCCGTGATGCTGGCCGCGGACCGCATGATCGACATGGGCCCCGGCCCGGGCGAGAAGGGCGGGCAGATTGTGTTTGACGGCACGACCGAAGCCCTGAAGAGCGCCGACACCATGACCGGCGCCTACCTGGGTGGCCGCAAGCAGGTGGGCATGGGCTTCAAGCGCATGGTGGCGCCCAACACGCTGCGCCTGATTCTGGAAGGCGTGACCGAGCACAACCTGAAAAACGTGTCGGTGGAGATTCCCTTGCAACGCCTGGTCTGCGTGACCGGGGTTTCAGGCTCGGGCAAGTCCACGCTGATTCAGGATGTGCTGGCGCCCGCGCTGCTTCGCCACTTTGGCAAGGCTACCGAGACACCGGGCGCGCATACGCGCCTGCTGGGTGCAGAGCAGCTCAGCGAGGTGGTGTTTGTGGACCAGTCGCCCATTGGCAAGACGGCACGCTCCAACCCCGTGAGTTATGTGGGTGCATGGGATGCGATCCGCGAGTTGTTTGCGGGCGCCGCCCTGTCCAAGGAGCGCAGCTACACGGCCAGCAAGTTCAGCTTCAACAGCGGCGATGGCCGCTGCCCCACCTGCGGCGGCTCGGGCTTTGAGCATGTGGAGATGCAGTTCCTGAGCGACGTGTACCTGCGTTGCCCGGACTGCGATGGCAAGCGTTACCGGCCCGAGATTCTGGAAGTCACCATTGAGCGCAAGGGCCGCCTTGTGAACGTGGCGGATGTGCTGGACCTGACGGTGAGCGAAGCGGCCGACCTGTTCAGCGCGGACCGCGATGTGATCCGTGTGTTGCAGCCCATTGTGGATGTGGGGCTGGAGTATGTGAAGCTGGGGCAACCCGTGCCTACGCTGTCGGGCGGTGAGGCACAGCGCCTCAAGCTGGCGGGCTTTTTGGCGGAGGCTGCCAAGGGCAAGAGCGCGAGTGCGCAGTTTTTGGCCAAGCGTGGGTCGCTGTTCATGCTGGATGAGCCCACCACCGGTCTGCACTTTGACGACATTGCCAAGCTGATGCGTGCGTTGCGCAAGCTGCTGGACGCCGGTCACTCGTTGGTGGTGATTGAGCACAACCTGGATGTGATTCGGGCGTCCGATTGGTTGATTGATTTGGGGCCTGAGGGTGGGGATGCCGGTGGTGAAGTGGTGGCTCATGGCACGCCGGAGGATGTGATGTTGCATGCCACATCGCACACGGGGCAGGCGTTGCGGGACTATGCGGCGGCTATGGGGGTGGTGCATGAGGTGCAGGAAGACCGGCCTGCTTATCTGGCGCTTGCTGCGGCGGACGGGCTTGCGCCCAGTGCCTCATACACTCGCTCCGCGATTGCAAAATCGGCCCAAGGCGCAAGCCCATCCACCTCCGGCGCGTTGCTCGCTGACGCATCGAATTCCATTCGTATCGTGAATGCGAAGGAACACAACCTCAAATCTTTGTCCGTGGATATTCCGCGCGGCAAGTTCAGTGTGGTGACTGGGGTGTCCGGTTCGGGAAAATCCACGTTGGCGTTTGACATCCTGTTCAACGAAGGCCAGCGTCGTTACCTGGAGTCGTTGAACGCTTACGCGCGCTCCATCGTGCAACCGGCCGGGCGACCCGAGGTGGATGCGGTGTATGGCATTCCGCCTACAGTGGCGATTGAGCAGCGGCTGTCGCGTGGTGGACGCAAGTCCACGGTGGGCACGACCACCGAGGTCTGGCACTTCTTACGCTTGCTGTACGTGAAGCTGGGCACGCAGCATTGCTACAAGGACGGTGCGGCGGTGGAGCCGCAATCGGCAGACAGCATTGCGGCGCAGTTACTGAAGAACTACCGCGGCCAACACATTGGCCTGTTGGCGCCGCTGGTGCAGGGGCGCAAGGGCGTTTACACCGAGCTGGCGGACTGGGCGCGGCCGCGGGGCTTTACGCATCTGCGTGTGGATGGCAACTTTCTGCCGACCACCAGCTTTCCGCGCATTGACCGATTCAAGGAACACAACATCGAGCTGCCGGTGGCGAGCTTGGACGTGACGCCATCCAATGAACTCGCGCTGCGCCAGGCGCTGGCTGATGCGCTCACGCATGGTAAGGGTGTGGTGTATGTGCTGAGCGAGATTGACGGGCTGCGCGAGGCCATGCTGGCCGGTACGCCGGCAGCGGGCATTGGCAAGGTACAGGTGTTTTCCACCAAGCGTGCCTGCCCGGTATGTTCCACCTCGTATGCCGAGCTGGATCCGCGTCTGTTCTCCTACAACAGCAAGCATGGCTGGTGTCCAGACTGCGTGGGCACGGGTGTGGCGCTGACCAAAGAGCAGCGCAAGGTGTTTGACGACTCCGTGAAGGACGATGACAACAAGGGCCGTGAGCAGACCTTTGCCGAGGCCGACATTGAAGACCTGCATGACGCGACTTGCCCGACCTGCAGCGGTACGCGCCTGAACGCCACCGCGCGCAACGTGAAGTTCGCTAACGTCGGTATCACCGACATTGCGCGCCTGAGCGTGACCGATGTGCGCAAGTGGGTGCAGACGCTGCAAGTGGCGGGCGGCATGACCACGCGCGAAGGCGATATCGCGCGCGACCTGGTGCCCGAAATCAAGAGCCGTCTGGAGTTTCTGGAAGAGGTGGGGCTGGGCTATCTGACGTTGGACCGGGGCGCGCCCACGCTGTCGGGTGGAGAGGCACAGCGCATCCGTTTGGCCGCGCAGCTGGGCAGCAATTTGCAAGGTGTGTGCTACGTGCTCGACGAACCCACCATTGGCTTGCATGCCCGCGACAACAAGATCTTGCTGGATGCTTTGCAGAGCTTGAGCGACAAGGGCAACACGCTGGTGGTGGTGGAGCATGACGAGGACACGATTCGCCATGCGGACCACATCATCGACATTGGCCCCAGCGCAGGCAAGCGCGGTGGGCGGTTGGTGGCGCAGGGGTCGATTGAGGACGTGCAGAACGCTCCCGAGTCGCAGACTGGGCGTTATTTGTTGCATGCGATGAAGCACCCTTTGGCGGCGCGGCGCGGGATGGTGTCTTATGCGGAGACCTTGGTGCTCGACGCGGCGGAAGCCGATGCGCCGGGTTCCTCATACGGGACCACGAAATCGTCACCCGGCGAAACGACTTCCGCCGCGGGAGTTGGCGCCAAGCCGGGTAAGAAACTCAGTGCGAAAGCTGCAAAGGCCGCGGTCGCTGCAGCACAAGTGAGCGCCAGCGAGACGGCAAACATCGAATTGGCAGAGCGAACGAAAGTAGCCGCCGAATACGCCGCGTTGGCAGACCGTCGCACCGCCCAAATGTCCGTCGCAGCAGCGGGTAGCCCTGGGGTGGGTGACGACATTGAGCTACGCGACGAGGAGCCCGCCCCAGGGCTACCCGCTGCGGGCCCAGCACTAACGCATAAACCAAAAATAGACTGGCTCACCGTCAACGGCGCCAACCTGCACAACCTGCAAACCGTCACCGCCCACGTGCCGTTGAAACGCCTGGTCGCCATCACCGGCGTCAGCGGCTCCGGCAAGTCCACGCTGGCGCGCGACGTGTTGCTTACCAACGTGCAGGTGGCCGTGCAAAAACGCAGCACCAAGGCAGGCCGTGATGCACTGGACGCGGGCGAAAAAATCCAGTGGACCGGCTGCGAAGGTGTGGAAGGTTTCGAGTCCGTGGACCGCGTGCTCGAAGTGGACCAAACCCCCATTGGCAAAACGCCGCGCAGCTGCCCCGCCACCTACATCGGTTTCTGGGACACCATTCGCAAACTGTTTGCCGATACGCTGGAGGCCAAGGCGCGCGGTTATGCGTCCAACCGCTTCAGCTTCAACACCGGCGAAGGCCGCTGCCCATCGTGCGAAGGGCAGGGCATACGCACCATCGGCATGAGCTTCCTGCCGGATGTGAAAGTGCTGTGCGAAACCTGCAAGGGCGCGCGCTTCAATCCCGAGACACTGGCCGTCACCTGGCGTGGCAAAAACATTGGTGATGTGCTGCAGATGGAAGTGGACGAAGCGGTGGACTTCTTCGCTGCCATGCCTGTCATCGCGCATCCGCTGCAACTGCTCAAGGACGTGGGCCTGGGCTACCTCACGCTGGGCCAACCCTCACCCACGCTGAGCGGTGGCGAGGCGCAGCGCATCAAGCTGGTCACAGAGCTCAGTAAGGTGCGCGATGACGTGGGCAAGCGCGGCAACAAGGTGCCGCACACACTCTACGTGCTGGATGAGCCCACCGTGGGCCTGCACATGGCCGATGTGGAAAAACTCATCCACGTGCTGCACCGCTTGGTCAATGGTGGCCACAGTGTGGTCGTCATTGAGCACGACCTGGACGTGATTGCCGAAGCCGACTGGGTCATCGACCTGGGCCCGGACGGTGGCAACGGTGGTGGCCGTGTGGTGGCTGCCACGACGCCCGAAGCGGTGGTGGCCTTGGGCACCCACACGGGCAAGGCGCTGGGGGCAGTGCTGGCGCGGTGACAGGGCGTAACACTTGGGTGCTGGACGAACCGTGCGGGCCTGCCTAAACTGGTTTTCGTTGGAACACAAAGAAGGAGTCCTCATGACGCACACACCCAAAGTACTCAAACAGTGGGCCTTGCTGGCCGTGGCTTGCGGCGCGCTGGCCGCCGTTACCGTGGGGGCGCAGACTACCAGCACCGCCACAACGTCCGCCACCAAACCCGCAGCAGACAGCAGCGCACTGAGCAAGCTGATTGCCCAATACACCCCATGGGCGGGTTCCAAGGAAAATGCGAAGTCTTTGGTGCAGGGGTTGAATACGGGTTCGTCTGTCACGCTCAGTGGCACGGGTAGTGGTACCCCCAGCACGTTCACCCCGGCCACTAGCAAGCTGGGTGTGGGGGAGGTGGGTATTGCCCTGTCCTTGGCCAAGGCGTCCCTGGCGCAGCAGGGCATCACCAATCCGACGCCTGCGCAGCTCAGTGCGGCGCTTAACGGTGGTGTCATCACGTCCAGTACCTCCACCACCAGTGTGGCGGGCGTGCTGACGCAGCGGCAAGAGGGCAGTGGCTGGGGGCAGATTGCCCAGTCGGTGGGGGTGAAGCTGGGCTCAGTGGTCAGTGCTAGCAAAACAGACAAATCCAATGCTGGTGCCAAACAGTCTGCCCACACGAGCAAGGCCGAGCAGTCCCAGAAGAGTGAACACGCGCACCACAGCGGGGCAAGTGCTTCGGGCCGGTCTGGCCAGGGTGGGGGCAACTCTGGCGGTGGCGGGGGCGGTAAAAAGTAAGCCCGTGACATAAACCGAAACAAAGCGAAACGGGTCTGACACCCGGTGGGGCGGTAGCACCCCCACCATCGGCGTTTCACTTTTTTCAAAAGGTTTCTGCGATGTACTTCCGTGTATCTGCCCTGTCCCTTTCTGCGTTGGCTGCGGCCAGCGCTGCTTGCATGGGTGCCGCCCATGCCCAACAGGCGCCCAAAGACGGTGGGCGTGTCGGTCTGGTCGCGCTCGGCGGCTATGAATACCAGGGCTCCGACGAAACGCGCACCCTGGTGCTGCCCACGCTGGACTACACCTGGGCCAACGGCTGGTTTGCCGGAGTCAACGGTGTGGGGCGCCAGTGGAAGTCGGGGGACAACCTGCAGTACGGCCTCAAGCTGGGTTATGACATGGGGCGTGAGGAAGGGCGCAGCACAGCACTGCGGGGCTTGGGCAATGTGGATGCCAGTGCGGAGTTGGGCGGCTTTGCCCGCTATGCCCTGGGTAATGGCTTGGCCGTCAAGACCAGCCTGCGTGCGGGCTCCGGCGTAGACAGCAAGGGTGCGCTCTGGGACCTGGGGCTGGAATACGGCCAAGCCCTGGGGGCGAGCTGGCGCCTGGGTAGCGAACTGACGGCCACCTATGCCAATGCCGACTACCTGCAGTCCTACTTTGGCGTCACGGCCAAGCAGGCGCAGGCCAGCGGCTACGCGGTGTACACCCCGTCAGCCGGTCTGCGTGATGTGAGTGCACGGGTCTCGCTCACCTACCTGATCAGCCCACAGTGGTCACTGACGGGCGGGCTGCGCCATACCCAGTTGCTGGGCGATGCCAAGGACGGCCCCATGGTGCGCAAGACCAGCGCCAACACGGCCCTGCTGGCCCTGAACTACGCCTTCTGAGCGACATAAACCGAAACAAAGCGATACCGCCCTGACACCCTGTGTCAGGCCCCCCGCGGCACCATTGCGGTCATGTTCAACCCGTCCTGTGGGACACGAAAGACCGCCATGACACACTTCTCCCGCATCAGCCTGAAACGCACTTTGCTTGGGGCCCTGACCGCCACCGTGCTGGTGGGGGGGCTAAGCGCCTGCGCAGGCAACCGCCACGAATACGGCGCCAACATGAGCGCCGAACAATACGCCCAGAAGCGCGACAAGATGGTGGACAAGGCCGCCAGCAAGCTGGACTTGAACACGGACCAGAAAAAGCGCCTGAGCGTGCTGGGCGACAAGTTGTTTGAGCAGCGCACCGCGCTCATCGGCCAGACCAAGAATCCCCGTGTCGAAATGCAGGCCCTGGTGGCTGGCGAGAAGTTTGACGCTGTACGTGCCCAGGCCCTTATCAACGAAAAAACCACCGCCCTGCAGGCCAAGAGCCCCGAAGTCATTGCCGCGCTGGCCGACTTCTACAATAGCCTGAACCCGGTGCAGCAGCAAAAGGTACGCGATTACATGGACGGTCGTGGTCACTGGTTCAGCCGCGGGTAAGCGCCATGGCCACGGCAGCTTTGAACGCCATCGCCGCGCCGCTGCGCGCTTATGGTCCCGTTGTGTTTGAAGGCTACGAGGAGCCCCATGCCGAACTCATGGCACTGGTGTGGGGCCCACGCTTTGACCGGGAGCACGCCCACAGCCTGCTGGAGCGCCGCCCCGGCTACGTGCCGCAGGTGTTGCAGGCCGTGCGGCAGGCGGCCGACCAGTTTGACCGTTTGCCCGAGGCCGAGCGGCAGCGCCTGCGCACCCTGATCCTGCGCCACCGCAGCCGGTGGGACAATGCGCAGGCCGCCCACTAGCTCTCTTTATGCACCGCATCCTGCTGATTGACGACGACACCCAACTCGGTGGCCCGCTGGCCGCGTACTTTGCGCGCTTTGACATGGCGCTGGAGTGCGCCTTGCGCCCCAGTGAGGGGCTGGCGCGCCTGCAACAGGGGGGCATCGACGCCGCCATCTTGGACGTGATGCTGCCCGAGATGGATGGTTTTGCGCTGTGCCGCGCCATCCGCAAAGACAGCGACATCCCCATCGTCATGCTCACCGCGCGGGGCGAGGTGATGGACCGCGTGGTGGGGCTGGAGCTGGGGGCAGACGACTACGTGCCCAAACCCTTCGAGCCCCGTGAGCTGGTGGCTCGCGTGCAAACCGTGCTGCGCCGCCGCGTGCCCGTGGTTGCCAAGCCCGTGCTGCCGGATGCCAACACACTGCTGTTTGACGGCCTGCAGGTTAACGCCACCACACGCACCGTGCTGTGCCTGGGCGAGGCGGTAGACCTCACCAGCACCGAGTTCGATTTACTCTTGCTGCTGGCGCGTGCGCCCGGCAAGGTGTTCAGCCGCGACGACATCCTCAATCAGCTGCGCGGTCATGAGGCCGAGCTCTACACCCGCGCGGTGGACATTGTGGTGAGCCGCCTGCGCAAAAAGCTGGAGCCGCTGGACTGCATCAAGACCCTGCGCAACGCAGGCTACACCCTGGCGCTGGCCAGCAGCGCCGCATGAAATTCCAGGGCCTCAAGTTTTGTGTCATGGCGCACCGCCGTGCCAAACACGCGCTGGGGCACTCGCTGCGCGTGAAGTTGGTAGCCCTGTTTGTGGTGTTGGCGCTCACCATGGCGGCCGCTTTTACCTTTGGCATGCAGGCTGCCATTGGGGCCAGTTGGCGCGCCGTGGCCAAACCCCTGCTCACCGATTACGTGGATCGCCTGGCCGCCGATATTGGCAGTCCACCCAGCACCGAGCGGGCCTTGGCCTTGACCGAGCGCCTGCCCCTGAGCATCCGCATCAGCGGCCCGCAACTCAACTGGCGCAGCCACCCGCAGGAGCCCGAGCGCGACTGGATGTACGACGACCACGGCCCCAGGGATGAATACAAATTTTTCCAGCGCACCACGGCCGATGGACACCGCGTCCAGTTTGGAATCAGTGTGGAAGCCTGGAACCAAAAGCCCCGCTTCATCGGCTGGGTCACTCTGGCCACCTTGCTGCTGCTGACCTGGGTGGCCTACAAGTGGGTGCGCCGCATGCTGCGCCCGCTGGACGACATTCGTGCTGGCGCGCTGCGCTTTGGCGCGGGCAACTTTGCCCAAAACATCCCGGTGCGCCACGCCCACCGGCCCGACGAACTGGGCGAGCTGGCCGCCACCATCAACACCATGGGCGCTGACATCCACCAAATGCTGGAAGCCAAGCGCACCCTCTTGCTGGCCATCAGCCACGAGTTGCGCAGCCCGCTCACCCGCGCGCGCCTCAACACTGAACTGCTGCCCGAAACCACCGAACTGCAACCCAACCGCGAAGCCCTGTTGCGCGACCTGGCCCTGATGCGCGACCTGGTGACCGACCTGCTGGAGAGCGAACGCCTGGCCAGCCCGCATGCCGCCCTGCACCGCGAGCCGGTGGACCTGCCCGCGCTGGTGTGCGATGTGGTGTGCGAGCTGCAGAGTGCGCATGCCCAGCCCGATGGTGCGGGTGTCTCTCACATCGACACCGCACTACCCGCCGCCTTGCCCCCGCTGCCGCTGGACCCCACCCGCATGCGCCTGCTGGTGCGCAACCTGCTGGACAACGCCTTGCGCCACAGCAGCGGCGCCAGTGCCGCGCCGCGCGTTGAGGTGCAGCCGCTGGCAGACGGCGCGCTGCAAATTGCCGTGCGCGACTTCGGCCCCGGCGTGGCCGAGGACCAGCTCCCCAACCTGGGCCAGCCCTTCTTCCGCCCCGACGCCGCCCGTACCCGCGAAGGCGGCGGCGTCGGCCTGGGCCTCTACCTGTGCCGCCTGGTCGCCCAGGCGCATGGCGGCAGCTTCGCCGTGCGCAATGCGCGGCCGGGGCTGGAAATTGTGGTGGTTTTGCCAGCGCACAAGGTCTGATTTGCTATGTTTTATATAGCTGCTTGCGCAATATCTGCGTTGGCTAGAGGCTGATTTAACATGGAATCCATGAAAACCTTCCCTATCCGCCTCACCCCCGGCCAAGACCTGCGCGCGGCACTAGAGGCCGCGGTCCAAAGCCAAAACTGCCGCGCCGCCTTTGTGTTGTCCGGCATCGGCAGCCTGTCCACGGCGGGTATCCGTCTCGCGGGTGCAGAGCAGCCCACGCGACTGATGGAGAGCATGGAAATCCTCACCTTGTCGGGCACGGTGGCGGTGAACGGTGACAAGACCGCCTCTCACATGCACATGGCCATTTCCACCGCCACGGGGCAGGTGCTCGGCGGGCATGTGGCGCCGGGCTGCATTGTGCTCACCACCGCCGAGGTGCTGCTGGCCCTATTGCCCGACTGGCAATTCACCCGCGAACCGGACGCACACACCGGGTATGACGAGCTGGTGATTCGGTCGCGAAGCTGAATCGCTCCATTTTTGATAGCTGCTTGCGCAGATACTGCCGAGGCTAGAGGTTAATTTGACCCACAACTTGCCTTCACTTGGTAATTCATTTACATTCAATATTCGCGATTCACGAATATTGAATGTAAATGCAGCTCAAACCCCAAGATTTCCTGGTTGCCCTCAAGCTGGTGGCTTGGGGTGAGCAGCGCTGGACGTATGCGCGGCTGGCGCTGGAGTTGGGCGTTAGCGTGTCTGAGGCACATGCCTGTATCAAGCGGGGGCTGCAGGCGGGGTTGTTGGTCGATGCTGCTTTGCTGATTCCGCCGCCGGAGGCCGCAGCAGGCGTACAAGAGGCTGCTGCGGTTTATCGCGTTCAGGCAAGGCCCCGTCGGGCCAAAGCGGCTTCTGATGACAGCGCGGGCAGCGCGGATAACCCGGCCCGGGTACATAGCCGCAACTTGGCCGAGTTCGCCGTGCACGGGGCCAAGTATGCGTTTCCCGCCGACAGGTTGCCCGTTTCAGTGGGCGTGCCCACCAGCCACAGCGCGCCGGCGTTTTCAGGGGTGTTTGCCCCGGGTTCTGACGATTGGGTGTGGCCACACCCCAATGGTTCGGTACGTGGGCAGGGACTGGAGCCTTTGCATCCCAGCGTGCCTTTTGCAGCGACACAAGATGCCAAGCTCTACGAAATGCTGGCCTTGTTTGATGCATTGCGCGTAGGCCGTGCCCGCGAGCGGGGCATGGCCCTCAAGCGGCTGCCGCTGTTGATTTATCCCGACGGGCCCAAGCCCGCAGAGAGGCCCGTGTATGGCTAACCCAAACATTGAGTTGCTCGCATCCATTGCAAATGCGATGGGCGCGTTGCGTGAAAAGGTGGTGTTTGTTGGTGGCTGCGCAACTGGGCTGCTGATAACCCAGCCGATCGTTGCGGATGCACGGGCCACCGAGGATGTGGACGCCATCGTGGAAGTGGCCTCACTGGTGGGGTACCACGCACTTGCCTGGCAACTGATGGCCTTGGGCTTCAAGCAAACCATGGCCGACAACACGCCGCCATTCCGGTGGTACTGGAACGGCATGCAACTGGACTTGGTGCCACTGGACGAGAAGGTGCTTGGTTTTGCCAACCGCTGGTACAAGCCCGGGTTTGAAGCGGCGACCACCGCGACCTTGCCGTCCGGCTTGCAACTGCGGCATCTCTCGGCGCCGTACTTTATGGCGACCAAGCTGGAGGCTTTTAAAGACCGGGGGAACAATGACGTCTACTTGAGCCATGATCTGGAGGACGTTATTTCTGTCGTCGACGGTCGCGATGAATTGACGGACGAGTTGAAATCTGCGCCAGCCGATGTGCGGAGTTTTGTAGCATCTACCTTTCGTGAGCTTTTGAAGCATCCTGATTTCACCAACGTATTGCCCGGCATCGTTTCGCAGAGTGCTCGCACCGGCTTGGTGCTGCAGCGGTTTATGAACATTGCCGCTGGCTTGGCCGTTTAAGCCGAGCGAACAACGCATTCCATCTAATCAATCACATATCTCCTAATCCATGTCCACATTCGAAATTGAAGGCGGCGTGCCCCTGCGGGGCACCATCCGCGCCTCTGGCAACAAGAACGCCATCCTGCCCATGATTGCGGCCTGCATCCTGACCGACCAAGAGGTGGTGCTGGACAACGTGCCTGACATCATTGACGTGCGCCACATGCTGGACGTGATCGTCGAGATTGGTGGCAAGGTGGAGCGCAGCGGGGAGCGCGTGAGCATCCATGTGGCCAGCGTGCGTACCAACGAGATCGGCCAGGTGCTGTGCAACAAGGTGCGCACCTCTATCCTCTGTGTGGCGGGCCTGCTGCACCGCACTGGCAAGGCGCGCCTGCACCCGCCCGGGGGCGACGTGATTGGCCGCCGCCGGCTGGACACGCACTTCTATGGCCTGCAGAAGCTGGGCGCCAAGGTGGCGATTGATGGCACGTACGACTTTGAAGTGCCCGGTGCGCTCACGGGCGCGGAGCTGTTCTTCGACGAGCCTTCCGTCACCGGCACTGAACACATCCTCATGGCCGCCGCCGTGAGCCGTGGCCACACGCTGATCCGCAACGCGGCCTGCGAGCCGCATGTGCAAGATCTGGCGCACCTGCTCAACGCCATGGGCGCCAAGATCACCGGCATCGGCACCAACCAGCTCAGCGTGGACGGCGTGGAGTCGCTGCGCGGCACCAGCTACACCGTGTGCCATGACCACATCGAGGCCGCGTCCTACCTGGCGCTGGCTGCGGCCACCGGCGGCGAGATCACGGTGGAGGGGACTGACAAACACGCTTACGGCATGTGCCACCGCGTGTTCGAAACCCTGGGCGTGAAGATCGATCTGCACGACAAACACATCTTCCTCTCCGGCAACCAGAGCCTGCGTGTGACGCGCGAGTTCGACGGTGCCATGCCGGTGATTGGCGACGGCCCCTGGCCGCAGTTCGCCACCGACCAGATGAGCTGCATGATCACGCTGGCCACGCAGGTGGAGGGCAATGTGCTGTTTTTTGAGAAGATGTTTGAGTCGCGCCTGTACTTTGTCGACAAACTCATCGCCATGGGCGCCGCCGCCGTGGTGTGCGACCCGCACCGCGTGGTCATCAGCGGGCGCAGCAAGCTGCGCGGCACCACGCTGCCTTCTCCCGACATCCGTGCTGGCATGGCGCTGCTGGGCGCGGCCCTGTGCGCCAGCGGCAAGTCCACGCTGCAAAATGCCAACATGATCCAGCGCGGCTACGAAAAGCTGGACGAAAAGCTGTTGGCGTTGGGTGCCCGCATCACCCAAAAGGCCTGAAGTTTGCTATATAAAACGTAGCAGCTTGCGCAATATCCATATGGGATAGATCCCTGTTTAATGCCTAAACCATGAAAACCTTCTACAACCACCTGCACGCCCAGCACCAGGGCAAGGTCGAAATGTTCCGCGGTGCGCTGGTGCCGTGTTTTGAAGTGCCGGCGCGCGCCGACCATGTGCTGGCTGAGCTGAATCGCTGCCAACTGGGCACGGTGGTAAACCCGCAGGCGTTTGACGACAGCGCACTCACCGCCATCCACAGCCCGCGCTACCTGAACTTTCTGGCCACGGCCTGGGACCAGTGGGTGGCGCTGGACCCGGCCAACGCCGACAAGGACATCTTGCCTTCGGTCTGGCCCACGCGCACTTTCCGCACCGACATCGAGCCCGAGAATTTCTCGGCCAAGGTGGGCCTGTATTCCTACGACGCGGGTTCGCCCTTCACCAGCGGCACCTGGGTGGCGGCGCGTGCGGGTGCCCATTGCGCGCTGAGTGCGGCGCAGGCGCTGCTGGACGGCGACCGTGCCGCGTTTGCGCTGAGCCGTCCACCGGGCCACCACGCGGGCGCAGACTTTTTTGGTGGTTACTGCTTCCTGAATAACGCCGCGCTGGCTGCACAGCATCTGCGCAACGCAGGCATGCAGAAGGTGGCTGTGCTCGATGTGGACTACCACCACGGCAACGGCACGCAGGCCATCTTTTATGACCGGCCCGATGTGTTCTTTGCCAGCCTGCACGGCGACCCGCGCACCGAGTACCCCTTCTACCTGGGCCATGCCGACGAAACCGGGCAGGGCGCGGGGCTGGGTGCCAACCTGAACCTGCCGCTGCCACGTGGCACCAACTACGCCACCTGGGCGCAGGCGCTGGACACTTCGCTGGCGGCTATCGCCAAGTTTGGTGCCGAGGCGCTGGTGGTCTCGCTGGGCATGGACACGTTTGAGGGCGACCCGATCTCGGGCTTCACGCTCAAGAGTGACGATTACCTGCGCGTGGGCGAACGCCTGGCGCGTGCTGGCCTGCCCACGGCCTTTGTTTTTGAGGGGGGGTATGCGGTGGAAGAAGTGGGCATCAACGCTGTGAATGTGCTGCAGGGTTTTACCGCCGCTTAACAATTTCCCCCGCACCGGCTTGGCCGGGTGCGACTAAGCTCCCATTCCATGATCCGAATTTCTACGCTACCGGCGCACCTGAGTGCCGGGCTCCGTCGCTGGTTGTTGGCCGGTCTGCTGGGCACCCTGGTGGCCTGCGCTGCAATGCCCGCGCTGGTCAATGCCGACGACGGCTATACCGAACGCCTGGTCACCGAGTTCGCCCCTTGGGTGGGCAGCCCGCAGGACACCGAGAGGTTGGTGCAGAGCCTGCAAAGCGGCCAGGCGCTCGACCCCATTGGCGCGGCCAGCGGAGTGCCCGCCACCGGGGCGCTGGGGTATGGCGAAACGCGGCTGGCGCTCAAGCTGGCGCAAGCCACCCTGGCGCAAGAAGGTGTGACCCAGCCAAGTGGCGCGCAAATCCAGGCCGCTTTGCATGGAGGCACCTTGGACACGGTCAACGGCCCCAAGGCGCTGCCCGGCGTGCTGCCGCAGCGCGCCCAGGGCGTGAGCTGGGGGGCGATGGCACAAAGCGCGGGCATGTCGGTGGAAGACCTGATACCGCCCAAATCGGCCGCTCCCAAGAAGGTCGCCGTCCGCAAATCGGCCAAAGCCAAGAAGAAGCTTGCTGGCAAACAAGCTGCCAAAACGGGCGCGAAGACGGCGACCAAGAAGGCCGCCACAGCGCGCAAACCTGCCCCCAAAAAGTCCAGCAAATAGTGCCCGGTGGCGCGTCGGTCGTTAAAACGTGCCGCTGCGCCGGGTGCGCAAAAGGGCTACCAAACCGATAGCTGCTACCGCAATCAACACCAACGGAAATCCCGTACTGGGCGACCAGTCGATGAGCGCGCCGGACAAGGCCGACGCCACCAACCCGCCCAGCGTGTAGTTCAGCACCAGCACCGCGGTGCTGTTCACCAGTGTGATGCCTTGCTCGCGTGCGCCAATGTCCGTCATGCTGAGCGTATAGAGGCTGCTGCCCGCCGCGCCTAATACAAAAACGATGGGCCACGCCAGCCACTGCAGCTGTGCCACCAGCGGCAGCCCGCAGGCAGCCAGCAGTGCGATGGCCACACACATCACCATGAGCGTGCGTCGCCCGCGAACCTTGTCGGTGAAACGATCGGCCACCATACCCACCGGAATGGCAATCAGCGTGCTGCCCAGGCCACTGACCGAGATCAACAGCGCTGCGGCCGCCGCGCCCAAGCCGATAGCCAGGCCATACAGCGGCAGGATGGAGGCCAGACCCAGCTCAAAAAAGCCACCAATAAATCCAGCCAACATGATGATGGGATGGCTGCGTACCGCCTGCCACAGGCCTGCCAGTCCGACGCGCGCGTGGGCCGATTCGGCATGGGGCGGCACCACGGGAATCAGCGCGGTCCACGCCAGACCGATGCAGAGCAGGGCAATGACCAGCCCCAGCGCCGCGTGGCCGCCGGACCCCACCCAGGCCAGCAAGGTGGGCCCGATGATGAAGGTGGCACCCACCATGGTGGCGTAGATGCCGATGTAACGGCCCAGCCGGTCGGAAGGGGAGAACTCGGCAATAAACGCTTCGGCCAGCACCCAGCGCAGCCCACCGGACACACCTGCCAGCAGCTCCAACGCAAACCACAGCCACAGCGCGTCGGTGGTCAAAAAGCCAATGGCCGCCAGCAGCGGCGCGGCCGACGCAAACCACATGGTGGTACGCTGGCCCCAGCGTTTGGTGAGCGCAGAGGCAAATGGGGTGACGATAAAAATGCCCAGCCAGGTGGTGGCCGCAAACAGGCCCGCCACGGTGGTGGACACCTCGCGCTCTTTCAGTAGCACCAGCATCAGCGGCGAGAGCATGAACACGCCCGACAGTTGGAACAACGTGGAGCCAAACACGCTGAGCAGGCCTTTGGTGGAGCCTGTCGACGCGCGACGAACCTGCGCCTGAGTCATAGGCCGCGCCCCTGCAAAATCGCCCGCGCCACTTCGGCAAAACCAGCGCCGCGCTCGGCCGCGGCCACATAACGCGGCAGGTGGGCCAACTGCGGCACAAAACGCGCGATGTTGGCCACGCCCACGCTGTGGGTGAAGTGTTCAAACATGGCCTGGTCGTTGCCCGAGTCGCCTACAAACACCCAGCGGTCCAGTTCAGCGGACAAGTCACGCCCCAGCAGTTCGCGTGTTATCCAGCAGGCGCCCTGCCACTTGTTGAAGTTGCCAAAACAGCCGTGGATGTGGATGCTGCTTACCGTGGTCTGCATGCCCGCGCGTTGCAGCACGGCCAGCACCTGCTGCACCGTGTCGGGCGACAGACGGGCGAATTCGGCGTAGTCAAACGCCAGGTCGGTTTCGCGCCCGGCGCTGTCGCGGCTCAGTTGCACGCCAGGCACTTCGGCCATCACCTGCGCGGCAATGGCCTGCATGTGGGCCTGGTTGGCGGTGCGCGTGACTGCATCCTGTTGATATAGTTTTGATAGCGGCTCGCGCAGATTCGACGGGGGGTGCAGGTCTTTTTGATGCACAAACGCCACCGCCCCATTTTCCGCCACCATGGCATCCACGGGCCAAGCGGGGCCCTGGGTGCCGGCCATAAAGGGTTCGCACCAGCCGATGGGCCGCCCGGTGATAGGAATCACGATCAATCCCGCAGCCTTGAGGTCGGCCAGCGCCTGCAGTGCGTCCGCAGTGATGGCGCCGTCGGTGGTCAGCGTGTCGTCAATGTCAGTGAATACTCCCACCAGGTTGCGGCGGGTATCTTCGGGCCAGTGGGTCAGGGCTTGCATGTGGCGGTTCGGTATGCTGCGGCTTTTGCGCGCAAAGGCGCCATTGTCCGGGAGTTGGTCATGCAGCGTTGGGTCATCATGGGGTTGTCATTGTGGCTGCTGGCCGGGGGCGCTGCCGCGCAGACGCGCGGCGACCAAGCCTTTACCTGCCAGCGTGCCGCCAGCAAGATTGATGGGCTCATCGAAGACTGGCATGCCATGGTGCTGGAGTACAAGGCCGAGGCCAAGAACCCCTCGGTGCTGCAGATGTGGGCCGAGCACCGCAAGGGCCGGCTCAAAACCAACTTCCAGAAGCATTGCAACCGCCAGTGGGCCTCCCACCAGGCCATCTTTGTCTGCTTCAGCGGCTCGGTCACCGAGCTCGGCCTGGCGCTGTGCCACCAGGCCGACACCAACCCCAACGGTTGGCAGTACACCCCCTAGCCGGCGCGGGCGCTGGCCAGTGGCTTAGCCCGCGCTTTGCAGCGCCAGGCCCGCGTGTTCGCGTAGCGGGTGGAAGTGGATCTTGGGAAAGCGCTCCTGCGCCAGGCGCACGTCGTAGGGGCTGGTGCACAGGTAGGCCAGGGTGTCGGCTGCGTCCTTGGCCATGCGCTGGGGGTAGGCATAGACAAACTCGCGCAGCTCGGCCGGCGTGTCAGCCGTGATCCAGCGTGCGCCGGTGTACTGGCTGCCTTCCAGGCGAATGTCGGCGTCGTACTCGGCCTTGAGGCGGTGCTGCACCACTTCAAACTGCAGTTGACCCACAGCGCCCAACAGCATGTTGCCGCCCATCTCGGGGCGGAACACCTGGATGGCACCTTCCTCACCTAACTGGGCCAGGCCCTGTTGTAGTTGTTTGGTGCGCAGCGGGTTTTTCAGCACCACGGTCATGAACATTTCGGGCGCAAAGAAGGGCAGGCCGGTGTACATCAGGTTCACGCTGCCGTCGGTAATCGTGTCGCCCAGCTGCACGCCGCCGTGGGTGGTAAAGCCCACGATGTCACCCGCGTAGGCCTCTTCCACCGCCTCACGGCGCTGACTCATGAAGGTCACCACTGAGGTGGGGCGCAGTTCCTTGGCGGTGCGCATCACCTTGAGCTTCATGCCGGGCGTGTATTTGCCGCTGGCCATGCGCACAAAGGCGATGCGGTCGCGGTGGTTGGCGTCCATATTGGCCTGCACCTTGAACACCACGCCGCTAAAGGCTTCGTCTTCAGGTTGCACCTCTTTCACCACGGGCTGGCGGTTCACCAGTGTGGTGCTGGTGCGGCTCTGCGGGCTGGGTGCCAGGTCCACCAGGGCGTCCAGCACTTCCATCACGCCAAAGTTGTTCACGCCGGAGCCAAAGAACACGGGGGTTTGTTTGCCAGCCAAGAAGGCCTCCAGGTCCCAGGCTGGGGAGGCGCCGGTGGCCAGCTCCATGCTTTCCATGGCCGTGGTCCACTCGTGGCCAAAACGTTGGGCCAGCGAATCGGCGTCGTTCAGGGGCACGGCGTCAAAGTCTTGCGGGCGGCGCTCGCTGCCCGACTCAAACACCGTCATGGCCTGGGTGCGCAAATTGATGATGCCGCCAAACAGCTTGCCCTGGCCCACGGGCCAGGTCATGGGCACGCAAGGCATGCCCAGTTCACGTTCAATCTCGTCCAGGATGTCCAGCGGCTCGCGCACTTCGCGGTCCATTTTGTTCACAAAGGTGATGATGGGCGTATCGCGTTGGCGGCACACCTCGATCAGCCGGCGGGTCTGCGCTTCCACGCCGTTGGCCGCGTCAATCACCATCAGCGCCGAGTCCACGGCGGTCAGCACGCGGTAGGTATCTTCCGAGAAGTCTTTGTGGCCGGGCGTGTCCAGCAGGTTCACCACATGGTCGCGGTAGGCCATTTGCATGACGGACGAGGCGACCGAAATGCCGCGTTGCTTTTCAATCTCCATCCAGTCGGACGTGGCGTGGCGGCTGGCCTTGCGCGCCTTCACCGAACCGGCGATCTGGATCGCACCCGAGAACAGCAGCAGCTTTTCGGTCAGCGTGGTTTTACCGGCGTCCGGGTGGGAAATGATGGCGAACGTGCGGCGACGGCGCGTCTCGGCGAGAAAAGTCATGAAGGGGGAGGGCTGCAAGCAGCGGCTGGGGCAAAGGGGTGGATTTTAGGGCCGATGCGCCAAGGTGGGGATCTGGCAAGATCCGCAGGCACCGCCCGTGGCCCTGGGAAGCCTGAGGGGGTGTTCACCAACCGAGGAGACGGGACATGCGCAGATCACTGGGGTGCACGCTGCTGCAATCGCTGCTGTGGGGGCTTGCCGCCCTTGGCGCCGCGGGCGGCCTTGCCGTGGCCTGGCTGGCCTGCATGCGGGCACAGCTCCCGTACAGCGAAACGGGCAGCTATCTGGACGGCGATGTGGTGTTGCATGAACAGGCCGTTGCCGGGTACGCCCTGGTGGCGCTGGGCCTCCTGGGCGCATCCTGCGGGGCCGCGTGGTTGGCACACCGCTTGCGCCGCAAACGTGCTGCAGGGCGCTGCTTTTGAACGGGCCACGTAGGCATCTACACTCCCGCCATGCAAAAAAGCGGTGGCACAACGAATATCAAGCAACTGGCGCAGGCCTTGGGCCTGTCCACTTCCACGGTCAGCCGCGCCTTGAATGGCTACACCGATGTGAACGAGCAGACCCGTCAGCGCGTGCAGGACATGGCCACCGCGCTGGGCTATCGGCCCGATGCCGGTGCACGCCGCCTGGTGCGTGGCAACACCGATGCGGTAGGCATTGTGTATTCCGCTGCGGTGGAGAACCTGGGCAACCCGCAGTTTCTGGACATGGCTGATGGCCTGGGCGAACGCCTGGAGCGCGATCACCTGGATCTGCTGCTGGCTGTCGCCAAGAACGAAACCGAGCTGGAAATCTACGAGCGCCTGTTCCGTGGTGGGCGGGTGGACGCGGTCATCGTGCCCAACACACGTGTGCAGGACCCGCGCATCGACTACCTGCGGGACAAGGGCTACCCCTTTGTTGGCTACGGCCGCACCGCCGAGTGTGCAGACTACTCCTGGCTGGACTTTGACAACGACATGGGCAGCCGCCTGGCGGTGGAGCATTTGCTGGCGCTGGGTCACACGCGTATTGCCTATGTGCATGCGCCGCTGGCGCTGAACTTTGCCTTCCAGCGCCACCGGGGTTTTATGACTGCGCTGGGCGCGGCGGGTGTGGCTTGCCCAGCGGATTACTGTATTGGTGGGGTGAATGACCGGCGCAGCGGCCTGCAAGCCGTGGCCAAGGTGCTGGCCCTCTCGCCGCGGCCGACCGCGGTGCTCGTGGACAACAACCTGGGGGGCGTGGGCCTGATCCGGGGGCTCATCGACGCCGGCATGCGCGTGGGGCAAGACATTTCGGTGGTGGTGCATGGCGACATCCCGCAGGACACCCTGCTCACCGGGCTGGACGTGACCACCGTGACCCAGCCCACCCCGCAGACCACGGGTATGGCCCTAGCCGAGATGGTGATGCAGGTGCTGCGCGCGCCGCAAGATGGGCCCTACCAGCGGCTGCGCTTGCCCGCCTTGCAGCTGGGCAGCAGCACGGGTTCTGTGCCCATTGCCTGAAAATTTCTTGGCGCTTTGTCCCAGCGGGGTACTGCGGCAATCCGCAAAGCGCTAAAATCGCCCACTTCCGAGGAGCGTTGCAGCTTGCCCGGTGCCCGTCGCGGCACAGCAAGTGAGGCTCGGAAAACACGGTGCGCCCTGCACTGTGCCCCCCAACGGCGCTCACCCACTGGTTTGTGTGCGGTGAGTTTGGCTTCTCAAATCCCCGCCCGCCAGTGCTTATTCACATGAACTTTTGGAGTGAACCATGAGCGCTGCTAAATCCGTCAAGGCTGCCAAGCCCGTTGCCAAACCTGCTGTCACCAAGGCTGTGACCAAATCGGCGGCACCTGCCGCTGCGGCGAAGGCCGAAGACTTCAAGATCGCCGATATCAGCCTGGCTGCCTGGGGCCGCAAAGAGCTGACCATCGCCGAGACCGAAATGCCCGGCCTAATGGCCATCCGCGAAGAATTCGCCAAGGCCCAGCCCCTGAAGGGCGCGCGTATCACCGGCTCGCTGCACATGACCATCCAGACCGGTGTGCTGATTGAAACGCTGAAGTCCCTGGGCGCCGATGTGCGTTGGGCTTCGTGCAACATCTTCTCCACACAAGACCACGCCGCCGCCGCGATTGCCGCCACCGGCACGCCGGTGTTTGCCGTCAAGGGTGAGACGCTGGAAGACTACTGGGATTACACCCACCGCATTTTTGAATTCAACGGCAAGAAGGGCACCGCGGCTGAAGGCCCCAACATGATCCTAGACGACGGTGGTGATGCCACCTTGCTGATGCACCTGGGCGCCCGCGCCGAGAAGGACATCAAGGTGCTGGCCAAACCCGGCAGCCACGAAGAAATTTGCCTGTTCAACAGCATCAAGGCCAAGCTGAAAGTGGACCCCACCTGGTACAGCCGCCGCCTGAAGAACATCATGGGCGTGACCGAAGAAACCACCACCGGCGTGATGCGCCTGGAAGAAATGTCCGCCAAGGGTACGCTGGCCCTGCGCGCCATCAACGTGAACGACTCGGTGACCAAGAGCAAGTTCGACAACCTGTACGGCTGCCGCGAATCCCTGGTGGACGGCATCAAGCGCGCTACCGACGTGATGATCGCCGGCAAGGTGGCTGTGGTGGCGGGTTACGGCGACGTGGGCAAGGGCTCCGCCCAGGCCCTGCGCGCGCTGTCTGCCCAAGTGTGGGTGACCGAGATCGACCCCATCAACGCCCTGCAGGCCGCGATGGAAGGTTACAAGGTCGTGACCATGGAATACGCCGCCGACAAGGCCGATATTTTCGTGACCACCACCGGCAACAAAAACGTCATCAACTACAAGCACATGGAGGCCATGAAGGACCAGGCCATCGTGTCCAACATCGGTCACTTTGACAATGAAATCGACGTCGCTTCGCTGGAAAAGCTGAAGTGGGAAGAGATCAAGCCCCAAGTGGACCACGTGATCTTCCCCGCCAAGGGCAAGAAGCCCGCCAAGCGCATCATCCTGCTGGCCAAGGGCCGTCTGGTGAACCTGGGTTGCGGCACCGGCCACCCCAGCTTCGTGATGTCGTCCAGCTTTGCGAACCAGACGATCGCCCAGATCGAACTGTTCACCAAGCCCAAGGAATACAAGGTTGGCAAGGTCTACGTGCTGCCCAAGCACCTGGACGAAAAAGTGGCCCGTTTGCACCTGAAGAAGGTGGGCGCCATGCTGACCGAGCTGACCGACGAGCAAGCTTCGTACATCGGCGTCTCCAAAGCCGGCCCGTACAAAAAAGACACTTACCGCTACTAAGCCAAGGATTCCATGCGTATAGACCAACTGCTGGTACAGCGCGGGCTGGCCAGCACCCGCTCGCAGGCCCAACGCCTGATCGCCGATGGCGTGCAATGGCAAAAGATGGAAGTGGGCGGGCAGGTCTGGAAACGCGTGGTCAAAAATGGCGACGACGTGCCCGAGGACGCTGCCATCGAGCTGCTGGACGACTCCGAGGCACGTTATGTGTCGCGGGGTGGCCTGAAGCTGGAGGCAGCCCTCAAACACGTGGGCCTGTCAGTGGAGGGCCTGCGTTGCCTGGACGTGGGGCAGAGCACCGGTGGTTTCACCGACTGCCTGCTGCAAGCCGGCGCCGCTGCAGTGGTGGGGGTGGATGTGGGCAGTGCCCAGTTGCACCCCAGCCTGCGCGAGGATGCGCGTGTTCTGTGCGTGGAGAGTGTCAATGCCCGCACCCTGTCTGCTGCAGATTTGATAGCTGCTTACGCAGACAGTACGGGGGCTGAAGGCCAATTTGATGTAGAAGAAGACGGCCCAACCTTCGAAGGGTTTGACGGCTCCGACGACAGCCGCGAGGAGGCCGAGCTGGCCACCTTGCCGCCAGAATTCGCGCCACCGTTTGACCTGCTGGTGGCCGACCTGTCCTTCATCTCGCAAACCTTGGTACTGCCCGCGGCCGTGCCTTTGTTGCGCGAGGGTGGCACCCTGCTGACCCTGGTGAAGCCGCAGTTTGAACTGCAGCCTGGCCAGGTGGGCAAGGGTGGCATTGTCAAAGACCCGGCCATGTACGCCATCGTCGAGCAGCGCCTGCGCGAGGCCTGTGCCGAACTGGACCTGACGGTCACCGCGTGGTTCGACTCGCCCATTGAGGGTGGCGATGGCAACCGCGAATTTTTCATTTGCGCCCGCAAGGCGGGCTGAACACATCCCCGCCCGCGGGGCGGGTGAGACGGAGATGCTGATGTTGACCAACGACCGAATTCCCCTGAGCCTGGAATTCTTCCCTCCGAAAACGCCCGAAGGCGCGGAAAAGCTGCGTGGTGTGCGCCAGCAGCTCTACACGCTCCAACCCGAGTTCTGCTCGGTCACCTTTGGTGCGGGTGGATCTACGCAAGAGGGCACCTTCAACGCGGTGCGTGAGATCCTGGCCGAAGGCGTGAGCGCGGCCTCGCACTTCTCGTGCATTGGCGCCACCAAAGACACCGTGCGTGCCCAACTGGCCACACTCAAGGCCATGGGCGTGAAGCGCCTAGTGGCCCTGCGTGGTGACCTGCCCAGCGGTTATGGCGCGGGCGGCGAGTTCCACTACGCCAGTGACCTCGTAGCCTTTATCCGGGGCGAGACCGGTGACGACTTCCACATTGAAGTGGCGGCCTACCCCGAAGTGCATCCGCAGGCCAAGTCGCCGGCCCATGACCTGCAGGCCTTTGCCGCCAAGGTCAAAGCTGGCGCCAACTCGGCGATCACCCAGTATTTCTACAACTCTGACGCCTACTTCCGCTTTGTGGAAGAGGTGGATGCGCTGGGGCTGGAGGTGCCGGTGGTGCCCGGCATCATGCCGATCACCAGCTCCACGCAGCTGATGCGCTTCTCGGACGCCTCCGGTGCCGAGATCCCGCGCTGGATTCGCCTGCGCCTGCAAAGTTATGGCGACGATGTGGCGTCCATCAAGGCCTTTGGGCTGGAAGTGGTCACCGACTTGTGTGAACAACTGCGTGCCGGTGGGGCGCCTGCGTTGCACTTTTACACGATGAACCAGAGCGCGGCCACCTTGGCGCTGTGCGCAAACCTAGGGCTGTCAGCCAGCTGAGATTTGCGTACGCCGCTGGGGCGTATTGCCGGGCGGCTCATACTGCCGGGCGCGCAGAAATCGCCGCCCGACAACACACCCCATCGGCTCAAGTCGTGTGTCGGAGTTTGCTTTAATTGCCCTAACCCGCAGAATCCAGCGTAAAGGCTGCGTTGCTGTCTTGTCCCAGTAGTTCCACCATCTGGGGCAAGGCATCCTTGAGTTGGGCCTTCAGTGTGTGGGGCGGGTTGATCAGGAACATGCCACTGGCTGGCAGACCAGGGCGTACCACTTCACCCTGCGCGTCCTGGGTCAGCTTGCTGGACTTGACCGTCAGCGTGGCATGCAGCCAGGACTTGCCGGCCTTGTTGGCCATGGTTTTCAGGCGTTTGGGCAGGTCGTGTGCTTCGGGTCGCGGAATGATCGGGTACCAGACTGCGTAAGTGCCGGTGGCAAAACGCAGCAGCGCGTCCGCCACCATGTCGAGCACACGGCCGTAGTCGTTTTTCACTTCGTAGCTGGGGTCGCACAGCACCAACGCACGGCGTGATGGTGGCGGCAGAAACTTCTTGAGCCCTTCAAACCCGTCTTCGCGCAAGATGGCCACTTGGCGGCCCGCTTCCAGCTGGGCCACGTTGGCAGTCAGGGTTTTGGTGTCGGTGGGGTGCAGCTCGTAGAGTTTGAGCTTGTCACGCTCGCGCAGCAGGCTCTGGATGATGAAGGGAGAGCCGGGGTAGACGCTCCAGTGGTCGGTGCTGTTGAAGCCGGCCACCATGTCCACATAGTCTTGCAAGGCGGGGGCAAATGGTTGTTTGGGCTTGGTGGCTACCAGTTTCAAAAAGCCTTCGGCAGCTTCTTCACTAGTTTTGGCGTAATCACCGTCCAGGCGGTACAGGCCCGCACCTGCATGTGTGTCGAACACATTCAAGGCGGTGTCTTTCTGCGTCATATGGCGCAGCACTGCCAGCAGGACGGTGTGTTTAAGGACGTCGGCATGGTTGCCGGCGTGAAAGGCGTGGCGGTAACTGAACATCCCCTATGATACCCACGCAGGGCACCCACGCTACAGGCGTATTCGTTGGACACAGGGGCCCGCAAGTTCCGCAAGGCTTCGTGCCGCGATCTCTACACAGTTACAGAATGCGTGAAAGTACATCCCCGCCCAATACGTCTGCCGTGCCTCCTTTGGGGCATGTAGACGCGTTGCCGTCTGGTGCCATGCTGGGCGAATTTGAAGTTCAGTCACTGTTGGGCGTAGGCGGATTTGGCATGGTGTACCGAGGGTATGACCACACCCTGCACCGGCCTGTGGCTATCAAAGAGTACATGCCATCGGCGCTGGTTGGGCGTGATGCCAGCCTGGCGCTCACGGCCCGCTCTACTGCCGACGACCAGCCCTTTCAGAGCGGCCTGCAGTCTTTTATCGACGAGGCGCGCTTGCTGGCGCGTTTTGAGCACCCCTCGCTGGTCAAGGTATACCGTTTCTGGGAGGCCAATAACACCGCCTACATGGCCATGCCTCTCTACGAGGGCGTCACGCTCAAGGAGGCTAGGCGCCGCATGAGTGGCCCGCCGCCTGAGGCTTGGCTGCGCCAGGTGCTGTGGTCGGTGCTGGAGGCGCTGCGGGTTCTGCATGACAACGCGATGCTGCACCGTGATGTGTCTCCCGACAATATTTTCTTGCAGGATGTGGGGCCACCGGTGTTGCTGGACCTGGGCGCGGCCCGGCGTGCCATTCTTGACAGTAGCCACAAACATACAGCCATTCTGAAGGTCAATTACGCCCCGATCGAGCAATATGCCGATGCGCCCGACCTGCGGGAGGGACCCTGGACCGACTTGTACGCCCTGGCCGCGGTGGTGCATGGCTGTGTTTGCAATGAGTCACCCTTGCCGGCTACCTTTCGGGTGGTGCGCGACCGCATGCCACCCTTTGCCCAAGTCGCGCAGACCGCACAAACGCACTTTGGTCAGGCCTATGCGCCCGAATTTGTGCGTGCTGTTGCCCATGCGCTGGCTATAGAGCCCGACCACCGCCCGCAAAGTGTGGACGCGTTTGCCGAGGAAATGCAGCTGTTGTCGCCCTCGGACATGGCACGCTTTGATTGGCGGGAGGCCCTGGGCACGGGCGTGACGCTGGAAACTGACGTGCCGCCAGTCGTCACGCACACCACGGCCTTGTTGACCACCCAACCAGCCCCGCAGCCGCGCACCCAGTCTCTGGGGGCCAAGCGCAGCCGCGGGGAAGGGCGCGATAGCAAGGCCAGCCGTGCATCGCCTCGCAAACGCGCTTCCGCCGAACGCAAAAACCGGCCTTCAGCCTCCGCCCGCTGGGTGGGCTGGGGGGTGTTTGTTGTCGTTGTAGTTTTGCTGCTGGTTAGCGCTTACATGGCCTTGCGCAAGCCCTCGGCCACCTTGGAGCAGGCGCCGCCCGCCGTGGCGACCCGTGCGCCGGTCCTGGTGGAGGACGCCGCGCTGGTCGCAGCCAGCGCCCCGGTAGTCAGTCCGGCCCCGGCCGTCCCTAAGCCGGTGGTCCCGAAAGTGCCTCCATCTGCGCTGGAAAAGCCTGTGCCGGCCGTGCCGATCAGGCCTTCCCGCGCAGAGGCAAAACCCGCCGCAGGGCCCGTGTCGACCCCTGTTGCCCCCGTGGCTCCGGTTGAGCTTTGCTTGAATGCCAGTGTGTGGACTCGCAGCATGTGCGTCTACCAGGAGTGCCAAAAGTCAGAGTACGCGCAGCTGCCTGTGTGCATTGCTGACCGCAAGCGCTGGGAGAGCCAAAACAACAAGGCGCAGAGCCCCTGACACAGGAAATTTGGATTTCCCAGCACTTTTTGTATAATCGAGGGCTTCGCAGCGCTTTAGTGGTTCCGCGGCGAAGTTGCCAGAAGCGCCTAGCGCCCCGGCAAACCCCACCTAAGAGATTCCCATCAGAGGAACGCCGACCGTGGAAAAGAGCCCTGCAAACCCCTTCTTTTAAAGAGAAATCTCATGTCTACTTTCAGCGCAAAACCCGCTGAGGTCGTGCACGAGTGGTTTGTGATTGACGCGACCGACAAGGTCCTCGGACGAGTAGCCAGCGAAGTTGCTCTCCGTTTGCGCGGCAAACACAAGGCCATTTACACGCCTCACGTCGATACCGGTGACTTCATTGTCATCATCAACGCATCCCAATTGCGTGTCTCTGGTGCCAAGCCCATTGACAAGGTGTACTACAGCCACTCCGGCTACCCCGGTGGCATCTCTGCCATCAACTTCCGCGACATGCAAGCCAAGTTCCCTGGCCGCGCTTTGGAAAAAGCCGTCAAGGGCATGTTGCCCAAGGGTCCTCTGGGTTACGCCATGATCAAGAAGCTCAAGGTCTACGGCGGTGCTGAACACCCCCACACAGCCCAGCAGCCCAAGGTTCTGGACATTCCCGGTATTTCTCCCGCAGCAGTGAAACGTGAGGCCGCCAAATGATCGGTGAATGGAACAATGGCACCGGCCGTCGCAAATCCAGCGTCGCCCGCGTGTTTCTGAAAAAAGGCTCCGGCCAAATCGTGGTGAACGGCAAGGCCATCGAAAACTTTTTCGGTCGTGCAACTTCCATCATGATTTGCAAGCAGCCCCTGCTGTTGACGAACCACGCTGAAACGTTTGACATCATGGTCAACGTTGCAGGCGGCGGCGAGTCCGGCCAGGCTGGTGCAACTCGCCACGGCATTACCCGCGCTTTGATCGACTACGACGCTACCCTCAAGCCCGTCTTGAGCCAGGCTGGCTTCGTGACACGTGATGCACGTGAAGTCGAACGTAAGAAGGTCGGCTTCCACGGCGCTCGCCGTCGCAAGCAGTTCTCCAAGCGTTAATCGCCAGCAACGAATCGTTGCAATTGCAAAAGCCGCCAGGGTGCAAATCCTGGCGGCTTTTGTTTTGCGGGCTGCTAGACTTCGCCCTCCATGAGATTCCGCCTACTCCGTCGCCGCCTCACCATCAGTGCGCCCCGCATGGCGGTGCGCAGCGCTTTGCCCTGGCCGTTTCGCTGGGCGGTACTGGCCATCGTGTTGGGGTTTTGCGCGGCCATCGGTTTGTGGGCATTTGAGTTTGGCAAAGACATTGCAGGCCTGGAAAAGGGCTCCAAAGAAGAATTGATGCAGTTGCGGACCGAGGTCACCGCACTGCGGGGTGAGTTGGCTGCCGTCAAGGCCGAGCGCGACGAGGCGCAGTCGGTGGCCAATACGGCCGATACCCTGGTAACGGCCGAAAAAGCTTCGCATGAAAAACTGCTGGCGCAGGTCAAGCAGCTGGAGGCGGACAACCGCCTGCTGCGCGACGATTTAGGGTTCTTTGAGAAACTGATTCCTGCGGGGGCCGTGGAAGGTCTAGCGATTCGCGGTTTACAAGCAGAATTGATTGCCCCGTCAACGCTAAAATGGCAAACGCTGGTGATGCAGCCGGGTCGCAACACGCAAGAGTTCAATGGTCGTTTGGAAATAACTTTTGTGGGCACGGTGAATGGCAAACCCTGGACCGCAACCTTGCCCGATGGCGCCATGCCCATCAAGGTCAAGCAGTACGGACGCATGGAGGGCGAGTTGGCGCTTCCTCCTCAGGTGCTTGTCAAAAGTGTCTCGGCACGGGTTCTTGAGGGTTCGGTCGTTCGCGCGACCCAGACCATCAAGCTGTAGTGTTTACAGAGGTTCACCATGTTCAATAAGAAGAAACAGCCCCCGATCAAAAGCCTGATTGCAGAAGGTACCCAGATAGAGGGTAATGTGGCCTTCTCGGAGGGTCTGCGTGTGGATGGCGCCATCATTGGCAATGTGCTGGCCAGCGATGGCGGTGCCAGCATTCTTGTCATCTCCGATTCCGCCAGTATTACAGGCGAAATCACCGCGGACCACATCATTGTTAATGGCACCGTGAAGGGCCCCATCCATGCGCGTCACATGCTGGAGTTGCAGCCGAAAGCCCGCATTGAGGGCGACGTGGAGTACGCGGCCCTGGAGATGCACCAAGGTGCCCTGATCGCCGGCCAGTTGCGCCCGATGCTGGACAATGAAGAAAAACCCACACTGAAACTAGCGGCAAATAACCAGTAAAAGAATTCCCGAGCGGATTCCTGTACTATTTGCCCCATCTTGATTGAGACCGGAGTACGCCATGAGCGCCGTTGCTGAAAACATCCAAACCGAAATGCCCGCCCCCATCCTGTTCACCGACAGCGCAGCTGCCAAGGTGGCAGACCTGATTGCGGAAGAAGGCAACCCCGACCTGAAGTTACGCGTGTTTGTGCAGGGGGGCGGTTGCTCCGGCTTTCAGTATGGTTTCACCTTTGATGAAATCACCAATGAAGACGACACCACCATGACCAAAAATGGGGTTTCCCTGTTGATCGACGCCATGAGTTACCAGTACCTGGTGGGCGCCGAGATCGACTACAAGGAAGACCTGCAGGGTGCACAGTTCGTGATCAAGAACCCTAATGCCACAACGACCTGTGGTTGCGGTTCCTCGTTTTCGACCTGAGTGTTGCAGCCCTGCTTATGCAGGGTAGATTGCACCGAGCATGCGGGCGCCTTGGGCGCCCGTTACTTTTGGCAGGCTCGCGGTCTGGCGCAGGCAGGTTTGGCGCGCCAGCCAGGCAAAGGCCGTAGCCTCCACCTGCAAGGGCGGCAGGCCCCTGGCTTGTGACGACAGTACTTGGCAGCCCGGCAGATGGTGTGTCAGGCGCTGCATCAAATGGGTGTTCAGGGCGCCGCCGCCACAGACCACCAGTGTGCGGCAAGCCGGTGCGGTGGTGCGCAGGGCCTGTGCGCAAGATTGGGCGGTCAGCTCCGTCAGGGTGGCTTGCACATCCTGGGCCTGCAAATTTTCAAAACCACGCAGGTGGTGGGCTAGCCAATCGGTGTTGAACAAGTCCCGTCCCGTGCTTTTGGGCGGCGGTTTGGCAAAGAAAGGTTCACAAAGCAGGGTGGCCAGCAAGCCCGGGTCGACCTTGCCACTGGCGGCCCAGTGTCCGGCGTCGTCAAATGCCTGACCGGTGTGGGTGTGGCACCAGCCGTCCATCAGCGCGTTGCCTGGCCCGCAGTCAAAACCCAGAACCGGGGTGTCGGATGCCGGGTCCAACACGGTGATATTGGAAATGCCGCCAATATTCAACACCGCCTGTGTTGCGTCGGGGCGCCCAAAAAAAGCCTGGTGAAAAGGCGGTACCAGCGGAGCACCCTGGCCACCTGCGGCGACATCCCGGCTGCGGAAGTCGGCCACCACGTCAATGCCGCACAACTCGGCAAGCAAGGCCGGCTGGTTGAGTTGAAGGGTGTAGCCGGTGCCGTCGAACTCCTGGGGGCGGTGGCGCACGGTTTGTCCGTGGGCACCGATGGCGCGTACCGCATGGGCGGGGGTGAGCGTGTGTGCCAGCAAGGCCTGCACCACACCGGAGTAACTTCGTACCAAGGCGTTGCCGGCCAAGGCGGAACGGTGCAGCTCGTTGGGGCCGTCACGGTTCAGCGCCAACAGTTCTGCGCGCAAATCTGGGGGGAATGGGGCGTTGCTGTGGTGCAGCACACGCATGTGTCCGTTGGCAAAGTCGGCCAGTACGCCATCCACGCCGTCCAGCGACGTGCCGGACATCAGCCCGATGTACAGCTCAGACACTGGGTGGTTTTACTCCGCGCTGGCCAGGCTGACCTGGGCTGCTGCAGTGAGTTGGGCGCGGACTTTGGCCGCTGCCCGGTCGAACAGGGGCTTAGCGGATGCGGTGACGGGGACCGACTCGCTTTGGCGTGCAATGGTCAGTGGGTCGTGGTGCACGCCGTTGACGCGGAATTCAAAATGCAGATGTGGCCCGGTGGCCCAGCCCGTGGAGCCCACTGCACCAATGTTCTGTCCCTGGCTCACGTTCTGGCCTTTTTTGACGCCAATGCGGCTCAGGTGGGCGTAGACGGTGGTCTGGTTGTTGCGGTGTTTCACCATCACGACATTGCCAAAGCCGTTTTGTACGCCCGCAAAATCCACGACGCCATCGGCCACCGTGCGGACCGGCGTGCCGGTGGTGGCGGCATAGTCCACGCCCAGGTGGGCGCGCCAAGTTTGCAGAATGGGATGGAAGCGCATTTTGAAGCCGCTGCTCACGCGCGAAAACTCCATGGGTGATGCCAGGAATGCACGGCGCAGGCTGTCCCCTTCCAGCGTGTAATAACCGCCTTTGGGAGCGGTGCCAGAGGCTGCGGGCTCGCGGAACCACATGGCCTGGTGCGCCTTGCCGGCGTTGACAAACTCGGCACTCAACACGCGGCCGGAACGCAAAGGTTCGCCGTCGCCTTCCAAGGTTTCGTAGACGACCGAGAAATGGTCACCTTTGCGCAGTGCGCGGTGGAAGTCGATATCGCCCGAGAAAATTTCGGCCAGTTGCACGCCAATGGCATCGGGCAGACGGGCGTCGTCGGTGGCAGCAAACAAGGAGGTCTGGATGGTGCCGCCGCCCAAGCGGGTGGAGGCGACCAGGGGCAGGGTTTCCAATTGGGCCGTGAAACCCGTGCCGTTTTTGCGGATGCTCAGGCGCTTGAAGGTGCCGTCGTCCAGCGGGCTCCAGCGGGCGGTCAGGCCCAATAGCGACTGCTGGCTGTCTACTTCTGCGGTGACATTGCGGCCTGCACGGCCCAGCAGCACCTGCTGCACCTGGGTATTCGAACGCAGGAACGCCGCCGCGGCCGCATCAAACACACCCAGGCGCTTGAGCAGGCTATCGGCAGTGTCGGTAGAGCGCGTGACCTCGGACCGGTACAGCGGAATGGCAGGAAATGCGGTCAGCGTCTCGTTGGATTCGCTGGTTTGCAGAGGGATGGATTCGACCACGGTGCGCACAGGCAGGTCGGCCGCATCGGGCGCCAGGTTGGCGACCGCAAAAGTGGCGCCGGTACCGCCCACCAACAGGGCGGCAACGATGGCGGTGATGCGTTTGGGGTGGCGTTCTGTCAGGTCGCGTGCGAAGGCAAGACAGGTCTCAACGGCTTGGATCAATCCGTGTTTCAAAATCTGGGACTCCGGTGGATGGGGCGGCACGACTAAAATCCAGCCGCTGGCAACGAACACGTTGCAGGAGAGAGCCCGCAGTATAGCGGTCGCATACCCCCCGGCAACAAGAAAAAACCCTTATGAATCAAGCCTTAAGCCCCCAAATAGTTGTAAGCGATCGTGTCCGCGAAGCCCTGGCCGTGACCCTGCGTGGCGTGGAAGAACTGCTGCCGCAAGACGAGTGGGTGAAAAAGCTCGCCAAGTCGGAGGCCACCGGCACCCCCTTGCGTATCAAGCTGGGGCTGGATCCCACCGCGCCTGACATTCATATCGGCCATACCGTGGTGCTGAACAAGATGCGGCAATTGCAAGATCTGGGCCATACGGTGATCTTCCTGATCGGTGATTTCACCAGCATGATTGGCGACCCATCTGGCCGCAACAGCACGCGCCCGCCGCTGACCGCCGAGCAAATCAAGGTCAACGCCGAAACCTACCGCGCCCAGGCTGACAAGATCCTGGACCCCACCAAAACCGAGCTGCGCTACAACAGCGAATGGAGCGACCCGCTGGGTGCGCGCGGCATGATCCAGCTGGCCAGCCGCTACACCGTGGCGCGCATGATGGAACGCAACGATTTCCATGATCGCTTCAAGGCCGGCACGCCGATTGCCGTGCACGAGTTCTTGTACCCGCTAATGCAGGGCTATGACTCGGTGGCGCTCAAGAGTGACCTGGAGCTGGGCGGTACCGACCAGAAGTTCAACCTGCTGATGGGCCGCACGCTGCAGGCCGAATACGGCCAGGAGCCGCAATGTATCTTGACCATGCCGCTGCTCGAAGGCCTGGACGGCGTCGAGAAGATGTCCAAGAGCAAGAATAACTACATCGGCATCAGCGAGGACGCCAACACCATGTTCGCCAAGGTGTTGTCCATCTCGGACGTGCTGATGTGGAAGTGGTACACGCTGCTCAGCTTCCAGTCCGAGGCCGCCATCGCTGCGCTGAAGGCCGAAGTGGAAGGTGGTCGCAACCCCAAGGACGCCAAGGTCGCGCTGGCCAAGGAAATCACCGCACGCTTCCACAGTGCGGCGGCGGCGGATGCGGCCGAGCAGGACTTCATCAACCGCAGCAAAGGCGGCGTGCCGGACCAAATCGACGAAATCAGCCTACCCCTGGGCGAGGGCGGCGCGGCGCTGGGGATTGGCGCGCTGCTCAAGTCGGCCGGCCTGGCCGCGTCGAGCGGCGAGGGCAATCGGCTGATTGACGGCGGCGGCGTGCGCATTGACAGCAATGTGGTGAGCGACAAGGGCTTGAAGCTGGGCGCGGGCACCTACGTGCTGCAGGTGGGCAAGCGCAAGTTCGCCCGCGTGACACTCGCCTAAATCGCGCGATGCTGGCACTGGTGCAGCGGGTGCGTCGCGCCCAGGTGACGGTGGGCGGTGCCGTGGTCGGCAAGATCGACCAGGGCCTCTTGGTGTTGGTCTGTGCCGAGCAGGGTGACACTGAATCGCAGGGCGACAAGCTGCTGGCCAAACTGCTCAAGCTGCGCATCTTCAGCGATGCAGATGGCAAGATGAACCGCAGTGTGCAGGACCTGGACGGTGTGGGGCTGCATGGTGGCCTGCTCATCGTGAGCCAGTTCACCTTGGCGGCCGACACCTCAGGCGGCAACCGGCCCAGTTTCAAGGGGGCTGCTGCACCCGAGGACGGGCGGCGACTCTACGACTACTTTGTCGCTCAGTCGCGTTTGGCGCACCCCATCGTGCAGACCGGCATTTTTGCGGCGGACATGCAGGTGGAGCTGGTCAATGATGGGCCTGTCACCATTCCGATGCGGGTGGTGCCTGTTATCTGATTGCTATTGATTTAGTAGCTGCTTGCGCAGTATTCGCGTTGGCTAGGGGCTGAAAAGCCTGTAATTCTTTGGAATTTGCACGCGAGGGGATGGGGTCTGCGTTTTGCTCCGTGTCCCCCGCCCGCTGCGCGGGCTCCTCCTCTACCTACGCAAAACGCAGACCCCATCCCCTCGCTGGGCGCGTCGGAATACCAAAACTGTGTTTATGCAGCAAGGTCCCGGACACTCGCAGGAGCAGTGGGGTCGTGCATTTTGCGTAGGTAAAGGAGGAGGCCCCGCAGGGGCCGGGGACACGCAGCAAAATGTGCGGCCCCACTGCTCCGAAGCGCACACCAAAAAAAAACTCAGTAAGGGTTCTTAAATCCCAAGCGCGCCATGATCTCCGTCTCACGCAGCTCCATCACTTCCGCGTCTTCGTCCAACTCATGGTCCCAGCCCTGCGCGTGCAAGGTGCCGTGGACGATCATGTGGGCGTAGTGCTCTTCCAGCGTCTTCTTCTGCTCCTTGGCTTCCTTCGCGATCACCGGCGCGCACAGCACCAGATCCGCGGTCACCACGGGGTCTTGTGTGTAGTCAAAGGTCAGCACATTGGTGGCGTAGTCCTTCTGGCGGTACTCGCGGTTCAGCGTCTGGCCTTCTTCGGCATCGACGATGCGCACCGTGATTTCACCGTCTACCTCCAGCGTGTTGCGGATCCAGCGGATCACCTTGTGGCGCTTGAGTGCAGCGCGGTGCTTGTCGGCGTCTTTGATCTTGCCAAATTGCAGGGAGAGAGAGAGTTCGGGCAGCATCAACGGGCCTTGGTGGTCGTGGTTTTGGGGGAGCGGGTTTTGGGCAGGCCCACACGGGGCAGTTCTACCTCGGGTTCGGGGATGGCAATGCGCGGCAAGTCTTCCAGGCGCGCAGCGTCGTAGGCATCCACAATGCGGGCCACCAACGGGTGGCGCACGATGTCGGCGCTGGTGAGGCGGGTGATGGCAATGCCGGGCGTGCGGCGCAGGATGCGCTCGGCGTCCACCAGGCCGCTGAGCTGGGTCTTGGGCAGGTCAATCTGGCTCACGTCGCCCGTGATGACGGTCTTGGTGCCAAAGCCCACGCGCGTCAAAAACATCTTCATCTGCTCGGGCGTGGTGTTCTGCGCCTCGTCCAGGATCACAAACGCGTTGTTCAGCGTGCGCCCGCGCATAAAGGCCAGCGGCGCAATTTCCAGCTGCTGGCGCTCGAAGGCCTTGTGCACTTGGTCGTAACCCATCAGGTCGTACAGCGCGTCATACAGCGGGCGCAGGTAGGGGTCCACCTTCTGGTTCAAGTCACCGGGCAAAAAGCCCAGGCGCTCACCGGCTTCCACGGCAGGGCGCGTCAGCACGATGCGCTGTACCGCGCTGCGCTGTAGCGCGTCCACGGCAGCCGCCACGGCGAGGTAGGTCTTGCCGGTACCCGCGGGGCCAATGCCAAAGGTGATGTCGAACTCGGCGATGTTGTCCAGGTACACGGCCTGGTTCTGGCTGCGCGGTTTGAGGTCGGCGCGGCGGGTGGACAGCGTGGGGCCATCTGCGTCCGCACCACCGTCGCCACTGAGCATGAGCTGCACGGTGGAGGCGGCAATCGGGCGGCCGGCAATCTCGTACAGTGCCTGCAGCATCTCCATGGCACGCTGGGCTTGGGCTTTGGCGCCTTCCACCTTGAACTGCTCGTGGCGGTGGGCAATGCGCACCTCCAGTTCGCGCTCGATGGTGCGCAGGTGTTCGTCGGTCGGGCCACACAGGTGCGAGAGGCGGCTGTTGTTCAGCGGGGTGAAGGTGTGTTTGAGAATCAAGCTGATAATCCGGCAGGGCTAAGGGGCGCCAAGGCTGGCGTTACCCTGCATTGTCCCCAATGTTCGGCCGCCAGGCCACACCTCCCGCGACAACCCCAGGCAAAAGACCATGATCGGCAAACTCACAGGCATCCTCAGCGACAAAAATCCCCCCCAGGTCATCGTGGACTGTGGCGGTGTGGGTTACGAGGTGCAGGTGCCCATGAGCACCTTCTACAACCTGCCGGCCGAAGGCCAGAAGGTGAGCCTGCTGACCCACTTTGTGGTGCGCGAGGATGCGCAAATCCTCTACGGTTTTGGCTCCGCCAAAGAGCGCGAGGCCTTCCGTGAACTCATCAAGATCTCGGGTGTGGGCCCGCGTACGGCGCTGTCGGTGCTGTCGGGCATGGACGTGGGCGACCTGGCCCAGGCGGTGACGCTGCAAGAGGCCGGGCGCTTGGTCAAGGTGCCGGGCATTGGCAAGAAGACCGCCGAACGCCTGCTGCTGGAACTCAAGGGCAAGCTGGGCGCCGACATGGGCGCACCGCTGGGCGGCGCCAGCGATGCGCAGAACGACATCTTGCAAGCGCTGCTGGCCCTGGGCTACAGCGACAAGGAAGCCGCCGCCGCCCTCAAGGCGCTGCCCAAGGATGTGGGCGTGAGCGACGGTATCAAGCTGGCCCTCAAGGCATTGGCAAAATAGGCCTCTAGCGCCCGTGGATATTGCGCAAGAAGCTACTGAATTTATAGCAAATCACTGTGCCTCACGCACCGGGCGGCCGTTCAGGGCTTGCACCGGGCGCGCATTGTTGGGGTAGAGCTGGGTGAAGAGTTTGAGCTGGCTGCGGCTCAGTGAGGTGGGCTGTTTGAGCACCATCCACAACACGCCCTCGGAACAGGGCGGCGTGGTCAGCGAGCCCATGAACTGGTAGTAGCGCTGGTCGGCCGGCAGCAGTTCGTTGAGGTTGAGCAACTCGCGCGGCATGCGCACGCGGTCGCCTGCGTCCAGCGGCATATAGGTCCACACCTTGTCCACCATGGGGTTGGCCTCGCCGGGCTGCAGCAGTACGGCCACCACCGCCAGCTGGCCCTCGTCGCTCTTGTGCACCAGGTGCGCCACCATGGCGGCACGCTGCCCGTTGATTTGTTCCTCGGACGGTGAATGGAAGTGGAACTGCAACAGCCGGTAGCGTGCGCCCCGCACAGTGATGCTGTTTTCGCCCTGCACATCCACCTGGATGGTGTGGCCGTTGTTGATCACCGTGCCATTGCTGGGTACATAGTTGAACTTCACCGGTTCGGCCGGTCCCTGCAAGGTGTTGCCGTCTTCGATGTTGATAGGAGACTGGCGTTTGCCCAGGGCGCAGACGTTGAAGTCGGGTTTGAGCTTGCCCCAGGCCTGCGGGCCGGCTTCGCCCTCGTACGACCAGTGCACGTCGCCACCATGGGCGTCCGCCGCATGCGCAGCCGGTGCCATCTGTACGGTCTGGCCGTGGCCCACCAGGGCGGCGGCGCGGGCTTGGGCACTGGTGGTGTGTGTGCTCTTGGTGCTCACGGGCGCCGGTGTGCCGTTGCCCGCCGCTTTGCCGCTGACCACGATGGTGAGTTTCTTCTTACCTGGCACCGCAGTACCCAGCGCCTCACGCAGCTGGTCGCCCACTTCTTTGGGGCTGGAGGCACTGGTGGCCGTGATGTCGGCTGTTGGTTTTTTGACCCCACTTTTGGGCGCTGGGGGCGGGTCGTTTGCGTTGGCCAGACCGGTCAACAGCAGCAGGGCGCAAAGAAGGGCGGGCGAACGGGGTGTACGCCGTGCCAGGCGGCGGTGCAAGGCTGGTGGGCGGAAGAGCATGGGGGCGTGGCCTTTCAGACGTGCACGGACGGGAATGGGGGGCTTGGCTTTTGTATCGGCAGTTGTGGCCCGCTTCTTGAGCTGCGGCCATCGCAGGCTATAGTGGCAGCCCACCCCACGTTTCGCCCATTTTGCAACCTACAGGCCCTTTGCGTGAGCATCCAGACCGACGATTTTGCTGTCCCCCCCTTGCCCGCTGGCACCAGCCGGGTGGTGTCTGCCGCCCCTACTTCGAGCAGCGAAGAAGCGATTGAGCGTGCACTGCGCCCCAAGCTGTTGGACGAGTACGTGGGTCAGACCAAGGTGCGTGAGCAGCTGGAGATTTTCATTGGTGCGGCACAAAAACGTGGTGAGGCGCTGGACCACGTGTTGCTGTTTGGCCCGCCCGGCCTGGGCAAGACCACGCTGTCCCACATCATTGCCCACGAGCTGGGTGTGAACCTGCGCCAAACCAGCGGCCCCGTGCTCGAAAAACCCAAGGACCTGGCTGCGCTGCTGACCAACCTGGAAAAGAACGACGTTCTGTTCATTGACGAAATCCACCGCCTCTCGGCCGTGGTGGAAGAAATCTTGTATCCCGCCCTGGAGGACTACAAGATCGACATCATGATCGGCGAGGGCCCTGCAGCGCGCTCCATCAAGCTGGACTTGCAGCCCTTCACGCTGGTAGGCGCCACCACGCGCGCCGGCATGCTGACCAACCCGCTGCGTGACCGTTTTGGCATCGTGGCGCGGCTGGAGTTTTATACCAACGAAGAGTTGGCCCGCATCGTCAAGCGCAGCGCAGGGCTACTGGGCGTGCCGATGGATGAAGATGGCGGCTTCGAGATCGCCCGCCGTTCGCGCGGCACCCCGCGTATTGCCAACCGCCTGTTGCGCCGCGTGCGCGACTACGCCGAAGTCAAGGGCAGCGGCACCATCACGCTGGACATGGCCAACCGCGCACTCGCCATGCTGGACGTGGACCCGCAAGGCCTGGACCTGATGGACCGCAAACTGCTGGAGGCCGTGATCCACCGCTTTGACGGTGGCCCGGTAGGGCTGGACAACATTGCCGCCAGCATTGGCGAAGAGCGCGAAACCATCGAGGATGTGATCGAGCCCTACCTGATTCAGCAAGGCTATCTGCAGCGCACACCGCGCGGGCGCATTGCCACGCTGGCCGCTTACCGCCACCTGGGGGTGACGGCGCCCGCCGGTCCGGCGGTGGACCTGTTGGGCGACTGAGGGCGCTACCCCCGCGTAGCCGGGGCCTGGTGCAGGCGCGCCAGCACGTGGTGCACGATCAGCAACTGCGCGGCGTAGTAGGTCAGCAAAATCCAGAACGGGGCCAGGGGTACGGGGGTGAGGAACTTGTTGATGGCAATCAGCGAGTCGCTGAGCATGAACACACAGGCCCCCACCGCTACCCAGCGCGATGCCGCATCGCCCTGCACGTTGGCCCGTGACCAGGCCTGCGCAGCCATGAGGCAGATGACGGTGACATAGGCGCCCACGGCGCCCTTGAGCACCGGGTCGCCCAGGCTGCCCCACAGCACCGCAACCATCAGTGCGCCAAAGGCCAGCAGGCCCCACAGCACCTTGCGCTGCACAAACCAGCCCACGCCCTGGCGGAACAAGGCGATGTAGAACAGGTGGGCCACCAAAAACGACGCCAGACCGGGGATGAAGTAGTCGCCCGGCAGCATGAGGAACACATCCCCACCCAGCGAAAACAGCAAGGCAGCCAGCAGCAGTGCCACGGATTTTGTATCAAATTGGCCTCTAGACCTCATGGATGCTGCGCAAGCAGCTACAAAAACCATAGCGATGATCATGACCAAGGGCTTGGTCAGCAGGTAGTAGGGCAGCAACTCCATGGCGCCCAGTGTGGCCAGGGCCGCAGCTTCCACCATCAGCACCTCCAGGGCGCTCAGGGTGTGTTGCAGGTAGCGGCCCAGCGCCCACACCCCAGCCGACAGGGCCACGCAGCCCACCGCTGCGTGGGCAAAACTCAAACCGTCTGCCACCCACAAATAGCCCGCTACGGCGCCCAGCAACACCACAAACTGCAAGCCGGCAAACCACTGCTGGCCTGTACTCAGCACCGGGTTGAAGGTCTGCACCTGTTCTAGCTGGAAGGCGGGCTTGGGGTAGGCGGCAGCCAAGTCCGCAGGCTGCCAGCCCGGTGGTTTGAACCACACGCGCAACTTGTCGCTCCAGCGGCGGGTGGCCCAGCTGTCCTTGGCCAGGCCCCAGTAGACGTCGGCATTGGCCCACAGCGGGTCCCAGCTGTTGAGTGGGCCGCGCGTGCCATAGACGCAGGGCTCCTTCTCTTCGGTAAAGGTGCCAAACATGCGGTCCCACAGCACCAGAATACCGCCGTAGTTTTTGTCGATGTACGGGTCGTTCACCGCGTGGTGCACGCGGTGGTTGCTGGGCGAGCAGAACACGCGGTCAAACCAGCCCAGCTTGCCCACCTGCTCGGTGTGCACCCAGAACTGGTAGAGCAGGTCGATCAGGGCCACGATGCCGAAGATCAGCGGCGGCACACCTGCCACCGCCATCGGCAGGTAAAAGACCCAGCCGAACAAGGCGCCGCTGCTGGTCTGGCGCAGGGCGGTGGAGAGGTTGTAGTGTTGGCTCTGGTGGTGCACCACATGGGCCGCCCAAAACAGCGCCACCACGTGGCCGGCGCGGTGCAGCCAGTAATAACAAAAGTCGTAAAACACCAGGGCCAGCACCACGCCGTACCAGGTTTTCCAGAACTCCAGATCCGGGAACAGGGCCACTGCGCCAAACACCGCGGTGTAAATGCCCACGCTCAGCACCTTGGTGAGCACACCACCCACCTGGCTCAGGATGCCCAGGCTGATGCTATTGATCGCGTCGTTGAGCCGGTAGGCCTGTGTACTGGGCACGCGGGCGGTGGCGCGGCGGCTCCAAAAGAACTCCAGGGCGATCAGCAGCAGGAAAACGGGGGTGGCGAATACGATGACTTTGCTCATGCCGGCATTTTTGCCGAGCAAGCGCTTGGTGCCGAGCGGGACAACCCTAGGGCGCTGTAGAGCGGCGCTTCTAGTTTTGCCGGAAGTCGCGCCACTGCGTGCGCGTAAACCAGGCGCAGACAGCACCCAGCACTGCATAAAAGGCGAGCGTGCCCCAGGCGATGTCGGGGTAGTCCCAGGCGAAGCTCAACACGGCGGTGACGCTGATCAGGCACAGCAGGCCCGAAAGTACCGCCCACACCAGGGCCAGCCCGCGCTCCACCCCTGACTTGAGATGCTCCACCGTGTCCTGGGTCTGCTGCCAGGCTTCGGCCGCATCGGCCAGCGGACTGCGGTTTTGGGCGGCCAGGGCTTCGGCCACATTGGCCTGGCTGGCCAGTGCCGCGAAGTCGCCCTGCGCGGGCCGACGCGCGCGTTTGCGCCACCAGAACACCAGGAACAGCAGCACGATCACGGCCAGGATAAGCCCTATGTAGAGCAGCTGATCCTGCCACGGGACAGAGGCTGCGTGCACCCAGTAGTGGCCCATGCCGGTACTCCGTGTCAGGTGCTGGATTCGTCCAGCGTGCTTTCGTCCAGGTGGCCGGTGTCGGCCCAGCCCACCAGGGTCAGGGCGTCGGGCGTCCAGAGCAGGCGGTTGATGGCAGCATTGCCCAGCTCCCAGGTGCGCGGGGCGTGCAGCTCTTGCTGCGTGGCCAAGCGGTACAGCATGTCCATCACGCCACCATGCGCCACCAGCACGATGTGTTCGCCCAGGTGCTGGGCGGCAATCTCGTTCACGGTGCGCGAGACGCGGGCTAACAGCTGTGTGGGTGTTTCGCCACCTGGCGGTGCAAAGTGCGGGTCACGTGTTTTCCAGCGGCGCGACTCTTCGGGCCACTGCTCGGCAATGGCGGCCCAGGTCTGGCCTTCAAACGTGCCAAAGCCACGTTCCCGCAGGCCGGTGTGCAGGCGCACCGTGCGTGCGCCAGGGGTGCTGCTGTGCTGGGCAATGGCCTGGGCGGTGGTGTGGGCGCGCGACAGGTCGCTGCTGTAGATGTGGTCAATGGCTTCATCGGCCAGCGCCAGTCCCACGCGCTGCGCCTGCCAGAGGCCGCGGTTGTTGAGGCCGATGTCGAGCTGGCCCTGGATGCGGGTGTCCACGTTCCAGGCGGTTTCGCCGTGGCGTACGGCAATGATGCGGGTGGCCGCCATTCAGCGTGTGTCCCGGCCTGCTGCAGGCAGCTCCACCACCACCCGGCGCTTGGTCGGAAGGGGATAGTCCTTGAGCGCGGCCTCCAGCATGGGGGGCAGCAGGTTTAGCGTGTCGCGCCAGGGGCCTTCGAACACGGCCGCTGTCTCGTACGCGAGCTGACCGGTGCCGCTGTCGCGCAGCAGCAGCTGGGTGCGGTGGCGGAACCAAGGTGTCTCCACGTTCATGGTCCACGGCCACTCTTCGTACACCAGCCCATTGGCACCCACCACCAGCTTGGGGCGCGGCGGGCGGTAGTGCGGGTTACGCATGCCGTCCACCGACACATTTACCTGCACCAGGTAGCGAGCTGCGCTGTCATTGCGCTGCAGGCCGATGTGGTCCAGCGCCTCTTGGGCCAGCGCTTCGATCTGGTCTTGGTCGGAGCTGTCCGCTTGCGAGGGCAAGCGCTCGAACCGGTAGCTCGCGCCCGTGAGAGCCGGTGCATTACCCACAAAACTCTGCACATCGCTGTCGATCATGCGCGGCAGCGAACAGCCCGTGAGGGCCACCGCCGCCAGCAGGAGCAGGGTGCGTTGCAGCCAGGTGGAGTGCGCCATGTGTGGCTCCTTAGAGCGTGACCACTTGCACGCCTGGCAAGCCGCTCAGGCTGGGCAGTGCGGGGGCCGGGAACTCTTCCTCGTCAAAGGCCTTGTCACCGTTCTCGTCTTCCAGACCGGTGGGGCGGATGGCCTTGAAGTCGTGCTTGGTGTGGTCCATCAGGTGCGAAGGCACCACGTTCTGCAGCGCTGTGAACATGGTCTCGGCACGGCCCGGGTACTGCTTTTCCCAGTCGCGCAGCATATTGCCAATCTGCACGCGCTGCAGATTGGTCTGGCTACCGCACAGTGAGCAGGGGATGATGGGGAATGCACGGTGCGCGGCCCAGCGGATCAGATCCTTTTCGGCCACATAGGCCAGCGGGCGGATCACCACAAACTCGCCGTTGTCGCTGGTCAGCTTGGGCGGCATGCCCTTGAGCTTGCCGCCAAAGAACATGTTCAAGAAAAACGTTTGCAGCATGTCGTCGCGGTGGTGGCCCAGCGCGAGTTTGTTGCACTTGAGCTTGCGCGCCACGTTGTACAGAATGCCCCGGCGCAGGCGGCTGCACAGGCTGCACATGGTCTTGCCTTCGGGAATGTTCTTCTTGACGATGGAGTAGGTGTCCTGCGTCTCGATATGGAACTCCACACCCAGCTTGGCCAGGTACTCGGGCAGGATGTGGTCGGGGAAGCCGGGCTGCTTCTGGTCCAGATTCACGGCCACAATCTTGAAGTCGATGGGCGCGCGCTGCTGCATCTTCAGCAGGATGTCCAGCATGCCGTAGCTGTCCTTGCCGCCGGACATACAGACCATCACACGGTCGCCTTCCTCGATCATGTTGAAGTCCATGATGGCCTGGCCGACCTGGCGGCACAGGCGTTTTTCCAGCTTGTGCGTTTCGCGCTCGATCTTCAGCTCTTTGTCCCGGTTGGACGCCGCATGTGCGGCCTCTGCGGCTTCATCTTCTACCCACACTGCACTCATAGTTTTCTCCATTGCGCCTTGTGCGCTTACCACTGGCCCGTCTCCATACGGATGGCCACTTCACAATCTTCAAAAATTTCTAGCTTTGCAATCTTGACCCGCACGCCCAGCACGCCGGGCAGTTGCATCAGGCGGTGTGCGAGTTTGCCAATCAGCGTTTCCAGCAGGTTCACATGTTCAGCCGTGCATTCGGCAATGATGATTTGGCGCACCTTGCGGTAGTCCAGCACATGGTTGATGTCATCGTCGTGTGGCAGCAGGGGCTGGGTGCCCAGGCTCAGTTCGGCGTCCACCTGGATCGGCTGGGGCGCGGTTTTTTCCGATTCCAGAATGCCCAGGTTCGCGTCGAAACGCAGGCCCGTGAGGGTCAGGGTTTGGTGACCGGTGTTGGCCTTCATGCTCTCTTCACGCATTGGCGCCTTTCATGCGAAATACTTCAACGCCCACGCCCGCACAGTCGGGGTACACGTCGGGCTTTTGGGTGGACAGGCGCACGGCGCGCACCTGCGGATGGGCCAGCAACCGGGCGGCCAAATCGTCGCACAGGGTTTCCTGCAATTCCACGTGGCCTTGGGCAATGCGTGCGGCGATGACTTCGCGCACAAAGTCGTAGTCCACCACTTCGGCCAGCTTGTCGGCCTTGGGTGTGGTGCTGGCATAGGGCACAAACAACTCTACGTTGAACACCAGGCGCTGGGTCACGCCCTTCTCAAAGTCATGCGCGCCAATCTGCACCGGCACCACGTGGTCACGCAGGAACAGGCGGCGGCACTCCACGGCCAGGGTTTCAAACATACGGTCGCTCATGGCGCGGCTCCGTTGGCGGCGGGCACCATGAACATCACGTCGCGCGCCAAAGGCACCAGGTGTTGTCCGTTGTCCACGGCAATGGTCACACCGTTGATGGCGGGGTTTTGTGCCAGGAACACGCAGGTAGCAGCCACCTGGGCGGGGTCCAGCGGCGTGCGCTGCAGGTTCACCCGGGCGGCCTGGTCGAAGTTGTCCTGGGTTTGCGGGCCGCTCAAAAACATCAACCCCGGAGCCACGCCGCAGACGCGGATGGCTGGCGCCAGCGCCTGCGCTTGCAGGGCCACGGCTCGTTCCAGCGCCAGTTTGGTCACGGTGTAAGAAAAATAATCGGGGTTCAGGTTGAACACCTTTTGGTCCAGCACGTGGATGATGCTGCGCGCGCCCGATGGCTCACTGGTATCGGTTTGCGCCATCAGGCTGGACAGCGACAAGGGCGCCAACAGATTCACCTCGATTTGCTGGCGCGCGCCGTCCACATCCATGGCCTGCCCGCTGTCGGGCTCAAAGCTGGAGGCATTGTTCACCAGGCAATGCAGTGGGCCGGATTGGGCAGCAATTTTTTGCACCATGGCGCGGCGGCTGTCTTCCTGGCCCAGGTCGGCCTGGATGGCATGGGCGGTGTAGCCCTGGGCGCGCAGCTTGGCGCACAGCGCCTCGGCCGCCTCGGCACTGCGCTGGTAGTGGCACCATACTTCCCACCCCGCCTGCGCAAACTGGGCGCACAGCAGCGCACCCAGGCGATGGGCGCCACCGGTGACGAGTACGCGTTTAAGCACCAAATAGTCCTTGAGCAGAGTGGGGGTGAGGGGGCAAGATAATCCTTGGCTTTACCAAACACGAGACCGTTGTTCATGTTCACTGCCGAAAGCATTCCGGCCAGCCTGACCCGAATTATCGCGGATGCCACCGAAAAGGCAGGGGGTTGGCAGGGTTTTGACGCGTTTATGGGCCAGGCCCTCTACACACCGGGCCTAGGTTATTACGCCAATGGCCTGTCCAAATTCGGCCAGATGCCTCAAGGCCTGCGCAGTGCCGAGGGCGTGACCGGGGCTGGCAGCGACTTTGTTACGGCGCCGGAAATGACACCGCTGTTTGGTCAGGCGCTGGCCCGCCAGGTGGCGCAAGTGCTGGAGGCGACTGGTACGGATGAGGTGTGGGAATTTGGCGCGGGCACCGGCGCCCTGGCCCTGCAACTGCTGGAGGCCCTGGGCGACCAGGTGCGCAGTTACACGATTGTGGATTTGTCGGATTCGCTCAAGGCGCGGCAGGCACAGACGCTGGTGGCCCATGCCGACAAGGTGCGCTGGGTGAGCGAGCTGCCGGCCCAGTTGCGCGGCGTGGTGGTGGGCAATGAGGTGTTGGATGCCATGCCGGTGCAACTGCTGGTGCGCAAAAGTGGCGTCTGGTTTGAGCGTGGTGTGGTGGTGGAGCAGGGCGTTTTGCAGTGGAGCGACCGGCCTACGGCACTGCGACCACCGGTCGAGATTGAAGGCGAACACGACTACCTCACGGAGATCCACCCCCAGGGCGAGGCCTTTGTGCGCACCCTGGCCGACCGCCTGGAACTGGGTGCTGCCCTGTTGCTGGACTATGGGTTCCCTGAGAGTGAGTACTACCATGCACAGCGCCATATGGGCACGGTGATGTGCCACCAGGCGCACCGCAGCGACCCGGACCCGCTGCAGGCCGTGGGCCTGAAAGACATCACCGCTCACGTCAATTTCACCGGCATCGCCTTGGCCGCGCAGGACGCCGGGCTGGACGTGCTGGGCTACACCAGCCAGGCCCACTTCCTGATCAACTGCGGCTTGGTGGAGGCCATGCAAGATGCGCCGCTACCGGAGCGCGTGGCGGCGCAAAAGCTGATTCTGGAGCACGAAATGGGCGAGTTTTTCAAGGTCATTGCGCTGGGGCGTGGCGTTGACGCACCCTTGCTGGGCTTTGCACGCGGCGACCGGACCCACCGCCTGTAAAAAGGGCGCAAGCGAACCGGGGTGGTAACGACGCTGTAACAGCCAGGGGGGCTTGCAAGTTAGTATCGGCCGCGAGTTTTAAGGAATGTTTAATCATGACGACCACCCACCGCACAGAGACCATTGAACGCACGCTCCGCCCCTGGGGCTGGTACGAGACCGTGTCGGAGGTGGCGGGCAACAAGATCAAACGCATCGGCGTACTGCCAGGCCAGCAGCTGAGCTTGCAAAAGCACCACCAGCGCGCAGAACACTGGGTGGTGACCCAGGGCACCGCCCGCATCACGCTGGATGACAAGGTGTTTGACCTGACACAGGGCCAGCACTGCGACATCGCCGTGGGGCAGGTGCACCGCTTGGCCAACCTGACCACCGAGCCGGTGGAAATTGTGGAGGTGCAGTTTGGCGCCTACCTGGGCGAAGATGACATCGTGCGCCTGCAAGACGACTACGGCCGCCAGTAATTGAGGAACCCAAGCACCATGGCAACGACAACTTCAACTCCTTTTGTTCAACTGCCCGCGGGCTGCCCACCGGTGGCCTGTGTGGACATTGGCGGCACCAAAGTGGCCGTGAACATGGCCGACGCCCAAGGCGTGCGCGGCAAAGTATCGGAACCCACAGCCAAGGTGGGTAACAACGACGCGTTGGCGCAGCAAATCATCCGCATGATTGGCGAGAGCTGTGCTTTGGCCGGCATTGCGGTGGCCGACATTTCTGCGGTGGGTGTGGCCACCTGCGGCCCGTTTGTCATCAACCAGGGCATGGTCGAGCTGGCTGGCCCCAACATTTGCGGCGGTTTGGCCGGCAAGGCCCGTGGCCTGCCCAATGACTGGACCACGGCCCTGCTGGAAGCCCCGCTGAAGGCGGTTTTCCCGAATGTGCGGGTGGAAAACGATGGCGTGGGAGCGTTGGAGGCGGAGCGCCGCTGGGGCGCCCTGCAGGGACAAGACAACTGTGCCTACGTGACCTGGAGCACCGGCATTGGCATGGGCCTGTGCGTGGACGGCCACATTCTGCGTGGCAAAAACGGCAACGCAGGGCACGCGGGCCACACCTTTGTGAGCACCAACGATGACGCCCTGTGCGGCTGCGGCTTGGTGGGCGATGTGGAGGGGCTGGTGGCGGGTAACGCCATTCCGCGCCGTTTTGGCAAAGACGGTTTTGCCGACGCTGCTACGCTTTTCATAGCTGCTCGCGCAGGTGATGCGGGTGCCGTGGCCATTGTGGATGGTCTTTGTGATGTGATGGGGCGTACCCTCTTCAACATGGTGGCGACGCTGGATTTGCAGCGCATTAGTGTGGGCGGCAGTGTGTTCTGGCACAACCGCGACTACTTGCTACCCAAGCTGCAGGCCTACCTGCAGGGCAAGCTGCCGGCGCTGACCCAGGGCGTGGAGATCATGCCCGCTGGCCTGGGCGAGCAGGTGGGCGACTACGCCGCCTTGGCCCTTGTGGTGCCCTGATTTTGATCAATTTAATTGATTTAAGTCGCCCTAGGGAAACTCCTAGTAGTTCAATGTTGAAAATTAATGAAAAATTAATTAATTCGAATTGGCATGGTGCTGGTCCGAATTCAACGTTGCTTTGGGCCCCACAAGGGGTCACGAAGACAAAACTTTTTTGGAGACAAGATGTTGAAGCTTTCTAAACTCGCCACCGCTGTGGCACTCGTGGTTGCTGGTTCGGCCGCTGTGGCTGGTGAAGTGGAAGTCCTGCACTACTGGACATCCGGCGGCGAAGCCAAATCGGTTGCTGAGCTGAAGAAGATCATGCAAGCCAAGGGCCACGTCTGGAAAGACTTTGCCGTGGCTGGTGGTGCTGGCGACAACGCTGCCACCGTGCTGAAGAGCCGTGTGGTGAGCGGCAATCCTCCTGCTGCTGCCCAAATCAAGGGCCCCGCCATCCAGGAATGGGCTGCCGAAGGCGTGTTGGCCAACTTGGACACTACGGCCAAGGCCGAAAAGTGGGATGAGCTGCTGCCCAAGGTCGTGGCTGACGTGATGAAGTACAAGGGCAACTACGTGGCTGCCCCCGTGAACGTGCACCGCGTGAACTGGATGTGGGCCAACTCCGCCGTGCTGAAGAAGGCTGGCGTGACCGGCACTCCCAAAACTTGGGACGAATTTTTTGCTGCTGCTGAAAAAGTCAAAAAGGCTGGCCTGATCCCCGTGGCACACGGTGGCCAGAACTGGCAAGACTTCACCACCTTTGAGTCTGTGGCTCTGGGCGTGGGTGGTACCAAGTTCTACAACGAAGCCCTGATCAAGCTGGACCAAAAAGCGTTGACCAGCGCCACCATGACCAAGGTTTTGGAAACCTTCCGCAAGGTCAAGGGTTACACCGACGCTGCCGCTCCTGGCCGCGACTGGAACCTGGCGACTGCGATGGTGATCCAAGAGAAGGCTGCGTTCCAGTTCATGGGTGACTGGGCCAAGGGCGAGTTCTCTGCCGCTGGCAAGGTGCCTGGCAAGGACTACATCTGCGCTGCTGCTCCTGGCACCGACAAGGCTTACACCTTCAACGTGGACTCGTTCGCCATGTACAAGCTCAAGGACGCTGGTGCCCAAAAGGCCCAAGGCGATCTGGCTGCTTCCATCATGGGCACCGAGTTCCAGGAAGTGTTCAACTTGAACAAGGGTTCCATCCCTGTGCGTTTGAACATGAAGATGGACAAGTTTGACGACTGCGCCAAGACGTCCGCCAAGGACTTCGTGGACACCGCCAAGTCCGGTGGTCTGGTGCCTTCCGTGGCCCACGGCATGGCGATCAAGCCAGCTGCCGAAGGCGCGATCAAGGACGCCGTGTCCCAGTTCTGGAACGACGACAAGATCTCGGTGGCTGACGGTGTGAAGAACATCGCCAAAGCTGCTGCTACCAAGTAAGTCGTGCTGGCGCGCAAGCGCCAGTGTCTAGCCAAGCAGACGCCCCATCCCTCCACGGGGGTGGGGCTGTTTCAGATTTGGCCGTCTCTCCAAGATTGCATCCCCATGTCATTCCAATCCTCTTTGCGTTGCCTGTGGGCCGGTGCGGCCTTGTGTGCTGGTGCGAGCCTGTGGGCTGGCGAGGTGGAGGTGCTCCACTACTGGACGTCGGGCGGCGAAGCCAAGTCGGTCGTTGAGCTCAAGGGCATGATGGCCCAGCGTGGCCACACTTGGCGTGATTTCACGGTCACTGGTGGTGGCGGACAAAACGCCATGGCGGTGCTCAAGCAGCGTGTGCTGGTGGGCAATGCGCCCGCAGCGGCCAACATCAAGGGACCCGCGATTCAGGAGTGGGCTGAACTTAATGTGCTGACCAGCCTGGATGCGATGGCCTCGTTTGAGCGCTGGGACGAGGTCTTGCCCAAGGTGGTGGCAGACCAGATGAAATACAAAGGCCGTTACGTGGCGGTGCCCGTGAACGTGCACCGCGTGAACTGGCTGTGGGCCAACTCGGCCGTGCTGAAGAAGGCCGGCGTTGCAGCGCTGCCCAAAACCTACGACGAATTTTTTGCCGCTGCCGACAAGATCAAGGCAGCCGGCTTTGTGGCCGTGGCCCATGGTGGCCAGGACTGGCAAGACTTCACGGTGTTTGAATCCGTGGTGCTGGGCGTGGGTGGCCCCGCGTTTTACGACAAGGCCCTGGTCAAGCTGGACCGCGCGGCCTTGAACAGCGACGAAATGAAGAAATCCCTGGAAGTGTTTCGCCGCATCAAGGCGTACACCGACGACAAGTCGCTGGGGCGCGACTGGAACGTGACCACTGAAATGGTGATCAACGGCAAGGCCGGTTTCCAGTTCATGGGCGACTGGGCCAAAGGTGAGTTTTTGGCCGCCGGCCAAACCCCTGGCAAAGACTTCACCTGCTCGGCCGCGCCGGGGACCGACAAGGCCTACACCTTCAACGTGGACTCGTTTGCCATGTTCCAGCTCAAGGGCTGGGAAGCACAAAAGGCCCAGGGCTACCTGGCCTACCTGCTCATGGGCAAGGACTTCCAAGAGAAGTTCAACCTGCGCAAGGGCTCCATCCCCGTGCGCCTGGGCATGCCCATGGACAAGTTTGACGAATGTGCCAAAACCTCCAGCAAAGACTTTGTAGCCACGTCTGCCAGCGGCACGCTGGTGCCCTCGGTGGCCCACGGCATGGCGCTGTCCTCGTCGCAGCAGGCCACCATGCGGACTGTGGTGTCCGAGTTCTGGAACAACGATAAATTGACAGTGGCCGAAACTCTGTCCAAGCTGTTGGCGGTAAGCGCCCCCAAACAGAAATAAAGCTTATGAAAACCCTTGAAAACATCCTACCCAAGCTGGTGATCGCCCCGGGCTTTGTGCTCGGCTTCGCCTTCATCTATGGCTTCATGATCTGGAACGGCGTGCTCTCCGTCACCGGCTCGCGCATGCTGCCCAACTACGAAGAATTTGTCGGGCTGGAACAGTACGTGCGCCTGTGGGAAATGGACCGCTGGTACGTGGCGCTCAAGAACCTGGGCTTGTTCAGCGTGTTGTACGTGGGCGGCTCCATGATTTTGGGCATGGGTCTGGCGATTTTTCTGGACCAAAAAATCCGCTTCGAAGGCGTGCTGCGCACGGTGTACCTGTACCCCATGGCGCTTTCGTTCATCGTGACCGGCACCGCCTGGAAATGGATTTTGAACCCCAGCCTGGGGCTGGAAAAACTCATGCACGACCTCGGCTGGGCCAGTTTCAGCTTTGACTGGCTGGTGCAATCCGACACTGCCATCTACTGCGTGGTGATTGCCGGTATCTGGCAGTCCGCCGGGTTTGCCATGGCCTTGTCGCTGGCCGGTCTGCGCGGCATTGACGACAGCATCATCAAAGCCGCTCAGATCGACGGCGCATCACTCCCCCGCATCTACTGGCGCATCATTTTGCCCATCCTGCGCCCCGTGGTGTTCTCCACTGTGCTGGTGCTGTCGCACCTGTCCATCAAGAGTTTTGACTTGGTCATGGCGCTGACCTCCGGCGGCCCGGGCTTCTCGTCGGACGTGCCCGCCACCTTCATGTACACCATGAGCTTCACCCGTGGCCAGATTGGTCTGGGCGCCGCCAGCGCGACCATGATGCTGGCCTTTGTGGCCGCCCTCGTCGTGCCCTATCTGTACAGCGAATTGCGCTCCAAGCCGCACGACCGTTAATTCACGACCGTCACACCACGATCGCAAACTTATGTTGTCCAAAAACCTCCCCCGCATCCTGATCTACGGCGTTCTGCTGATCGCCGCCTTCTTCTTCCTGGCACCGCTCTATGTGATGCTGGCCACGTCCTTCAAGGACGCCGAGCAAATCCGCTCGGGCAACCTGCTGAGCCTGCCGCATGGCCTGAACTTCGAATCCTGGAAGCTGGCCTGGTCCTCCGCCTGTACCGGGGTCGACTGCCGCGGCCTGCAGCCCTATTTTGTCAACTCCGTCATCATGGCCGTGCCGGCCGTGATCATCTCCACCGCCTGGGGTGCCATCAACGGCTACGTGCTGAGCATGTGGAAGTTCAAGGGCAGTGAAGTGCTGTTCGGTTTCATGTTGTTTGGCGTGTTCATGCCCTTCCAGGTGGTGCTGTTGCCCATGAGCCAGGTGCTCGGTTTCCTGGGCCTGTCCAGCTCGCTCGGTGGTCTGGTGATGGTGCACTGCATTGCAGGTTTGGCCGGTACCACGCTGTTCTTCCGCAACTACTACACCGCCATTCCCAAAGAGCTGGTGAATGCGGCGCGTATTGACGGTGCAGGCTTCTGGCGCATCTTCTTCCGCATCGTGGTGCCCATGTCCACCCCGATCTTGATGGTGACCCTGATCTGGCAATTCACCAACATCTGGAACGACTTCCTGTTTGGCGTCGCCTTCAGCGGCGCCGACAGCAAGCCCATCACCGTGGGCCTGAACAACATGGCCAACACCTCCAGCAGCGTCAAAAGCTACAACGTCGACATGGCCGCGGCCGTGATTGCCGGTCTCCCCACCATGCTGGTTTATGTACTCGCAGGTCAATATTTTGTGAAAGGTCTCACCGCCGGCGCGGTGAAAGGATAAAAAATGGCAGCTTCTCTCCAAATCGCAGGCATCCGCAAAGTTTTCGGCAAGGGCGAAAAAGCCGTTGAAGTCCTCAAGAAAATCGAAATTGACGTCGCCCCCGGCGAGTTTCTGATCCTGGTCGGCCCCTCCGGCTGCGGCAAGTCCACGCTGCTCAACATCATTGCCGGCCTGGAAGAACCGTCTGAAGGCGAACTGCGCATTGCTGGCAAAAACGTGGTGGGCGTGGCCCCCGCGCAGCGCGACATTGCTATGGTGTTCCAGAGCTACGCGCTCTACCCCACCATGAGCGTGGCCGACAACATCGGCTTCGCATTGGAAATGCGCAAGGTGCCTTTGGAACAGCGCAAGAAGCGTATCGCCGAAGTGGCCGCCATGCTGCAAATCGAACACCTGCTGGACCGCCGCCCCGCACAACTGTCCGGCGGCCAGCGCCAGCGCGTTGCCATGGGCCGTGCGTTGGCCCGTGACCCCCAGCTCTTCTTGTTTGACGAACCGCTCTCCAATCTGGACGCCAAGCTGCGCGTCGAAATGCGTGCCGAAATCAAGCGCCTGCACCAGGTCAGCGGCATCACCAGCGTCTATGTGACGCACGACCAGATCGAAGCCATGACCCTGGGCAGCCGCATCGCGGTGATGAAGGACGGCATCCTGCAACAGATCGGCACGCCCGACGACATCTACAACCGCCCGGCCAACACCTATGTGGCCACCTTCATCGGTTCGCCCACCATGAACCTGATCAAGGGCCATGTGGAAACATCCGGTGCCCAAGGCCGCTTCAGCTTCAACGGCAGCACTCTGGACTTGGCTACTCCCGCCAACGGCGACGCCACCCTGGGCGTGCGCCCCGAGCACATCGAACTGCTGGCCGACGCCTCTTGGCGCGGTGAAGTGATGGTGGTTGAACCTACCGGTGCAGACACCTACGTGGTGGTCAAAACCGCCGCTGGCGACGTGACTGTGCGCACCGCGCCCAGCGCCCAATGGAAGGCTGGCGACCAAGTGGGCTTGCGCGTGAGCCCTGCGAATACCAACTGGTTTAACACTGCGACGGGTGTGCGTTTGGACATCTAATACTTTCAGCCTTCAACGAAAAAGCCGGGCTGCCCGAATAGGGTAGTCCGGCTTTTTCGTTGCTTCAATTGACTGATTGCTTACATTGCAATCGCTAATGCAATAGCGTAGGGATGAGGCGCTTACGGGTAGTCTTTGATTGCGGGGTGTGAAATTTTGTCACGCCGGCGATGCCCCTTTGCCAAGATTGCAGGGTTGGCAAAGCGTACGAAGGTTGTCTGCGACAGTAGCGCCACCGCGTGACCATGGATGAATGTGATCAATGTGTAAAACTATGCCTGCCGTGATCGCTGGAGAGGCCCCACACGCAACACATCGAAAGCTGTCGCGCCTCAATACGTAGTAGCGCAGCGCTAATGGAATTTCTCTGGGGCCTCGATTTTGGGGGGCCTCGTCCGACACAGTATTTTGGACTTCTGGCTGCTGCACCGGTGGCGCAGGCTCATTGTTGTTCACGCGGTGCACAAATGCTTGGAGTGCCTTCCGCCATGTTCCCCATCGACGAACATACGCTTTCGAGCCGACCCGCGATGGTCCAAGGTTCATTTCTCCGTGTTGTGGTGGGCGACCATAGTGAACCCATAACTCAAGCAAATTCTCAAAACACTGCTCGTCGGTGTAACGTTTGCCCAGAGGAGACTGATCCAAGTTACAAGCAGTTAAGGCGTCTTTCCATGTGCCGAAGAGTCGTCTAACTGGGCCACCGGTCATGCCCGAATGCGCACTGAATTCTTCAAGCGTTATCGTATTTTTGCCAAGTTTGGTTGCTACTGCCGTAATTGCAGCAATGATTTCTTCTTTGTTTTTGGGAATCTTGCTGCCATCAATGCGCTCGGATAGCCCAGCAGCTTCCAAAGAGCGCCTCCAGCCTCCGAAACGTTTTAGCAACGTTGATCCATGAACCTTGCCAAATTCCGAGAACTGCTCGATTGAAAGAGTGGGCGAATCCACTAACTCGGCTACTCTGCGTAGTTCACTTAATAGAGACTCATCGTCGTAGGACTCTAGGTGGTCAAGTTCGAAGTGCATGTTTTATCTGTCTAACGTAGGTTGTTCCGCAAAAAAATTGCGGGCTCTAGGGAGCAGTTGGACAAAGCAAATGAGATTTGCCTAAATCCAGCCTGAGCACGATGCTTTTTCAAAAATCGGGACTAACCTTACTATCGGCCATCTCTGATTTTGATGGTTGTGCTCGAACTTTAATATCCCTCACTTGGGTGAATCTGCGTACCTCGGCTTCCGCCGCAAAGCGGCCCGGAACTACCCCTGCAACGGCAACTGCAAACTGATCGTCAACCCATGCGGCAGCGTAGTCCGCGCGCTGGCCGTACCGCGATGCCGCTGCGCAATCTCCGCCACGATGGACAGGCCCAGGCCGCAGCCGCCCGGCAATTCGCTGGCACGCCAGAAGCGTTCAAACACGCGCTCCAGGTGCTCGGCCGATAAGCCTGGTCCGGTGTCTTCTACTTCCAGAATGCAGCGGCCGTCGCGCACCTCGGTGCGCAGCGTCACGTTGGCACCTTTGCCCGCGTAACGCAGGGCGTTGTCGATGAGGTTGCTCAGACCTTCGCGCAGCAGCAGCTTGTCGCCGGGCACCATCAGCGTGTCTTCCCCCTCGTAGCCCAAGTCCACGCCCGCAGCCACGGCACGCGGCGTCCACTCGCGTGCCACTTCGCGGGCCAGGGTGGCCACGTCCACGGGGTGCAGCACTACCTCGGCCTCGGTGCGTGCCAATGACAACAGCTGGTGCACCAGGTGGGCGCTGCGCTGCGCGCCGGTGTGTACCTTGGCCAAGCGCTGGCGCAGGGCTTCGGGCTCGGTTTCTTGCATGGCCAGCTCGGTCTGGCTGATGAGGCCGGCCAAGGGCGTGCGCAGTTGGTGGGCGGCGTCGTTCAGAAAACGTTTTTCCTGGCTCAGGCTGCGGCGCAGCGTGGTCAGCAGCTGGTTCAGCGCATTGGCCAGCGAGTGCACCTCTTCGGGCGCCTGTGTCATTTCGATGGGGGAGAGCGATGCCGTGGCGCGGTGCGCCAGCTGGGCCTCCAGGCGCTCCAGCGGCGCCAGGCCGCGGCGTATGCCCTCGTACACCAGCACGCTGAGCACAGCGCCCAGAATCAGCAGCGGGAACAACACGTCGCGCACCAGCTCACGCGCAATGCGCTGCTGCACCACCAGGCTCTTGGCCACCTGCACCCGCATGCGCTGGTCGGTAAAGCCGTCGCCAAAACTCAGGTCCATGGAGGCCACGCGCATAGGTTTACCGTCCAGCACCACTTCGTACAGCAGAGGTTCGTTGCTGGGGACATGCAGGTCCGGCGTCATGCCCGGGATTTTGGTGTTGCCCAGCAAAAAGCTGCCGGGAGGCGAGGACACCATGTAGGCCACGCGGTCCTCGGGGTCCTGTTCAATGATGTCGCGTGCGGCGCGTGGAAAGTCCACCAGCAGGCCCGAGCCCATGGGCTTGACCTGGCGCGCCAGCGAGCGCACCGACTGGGTCAGCGATTGGTCAATCGTCTTTTCGGCATAGGTGAGCGCCACGCGAAACGCCAGCACCCCACCCATGAGCCACAACACCAGCTGCGGCAGCAGCAGCCACACCAGCAGTTGCCGCTTGAGCGAGAAGCGGGCCGGTGCGCTCATGTGCTTTCGGTTTCTAGCATATAGCCCAGGCCGCGCACATTGCGGATGTTGAGGCCGCTGTCGGTGAGCTTGCGGCGCAGGCGGTGCACATACACCTCCAGCGCGTTGGAGCCCACCGCAGCGCCGTCTTGCGGCTGGGTTTGCCACACGGCCAGCACATCTTCCCGGCCCACCACTTGGCCCATGTTGTTGACCAGCAGCGAGAGCAGGGACCACTCGCGCTGGGTCAGGTCCATGGGCTCTTCGCCCAGCCAGGCCAGCGGCAGCACCGGGTCCAGGCGCAGGTTTTTGCTGGAGCTGCTTTGCACCTCCAGCGAACCACCAAAGGCGGGCAGGCGCGAGCGGCGCAGCATGGCCTGCAGGCGCGCCAGCAGTTCGGCCATGTTGAAGGGTTTGGTGAGGTAGTCGTCGGCCCCAGCGTTGAGGCCTTGCACCCGGTCGTCCACACCGTCACGGGCGGTCAGAATGAGCACGGGCAAGGCGGTGAGCCGCTGGCGTATCCATTGCAGCACCTGGATGCCGTCCACCACGGGCAGGCCCAGGTCCAGCACCACGCCGTCAAAGCGGGTGCTCTCCAGCAGGCTTTGGGCCTGCGCACCGTCGCTGGCGCTGCTCACGCTGTGGCCCGCATGCACCAGCTGCGCGCAGAGGCCGTCGCGCAGCAATTCGTCGTCTTCAACAATCAGTAAATGGGCCATGGGCTGAGCATACCAAGGCAGGCCTGGTCGGGCCGAGCGGAACAACCCTCAGGTCTGGGGCGTCTCGGCCAGGCCCGAGGCAATCGCCTGCGCGCGCGCCGTCTGGATAAATTGACCTATCTTTGGGCCTGTAGCGCCCATGGATATTGCGCGAGCAGCTATGGAATCTGTAGCGACTGCCAGCGCCAGGTCGAGCGCGTGACCCAGCCGCGCAGCCTGCGGGTAGGGCGTGTCTGTCAGGCCCAGCCGGCCTTGGGCGTCGCACTGGCAGGCTTGCAGGGCCTGGGCAAAGCGCTGCGGTTTGCGCAGGGCGTCGCAGCGTTCCAGCAGGCGCAGCAGGGCGGCGGCATTGAGCGAGCCACTGCGGTGGATGTTGCCGTGTTCACGTGCCACTACCTCGGCCAGCTCGGCGCAGTCGGTGGGCACGCGCAGGCGCTGGCACACGGTTTTGAGCAGGCGCACGCTGCGCTCCTCGTGGCCAATGTGGCGCGGCAATACGTCGGCTGGCGTGGTGCCTTTGCCCAGATCATGGCCCAGGCAGGCAAAACGCACCGCCAGCGGCGCACCCAGCTGGGCGGCGCGGTCCAGCACCAGCATCACGTGGACGCCGGTGTCCACCTCGGGGTGGTGTTCAGGGCTTTGGGGCACGCCCCACAGCCGGTCCAGCTCTGGCAGCAAGCGCACCAGTGCGCCGCAGTTGCGCAGCACTTCAAACATGCGGGAGGGCCGGGCTTCCATCAAACCCTTGGCCAGCTCTTGCCACACACGTTCGGGCACCAGGTGGTCCACCTCGCCCTCGGCCACCATAGTCTGCATCAGCGCGGTGGTTTCGGGCGCTACCGTGAAGTCGGTAAAGCGGGCGGCAAACCGCGCCAGCCGCAGGATGCGCACCGGGTCTTCGCGGAACGCTGGCGTCACATGGCGCAGCACGCGCTGGGCGATGTCGGCCCGGCCACCGTAGGGGTCGACCACGGAATTTAGGTCAAATTGGCCTCTAGCCACCGTGGATATTGCGCGAGCAGCTATTGAATTGATAGTAAGGTCGCGCCGCGCCAGGTCTTCTTCCAGCGTTACGCCGGGCTCGGCATGCACGGCAAAGCCGCGGTAGCCGGGCGCCGTCTTGCGCTCGGTGCGGGCCAGCGCGTATTCCTCGTGCGTCTGCGGATGCAAAAAAACCGGAAAGTCCCGACCCACGGCGGTGAAGCCGGCGTCCAGCATGGCCTGTGGCGTTGCGCCCACCACCACCCAGTCGCGGTCCTGCACGGGCAGGCCCAGCAGGGCGTCGCGCACAGCGCCGCCGACCAGGTAGGTCTTGCCGGGAATGGTCAGGGCGGGTGGGGGAGTGGGCATGGGGCTGGCGTGGCGCGGGTTCAGCGCTTCAAGCGGTAGGGTTCTTCAAAGTCCAGAAAATCTTTTTCAGCCAGGGCGTCGTTCACCCAGGCTTGCACGCCGGGCAGGGCCAGCACATGGGCCACGTAGGCGGCGGCTTTGGGCGGCAGGGGCAGGGCGTAGGTCTTGAGCCGGGTGCAGACCGGGGCGAAGTAGGCGTCGGCCACGCTGAAGCTGCCAAACAGCAGGGGGCCGCCATGCTGGTCCAGCAGGCCTTCCCACATGGCGACCAGGCGCGCCACATCGGCCCGCACGGCCGGTTTGTCGCGCCAGATCAGGGCGCCAGTGGTCGCCAGATCGGCTTCGATGTTCATGGGGCAGTTGCCACGCAGGGCGGTAAAGCCGGAATGCATCTCGGCGCACACACTGCGGGCACGGGCACGCGCGGCTTTGTCGTGTGGCCACAGCGGCGTGCTGGAGAACTGCTCTGCCACGTATTCGGCAATCGCCAGGGTGTCCCACACGGCCAGGTCACCGTCCACCAGCAGCGGCACTTTGCCGGTCGGCGTCAGCGGGCCCAGCGTGGCCTTGAACTTCGAGCTGCTGTCAAACGAGTCGAAGCGAACCATGACTTCCTCGAAGTCAATACCCGCTTGCTTGAGCAGCACCCAGGGACGCATGGACCACGAGGAGTAGTTTTTGTTGCCGATGTAGAGCTTGAGCATGGGGCACCTGTGCGTGAAACGGCCTTCATCCTACCGCCCCGGGGGGCTGCCGATTGATGACAAACGTGGCCGCCATTGATGCTTGCCACTGCTGCACCAAGGCGGTCCTGGCTCAGGGCAGCTCAAGCCCGGCTTCGGGCGTGCTGGCGTCGCGCGGCCCCACGGCGCCCAGGCGGGCCTTGAGCGACTGCGGCTGGCCGGTGATGAGTGCGGCGTACAGCGTGGTGTTGGCCAGCACTTTTTTCACATAGTCGCGCGTCTCGGAAAACGGCACGTTTTCGGCCCAGATGGCGGCCTCTACCGTGGGGCTGCCGGTTTGGCCCCGCCACAGGCGCGGGCGGCCCGGGCCGGCGTTGTAGGCGGCGGCGGCCATGGGCATGGAGCCGCCAAAACTGTCCAACACCAGCTTGAGGTAACCGGTGCCGATGGCGATGTTGGTGTCGCGGTCGGTAATCTGGTGCGCTTGGAAGTCTGTCAGGCCAATCTTCTTGGCTGTCCAGCGCGCAGTAGCCGGCATGACCTGCATGAGGCCCGCGGCCCCCACCACCGATTTGGCATCCATGATGAAGCGGCTTTCCTGGCGGATCAGGCCGTACACATAGGCGGGTTCCAGACCAATGGTTTGGGTACGCGCCAGCACCGCAGCCTTGAAGGGCATGGGGAAGCGTTGCTCCAGGTCGATCACACCCTTGGTGCGTTCGCTGGTGTTGATGCAGCGGTCCCACACCTCGGCTTTGCAGGCCAGGTCGGCGGCGGCCAGCAGGCCGCGGTCGTCCATGCCGCCCTTGCTGTGCAGGTTAGTGGTGTAGTTCCACTCGCGCACGCCCTCGGTCCGCAGGCCCAGCTGCACCGCATACAGCGCGCGCATCAGGCCCGGGTTGGTGCGGGCGTGGTCTTTTTCTTCGGGCGTCAGGGGCTGGGGTTTGGCCGGGGCGTTTACCTTCTGGCCCAGGTCTTCCAGGGCCAGCATTTCGTAAAAGCCCTTGATGCCGGCAATGCCTTCCAGCGCGCGCGTGGCCTCGGCCCGTGCAACGTCGGTACTGGCACGCTGCAACTGGGCGCGGGCGCGCCAGTAGACCCAGGTGGGGTCATTGCGCAGCGCATCCGGCATGGCGGTGATGGCGTCTTGCACCACATTCCAGCGCCCGGCCCGCAGGGCGGCGCGGGCGGCCCAGACCAGGTGGTCTTCGTGCATGTGCTGGAACTGGCCCTTGGCAAAGTAGCCCACCGCGTCGTCAGAGAGTTTTTGTGCCGCACGTTTGCCGATCACACCCCAGATCCAGCTGCGTTCTTCCTGCGTGAGCTGGGCTTTCCAGCGCAGCTTTTCCACTTCGGTGGCTGCCTCCAGCGGCTCCAGGTAGGCCTGGCGGATCAGCGCCAGCGACACCAGTTCACGCGTTTGCGGGCGCAGTGCGGTGAGTTTGTCGTTGAGGTATTTGCCGGGGTTGAGGTAAATGGTGTTGACGGTTTTGACCCAATCGGCATCCAACAGGCCCACAGCCTGGGTGGCCACGCGCAGGCGGTCGTTTTCCATGCCCAGGCGGGCGCGTAGCCAGGCTGTGTGCGAGGGGAGTTTTTTGTCCTTGAGCAACTGGCCCGCCGCGCCAGCGCAGGCTTCGTCGGCGTCTTTGAGTGGCAGCCAGGCGTCTTGCACGGCGCTGGCCACATCGGTGCCCTGGGTGCTGTAGCTGGCCTGCAGGCTGTAACAGCGGATGGCGCGCTCGTCGTTCATGCGGTAGCCGGGTAGCTCGCGCTGGAAGCTGGTCCAGTCGCCGCGTCGGCCCAGTTGCTGCAGCCATTCCGCGCGCAGGCGGTCTTCTTGGTAGGTGCCGCTGTAGCGGTACAAGAAGTCCTGGATGTCGGTGTTGCTGGCGTCGTCCAGCCGGGCCGACAACTCCCAGTAGGCGGCCCAGGGTTCCAGTGGGTGGCTGCGGACCTGCGGCAGCAGGGCCGCGAGGCGTTTGCGGTCGCGCTGTTTGTAGGCCTGTGCCATGTCGAGAATGGTGTCGTCGGAACGGGCGGATTCGCGCGCCGCATCACGCCCCTGGGCGAGTGCTGGTGCGGCGAAGGTGGACATCGCACAGCCCGCGAGGGCCAGGGATGTCAGAATGGCTGAAAACTGCATGTGGGGATTATGGACAACTCGGACGAAAGCAAAGCCGCGCAAAAGAAAGCCCTTCGCAAGGCGCTACTCGAACAACGCCTGAACCTGCCGGATCGCCTACAGCGCGCAGAACTTCTGCAGCGTGTGATGCGTATCTGGCTGGTGGGCCGCCCGGACGCGGTGATTGGCGCCTACTGGCCCATCAAGGGCGAGTTTGACCCGCTGCCCGCGCTGCACCGCTGGAAAGAAGACGGCGAGCTGATCGACCAGCCGCAGCCGCGCCGCATTGGCCTGCCGGTGGTCAACCGCGAACACAAAACCATGACCTTCCATGCCTGGTACCCCGGTTGCCCCATGGAAGAAGACGCCTACGGCATTCCCAAACCCAAAGACACCGAACTGATCATGCCCACCCTGCTGTTTGTGCCCTGCGTGGGTTACAGCGCGGGCGGCTACCGCTTGGGGTATGGCGGCGGTTTTTACGACCGCATGCTGGGCAGCCTGAACCCCAAACCCTTCACCGTGGGGCTGGGCTTTGGCACCGACTTTGTGGACGACTTTGAACCCGAGCCACACGACATGCCACTAGACGCCATCCTCAACGACCACGGGATTGTTTGGCCAATTTAGCGTGGCCCCCACGCTCCGCCGCTACGCGGGTCGCTGCCCCCCGAGGGGGCTAACCCGCCTTGGGGCGGCCCGGCGGCGGGTTGCGTTTACGTGGGGTTCTTTTTGCCACTGGTTTGTTGCGGGCCAGCAGGGCGGCCTCCAGCGCCAGCCGTGCCCAGGGTTGCATCAAGGCCGGTGACTCCATGGCGTCGGCCGGGGCGCTGTAGTAGTTGAGGCCACGTGTGGTACCCGCCGCCTCATAGGTAAAACGCTGGCAGCCGGCGGCTTCAAATACGGCTTGTGTGTCGGCGTTGGCTTTGAGCCAGAGCGTGTCGCCGCCTCCCAGATTGGCCAGGATGGCAATCGTCATGCCGTCCACGCTGATGCCCCAGCCGCCAAACATGCGCCTGGCCACGCAGGGGCCTGCGCTTTGCAGCAGTTCGCAGCTGTAGTCGGCAAAACTTTTGTCCATGGTGGTGTGGGGCGTCAGGGGCGCATGAGGGCGCGGGCGTCGCCCTCGTAGCCTTTCAGGGTGTCCTGCAAGCGCTGCCGTTGCGGGCCGGAGGTGCGGTTGTGGAAGGTGGCAATGGCCTGGCAGGCCTGTTCGCGCACACGTTCGGTGTACTGGCGAAAAGTCGGGTCGGGCGACTGCAGGCTGCGCGCTACCAGAGCGCGCACCTCGGCCTGCACATGGATGTCACTGGGACTGCTGTTGCGCAACGCGCGCAGGGTTTGCAAGGTGTCTTGTTGGCGGCGCAGCACTTCGCGGTACTGCAGGCTGGCGTCAAAGGCCGAGTCGTCCAGTTGCGACTGCAGTAGCTTGAGCTGGGCCTCGTTCAGGCGACCGTAGAAGCCCTCGGCACGCTCCACCAGTTTTTTCAGGCGTCGCTCGGTGCGTTCGGCGGGTGTGCCGTCCAGCCATTCCTCGCGCCATTCACGGTTGCGTTTGTCCAGCGCGCGGGCCAGGTGGTCCAGCTGGGCGGTGCTGAGCGTGGGGCCCAGGGCGATGGCGGTAGGGGCGGCTCGGTCCAGCGTGGTTTGCACCCGTTCTTCGAGAAAGTGGCTGAGCTGGCAGACCTGGGCAGGTGTCACATCCTGCGGAGCCGCGGTGTGCAGGTTTTTCAGGGTCTCGGCCAGCTGGGGCAGTTCGTCCTTGCGGTGCCAGGCCTGCAGGGTCTTAAGGTCTTCGCGCAGGCGCAGGCTCTGGGGGCCGTCAAAGTCAAAGTAGCCGTCCAGCCACCAGTAGCCAAAGTCGGGCGCGTTGTTGTACGCCAGTCGCACGGCGCTGCAACCGCTCAGGCTCAGCAGGCCCATGAGCAGCCCGATAATGGCGCACCAACGGCCTGCGCTGGCCCACCAGCGTTGCGGCCCAACCCATTTGTCAGAAATTTGCGCGAGGGCATGCACGTGACGTCTAGTTTTCAGGTTCAAGGGGCTTCGGGCCAGCGGCCAGTGGTGGACGTGGTCATTATGGCGGCGGGCAAAGGCACGCGTATGAAGAGCAAAACCCCCAAGGTCTTGCACACGCTGGCCGGGCGCCCGCTGCTACAGCATGTGCTGGACACAGCGGCCCAGTTGCTGGCACGCAAGGTGGTGGTGATCACCGGCCACGGTGCTATCGAAGTAGAAGCATCTTGCGCAATGAATACGGGGGCTGCAGCCGATTTTGACCTGAATTTTGTGCGCCAGGAGCCGCAGCTGGGCACCGGCCATGCGGTGCAGCAAGCAGTGCCCGCGCTGGCCGACGACGGCGTGGTGGTGGTCCTGTCGGGCGATGTGCCGCTGACCCAGCCCGACACCCTGTTCCACCTGATCACCGCCTGCGCGGGCGACAAGCTGGCGCTGCTGACGCTGGAACAACGTGACCCCACGGGTTATGGCCGCATCGTGCGCGCGGGGGATGCCGTGCAAGCCATCGTGGAGCACAAAGATGCGTCCGCCGCACAGCAACAAATCACCGAGATTTACAGCGGCATCATGGCCGTGCCCGCCACCCAGCTCAAGCGCTGGCTGGCGCGGTTGGACAACCAGAATGCGCAGAAGGAGTTCTATCTGACCGACATCGTGAAGTTCGCGGTGGCCGATGGGGTGGAGGTGGTGGCGCACAAGATAAACGACGCGGTGCAGGTGGCTGGCGTCAACAGCCCGGTGCAACTGGCCGAGCTGGAGCGTGCTTACCAACTGCGCCAGGCCCACCGCCTGATGGAAGAGGGCGTGCGCCTGGCGGATCCGGCGCGCATCGACGTGCGCGGCGACCTGCTCTGTGCGCACGACGTGAGCATTGACATCAACTGCATCTTCCAAGGCCAGGTGAGCCTGGGTGAGGGCGTGTCGATTGGCGCGCACTGCGTGATTGCTAACGCGGTGATTGAGGCGGGCGCCGTCATCCATCCGTTCACCCATATCGACGGAGAGAAGCTCGGCGTGACCGTGGGCGCTGGTGCCCTCATTGGCCCGTTTGCCCGTCTGCGGCCGGGGGCCAAGCTCGGGGCCGAGGTGCACATCGGCAACTTTGTGGAAGTGAAAAACTCCACGCTGGCCAAGGGCGCCAAGGCCAACCACCTGGCCTATCTGGGTGACGCCATCGTGGGTGAGCGTGTCAACTACGGCGCGGGCAGCATTACTGCCAACTACGACGGTGCCAACAAACACCGCACGGTGATTGAGGCCGATGTGCATGTGGGCAGCAACTGCGTGCTGGTGGCGCCAGTCACCATTGGTGCCGGTGGCACGGTGGGCGGTGGCTCCACCATCACCAAAAACACCGAACCCGGTGCCCTGAGCGTGGCGCGGGGCAAACAGGTAAGCATTGCCAACTGGGCGCGGCCTGCCAAACAGCCCAAGGCCTGATTCCAAGTGTTATGTCGGACCCTCACGCACGCATAGCCGAACTCGAAGCCGAACTCGCGGCCGTGCGGCGCGAGATGCAGGACTTCACCTCTGCGGTGTCGCATGACTTGCGTGCACCGCTGCGCCATATCGTGTCTTTTGCCCAGTTGGTGGAAGAAGACGCCGGGCCGCAGCTCTCTGCCGAGGTGCAGGGTTTTTTGGCCACAATCTCCGGCTCTGCCAAACACCTGGGCGCCATGCTGGATGGACTGCGCGAGCTATCGCACGTAGGAAGCGTGCCCTTGGCGCCCGGGCCAGTGGCCCTGCGGGCGCTGGTGGACGAGGTTGCCGCGGAGCTGGCGCAAAGCCATGCACCGCGCCCGCTGGCGCTGGAGGTGGATGTATCCGATGCCAATGTGACGGCAGATGCCGCCCTGCTGCGTGTGGTCTTGTGCGCGGTGTTGAACAACGCCTGGAAATTTACGTCGCGGCTGCCCGAGGCGGATGCCCGTGTCTGGGTGCGCGCCCGGCAAGCGGCAGCAGGCTGGGTTCTGGAAGTGCAGGACAACGGCGCAGGTTTTGCGGCCACACAGCCAGAGCAGGCCTTGCGCATGTTTGGGCGGCTGCATGTGGCCAGCGCATTCCCCGGTCTGGGCGTGGGGCTGGCCGTGGCCGCCAAAGCCGCGCAGCGTTTGGGCGGGGAGCTCCAGTTGGCAGCTGCCCAGCCAAGGGGCTGTTTGGTCACCCTGTCGATTCCCCAGGAGCGCCGTTAGGCCCCCGCCCCCGAAGCGCCCACAAAAAAGCCCGGACATGCCGGGCCTTGCGGGGTGCTCAGGTCACTGCATGGCTGCAGTGGCGGTGCTTACCACTTCTTGATTTTGTCGAGTTCGGCAAATGCGTCTGCCGATGTTTTGCCTTGGGTCTCAGCCACGGGCTTGGCGCTTGCCTTGGCGGCGGGCGCAGCAGCCACTTGTTGGCCAGTCTTGGCGTCAGTCGCTTGGTCAGCGGCCATGGCTTGGCCAGCCAACACGGAAGTCAAAGCTATAGCGATTGCGGCAAAAGATGTCTTGTTCATGATGAAGTTCCTTTCAATGTTTAGAAGAATCCGCTCTGGCGGGCATCACACCGTCTGAACAGCATCGATGGGGCGTTTAATTCATGCGTCTCGTCGATGGGATGAACTGTAAAATTTCTGATTAAGAAGATAAACAGCGTGCGTCGCACATGTCTGTTTCTGTTTTGGCAATAATGGCGGCTTGATATCGTCTTAGAGTGCCCCCATGGACCGACTTCTTTCAATGCGTGTTTTTCAACGGGTGATCGACGAGGGGGGCTTTGCTGCGGCCGCCCGGGCCATGGACATGTCGCCCGCCGTGGTGACGCGCCTGGTGGCCGACCTGGAGGAGCATCTGGGCACGCGGCTGTTGCACCGCTCCACCCGGCGCGTGTCGCTGAGCGAGGCGGGGGAATCTTACCTGTCCCGGGTGCGGGCGATTCTGCAGGACATTGACGAGGCCGATGCCTTGGCCAACCTGCACACGCAGGAGCTGGCGGGTGAGCTGCATGTGCTGGCCACGCCGGTGCTGGCGACCTATGTGCTGGCTCCGCTGGTGGCGGGCTTTCGGGCGCAGTACCCCAAGATCGTGTTGCATGTGAACGTGGAGTCCTTTGTCGAGCCGCCTATCGACGGCCACGATGTGACCCTGTTCACGGCCGACGAGGCCTACGACGGCGATGTGGTGGCCCGGAAAATTTTGACTACCGAGGCGGTGTTTGTGGCCTCGCCGGAGTACTTGAAGCGCAAGGGCACGCCGCGACGCCCCGAGGATCTGTCGGAACACGACTGCCTGGGCATGAAGGGCGGCAGTTTGGGCACACGCCTGTGGCGCTTCAAGAATTCCGAAAATCTGGAAGAGTTTGTGGATGTGCCGGTGACGCCTGTGCTCTGGTCCAACCACATCGAGACGCTGATCCGCGCCACCCTGGATGGCGCCGGTATTGCCCCGACCACGGTGGAGTTGGTCGCGCCCTTTCTGGCCAGTGGCGAGCTGGTGCGCGTGATTCCGCCGTGGGTCAAAGGCCAGCTGTTTTTGTACGCCGCCCTGCCGAGCCGGCAGTTTCTGCCCCGGCGCACGCGTGTGTTTTTGGACTATTTGTCGGAGCAAACCCGCTTGCAGCTGGCCAGCGCGATGGAGGCTTGTGGCGCCGGCTGCGGCCCGGTCTTAGGCCAGCGCTAGTTCTGCCCCAAACTTGCTGCGCTTGATGCTGAAAAAGGCTTTGACATTGCGCACATTGGCGTCGGCCGTGAACAAGCGCTGGGTGAGCGCCTGGTAACCCGGCATGTCCCGCGTGTGCACTACCAGGCAAAAGTCCGGTCCAGGTGACACGCGGTAACACTGCTGCACGGCGGCTTCGTCGGCCACACGGGCCTCAAAGCGCTCCAGCGCCTCGGCGTCCTGCCGGTCCAGCGTGATTTCCACAATCGCCGTGAGCCCGTGGCCCAGTGTGGCGGCCAGGCGCTCCGGGTTGAGCAAGGTGATCTGTTTTTCGATCAAGCCCGCATCACGCAAGCGTTTGACGCGGCGCAGGCAGGTGGGGGGTGTGGTGTGGGCCAGCTCGGCCAGCGCCTGGTTGCTCAGGCTGGCATCACGCTGCAAGGCGGCCAGCAGTTGCAAGTCCACGGCATCGAGTGTGATTGATTCCATATATTGTTTATATATGGAATAAAAAACCACTTCAATGGATTTGTGAAATAAAAGTCCAAAAAATTAAAAAAATTAATCAGATATTTTTTGATGTTCTGCCTACCATCCAGCCCATTCACTGATTTGGAGACTGTTTATGTGTGGCATCGTCGGCGCGGTATCGACCCGCAACATTGTTCCTGTGCTGGTGCAAGGCCTGGAGCGCCTGGAGTACCGGGGTTATGACTCCTGCGGTGTGGCGGTGTACGCGCAGGATAGCCAGCCTGGCTTGCGCCGCGCACGCAGCACCTCGCGGGTGTCGGAGCTGATCGAACAAGTGGCCTCCGGTCAGGTGCAAGGCACGCTGGGTATTGCCCACACGCGCTGGGCCACCCACGGCGCCCCCCTGGTGCACAACGCCCACCCCCACTTCAGCCATGGCCCCGGTGCCGATGCCGATAGCAAGCCCGGCCGTGTGGCCCTGGTGCACAACGGCATCATCGAAAACCATGATGAGTTGCGCGCCGCCCTCAAGGCCAAGGGCTATGTGTTCCACAGCCAGACGGACACCGAGGTCATCGCCCACCTGATTGACAGCCTGTACGACGGTGATTTGTTTGAAGCCGTGAAGGCCACCGTGCTGCAGCTGCACGGTGCTTACGCCATTGCCGTGTTCTGCAAGGACGAGCCGCACCGCCTGATTGGCGCGCGCGCCGGCTCGCCACTGATTCTGGGCGTGGGCAAAGACGGGCAGGAGCATTTCCTGGCCAGCGACGCCATGGCCTTGGCCGGCGTGACCGACCAGATCGTGTACCTGGAGGAGGGCGATGTAGTGGACGTGCAGCTGGGCAAGTACTGGCTGATCGACAAGGCCCATAAGGCCGTGGCCCCCGCCCAACGCCCGGTGAAAACCGTACACGCGCACAGCGGCGCGGCCGAGCTGGGCCCGTATCGCCACTACATGCAGAAGGAAATCTTCGAGCAGCCGCGCGCCATTGCCGACACATTGGAAGGCGTGGAGGGCATCGTGCCCGAGCTGTTTGACCAGCAGGGCAACCACGCCCCCGGCGCCAATGCGGCGCGTGTGTTCAAGCAGATCGACAGCGTGCTCATTCTGGCCTGTGGCACCAGCTACTACAGCGGTTGCGCGGCCAAGTACTGGATCGAGAGCATTGCCAAAGTACCCTGCCAGGTGGAGGTGGCCAGTGAGTACCGCTACCGCGAATCGGTGCCCAACCCCAACACCCTGGTGGTCACCATCACCCAAAGCGGCGAGACGGCCGACACGCTGGCCGCGCTGCGCCACGCGCAAAGTCTGGGCATGCAACACACGCTGACCATCTGCAACGTGGCCACCAGCGCCATGGTGCGCGAGTGCAGCCTGGCTTACGTTACCCGTGCGGGTGTGGAAATCGGTGTGGCATCTACCAAGGCCTTCACCACCCAGTTGGCGGGGCTGTTCCTGCTGACCCTGTGCCTGGCGCAGGCCAAGGGCCGCTTGACGGATGCGGACGAAGCACGCCACCTCAAGGCCATGCGCCACCTGCCCGCCGCGCTGCAAGCCGTGCTGGCGCTGGAGCCGCAAATCATGGCCTGGGCCGATGACTTTGCGAAGAAAGAAAACGCACTCTTCCTGGGCCGCGGCCTGCACTTCCCGATTGCCATGGAAGGTGCGCTCAAGCTCAAGGAAATTACCTACATCCACGCAGAGGCCTATGCCGCCGGTGAGCTCAAACATGGCCCGTTGGCGCTGGTGACGAGTGAGATGCCGGTGGTGACCGTGGCGCCCAACGACGCGCTGCTGGAAAAGCTCAAGAGCAACCTGCACGAGGTGCGCGCGCGCGGTGGTGTGCTCTATGTGCTGGCCGATGCCGATACCCGCATCGACAGCGGCGAAGGCCTGCACGTGATTCGTATGCCCGAGCACTACGGTGAGTTGTCGCCGCTGCTGCACGTGGTGCCTTTGCAGCTGCTGGCGTACCACACGGCTTGCGCCAGGGGTACGGATGTCGACAAGCCGCGCAACCTGGCCAAGAGTGTGACGGTGGAGTGATTTTTAGGTAAAAAGTGCCTCTGGCCCTTATGGATATTGCGCAAGCAGCTATCAAATATATAGCAATTGAAGTTGCTGCACGGTACCCGCGCGTAACACTCTGCAACAAGGTCGGCGCCGTGGTGTTCCCGGGCGTTGCGTGGGGGCGGGGCACGGGCGGCTATGCTGCACAGGCCCTGCCGCAGGTGCACTTGGGGTGCGCCTGCTGTCTACCCTTTTGCAGAAAGCTTCTCCATGCGCTCTATTTCCGCTCCTTTTGCCCTGGCCGCGCTCACCGTGCTGGCCCAGTCTGCTGTGGCCCAGTCCACTGAGCAACGCAGCACGTTGGCCGACCAGCAAGAGGTGGCCGTCACCATTTACAACGACAACCTGGCCCTGGTGAAAGACCAGCGCCGGGTGTCGCTCGGCGGCGGCAAGCTGGCGCTGGCGTTTCGGGACGTGAGTGCCCGCCTGCGCCCCGAGACAGCACTGCTGCGCAGCGTGAGTGCGCCGGGCGCCTTTAGCGTGCTGGAGCAGAACTTTGATTTCGATTTGCTCACGCCGCAGAAGATGCTGGAAAAGTACGTGGGCCAGACCGTGAACGTGGTGCGTACCAACCCCGCCACCGGTGTGGAAACCACCGAGGTGGCGACGGTGCTGTCGGCCAACAACGGGGTGGTGCTCAAGATCGGCCAGCGCATCGAAACCGGCATTCCCGGCCGCCTGGTGTTTGGGGATGTGCCCGCCAACCTGCGCGACCGCCCCACGCTGGTGATGGCGCTGGACAACAAGGGCGCGGCCCAGCAGGACGTGGAGCTGAGTTACCTGACCTCCGGCCTGGGCTGGAAGGCCGACTACGTGGTGGAGCTGAATGCGGCCGATGACAAACTCGACATGTCGGGCTGGGTCACTCTCACCAACACCAGCGGCGCCACCTACCGCAATGCCAAGCTGCAACTGGTGGCGGGCGATGTGAACCAGGTGCAGCCCGAACTGCAGCGCGGCCGACCTGTGATGATGGCCGCCCCCATGGCGGCCAAGGCCGAATCGCGCATGGCCGAAGAAACGCTGTTCGAATACCACCTCTACACCCTGGACCGCCCCACCACCATTGCCGAGAACCAGACCAAGCAGGTCGCCCTGATGTCGGCCAGTGGCGTGCCGGCGCGCAAAGAGCTGCTGCTGCAGGGCAATGACTACTACTACCAGGGCGCGGCCGGCGATCTGGGCCAGAAGATGAAGGTGGCCGTGTTCGTGGAGTTTGACAACAAGGACAGCGCCCGCCTGGGCATGCCCCTGCCCAAGGGTGTGGTGCGCGTGTACAAGAAGGACAGCGCGGGCAATGCCCAGTTCATTGGCGAAGACCGTATTGACCACACACCCAAGAACGAAAAAGTGCGCCTCAAGCTGGGCGACGCATTTGACGTGACGGCGGACAAAAAGCAGACGGACTTTAAAAAGCTCAGCGGTACCGGCAAGTACAACTATGTGTTTGAAAGTGCCTACCAACTGGTGCTGAAAAACGCCAAAAAAGAGGCTGTGACCGTGACCGTGCAGGAGCCCGTGCCGGGCGACTGGCAGATTTTGAGCGCCAGCCACACCCACACCAAGGGGGCTGCCAATACCGCCGTCTGGAAGATCACGGTGCCTGCCGAAGGCAGCACGGTGCTGACCTACCGGGCTCTGGTGCGCTACTGACCCGAGCCCGCGCTGCGGGCGGATTTTTCGGGCTTGGGGCCCAGGGCACCCTGGCGGTTTGCACCGCTTTGGTGCCTTTTTTGCATTTTGGGCGACCGGTTTCATCCATTTTTTTGAGAAATTTTAAAAATAGGCCTAAATAAGCCCCTAAATCTGCCGTTAAGAAACGTACGTCAACTCCTAAAAGTAACCGGAGGGGCCGCAAGGCCTACCCAAAATGCAACTGCCATCCATTGATCGAAACCCAAATGTGCGCCCCACCGGCGCAGATTTGGCTTCGTCTGGGGCACATAGGGTTATCCCAGTTGCTCCGGTCAACCCTGTCGCGAGCGCCAGCCCGTCGGTCGAGTCCTCCCCAGGAGTCATCGACATGGTGAACCCTGCACTCAAGAGTCCGGAAGGCCAGGCGCCCCGCGTCGTGGTGCCAGACCCTACGGAGCGCGGCGCAGAGGCGGCTACGGCACCTAAAGACTGGACGATCCATCGCCCAGAACCGGAAAAAGTGGAAGACCCACCGCCCAAGCCGATTTCGCAAGTGCTGCTGGACCACCTGAAAACCATGTGGACCGCCAGTGCCAGCGCCATCCAGATTGAGCAGGTCAAGATCCAGCTCACGCCACCGCAACCCCTGACCCCTGCCGAAGTGCCGGGTCAGCTCGCCAAAGAAGTGCTGGTCTACGCGCCCAGCAAGATCAAAAAGACCGAAAACATCTGAGCCCGGCACCGCCGGGCCCAGCCACGGGTCTTCCGCCTTGCTCTACCATGGCGGCCATGCACACCACCGCACTCGTCCTTTTCTCTGGTGGCCAGGACTCCACCACCTGCCTGGCCCACGCTCTGGCACGCTACGAGCGTGTCGAAACCATTGCCTTTGACTACCGCCAGCGCCACAGCGTGGAGTTGGAGGCCCGCCTGAATGTGCTGCGCGAAATTCGCACCCGTTTTCCACAGTGGGCCACCAAGCTGGGCGAGGACCACCTGCTGGACCTGGCCGTGCTGGGCGAAGTGAGCGAGACCTCACTCACGCGCGACACCGCGTTCCAAATGGAGGCCAATGGCCTGCCCAACACCTTTGTGCCAGGGCGCAACCTGCTTTTTATGACACTGGCCGCCGCTCTGGCCTACCGGCGCGGGCTACAGGTCATCGTGACCGGCGTGTGCGAGACTGATTTTTCGGGCTACCCCGATTGCCGTGACGACACCATGAAGGCGCTGCAACTGGCGCTGTCGCTGGGCATGGACAAACGTTTCCTCATCGAAACCCCGCTGATGTGGATCGACAAGGCCCAGACCTGGGAGCTGGCCTACGCCTTGGGCGAGCAGTCCGGCGAGCCCGGTGGCGGCGAGGCGCTGGTGGACCTGGTGGTGGAGCACACCCACACCTGCTACTTGGGCGACCGCACGCATCGCCAGGCCTGGGGTTATGGCTGCGGCACGTGCCCGGCCTGCGAGTTGCGGGCCAAAGGCTATGCGCGGTTTTCGGACAAGGTGAACAAGGCCCCCGCGCCCTGACGGGGCGTGAGCACCCACTGGCGGCTGTGGAAGGCCGCCACGGCCGGGCGGTGGGCAATGGACACCAAGCCGCCGCCGCGTTGCGCCACCAGGTCGCTCAGACGCTGGTACAGCGTGTGTTCTGCCGCTTCGTCCAGCGCACTGGTGGCCTCGTCCGCAAAAATCCATTGCGGTTGTTTGAGCAACACACGCGCAATCGCCAGGCGTTGTTGTTCGCCGCCTGAGAGTTTTTGGCTCCAGGCATCCACCCGGTCCAGATCGTCCACCAGCCCGGGCAGCAGGGCATCGCGCAGCGCCTGCTGCAGCTGGGCGTCGGTATAGGTTGTAGGCGCCTGTGGGTAGGCCAGGGCTTCGCGCAGCGGGCCGTTGGGAAAGTAAGGCCGCTGCGGGATGAACATGGCGTCCGTGGGCAGGTGCACCGCGCCGCTGGCAAACGGCCAGATGCCCGCCAGTGTGCGGAACAGGCTGGACTTGCCGCTGCCCGAGGGGCCTTGCAGCAGGATGCGGTCGCCGGGCTGCGCCTGCAGTTGGGTGGAGGCCAGCAGCACCGTGCCATTGGGCAGGGCCACGGACACATCTGCACCGCTTAGGGTATCGGATTTTGCTATTGTTTTAGGAGCTGCTTGCGCAATCAATACCGGGGCTAGGGCCTTAAATGATGCTTCAAAACTGGTTAGGCGGTCGGTGGTGGCGCGCCAGGTGGCCAGGCTGCTGTAGTTGTCGACAAACCAGCTCAGTGCGCCTTGCACCTTGTCAAAGGCGCTGGAGATTTGCATCAGCTCGCCCAACTGGATGGCGCCGCTGAAAAAACGCGGCGCCGCCACCACAAACGGAAATATCGTGGCTGCCTGGCCAAAGAAGCTGGTGAACCAGATCAGGCTCTTCTGTGCCTTGATGAGTGCGAGATAGTTTTCCAGGACCTTGCCAAAGCGCTGGCCTAGTTGCTGGTTTGCCGCGGTCTCACCACGGTCCAGTGCAATCGATTCGCTGTACTCACGCACCCGGATCATGGTGTGACGAAAGTCGGCTTCCACGCGCTGTTGTGCAAAGTTCAGCGGAATCTGCTTGCGGCCAATGTAGTGGGTGATGATGCTGCCCGCGGCGCAGTACAGCACCGCCATCCAGACCATGAAACCGGGAATGTTGTAATCGTTGCCTGCCACGTTGAAGGCAAAACCACCCGACAGGCTCCACAAGATGCCAATAAAACTGGCCAGCGTGACCACGGCGTTGAGCAGGCCCATGGTGAGCGAAATGGTGTAGCTGGTGAACTGGTTGATGTCTTCCTGGATGCGCTGGTCCGGGTTGTCGGGGTTGGCATCGCTGTGGGCCGTATGGGTAAAGCGGGCCAGCTCCAGCCGATAGAAGGCCTGGCCGCTGAGCCAGCGCTGCAGGTAGTGCGCAGTCATCCAGGCGCGCCAGCGCATCTCCAGCAGCTGGGTCAGGTAAAACTTGTAGACCGCAATGATGATGGAGCCAAAAGCCAGATAGACAAAGCGGCCCAGTTGAGTCCAGAACACGCCAGCATTTTTCTCCTGCAACGCGTCGTAGAACAGTTTGTACCATTCGTTGAACAAGACGGCCATGTAGACCATGCCCAGGTTCAGCGCCACGATGGCGGCCAGCATGCCGCGTGCCTTCCATTTGTCCTCGGAGTGAAAGTAGGGTTGGGTCAGCGCCCACACGCGGCGTGCAAACTGCCCAAACGCGCGGAGCTTGTCGCCCGCCGTTGCCACAAAAGCCATGTCCGTCATCCTTGTTTGAAATGGCAGCGGCCAAGCGCCCTGCGAAGGGGCCATGGTAGCGGCTGCAAGCCTAGCGGTGGGAGGGGGTGTCGATGTCGCTCTGCAGGGGTGCGGGTTGCGAGGCACGCACCTGCTCTGCGGTGCGGTCGTATCCATCACGGGCCAGGCGGCGCCACATCTGCGCGTTGGCGGAGAGGGGAGGACTGTGCTGCAACTGTTCGACCGTGCGAATACCTTCTGCGACAGCGGCTGAGGGAACACGGGCAGACTTGAACCAAGACATCATGCGCCTAGCTTAGGCACGCGCCCTGGCCTTGTCAGCCAGTTTTACATTGGTTTACCAAAGCTTTTCGCGCCGTTAGCTCAGTTGCGCACGCCGCTGGCCACGTGGCCAGCAGGTACATGGCGTGCGGCCGATTCGATGTGGCCGGTCTGGTCGTCAAAGAAGAAGTCGGGCTCGAACTCGCGCAGGAATTCACCTTTGTCCAGCCCGCCCAGGAACATGGCCTCGTCCACCTCGATGTTCCAGTCCATCAGCGTGCGGATGGCCCGCTCGTGAGCCGGCGCGCTGCGCGCGGTGACGAGTGAGGTGCGTATGCGCATGTGCGGAATGGCCGCCTGCTGCATGCGGTGCAGCGCCACCAGCAGGGGCTTGAAGGGGCCATCGGGCAGGGGCAGGGCCACCTTGTCCGTCTCGTGTTTTTGAAACGCTGAGAGGCCACCACTTTGGTACACCTGCTCGGCTTCGTCGCTGAACAACACCGCGTCGCCGTCGAAGGCAATGCGCACCTCCGCGGGGTGGGCGTTGCTGGCGTGTGCGCTGTGTGGGTACACCTGCGCCGCAGGCACACCAGCCGCCAGGGCCGCGCGCACATCACTCAGGTGGGTGCTCAAAAACAGGTTGGCGTGCAGCGGCCTGAGGTAGCGCCAGGGCGCCTCGCCGCGGGTGAACGAGCAGCGGATGATGGGCAACGCGTAGTGCGCTGCGCTGCGCATCACGCGCAGGCCGCTGACCGGGTCGTTGCGCGAGAGGATGACCACCTCCACCCGCTGGGTGTGCGCATCGTTGAAGGACAGCAGCTTTTGCACCAGGGAAAACGCCACACCGGGCTTGGCCGGAATGTCCAGCCGGTCGCGCTGCAGCTGCATGTAGGCGCGGTCGTCGCCCTGCTCGAAGATCTGGTTCTCTTCTTCAAAATCAAAGAGTGCGCGGCTGGAGATGGCGACGACCAGTTTGCCGTCGAGGGTGAGTGCCATGGGTTGTTACTTCACTAATTGATTCAATTGGATGATCGGCATGAGCACCGCCAGCACGATCAGCATGACCACCACGCCCATGGCCACGATCAGCAGCGGCTCCAGCAGCGTGGCCAGTTGCAGGGCACGGCGTTGCACGTCGTTGCGCAACTGCAGGGCGGCGCGGTCCAGCATGTGGGGCAGGCGCCCGGTTTGTTCGCCCAAGCGGGCGAACATGGCCAAGAGCGGTGGAAAACGTTTCTCGTGCGCCAATGCGCTTGCTAGCGGCGCGCCCTCACGCACCAGGGTTAGTGCCTGCAAGGCATCGGCACGCATGGCGCGGTTGGACAGGGTTTCTGCCGCCGCCTGCAGTGCCTTGAGGATGGGCACCCCCGCGGCTGCCAACATGGCCAGCGTGCTGGCAAAACGCGCAGCGTTGTAGCCCCGGGCCAAGCGGCCCAGAATCGGCAGGCGCAGCCAGGCCGCGTCCACTTTTAAGCGAAATGAGGCTCCAGACCATGCCAGACGTGCGCCAGCAGCTACTAAAACAATAGCAATAAGGGCCGCCCATCCATACGAACGTACTGCCGCGCTGATGCCCAGCATGATGCGTGTGATCAGGGGCAGCGCCTGTTTGGAGCCGGCAAACACCCCGGCCACCTGCGGCACCACATAGGCCAGCAAAAACAGCACGATGGCCAGTGCCACCACGCTCACCACCGCCGGGTAGAGGGCGGCACCCAGCAATTTGGACTGCAGGGCGTGTTGCTCTTCCAGCTCATCGGCCAGGCGCTCCAGCACCAGGCCTAGCTGGCCGCTGTGTTCGCCTGCGCTGATCACGCCCACATAAATTTCGGAGAACTCACGTGGGTGCTGCGCCAGCGCCGCACCCAGGGTGGTGCCGCCATTGACCTCCGCGCGGATGGTGGCCACCACATCACGCTGGGCGGGGGTCTCGGCCTCTTCGGTTAGCGAGCTCAGTGCGCGCTCCAGCGGCAGCCCGGCCGACACCAGCCCGGCGAGCTGGCGTGTCCACACGGCGCGCTGGGTGTTGCTGAAGGCCCGGCCACCGCGGCGCACCGGGCCGCCGGGAGTGGGAGCGGTGCTGAGTTCCTGCACGCTCAGGGGCACCAGTTGCTGCTGGCGCAGCTGGCTGCGCGCGGCGCGCGGCGCATCGGCTTCCAGCACGCCGCTGCGGGTTTTACCGTCGGCATCCAGGGCTGAGTACGTGTAGGCAGGCATGGCGCAATGGTAGCGGCAGCAGGGTGCGCGGGTTTTCCACCATGACAAGAAACACGGGGGGCTTTAAGCTTCATTAAAAGCACGACCGTGCTATTTTGAGTTTCACCCACCGACACAAACCGTGGGCCGCAGCTCGCCCGCGACAGCGCCCCCACCCCAGAGGTCGCACCGGTTATCCACCTTGACATCCCTTCAACACCATCGACCCTGAGAGGTCCCGAGGAGACAAGCATGAAGAGAATCGTGACGGGCTGGCTGGCGGCGTGCGCGCTGGCCATCGGCCTTTTCCCCGCCGCAGCGTCTGCTGCCGGCTACACCCAGACCAAGTACCCCATCGTGCTGGTGCACGGCCTGTTTGGCTTTGACAACATTGGCCCCGTGGAATACTTCTATGGCATCCCATCGGCCCTGCGCGCAGACGGCGCCAAGGTCTATGTGGTGCAAGTGGCCGCCGCCAACAGCACCGAGGTACGCGGCGAACAGCTGCTAACCCAGGTGAAGCAGATCTTGGCAGCCACGGGTGCCAGCAAAGTGAACCTGATGGGCCACAGCCATGGCGGGCCGACCACACGGTATGTGGCATCCGTACGGCCCGATCTGGTGGCCTCGGTCACCTCCATCGGCGGGGTCAACAAAGGCTCCACGGTGGCCGATGTGCTGCTGGGCGTGGCACCCGCAGGAACGTTCAGCAACACGGTGCTGGTGTCCATCACCAACGGCCTGGGCACCATCATCAACTTCCTGTCGGGTGGTGGTGGTCTCACCCAGAACTCGTTGGCCGCGGCGCAGTCGCTCAGCACTGCAGGCAGCAAAAAGTTCAATACCGCCCATCCACAGGGTGTGCCCACCAGTGCGTGCGGCGAGGGCGCCTACAGCGTCAACGGTGTGGCCTATTACTCCTGGAGTGGCGCCAAGCCCTACACCAACCTGCTGGACATTGCCGACCCCGCGCTGGCACTGACCTCGCTGGCCTTCTTGGGGGCTAAAAACGATGGTCTGGTGAGCAGCTGTTCTTCGCGTCTGGGCAAGGTGATTCGTGATGACTATGCGATCAACCACCTGGACGAAGTGAACCAGACCGTGGGCTTGACCAACCTGTTTGAGACCAGCCCGGTCACGCTGTTTCGCCAGCAGGCCAACCGCCTGAAGAACGCGGGTCTCTAAGCCTTGCTGCCATCGATGCGAAGCCCGGCGGGTGTGAGCCTGCTGGGCGGTGTGGTGGTAGCGGCAGCCTTGGGCTGGTGGACCTGGTCATCCACGCCCGAGGCGGTGGTTCTGTTGCCTGCGCCAGGTGAACATGCCTCTGCCCTTGCTGCTGCGTCCCTGCAGGGCACGGTGCCGGATGGTGCTGCCAGTCTGCGCGGCCTCAACGCCCTGCCCGATGCGGGCAGTGGTGGCCTGGCCTATGGCGCCTTGCGCCGTTTGTTTGACTATTACCTGAGCACGGTGGGCGAGTTGCCGGTGGAGGCGATTGCGCAGCAGATCCGCAGCGAGCTGGACAGAACCCTGGCGCCCGAGCAGGCCGAAGCGGCCAAGCGTTTGTTGTTTCGGTATATGGATTTCAAACGCGAGTTGTTTGCGCTGGAGCAGCAGTTTGCCAAGCAAGCTGCGGGACCACACAGCCTGCGTCAACGTTTTGAAGGCATGCAGGCCCTGCGCTCCCGCTTTTTTAATGCCGAGGAAGAACACGCCATGTTTGGCTTGGAAGATGCTGCCGACGTGGATGCACTGGCACGCCTGGAGATTGCCAACAACCCGGCGTTGGATGCGACACAGAAAAAAGCGCAACTGGCCGCGGTGGATGCCGCCATGCCACCCGCCTTGCGCGCAGACCGCGAGGCGCCACGTGCCCTGATTCATCTGGAAGATAAAACACGTACCTTGCGTGCACAAGGCGGCAGCGAGGACGATGTGTATCGCCTGCGGGCTCAGGCGCTGGACGCTTCTGCGGCTGCGCGCTTGGCCGAGGTGGACCGCGAGGAGTTGGCCTGGAAGGGACGTATTGACCGGTATGTGGCTGAACGCACACAGGTACTCAAGACGCTGGCGGATGCCCCGGAGTCAGAGCGCACGGCGGCTTTGGCACGCCTCCAGCAAGACCAGTTCTCGGAGCTGGAGCGCAAACGGCTGGTGGCCTACGAACCCTGACATAAAAAAGCCTCCACAGCGGCAAGGCTGTGGAGGCTGAGAGGAAGCGCTTGGCGCTTAGTTGGTACGTGTGGCGGGGTAGAGGTTGGGGAACAGTTCGTTGAGCTTGCGGCCTGCACCGGACGCGTACTCGTCTGTACCCACATCTTTGCCAGCCACGATGTCGCCGGTGCGTTGGGCTTCGGCCAATTCGGCGCGGACTTGTTCACGGGTCTTGCCTGCTACTGCGGGTTTTGCAGGGTAGGCAGCAGGGTTCAACTCATTGAGCTTGCGGCCCACACCGGAGGCGAATTCGTCGGTGCCCATGTCCTTGCTGGCAGCGATGTCGCCGGTGCGCTGGGCTTCGGCCAATTCGGCGCGGACTTGTTCACGGGTCTTGCCTGCTACTGCGGGTTTTGCAGGGTAAGCGGCGGGGTTCAGCTCGTTGAGCTTGCGGCCTGCGCCGGATGCGAATTCGTCGGTGCCCATGTCCTTGCTGGCCACGATGTCGCCAGTGCGTTGTGCTTCGGCCAACTCGGCGCGCACTTGTTCACGGGTCTTGCCAGTGTCGGCGGCTTGGGCGTGGCCAGTGACCAAAGCGGCGACGGCCAAAGCGATAGATGCGGTTGCGTATTTCATGATTCAAATCCTTCTCTAGATGATTGATTCCGTTCGCAGGACACAGCGTCCTGTAAACGGTATCGAGGGGGCGTTTCAGGTTCGTCTCATCGATGGGCTGGACTTTAGAGAAAGCTGTGCATTTAAAAAATACCTCGTCAAGCAGTGGTGCATTACGTGGTTTGAAATAATCCAGACCTTGATTTGCGAAGAAAGAACTCCATGGATCGATTGACGTCAATGCGGGTATTCCAGAAGGTGATTGACGAAGGGGGATTTGCGGCAGCGGCACGCGCGCTTGACATGTCCTCGGCCGGTGTGACACGGCAAATTGCGGATCTGGAGGACTACCTGGGCACGCGTCTCTTGCACCGCACGACACGCCGCGTGTCCCTGAGTCCGGCTGGCGAGACCTACCTGGGCAGGGTGCGCGCCATCCTGCAAGACATTGACGAGGCACACGAAGTGGCCAGCTCCCAGACGCATGGCCTGAGCGGTGAACTGCGCGTGTTGGCGCCGCCGGTGTTGGCCACACATGTGCTGGCGCCGCTGCTGGCAGGTTTTGGCACCGAATACCCGCACATCACACTGAACATCGATGTGGAGTCGTTCCGCGAACCACAGATTGAGGACTACGACGTCACGCTGCTGCCTACCGAAGGTTTTTTTGATGGTGACGTGATTGCCCGCAAGGTGTCCACCACGCAGGCGGTGCTGGTGGCGTCGCCAGACTATTTGAAACGCAAGGGCGCCCCCAAAGACCCCACCGAGCTGCTGCAGCACGACACCTTGCGGCTCAAAACACCGAGCGCGGTGTTTGGCCAATGGCGTTTGTTGAACGCAGAGCAGAACGACGCGCCGAGCGACTTCGAGGTCAAACCCAAACTCTGGGCCAACCACACAGACACCCTGCTCAAAGCTGCGATTGATGGGGCTGGCATTACCTCTGCGGCGGTGGACCTGGTGGCGCCCTTGCTGAACCGGGGTGCTCTGGTGCGTGTTTTGTCGCCCTGGATTGCGGGACGCCTCACGCTGTATGCGGCCTTGCCCAGCCGCAAGTTCATCCCGGAGCGCACGCGCGTCTTTCTGGAGTACCTGACCGAGCAAACCCGCATGCAGTCCGACGCAGCCATGCGCGCCTGCACGCACTGCTAGGGCGGGTGGGCCCTAGTCCCGCACCACCCGCACCAGCTCTTCACGGCTGGTCAAGCCGCTGTGCACCAGGCGTTCACCGTCGTCACGCAGCGCCACCATGCCATCCGCCAGGCCGGCCGTGCGGATCTCCGCCTCGGATGCGTTGTGGTGCACCAGCTCGGCAATCGCATCGGTCACGCGCAACAGTTCGAACACCCCCGTGCGCCCGGTGTAGCCGGTGTGGGCGCAGGCTTCGCAGCCCTTGCCGCTGCAGCGTGTGCACAGCTTGCGCACTAGGCGCTGGGCCAGCACACCGCGTAGCGACGAGCTCAGCAGAAATGGCTCCACGCCCATGTCGATCAGGCGTGTGACCGCGCTGGCCGCATCGTTGGTGTGCAGTGTGGCCAGCACCAGGTGGCCGGTCAGCGAGGCCTGGATGGCGATTTGCGCGGTCTCGAAGTCGCGGATCTCGCCAATCATGATCACGTCCGGGTCCTGGCGCAGGATGGCGCGCAGGGCTTTGGCAAAGCTGAGGTCGATCTTGGGGTTGACCTGGGTCTGGCCCACGCCGGGCAGCTCGTATTCGATCGGGTCTTCCACCGTCATGATGTTCTGGCGCGCCGCGTCCAGCTTGGAGAGCGATGCGTAGAGCGTGGTGGTCTTGCCCGAGCCTGTGGGCCCGGTCACCAGGATGATGCCGTGTGGCTGCGCGATGAGGTCTTCAAAACGCTGCAGCACCGTGCCCTGCATGCCCACCGACTCCAGGCTGCGCTGGTCTTGGCTCTTGTCCAGGAGACGCAGCACCGCACGTTCGCCATGTGCACTGGGCAGGGTGCTCACACGCACGTCTACGGCACGTGTGCCAATGCGCAGGCTGATGCGCCCGTCTTGCGGCAGGCGCTTCTCCGAAATGTCCAGGTCGGCCATGATCTTGAGGCGCGAGATCAGCGCTGCATGCAGTGCGCGGTGCGCCTGCACCACTTCACGCAGCGTGCCATCCACCCGAAAACGCACACTGCTGTGGCGCTCATAGGGTTCGATGTGGATGTCGCTGGCGCCATCGCGCGCCGCCTGCGTCAGCAACGCATTGAGCATGCGGATGATGGGCGCGTCGTCCGCGGTTTCCAGCAGGTCTTCCACCGCAGGCAGCTCTTGCATCATGCGGCTGAAGTCGGCCTCGCCCTGCACCTCGTTCATCACCGTGGCAGCGCTCGACTCGCCCTGGGCGTAGGCCACGCTGATGCGCTGCGTGAGGGTGGTGGCCTCCTGCGTTTGCACGCTCTGCACGCTGTGTTTGCGCATCACTTCACCAACGGCGGAGGGCGGCGTGGAGGCATGCACCCACAGTGTCAGGGCCTGGCCGTTGTCTTCCAGCAAGAGCTGCTGGCTGCGCGCAAAGGCGTAGGGCAGGGGGTAACGCATGGCTTACTGCGCGGCCGGTACCGTGGCTGCAGCAGGGGCCGCAGCGGGCGGGCTGGCCGGGCGCGCAGGGGCTGGCGGCAAGGCAGGCAATACGGGCGCCTCGTTGATGGGCACCAGGCTGCTGGGGGCTGGCTGGCCAGCCTGTTGGCCACTGCGCATTTGTTCGTAGCGGTCGTTGGACAGCGACTGGGTGGCGGCCGCGTCACGCACCACCACGGGCCGCAGAAACACCATCAGGTTGGTCTTCTTGCGGCTGCGGGCCTCGCTCTTGAATAGGTTGCCAAAAAACGGCACGTCGCCCAGGCCGGGCACCTTCTCCTGGTTGCCCGCAAATTCGTCTTGCAGCAGGCCGCCCAGCACCACCACGGCACCGTCTTCCACCAGCACATTCGACTCGATGGTGCGCTTGTTGGTGGTGGGCCCATTGGTGGCGTTGGCGGTGGACGCCAGTACGCTGGACACTTCCTGGAAGATGGTCAGCTTGACGGTGCCGTTCTCGCTGATCTGCGGCTTAACCTTGAGCGTCAGGCCCACATCCTTGCGCTCAATGGTCTGGAAGGGGTTGACCGTGCCTGTGCTGGCACCGGTGTTGGTGAACTGCCCGGTCACAAAGGGCACGTTCTGGCCGATCACGATCTTGGCCTCCTCGTTGTCCAGCGTGAGCAGGTTGGGCGTGGAGAGCACATTGCCACTGCCCGACTCTTCCAGAAAACGTGCCAGAAAGCCCAGCACGTAGACGCCATTGGTCTTGGTGGCGGCACCCAGGTTAAATCCCCGCGAGGGTGATACGGTGCCGGCCGCGCCCTGCGTGGCCAGGTTGATGATGTTTTTGCCTGCGCTGCCAAAGTTGGTGCCCAGGAGGCCAATCACTCCGTCGCCCGCGTTGCCCAGCGCACCCTGCCACTGGATACCAAACTCGGCCGCCTTGTCGGCGCTCACCTCGGCAATCAGGCTCTCCACAAACACTTGGGCGCGGCGGGCGTCGAGCTTGTCGATGACGGCGCGCAGTTGGCGGTACTGCGGTTCGCTGGCGGTGATGATGAGGGAGTTGGTGGTCGGATCAGCCTGAATTTGGCCGCCCGTGCTGGGCTGGGCCGCCGCCGCTGTGTTGGCCGTTGCTCCGGCGGCTGGTGTGGCCGCAGCAGTGCTGCTGCCACGGGTGTCGGCGCTAATGGCAGCCCGAAGGGTGGTGGCCAGCTGCGTGGCGTTGGCGTTTTTCAGGTAGACCACATAGATGTTGCCGGCCGCCCCGTTGCTGGTGTTGGCGCTGGGCTGGTCCAACCGCTGGATGAGCGAGCGGGCCAACGCCAGGCGTGCCTGGTTGGCCGCCCGCACGATGAGGGCGTTGGAGCGCGGCTCCACCAGGATGGTGGTCTTGTAACTGGCATCGGCCTGGCCGCCAGGGGCGCTGCCGCCCGAGGTCTCCAGCAACCGTGTGGCCAGCTGGGCTAAGTCCGAGGCAATGGCGTGCTGCAGCGGAATGATCTCCAAGTCGGTTGCGTTGGGCACATCCAGCGCCTGCACGATGCGCGCAATGCGGCGCAGGTTGTCGGCGTAGTCGGTGATCACCAGCGAGTTGTTGCCGGGGTTCACGTTGATGACGTTGTTGGGCGTGATCAACGGACGCAACACGGGCACCAGGTTGCTGGCGTTCTCGTGCGCGATTTTGAAAATCTGGGTCTGGATCTGGCCGGTGGTCACCGGTCCCTTGTTGCTGTCGTCCACCGACACCGCGGTGCCTTGCAGCTTGGCATCGGCCTCGGGCACTACTTTGTCCAGGCCATCCACCTGCACCACGGTAAAGCCCTGCATGCGCAGCGTCGTTAGGAACAGGTAGTAGGCGCGTGCCGGCGAGGCCGGGCTGTCGGTCACCAGCGTCATGGTGCCCTTGACGCGCGGGTCCACCACCACATTGCGCCCGGTCACCGTGGCCATGGTGCGGGCCACGGCCTCAATTTCGGCGTTGTTGAAGTTCAGGGTGACGGGCTCGGCACGCTTGGGGGTATTGGTTTGGGCCCAGGTTTTATTGCCAAATAGGCCTGTAGTGCCCATGAATAGTGCGCAAACAGCTATCAAATGCATAGCATTTGACGGGCGCCCTGGGGGCCGGGTGACAGGAATGGTTGGCATGCGTTAACCCACTTGGATGACGGAGCGCGCGCCGTCGCGCTGTCCAATGATATTGAGCAAATTGGCCAGTGCCTCTTCGCGGCCTGCGGCGGCGCTGGCAAAGCCCGTAAATTTCAGGCGCCCGGCCTGCAGGCGGCCGCTGCCCTGCAGCTGCAAAGCACCTTCCAGCGTCTGCAATTCCAGCGTGGGCTCGGCCCCGCCCTGCACGCGCAGCTGGTAGCTGCCGATGGGCTGCAGGGTGGAGAGGCTGGTGGACAGGCCCAGGGCCTGCAGCTGCAGCTGGCCCTGCAGTTGCAGCTGCCCGGGGGTCAGGGACACGACCAGCGCCTGGGTGGACAGGGCCAGCATGCCCTGCAACTGCAGGGTGTTCCACGGGGTGCCCAGGCTTGCCAACAGGTTGGCGGGCAGGCGCAGTGCCTGCTGCGGGCTGCGGTCCTGGGCTTTGAACTGCAGGCCGCCACCCTGGGGTTGCAGGGTCCAGGCCCAGCTGCCGTCCAGGCAACAGGGCATTTGCAGTTCCAGGCGCAGGCCGCGCCAGTTTGGCTGCAACTGCCAGGCCACGCGGCCAGGCAGGGCGCTGCGTGGGGCTTGGGGGTCGGCCGTGCCCAGGGTGAACTGGGCGCTGCCGTGCCAGACTGTGCCCTGGGCATCGTGCAGCTGCACGCGTTGTTGGCTGGCCTGTGCCAGGCCCCAGGCCAGCCAGTGCGCGGGTGCGGCCAGGCACAGCACCAGAGCCAGGCCCAGCACCGAGCCCACTGCGGCCCAGACCCAGGGTGCGCGGGCATGTGCAGCGGCTGTGGCTGTTGGCCTGGGTGCACGGCGGGTCATGTGGGCCCCAACAATAGGCGCACGGTGCCACTCCAGCCTTGTGGGCTGCGTTGCAACTGGGCTTCGTGCGGCACTAGGCGGGCGCTGGTGCGGGTGCGTGCCAGCCACTGGGCCAGCGCCTCGGGGCTGGCCTGGCGCAGGGTCACGGTGGCCACATTGCCTTGCACCTGCAAGCTGCCTTGGGCCCCCAAAACCTCGGTCACCGCCCGTTGCAGCGCTTGCTGGCTGCCCTGGGCGTCTAGTGCGGGCAGGGCTTGCAGGCGTTGCGCTTGGGCCTGCAGCTGCAGCATGCGCTGCAGCTGGGTGTCCAGCGCGCTGCGCTGGGCTTCAAAGTTGCGCACCATGCGCCAGGCCGGTGCCAGCAGTTGGGTCCAGAGCAGCGCAGCCCCCAACAACAGGGCTGCGGCCAGCAGCAGGCGCTGTTCGCGCGGTGGGCGCTGGGCCCACCACGTGGCGGCGGCAGGGGGGGATGAAGAGCGGGCCATGGTGGTCAGGGTGTGGTGGCGCGCAGGCGCAGGCGGTTGCCTTCGGCCTGCAGGGTGTAGCCCACATCGGCGAGTTGGCGGCGCAGTGCCTCCACCGGTTCGGGGCTCAGGGGTAACGCATCTATACGCAGCTCACCTGCTACAAATTCCATAGCTGCTTGCGCAGGCCCGGTGTGCATCAGGGGCTCAAAGTTCTCTGATCCGCCGAGTGCTGCGAGCAGGCTTTCCAGGTCGCCGCGGGCGGCATTGCCGCCCGACTGGCGCAGGCTGGCCACTGCACGCTCCATTTGCAGCGGGGCGTCAATCACCACGGTGGTGGCCGGAAAGGTGGTTTGCAGCACGCTGTGCAGTGCCGCGCGGCGCTGGGCCAGCTGTTGCTGCGCCCACCAGGCGTAGCCCTGCACACCCAAGAGTTGCACCAGCACCAGGGCCAGGGCCGCCCAGCGCGCCGGGCGCCAGGCCGGGGCCTGCCGCAGGTTGACCAGGCTTTGCCGCAGGCTGCCCCAGCCCGGGTGGCTGGGCGTCAGTTCGCCCTGCGCCAGGTTCCAGGGGCTGTGGCTACAGTCCAGCAGGCGCTGGGCGCGGGGCTGCACCTGCACTTCGCGTTGCAGGCTGCGTTCTGCGTTGGCGGCCAGGGGGGCCTCGGCCCACACCGGGCCCTGGGTTGCCTCGTCGGGCAGGGCGGGCGGGCTGTGACCGTTCCAGGGGCGGCGGTGTACGCCTTGGTTGTTGGTCCATACCCATTGGGCATCGTGGTCATTTCCTGTGCACCACAGGGCACTGGCATCGTCGCTAGGCGCCCACTCGGGCACGATGGCCTGGATGCGGTGGCCTGCGTGGGCCAGTGCTGCCAGATGGTTGCGCAGCCACTGCTGCCGGCACACGGCCACCCACATTGGCGCGGTGTCTCTGGCGTTGGGCGGCAGGGCGAAATGCAACTGGGCGGGCTCGTCCAGCAGCTGGTCTTCTAGCAAACCTTCGAGGATGTTGCGCAGCCGGCCAGCGCCACTGCTGCGCCAGCCACCTCGCAAGGTGCCGGCGGGCAGTTGCACGCGGTGCCATGACAGGGCTGCTGCCGGCACGATGGCAATGGTTTCTGTGGTGCTGGTCCGGTGGGCCAAGACGGGCAATTCGGGCAGGGTCAGGTGTTCGCTGGCATGCAGGCCGTCAGCACTGCGCACACTTTCCCACAAGCCATCGGCTTGCACGCTGGTGCCTGCAGGCACGTCCTGCAGCAGGGGGAGCAACACGGCGTGGCGGGTCATGGGGATACAAACATCCTGGGGTAGGCAGTGAGGGCTGGGTTGCGCTTCATTGTACGGACGCCCCCTGTGGCGTCTCCCGTGTGGTCCATAGGGCTCTCACCAGCAGGCCTTCGCGTTGCATGCGGGTGTGTTCCTGGCTCAGCACGCTGCCCAGCCGCAGGCGCACGCGCACATCGAAATAACGCGAGCCCACGCTGTGCATGCCGTCGTTCAGGGCCAGTTCGGCAATGCCTGATGCCTGCACCACATCAGCCAGTGATCGAAAGTGGTTTTGTGCCCGGCTTTGCACCAGGCGTTGCGCGAGTGCCAGGTCCAACGCCGGGATGCTGGCGTGCAGCACCAGGGCCGAGGCCGTATTGAGGTTGACCGGGGTGCGCTCGGGCAGAACCACCACATGGGTTTGCAGGCGCGCCACAGTGCCGGTCGAGAGGCCCAGCCAGGCCAACTGCTCGGGGCTGCGTGGTAGTAAGGGGTGCGGCAGGTTGCCCGCAGAGGTGTTGGTGGTGTCTGGCGCGGCCAGTGCCGCCTGCAGCTGCGCCACCAGCACCATCAGTTCGGCAGGGGGAAGTTGCAGGGCTTCAAACAGGCGCCCAAAGGCCTGCAGGGTGGGCGCGTGTACGCGGCCGTCCTGCACCAGGTTGAGCACGTTGAGGCGGGACTGCAGGTCGGTGATTTGCCCCGAGAGGTAGGCGCCTTGCAGGTTCTCGCCCAGGGCCTCGGTGCTGTTGCCCAGAAAGCTGGAGAGTTGTGCCTCTTGCAGGGTCACGGCCCAAGGTTCTCCCAGGTGGTCCACCGCTGCATTGCGGGCGTCTTCGCGCAGGATCAGGCGGGCCCAGTCGGCAGCCCCCTGCAACAGCCAGCGCGACTGGGCGCTGGCGCGTTCGGCCGTCTCGACCTCGATGGCACGCCACTGCTGCCACAGGGCCGCCGCACTCAGGGTGGCCACCAGCGTGACCAGCAGCATGGCGGTGAGGATGGCGGCACCACGCTGCGCTTTCATGGCATGGCCCCCGCGCTGTGTTTGCGGGCCCAGTCCCGCACCAGCGTGCCGGGCAGGGCGTGGGCGGCGGGCAGCGTCAGCAACAGGCGTATGCCTTCGGGCAGGCTGGCGTTGGCCTCACCGCCTGGGCTGCTGCCGGCGCTGGAGAGCGGGTTGCTCCAGGCGCCGGTGCGGTAGTAAAACAGCTGCCACTGCGGCAGCGCGGTGATGCGGACTTCGCGCGTGCGGGTGCTGGTGTCGGCCCCTTGCACCCAGGCGTTGGCCGCGGCCCAGGCGGTGAGCCAGGCCTCGCGCGTGGCCACGGGGGCCGACTGCCAGCGCAGCCACTGGGCTACGCCATCGCGCTCGGCGCGTGTCCAGCACACCACCACAGCGCCCTCGTCGCCGGGCAGGCGGCGCGTCAGGCGCAGGGCGCGGCCGTCCCATTCCAGCGTGCGGGTCTGGGGCAGGGCGACCAGGGCGTCCAGGTCGGCGCTCCATTGGCCCAGCCCGGCCTCCAGGGTGAGCACGGCATCGGCATGCTGGCGGTTCACCTCCATCGCGGTTTGCATGCCGGCCAGCACGCGCCAGGCCATGCCCGCCATCAGCGCCATCAGCGCCAGCGCCACCAGCAGCTCCACCAGGGTGAAGCCGGCTTGTCGTCCATGGCGTTCGCGTGTGATTCCGTGCATGTCAGAAGCGCCCCACCACGGTGCTGAGTTGCAGCAGCGGCGTGCCATCGCGCGCCAAGCGTGCCTCCACGCGGCGGAAGTTGGGGTTGGGCGTGGTCTGCACCAGCAGGCGCAGCTCCAGCACGCGGCCGGCCTGCTCGCAGGGGCGGGTGCTGTCACTCACATCGGGCAGTTGCTGGGATAGGCGTACCTGGGCCAGCGCGTTTTCGGCGCACAGCTGGGCCAGCAGCCGGTCGGCCTGGCGCTCGGCGTTGCGCGTGAGGGACGAGGTGGCTTGCAAGCCGGCCAGCAGGGTGACCGCCACGATGGCCAGCGCCACCAGGACTTCCACCAGCGTGAAGCCCGCCATGGGCCGGTGGCGGGTGGTCATGGCGCGGTGTTCTGCACGGCAAACGGCCGCAGACCATCGGTGGCCACCCACAGGCTGCGTGTGGGCGTGTCCTGCAACCACAGCCGCACCTGTTGGGCGCCAATGAGGGGTTCTGGGCCCAGCACTACGGGAGCGCTGCTGTGGGCCTGGGTTTCGGGGTGCTGCCAGGTGGTGGGCAGTGCGGCTGCGCCAGCTGCCGATCCATCGAACACAAACCCTTGGGGTGTCACGCGCCAGCGCAGGGGCACACCGCTGGCGCGGGACTGGGCGCGGCCAGACTCCAGCAGGGCGGCCAGGCGCTGGGCCTCGCGGTCCAGGCGGGTACGCGAGGCATCCTGCAGGCTGAACGCGACACCGGCCGAGGCGATGGCGACGATGGCCACCACGACGAGCAGTTCGAGCAGGGTGAAGCCTGTGGCGCGCCGGGGCATAGGGTGCGCGGCGGTGGCCCTACCAGTTGCCGATGTCAGCGTTTTTGTCTTCGCCACTGGGCTGGCCATCGGCGCCCAGGCTCAATACATCAATCTCGCCCTTGAGACCGGGGTTCATGTACAGGTAGGGGCGTCCCCAGGGGTCGTTGGGCAGCTTGTCCACATAGGGGCGCCAGTTGGGTGGCACCACCCCTGCCGTGGGCTTTGTCGCCAGGGCTTGCAGGCCTTGTTCGCTGCTGGGGTAGCGTTGGTTGTCCAGCTTGTAGAGCTTGAGCGCCTGGCCCAGGTTGGCAATGTCGGTTTTAGCGGCGGTCACGCGGGCGTCGTCGGCACGGTCCAGCACATTGGGCACGATGAGCGCAGCCAACACGCCGATGATGACCAGCACCACCATCAGCTCGATGAGGGTGAAGCCCCGCGTGGGGATGCGTGAAGGTGACAAGTTGCGCATGGCTGGTGGTGGTGAAAGGGTGGAGGCGGGGCACACAGGGTGCGAGGGCTTGGCTTCCATGATAATGCGCCGCATGGCATTGTCTGTAACCCTTGGTACATCGCTGTGGCCAGCCCGCTTGGCGGCGCTGCTGCTGTCGGCCGCTGCGGCGGCCAGTGCGGCGTATTGGGGGCTCAAGCTCACTGGCCCGGCCCCCGGCCCGGCCGTGGTGGCGGTGCAAGCGCCCGAGGCGGCGCTGGACACCGGTCTGGTGGCGCGTGCGCTGGGTGGTTCTGGCGCTGGGCTTGGTGTGGCTGCTGCGGGTGCGCCGCTGGCCGTGGCCGAGTCGGCACGCTTCGTCCTGGTGGGGGTGGTGGGCCAGCAGGCGGGCGGCGCTGCCCTGATTGGGGTGGACGGCAAGGCGGCCAAACCGGTGGCGGTGGGCGCTGCCGTGGCCGACGGCTGGACGCTGCGCGCGGTGCAGGGCCGCAGCGCCACGCTGGAACGCAGCGGTGCCCAGCTGCTATTGGAGCTGCCGCCGCGCGTTAAGGGTTAAATCAGGCCCTAACCCGCATGGAATATGCGCGAGCAGCTATCATTTTTGTAAAAACATCCGGTACACCGGGTTGTCGGTTTCTTCCACATAGGGGTAACCCAGCGTCTCCAGAAACTGCGCGAAGGCCCGGTCGTCCGCCTTGGGGACTTGCAGGCCCACCAGAATGCGACCGTAGTCCGCGCCCTGGTTGCGGTAGTGGAACAGGCTGATGTTCCAGCCCGGGCGCATCAGGCTCAAAAACTTCATCAGGGCGCCAGGTCGCTCTGGGAACACAAAACGCAGCAGGCGTTCGTCCTGCGCCAGGCTGGAGATGCCGCCCACCATGTGGCGGATGTGTTCTTTGGCCAGCTCGTCGTGCGTGAGGTCCAGGGTTTTGAACCCGTGTTTCTCGAAGTTCTTGGCCACCTTGGCCGACTCGCCCTTGCCCTGCGTGCTCAGGCCCACAAACACATGGGCCTTGGCCGCATCGCTGATGCGGTAGTTGAACTCGGTCACATTGCGCGTGCCGCCGGGCAACTCGCCAATCAACTCGCAAAAGCGCTTGAAGCTGCCGCGCTCCTCAGGGATGGTCACGGCAAACAGTGCTTCACGTTCTTCACCCACTTCGGCCCGCTCGGCCACAAAACGCAGCCGGTCGAAGTTCATATTCGCACCGCACAAGATGGCGGCGTAGGTCTCACCCTTGGTCTTGTGGGTAGCCACGTACTGCTTGATGGCCGCCACCGCCAAGGCGCCCGCGGGCTCCACGATAGAGCGGGTGTCGATAAAGATGTCCTTGATGGCCGCGCACACCGCGTCAGTGTCCACGGTGACGTAATCGTCCACCAGGTCGCTGGCAATGCGGAAGGTTTCTTCGCCCACCAGCTTCACAGCGGTGCCGTCGGAGAACAGGCCTACGTCCGGCAAGGTCACGCGTTGCTTGGCGCCCACCGACTGGATCATGGCGTTGGAGTCGTTCATCTGTACGCCGATGACCTTGACGCCTGGCGCCACGGCCTTGATGTAGTTGGCCACTCCCGAGATCAGGCCGCCGCCGCCAATCGCCACAAACACGGCGTCAATGCCAGGGCCGGTTTTGCTGCCGGTTTTGTGGCCGGACTTGGCCGCCTTGTCGGCGCCCAGGGTCTGCACTTGGCGCATGATTTCCATGGCCACTGTGCCCTGGCCGGCAATCACGTCCGGGTCGTCAAACGGGTGTACAAAGGTTAGGCCCTCTTTGGCCTGCAAGGTCACGGCGTGGCCATACGCGTCGGAGTAGCTTTCGCCAAACAGCACCACCTCGCCACCAAAACCACGCACCGCGTCCACCTTGAGCTGGGGTGTGGTGGTTGGCATCACGATGACTGCGCGCACGCCCATGCGGCTGGCCGACAGGGCCACGCCCTGGGCATGGTTGCCGGCAGACGCACAAATCACACCTTTCGCAATCTGCTCTGGCGGCATCTGCGCCATCTTGTTGTAGGCGCCGCGCAGCTTGAAGCTGCGCACGGGTTGCTGGTCTTCACGCTTAAACAGCACGGTGTTGTGCAGGCGGCGGCTCAGGGCGCGTGCTGGTTCCAGGGCTGTCTCGCTGGCCACGTCGTACACGCGGGCGGTCAGAATCTTCTTGAGGTAGTCCGCCGGGGTGAGGTGGGGGGTTGGGGTCGGTTTGGGAGAACTCACGGGGCTACACTCCGGTATGAATATGCGAAAACGCAATTAACCAGCTCCGCGCGGGGCTGTTTAATTGCATTGTAGCGAACTATTTTTGGCCCCGCGCGGGGCAATTTAATGAAGGATGAACACCATGGAATGCACAGTGAGCTGGACCGGCGGCTTGAATACCCGCTCTGGCATGGGTTTTGTGGCTGAGACGGGCAGCGGCCACACCTTGATGATGGATGGCGCGCCGGATGCGGCCAAGCCCGAAAACGGCGGCCAAAACTTGGCGCCCCGCCCGCTGGAAACCGTGCTGGCCGGCACCGGTGGCTGCACCGCCTATGACGTGGTGCTGATTTTGAAGCGTGGCCGCCACGATGTGCAGGGCTGCACCGTCAAGCTCACGGCCGAACGCGCTGAGGTGGATCCCAAAGTGTTCACCAAAATCCACATGCAGTTCACCGTGACTGGCAAAGGCATTCCCGCCAGCGCCGTGGAGCGCGCCATTGCCATGAGCCACGAAAAATACTGTTCTGCCAGCATCATGCTGGGCAAAACCGCCGAAATTACGACCGGGTTTGACCTGGTCGAGGCGTAAACAGTCCTAGATCCGCTCCGCCACTGTGGTCATTACCTTGGCGGCGGCGCGCATCATGTCTTTGACGGGTTGCGGCAAATCTGCGGCACCGGCTTCTTCTGCTTCATGCGCGTGGCGCAACTCGTCATCGTGCATTTGCGCCACGATGGCGCGTGAGGCGTGGTCACCTTCGGGCAGCAACTCCAGGTGACTTTGCAGGTGGGCGCCCACCTGTTTCTCGGTTTCCACCACAAAGCCCAGGCTGATAGCGTCACCCATGCGGCCTGCCAGCAGCCCCAGGCCAAAAGCGCCCGCGTACCACAGGGGGTTCAACAAGGAGGGGCGAGAGCCTAGTTCCTTGAGCCGCTGCGCGGTCCAGGCCAGATGGTCGGTTTCTTCTGTGCAGGCTTGGGTGAAGTGCTCGCGCAACGCCTTGTTAGGCGTTGCCAGGGCCTGCGCTGTATAGAGTGCCTGTGCGCAGACTTCACCCACGTGGTTCACGCGCATCAGTCCCGCTGCTTTGCGTTTCTCGGTGTCCGTCAGCTGCGTTGCATGCTCAGCTACGGTGGGGCAGGGGGTGGCGGCATGTGGCTGTGCAAACAGGGTGCGCAGGGCTGTATCTGCAGCGGTGAAGAGTGCGTCCATTGGGTGCTTTCCAGTATGGGGAGAGTCTACCGGGGATGACGTTAAGGTGAGCTGGATGACAGTCAAACAATTTGTTGCAACCCAACAACGGTAACTCGTAGGAACCCTAATATTTCAGGCTTTTCCTTTGCCAAACGCCCCCCCGTCTGGTGCAATACATCCAACTTCCTGAATAGGAGGTTGGCCCGGAGTTCCGAACAATCGGTCCGGAGCTCTATGTTTAACCTTGGAGTATTTCTACATGAAAAAGACCCTCATCGCTTTGGCCGTTCTGGCTGCTTCCGGCGCTTCTTTCGCTCAAGTTTCGATCACTGGCGAATACGCTTACGGTTGGAACACATCCAACTCCAGCACTGGTGTTGAAAAGTCCGGCTTGGGCGTGGACACATCCTTCGTCAAGTTCGCTGCTTCCGAAGATTTGGGCGGTGGCCTGAAGGCTTCTGCTGAAATGTCTTTGGACGGTTTCACGCGTGGTGCTGCTAACGGCGGCGACAACTCCCTGACCTTGGAAGGTGGCTTCGGCAAAATCAAGATGGCTAACGACAAGGGCGCTGACTACCTGTCGTCCGTGATCGGTGGCATTGCTGGCTTCGATGGCAAGGTTTTTGGTGCTCGCACCATCAACGACTCCGTTGCTTACACATCGCCCTCCTTCGGTGGCTTGACTTTCGGTCTGTCGCACACTGAAAACGCTTCTGGTGCTGGTTTGGGTGTTGGTTCCGCCAGCAACAACGATCAGCGTAGCAACAGCTTCACCGCTTCTTATGCAGCCGGCCCTTTGGCTGTGACTGGTGCTTTGACTTCTTGGGATAACCAAGATACAGATTTGGTCAAGCCAGACAATGCAAAGACCCGTGCACGCGCTAAGGGCTCTTACGACTTCGGCGCATTCAAGTTGGGCGCTGGTGTTGTGCAAGTTCAACGCAATAAGGGCACTACTACTGAGTCCATCTTGGCTGTGACTGCACCTTTGGGTGCTTTGACACTGGGCTTCGACGTTGCTAACTCCAAGCGTGATGGCACTGGTGCAGCTGCTACCGACGTGACTAAGTCTGGTTACGGCTTGAAGGCTGTCTACTCCCTGAGCAAGCGTACATCTTTGGTTGGTGCTTACACCAACTGGGATGAGGGCGGTACACAGCGTGCAAACCTGACAGAACTGTTGGTTTCCCACACTTTCTAATCTGACGCTGGCGTAAGCCAGTTTGAGATTCTTAAAGTAAAACCCGCCGTAGCAATACGGCGGGTTTTTTAATGTCTTTTGTTTTTAAAACCACAATGTGGAAAGATATGTGATGTTGGTGCTAATACAACAAAATGCACTTTTTAGCACGGTCGTCTATTTTTTGTCGCCTCAATTACATGACGCGAATGTGAATTTTTGTTTCAATACAAGCTACTTCTGAATCAAGAAGTAGGAGTTGCAGGTTGGGTTTCCGTAACCTTGGCTTGCTTACCATCTAACTCAAACTGAAGAGACATTTCATGAAAAAATCACTCATCGCTTTAGCCGTTCTGGCTGCTTCTGGCGCTTCCTTCGCGCAAGTGACTATCACTGGTAACTACACCTATGGTTTCAAGTCCAGCTACACAGCGCCAAACTCTGGTACTGCTTTGCAACAAGGTATTCAAACTGTTACGCAGGCCTTGGCTGGTGGTAGCGGTGGCAATGCCGTTGGTGAAGCCTCTGGCTTTGGCGTTGACACATCGCTGGTGACATTTACCGCCAAAGAAGATCTTGGCGGCGGCATGAGTGTTGCGGCAGAAATGAGCCTTGATGGTTTCACCCGTGGCGCTGCCTCGGGCGGCGATTCTTCTTTGAAATTGACAACCTCCGTAGGTCGTCTGACATTGCAAACTTACAAGCCTGTTGACTATCTGTCGGGTGGTATCTCTGGCGTGGGCGGTGTGGGCATGGATAACAAGGTGTTTCCCTCTCGTGGTTTGAAAGAAGGTGTCGGCTTTGACACCAAACTTGGTCCAGTGTTTGTCGGTTTTGCACATTTGGAACAAGCTTCTGTAAGCTCCAGCACTACACCTGGTGTCGGTATTGGTTTGGGTGTTGGTGCTGCTGGTGCCGCAAGTACCACAGGCCAGCGCCTTAACAGCCTCTCCGCTACATACGTAGGTGGTGCATTGATCGCGAACGTGAACTACTTGGTGTACGACGGCCGTACAGACAATGTGAACACTTCTTACAAAGATGTGATTCGCACCGCTGCTTCTTATGATTTTGGCGTTGCCAAATTGGGCGGTGGCGTGTCTGTGTTGACAACAACAGGTGGCTCTACACTGACTGATTCTATGATCGCTGTGTCTGTGCCGTTGGGAGCCTTGACTTTGGGTGCAAACTTTGCCCAAGAAACCTCTGCTGGCACTATTGCACAAACCTTCTCTGGACCTCTGCCACTCACGGCTGGACAGTTGGATCAGACACGTAACGGTTATGGCTTGTCCGCCACTTACGCTTTGAGCAAGCGTACCAGCTTGATTGCCAGCTATGCCAATTGGCTATCTGCCGTAGGCAAGGATCGCAACAACGAAACCAACTTGTTGATTTCCCATTCCTTCTAATCTAGCGCTGGCGTAAGCCAGTGGCTTGATGTGATGAAAAAAGCCCCGCTGCAGCAATGCAGCGGGGCTTTTTATTGGTTACTCTGCGTTTACCTTACGACAAGCGCTTCCGGATCAAGCGTAGCGTTTATTTCGTAAGTTATGCTTCATCTCGCGCAGCAAAGGCTGCAGCTTGTTGCTGCCAATGCGCAGGGCGACGCAGGTGGCGAGGATGTCGATGATCATCAGGTGCAGCAGGCGTGAGACCATGGGGCTGTAGCGGTCGAAGCCTTCGGGGTGGTCGGCGCTCAGGTGGATGTGGCCGGCGCTGGCCAGGGGGGAGCCGCTGGCGGTGATGACGATGGTGGTTGCGCCGTTTTTACGGGCAATGTCGCAGGCGTCCATGAGGTCTCGGGTGCGGCCGGAATTGCTGATGACGACCACACAGTCGCCAGGGCCCAGGATGGAGGCACTCATCACCTGCATATGGCCGTCGCTGTATGCGGTGGTGTTGATACCCAGACGGAAGAACTTGTGTTGCGCGTCTTGCGCCACGATGCCGGAATTACCGACACCAAAGAACTGGATTTGCCGGCCCGCACCGTAGGCGTCTACCAGTGCCAACACGGCTTTTTCAATCGCCATCGTGGATGCATCGTTGCGATATTTGAGGAAGGCGGCCACCGTGTTGTCGATGACTTTGACCATGACATCGCCCGTCTTGTCGTCCGTGTCCACACTGCGGTGGATGAAAGGCACACCTTCGTTCACAGTGCCTGCCAGCTTCAGTTTGAAATCCGAGAGGCCGTCGTAACCCACGCTACGGCAAAACCGCACCACGGTAGGTTTGCTCACATGGGCGCGGTCGGCCAGTTCACTGACAGGCAGCTTGGCAAACGCCCGGGGGTCGGCCAGGCACAACTTGCCCACCCGTTGTTCGGCGGGGGCTAGCGATGGCAATGAGGCTTTGATTCGGTCCAACATAGTCACAGTTCCTCAGGCAAGCAGCCTGTGGCGGAAAGCCACAGCACTGCTGTTCACAATTCATCAGTTCAAGACTCTTCGCTCCAGCAGAAGCCGTCGCGCGCAATCATGGCGCTGGAAGCGCTGGGCCCCCAAGTGCCTGCCGCATAGAGACGCGGGCCCTGTGTGTCTGCAGCCCAATGCTCCAGCATGGGTTCAACCCAGCGCCAGGCCTCTTCTTGTTCATCACTGCGCACAAACAGGTTCAGTCGGCCGTCAATCACATCCAGCAGCAGGCGCTCATAGGCACCCACGCGCTCAGAACCGAATCGTTTGTCAAAGTCCAGGTCCAGTTGCACGGGCGCCAGTGTTTGCGAGGCCGCAGTCCGCGACTGGCGGTTGTCCTGGCCCTGGGCCAGCAAGTGCAGCTCCAGGCCGTCTTTGGGTTGCAAGTTGATGATCAAGCGGTTGGCGGCGCCTTCGTTGGAGTCGTAGATCGCGTGCGGTGTCGGACGGAAGTTGATGACGATGCGCGCATCGCGACCCGCGAGGCGCTTGCCGGTGCGGATGTAGAAGGGCACGCCGGCCCAGCGCCAGTTGGCGATCTCGGTACGCAGGGCGACAAAGGTCTCGGTATTGCTCTGTGGATTCACGCCGGTCTCTTCGCGGTAGCCCGGTACCTTGTTGCCACCGCTGGTGCCCGCCGAATATTGGCCACGTACGACATCCTGTTTCAAGGTCTCTGATGTCCAGGGCTTGAGCGAGCGCAGCACCTTGAGCTTCTCATCACGGATGGCATCTGCGTGGGAGTTGATAGGCGGCTCCATGGCGATTGCGCACAGCAGTTGCAGCGCATGGTTTTGCACCATGTCGCGCAAGGCACCGGTGGTCTCGTAGAACGCGCCACGGCTTTCCACGCCCAGGTCTTCCGCGATGGTGATCTGGATGTTGGCGATATGCTCACGGCGCCACAGGGGTTCAAACAAGGCGTTGCCGAAGCGCATGGCAAACAGGTTTTGTACCGAGGGCTTGCCCAGGTAGTGGTCGATGCGGAAGATCTGCTTTTCTTCAAAGAACTGGCGCACGGTTTGGTTGATCGCGCGGTTCGAGGCCAGGTCATGACCCAGTGGTTTTTCCAGCACCACGCGGGTTTTGGGCGTGTTCAGACCCGCGGCGGCCAGCTGCTCGCACACATTGGTGAACAGGCTGGGCGCGGTGGCCACGTAGATCACCACGCTGTCGGCGTTGCGTGCGTTCAGTGTTTCGGCCAAGGCCGCGTAGTCGTCGGGCTTGGACAGGTCCATGCGCTGGAACTCAAGGATGGCCGCAAAGCGGGCAAACTCTTCGGCACTGGGGCGCTTGGCCAGCTCCACTTTTTCGAAGCGGGACTGGATCAAATCGCGGTATTGCTCGTGGCTGAGGTTGTCACGGCCTACGCCGATAATGCGTCCACCTTCCGGCAGGGAGCCATGGCGAAACGCCTGAAACAACGCGGGCATCAACTTGCGCCAGGCCAAATCGCCGGTGCCGCCAAACATGACTAGATCAAAGCTCATAAGACAGGTGGTACGTTTAAGAGTTACATGAAAGATGACGTTGTAATGTAACTTTGTTTCATTGATAATTCAAGGGGACAAGCCACAACACGTTGCTGGTTTACCCCTAGTCTTCAACCTTGGCCTTTGGCCCGCGCCCTCCATGAACCAACTCGACGCACTCAAACAATTCACCACCGTGGTGGCTGACACCGGCGACTTCAAGCAGCTGGACGCCTTCAAACCCCAAGACGCGACCACCAACCCGTCGCTGATCCTGAAGGCGGTGCAAAAGGCCGATTACGCCCCCTTGGTGAAAGACACGGTGAACCAGTTCCGCGACCGTCCCATGGACGAGATCGTGGACCGCCTGCTGGTGCGTTTTGGTTGCGAAATCCTCTCTATCATCCCCGGCCGCGTGTCTACCGAAGTGGACGCCCGCCTGAGCTTTGACACCAACGCCACCGTGGCGCGTGGCGAGCGTTTGATCGAGCTGTACCAGGCGCAAGGCATTCATTCGGACCGCGTGCTGATCAAGGTCGCTTCCACGTGGGAAGGCATCAAGGCCGCCGAGCAATTGGAGCGCAAGGGCATCCGCACCAACCTGACCCTGCTGTTCGCGTTCTGCCAGGCCGTGGCCTGCGGCCAGGCCAAGGTGCAGCTGATTTCCCCATTTGTCGGTCGTATCTACGACTGGTACAAAAAGAACGCCGGTGTTGCCTGGGTGGAAGCCGACAACACGCTGTCCAACGACCCCGGCGTGAAGTCCGTGGCGCAGATCTACAACTACTACAAGAAGTTCGGCATCAAAACCGAGGTGATGGGTGCCAGCTTCCGCAACGTGGGCCAGATCACGGCCCTAGCGGGTTGCGACTTGCTGACCATCAGCCCCGACCTGCTGGCCATCCTGGCCGCGACCGACGCGCCGCTGACCCAGGCCCTGAACGCCGACACGGCTAAAGACTTGGCGCTGGAACCCATCAGCTACGACGAAGCCAGCTTCCGCCTGGCGCTGAACAACGACGCCATGGCCACCGAGAAACTGGCCGAAGGCATCCGCGCGTTCTGCGTGGACGCTGTGAAGCTGGAGCAGCTGTTGCTGGCGGCTTGATACTTTGCGGGACAGACCTTCAGTTCTGTCCTCAACTGACTAAAGACTATGACACGTACCCGTTGTGACCGCACGCCCGCCTGGGGCGCTCTGCAAGCTGCTTATGACGCCACCGGCAAGGCGCTGGATGTGCGCGAGGCCTTCAAGGCTGACGCCCAGCGTTTTGGCCGCTTCAGCCAGGAGGCGCCCTATGTGTTTGCCGACCTGTCGAAGAACCGCATCGACGCGGCAACCGAAGCCCTGTTGTTCGACCTAGCGCGCCAAAGCGGCGTGCTGGAGCACCGCGACGCCATGTTCGCCGGCCAGAAGATCAACAACACCGAGCAGCGCGAGGTGTGGCACGTTCTGTTGCGAAATCCACCCGGAGCCCCCGTCAAATATGCGGGAGCAGCTACGGATTTCGTAGCGGGCGAGCAGGCTAAGGTGCACACCACGCTGGACGCCATGCTGGCCTACGCCGAGAAGGTGCGTGCTGATGCGGCCATCACCGATGTGGTGAACATAGGCATCGGCGGCTCCGACCTGGGCCCGCAAATGGCGGTGCTGGCGTTGGACGCGTTTGCCACCACCGGCAAGCGCCTGCACTTTGTGAGCAATGTGGACGGCCACGAGTTGGCCGCCAAGTTGCCCCACCTCAAAGTGGAAAGCACGGTCTTCCTGATCGCCAGCAAGACCTTCACCACCATCGAGACCATGACCAATGCCTCCTCGGCCAAGGCCTGGTTTGAGTCGCAGGGTGGCACCGACATTGCGCGCCACTTTGCCGCGCTGACCACCAATGTGCCCGCGGCCAATGCGTTTGGGATCACCACCACCTTTGGCTTCTGGGACTGGGTGGGCGGCCGTTACTCCATGTGGTCGGCCATTGGCCTGCCCTTGGCCATCGCCATTGGCGCAGCGGGCTTCCGCGAATTTTTGGCCGGTGCCCACGCGATGGACGAGCACTTCCGCACTGCGCCGCTGGAGAGCAATCTGCCGGTGCGCCTGGGCTTGCTGGACGTCTGGTACCGCAACTTCCACGGTTTCACCAGCCGCAGCATTGCGCCGTACCACAGCGCCCTGCGTCGTGTGCCGGCGTATTTGCAGCAGCTGGAGATGGAAAGCAATGGCAAGCGTGTGGACGCCTCGGGCGAAGCGTTGCCGTTTGGCACCTCGCCCGTGTTGTGGGGCGAGCCCGGCACCAACGGCCAGCACGCCTACTTCCAGATGCTGCACCAGGGGACCGATGTGGTGCCGATGGAGTTCATCGCCGTGAAAAAGGCGCGCCATGACCTCAAGGGCCACCAGCCGCTGTTGCTGGCCAATGTGCTGGCGCAAGCCCAGGCCCTGCTGCAGGGCAAGAGCGATGCCGGCGGCCACAAGCATTTCACGGGCAACCGCCCCAGCACTTTCTTGTTGCTGGACGACCTGACCCCGGCCGCGCTGGGCGCGCTGATTGCGTTGCAGGAGCACCGCGTGTTTGTCAGCGGCAGCCTGTGGGGCATCAACAGCTTTGACCAGTGGGGTGTGGAGCTGGGCAAGGTGCTGGCCAAGGAGATTGAGCCGCGCCTGGCTTCCGGTGATGTCACTGGGTTGGATGGTTCCACCGCCGGTTTGCTAGCGCGCCTGCGGAGCTGACCTTTTGCCTGTGCGTTGTCTGGCACTCGCACAGCACGCAGGCGCACGGCGGCGGGCTCATACTGCCAAACGCGCAGAAATCGCCCGCCACCGCGCCCCTGCATGCTGCGGGGCGTTGAGTGGCCTAGGCTCCATGCATCCATGAGCATTTCTCTCTCGCTTGCGCAAGCCCGCAACCTGCACCTCGCAGCGCAGGGCCTGCTGCAGCCGCCCACGCGGGCTGCCAAGTGCGCCGATGTGGCAGCCTGCATCCAGCGCATGGCGCTGCTGCAGATCGACACCATCCATGTGGTGTCGCGCAGCCCCTACCTCGTATTGCATTCGCGTCTGGGTGACTACCCGCGTGAATGGCTGGAAGAAACACTGGCTGCGGCCAAGGTGTTTGAAACCTGGGCGCACGAGGCCTGCTTTGCGCATATGGATGACTTGCATGTTCACCGCGCCTACAACCGGCATTCCCGCCAGCATTGGGGTGTTGCCAATGCACGCAAACAGGCCGCGGCGCAGCGCCCGCACCTGGACAAGCTGCTGGAGCACGTCCGTGCCAACGGCCCTGTGAAGTCGTCCGACTTTGAGCGGCCCGAGGGCAAGGGCGGTCCCTGGTGGGGCTGGAAGGACGAGAAGCGTTGGCTGGAAGCCCTGTTTGCGCTGGGCGAGCTGATGATTGCGCGGCGTGAGAACTTCCACCGCGTCTACGACCTCAGCGAACGCGTGGCGCCGCAGTTGCTGCAAGCCGTGGCCCACGCCAGCGAGGCCACGCTGTACGCCCATCTGATCGAAAGAGCCATCGCCGCGCTGGGCATCACCCAGGCGCGGTGGGTGAACGACTACTTCCGCACCAAGCCGCGCTTCAAGGATGTGGACCTGGACGCGCTGGTGGATGCTGGCAGCGTGCAGCGCGTGGCCGTGGAAGGTTGGGACGCACCCGGCTATGTGCACGCCAGCCATGCCGCACTGTTGAAAAAGGCCAGCGCCGGCAAGCTGCAGGCCACGCACACCGCGCTGCTCTCGCCGTTTGACCCCGTGGTGTGGGACCGCGAGCGCGCCTCGGTGCTGTTTGACTTTGACTACCGGCTGGAGTGCTACACGCCCGAAGAGAAGCGCGTGTACGGCTACTTTGTGCTGCCCATCCTCTGCCGCGGCGCACTGATTGGCCGGCTGGACGCCAAGGCGCATCGGGCCGAAGGCGTGTTTGAAGTACGTGCGCTCTATGCCCAGCCCGGCCTGGTGTGGACCGACGCTCACCTGACCGATGTGGCCCAGGCCATCCAGCGCAGTGCGGACTGGCACGGCACGCCGCAGGTGCGCATCACGCAGACCCAACCGGCCAAGCTGGCGGCCGCGCTGCGGCGCGCCCTCAAAAATCTGAAACTCGAAAGACCTGACGCATGAACGTGGTGTTTGACTTTGGCGCGGTGCTGTTCACCTGGCGCCCGGTGGATCTGGTGACCGAATGTTTTCCCGACCGCGCGCCCACGCCCGCACTGGCGGGCCATCTGGCGCACGAGGTGTTTGGCCATGCCGACTGGCAGGGGTTTGACCGCGGCGCAGTGACCATGCCCGAGGTGATTGACCGCACCGCGGCCCGCTTGGGGCTGGACCGCGCGGCGCTGACCACGCTGGTGGAAGGCATTGGTGAGCGCCTGGTGCCCATGCCCGATTCCATTGCGCTGCTGACCCGCCTGCACGCCCTGCGCGCCCAGCAGCAGGCCAACGGCGGCGAGCCGCTGAACTTGTATTTCCTGTCCAACATGCCCGTGCCTTACGCGCGCACGTTGGAGCGCCTGCACGCCTTTCTCCAGGACTTTGACGGCGGTATCTTCTCTGGCGATGTGCTGCTCATCAAACCCGAGCCCGCCATCTACCAGCTGCTGCAAACCCGCTACGCGCTGGGGCCGGCCAAGACCGTGTTCATCGACGACCTGCTGGGCAACATCGAGGCCGCGCAAGCCCAAGGCTGGCACGGCATTCACTTCAAAAATGCACAGCAAGTTACGCAGGCGCTGCAAGCCGCAGGTTTAAGCAAGATAGGCCTCTAGCCCCCGTAGATATTGCGCAAGCAGCTATTAAAAGCATAGTAATCCAGACGTAAAAAAACCCCGCAAGGCAAAACCTTGCGGGGTTTTTTTGTTGGGTTGCAGTCGAGAGCAATAACGCCACATCGACGCAGCATGAGGGTGCAGGGCAAGGCGCAAACGCGCTGACAGTACCTCTGGTACGGCAAGCGTTTGCAACGCCGCCATGCGCCCTCAGGCAAGGAGCAATTACATGCCCATGCCGCCCATGCCGCCCATACCACCCATATCAGGCATACCGCCGCCAGCAGCTTCTTCCTTCGGCGCTTCAGACACCATGCACTCGGTGGTCAGCATCAGGGATGCCACGGATGCCGCGTTTTGCAATGCAGTACGTGTCACCTTGGTGGGGTCCAGGATACCCATTTCGATCATGTCGCCGTAGGTGTCGTTGGCAGCGTTGAAGCCGTAGTTGCCCTTGCCGGCCAACACCGCGTTCACCACCACAGACGCTTCGCCACCGGCGTTGTACACGATCTCGCGCAGGGGGGCTTCGATGGCCTTCAACACCAGCTTGATACCGGCGTCTTGGTCAGCGTTGTCACCCTTGATGGCGCCAGCAGCTTGCTTGGCGCGCAGCAGAGCCACACCACCACCAGCCACAATGCCTTCTTCCACAGCCGCACGGGTCGCGTGCAGTGCGTCTTCAACACGGGCTTTCTTTTCTTTCATTTCGACTTCGGTAGCAGCGCCCACCTTGATCACGGCAACACCGCCAGCCAACTTGGCCACGCGCTCTTGCAGCTTTTCACGGTCGTAGTCAGACGTCGCTTCTTCGATTTGCACGCGCACTTGCTTGACGCGGGCTTCGATGTCAGCAGCAGCGCCTGCACCGTCGATGATGATGGTGTTTTCCTTGCCCACTTCCACGCGTTTGGCAGAACCCAGGTCAGCCAAAGTCACTTTTTCCAGGGTCAGGCCCACTTCTTCAGCGATAACCTTGCCACCGGTCAGGATGGCGATGTCTTCCAGCATGGCCTTGCGACGGTCGCCGAAGCCAGGAGCCTTCACAGCCACCACCTTCAGGATGCCGCGGATGGTGTTCACCACCAAAGTTGCCAGGGCTTCGCCTTCGACATCTTCAGCAATGATCAGCAGGGGACGGCCGGCCTTGGCGACTTGTTCCAGGGTAGGCAGCAGGTCACGAATGTTGCTGATCTTCTTGTCGAACAACAACACAAACGGGTTGTCCAGCAAGGCAGCTTGCTTTTCGGGGTTGTTGATGAAGTAGGGGGACAGGTAGCCGCGGTCGAATTGCATGCCTTCAACGACATCCAGTTCGTTTTGCAGAGACTTGCCGTCTTCCACGGTGATCACGCCTTCTTTGCCCACTTTGTCCATAGCGTTGGCGATGATTTCGCCAATGGAGGTGTCAGAGTTGGCGGAAATGGAACCCACTTGGGCGATTTCCTTGGAGGTGGTGGTGGGCTTGGAAGCCTTCTTCAGCTCTTCGATCAGGGCGATCACAGCCTTGTCGATACCGCGCTTCAGGTCCATGGGGTTCATGCCGGCGGCCACGTACTTCATGCCTTCGCGCACGATGGCTTGGGCCAGCACGGTAGCGGTCGTTGTACCGTCACCCGCGTTGTCAGACGTCTTGGAAGCAACTTCCTTGACCATCTGCGCGCCCATGTTTTGCAGCTTGTCTTTGAGTTCGATTTCCTTGGCCACGGACACACCGTCCTTGGTCACGGTGGGGGCGCCGAACGAGCGCTCCAGAACCACGTTACGGCCTTTGGGGCCCAGGGTCACTTTGACCGCGTTGGCCAAAATGTTCACGCCTTCAACCATGCGTGCGCGGGCTTCGCCGCCGAAAATTACGTCTTTTGCTGCCATGTTATGACTCCAATAATTTCAAAATTAAAAAGTGACTCGTTGTTGGGGAAGAAAGCGTAGCGAGCGGACGTCAGGCTAGGCGCACCGCGCGCAGCCACCGGAACGTACTTCTGTACGTGAGGATGGCGAGCACGGAGCAACGACGCATGGCGTTCGCGCAGTAGCTTTATTTCTCGACAACAGCGAACAGGTCGTCTTCTTTCATCACCAGCAGCTCGTCGCCGTCGATCTTCACGGTCTGGCCGGAGTACTTGCCGAACAACACGCGGTCACCGACCTTGACGGTCAAAGCCTTGGTTTCGCCCTTGTCGTTGGTCTTGCCGGGGCCTACAGCCAGCACTTCGCCTTGGTCAGGCTTCTCTGCAGCGTTGTCGGGGATGTAGATGCCGGAGGCAGTCTTGGTTTCGCTTTCGACGCGTTTGACGATCACGCGGTCTGCCAAAGGACGCAGTTTCATGAGGAATCTCCTAGGTTTTGAAACGAGAAAGGGAACAGGTGCCCACCCGGGGGCGAACACACATGAACTTGTAGGATGGGTGCTGTTAGCACTCCACACTAACGAGTGCTAATGATAAGGCCTTTTGTGGACGTTTCAAGGGCAGGGACTTTGATCCGGCCTTCCCTCTAGGGCCAGAAGTGCCACCATGCCGTGCTTGCAGGCATAAAAAAAGCGCCCTCAGGAGGACGCTTTCAGAGGCGGGGGGGCGATCAGATGTTGTGCGCAGCAATGGCCGCGCGTTCCACGCGGTCGGCCAGGGCGTACAAGTCTTGGGCAAAACCAGGGTCGGACGCTGCGGCATCGTCGGCCATGGCGCGCAATTGGCTGGCTTCGTCCAACTCCACGGGCGCCGTGGCTTGGCTCTGGAAAGCGGCTGCCCACAGGGCCACACTCAGGGCGCGTGCAGACACCAGCAGGTCGCGCAGTGCCTGGCCCACGCTGGGCTGTTGGGCGGGGGCGAAATGGGGGGTACGGATTGCAGTGCTGGCCATGGTGAAACCTCCAAAATGAACGATATTGCACTGCAGTATAGGGTAAACCCTAGGTTTCTTCAAGTGTGGTGTTGTGCTGGCCGCACACGGTGTGCGGGTATCCCGCAAGATGAAACTCTGGGCCTTGGGGCAGAATCGCCCGGCGCGGGGTCCAAGGCCCTTGCCCTCATTTTTCTGGAGAATTTGCCATGTTGTTGAAGAAGCTGTTGGTGTGGAGTCTGGTGTCTTTGGCGGCGGTGAACGTGGCCCATGCCCAAAACGCGGCCTACCCGAGCAAACCCATCCGCCTGATCATTCCGTTTCCTCCTGGCGGCGGCACTGACATCCTGTCCCGCCTGGTGGCACAAAAGCTGACCGAGGCCAACAAGTGGTCCGTGGTGCCCGACAACCGCGCCGGTGCAGGCGGCACCATCGGCATCACCGAGGCGGTGAAGGCGGCGCCCACGGGTTACGACATCGTGATGGGCCAAAAGGACAACCTGGTGGTGGGACCCTGGCTTTATGGCAACCTGCCCTGGGACCCGACCAAGGACCTGGTGGCCGTGGCCCATGTGGCTTACACCCCGGTGGTGATTGCCACCAGCGCCAATTCCAAGTTCAAGACCCTGGCCGATGTGGTGGCTGCGGCACGTGCCAACCCCGACACCATCACCTACGGTTCGCCCGGCAACGGCACCACCATCCACCTGGCCGGCCACCTGTTTGAGAAAGCCGCCAATATCAATATCCGCCACATCCCCTACAAGGGCTCCAACCCCGCGCTGATGGACGCGCTGGCGGGCAATGTGGACTTGCTGGTGTCCTCCGTGCCTTCGGCCATGGCCCAAATCAAGGCCGGCAAGCTGCGCCCCCTGGCCGTGACCTCGGCCGCGCGCAGCAGCTCCCTGCCCGATGTGCCCACCGTGGCCGAGTCGGGTTACAAAGACTTTGACGTGAGCACCTGGTATGGCCTGTTTGCGCCTGCTGGCACGCCGGCTGCCGTGGTCACCACGCTGAACACCGAGGTGAACAAGCTGTTGGCCAACCCCGAGGTCAAGGCCGCCATCCTGGCGCAGGGCGCCGAGCCCGTGGCCATGAAAGTGGACCAGTTCTCCACCCTGCTCAAGACTGACTACGCCAAGTGGAAAGGCATCGTGCAGGCCTCGGGCGCCAAAGTCGAGTAGCGTTTGACGCGCGATTTTTCTACAATCGCGCTTTAGCAAAAAAATCCGGGCAAACCTGCCGAGAGGCAGGGACGCAAAGCCTCCGGTCCCCGTCCGCGCTTTGCACGGAAGGGATAGCGGGGTTGCCAGCAGGGTTCCATTGCTGTGGCAATGCGTGTGCGCCTGGATCTGTACCAGGGAGCCGCGCATGAAACAAACCAAACCCTTTGGGCGGGCGTATTTGCCCGCCGCCAGTACCGCTGCATCTGCTGCCGTGGACGCTGAGGACGAGCCCAGCACCATTCTCGAAACCCATGCCGCCGGTGTGGAGCTGTTCAGCCTGGGGGCCGGCCATTTGCCACAGACCCCGCAGGTTCCTGCCGCGCCCTGGCGCAAGGCCGTACGGGATGCTTCCGCGCTCTTGGTGCTGGTGGTGGTGGCCTTGGTGATTTATGTGGGCATGCGCGACAGCTTGATGCTGGCCAATTTGCTGCAGCAAGTGTCAACAGAAGACACTGTGATGGTGTGCAAAGACGGCAAGGTGCAGTACGCCGACAACAGCATTGCCGACCGCCTGTTGGACCGCGGGCACTTTGTGTGCACAGAGTGGAAGGTCCAGCCCACCTTCATGCGGCTGCCGCGCTAGCTGCCTAAATATCCACCGCCGGGCGCATCGCCGTGGTTTTGACAAAGCGCCAGCGTCCCACCACCATGGACAGTAGCATGGCAACCAGCCCGGAGGCAGCCACGTAGACCAGGGGGCGGGCCCACTGCCCATCAAACGCGCCAAACAGGCTCGCCTTGACCGCCCGCACTACCCAGGTCATGGGCAGCCAGGGGCTGATCTGGGTGAACAGGCCCCCGCTCAGCTCCACCGGCATGACCCCTCCCGATGACGAGAGCTGCACCGCCAGCAGCACCATGGCCATGGCCTTGCCCGCATCGCCAAAGGCCTTGGTCAGCAGCAGCACCATGGCCAAAAAACTCAGGCCCGACACCACCAGCGTCAGCATAAAAGCCGGGCCGTTGGCCACGCGCATGGTCAGCACCCCTTGTGCCGCCAACCCCAGCAGCAGCGCCTGCACCACCACCACCGCAGCGGGCAATCCCATCTTGCCCAGCAGCTGTGCCGGGCGCGAGAAATGCTGGGCGCGCCGGGGCAGTGTGCGCACATGGATCAGGAAGGCCGCAATGCCGGCGCCCAGCCACAGGGCCGCGGGCAGGATGTTGGGAGCAAAACCACTGCCGCTGTTGGACACTGGGGCGCTGAGCTCCATCACCGGTTGCACCGAGCTGGCCATGCCTGCCGCGCTGCCGCCGGGTGTGTCCAGCGCGGCGGGCAATGAGTTGGCCAGCAGGTCTAGCCCGCCCGAGAGGCCCTGGGAGCCTGCGCGGATTTTTTGCAGCCCGTCGGCCAGGGCAAAGTTGCCATTCGCCAGCGCACTGGCACCACGGTTCAGTTCGTCCAGCTGGCTGTCGTCGGGTAGCTTGGCCACGGCCGTGCGAATGCCACCATTGAGCGCGCGCATGCCGGTGGTCAGTGCCCCGACACCGGTGCTGACCTTGTCCGCTCCCTCGGCCAACTGGCGCTGCGCATTACCGGCGGTTTTCAGGCCCTCGTCGAGCTGGTTCACGCCGTTGGCCAGCTGGTTGGTGTTCTCCTTGACGCGGCTTGACACCAGCAAACTGCCATTGGCCTCCTCCTGAAACCCGGCCACACCCTCGCGGATTTTTTGCGACCCCACCTGCAATTCATCCAAACCACGGGACAGCTCACCATGCCCGGCTGCCAGGCTCTCGGCGCCTGCCTTGAGGCGGTTGAGTTCGGAGTTGGGCGGGCGGCGCGCGTCCATGGTGCGCAGGCCGGTGCCCAGTTGGCGCATGCCGTCGGTCAGTTGTTCCACACCACCTTGCAGCTTGCCAGCGCCGCCGGAGAGTGTTTTGGCTGCACTGGCGGTTTGTTCGCTGCCGGTTTTGAGCTGTGCCGCACCCAGGCGAAGCTGTTCCACCCCTTGTCGGAGCTGGTCCACACTGTGCTGCGATCCCGCCGCATTGCTCAGTACCAGGGCCCAGCGGCGCTCGTTCAGGCTCTCGTTCACCTCGTGGCCCAGCTCGGTGGCGAACTGGCGCGCAATCACCGCGGTTTCGTAGTTGTTGCCTTCGGCGCTGTAGATCACCAGCTTGCCACCACCCGGTTGTGCGCCGGGAATGGCGTTGGAGCTGAAGTCTTTGGGAATGATGAGCGCAAACGCCAGGCTGCCCTGGCGCACCCGGTGCCGGGCTTCCTCGGCGTCGTGCAGGTCCACATACCCAAAGCGGTGGCTGCTGCGCAGTTTGGACACCACCTGCCAGCCCACGTTGAACACGTGGTCGCGGTACTCCACCCCTTCGTCCAGATTCACCAGCGCCACCGCCAGCGACTGCGTGTTGGAGGCCGGGTCCCACACGCTGGAGAGGTAAATCAGCGCGTAGAGCGCCGGCAACAGGGCCACGGCTGCGGTGGCCACCAGCATCTTGGGGTAACGCACAAACGCCCGCAGCTCGGTGCGAACGATGTAGGCGATTTGCAGCAGTGGCGTCATGGGTTGTGGGCGTGAGGGGCCGGGGCTTGGGCCGGTGCGGGGTACCACTGGTCCGGGGGCACCTGTTTGGGCGCTTGCGGGTCGGCAATGTACTGTGGCGACATGATTTGCACGCCATAGGTGTTGAACACGTCCTGGATGTTGGCGTGCAGCGCACTCAGCAGCAGTGCGCGCGGGCGCGGCTCCGAAGGCACGGCCTGGCACACCAGGCGGTACACCGGGTACCAGTCGGACAGTGCCGTCTGGAAGACTTGCGGGGCGGGTGTGGTTAGCACCCCTTCGGTACGTGTGGCGGCTTCTTCAAGCATGGCGTGCACCTGGCGCCACGGCGTGTCGTAACCAATGGTGACCGTGGTGTCCAGCACATACCCCGCGCCCTGCACGGCACGCGAGTAGTTTTTGGTGGTGCTGCCCAGGATGGTGGTGTTGGAGATAGTGACCTCTTCACCCAGGCCGGTGCGGATGCGGGTGGCAAACATGCCCACGTCGGTCACCGTGCCCTCTTGGTCGGCAATGCGCACATATTCACCCCGACGAAACACCCGGCCGTAGGTCAGGATCAGGCCACTGGCGGCTTGCCCCACCAGGTTGGAGGCACCCAGCGAAATCATCAGCCCCACCAGAACCGACAGGCCCTTGAACGCCTCGGTCTGCGCGCCGGGCAGGTAGGGGTAGGCCATGGCCAGGGCAAACAGCCAGACCACGGCGGTGGTGATGCGCCGCGTGGGCACCGCCACATCGGCATCCAGCCAGGCCAGGCTGTGTTCACCCTGCTGTATGCGGTCAAAAAAGCGACGCAGCACGCCGGTGGCGGCACGTGCCAGGTAGAAGATCACCACCGCAGTAAACAGGCCCGGCACCGCACCGACGATGGCCGTGCCGATCAGGCCCAGCAGGTTCAGCAAATAGCTGTTGAGGGTTTCACCCCAGACGCGAGTGAACGGAAACCGCGCCAGCACAAAACTCAGCCACTCGTACACCAGCAAGAGCAGCACCAGGCTGTGCACGCCGTTCAGCAGCTTGCGCACCACCGTAGCGGCACGTTCGCGCTGCAGCAGCTCTATACCGCCCCACTGCAGCTTGCGCGAATGCCATTCGGACAGCGTGACCAGGCGCCGCGCCAGTGCCGCGTGGCCGTGCCTCAGCACCCAGGCCAGCGCCAGGGCCAATGCGGTGGCCAGGGCCGACCAGCCCAGCGACCGCACCATGGCCTGCCAGTCGCGGGCCTCGCGGCTCTCGGCAATCGCCAGGTCCAGCGCCTGGGCCGCGCGCTGGGCGCTGGCCTCCAGGGTTTCCTGCTGCAACACGTCCACGTCGTTCGCGGTGACCACAAAGGTGGTGGCGCCGTCAATCTGCACCAGCACCCCCATGGCATCGGGCTTCTGGCTGACACGGTGGGGGCCTTGGCTGTCGAGTTGTTCACGCAAGCGCGCGGCGGCCCGTTGGGAGCGGTCTGCCGCCGACACGCCGGACAGCGGCCCGCGGAAGGTGAACACCGGGCGGTTGAAGTAGTGCAGGGTGCTTGCCGCATCAACCGTAGCGGCAGGTGCAGGGATGGATTCAGCAGACCAACCGGTGCTGGCCATGGACAGGCACAGACAGCAGGCAATGAGGAGTCGTTTCATGGTGAAAATCATTGTCGCTCAAGGGAGCGAATCCCGGGTTACCGGGCAGCAACAGCTGGGGCACGGTACTGCCGTGCCCACGCTTCAAGGCGTGTTTTGCAAGTACCGCGCCACAAAGCGGCGGTCGGCCCATTCTTTGAGCCAGCTGATGGGCCGGCCCTGGGCGCTGTAGGTGCCCCAGCCCGCCACGGCCTGCTGTGCCCCGCCAAACAGCAGGTGCAAGGCATTGGCTTCGTTGCGGCTGGCGTGCAGGGTGCCGCCGGTGGTGGCGGCCGGCAGGTTGCGGGCCAGTGCCATGCTGTTGTCGGTCACGGCAAACACCTGCGGGTGGCTGGTGCTGCGCTGGTAGTGGTCGGTGACGATCTGGCCTTGTGGCGACAGGGCCAGGGCGCTTTGCGCCTGCCAGGCGGGGGTCTGGCCTTCGATGGCCAGCAGCGGCACATCACAGGCCAGGCGGGCACCACAGCCCAGGTGCACCTCATCGGCTTTCAGGCCCACCGCGGTGTCGTGCAACACGGTGATGCGCTGGGCCTTCATGGTGGTGCTCAGGCGCTGCTGCAGCGGGTTGGGGGTGCTGGCGCCATCGGCCAGCGGGCCGGCCACCAGCGTGACGGCACTGTTGGGCAGGCGCTGGCGCACGGCCATGGCCAGTTCCATGGCGGCGGTGCCCGCACCGATGACGGCAATGCGCAGCGCCCGTGTTTCGCCCAGCTCACACACACGCGGCCACAGGGCGGCAAAGGTCTCCATGGGGTGCACAAACAGGCCGTGTTCACGCGCACCTGGCATGTCACGCTCAATCTGCTCGCGGTTTTGCACCGGCCCGGTGTTGACCGACAGCCAGTCGTAGTGCTGGGTGCTGCCGTCGTCCAGCAGCAGGGTTTGGGTGGCGGCGTCCAGCGCTTTTACATTGCGCTGCAACCAGCGGATGCCAGCACGGCGCACCAGCGGCTCCAGCGGGATGGCGCATTCGTCCAGCGCGTAGTGGCCCGCCACAAAGCCGGGCAACATGCCGGGGTAAATGCTGCGGGGGTGGGGCGCCACCAAAATGATGCGCATCTCGGCCAGCGGGTGGGCCGCCAGGTTGGACAACACCTGCAAATTCGCCATGCCACCGCCCAACAAGACCAGCTGGCGCGGCTGGTAACCGCGCGCGTCGTGGTGCGGCACAGAGTCCACATGGTTCTTGAGGTGCGCGGCCAAAGCGTTCATGGCGCTATTGTTTCACGAGTTTTGGGTTTTTAATAGCCAAATAGGCCTCTAGCCCATACGGACTATGCGCAAGCAGCTATTGAAAGCATAGCGTTACAGTGCAATCAGCACCGGCGCTTGTCCGGCCGGCAGGGCCTGCACCCGGCCAATGGCGCAGGCTGCGGCGTAGCCTTGTGCCTGCAGCGCGGCCAGGCAGGCGGAGGCCTGTGCGGCGGGCACACTGGCCAGCAGGCCGCCTGCGGTTTGCGGGTCCACCAGCAACGGCCAGCGCACGTGGGCCATGGCCTCGCTGGCGTTCTGCACCACATGCTGCTGGCGCGCATTGGCGCTGTGCAGGGAGCTGAGCAGGCCCTGCTGCACGCATTCCAGTGCGCCGTCCAGCAAGGGCAGAGCATTCACGTCCAGCACCACCTGCACGCCGCTGGGGCGCGCCATTTCCACCGTGTGGCCGATCAGGCCAAAGCCGGTCAGGTCGGTGCAGGCGGTGGCACCAAAGGTGCGCAGGGTCTGTGCTGCCGTTTGGTTGCTGTGCACCATGCTTTGCAGTGCTGCCTGCACCCAGCGCCCGGTGGCGGCAGCGCGGCCATGGGCGGCAAACAGGGCGCCAGTGCCGATGGGTTTGGTTAGCAGCAACACGTCACCGGGTTGCATGCCGCCCTTGCGCAGCACGCCGGTCATCTGGCCATGGGCGTCCACGGCCACCAGGCCATTCACCGCAAAACCCAGCGCCAGCTCGATGCCTTCGCCGCTGTGGCCGCCTATCAGCGTGCAGCCTGCGGCGTTGAGCACCTGCACCGCACCGGCCATCATCTGGCGCAGCGTGGCCTCCACCTGCCGGTCCACGCCGGGCGGCACGGTGGCGATGGCCGTGGCCGTGTGCGGCTGCGCACCCATGGCAAACAGGTCGCCCAGCGCGTGGTTGGCGGCAATCTGGCCAAACACATAGGGGTCGTCCACAAACGCCCGGAAAAAGTCCACGCTGTGCACCAGTGCCTTGCCGGGTGGCACGCGCACCACGGCGGCGTCGTCCGGGCTGTCCAGGCCCAGCAGTACATCGGGGTTGGGCGCCACCCACAGGTCTTGCAGCGCACGCGACAACACGCTGGCGCCCACCTTGGCACCGCAGCCGCCGCAGCGCATGGCCATAGCGGCCTGGGCCTGTTGGGATTCTTCGGTGCTGAGTTGAAGCGTGGTGTTGGCCACCGAAGCCGTGGGCGCGGCCATGCCCGTTAAGCCGTTGGCTCCCTGCACGCTGAAGCGCTGCATAAAACGCCGGTCTATCCAGTCCTTCCAGCGCCAGACCCAGGCGCCCGCAAACCCGAGGGCGCCGCGCGAGGCCACGGCATATTGGTCACCGGTGCTGATGAGGGCCAGCCAGCGGCGCTGCGGCCGGTAGGGCTGCAGGGGCAGGCCCTGCACCGCGCGCTGCAGGTTGCGCGCCAGTGGCATGCCCATGCGCACGGCAAATACACCGGCCTTCTCCAGCGCAAAGTTCTCCATGGCCGCCACATCGCCGGCTGCGAACACGCGCGGGTCGCTGATGCTTTGCAGCGTGTCCTGCACCCGCACGCAACTCTGCGCGTCCAGCGCCAGGCCGGTGCCCTGCAGCCAGGCGCCGCCGCCGGCCTGGGTGACCCACAACACTTCATCGGAAGCAAACCAGCTGCCCTGTGCGCTGCGCAGGCGCCCGGCCTGCACTTCGGTAATGGGGGTGTGCTGGTGCACGTGCACACCACGCTGCGCCAGCACGCGCGCAAAGCGGCTGCGCACGCCGGCGTTGTGTGTGGGCAGCAGGCCTTCGGCGGTGAACAGGTGGAACTGCAGCGTCTCGGCATCGCGGCCGGTGGCTTGCAACACTGCACGCAGGCGGTACTGCAGGGCCAGGCACAGCTCCACGCCACCCGCGCCGCCGCCCACCAGGGCGATATTCAGCGGGCCCTGGTGCTGCTGCACCCGCGCCAGTAGTGCCAGCCAGCGCTGCTGGAAGCCAGTGATGGGTTTCACCGGCACCGCATGCGCGGCCGCACCCACCACCTGCATTTGCGGGGTGGCGCCGGTGTTGATGGAGACCAGGTCGTAGTCCACATCGGGCCGGCCGCGCAACTGCACGGTGCGGGCTTCTCGGTTCAGGCCGGTGACTTCGGCCTGGATAAAACGTGCGCCCGTGGCCGCGCACAGGCGGACCAGGTCGATGTGCACCTCGTCGTAGCTGTAGTGCCCAGCCACATACCCCGGCAACATGCCGGAGTAGGGCGTGTGGGCGTCGGTGCAGATCAGGGCGAGGCGCACGCCGGGCAGCGGGTGCATGGCGAAGTGGCGCAGCACCCCCACATGGCTGTGGCCGCCGCCCACCAACACAATGTCTCGAACGATGGGCGTAGCGGGTGTTTGCATAAGCGTGGATTGTGCCGCTTGGGGGTGCTGGTTTCAGAGCCGGGCCGCCCCAAGCTGAAACGCGCCCCCTCGGGGGGCAGCGACCCGCGCAGCGGTGGAGCGTGGGGGCGTCAATTCAGCCGCGTTTCCAGTCGTGGAACTTGCGCACCCACTCCAAGAGTTGGTGTGGCTGGTGCGCGCGTTTCCATTCACCCGCCGCGTATTTGTTGGCCTCGGCCAACGTGGGGTAGGTGTGGATGGTGCCCAGAATTTTGTTCAGGCCCAGGCCGTGTTTCATGGCCAGCACGTACTCGGCCAGCAGGTCGCCCGCGTGTGTGCCCACAATGGTCACGCCCAGAATCTTGTCCTTGCCCGGCACGGTGAGCACTTTCACAAAACCGTGCGCCTCGCTGTCCGCAATCGCGCGGTCCAGGTCGTCAATACCGTATTTCGTCACCTCGTAGGCAATACCTTGTTCTTTGGCATCTTGTTCGTTGAGGCCCACACGCGCCACCTCGGGGTCGATGAAGGTGGCCCAGGGGATGACGGAGTAGTCGGCCTTGAACTTCTTGAAGTCCCCGAACAGCGCATTCACCGCCGCATACCAGGCCTGGTGCGCCGCGGTGTGGGTGAACTGGAAAGGCCCGGCCACATCACCCGCCGCATAGATATTGGGGTAAATGGTCTGCAGGTACTCGTTGGTCTGCACCGTCTTGTGGGTGGGAATACCCAAGTCTTCGAGGCCATAGCCCGTGAGGCGCGCGGTGCGGCCCACGGCGCACAACAGCTGGTCAAACGCAATGCGTTTTTCCACGCCCGCGTGCTCCACCACCAGCACCTTCTCGCCATTCATCAGCTCGCAGCGCAGCGCCTTGTGGCTGGTGAGCAGATCCACGCCATCGGCGCGCAGCGCGTCTGCCGCCTGGGCCGACACCTCGTCGTCTTCACGCGCCATGATGCGCGGCGCCATCTCCACTTGGGTGACGTGTGAGCCCAGGCGCGCAAAGCTCTGGGCCAGTTCACAACCGATCGGCCCGCCGCCGAGCACCACCAAGCGCTTTGGCACTTCGTCCAGCTTGGCAAACTCGTCCCACAGCGTGTCGCTGGTCACATAGCCCACCTCATTCAGACCCGGCAAAGGTGGAACAAAGGGGCGCGCACCGGCTGCGATGACGATGCTGCGTGTGGTCAAAGTCTGCTTACCGCCATCGTTGAGCGCAATCTCCACCGTCCACGGGTTGGTGATCTTGGCGTAACCCTGCAACACCTCCACACCCAGGCCGGTGTAACGCTCCACGCTGTCGTGCGGCTCAATGGCAGCAATCACGTCATGGATGCGCTGCATCACGGTTTTGAATGAAAACAAGGGTTGGCCCCCGTCCTCTGTGCGCAAGCTGCTATGCAAACCATAGCGTTCGGCATGTTGCATCTGGTGCGCCAGCTTGGCACTTTTGATCAGGGCCTTGCTGGGCACGCAGCCGTAGTTCAGGCAGTCGCCGCCCATTTTGTGGGCTTCCACCAGCGTCACCTTGGCTTTGACGGCGGCCGCAATATAGGCCGACACCAACCCGCCTGCGCCAGCACCGATGACGATCAGGTTGCGGTCAAAACTCTTGGGGCGCACGGCGTTCCAGTGCGCGTAGACCTTGCGTTTCTGGAGGTAGTTCATGGCAGCCTTTGCAAACAAGGGGAACAAACCCAGCAGCACCAACGCGCCCAGCAGCCCGGGGCTGGCCACGTCTTGCAGGCTGCGAATGTCGGCCAGCTGTGTGCCAGCGTTCACATACACCGCAGTGCCCGCCAGCATACCGAGCTGGCTGACCCAGTAGAAGGTCCAGGTGCGCAGCGTGGTCAGGCCCATGGCCAGGTTGATGACAAAAAACGGCACCACGGGAATCAGCCGCAGGCTGAACAGGTACAGCGCGCCTTCACGCGCCACCCCGGCGTTGATGTCGGCCAGGCGTTTACCAAAGCGGGCTTGGACCACATCGCGCAGGACAAACCGGGCGGCCAGAAACGACAGCGTGGCGCCGATGCTGGAGGCAAACGACACCAGCAGCAAGCCCCACCCCAGGCCAAAAATGCCGCCGCCCGCGAGCGTGACAATCGCCGCGCCGGGCAAGGAGAGGCCGGCCACGGCGACGTAGACCAGAAAGTACGCGGCACGCACGCCCCAAGGCTGTTCGGCATACAGCGCCGCAAACGCCGCCTGGCTGGACTGCAGATAGTCCAGCCGCAGAAAACGGCCCAGGTCCAGCCACACAAACGCAGCAATGGCCGCGGCCACCACGGCCAGCAGCAACAGTTTGGACAGCTTCATTGGAAGGTTCTCCAGCCCCACCAGATGCGGGTGACGATGGTGATGCCGCACAGCACGGCAAAGGCATAGGCCAGCGTGGCAAAGTGCGCGGGCCAGAGGCACATGGCCACAAAAAAGGCCAGGGTCTCGGTGGCCTCGGTCAGCCCGCCCAAAAAGTAAAACGACTTGCCCGGTATGGCCAGGTCTTGCAGCCCGCGTTTGGCGGCCAGCACCGCAAAGGCCAAAAAGCTGCTGCCCGTGCCCATAAATGCGGCCAGCAGCACGGCGGCTGGCAGTGCGTTGTCGGCTGGCTGGGCCACGGCAAAGGCCAGCGGAATGCTGGCGTAAAACAGAAAGTCCAGCGTGATGTCCAGAAAGCCGCCGGCATCGGTGGCCTGCGTCTGGCGCGCCACGGCGCCGTCCAGTCCATCACACAATCTTGAAGCCAAAATGGCCGCAGCACCCATGGAATATGCGCCACCAGCTATCAAAATTGCAGCAAAAGCACCAATGCCAAAACCCAGCAGCGTGATGGTGTTGGCGCCCAGACCGGCGCGCACCAGTACGCGGGCGGTGGCGGTAAGGGGGGGGCGAATCAGGGCAATGGCGTAACGGTCGAGCATGAGGACGATGAGGCTGGGTGGGCGGGGGTCAGGGCAGGAGTTCAGCCACGCCGTCCCACACCTCGGGGGCCAGGCGGCCTTCAAAGCGTTGGATGATCTTGCCCTGGGTGTCTACCAGCAGGGTGAGTGGCAGGCGTTGGCCCACAGGCGCTGTGCCGTCCAGCCGCAGCGACTGCCAGTTTTTCGCCGGCATCAGCGTCTGCCCTACCAGTGCTTCGTAGCGGCTCCAGTCTTCGGCGCGTGCATCCACATTCACCGCCAGCAGCGTGAACGGCTTGGCCTGCCAGCCCGCGGCGTTGGCGCGCAGCTCGGGCAGGCTGTCGCGGCACACGGCACAGCCGGTGGACCAGACAAACACCACCACCACTTGGTTGCGCAGTTTGGCCACATCGAGGCGCTGGCCTTTGGCGTCGACCGCATTCAACGCCAGCATGCTGCCCTTGGCCCACAGAGGGGCTGTGGCCTGGCTGTGCACCGGGGCGCTGGACAGGGCTACAGCAGTGGCCAGCAGTGCCGCCAGCATCCAGCGCAAGGGGGAGGTAGATGGCGTGGCGGTGGTGGTGTGCATGAGGGGGCAGTCTAGGCGAGGTGGTTCGGATCTGCCTATAGGTCGCGCAAAACCGGGGTTTCTTACACCGTGCCGGGCGGGCGCAGCTGCGTCAGGCACTGGCTATCGGCCACATCCGCGGCATCGTGCGTGACCAGCAGGGCCGGAATTTGCCGGCTGCGCACCAGGCCAAACACCAGCGTGCGCATGCGGCCGCGCAGCGCGGCGTCCAGCTTGGAAAAAGGTTCGTCCAACAGCAGCGCCTGCGGCTGGGCCAGCAGCGCACGCGCCAGCGCCACACGGGCACGTTGTCCGCCCGACAGCGTGGCCGGGTTGGCGTGCAGGAAGGCCTCCATCTCCACATCGGCCAGCGCTGTCAGCACCGCTGCTTCACGTGCAGGCTGCGGCCCGGCGGGCACGGCAAACAACAGGTTCTCACGCACCGTCATGTGGGCGAACAGCAGGTCTTCCTGGAACAGAATGCCCACCTTGCGCGCCTGCGTGGGCAGGGTGTCGATGCGCTGACCGTTCAGTGTGACTGCGCCGTCCCACTGCAGGGCCTCGTCCAGCGTGCCACACACGGCGGCCAGCACGCTGCTTTTGCCCGAGCCGCTCTCACCCATCAGCGTGTGCACGGTGCCGGGGGCCACGCGCAGATCCAAGCCTTGCACCAGCGTGGTGGTGGGGGTGGCCAGGTGGGTGATGTGGATGCGCAGGCTCATGGCGCGGGCGCAATACAAATGCGTCCTTGCGCGTCCACCACCACCGGAATCGGCAGCAGGCCCACGCCATCACACTCGCCGCCCGCGCAGGTGCCGTCGCTCCAGCGGTAACGTGCGTAGTGCACATTGCAGGTGAGGCTGGTGTGGGGTTCAAATATCAGCAAGTCTTGTCGCGCGGCTAGCGGCACACCAAAGTGGGCGCAACGGTTCACATAGGCCTTCACCTCTTGGCCGCTGCGCAGCAGCAGGTAACGAAACCCGGGGCCCGCAGCGCCGGTGGGCGGCGGCAGCTCTTGCAGCAGCGCCTGGCCGTCGGCCACCGCCGCAAGCACACCCAGCACCGTGCCGGGGGCCGGGGCGTGGGGCAGGTGGTGCCAGTGCTGTGGATCGGGTGGGGGCGTGCTCACAAAGGGGCTGGGTGGGGATGGCTTTGCATGATAGCCCTGGTGTGTTGGGCCATTGATTGCACCTATGAGTAGTTTAAAAATATTGGTATTTGTAAATTGATAGTTAATGACTAACATCAAGGCTCTGCCCAAGTCTTGCCCGCTACCCGCCCGTTTTTTGAGATTTACCCATGCACAGTTCCACCGCCCCCTCCTGGTCCCAGTCTCTGGGCGTGCATGCACGCGCCCATCCGCTGGCTCTGGCCGGCCTGGGGGTGGCGGTGCTGGGCCTGCTGGCGCTGTGGGTCCAAGGTGGTGTGGTACCCGCAGGGCAAAGTAGCGAGTTCGTGACCTGGGCGCTCTTGGGCGGCACGGCGGGTTTGGTGGCCACCACGGTGGGGGCCTTGCCCGCCTTGTTGTTTGGCAGCCTGCAGCAAAAAACCGAAGACGTGATGCTGGGCCTGGCCGCCGGCATGATGCTGGCCGCAGCGGCCTTCTCTTTGCTGTTGCCGGGCATTGCGGCCGGGCGCGAGCTCACCGGTAACGCTGGTTGGGGCGCGGGCCTGGTGGTGCTGGGCATGGCCCTGGGGGTGTTGCTGATGCTGGGGCTGGACGCTTTTACGCCGCACGAACATGACAGCAGCGGCCCCTGCGGCCCCGGTTACGCGCGCTGCAACCGGGTGTGGCTGTTTGTGTTTGCCGTGGCCATCCACAACCTGCCTGAGGGTATGGCGGTGGGCGTGGCGTTTGCGCAGGGCGACATGGGGGTGGGTCTGCCACTGGCCACCGCCATTGCGCTGCAAGACATTCCCGAAGGCCTGGCCGTGGCCATGACTTTGCGCTCCATTGGCACCCCGGCCTGGAAGGCGGTGGGCATTGCCGCGCTGGGCGGGTTGCTAGAGCCGCTGGGCGCGCTGGTCGGCATCAGCCTGGTGGGCAGCTCCGCGCTGGCCTACCCGGTGGGCCTGGGATTGGCGGCGGGCGCCATGCTGTTTGTGGTGTCCCATGAGGTGATTCCGGAGACCCACCGCAACGGCCACCAGACTGCGGCCACCCTGGGCCTGATGGCCGGTTTTGCGCTGATGATGGTGCTGGACACCACGCTGGGCTGAGCCTGCCCCATCCAACGCTGCCGACACTGCTTAGAAGCGGCGCGCCCGGCCCAACCGCGCTGCCACCACAAACACCAGCACCGGCAGCAGCCACTGCAGCCAGGCAAAGGCGGCGGTGAGTGAGCGCTGGCCACCGGCGGCTAGCGTCACGGCCTCGGTGGTCACGGTGGTAAAGCGGCCCGCACCTACATACAGCGTGGGCAGGTACTGCGCCACGCTCACCGCAAACCCAATCGCCACGCTGGCTGCCAGCGCACTGCGCAACAGCGGCCATTTCACCCGCAGCAAAAACACGGCGTGGCTGTGGCCCAGGCTGGCGCTCACGTGTCGCAGGCGGGGGTCAAAGCCCTGGTAGGGCCCCTGCAGCGCAATCAGCACATAGGGCAGTGCGGCCAGGGTGTGGGCCAGCCACAGGCCGGTGCCCGTGGTGTCCAGGCCCCAGGCCAGGCTGAGCCGGTGCAGGCCCACCACCCACAACACCGCGGGCAGCACCAGCGGCAGCATGAGCACAGGGCGGGCGCGCCACTGCCAGCGCGCAGGTGCCCACTCCAGCCAGGCCACGGCCCACAGCAGCGCCACCATGCTGCTGGTCAGCGCCAGCCACACGGTGGTCCACAGGGTGTGGCTGCTACGCGCTACGCCCAGCCAGGCGGCCCCGGTGAAGGTATCGGGCAGCAGCTGCGGAAACGGCCAGGGTCCGATCACGCTGCCTAGCAGCAGCGCCAGCATCACTGCGCCGTACACCCCTAGCAGCCATGCCATCGCTGTGGGTCCATCCACTGTGAGCGCGCGGTCTGCGTGTTCAGCAGCACCACGTGTCCAGCGTCGGCGCCTTAACGGCGTGCGCAGCAGCGCCCACGCCAGCGCGGCGCACAGGGCCAGCACGGCAGCCAGCAGCCAAGCTGCGGCGGCGCCTTGCGCGTTGACGGCCGGGTTGGCATCTTGCAGCCACTGCCAGGCCAGCACGGCCAGCGTGGGGGGGGCGGTGGGGCCGATCAGCAGCGCCACGTCCACCACCGTGAGCCCATAGGCCAGCACCGCCAGCAGGGGCGCAGCCAGGCGCGGCAGCAGCTGCGGCCAGCCCACGCGCCACCAAGCGGCCGCTGCGCTGTAGCCCAGTGTGTGGGCCAGGCGCAGCTCCTGCTGCAGGCGGCGCGCTACATCGGGCCGCTGCAGGTGGGCCAGTGCGGCCCACAGCAAAAACGGAATCTCTTTGCACACCAGCACCGCAATCAGGCCCAGGCCCCAGGGGTCTTGGGTGGTGGGCCAGGGTGGAGGGGCGCTGAGCCCGGTGGCCCAGGGCGAGACCAGGCGCAGCAGCCAGCCGCTGGGTGCCAGCAGTGCCAGCAGCCCAATGGCAAAGGCCGCATGCGGCACCGCCAGCAGCGGTGCCAGCAGGCGTGTGAGCCGGTTGCCCTGTGCCGTGCTGTGCAACTGCCCCACCGTGGCCGCCAAGATCCACGCGGTGGCTGCGGTGGCCAAGAGCGTGGAGGCCACACCGGTCCACACACTGGCGCCTAGCGCTGCCGCGGTGTGCGGCGCCTGCACCAGAGCGGCCCAGGCCGCAGCGTCTAGCCCGGCGGCCACGGCGCCCCACAGGCTCCAGCCCAGCGGCAACAGCACGGCCGCCAGCAGCGCAAGGGCTACGGGGAAGCGGTGAGTGGGGTGGGCGCGCTGCATCGGTAAATAGTAGTCAAATTGGCCTCTAGCCCTTTTAGAATATGCGCAAGCAGCTATTGAAAATATAGCAATATGGCGCCTGCTCCAGATACTTTCCCTGCGCTGCATCAATGTGCGGTGGGCAACAGTTGAAGACGATAGACGCTGTCATTGTCGGATCGTTCCCTTACACACTTCAGGAGAAACACCATGCGTTTGCAGGGCAAGAGCATTTTGGTCACGGGCGGCGCCAGCGGTATTGGCCTGGCCACGGTAGAACGCTGCATGCAAGAGGGCGCCAACGTGGTGATGGCCGACCTGGCTGGCACCCAGGGCGCCAAGCTGGCAGACGCGCTGGCGCAGATGTACAGCGGGCGATGCCTTTTTATGAGCGCTGACGTGGCGTCCACGCCCCAGGTGGACCAGCTGATCGCAGACACGGTGACTGCCTTTGGCCGCCTGGACGGTGTGTTCAACAACGCCGGCATTGGCGGCTTGAGCCCGGCAGAGGCGTACACCGACGAAGACTTCTTGCGCATCATCGACATCAACCTGATGGGCGTGTTCCGCGTGGCGCGCGCAGCGCTGCGCCAGATGTACGCACAGGGCAGCGGCAGCATCGTCAACTGCGCGTCCATCCTCGGGGTGTTCGGCCAAAGCATGACGGCGGCCTACAGCGCCGCCAAGGGCGGCGTGGTCAACATGACGCGCACCCTGGCGCTGGAGGCGGCGGCCAAAGGCGTGCGCGTGAACTCCGTGGGGCCGGGCTACATCGACACGCCCCTGCTCGCCGGGCTGGATGCGGCCATGAAACAAGGGCTGATTGCCCTGCACCCGCTGGGGCGCCTGGGGCGGCCCGAAGAGGTGGCCAACCCGGTGCTGTTTTTGCTGAGTGACGAGGCCAGCTTTATCACCGGCGCCAACCTGCTGGTGGATGGCGGCTTTACGGCCGGCAAGTCCTAGACCTCGCGTCCCCGCTTGTGCGGGCGGTGGCTAGGCTGCGGCCCCTTGGTAGCTGGCACGAAACGCGCGTGGCGTCATGCCCTTGCGCGCCAGAAACTGGCGGTTGAAATGCGCCAGCGTGCCGTAGCCCACGTCGCTGGCAATCACGTTGATGGGCAGCGTGGTGTTGATCAGCAACTGGCAGGCCTGGCCGATGCGCAACTGGGCCACGTAGTCCAGCACGGTCATGCCGGTGTGGCGCTTGAAAAAGCGGTGGAAGGCACCGACTGACATCGCGACCTCTGTGGCCAGGGCCGGGGCGGACACCGTGTCGGCCGGCTGCGCATGCAAGCGGTGCAGGATCTTGCCGATGCGTGCACCCACCTTGTCGCCCGCGGGTGTGTAGGCATGCGTGGCCAGCGGCCGGGCCGCTGTGTCCTTGGCCAGCAGCGTGAGGATGTGCAGCAGCGTGGGCAGACGCAGCGCCGGGTCTTGCGCCTGCAGCGCGAGGATCAAGGGCTGCACTTGTGTACGCGCTGCATCCGAGAACTTGAGCCCGCGCCCGGCCTGGGCGGACAGGGTTTGCAGTGCCGCCAGTTCGGGCCAGCCGGCCAGGGCGCGCTCCAGCCAGTCGGTGGTGAACCACATCACCACGGCCAACATGGGCTGGCTGGCATCGGGCCGCTCGGTGGCGGCCCAGGTGTGGGGCTGGTTGGGGCCGGTGAGCACCAGGTCACCCGAGGCAAAGTCTTCCAGACTGTCGCCCACATAGCGCTGGCCCTGGGCGTTGAGCGTCAGCGTCAGCTCGAATTCGGGGTGGTAGTGCCACAGAAAAGGCAGCTCCGGCAGCTCGCGCCAGAGCAGACTCCACGACTCGCCCACGGGCACGGTGACCTGCTCAAACTGTGGTTTCATGACTTTGGGTTGGTTAATTTGGTCAGAATCGTACCAGTATCAGGCAGTCCGCAGGTACCGCCACAACGCGCCCGTTTTCACAATTCCCTACGTCCACAACAACGCAGGAGACTGACATGAACGACCGCTACCGCTACGGCGACCAACGCCCCGGCAACCCCACCCTCTCGTACACCGCCCACGAACAGCTGCGTGACATCCAGAAGCAGTTGCCGCTGCGCGTGCTGTCCGAGGCTGACTTTGCCCACTGGCAGACCTACGGCTATGTGGTCATCAAGCAGGCCATTCCTGCGGAGCAGGTAAAAGCCACCACCGACTTCCTGTGGGCGTTTCAGGACTGGAACCCGAACGACCCCAGCACCTGGAACCGTGCCGAGCTGCGCGGCCACGAAATGAAGGAACTCAACGGCTCCGGCATGGTGGAGACCTACCAGCACCAGACCCTGTGGAACAACCGCCAGACGCAGCGCGTGTACGACGCGTTTGTGGACATCTGGGACCGCGAAGACCTGTGGGTCAGCATCGACCGCGCCAACCTCAACACGCCCAACCGCGGCGCGCGCCAGTTCACCGGCTTTATCCACTGGGACGCCGACACCACGCTGGACCCGCTGCCCGTGAACGTGCAGGGCGTGCTGGCGCTGTCCGACACCAGCCCGGAGAGTGGTGGCTTCCAGTGCATCCCCGAGCTGTTCAAGAACTTCATTGAATGGCGCAAGACGGCGCCCACCGACCGCAACCCCTGGCGCCCCGATGTGGACAGCCTGCCCTGGCCCGTGCAATTCATCTCGATGCAGGCCGGCGACTTGCTGATCTTCAACAGCCTGCTGGCCCACGGCATCCGCCCCAACACCAGCGACCATTTGGTACGTGTCGCGCAGTACATCGCCTTCACCCCTGCCAACGAGGGCGACGCCATGCTGCGCGATGCACGCGTGACCTCTTGGCGCGAGCGCGAAGCTCCCCAGGGCTACGCCTTTCCGGGGGACCCGCGTGAGTGGGAAAAGAAGAAATACCCCACCGCCACGCTCACCCCGCTGGGCGAGCGCATCCTGGGATTAACCGACTGGCCTTGAGTGCTGCGAGCGCAAACCCTCCGAGAGTCTGGGGGCTGGGCGTTCTGCGCAGGTAAAGGAGGAGCCCGCGCAGCGGGCGGGGGACACGGAGCAGAACGTCCGGCCCCCAGGCTCTGGCGCTCTAGCTCACACGCTACGTGACTTGAGCGTGAGCACCGTGAGCCCGGAGGCGATGAAGGTCAGCCCTGCACCGATGTTCAGGCCCGAGGTGACCTTGGGGTGCGCCTTCAACCAACGGGCCAGGCCATTGGCAAAGCTGCCGATCAGCGCAAACAACACCGTGGTCATGGCGGCAAAAATCGCGCCATACACCAGCATCTGCACCGGCACCGAACCGCGCTGGGCATCCACAAACTGCGGTAGGAAGGCCAGCACAAACAGGCCCGGCTTGGGGTTGAGGATGTTGGACAACGCGCCACTGATGAAGATGCGGTGCAGCGGCAGGTGCGCCGCTGGCGTGAAGGTGATGAGGTTCTGGGCGCGTAGCGCCTTGTAGCCCAGCCACATCAGGTAGAGCGCGCCCACCACCTTGATCGCCCAGAACGCGGTGGCCGAGCTTTGTAGGATGACCGACAGCCCCAGCGCCGCCGTGAGCGTGTGGAACAAAATGCCCACCCCTGCACCCAGTGCGGACAGCGCCGCCGCCGCACGTCCCTGGCTCAGGCCGCGGCCAATGGCCAGGATGTTGTCAGGCCCCGGCGCCAGCACCACCAGCAGGCAGGCGGCCAGGTAGGTCAGCAATACGTCGGTGGGAAACATGGCGTGGCCTCAGGTAATTTTGAAAACGGTGAGCACTTTTTTGCCGCCAGCCTTTTCTTCAAAAGCCGACCACTGCTTGATGCCTTTGACCAGCACCGTGTTGCTCACGTCTTTGACGGGTTGCTTGGCCTTGAGTTTGGCGGTGACCCAGTCCTGCACATGGGGCAGCAGAGGGCCTTCCTGTCCCGTGGGGACGAGCAGAAGTTTGCCGGCCACGGTGCCGGTTTGGGTGACTTTGAGTTCGGTAGCGGGCATGGTGATTTATACGTCAAAGCCTTAGAGGGTGGCCAGTTCCGGCGCCTGGTACACCAGCACCTTGAGTGCGCGCTCAGGCGCGGCGTCGGCAAACGTGGGTGGGTTGGGCAGGCGCTGCACAAACGTCAGCTCCGGTGCCTGCTCTTGCATATGGGTTTGCAAAAAGGCGGTGTCCAGCTCCGGCGCGTTCAGGCACACCAGCGCGTGGCCGCCGGGTGCCAGCAGCTCGGGCAGGCGGCGCAGCAGGCGCGCGTAGTCTTTGGTGGCTACAAAGCTGCCCTTTTGGTAGCTGGGCGGGTCCAGGATGATGAGGTCGTAGGGCCCGCCGCGTGTGATCTTGCCCCAGGTCTTGAAGATGTCGTGGGCCAGAAAACTCGCGCCGGTGTTGAAACCGTTGAGTCGGTGGTTCTGCTGGCCAATCGCCAGTGCGCCCTGGCCCATGTCCACATTCACCACCTGCTTGGCCCCCGCCTGCAGGGCCACCACCGAGAAGGCGCAGGTATAGGCAAACAGGTTGAGCACCTTGAAGGCATAGGTCTTGGGGTGCGCGGCCACATGCTGGCGCACCCATTGGCGGCCTGCCGCCATGTCTAGAAACAGACCATGGTTTTGCCCGCGCAGCACGTGCACCTTGTACTGTGTGCCGTCCTCCGTCACAACATGTGGGTCGGGCACGGCACCGGCCATCAGCCGGGTGTCCGCATGGCCCTCGGCCCGGCACTGGAACACCCAGTTCAGCGGCTCCCCCGGCGCTATCTGCGCCCAGCGTGCGGCCAGCGCGGCGTCCAAGGTGGCAAGTGTGCCGTTGTCCACCGGCGCAAAGCTGGTGAGCACCAGCACCGGCGGGTAAGCGTCCAGCGCCCACTGCTCGCAACCGGGGTGCAGGCCACCACGGCCGTGGAAGAGGCGCTGGGCATCAAAGGGCAGGTCCATCGTGGCGATGGTGTGGAGAAGGGCTTGCACGGGCGGGTATTGTTCAGAAAAGGTTGCCAAGTGTATGCAAGGCTTGGTGGTGTGCGCAGCGAAGAGCCGGGAACCCGCTTCACAAACTTTTACAGCGCACGCACGCTTGTTTACGCGCTTTTGCCAAACAGCCACTGCAGATTTACACGGCGTCGCGACCATGGAGGTCCCTTAACTCGGACCCTTCACCCGGTTCACTCCATGAAAAAACTCTTTCTGACGACTGTTGCTCTTGGTGCTTTTGCCGCCTCTTCCGCCTTTGCAGCGGGCCCGGCTGATCTGTCTGGTTTCAGCATCGGCGCCAACGCCGAACTGTCCACCGGATCTGCCACTGCGACCGACGGAACGTCTGACACAGGAAAGACCACCGCCCTGGGCCTGCAAGCCCGGTACGACTGGGCATTGGCCCCCAACTTTGCCATAGGCCTGGGCGGCTCTTACAGCTCGGGCAACCACCAGGCTGGCACCTATGCCAACGGCAGCGCGGCTAGCATCAACAACCGTTACTCGATTGATGTGATCCCCACCTTCGCGCTGGCCAACAACTTCCAGCTCTACGGCAAGCTGTCCTCCATCTACGGCTCTGCCGCGTCCAACGACGGTAGCAGCACCAACGATGTGCAAGGTGTGGGCTACGGTATTGGTGTGCGCCAGATGCTGGATAAAAACATGTACTGGCAAGCCGGTTACGACCTGAACCAGTTCCGTGACGTGACGTTTGCCACCGGCACCACGTCCAGCCTCAAAGAGAACGTGTTCTCGTTTGGTATCGGCTACAAGTTCTGACCTGATCGCGGCCAGGTTACGTTTCTTCACATCTAAGTCGGCGTCCCTGGCTGCGTGTGTGTGCGCGCGCGCAGAAGCGGTGAGGCTATTAAGACGCCTCTGAGTTGTCTCATTGGCGCATCAAGCGAAAAATCGATTCGGAAGCGTCAAACTGCACCGCGCTTGCATCAATAAAGTGAGTTTCCACATGGGCTCGACTGGTAGCCGACTTTCACATCGTTCTAAAGCATTCGTTAACGTGAAAGTGAGCGGACGCCGAAGGCGGTCCGCTCGAATGGCAGGTTCAGCTGCAAGTCTGTAAGACTAAGCGTGGCCAACATGGAACTCGCCGACGGTGCCCGACGTTGGTAATTCCAGCTCTGAATGCATTGAAGCGATGACCGCCATCACTGTCTCACTCGCCGGCGTCCCACGTTCTTCCGAAACAGCATTGCCGATGTGCCTTACCCGATCGGCCATGAGAATTCCCCAAGCCTTGGCCTCCGTGTGCCCCGCGGCTTCAAAGAAACCTATGTTCAGCGTGCAGTGAAGCCCCTGCTCAGCGATCCACGCGCTAAGCATTTGCACCGATTTATCGTCGCGCTGTGCTGCCGGGGGAATGATGAGTGGCTTCATTGCGCGATGCTGCGTCTGGCAGGTCTGCTTGCTGTTGAACGTTGGAGGCCACCAGCACGCAACACGTGCTGCAAAGCGGCGACTTGATGTTGCTTGTCAGTGTGGGCCGACATGTTAAAGATCATTGGGTGGTTGACCGCTCAAACGGATTTGTCTTAAGGGCAAGCAGGGCCGCACTGGCGCCACCCGACCGATAGGCCGCCCTAACGGCATCGTGCTCCGCAAGGCTGGGTGCCGCTCTCAAACTGAAATTCGGTAGTGAGATTGGTGCAAGACACGTACGAAGTTGAGCGATCAGGTCTTGAAAGTCTGTGTCTTCAGCCCATTGCTCGCAATTGGCTTCAGCAATCGCAAGCCGGATGAACCAGAAATTGAGCGGATAGTTGGTCGCTGACACCGACGACAGATGATCCAAGTACCCCTCGCTAGGTTTGAGGCAAGCCAACCAACCAGCAACGACAATTCCTCGCCATGAATATTCTCCTGAGCAGAGGTCCGCCAACACATTCGCATTGAACGCCGCCAAGTACTTCAATAAGACGTAGTGATAGTCAAGCGGCTCGTAACGGACCTGGGGGTACTGCGCGAGCACGCTCTGTAGCTCAACTGCATCGCGGACCAATTCCGCAGTGCGCTGTTTCGCAGCTGAAACCTTCATTATTCGTACGTACTGCAGATCCGTGATCATTCGGACGACATCATCGTGATCGAAATACATACTGTGATCTTTAACCGTCAACGCTCAGCGGGCGGCGTAGCCGTCCGCTGCAGCAAGGGGTTGGGCATCACTCGGCGGGCAAGCTGCTCGACCAGCGCGGTCGGACCGCGCAGTGACAACCCAATATAGGTTTCGGCTACCGCTTCGATGTTTCCATCTGGCAGGGCAATCTGAAACACGGTCACCTCTTGGCTGCCACCCAAGGTCCACTCCTTGTCGGTGATCACGCCACCGAGAGCCGCAATCTCCGCAGCGAGTCGCGCAAACAGAGCGTCATCGTATTCGTCCCCAAGCACGATCTCGGTCATGGTGCTGCCCAACGTTAGATATGAGCGGCGGCTGGAGGCGTGCGAAGCACGCCGGAAGCCGTCCGCTCCATGGCAGGGTTAGACGCCATGCTCGCTGCGCAACGAGCGAGAAACTACCCAAAACAATACGCCAGAGCCGCCGTGACTTACCCCGTGCTGGAACTCTGACTCGGGGAAGTGTTCAGCCAGCCATTCCGGTGCGGTGTCTCGCCAAGCAACGTCTGCAAACTCATACGGAAAGTTCTCACCGTTCGGATTGGGTGTATGAACATAGACCGCATCTTCCGATGATCGGTCTCGCTCCGCCAAGAACCAGCATTGATACGGTCGGCCGCTTACGCGAAGTTCTGCCAGCGCCACGTCTAGGTAGCGACGAGCGAGCCCAAGAAAGAAAGCGCGTGCACTTGGCTTTCCGTCCCCTTCGCCGTCGATGTCGGGATGCCAATGCATCAGATCAAACCACGAGTCAGGCCGTAGCTGCAGGCTGAACGCAAACGCACGAGTTTCTGCTTCAGCAAGTGTCGCGCTAGTGTTCATGGCGTCTAACTTGATATATGAGTGAAACCTGTCTTATCAACAAAGGCGCCTTGAATCATGATTTCACTCCCAGTGAACGTAAGCAATTGATTTATATGAGAAATTCTAGCTGCGCCAATTGCTGCGCAAAATAAAATGGCGACAAACCCTGCAAACCTGCTTATGGACAAGGCGGTGTGCTGAATAACACGGTGAACGGCAGTTCCGTAACTCTCTGAATTGATTGGGCATTTTGTACTTCAACTGCATTTAGCAGGTGATAACAGAATGGACAAACCCTGCAACAACCCAAAACTGGGAGGCCTTTTTGCAAGTCCGCTTCCGCCGCAATTCTGACGTCCAGAACCAAGTCATGCCATCCCCCTATAAGGACTTCCACAATAAAGCAACAGCCTGCGTGTTTTCACCGGTTGCGAGAGATAAAGGTTGCGGACAGCGAGCCTATAAACGGTCATTGTTGCTGCTTGTACAGCGGACCCTGATGAAAGACGCGCGCCAAGGACTCCAATCATTCGTCGGGAATGCAGTCCAATGGACTGCTGTGCCCCACGGGGGATGTCGAGTACGCCATGGCGCAGGTCCAAACCTTTCCTCATCAACGGATACCAATCACGCGGTGGTAGTTTATTTACTGATCAACTTTCAGGCTGGCACCCTAAAGCCTTCGCCAAGGTGCAACACAGCCCAGCACATGCGGGCATTCTTGGCAGCAATCGCCACCACTGCTTTGCCATAACCTCTGCGCTCCTTGAGCTGCAATGCCCATCGACTCACGGGGTCCGTTTTGTTTGGCGCCTTGAGCAATAGGGCTCGCGCGCCCAGCACCAACAATGTTCGCAGATAGCTATCTCCCGCCTTGGTGATGCGCCCCAGCTTGGCCTTGCCCCCAGAGCTGCTCTGGCGCGGCACCAAGCCCAACCAGGCACTGAACTGGCGCCCGTTTTTGAAGTCATGTCCGTTACCTACGCTGGCCACGATGGCGGTCGCTGTTGTGGGACCCACCCCGCACAGTTGCATCAACCGCCGGGACTGCGCATCGTCTTGGGCAAGCTTGGCAATCAGCTTTGCGTCTTGTTCAATGCGCGCGTCTAGGTGCGCTATCTCGCTGAGCATGTCACCGATGACTTGGTTGCAGTAGCCTGGCAAATCTTCTAGCACCTGGTGCACGCCCTGCTTGAACGCCTTATGAGACTGCGGCAGGACGATGCCGAGTTCGCTCAGCAGGCCACGTGCCCGGTTGATCAGCGCGGTACGCTCGGCGACATAGCCCTGATGCGCGCGGTGGATGAACAGGTGGCTTTGCTGGTCTAGGGTCTTGATGGGCACGAAGCGCATCTGTGGGCGCGTCACCGCCTCGCAGATCGCCGCCGCATCGGCTGCATCGTTCTTTGCGTGTTTGCCACCCAGGCGATAGGGCGCGACGAACTTGGGCGCCATGATGCGTACCGTGTGTCCGAACTTCTGGAACTCCCGCGCCCAGTAGTGGGCGCCGGAGCAGGCCTCCATGCCAATCAGGCACGGCGGCAAGCTGGCAATCAGTTCGAGCAGCTTGTTGCGTTTCACATCAGGTTTTACAAGCTCGGGCTTGCCCGAGGCGCCGACGCCGTGCACGGCAAAGACATTCTTGGCCAGATCAATTCCAACCGCTACGATAGACATGGGCTTCCCCTCTCAGAACAAGTTGATGAAAAGTTTGACCTCTCCATCGTGGCACTGAGTTGCCGTACACCGCAACCCTCTGGGCGCGCGGCTTGCTCGGGACGGGGAAGTCCCTTTCATTCATTCAGGTGAATTTCGGAATAAGAGTTAGCCAACGAATGAGCCTCCCAAAGCAGTCATTGACCAATGACTCCAACGGACACCCAAGCTGCCAATGTCCTTGCCGGGTTGTGACCTCGTCGTAGCGCCCAAACTGGCAGGAGTCGCTCCGCTTTTCATGGGTTCAGGCATAGACCCATGCGCTAGCATTCTCACCATGCTCCGCTTCGAATTCGGCCTGAACATTCCTGCCCAAGACTATCTTCAGTACTACCGTGGAGAGGTCAAAAATGTCTTGGCCCGCTGTGCCGATGGCCGCACCGTGCAGTTCCCGGCCACGCTGCTGATCCCGTTTGTGAGCAGCGGCGGTATCCGCGGCAGTTTTGTGTTGACCTGTGATGCAGGTGGCAAAGGCGCCCAGCTGCAGCGCAGCTAAGGCCCGGGAATTGATGTGCGTGCCTGCCCCAAGGGCACACTTCGGCGTCAAATAGGTCTCTAGCCCCCGCGGAATATGCGCAAGCAGCTACTAAAACAGTAGCAAATTAAAACTGCTGCACCGCCCCAGCCCAGGCCAAACCGGCGGCCACGCCGCCGAAGCGGTTGCCTTCCACCAGCGTGGCCTGCGGCATGGCCTCGCGCAGCGCCTCAATCAGCGTGCGCAGGGCCGACGAGCCGCCGGTGAGGTAGACCGCGTCTACCCCTTGCAGGCCAGCCGCTGCCACGCAGTCTTGTGCGCACTGCACCACCTGGGCGATGGAGCTGTGCAGGGCCAGCTCCATGTTCTGCGCGTCGATAGTGGGCGTGAGTGTGCGGTCCAGAAAATCCAGGTTCACCACGGCGCTGTCGCCGCTGATGGAGCAGGCAATCTTGGCCGCCTCCACACCGGCCAGCATGCGGTGGCCGTGTTGTTCTTCCAGCGCGTCCATCAGGCGGCGGTGCAGGGCTTGGTCGCTGTAGTCGGTCCACAGCTCCTTGGCAAAGTGCATGGCTTTGCGGGTGTAGGCCTGGTGGATCAAGTGCCAGGTGCTCAGGTCAAAAAACACGCTGCTGGGCACAATGCGCCCGCCGGTGCCCACGTGTTTGTAGCCCAGATGTGGCATCACCGTGGCCAGGTCCAGCAGGCGGTCAAAGTCGGTGCCGCCGATGTGGACACCGGTGGTGGCCAGGATGTCCGCGCTGCGGTCGCTCTGCGTGCTGCGCGTCGGGTTCAGGCGGATGACGGTGAAGTCCGACGTGCCGCCACCAATATCCACCACCAGCGCGGTGGTTTCCTGCGTCACGCGTTGCTCGTAGTCCAGTGCAGCGGCAATCGGTTCCATCTGGTAGGCGATGTGGGTGAAGCCGGCTTCCAGCGCGGCGCGGCCCAGGGTCTCTTGTGCCAGCAGGTCGCGCTCGGCATCGTCGTCCACAAAATGCACCGGGCGGCCCAGCACCGCGTGCGTCAGGGGCTGTCCCACATGGGCTTCGCAGCGGCGCCTCAGCTCCTTGAAGAACAGCACCACGATGTCAAAGAAGCGGACGCTCTTGTCGCCCACCGCGGTGTATTCGTCCATCAGGCGGCTGCCTAGCAGGCTTTTGAGCGAGCGCAGCAGGCGCCCTTCGGTGCCGTTGAGGTAGGCCTGCATGGCGGCCGCGCCGTAGAGCACGGTGTGTGTCTCGCTGGCAAAAAACAGTGCTGTGGGCATTTCTGCCTTGGCGCCGTCCAGCGGAATCACTTGCAGGGTGCCACTGGCGTCAATCAGTGCGCAGGCGGAGTTCGACGTGCCGAAGTCAATGCCCAGCACCAAGGGGCGTGCACTCATGTTCACGCGGGCAATACTTGCTTCAGGAAGGCGGCAATGTCCGCAATCTCGCGCGGGTGCACGCTGTGGGGCATGGGGTAGGTGTGCCAGTGCACCTTGTGGCCCATGGCGGCCAAGGCGTCGCGGGAGTCTTCGCCGCGCTTCAAAATGACCACCGGGTCTTGCGTGCCGTGCGCCATGAAGATGGGGGTGTCGGCGTTGGCGGCGTGGCGTTCTGCGGCAAAGCGGTCGGCCAGCGGCAGGTAACCCGACAGGGCCATGACGCCGGCGATCTTGTGCGGCAGGCGCAGCGCGGCGTGCAGTGCCATGGCGCAGCCCTGGCTGAAGCCAGCCAGCACGATCCGGTCAAACGGAATGTCACGTGCCACCTCATGGTCGATGAGGGCGCGAATGTCCGCCTCGGAGCGTTGGATGCCGGCCGCGTCCTGCTTGCTCACCAGGTCCATGCCGTACAGGTCGTACCAGCCGGGCATTACATAGCCGCCGTTGATGGTGATGGGGATGCTGGGCGCCTGCGGAAATACAAAGCGGATGGGCTGGCAGCCCTCCAGGTCCAGCTCGGGCACCAGGCCCGCAAAGTCGTCGCTGCTGGCGCCCAGCCCGTGCATCCAGATGACGGCGGCGGTGGGGTTGGGGGCGGATTCGAGTTCGATACGGGGGAGGAGGGCTGTCATATGCGCGGGGTAGTCACCAATTCGGGAACCCGTGATTGTCCGCGAAAGCCCGTCCGCTATTTGGCCGCCAGCCAGCCCAGCCCGTGTGCGTGCAGGCTTTGCACATACAAGCGGTCCGGCGTTTCGGTGATGGCCGTGGTCTCGGGGTAAGCGCCAGTGGGGTCCTGCAGGTCGGCCACCACCTTGCCGTCTTCAGTGAAGGCCATCACGTGGCCATAGGCCTTGGGAATGGGCCACAGGGCGCGTGGAAGGCGCAGCGTGAGGCTGCGCAGCCAAGGCTTTTGCGCGAGCTTGTCGATAGTGGGGTTGCGGGGTTTGGCCAGGCCCAGCCAGATCTTGCCGTTCAGGCCGCGCATCAGGTTGTCGGGGTAGCCGGGCAAGTTGTCCAGCAGCACGCTGGCCTGGGCACTGGGCTGGCGGGCCAGGGTGCTGATGTCCAGGTGGTTAGCGGTTACGGCAATTTTCCAAACACGGTACTTGCCGGTTTCGTTCACAAACAGGGTTTGTTCGTCTTGGCTCAGCGCTACGCCATTGGCAAAACTGATGCCACTGGCCACCACGCGCGTAGTTTTAGTGGCAGGGTCGAATTCGAGGATGCGGCCGGTGCTGGCTTGTTCCAGGATGTCGAGCACGCTGGCCTCAAAGGTGCCGCCCCAGTCTTTGGGCGCAAAGCGGCTTGACGCGTCACTCAGGTACATCTTGCCGTTTTTGGCCACCACCACGGCGTCAGCGTAACGGATCGGGTCGCCATTCACGCGCTCGGTCAGCACGGTGACTTTGGCATCGGGGGCGATGGACAGCAGGCCCTTCATCGCATCGGCCGCAATCAGGTTGCCCTTCGCGTCAAAGTCAAAGCCCAGCACGCGCCCGCCAGTGTTGGCAAACACCTGTTGCTCGCTGCCGTCGGCGTTCATACGCAGGATGTTGCCGCTGGCCACGGTGGTGTAGAGCTTGCCGTCGGGGCCGAACTGGATGTGCTCGGGGCCCACTTCGCCCTTCAGGTCAATCATTTGCAGATTGGCCAGTTTGGTGTTGGTGGCGTGTGGACCGGTGTACCCGGGCGCTGCGGGGGCATCCCACACCACGGGGCTGATGGGTACGGGCCAGGCCAATAGGTACAGGGCGGCCACGGCCAGTAGCGTTAGGACAAAAAGCGCGATTTTTTTCATGGTGTGTCTCCCGGGTTGGAGCGGCTATTTTGAGTGTATAAGCCGTCCGACCCTGGCACCCGCGCGACGCCTTACTCGGGCAGCGGGTTGGGGCGCGTGGTTTTTTTGCTGGCGCCTTGCGCAGCTTGCGCATCGGCCAGCGCGGCACTGAGCTGGGCGTAGGCGCTGCGCAGCTCCCCGGCGCGCACAGCCAGTTGGGCCTCGTGTTCGGTGGCGGTGTTGCGCAGATCGACGATGTGCTGGGCGGCCTGGTTCTCCAGCTGCGTGGTGCGCTGGTGGGCGCCCATCACCTGGTCGCGCCGCTGCAGCGCCAGGCGGGCTACGCGGTCAAACCAGGGCTTCCACAGGGCAGGCACCGGCGGCGGACGTTTGATGCTGGGGCCCTCGGTTTGCTGCACGTACTCGGCCAGTTGCAGGGCAGGTTGTGTGAAGCGTCGGCTCAGCCAGAGGCAGGCTACCAGCAGCGCCAGCAGGCCGGCCACGCCTGTGGCCAGCATAGGCACCATCTGGGCCAGTGTTTTGCGGGCGACCACGCTAGCTGGCGCGTGCACCAGCAGGCTCCAGTCGGTGCCGCGCAGGGCAAAACGCAGCCAGCCCGCGTCCGGCACATAGGGGCCTGCGGGCAGGGCGCTGGGCTTGGCTTCGCTGCTGGCCAGCACCTGGCCCTGGCTGTTGACCACCCAGGCCTGGCCCATGGGCAGGGCGCGTTGCAGCAACACGGCGCTTAGTGCGTCCAGCGTCAGGTCAGCCCCCACTACGCCTGCATAACGTTCTGCGCTGTACACCGGGGCCAGCACCGACACCACGGCGGTTTTCTTCAGCGGGTCGGTGTGGGCGGCGGTCCACACCAGTTCTTTTTGCGGGTTGCGGGTGGGGCCGGCTGCGTCCAGCGGTGTGGTGCCACCGGCGTCCCACAGCGTGGCCAATGCGCCTGCCATGTCGGCCTGGCCGGTGGCGGTGATCAGGTCTTCGCGCGATTGGGCGGGGTAGACCCAGCGCCACTGCTTTTGCGCGTCGTAAAAATAGCTCCATTGCAGGCGCTGGTGCTGACTGTGGGATGCCGCCACCTGGGCCAGTGCGCCCAGCGGGGCCTCCACACCACGGCGGTAGGCGGTGGCGTCGACGCCGGGGTCTACGTGTACGGCACCCACTTCTTTCACCAAGTCTTGCGGCAGGCGGTCCCAGGGGGCGTCGCGCAGCGGGGCCAGGTTGCGCCGCTCCAGGCGGTCCACCAGGCTGGTGTCGGCCAACAGGGGCTGGCGCAGGTTGCGCTCGGTGGACTGGCGCATGCCACTTACATGGCTGCGTGCCACGTCCAGGGTGTCGTTCAGGGCCAGCTGGATTTGTTCGCCCTGGCTGCTGAGGCCCCACCACAGGGCGGCGCGCTGGCGTGCATACACGCTCCAGCCGTAAGCCAGCAGGGCCACAGTGAAAACGGCCATCACGATCGCCAGTGCGGTCGCGTGTTGGCGATGGATATGCCGTGCCGACGGAGCCGGCGCCTCGGTGTGCGGAACAGTGTCAGACATGCCCGCCATTGTGGACTAAGCGCCGTAGCGCCGGGTCCATTCCTTCTCCAACGTATCGACCCAGCTGCCGTGCGGTTCGGGAATGGCCGGTGCGCTTTTCTCCACCTGGCCGGGCAAGGGTTTGGCCGCGAATCGGGCGCGCTCGGTGGGGCTGAGTTTGTCCAGCGCCAGCACGGTGGGGTCGCCCCAGAGGGCGATGTCGGCCTTGCGGGCCTGGGCCTCGGCGCCCAGCAGGAAGTTGGCAAACACCTGCGCACCTTCGGGTGCAGACGCGTTGACGGGGATGGCCACAAAGTGGGTGTTGCCAATCGTTCCGCTACTGAATTGATAGCTTGTCACGCTGTCACTAAGACGCTTGGCGGCGATTTCGTTGGCAGCGTCGTTGGGGTTGAAGGTCAGTGCCAAGTGCAACTCACCATCGGCCAACATCTGGCGCATGGCCTCGGCGTTCTGCGGAAACTGCTTGCCCGCACGCCACAGGTGGGGGTGCAGTTGGTCCAGCGCGGCCCACAGCGGCGCGGTGGCTTTGGCAAAGGCCTCGGGGGTGACCGGTTTGTAGAGGGCGTCCCGGTTGGCATTCACGTCCACCAGCAACTGTTTGACGAAGGTGGTGCCATGGAAATTGGGCGGGCGCGGGTAGGTCACGCGGCCAGGGTGGGCCTTGGCAAAGGTTTGCAGCTCGGCCAGGTTCTGGGGGGGCAGGGGCGTGCGTTTGCGGTCCGCCATGAAAGTGAGCTGGGCCATGCCCCAGGGCGCTTCCATGCCGTCCACGGGTTCGGAAAAATCGATGCGTGTGGTGGGTTTGCCCTGCACGTCCACCTTGGCATACGCGGGCAGGCGCTCGGCAAAGGGGCCGAACAGCAGGCCTTCGCGTTTCATGGCCAGAAAGTTCTCGCCGTTGATCCACACCAGGTCCACCGTGCCGGCCAGTTTGCCGGCGGCTTTTTCGTTGCGCACCCGTTTCACCACGTCGGCGGTGTCTGTCACCTTGACGTGTTCCACCTTCACGCCAAAACGCTTCTCCACCTCGGTCGCCGCCCACCGGATGTAGGCGTTGATGTTCTCTGCGCCGCCCCAGGCGTTGAAGTACACCGTCTGGCCTTTAGCCTTGGCCTCGATGGCGCTCCAGGCCGGTGTGGTTTGGGCAAAGGCAGGGGTGGCCAGTGCGGCACCTGACAGTGCCAGGACATTGCGGCGGGAAAGGGCGTGTGTCATGGTGCGTGCGTGAGTGAAAACGGTTGGTCGGGCGTGGTGGTGCGTTTCTTACTGACAGGCTCAGGCCAGCAGGGCTTGCGCAAACTCGCGCGCGTTGAAGGTTTCCAGCTCGTCGAGTTTTTCGCCCACACCAATAAAGTACACCGGAATCGGCCGCTCGCGCGCAATGGCCGCCAGCACGCCGCCCTTAGCAGTGCCGTCCAGTTTGGTGACGATGAGGCCGGTCAGGCCCAGTGCGTCGTCAAAGGCTTTGACCTGCGCCACGGCGTTTTGGCCCGTGTTGCCGTCAATCACCAGCAGCACTTCGTGCGGAGCGGTGGCGTCGGCCTTGGCGATCACGCGTTTGATTTTTTTTAGCTCTTCCATCAGGTGCAGCTGCGTGGGCAGGCGGCCTGCGGTGTCGATGAGCACCACATCTTTCTTGCGCGCCTTGCCGGCGGTCACGGCGTCAAAACTCACGGCGGCGGGGTCGCCGCCCTCCTGGCTCACGATTTCTACCGTGTTGCGGTCGGCCCAGACGGTGAGCTGCTCGCGCGCCGCGGCGCGGAAGGTGTCGGCCGCGGCCAGCAGCACGCTGGCCTGGCTGTCGGCCAGGTGTTTGGTGAGTTTGCCAATGCTGGTGGTTTTGCCCGCACCGTTGACGCCCGCCACCATGATGACGGTGGGTGTGTGTTGGCCAATCACCAGCGGCTTTTGCAGCGGTTGCAGCAGCTCGGTCAGCTCGGCGATCAGGATGTTCTTGAGCGCAATGGGGTGTGTCACGCCACTGGCCTTGACCTTTTTGCGCAGCGCGCTGGTCAGGTGTTCGGTGGCGGCCACACCGGCGTCCGCCATCAGCAGCGCGCCTTCCAGGTCTTCGTACAGCGCCTCGTCGATCTGGCTGCCGCCAAACACGCCCGAGATGCTGCTAGCGGTTTTGCCCAAGCCCGCCTTGAGTTTGTCCAGCCACTTTTGCCGCTCGGGTGGGGTGGCACTGGGCAGGGGAATCTCGATGGGCGCGACCAGCGCGCTGCCAATCAGCGAGCCTGCGGGCAAGGGGCTGCTGGGGGTAGAAACGGGGGCGGGCGCTGCGGTGGGGGCCGCTGGCGGCACCTCGGCCACGGGCGCACTGGGCACCTCGGTTGGGGTGGGGGCAGGGGAGGAAGAGAATTTTTTCTTGAAAAAACTGAACATGTGGGGCGTTCTTAGAATCACAGCATTCTATGAAACACCCATTCCACAGGCTGGGGCGGCGCGTGGCTGCCTGCAGTCTGCCCCTTGCGCTCGCGCTTCTCACCCTCACGCTCCCCCTCCACACCCAGGCCGCGCCGCCTGCCGAGGCCCAGCAGTTCACGCTGAAAAACGGCATGGTGCTGATCGTGAAACCCGACCAGCGCGCGCCCACCGCCGTGCACATGCTGTGGGTGCGCGTGGGCTCCATGGACGAGGTGGACGGCACCAGCGGCGTGGCCCATGTGCTGGAGCACATGATGTTCAAGGGCACGCCCACGGTGAAAGCGGGCGACTTCTCGCGCCAGGTGGCCGCCCTGGGCGGGCGTGAGAACGCCTTCACCAGCAAGGACTACACGGGCTACTACCAGCAGATTCCGTCGGGCAAGCTCGAAGACGTGATGCGCCTGGAGGCCGACCGCTTTGCCCACAACCAGTGGAGCGACGCGGTGTTTGCCAAAGAGCTGGAGGTGGTGAAGGAAGAACGCCGCCTGCGCACCGACGACAACCCCCATGCCCGCTTGCACGAGGCCATGACCGCCCAGGTCTACCTGGCACACCCCTACCGCCGCCCCATAGTGGGTTGGATGAGTGACTTGGACGCGCTGACTGCGCAAGACGCGCGCGACTTCTACCAGCGCTGGTACACGCCCGCCAATGCGGCCGTGGTGGTGGCCGGGGATGTGGACGTGGCCCAGGTGCGTGCCCTGGCCGACAAGTACTACGGCAGCCTGCCCACCCGCGCCGTGCCGCCCCGCAAGCCGCGGGAGGAGCCCGAGCAAGGGGGCCTGCGCCGCATGGACTTCAAGGCCCCGGCAGAGCAGGCCTATGTGGCGCTGGCTTTCAAGGTGCCGGGCCTTACGCCCGCGGCCCTGGCCGACGCGGGGCCTGCCATCGATGACAGCTTGGCCCTGACGGTGCTGTCGGCGGTGCTGAGCGGGTTTGACGGTGCCCGCTTGCCCCGCGCGCTGACGTTGGACGCTAACCCCGTGGCCGACAGTGCGGGCGCCTACTACGGCCTCACCGCCCGTGGCCCGCAGCTCTTCACGCTGTACGGTGTGCCCGCCGCTGGCAAGATCGCGGCCGAGGTGGAACAAGCCCTGCGTGCCCAGGTGGCGCGGGTGGCCCAAGACGGTGTGACCGAGGCCGAATTGACCCGGGTAAAGAACCGCTGGGTGGCAGGCGAGGTGTACAAGCAGGACAGCGTGTTTAACCAGGCCCGCGCGCTGGGGGTGGGTTGGATCAACGGTTACCCGCTGGGCAGCGACCAGCGCCTGCTGGAGCGCCTGCGCACCGTCACCGCCGCCCAGGTGCAAGCGGTGGCGGCCAGGTACTTTGGCGACGACGCCCTGACCGTGGCCACACTCTTGCCCCAGCCCGTGGACAAGACCCGCAAACCCCGCCAGCCCACGGCCGGTTCGCGCCACTAAGCACCAGATTCACGCCATGATCACTATCAAATCAGTAGCTGCTCGCGCAGTATTTACGGGGGCTATAGCCCTATTTTGTATAAATTTTGCCTGGGCGGGCATTCCTATCCAGCAGTGGACGCAGCCCAGCGGCGTGCGTGTCTACCTGGTGGAGAGCCCGGCCATCCCCATGGTGGACGTGCAGATCGACCTGGACGCGGGTGGCCGCCGTGATCCGGCCGACAAGCCGGGGCTGGCCAGCCTGATGGCCTCCAGCACGTCCAACGGCGTGCGCGCCACGGCCACCGAGTCCGCACTGGACGAGCACCAGCTCAGCGAGGCCTGGGCCGACCTGGGCGCGGCCTTTGGCGGCAGCGCGGGCAGCGACCGCATGAGTTTTGGCCTGCGCAGCCTGACTTACCCCGACCTGCTGGACAAGGCCGTAGTGCTGGCTGCGCGCCAGTTGGGCGAGCCGTCTTTCCCCGAAGCGCCCTGGCTGCGCGACCGGCCCAAGCTGATTGCCAGCCTCAAGGAGGCCAACACCCGCCCCGCCACGCTGGCGGCACGCGCCTTCAGCCGTGCGGTGTATGGCAGCCACCCCTACGGCAGGGAGATGACCGAAGAGAGCCTGCTGCGCACCAGCGTGCAAGACCTGCGCACCCTGCACGCCAGCGCGGTGCGGGCCTGTGATGCGAAGGTGAGCATCGTGGGGGCGTTGACCCGCGCGCAGGCCGATGTGCTGGTTACGCGCCTGTTGGCACGCCTGCCCCAGACCGCATGCACACCACAGCTTGTGGTGCCCGAGGTGCAGGCGCTCACTGCCGCGTCGGAGCAGCGCATTGCCTTTGCCTCGGCCCAGGCCCAGGTGCTGCTGGGCCAGCCTGGCTACAAGCGTAACGACCCCGACTTCTTTGCACTCACCGTGGGCAACCACATCCTGGGAGGTGGTGGGTTTACCGCGCGCCTGACCGAAGAGGTGCGCGAGAAGCGCGGCCTGACCTACAGCGTGTACAGCTACTTTGCACCCGGCCTGCATGCGGGTGCCTTCACCATTGGCCTACAGACGCGGCCCGACCAGGCCGACCAGGCCCTGGGCCTGGTACGCGAGGTACTGGCCAAGTTTGTGGAGCAGGGCCCGACCGAGAAGGAACTGCAGGCCGCCAAGGACAACCTCATCGGCGGTTTTGCCCTGCGCTTGGACAGCAACAAAAAGCTGCTGGACAACGTGGCCAACATCGCCTGGAACGGCCTGCCACTGGACTACCTGGACACTTGGACGCAGCGCGTGCAGGCGCTTTCGGTGGCCGACGTGCGCGCGGCGTTTGCGCGCAAAGTGCAACCTAACACCTTGGCCACGGTGGTGCTGGGCGCGCCCTGAGTGTGTAAAGGGCAGGCCGGCGCTTAGCGCAGCTCCATCAACCCGGAGGCCTTGCAGTCGTACATGCCCTGGTCGGCGGTTTGCAGCAGGTCGTCCAGCCCTGCGCCATGGCGCGGGAACAGGCCAAAACCCACGCTGGCGCCCACATTCACGGTGCTGCCATTGGGTAGGGTGATGTCCTCGGAGATGGTGGCAATCAGCTTGCGGCCGATGTGCACCAGCTCATCGGGGTCTTCAAACGACTCGATCAACAGCACAAATTCGTCACCGCCTATGCGTGCCACCGTGTCGGAGGCGCGTACCGCTGCCAACAGCCGCCGGGCCACGGTGCGCAGCACGATGTCGCCTGCGGCATGGCCATAGTGGTCGTTGATGATCTTGAAGCCATTGAGGTCCACCATCAGCAGCGCAAATTCCACCCGGTTGCGTTTGGAGCGCTCCAGCGTGAGCTGAAACCGGTCTGCCAGCAGCAGGCGGTTGGCCAGGCCGGTGAGGTTGTCGGTGAAAGCCTGGGCTTTGAGGTGCTGGGTACTGCGCTCCAGGGTGGCCATTTCGCGCTGCAGCACGGCCTGCTGGCCCAGCGCCTTGCGCAGCCGCAAGCCCAAACGCAGCACTACCGCGGCCAGCGGCGGCAGCGCCGCATACGGCGAAACCACCAGACACAGGGCGGCAATCAGCAGGGCCAGGGCTTCGAAGCGGAAATGGGTGAGCAGAGACTTCATCGGCCGTCCATTTTGCGGGGGTGACCTAGGGTTTGTACTAGGTAATTTGTTACCAAACATGTCGGGCGGCCCGTCGCAGGCCCATGCGGTAAGCTGCTTGTATGAAAGCCAAAGCCCCGAAACCGAACGCTGCCAAGCGCCCCCCCCGGCCCCGCGCCGTCCAGACCCACGAGATCCGCATCATTGGCGGGCTGTGGAAGCGCACCAAACTCAAAGTGGCCGACAAACCCGGCCTGCGCCCCACGCCCGACCGGGTGCGCGAAACCGTCTTCAACTGGCTGGGCCAAGACCTGAGCGGCCTGCGCTGCCTGGATGCTTTTGCCGGCACCGGCGCGCTGGGTTTTGAAGCCGCCTCCCGCGGTGCCCAAGAGGTGCAACTGGTGGAGTACGACAGCGCGTTGGCGGACCAGCTCAAGAAGACCCAGACGCAGCTGCAGGCCAGCGCGGTGCACGTGGTGCGCGGCGACGGCGTGTCTGCCATTCGCCAGGCCGCCCCCGGCAGCCTGGATGTGATTTTTATCGACCCACCGTTTGAAGCGCCGCTGTTTGAACCCGCGCTGGGCGCCTGCGCCCGCGCGCTGGCACCCGAGGGCTGGGTCTACCTGGAGGCGCCCACTGCCTACACCGACGAGCTGCTGACCGCGGTGGGGCTGAGCGTGCACCGGCACCTCAAGGCGGGGGCGGTGCACGCCCACCTGCTCAAGCGCAGCGCCGCATAATTTCTGCTTACCTGTCTGGAGCGCCCATGCCCAATTCCGTGATCGCTGTGTTCCCCGGCACCTTCGACCCCATCACCCTGGGCCACCAAGACCTGATCCGCCGCTCGGCCCGCTTGTTTGGCACGGTCATCGTGGCGGTGGCGGCAGCCCACCACAAGAAGACCCTGTTCACGCTGGACGAGCGGCTGGAGATGGTGCGCGATGTGTTTGCACCGCTGGACAACGTGCAGGTCGAAAGTTTTAACGGCCTGGTGCGTGACTTTGCGGTGGCCCACGGTGCCAAGGCCATGGTGCGCGGTGTGCGTTCGGTAACCGATTTTGACTACGAAGCCCAGCTCGCGGGCATGAACAAGGCGCTGGCCCCCGAGGTGGAAACCGTCTTTCTCACGCCGGACTCGCGTTATCAGTTCATCTCGAGTACGCTGGTGCGCGAGATCGCCACATTGAAGGGAGATGTCACCGCCTTTGTGGCCCCCGTGGTCCATGCCCGCCTGATGGACAAATTGCCCACCTGACACCGCAAGGAGGTCGCCATGAAAGTTCTGTTACCGGTAGATGGTTCGGAGTTGTCCATGGAAGCCGTGCGCCTGGCGCTGCGTATGCGGCAAGACGGGCTGGCCCTGACCGCCGTGCTGGCCAATGTGCAGGAGCCGGCCAGCCTGTACGAGATGCTGGTGGCCCACGACCCGGATGTGATTGACCAAGTGAGTGCCGAGGCTGGCCTGCATGCGCTGCAGCCTGCCCAAGCCTTGCTGGATGCGGCCGGGGTGGACTACGAGTGCGAGGTGGCCAAGGGCGACCCGGCACACACGCTGATCGATATTTCGGAGCGTTTTGGCTGCGACATGGTGGTCATGGGCGCGCGGGGTGCCAGTGCCCTGCGCAGTGCCATGCTGGGCTCGGTCTCCAACGAGGTGCTGCACGCCAGTTTGGTACCGGTGGTGATCGTCAAACCCGCGGACCAAGAAGGGCTTTGAAGGGCCTGCGGCGATAATCGGGCCATGGAGCGTGAACTGCCGTGGCACTGTTAATTACCGACGAATGCATCAACTGCGATGTGTGTGAGCCCGAGTGCCCGAACGAGGCGATTTACCTGGGCGAGCAGATCTATGAAATCGACCCGCACAAGTGCACCGAGTGTGTGGGGCATTTTGACGAGCCGCAGTGTGTGCAGGTCTGCCCTGTGTCGTGTATTCCTGTGAACCCGGCGTTTGTGGAAGACAAGGAAACGCTGTGGCAGAAGTACCGCCGCCTGCAAACCCAGGGCAGTGCAGCCGTGGCGCCAACACCGTCTACCTGACACTGCGAGGCGATGTTTCCCCAACCCAAGGCCGCTGTTGCGGCCTTAGTTTTTGGGCGCTGGCACCGGTTTGGCGGTGAAGTACTCGGGCTCTTTACTTTTCTTCTTGGCGGCGGGTTTGCTGTCGCTGGGGTCTTTTTTGCTGTGGGCTTTGGCCATCGCCTGGTCGGCGGCCCGGGCTTGGGCTTCGTCTTTTAGCCGTTCCTTTTCCAGCACCTGGGCCTGTTTCGCCTGGCTCTTGCTGGTTTGGTTGGCCGCGGTTTTTTGTGCACTGGTGCGGGCGTCGCTCGCTTCTACCGCCACACCATCCGGGCACGGAATCTGGCTGTAGCTGCTGCCACATTTATAGACTTTTTGGGCCATAGCCCCCGTAGGTACTGCGCAAGCAGCTATCAAAATAAGAGCGAACTTGAGCGAAACGGTCATAGGTTTACTCCACAGAGGGTATGGTCGGCACGGTTGCCGGGGCATCGGCGGGTGGCCGGGGAGGCTTGGGCCGTGGTGGTTTGCTGGTGTGGATCAGCATGGTGGCCTTGTCCATCTCGCCGGCCAGCAAATGGGGCAGGGCCTTCATGGAGCGGTCGATGCACTGGTCAATCGCAATCCGGTGGTCCAGCGACGGTTTCTTCAGCACCCAGTGCACCACCTCCGACTTCACACCGGGGTGGCCCACACCCAGACGCAGGCGCCAGTAGTCCCCGGTGCCGAGCTGGGCATGGATGTCACGCAGGCCGTTGTGGCCTGCGTGGCTGCCGCCAAACTTGAGTTTCACTTCGCCGGGAACTATGTCCAGCTCGTCGTGCGCCACCAAAATTTCATTGGGCAGGATTTTGAAGAAACGTGCCAGCGCCCCGACCGACTTGCCCGAGAGGTTCATGAAAGTCTGCGGTTCCAGCAGCCACACCGTGTGGCCCTGCACCGTGGTGCGGGCCATCAGGCCGTGGTAACCCCGGTCCATGGACAGGTTGACCTTGAGCTCGCGCGCCAGCGCATCCACCCACCAAAAGCCTGCGTTGTGGCGGGTGGCGTCGTATTCGGGGCCGGGGTTGCCCAGGCCAACAAACAGTTTGATCATCGGGAAAATTATGGCTTACAAAAAGCGTGCAACACAAAAGCAAACGGCCCACCGAGGTGGGCCGTTTGCAGCGAACTAGCGCAAGGCAGAATTACTTCTTGCCTTTGCCCTTGCCCTTGGCGTCAGCAACAGGAGCGGCGACAGGTGCCACCACTTCTTCCACCGGAGCCACCACGGCCACGATCACGGGGTTGGCCTTGCCGTGGGTGACTACGGTCACGCCCTTGGGCATGGTCAGGTCAGCAGCGTGCAGGGACTTGCCCTTCACCAGACCGGACAGGTCCACCGCGATGAATTCGGGCAGGTCGGCAGGCAGGCAAGCCACTTCCAGGTCGGTCACGACGTGGTTGACCAAACAAGCGTCTACCTTCACGGCAGGCGAGTTTTCTTCGCCGTTGAAGTGCAAAGGCACCTTCATGCTCAGCTTGGTGTTGGCTTCCACGCGTTGGAAGTCGATGTGCAGGATCAATTGCTTGAAGGGGTGCATCTGCACGTTGCGCAGCAGAACCTTGCTTTCCTTGCCAGCCAGTTCCATGTCCAGGATGGAGGCGTGGAAGGCTTCCTTCTTCAGGGCGTGCCACAGAGCGTTGTGGTCCAGTTCGACCAACAAAGGCTCGGCGGAACCGCCGTAAACGATGCCGGGGGTACGGCCAGTAATGCGGAGACGGCGGCTCGCACCCGTGCCCTGCTTAGCGCGCTCAAAAGCGACAAATTTCATATCTAACTCCAGTGAGAGTCCACCGCGACCAGTGTGACTCCGATTTAAAAAGACGCCTGCCAACCCGGTGGGTCAGCGGCGTCGGCTTTTTGCCCCGATCCGACTTAAGCGTCTTGATCCGAGAACAAACTCATGACCGACTCTCCGCGGGCGATGCGCTGGATGGTGTCTCCAATCAGCGGTGCCACGGACAGTTGGCGAATCTTGGTGCACTGCGCGGCGGCAGCGCTCAAAGGAATGGTGTTGGTCACCACCACCTCGTCCAGCGCGTCGCCGCTGGAAATACGTTCAATGGCCGGGCCGGAGAAGATGGGGTGTGTGCAGTACGCGTACACCTTCTTGGCACCCCGCGCTTTCAGCACTTCAGCGGCTTTCACCAGCGTGCCGGCGGTGTCAATCATGTCGTCCATGATCACGCAGTTGCGGCCTTCGATCTCACCGATCACGTGCATCACTTCGGACACGTTGGCCTTGGGGCGGCGCTTGTCGATGATGGCCAAATCGCAGTTGAGCTGCTTGGCCAGCGCACGGGCACGTACCACACCGCCCACGTCGGGGGAAACCACGATCAGGTCTTCGTAATTTTTTTGGCGCAGATCGCCCAGCAGTACGGGCGACGCATAAATGTTGTCCACCGGGATGTCAAAAAAGCCCTGGATCTGGTCGGCGTGCAAGTCCATGGTCAACACGCGGGCCACGCCCACGGTCTGCAGCATGTTGGCCACCACCTTGGCGGTGATGGGCACACGGCTGGAGCGGGGGCGGCGGTCTTGGCGCGCATAACCAAAGTAGGGGATCACGGCGCTGATACGTTCGGCCGATGCACGTTTGAGCGCATCCACCATGATCAGCAGTTCCATCAGGTTTTCGTTGGTGGGCGCGCAAGTGCTTTGCACCACAAACACATCACGTGCCCGCACGTTCTGGTTGATCTCGACGGTGACTTCACCATCCGAGAAACGACCGACAGTGGCGGCACCCAGGGAAATGCCCAGGTGTTTTGCAATGTCAGCGGCCATACCAGGATTGGCATTGCCAGTGAAAACCATGAAATCAGGGGGAGTGAATGCCTGCATGTGGGATCCAGCGAAGAGATTGGGTTTATGTCGTCACTATGCGCATGCTGAAGCGGGATGTGTCCCGAACAGCAATTTGGCAGGGGAAGAAGGATTCGAACCTTCGCATGCTGGAATCAAAATCCAGTGCCTTAACCAACTTGGCGACTCCCCTACACAGGTTAACAGCGCAATGCTGCCCACCGCTAAACCTTAATTTTGCCGTCGCTGTTTGCCCACCCCAACAAAGGATGAACATCCAAACTGCTGCACAACCTGACTTGAAGCTCACCAGGCGCATCCATCAACATATTTCCCACATCGATGTCGTGCTGCAAGTGCGCAAACACCGCACTTCCAGAGCCTGTCATCCTGCCGCTTAAACCCTTGTCATCGAGCCACTGAAGGGCTTGATTCACACCGGGGCACAGCTTTTGGGCAACGGCTTGCAAGTCATTTCGGCCAAACCCAAATGGTATTTGTGTTTTTCCGGCGGCGTCTGCAGCGAAGCCTGTGATTGTAGCAGGCTCTGAGTCGCGTTTCAACTCCGGATCAGAAAAAATCAACTTTGTGTCCAAACCCGCATCGGGTTTGACCACCGCCCATCGTCCAGCGGGCAGGGACAGCGGTGTGATTTTCTCACCAATGCCTTCGACCCAGCCATGGCCACCACTCAGGAAAAAAGGCACGTCGGCACCCAGCGCTAAACCAATCACCGAGAGTTGCTGCACCGAGAGTTTGAGGTTCCACAAACGATTCAGCGCCAGCAGCGTGGATGCCGCATCCGAAGAGCCGCCGCCCATGCCTGCTTGGGCCGGTATGGATTTCAAAACGCCAATGTGTGCGCCCTGTGTGCAGCCCGTGGCCTGCTGTAGCGCGCGGGCAGCGCGCACATTCAGGTCATCGGCGGGCAGGGGCACGTTCAGGTCTTCGCGGCTGATCTGACCATCGCTGCGCCGTGCAAAGTGCAGGGTGTCACACCAGTCAATCAGCATGAAGGCCGATTGCAGCAGGTGGTAACCATCGGTACGCCGCCCGATGATGTGCAAAAACAGGTTGAGTTTGGCCGGGGCGGGAATGTCGTAGAGCGACTGCATGCCCGAATTATCGGTGCAGCACTGGGTGCGTTCAGCGCTCCAGAAGGATTTTGAGTTCCACCGCGGGAGCGCTGTCTGCGCTGCGGCGTGCTTGCAGGCGCCCTTCGGGCAATTGGCTCAGGTCGGCGTCCCAGCCGGGTGCCGGGGTGGCGGTGCCACGCAACCAGTCAAACAGCGCAGTCACCGGCAATTCGGTGCCGGTGGCCTGCTGGGCCAGGGCCGAGAGTGACTCAAACTTGCGCACCTCACCGCCATTGCGCAGCTGCGCCAAACCGGGTGCCCATTGCATCTGCGCCACCGTGGTTCCCAGTGGCGAGAACAGAGCCAGGGTGCCGGCTTCGCCCTGGCCGTCGAGTTCAAAGTCCGCAGAAAAGGCCTGGGGTGGCGTACTTAAGACCTTGATGGCAATACGCCCCTGCCAATGGTTTTTGGCATCAAATGTGCCTGAATCTTTTGTGGATGTTGCGCAACCAGCTATCAAAAATATAGCAAAAAAAAACCACAGGCGCAGGCCCGCCCAGCCCCAGCGCTGCATCACAGCGCGCCACGCAGGCGGCGCACGGTTTCCTGCAGGGTGTCGTTGTCCTTGTTTTCGTCCAGGGCCTTGCGCCACAGGGCGTTGGCCTGATCGCGCAGCCCCATGGCCCACAGGACCTCACCCAGGTGCGCCGCAATCTCGGCGTCCTGGCGGTTGGCGTAGGCCTGTTCCAGTAGGCGTTTGGCCTCGCCGAGGTTGCCGCTGCGAAACTCCACCCAGGCCAGGCTGTCCACAATGAAAGGGTCGTTGGGCGCAAACTCCAGCGCCTTGGTGATGAGCTGGCGTGCCTCGGGCAGGCGCAGGTTGCGATCCGCCAGCGAATACCCCAGCGCGTTGTAGGCGTGGTGGTAGTCGGGCTGCTCGGCAATCACTCGGCGCAGCAGCTGTTCCATCTCGGGCAGTTTGTTCAGCTTCTCGGCCAGCATGGCCAGGTCATAGGCCATGCCCACGTCTTTGGGGAAGCGCTGCACACCTTCCTGCAGCAATTGGTAGGCGGCGCTGAATTGTTTGAAGTCGCGCAGCAGTTGCACCTCGGTGCTGAGTTTGGCGCGGGCATCATCGGCCTGGGTTTCGGGGGTGGCACGGATCAGGGCACGGGCTTCGTCCAGCTTGCCCTGGCGGGCTAGCAGTGTGGCGCGCCGGGTTTGCACACGCAGGGCGTCTTGCGGGCTGTTGATGCGGGCCAGGTAGGCGCTGGCTTCCTCGGGGCGCTGGGTTTGCTCGGCAACCTGGGCCAGCAACAACAATGCTTGCACCATGCCACGCCCGGTTTCGGTGTCGTCCGACGCGGCTTCCTGGGGGGCGCTAAGCTGCAGGTATTGCTTGAGCGATGCCTCGGCATCCCCCAGTTTTTTGTCTTGCAGCTCCAGCGAGCCCTTCACCAGCCAGCCATCGGCAAATGCCGGCGCCTGCTGGGTCAGCGTTTGCATCTGCATCAGGGCTTCGGCGTAACGTGCGTTGTCAATCAGCTTGCGGCCATAGGCCATACGCAGCTCGGGCATGGGCTTGCCGTCCAGGTATTTGCGCAGCAAGGGCTCTGCTTGTGCCACCCTGGCTTCCATCAGGTTCAGCGCCAAGATGGCCACTTCGTCAGACTGGTTGTCCAGCGCCGCACCGCGCTGGGCTGCCTCCAGCGCGGTTTCGGTATGGGTTGCACCCAGGCGCAGCATGCCTACAGCGGCCCAGGCCGCGGGGCCTGTGGCCTTGGTGCCCAAGTCGGGTGCCAGCGCCTGTTCTACCTGCTGTGCAGCCAGGGCCTTGTCGGTGACCCGCGCAAAGTAACGTGGCAGCAGGCTGATGGCGGCAATGCGCTCTTTGCCGGCGCTGCCGGCCAGTTCGCGCTTGAGCGGCTCCAGCGTGTCACTGACCCGGTTCATCCCAATGAGGATTTGCAACACATAACGGTTGGCTTCTTTGGAGGCGGGCAGGGCGCGCTGCCAGGCACGGGCGGCGTCCAGTGCAGCGTCGGCGCTGCGGGCGCGCAAGGCCAGTTCCACGGCGCGCTCAAACAGCTTTTCAGAGTTGGTTTTGCGTGCCGCGTCCAACATCAGGGCGTAGGCATTGCCGGCGTCACCGTTGTTGGCGCTCAACTCGCCAAGTAACAATTGGTAAAAAAGTTCGCGGTTGAGTTCAGAGTTTTGTACCGGCTCTGCTTCCGCAGCCCACGTCAAGGGTCCCAGACCCAAACAGGCCACCAGAATGCTCAGGGAAACAAGGCGTTTGGATGGGTTCATCGGACCATAATAATCCAACCCGAATAGCCAGAAGGCCCCATGCCTGAATTACCCGAAGTTGAAGTTACCCGCCTGAGTTTTGCCGACCGCATCGCCGGTGGTGAGGTGCAGGCCGTGCACCTGGGCAAGCCCCTGCGCTGGCCGCTGGGCTGCGACCCGGACCACCTGGTGGGGCAACGCGTGCTGCAGGTGCGCCGGCGCGGAAAATACCTGCTGCTGGACCTGGATGCGGGCCTGCTGCTGGTGCACCTGGGCATGTCGGGCAGCGTGGCCTTTGGCGGGCGCATGCCGCCGCCCGGCACACACGACCACTTTGACCTCGTCACCACCCGCGGGACTCTGCGCCTGAACGACCCGCGCCGCTTTGGCGCGGTGGTGTTTGCGGCTGGCGAAGCCGACCCGGCTGCGCAGAAGCTGCTGGGCCACCTGGGCGTGGAGCCGCTGGGCGAGGACTTTGTGCTGGCCGATTTTCAATGGGCCATGTCACAGCGCAAGGCGCCCATCAAGCAGGTGCTGCTGGCTGGTGAGGTGGTGGTGGGTGTCGGCAATATTTATGCGTCCGAGGCCCTGTTTCTCGCGGGCATCCGCCCCACTACGGCGTCCAACAAGGTCAGCAAGCCGCGCCTGGCCAAGTTGCACACCGCCATCTGCGATGTGCTGGCCCGTGCGGTGCAGAAAGGGGGCAGCACCCTGCGGGATTTCTCCAACGCCAAGGGGGAAAGCGGTTACTTTCAGCTGGAGGCGATGGTGTATGGTCGTGAAGGCGAGCCCTGCAGGGTCTGTGGCGGGGCGATTCGGAGTATTCGGCAGGGGCAGCGCTCCACGTTCTTCTGCCCCACTTGTCAAAAACCCTGAGCGCCGCTTGGGGGCGTCAGTGCTATATTGAATGATTCCACGGGGGATTCTTGGCTACTTCATTTAACGATCAGTTTGACCAGCATGGCACATGGCGCCGTGAATTTGCTTTGCGCCTGAAATTGCTGGGGGAGTGGATGAAAGACCACGACCTGCTGGACGCTGGCGTGGAAGAGCGCTTGCGCCGCCTTGAAGGCCAGGTGCGGTCCGACAAGGTCATGGTCGCCTTTGTGGCCGAGTTTTCGCGCGGCAAATCCGAGATGATCAACGCCCTGTTCTTCGCAGGGTATGGCCGGCGCATCATGCCAGCCAGCGCGGGCCGCACCACCATGTGCCCTACCGAAATGGGCTACGACGCCGATGTGCCGCCCTGCCTGCGCCTGTTACCGATTGAGACGCGCCTGCAGCCGCAAGCGCTGATGGAGTGGCGCATGGCGCCCGAGAAGTGGACCCGCATCGACCTGGATGTGAACAACCCCCAGCAACTGGCCAAGGCCCTGGAAAAAGTGGCCGAGACCCGCAAGGTCACGCAGGACGAAGCCCGCGCTTTGGGTTTCTGGCACAGCCAGGCCCCCGAAGACAACCCCCTGCAAGACGCCCAGGGCATGGTGGAGGTGCCCAAGTGGCGCCACGCCCTCATCAACATTGCCCATCCCCTGCTCAAACAGGGCCTGGTGATTCTGGACACCCCCGGGCTCAACGCCATCGGCGCCGAACCCGAGCTGACCGTGAGCCTGATTCCACAGGCGCATGCCGTGGTCTTTATGCTGGGTGCCGACACCGGTGTCACCAAGTCCGACCTGGCCATTTGGCGCGAACACCTGATCACCGAGTCCACCGACCCCGATGCGCGTCTGGTGGTGCTCAACAAGATTGACACGCTGTGGGACGCGCTGAGCACACCCGCCCAGATCCAGACCCAGATTGAGCGCCAAAAGGCCAGCACCGCCGAGATTTTAGGACTGCCCAAAGACAAGGTGATTGCCGTGTCGGCCCAAAAGGGCCTGGTGGCCAAGGTCACTGAGGACGACGAACTGCTCAAGCGCAGCTGCCTGCCGCTGTTGGAGGACGTGCTGGGTCGCGGCATGATGGGCAAGCGCCAGAAGATTCTGGGTGCGGCCATGGCCGATGGCATCACTGGCCTGCGCACCGAGACTGGCCGTGTGATCAACATCCGCAAGCGCGACCTGACAGAGCAGACCATGGAGCTCAAGGGCTTGCAGGGCAAGAACGCCACCGTCATCAAGCACATGCGCAACCGCATCTCGCAGGAGCAGGCGGAGTTTGACCAGGGCGGTGCCAAGATCCATGCCGTGCGCTCGGTGCACCTCAGACTTTTGCGCGAGGTCTTTGGCATTCTGGGCTCCAGCGCGCTCAAAAAAGAAATGGCGCAGCTCAACGACTCGCTGATGCAAAAAGGCCTAAAGCTGGGCGTGAAGCGTGCCTACGGCGAGACCTTTGATCGCCTGCGCGGCAATCTGCAAAAAGTGCAGACCCTGTGCGCCGAAATTCAGAGCATGCTGGTGGCCAGCTTCAAGCTGCTCAACGGGGAGTACGGCTTCTCGCTGCAGGCGCCGGCTGAACCGGCCATGGTCCACTTCATGGCTGAGCTCGACACCATCGAACGCAACCACCTGCAATACCTGGGCGTGGGCAATGCCTTCAAGCTGGCCCAGCCCGAGTTTTCCGACCGGCTGGTGCGCGCGCTGTCCACCCGCTTGCGCTCGGTGCACGAAAACGCGCTGGGCGAGGTGGAGCTGTGGAGCAAGTCGGCCGCTGCCCAACTGGACGCCCAGCTGCGCGAACGCCGCCGCAACTTTGCCCGCCGCATAGAAGCCATTGACCGCATCTCGCAGGCCGCAGGGGGTTTGGACGACCGCATTGGCGAGATCGGGCAGCAGGAAGCCGCGCTGGACCAGCTGGATACCAAGCTTTCCGAACTGACCGCCTACCTGATTGCCGCCCAGGACGCTGCCAAGCTGCTGGCTGTGGCCGCCGCCAGCTCCTCGGTGGACGTGGTCATCGCCTGAGCGTGGCGGGTAGCAACTTTGCCACCCAAGTGGTGGCTTGGCAGCGACAGCATGGCCGCAACACGCTGCCCTGGCAAAACACCCAAGACCCCTACCGGGTCTGGCTGTCCGAGATCATGCTGCAGCAGACGCAGGTGGTCACCGTTATCGGCTACTTCGCCAAATTTTTGGAGCGCTGCCCTACGGTGGCAGACCTGGCCACCGCCAGCAGCGACGAGGTCATGGGGCTGTGGAGCGGCCTGGGCTATTACAGCCGTGCGCGCAATCTGCACCGCTGCGCGCAGCTGGTGGTGGAGCTGCACGGCGGCCAGTTCCCGCGGGACGCCGCCACGCTGACCACGCTGCCCGGCATAGGCCGCTCTACCGCCGCGGCCATTGCCTCGCTGTGCTTTGGTGAGCGCGTGGCGATTCTGGATGCGAACGTGAAACGCGTGGTGACGCGTGTGCTGGGTTTTGACGCGGACCTGGCGTCTTCTGCCAACGAGAAAAAGCTGTGGGATGTGGCCACGGGCCTGCTACCCATCGCCAAACATGCAGCGACGGACATGCCGCGCTACACCCAGGGCATGATGGATTTGGGCGCCACCGTGTGCAGCCCCAAGAAGCCTAGCTGCCTGCTGTGTCCCGTGCTGCGCCACTGCGAAGCCGCCAAGGCGGGCGACCCTGAGCGTTACCCCGTGCGCACCCGCAAGCTCAAGCGCAGCAGCCAAGGCCTGTGGCTGCTGTGGGTGCAGCGCGCCGACGGCGCGGTGTGGTTGGCCAAGCGGCCCACGCCTGGCGTGTGGGCGGGGTTGCAGTGCTTCCCCCTGTTTGACAGCGAAAACGCCTTGCGTGCGGCGCTGCCAGCCCAGGCCGCCAACCGCTTGGAGATGTTGCCGGTATTCACCCACGTGCTCACGCACAAAGACCTTTTTATGCACGCAGCCCGCGTGGATATTGCGCAAGAAGCTATTGATTTAGGAGCGGGTGCCTGGTTTTTGCCAGCCGAGTGGGCCGCTGCGGGCCTGCCTGCGCCGGTGCGCAAGCTGCTGGAAAAATCAGCCTAGACCGGACTGAAGGGCATCCATCTCGCGGTGGCGCTTGAGCGTGCTCCAGCTGTTGCCAAAGCGCTGGGCCAGTTGCTCCACCAGATAGACCGAACGGTGCTGCCCGCCGGTGCAGCCAATGGCCACCGTCACGTAGCTGCGGTGGTCGCGCACCAGGGCGTCCAACCAGCTCTCCAGAAACTGGCTGATGTGGTTCAGCATCAGGTCCACATCGGCCTGCGCTTGCAGGAAGTCAATCACCGGCTGGTCGCGCCCGGTCAGGTGTTTGAGTTCGGGGTCGTAGTGCGGGTTGGGCAGCATGCGCACGTCGAACATGTAGTCCGCATCGGTGGGCACACCGCGCTTGAAGGCAAACGATTCAAACACCAGTGTGAGTTGCCGGCCCGGTGCAGCGATCAGTTCCTTGACGTAACCCTGCAACTGCGACGGGCGGATGATGCTGGAATCGATCACATGCGCCTGCTCGCGCAGGTCAGCCAGCAGTTCGCGCTCCAGCTCAATCGCATCCACCAGCGCGCGGCGCTCATCGCGCTCGCCGTGGTCCGAGCTGTTTTGCGATAGTGGGTGTTTGCGCCGCGTCTCGGAGTAGCGGCGCACCAGCGTGTCGGTGGTGGCGTCCAGAAACAGGGACTTGACTACCACCCCCAGCGCACGCACGGCGGCCAGCTGTTGGGGCACCAGGGGGAGCGAGGTGGCGCTGCGCACATCCATGGCAATGGCGATGCGCGGCGCGTTGTGCTGCTGCTCCAGCTCTACAAAGGGCAGCAGCAGCTCGGGCGGCAGGTTGTCCACGCAGTAAAAGCCCGCGTCTTCCAGCGCGTTGAGCGCGACGGATTTGCCGGAGCCCGACATGCCGGTGATCAGCACAATCTCCATGGCGTTGGCGGCGGTGGGCATTCAGCTGCCTGCCTGCAGCATTTCCTTGGCGTGGGCCAGGGTGGTGCTGGAGAGTTTTTCGCCGCCCAGCATGCGGGCAATCTCGCCCACGCGCTGTTCGCTGTGTACGGCGGCCACGGTGCTGAGTGTGGCCTTGCCCTGCAGGGTTTTGGACACCACCAGATGGTGGTCCGCGCAGGCAGCCACCTGGGGCAGGTGGGTCACGGCCAACACCTGGCGGTCGCTCCCCAGTTGTTGCATGAGGCGGCCCACGGTCTCGGCCACGGCGCCGCCCACACCCGAATCCACCTCGTCAAAAATCAGCGTTTGCGCCGTGCCCAGTTGGCTGGTGGTGACCGCAATGGCCAGCGCCATGCGCGACAGCTCGCCGCCGGATGCCACCTTGCCCACGGGGCGCGGCGTGCTGCCGGCGTGGCCCGCGGCCAGAAACTGCACGTCTTCGAGCCCGCTCTGCTGCGGCTGGGCCAGCGGCTCCAGCGCCACTTGAAACTGCCCGCCCTGCATGCCCAGCCCTTGCATGGCCTGGGTGATGCTTTGGGCCAGCAGCGGCGCGGCCTTGGCGCGTTGTTTGGAAATACTCTTGGCCTCGGCCAGGTAGGCGGCCTGGGCCCTGCGCTCGGCGGCTTGCAGGCCGTCCAGATCAGCGGCAGCGTCCAGCGCGGCCAGCTCGGTTCTCCACGCGGCCAGCACGTCCACCAGCTCTTCGGGCGGGCGCTTGTAGCGGCGCGCCAGGCTCACCCACAGCGCCATGCGCTGGTCCAGTTCGGCCAGGCGGTCGGGGTCCAGCTCGGTGCGGCGGGCGTAGCTGCGCAGGGTGTGCACCGCGTCTTCCACCTGCGCCAGGCTGGAGGTCAGCGCCTCCACGGGGTCTTTGAATTCGGCTTCCAGATGCGCCTGGGCCTGTAGCAGCTGCAGCGCGGCGTGCAGCGGGCGCAGGGCGCTGCTGTCGTCGTCTTCCAGCAGGTTGACGGCGCCTTCGGCCGCGTCCAGCAGAGCCTGGCCGTTGGACAGGCGGCTGTGGCTGGTGTTGAGCTCGTCCCACTCGTGGGGCTGGGGCGCCAGCTTGTCCACCTCGCCAATTTGCCAGGCCAGGCGTTCGCGTTCGCGCTGCAAAGAGTCTTGCGCTTCGGTGGCCTGGGCCAGCGCGGCTTGGGTGTGGCGCCAGGTGGTCCACAGTTGGGTCAGTGTGGCGGTGTTCACCTTGGCATAGGCGTCCAGCAGGCCACGCACGGCCTCGGGGCGGGTCAGGCTTTGCCAGGCGTGCTGGCCGTGGATGTCCAGCAGCTGTTCGCCAATGGCGCGCAATTGTTGGGCGGTGGCGGGGCTGCCATTCACCCAGGCACGGCTTTTGCCCTGCGTGTCCACCGTGCGGCGCAGCAGCAGGGTGTCGCCGGCTTCAAAACCTGCGTCATCCAGGATGGCCTGCACGCCGGGGGCCGGGTCAAACTCGGCGGACACATCGGTACGTGCCGCACCCTCGCGGATCACGCCGGTGTCAGCGCGTGCGCCGGTGACCAACTGCAGCGCGTCGATCAGGATGGACTTGCCCGCGCCAGTCTCGCCGGTCAGCACGGAGAAGCCGGACTCCAGGTCCAGCTCCAGCTCGCTGACGATCACAAAGTCACGCAGGACGATTCGCTTCAAGGCCATGGTTCAGGCCACTCCTTCATTCCAATGCATTTTCTGGCGCAGGGTGTCAAAGTAGGTCCAGCCCTTGGGGTGCAAGAAGCGCACCCGGTGCTCCGACAGCGTCACCTCGATGCGGTCGCCGTGCATCAGGCTGGCCAGACTCTGCATGTCAAAGTTGGCGCTGGCATCGCGTCCTGCTACGATTTCGATAGCTATCCGCGCAGTATTGGAAAGGACTATCGGCCTGTTTGACAATGTATGGGGGGCAATCGGCACCATCACCCAGCCAGGGATGGCGGGGTGCAGCAGCGGCCCGCCGGCCGACATGGAATAGGCCGTGGAGCCCGTGGGCGTGGCGATGATCAGGCCGTCCGCCCGCTGGTTGGACACAAAGTTGCCATCCACCTCCACGCGCAACTCCACCATGCCGGAGGTGGCGCCGCGGTTTACCACCACATCGTTCATCGCCAAGGCGGAGAACACGCAGTGCCCATCACGCATCACGCGGGCATGCATCAGGCTGCGGTCATCCAGCTCGTAGTGGCCGGCCAGCATGGGCAAGAGGGTGGTTTTGTACTGCTCGAAGCGGATGTCGGTGATGAAGCCCAGCCGCCCCTGGTTGATGCCGATCAGCGGCACTTTGTACTGGGCCAGCTGGCGGCCTATGCCCAGCATGGTGCCGTCTCCGCCCACCACCAGCGCCAGGTCGCAGCTGGCGCCAATGCCGGCCACGTCCATGGTGGTGTAGCCGGTCAACTCAGTGTTGGTGGCGGTGTTGGCTTCAATGACGATCTCGCAGCCCTGGTCCATGAGGAAATGGGCTATCTCGTCCAGCGACTCGCGCGAGGAGGCACCGACGGCGCGGGCCCCCGTGGATTGGTACTTGCCAATGAGCGCGACCTGTCGGAATTTGGACAACATCCGCAAATTAGACACTAAATAGATCACTAGAATGGACCGATGCTCGATGATCGTTCCAAGTTGTTGCTGAAAGCGCTGGTAGAGCGCTACATCGCCGACGGACAGCCCGTTGGCAGCCGCACTTTGTCCAAGGCCTCGGGCCTGGAACTCTCGCCCGCCACCATCCGCAACGTCATGTCGGACCTGGAAGAGCTGGGCCTCATCGTCAGCCCCCATACCTCCGCCGGGCGCATTCCCACCGCGCGCGGCTACCGCCTGTTTGTGGACACCATGCTCACCGTGCAGCCGGGCCAGTTCCAGGCGCACAGCCTGGCACCCGACCAGCCGCAGCGCGTGCTGTCCAATGCGGCCAACCTGCTGTCCAACCTGTCGCAGTTTGTCGGCGTGGTCATCTCGCCGCGCCGCACCTCGGCCTTTCGCCACATCGAGTTTTTGCGCCTGTCCGAAAAACGCCTGCTGGTCATCATCGTCTCACCCGATGGCGATGTGCAAAACCGCGTCATCTACACCGAGGTGGACTACGCCCAAAGCCAGCTGGTGGAGGGCGCCAACTTCTTGAACACCCACTACGCCGGGCTGGAGATTGAAGAAGTGCGCAAGCGCCTGCAAAACGAAGTGGACAGCCTGCGCGGAGAGATCGCCACGCTGATGCAGGCCGCCGTGCACGCCAGCTCCGAGGCCATCAACGAATCGCAGGACGAGGTGGTGATTTCGGGCGAACGCAACCTGCTGTCGGTGTCTGACTTTTCCAGCGACATGGGCCACCTGCGCCGCGCGTTCGATTTGTTTGAGCAAAAAGCCCAGCTTATGCGCCTGCTGGACGTGGCCGGCCAGGCCGAAGGCGTGCGCATCTTCATTGGCGGCGAGAGCCAGGTGGTGCCGTTTGAAGACCTGTCCATCGTCAGCAGCCCATACGAGGTGGATGGCAAGGTGGTCGGCACGCTGGGCGTCATCGGCCCCACGCGCATGGCCTACGACCGCATGATCCAGATCGTGGACATCACCTCCAAGCTGGTCAGCAACGCGCTGAGCCACCACAAATAGGCCTGCGCCGCCCCGGTACAATCCGCGCTTCGGTTGGGGCGTTAGCTCAGTTGGTTAGAGCAGAGGACTCATAATCCTTTGGTCCACGGTTCAAGTCCGTGACGCCCTACCATTCCATTGGAATACGATGCTAGGAAGCCTGCCACTCTTTGGAGTCGCAGGCTTTTTGTTTGGGCGAACGGTGCGTGTCTCTAGCGCCCAGGTTTGTTCAACTTCGACCCCGCTGCCGCCGGGTGCTGCCCCACAAACAGCGTGGTTACGCCCACCATCAGTGTTTGGGCGCGGGTTTCGCCTTGGTGGTCGCACAGGGCTTGCATGAGTGCGGAGCGCAGGTACCAGAGTTCGCCGGCGTCGCGGGCGTAGTTGATTTTGAACTCCAGGTGAAAGTCCGTCGCGCGGCAATAGCTGCGCACCACGCTGAGCATGGCGTTGCGGATTTTCTCGAGGGCGTCCTCGGGGCTCTCCACGGGCTCGGGGCCCAAAAAATTCCAGAAACTGTTTTTGATGCGCATGTCGTCAGTCCTTGTGTGTGCCGACGCCGCACTCGGGTGCGTTGTGGTATCCCATGCGCACAGTGTGCCCTGCGCATGTGAAGGCTGTCTGACAAAAGCGCGTTTTGGCAAAGCGTTGTGCCAGCAATTACAAAGCGTTACTGGGCAATACCGCACATGCGGTGATGGGCCGGCGCGCACTGCAGAAATAGAATGGTCCGCATCGGGTTCATCCCTCTGCACAAGGACTCTCCATGAAGGCGCTTCGCGTTGTCGGTATTGCTGTCATTGCCATCGTGGGCCTGCTGGCCCTTGCCGTGGGGGTGCTCTACGCCCTGTTTGACGGCGACAAGATCAAAGCCGAGATCAGCCGCACGGTGCTGGAGCAAAAGCAGCGCACGCTGGTGATTGCGGGCCAGCCCAAGCTCTCTGTCTGGCCCAACGTAGGCATTCAGCTGGACGGCGTGACCTTGTCCGAGCACGCGAGCAAAGACGAATTTGCCGCGCTGCAATCGGCCCGCATCTCGGTGGCGCTGATGCCGCTGCTGAGCAAGCAGGTGCAGGTGCGTGCGCTGGACATCGAGGGCTTGAAGCTCACTCTGGTGAAGAAAAAAGACGGCACGCTGAACATTGCCGATCTGCTGGGCCAGCCCACCGCGCCCGAGGCTGGCAAACCCGCTGAGCCTGCCAAGCCAGCCGATCCCCTGCAGATTGATATTTCCAGCATCCGCATTGCCAACGCCCAATTGACGTGGCGCGATGAGAAGGCAGGCACCAGCACCGCACTGTCGAACCTGAGCCTGTCCACCGGCCAGGTGCTGGCCGACACGGGCAAGAAGACGGCCGCGGTGGACAAGCTCAGCCTGTCGGCCAAGGGCCAAAGCGGCACCGATGCATTCACGCTGGCGCTGGATGCACCCAAGCTGAGCCTGTCGCCCGAGAAATCGGGGGGTGAGGCCATCACGCTGTCCGCCACGCTGCAGGGCGCGGGTCGCAATGCGACGGTGAACCTGGTGCTGAATGGCGTGGAAGGCAATGCCGATGCGCTGAAGATTGCCAGCCTGGCGCTCAAGCTGGATGCCAAGGCGGGCGACGCGGCCATCAAGGGGCAGCTGAGTTCGCCCGTGGCGGTGAACGTGGCCGGGCAAAGCGTGGCGCTGGCCAAGCTGGCCGGCAGCCTGGACCTGGCCCACCCAAGCATGCCCATGAAGAGCGTGAGCCTGCCCATCAACGGCAGCCTGAAAGTGGACGCGCTGCAGCAGACCGCGGCGCTGGAGCTGGCCACGCAGTTTGACGAATCCAAGATTGCCACCAGCGTGAAGGTGGCCAAGTTCGCGCCGCTGGTGCTGGCGTTTGACCTGGACGTGGACAAGCTCAACGTGGACAAATACCTGCCACCCAAGCCCGCCACCACGGCGCCCGCCAAAGAGGCTGCCGCGGGCAAAGAAGCGCCTATTGACCTGAGTGCGCTGAAGGGCCACAACGTGAACGGCGCCATCCGCATTGGCGCGCTGCAGGTATCCAACCTGAAGCTGGAGAAGATCAACGCCAAGCTGGCACTGGCCGGTGGCAAGCTGGACGTGGCACCCCTGTCGCTGAACCTGTACGAGGGCAGCACCAGCGGCAGCCTGTCGGTCAACGCCAATGGCAATGCGGTGGCTATCAAGCAGGCGCTGGTGGGTGTGAGCATCAACCCGCTGATGAAAGACCTGGTGGCCAAGGACCTGCTGGAAGGCCGGGGCAATGTGGCGCTGGACATCAATACCCGCGGAGACACGGTGACGGCCATGAAGAAGGCGCTGGGCGGCAGTGCATCGCTGGCGCTGAAAGACGGCGCCGTCAAAGGCATCAACCTGGCGCAAAGCCTGCGCGACATAAAAGCCAAGCTGGGCCAGGCCGATAGCACACAGGCCGCCAATGCCAACCAGAAGACCGACTTCTCGGAGCTGACTGGCAGCTTCAAGATTGCCAACGGCGTGGCGCACAACGAGGACCTGGCGATGAAGTCTCCCTTCATCCGCCTGGGCGGCGCGGGCGACATTGATGTGGGCGCAGGCCAGATGAACTACTTGGCCAAGGCCACGGTGGTGGCCAGCGGCGAAGGCCAGGGTGGCAAAGACCTGGGCCAGCTGAAGGGCCTGACGGTGCCTGTGCGGCTGACCGGCCCGTTCGACGCGCTGAGCTACAAGATCGAGTACGGTGCCATGCTGGAGGACGCGACCAAGGCCAAGGTGGAAGAGAAGAAGCAGGAGATCAAGGCCAAGGCCGAAGAGGCCGTGCGCGACAAGGCCAAGGACTTGTTCAAGGGCTTGCTGGGGAAGTAAGTCGCCTCATGGGTTGTGCGGGTTGCTCCTGTTTTAGGAGCTGCTTGCGCAGTATCTACGTGGGCTAGAGGCCTATTTGGCTTGTTTTTTGCCTGTGCGATCGCGTTCGGCCAAGTGGCCACGGCAGCTGGTGTTGATCACGCGCAGCTCGGCCAGCGTGGCGTCAATCTGGGCGCGTTTTTTCTCCAGGTCGTCAATTTCGGCGTCGGTGCGGTCGATGACGTACTGCAGCTGCTGGGTGCGGCCTTCGCCGTGGTCGCCATACAAATCCAGGTAACGCTTGATCTCGGACAGCGGTGAGCCAATCGCCTTGGCGCGCAGGATGAGCGCCAGCCGCGCACGGTCGCGCCGGGTGTAGACGCGGGCGCCGTTGACTCGGCGGGGCGCCAGCAGGCCCTTGTCTTCGTAAAACCGCAGCGCGCGCAGCGTGATGCCGAACTCCCGGCACAACTCGGTGATGCCGAACAACTCGGCCGTGCCCTCGTCGCGGTGGGAGGCGACAAACGCCTGCGCGTCTGCCACCTCGGCGGCGGTGGCCACGGTCTTAAATGACACGTTGCAGGCGCATGGCCACGCCCATGTCGCCGCTGACCTTCAGCTTGCCGGCCATGAAGCCGGTGGCGGGTTCCAGGTCGCCGTCCAGCAGGGCCTGCAGGTTCTCCAGCGTGATGCCCACGGTGCAGTCCACATCGGTGTTGTCGTTGCTCACGCTGTTGGGCGTGCTGGCGCCGTCGATGACGATGACGCCGTCGGCGCCCATGTCGAACTTCAGGGTGGCGTTGAGGCCGCTGTCGGCGCCCACTTTGGCGCGGATGGCTTCGGTTGCAGATGCGAGGGACATGGGGTTTCCTTGTGAGGTTGGATGGAGAGGTTCGGGCTGGATGTTAGCCGTGTGGCATGCCGTAAAGCATAGTGAAAACACCTATACGGTAACAGGTTGACGTTAACGTCACCATGGCCTCTAATGCCGCAAGACCTTTGAAGGACCTGTTGCCATGCCCGCTCTCCGCTCCAAGATCAACCCCCGCTCGGCCGGCTTTGCGGCCAACGCCCAGCGCATGGCCGAGCTGCTGGCCGAGGTGCAGCGCCTGGAAGGGCTGGTGATTGCCGAGTCCGAGTCCAAGCGCGAAAAGTTTGAGAAACGCAAGCAACTGCTGCCACGCGAACGCGTCGCCCGCCTGCTGGACCGTGGCACGCCCTTCCTCGAGTTGAGCCGTTTGGCCGGCCTGAATATGCATGACGACGATGGCAAAAAAGCCGTACTCGGCGGCGGCTCCATCGTCGGCATTGGCGTGGTGGCGGGGCGGCGCTGCATCGTGTCCGCCAGCGACAGCGCGGTCAAAGGCGGCACCGTCGCACCCATGGGCCTGAAGAAGGCGCTGCGGGCGCAAGAGATCGCGCTGGAGAACAAGCTGCCCGTCATCTACCTGGTGGAAAGCGGCGGCGCCAACCTGATGTACCAGGCCGAGATTTTTGTAGAGGGCGGCCGCAGCTTTGCCAACCAGGCGCGCATGTCGGCTGCGGGCATTCCGCAGATTGCGGTGGTACACGGCTCGTCCACCGCGGGCGGCGCGTACCTGCCCGGCCTATCGGACTATGTGGTGCTGGTGCGTGGGCGCAGCAGCATCTACCTGGCCGGCCCGCCGCTGGTGAAGGCGGCCATTGGTGAGGACTGCACCGACGATGAGCTGGGCGGCGCCGAGACCCACGCGCAGGTGACCGGCCTGGGCGAGTACCTGACCGAGGACGATGCCCACGCCATTGCCATGACGCGCGAGCTGATGGACAAGCTGAACTGGGACACCACGGCCGCCGCCGCACCGTTTGCTGCCCCGCTGTTTGACGAGCAGGAGCTGATGGGCATCGTCCCTGCGGATGAGCGCGAGCCCTACGATGTGCGCGAGGTGATTGCGCGCCTGGTGGATGGTTCGGACTTTCTGGAATTCAAGGCCAGCTATGCGCCCGAGATGATGTGTGGCCACGCGCGCATCGAAGGGCGGCTGGTCGGCATCCTGGGCAACAACGGCCCCATCCAGCCCACTGGCTCCACCAAGGCCGCGCAGTTCATCCAGCTGTGTGACCAGAGCTGCACGCCACTGATTTTTCTGCAGAACACCACGGGCTATATGGTGGGCTCCGCGGCCGAGCGCGGCGGTGCCATCAAGCACGGCAGCAAGATGATCCAGGCCGTGGCGAATGCGCGCGTACCCAAGTTCACCGTGGTGCTGGGCGGCTCGTACGGCGCGGGCAACTACGGCATGTGCGGGCGCGGGTTTGACCCACGCTTCATCTTCAGCTGGCCCACGGCGCGCACCGCCGTCATGGGCGGCGCACAGGCGGCCAAGGTGATGGACATCGTCAACCGCGCCAAGCTGGAGCGCATGGGCGGCGAGGTGAACGAGGATGCTCTCAAGGCCATGTCCGACGGCCTGCGCCTGCGACTGGACAAAGAAAGCGCCGTGCTGTTTGGAACCGCCCGCCTATGGGACGACGGAATCATCGACCCGCGCGACACGCGCCGCCTGCTGGGCCTGTGCCTGGCGCTCGCCGCCGAAGCCGAGCAGCGCACGCTGCGCGGCAACACCTTTGGTGTGGCCCGCCTCTGATTTTTTCAATAACAAAGACCCGAGAAGACACCATGAAATTCACTCCTGAACACACCCAAATCTCTGACTCGGTGCGCAAGTTTGTTGCCAACGAGATCAACCCCTTCACCGCCGAGTGGGAAAAGGCCGGCATCTTTCCCGCGCACGAACTCTTCAAGAAGATGGGCGACCTGGGCCTGCTGGGCATCAAGTACCCCACGGAGTTTGGCGGCATGGGGCTGGACTTCAGCTACTCCATGGTGGCTGCCGAAGCGCTGGGTGACTGCAATGTGGGCGGCGTGCCCATGGCCATTGGCGTGCAGACCGATATGTGCACGCCAGCGCTGGCGCGCTTTGGCAGTGACGAGCTGCGCGCCGCCTACTTGGCCCCGGCCATTGCGGGCGACATGGTGGGCTGCATTGGTGTGAGCGAGGTGGGCGGCGGCTCAGACGTAGCGGCGCTCAAGACCACGGCGCGCAAGGACGGTGGTGACTACGTCATCAACGGCTCCAAGATGTGGATCACCAACGGCATGCAGGCCGACTGGTGCTGCCTGCTGGCCAACACCAGCGAAGGCGCGGTGCACAAGAACAAGTCCCTCATCATCGTGCCCATGGACGCGCCCGGCATCACACGCCAGAAGATCGAGAAGATCGGCATGCACAGCAGCGACACGGCACAGCTGTTTTTTGACAACGTGCGTGTGCCCCAGCGCAACCTGATCGGCCAGGAAGGTATGGGCTTCATGCTGCAGATGCTGCAGTTCCAGGAGGAGCGCCTGTACGGCGCGGCCGGCAGCTTGCGTTCGCTGGACAACCTCATCGACCAGACCATTGCCTACACGCGCGAGCGCAAGACCTTTGGCCAGCCGATTCTGAACAACCAGGTGGTGCATTTCCGCTTGGCCGAGTTGCGCACCGAGGTGGAGTGCCTGCGCGCGCTGACCTACCGTGCGGTGGAGTCCTATGTGGGTGGCAAGGACGTGACCAAGCTGGCTTCCATGGCCAAGCTGAAAGCCGGGCGCCTGTCGCGTGAAGTGGCGGATTCGTGTTTGCAGTACTGGGGCGGCATGGGCTTCACGGCCGACAACCCCATCTCCCAGGCCTACCGCGACAGCCGGTTGATCTCGATTGGCGGTGGCGCCGACGAGATCATGCTGGGCATCATCTGCAAGCTCGAAGGCACGCTGCCGGGCAAGGCCTGAGGCCAGGGGCACACCATGCAGCAAGTCATAGATGCTATGCAATTAGGAGCTGTTCGCGCAGTATCCACGAGGGCTACCCTGCATATTTATTTAAATCGTGCCGAGGTGCGCAACGCCATGTCGCTGCAGATGGTGGCCGAGCTGCAGCAGGTGCTGCGCGCGGCCGAGACCACTGCCGGTACGCCCGATGCGGTGCGCGTAGTGGTGCTGCGCGGCGAGGGCGGGCACTTCAGCGCCGGGGCCGATTTGAAAGATATGGCTGGTGCGCGCATGCGTGCCATGCAAAGGGCCGAAGGCGCGCCGGATCCGATTGCCGAGGTGAACGCGGCCTTCGGACATCTGTGTGCCGCCTACGCCAACACGCCCTTGGCCGTGGTGGCGGTGCTGGAGGGCACCGTGATGGGCGGCGGCTTTGGCCTGGCCTGCGTGGCTGATGTGGCCATCGCCGGTGAGACCGCAGCCTTCCGTTTGCCCGAGACCTCGCTGGGCGTGGTGCCCGCGCAGATCGCGCCGTTTTTGGTGGAGCGCCTGGGCTACTCGCAAGCCAAACGCCTGGCCGTGACCGGTGGTCGCCTCGATGCGGCGGGTGCACTCGCCGTGGGGTTGGTGCATGAGGTCACCAGTACCGAAGGTATAGCCGCCTCGCTGGACAAGACGCTGGCCGACATATTGGCCTGCGCTCCCGGTGCGCTGGCTGCTACCAAGGCACTGATGCGCAAGGCGCGCTTTACCGCAGCGGCTGATCTAGTGGAGGAGGCTGCCACCATCTTCTCCCACGCCGCCCAGGGGCCCGAAGGGCAAGAGGGCATGACCGCCTTTATTCAGAAACGCAAACCGAATTGGACGTTGACATGACATTCTCAGCAAACCAGATCGCCACTGAAAGCCTGTGTGGTGGAGCGCTTTGCGTAGGTAAAGGAGGAGGCCGCGCAGCGGACGGGGGACACGAAGCAAAGCGCTTCGCCGCACAGGCTTTTCGCGAGGCATCCCATGTTTAGCAAAATCCTGATTGCCAATCGCGGCGAGATCGCCTGCCGCGTCATCCGCACGGCGCGCAAGCTGGGCTACCAGACGGTGGCCGTCTACAGCGATGCGGACCGCGACGCCCCCCATGTGGCACTGGCCGATGAGGCGGTTCACATCGGCCCATCGCCCGCCGCGCAGTCCTATTTAAGGATTGATGCCATTCTGGAGGCCGCACGCAAAACAGGTGCCGATGCGCTGCATCCGGGATACGGCTTCCTCAGCGAGAACGCAGCCTTTGCACAGGCCTGTGCGGATGCGAATGTCGTCTTTATCGGTCCCCCGGCCAGCGCCATCACCGCCATGGGCGACAAGGCCCTGGCCAAGCGCCGCATGCTGGAGGCGGGTGTGCCGTGTGCACCCGGCTACCTGGGCGCGAATCAGAGCGATGCGGCCTTGACCGCCGAGGCCAAGAAGCTGGGCTACCCACTGCTCGTCAAGGCCGTGGCCGGTGGTGGCGGGCGCGGCATGCGCCTCGTACGCAGCGATGCTGAACTGCAACAAGGAATTGACGGCGCGCGCCGCGAAGCCACCAGCGCCTTTGGCGACGGCACGCTGATGCTGGAGCGCCTCATCGACAACGGCCGCCACATCGAGATCCAGGTGTTTGCGGACGCCCATGGCAATGCGGTCTACCTGGGCGAGCGTGACTGCACCGCCCAGCGCCGTCGCCAAAAAGTGATTGAAGAAGCACCGTCGCCTGTGGTCTCGCCAGCGATGCGCAAGTCGATGGGCGAGGACGCGGTAGCCGCCGCGCTGGCCGTAGGCTACCGAGGCGCGGGTACGGTGGAGTTCATCGTGGACGACAAGCTGAACCACTACTTTCTGGAAATGAACACGCGCCTGCAGGTGGAGCACCCGGTGACCGAGTGCATCACGGGCTACGACCTGGTGGAGTGGCAGCTGCAGGTGGCCGCGGGCGATGTGCTGCCCGCCAAGCAGGAAGGCATCACGCTTACCGGCCACGCCATCGAGGCGCGCCTGTATGTGGAAGACCCCTACACCGGCTTTGCGCCGCAGACCGGCACGGTGGCCTGGTGGCAGCCCGAGCGTGCTTTGGTCGAGGGCACTCGCGTTGACGACGGCATCCGTCAGGGCAGTGTGGTCTCGCCCTTCTACGACCCCATGGTGGCCAAGATCATCGTGCATGGCCGGGATCGGGACGATGCCATCCGCCGCCTGCGCGCAGCACTGGCCAACACGCCCTTGCTGGGCCTGAAGAACAACGGACGTTTTCTGAGCGACTTGGTGGACCACCCGGCCTTCCGCAAAGCCGAAATGACCACGACGCTGATCGACCAGTGGCTGGAGCAGGGTGAGCCGCTGCTGCAGGCGCCCGTGCCCAGCGATGCGGCATGGACCGTGGCGGCGGTAGCCCTGGCCACGCAACACGGCAGCAGCTGGCGCGCCAACAGTGTGGCCGCCTACGGCTTCCAGCTGCAGACGGGCGACACGGTGCGCGCAGTGCGTGTGCTGCCGGACCGCCATGGGGCGGTGGCCGTTACTTGGGATGGCCACACCACGGCAGCCCGCGTCTTGCAGTTTGAGGATGGCGTGTTGCGGATTGAAATCGACGGTGTGGCACAAACTGCCATTGCCGTGTTTGTGGGCACCGACTTGCATCTTGCCCACGCCGGCCACAGCCATGTGTTCACCGAAGTCTCTGCCTTCCCCAATGCCGATGCCCTCAAAGACGCGAGCCGTGCCCGCTCCCCAGTGGCCGGCAAGGTCACGCAGGTGCTGGTGGCACCTGGCGACACCGTGCAGGAGGACCAGCAGCTTGTCTGCGTGGAAGCCATGAAGATGGAAATGTGGTTGTGCGCCGAAAGTGCAGGCGCGGTCAAAGCAGTACACGCCAAGGCGGGCGACCAAGTGGAATCCGGTGCTGTGCTGGTGGAGCTTGAACTCAACACGAAGAAGGAAGCATGATGGACAAAGCCATACTTACCTGCGCGCTGACCGGCGTGCTGACCAACCCCAAGCAGCATCCCGTGCCCGTGACGCCCGCACAAATGGCCGCCGAGGCGCGTGACGCCTTCAACGCCGGCGCCAGCATCATGCACATTCACATGCGCAACCAGGAAGAGGGCATGGGCCACATGCCGTCCTGGGACCCCGATGTGGCCCAAAGCATCGTCAACGCGATCCGCGCAGCCTGTCCTGGCGTCATCATCAACCTGACCACCGGCGTGGTCGGTAAGGACATCAGCGGTCCGCTGGCCTGCATACGCAGCGTGAAGCCCGAAATTGCCGCTTGTAACGCGGGCAGCTTGAATTACCTCAAGCTCAAGGAAGACGGCAGCTGGGCCTGGCCGCCGATGGTGTTCGACAACCCGGTGGCCAAAGTGCAGCAGTTTCTGGACGTGATGGAAGAGGCGGGCACCCACCCTGAGTTCGAATGTTTTGATGTGGGCATCGTCCGCTCGGTGACCATGTACCTGAAGAATGGCATGCTCAAGCCCGCCATGGGGCGCGCCGAGTACAACCTGGTGATGGGCGTAGCCTCGGGCATGCCGTGCGACCCGGAGCTGCTGTCGCTGCTGCCCAAATACATGGCCGTGGGCAGCGTCTGGCAAACCACGCTGATTGGCCGCACGGAGATCTGGCCGGTACACCAGAAGACGGCGGACCTGGGAGGTATGTTGCGCACGGGTCTGGAAGACACCTTTTACTTGCCTAGCGGCGAACGCGCTGCGGGGAACGGTGCCCTCATCACCGAACTGGCGGCCTGCGCCCAGCGTGCAGGCCGTGCGATTGCCAGCCCGGCGGAGGCGCGCGCCTTGCTAGGGCTGCGCAGCGCGTAAACTGGGTGCTGGCGCCTCCGGAAATCGGAATTCGCAAAAGTTTCTACGGGTTTTCCATCAAGCCCTAAAAACTTCGTGCTAGAATACGAAGCTTAGCGGCTGTAGCTCAGTTGGATAGAGTACTTGGCTACGAACCAAGGGGTCGTGGGTTCAATTCCTGCCAGCCGCACCAAACGACAAACCCTAGAACAGAAATGTTCTAGGGTTTTTTCGTTTCTGAAGCCCGCCAGCGTGTGCCTGCGCACAGACCGTTGGTGCGGGGATTGATAGCCTGAGGGGATGTCCCATCCAGCTAAATCCATGAACAATCCCACGCCGCCATCCAGCACAACCCCCAACGAATCCCTCAACAGCGTTTTGGGGCAGGCAGAGCATGTGCAGGCCTTGGTGGAACAAAGTGCCTTGGAGCTATCTACCGTGAACTCCGTGCTGGGGCAACAGGTTGGCGCGCAGGCGCAGTCGCCAGAGGTCAAGCAGGCCTTGGCGCAGAGTCAGGCTGTGGAAGAAAAGGTGCAAGACGCGTCCGACAAATTGGCGCTGGTGACCCATGCGCTGGAAGGCGAGATCAACGAGCGCAAAGCCATCGATGCGGAGCTGGCCCTGGTCACGCAGCAGGAGGAGCTAGCGCGCTACGCTGCAATGCACGACCCTCTGACCGGTTTGCCGAACCGCACGCTGTTCCACGACCGCCTGGAGCATGGCTTGGCGCAGGCGCGGCGGCATGATCTGGCGCTGGCTGTGATGTTTCTGGACCTGGATGGTTTCAAGCAGGTCAATGACACCCATGGACATGATGCTGGCGATGCGGTGTTGCAGACGATTGCAGCGCGGCTCAAAGAGAACACGCGGGATGACGACACCGTCAGCCGCCTGGGTGGCGATGAGTTTTTGTACCTCTTGATGGGGGCGACGGATGAGCAGACGGTTGCTAACCTCGCCCAGAAAATCGTCAACCGGGTTCAGCTGCCATGCCAACTCGACACCGGTGACATCAGTGTCTTTTTAAGCATTGGTATAGCGCTCTTTCCAAGACACGGGACAACAGCGGATTCCCTCATCAAAGAGGCGGACGCTGCGATGTACGTGGCCAAACGCGACCGTACGGGCTACGCCTTTGCCAAGTAACAATGCGTGGTCCATCGTGGCGCACAGGCGTGCGTCGCTAGAATGAAACCAGCCACGGAGTGCCGTGGACTGCATTGAACGGAATCATGAGCAAGGCCTTTACCAAAGAGTCTGACACGGGCATTGACGACGATGAGTTGCAACTGCCTGCGTTGCCGGCGGGTGGCAAAAACTACATCACCCCCCAAGGTTATGCGGTCCTGCGCGACGAGTTGTTCGACCTGATCGACAACGAGCGCCCCAAGATTGTGGAAGTGGTGCACTGGGCTGCCAGCAATGGCGACCGCTCCGAGAATGGCGACTACCTGTATGGCAAAAAACGCCTGCGCGAGATCGACCGTCGCATCCGTTTTCTGACCAAGCGCTTGGAGATCGCCGAGGTGTCGGACCCCTCTTTGCACCACGGTAACGACCAGATCTTTTTTGGCGCCACCGTCACCTATGTAGACGATGCCGATGTGGAGCGGACGGTCACCATCAAAGGTATTGACGAGTCCAACAGCGCCGTGGGCGAGGTGAGCTGGATTTCTCCGATTGCGCGCACCCTGCTCAAGGCCCGCGAGGGCGATGAACTCAAGCTGGTTATGCCCGACCGTGTGGCCACTATTGAGGTGCTGCGGGTGGTCTACCCCGCACCCCTGTCCGCCTAGGCGGTGGCGCTATTGCTGCTGCGGTCGGCCCGCAGCACGGAGGGCGTACGGCGCAAGTTGCGCAGTGCGGTTTCCAAGTGGGCGGTGTCGCGTACGGCCACCACAAAACGCAAATCTGAGGCGTCTTGCACACCGTCCTGCCCCATGTCGATGTGCAGGATGTCGGCCTCGGCCGAGGCTAGTGCCGCAGCCACTTTGGCCAGCACGCCCTTGCCGTTGTTCACGGTTACCACCACGCCGGTTTCGAACGGGCGAATCGGTTCGTCCGACCATTCCACACCAATAAAACGCTCACTGTCCTTGTTTTGCAGCTTGCGTGCGATCTGGCAGTCTTGCTGGTGCACCACCAGGCCTTCGCCGCGGCCCAGGTAACCCACGATGGTGTCGCCAGGGATGGGGCGGCAGCAGGGGGCAAACTGCACCGAGGCGTTTTCGCTGCCATCCAAGGTGATGGAGCCCAGCGAGGTGGATTCGTGGGCTGTGAAGCGTTCGCGCGTGAGCAGTAGCGCATCAGGGCGCTCACCGTTGTCAGCCAGCAGGCTCACCATGCGTTTGGCCACGATGTTGGCAATCCGTTTGCCCAAACCGATGTCGGTCAGCAATTCCTGGCGTGTTTTGTTACCGGTGAAGCGCAGCAGCTTGTCCCACAGCGTGCTGTAACTGGGATCATCATCCGGGAAACGCTCTATACCTTCGGAGCGCAGGGCCTGCTGCAGCAGCTTGCTGCCCAGGCTCTCGGACTCGGTCTGCGCCATGGTTTTGAGGTGGTGACGGATCTTGGAACGGGCCCGTCCGGTGCGCACAAAACCCAGCCAGGCCGGGTTGGGCGTGGACACCGGTGCGGTGACCACTTCCACCACATCGCCATTTTTCAGCTCGGTGCGCAGCGGTACTTGTTCGCCGTTGATGCGCGCGGCAGTGGTGCGGTCACCAATATTGCTGTGGATGGCGTAGGCAAAGTCCACCACGGTGGCGCCGCGTGGCAGCGCCATGATCTGGCTCTTAGGCGTGAACACATACACCGCGTCGGGGAACAGGTCTACCTTGACGTGGTCCCAGAACTCGGCGGCATCGCGAGTTTCGTCCTGAATGTCGAGCAACGACTGCAGCCACTTGGTGCCCAGCCGGTCGCTGGACGCATCGTCAGGATTGTTGACCTTGTAAAGCCAGTGGGCGGCCACGCCCGATTCGGCCACCACGTGCATGGCCTCTGTGCGCATCTGAAATTCAACGTTAATGCCAGCTGGCCCCACCAGGGTGGTGTGCAGCGATTGGTAGCCGTTGACCTTGGCAATGGCGATGTGGTCTTTGAATTTACCTGGCAGGGGCTTGTAGAGCTGGTGCAGCAGGCCTAGCGCGGTGTAGCAGTCCGTCACATTGGGGACCAGCACGCGAAAGCCATAAATGTCCGTTACCTGGGCAAAGCTCAGGTGTTTGTCGTCCATCTTCTTGTAGATGGAGTACAGCGTCTTCTCGCGGCCAGCGATGCGCACCGGCATGTTGGCTGCGGCGAACACGGCCTCGACTTCTTTCTGTACCTTCTGGATCAGGTCGCGGCGGCGGCTGCGCGCCTTGGCCACGGCCTTGGCCAGAGTGGCGTAGCGCCAGGGGCGCAGGTGCCGGAAGGAGAGGTCCTGCAGCTCGCGGTAGGTTTGGTTCAGACCCAGGCGGTGGGCAATGGGTGCGTAGATGTCGAGTGTTTCCGACGAAATGCGGGCCCATTTAGAGCGCGGCACGTCCGAGAGGGTACGCATGTTGTGGCTGCGGTCGGCCAGCTTGATCAGGATGACACGCACATCGCGCGCCATGGCCAGTAGCATCTTGCGGAAGGACTCGGCCTGGTTTTCTTCGCGCGTGTTGAACTGCAGCTTGTCGAGCTTGGTCAGGCCGTCCACCAGCTCGGCCACGGGGGAGCCAAATTTCTCAATCAGTTCGATCTTGGTGATGCCGCAGTCTTCGATGGCATCGTGCAGCAAGGCGGCCATCAAGGCCTGGGCATCGAGCTTCCAGTCGGCGCACTGGGCGGCTACGGCAATCGGGTGGGTGATGTACGGCTCGCCGTTGTTGCGTAACTGGCCCAGGTGGGCCTCGTCGGCAAAGCGGTAGGCCAGGCGTACTTGCTCCACATCGCTGGGGCTCAGGTAGTCCAGTTTGGCCGTCAATCCGGCAAAACTGGCGGCAGCGGCGTTGGCGGCAGCGGCCGGTGAGGTGAGGTGTGGAGTACTGCCCATGGCTTAAATGTAGCGCGCCCCATGCAGTGGCGCAGGCCAAACGCAAAAAAGCACCGCAAGCGGTGCTTTTTCAGGAGAGTGGGCGATTACAGCGGTACTTTTTTCAGCATCTCGATGCCGACTTTGCCTGCTGCGATTTCGCGCAGTGCGGTCACGCCAGGCTTGTTCTTGCTTTCGATCTTGGGCGTGTGGCCTTGGCTCAGCATGCGGGCACGGTAAGTGGCTGCCAATACCAATTGAAAGCGATTGGGGATCTGCACGAGGCAGTCTTCAACAGTAATACGGGCCATGGAAATCTCCGGGAAACTAGAGGATGTTCAGCGCTTGGAATGTCTCGGCACGGGCACGGCGCTGTGCCGAAATCTTGAGCCGCTGAGAGTGGACAATGGCTTTCAGGTCGAAAAGCGCACGGTCGAATAACTCGTTGATTATAACGAAGTCGAATTTCGCGACCTGGGCCACCTCAACCTGGGCGTTTTTCATGCGCATGTCGATGATATCGGGCGAGTCCTCGCCGCGGCGCTCCAGGCGCGAACGCAACTCTTCCCAGCTCGGGGGCAGGATGAAGATGCAGATAGCGTTGGCAAACACGTTCTTGATTTGTACGGCCCCCTGGAAGTCGATTTCCAGGATCACATCTGCCCCCATGGCCATGCGGTCTTCGATGGCTTTTTTGGAGGTGCCGTAGCGGTTGGCGTGCACATGGGCCCATTCCACAAACGCATCAGCGGCCACCATAGCATCAAACTCTTGCTGTGACACAAAGAAGTATTCGCGGCCGTGCTTTTCCTGACCGCGCGGTGGGCGCGTGGTGTGCGACACCGAGGGCTGCAGCCGCGAATCCAGTTCCAGCAGCGCCTTGCACAGGCTGGACTTACCCGCCCCGCTGGGGGCTGCGACGACAAAGAGGTTTCCGGGGTAGTCCATTGACATTGGCTCCGATAAGGCGGCTAGCTGAAGTCGCCTTATTCTAAGTTCTGAACCTGCTCGCGCATTTGCTCGATCAGCACCTTCATGTCCACCGAGATGTGGGTCAGCTCCAGCGCGGCCGATTTGGAGCCCATGGTGTTGGCCTCGCGGTGCAGTTCCTGGATCAAAAAGTCCAGCCGTTTGCCAATCTCGCCGCCTTTTTTAATCAGGCGTTCCAGCTCGTCCAGGTGGGAGCTCAGGCGGGTGATTTCTTCTGCCACGTCGATGCGGATGGCAAAGGCGGTAGCTTCTGTCAGGGCGCGGTCCTGCGCGGCTTCGGGCAACGTGGCGCCGTCGGTCAGGGCCATGGCCTCTTTCCAGCGTTCCATAAAACGGGTGCGCTGCTGCTCCACCAGCTTGGGTACCAGCGGGCCGGCTTGTTCGGCCAGGGCGCGCAGCTGGGTGATGTGGCCCAGCAGCATGGTGGCCAGGCGGGCGCCTTCGCGCTGGCGGGCGGCCAGTAGCTCTTTGAGGGTCTTTTCGGCCAGCGGCATCACGTCGGCGCTCCAGTCGCGCTGGCCGCCCTGTTCGCTGGCGGCCAGGCGAATGACGTCGGCCACGCTCAGCGGGTTGGCGTTGGGCAGCCAGGCGCGGATGTTGTCTTGCGCTGCGTTCAGGCGCTGCAGCAGTTTGGGGGTGGGGTCGGGAATGCTGCTGGTGCTGGTGGTCTCCACCGAGGCGCGCACTTCAATCTTGCCGCGCTTGAGCTTGCTGCCCAGCAGCTCGCGCAGGGCGGGCTCGAATTGGCGCAGGTCTTCGGGCAGGCGAAACGTGAGGTCCAGAAAGCGGCTGTTGACCGAGCGGATCTCCAGTCCGAGTTGGGTGGTGGGCTGGTTTTTGGGCTCGCCTTCCGAGGCGCTGGTGGCTGTGCTGTGCTGGGCACTGGCATAGCCAGTCATGCTGTAAACTGGCATCACGGGTTCTCGCTGCGTTGAAACGGCCCCGAGAATAACCCGGTTCACACGCAACCGACGAGCCCTTACCCCGCAATTTATGTCAAAGGTCAAGCCAGCACCGTTACCCCCCGACACCACGATTGGCGGCTACCGCATTATTCGCAAGGTGGCGGCCGGAGGCTTTGGCTTGGTGTACCTGGCGCTGGATTCGGAAGGCCAGCAGGTCGCGGTCAAGGAATACCTGCCCTCATCGCTGGCCAGCCGCGCCCCCGGTGAGCTGTTGCCCCAAGTGCAGCCTGAGAAGCTGTCGCTGTACCGCCTGGGCCTGAAAAGCTTTTTTGAAGAAGGCCGCTCGCTGGCGCAAATCTCCCACCCTTCGGTGGTGAGCGTGCTGAATTTCTTTCGTGAAAACGAAACCGTTTACATGGTGATGAACTACCTGGAGGGCGCGGCCCTGCAGGATTTCATCGTCACCGCGCGCGACCAGAAGAAGAGCAAGGTGTTCCGCGAGTCCACCATCCGCTCGCTGTTCGACGAGATTTTGCGCGGCCTGCGCATCGTGCACCAGCACAAGATGCTGCACTTGGACATCAAGCCGGCCAACATCTTCATTACCGACGACAACAAGTCAGTGTTGATTGACTTTGGCGCCGCACGCGAAGTGCTGAGCAAAGAAGGCAACTTCATCCGCCCCATGTACACACCCGGATTTGCCGCCCCCGAGATGTACCGGCGCGATGCCTCCATGGGGCCATGGACCGATATCTACGCCATTGGCGCCTGCATCTATGCCTGCATGCAGGGTTACCCGCCCAACGAGGCACCGCAGCGCTTGGAAAAAGACCGCATCACCACGGCACTGGCGCGCCTGCGCGGTGTCTATTCCGACAACCTGATCGAGGTGGTGGAGTGGTGCATGTCGCTGGACCCCTTGTCGCGCCCGCAGTCGGTGTTTGCCTTGCAAAAGGAGCTGTCGCGCGAAGGCGAGCGACGCTACACCAAGCTCTCGGTGGGTGAGAAGGTGCGTATGCAGTTCGACTCCATGGTGGCCGACACCAAAAAGACAGTGCAGGGCGCTGTCGCGGTGCCGGCCAAACCCAAATGAAATTTTCCGTATTCCAGATCAGCCGCAAGGGCGGCCGCGAAAAAAACGAAGACCGCATGGGGTATTGCTATACCAAGGCGTCGGGCTTGTTTTTGCTGGCCGATGGCATGGGCGGCCACCCTGAGGGAGAAGTGGCTGCGCAGATGACGCTGCAAGTGATTTCGGCGCTGTACCAGAAAGAGGCCACGCCCGAGATCGAGGACGTCAGGGCGTTCTTCCAACGCGCCATTCTTGCGGCCCACCGCCAGATCCTGCGATACGCTACCGAAAAACACCTGATGGACACACCGCGCACCACACTGGTGGCAGCCATTGTGCAGGGCGGTGCGGCGCACTGGGTGCACTGCGGTGATTCACGCCTGTACTTTGTGCGCCAGGGCGAGTTGCTGGCCCGCACGCGCGACCACTCCTACATGGAGCAGCGCGAGGGCGACCGGCCTCTGGCCCACGCTGCACCTGCGGTGTTCAACCGCAACGTGCTCTACACCTGCCTGGGCTCTCCGACCAAGCCGGTGTTTGACATTACCGGCCCGGTGCCCCTGCAGCAGGGTGACCGCATCATGCTGTGCTCAGACGGGCTGTGGGGTACGGTGGATGACTCCACCATCGTCTACCACCTGGCGCAAAAGCCAGTCACCGATTCTGCGCCTGATCTGGTGGAGCAAGCCTTGGCCAATGGCGGCACGCACTGCGACAACGTGACCCTGATCACCATGGAGTGGGAAACACCGGACAGCTTCGAATCCACCCGTGGCGCCATTTCCACTGACAACATCGAGGACGGCGTATTTGCTTCTACGGTGCAGGCAGGCTGGCTGGACTCGCAGGTGGATGACCTGGACGACGCCGCCATCGAGCGCTCCATCGCCGAAATCAACGAGGCTATTCGCCGCTCCGCGGCACGTCGGGGCTAAACGCACCGCCGTGCGAACGGCCATTTCCTGAAAGACTGCCATGACTGAATTCGTTCGCAGCGGTGCGCGCGCCGCTAACGCGTTGCGCCCTGTGCGCATCACCCGCCAATACACCATGCACGCCGAAGGCGCGGTGCTGATCGAGTTTGGCAACACCAAGGTGTTGTGCACTGCGTCGGTGGAAGAACGCGTGCCACCGCACAAACGTGGCAGCGGTGAGGGTTGGGTGACCGCCGAATACGGCATGCTGCCGCGTGCCACCCATAGCCGCAGCGACCGCGAAGCCGCCAAGGGCAAGCAAAGCGGCCGCACGCAAGAGATCCAGCGCCTCATCGGCCGATCGCTGCGCGCCGTGTTTGATTTGAAGAAGCTGGGCGAACGCACCATCCAGCTGGACTGTGATGTGATCCAGGCCGATGGTGGTACGCGCACCGCGGCCATCACCGGCGCCTTTGTGGCGGCGCAGGATGCGGTGAATGGTTTGCTCAAAGCCGGCAAGATTGCCGAGTCACCGATCACCGCCGCTGTGGCCGCCATCAGTGTGGGCATTGTGCAGGGCACGCCGCTGCTGGACCTGGAGTACACCGAAGACTCAGCCTGCGACACCGACATGAATGTGGTGATGACCGGCGCGGGCCATTTTGTGGAAGTTCAGGGCACGGCCGAGGGCGTGGCGTTTACGCGCGCCGAGATGGGCCAACTGCTGGGTTTGGCGGAAAAAGGCATCACCGAGCTGATGGCCTTGCAACAAGATTCACTATCAAAATAATAGCTGCTTGCGCAGTATCCATGAGCGCTAGAGGCACTTTTAATGCAAATTGTTCTCGCATCCAACAACCAGGGCAAGCTGGCCGAACTGCAGGCCATGTTTGGCGCGCTGGGCTGTACGCTGGTGCGCCAAGGCGACCTGGGCGTGCCCGAGGCGCCTGAGCCTTACCGCACCTTTGTAGAAAACGCGCTGACCAAGGCGCGCAACGCCGCCCAGCACACCGGCCTGCCCGCGCTGGCCGATGACGCTGGCCTGTGCATAGACGCGTTTGGTGGCCTGCCTGGCGTGGACACCGCCTACTACGCCACCCAGCATGGCTATGCCAAGGGGGACGACAACAACGTCACCGCGCTGCTGGAGCAGATGCAAAACATAGACAACCGCCGCTGTGCCATGGTCAGCACACTGGTGGCGGTGCGCTCGCCCGAAGACCCGGAGCCGCTGATTGCAGTGGGGCGGGTGGTGGGTGAGGTGGCGCGCGAGCGACTGGGTAGCAACGGCTTTGGCTTCGACCCCGTGATGTGGATTCCTGAATTTGGCCAGACCTTTGCCCAGCTGCCCGTGGAGGTGAAGAATGCGAACAGCCACCGCGGCCGTGCCGCGCAGGCCATGGCGGCGCTGATCCGCAGCAACTGGCTGGGTGGCTGAGCGGCCATGATTCCGATCACGCCAGTTAACGAGGGTGCGACAGAGGCCGCGGTGCAGCGCGACATTCAGCACTACATGCGGCCCGGCACCCTGCAGTTGGCTGCGCTGCCGCCCCTGTCGCTTTATGTGCACCTGCCCTGGTGCCTGAAGAAGTGCCCGTATTGCGACTTCAATTCCCACGAGCAAAGCGCACAAGGCCTGCAGGAGCAGCGCTACATCGACGCCGTGATTGCCGACCTGGAGGCGGCGCTGCCGCTGATATGGGGCCGCACGGTGCACAGCATCTTCATCGGCGGCGGCACGCCCAGCCTGTTTTCGCCGCAGTCCATCGACCGCCTGCTGGCCGACATCCGCGCGCGCTTGCGGCTGGAGGCCAACTGCGAGATCACCATGGAGGCCAACCCCGGCACGTTCGAGAAGGACCGCTTCAAGGCCTTCCGCAGCGCGGGCGTGACGCGCCTGTCGATTGGCGTGCAAAGTTTCAATGACGACCACCTGAAAGCCCTGGGCCGCGTGCATGACCGCGCGCAGGCACTGGCCGCGGTGGAAGAGGCTGCGCAGTCGTTTGACACGTTTAACCTGGACATCATGTATGCGCTGCCTGGGCAGACGATGGAGCAGTTGGATGCCGATGTGAAGCTGGCATTGCAGTTCGCGCCACCGCACATCTCCATCTACCACCTGACCATCGAGCCCAACACCTATTTCGCCAAGTTCCCGCCGCAGATTCCCGAGGACGACACGGCCTACGCCATGCTGGACCACATCACCGAGCTAACTGGGGTGGCGGGGCTGGAGCGTTACGAGGTGTCGGCCTATGCCCAGCCCGCGCACCGCTGTTTTCACAACCTCAACTACTGGCAGTTTGGTGATTACCTGGGCATAGGCGCAGGCGCACACAGCAAGCTGAGCTTTGCACACCGCGTGGTGCGCCAGGTGCGCTTTCGCGACCCTGCGCGTTATATGGAACAGGCGTTGGCCGGTAACGCACTGGCGCAGGACAACGAAGTGGCGCGCGCCGACCTGCCGTTTGAGTACATGCTCAATGCACTGCGCTTGCGCAACGGCTTTGGCCTGCGCGACTTTACCGAGCGCACCGGCCTGGCCATCACGGCCATCGAGGCGGGTCTGCAAGAGGCAGAGCGCAAAGGCCTAATTGAACGCGACTTTGCGCGCGTGCGGCCCACGGTGCGGGGTTTTGACTTTTTGAGTGACTTGCAAGAACTTTTCCTGTCCAATTCGTAGGCATGGGGTTCCTGTGGGCCCTGCATGCTGGGGAGTCCGCCATGTTTTCTGTTTACGGTAAAGCGGGGCGTGTGTTCAGAGGGTCGCTGGAGGAGTTACGCCGTGTGGGGTCGGCCTCCGGGCTGGCCCGCACACGCAGTGTGGCGCCGCTGGGGCAGGACGCGCAGGACCACGCGGGCAACTCCAATTTCGCCGACCTGCTGGCCGACGCCCCCGCACCGCCCCCGGCCGACATTGCGCACCGCGTGGCACTGGCCGCGTACGAAGAGGTGCGCAAGGCCGACACACCACGCCAGCCACTTACCAAAGTGCAAGCCATCATGAGTGCCGAGGTGGTGACCGTGCCCGACAGCTTTGATGTGGAGCAGGCCTGGGCCCTGCTGGGCCAGCACGGCATTGGCCAGGCGCCTGTGGTGTCGGAGGCTCGGGTGTTGGTGGGGCTGCTGGCACGTGCCGAGCTGATGCGGGCAGACCGCCTGCCCCAGGCCGATAGCCATCCTCTGGTGTGGCGCGCCCTGCTGGCACAGCCGGTCACCGATGTGATGTGGACCCCGGTGCCCAGCGTGGCCCAGGACACCGACATTCGCCGCGTGGCGCGCGTACTGTTGGACACCGGCTTGCCGGGTCTGCCGGTGGTGGACGATGAGGGGCAGGTGATCGGTTTTGTGTCGCGCTCCGACATCCTGCGTGCCGTGGTGGCCGACCCGCCACTGGACCTGTGGACCTGAGTCGGGGCGACGCGGCCCTAGTCTTTTTCCATGCGGTCGCGTTGTGCCAGTGCCGGGAACAACCGGAACCACAGGCCCGCCACCAGCATGGTGCCCACGCCGCCCATCACGACTGAACCCACCGGGCCCCATAACGCGGCAGTGGCACCTGATTCAAACTCACCCAGTTGGTTGGAGGCGCCAATGAAGATGGAGTTGACGGCCGATACGCGTCCGCGCATGTCGTCCGGGGTGTCCAGTTGCACCAGGGTGTTGCGGGTGACGACACTGATGCAATCGGCCGCCCCGGTGACGACCAGGGCCAACATGGACAACCAGAACGAGGTGGACAGGCCAAACACCAAAGTGGCCAACCCGAACACGCCCACCGCCATCAGCAGCCGCGGCCCCACCTTGCGCCGCAGGGGCCAGCGCGTGAGCACCAGCGACATGGCCAAAGCGCCCACCGCCGGTGCCGAGCGCAGCAGGCCCAGGCCCGCAGGGCCGGTGTGCAGAATGTCCTTGGCGTAAATCGGCAACAAGGCGGTCGCACCGCCCAGCAGCACCGCAAACAGGTCCAGGGACGTGGCCCCCAGAATCACCTTGCGCCGCCAGACAAAACCGATGCCCGCAAACAGGGACTGCCAAGTGGCCGCCGCTTGCGGCGGCTTGTGCTGGTAGCGCACCAGCATGGTCAGCACGCTGGCACTGAGCAGCAGGGCCATGCAGGCGATGTAGACATAACGCGGGCCCAGCGCGTAGAGCAACCCGCCCAGGGCGGGGCCCCCGATGACGGCCATCTCCATGCCGGTGGAGCTGATGGCAAAGGCCCGGTGCAACAGGCTGGCGGGCACCAGCAGGGGAATTAACGCTTGCTGCGCGGGCATCTGGAAGGCACGGGCCACACCCAGCACCACCGCCAGGCCCAGAATCAGCTCGCGTGTGGCAAAGCCCTGCGTGGTGGACACCAGCATCAGCGTAGCCACCACGGCCTGCAAGGCCATGCAGCAGGCAAAAATGCGGCCGCGGTGCACACGGTCAGCCAGGTGGCCGGCGGGCAGCGTCATCAGCAGGGCGGGAATAAATTGGAAGAGTCCCACCAGCCCGAGGTCCCAGGCGCTGGAGGTGATGTCGTACATGTGCCAGGCCACCGCCACCATGAGCATCTGGTTGCCCATGATGCCCGCGAGGCGGGCTAGCCAGAAGCGGACGAAACCGGCGTGTTGAAAGAGTCGTGGGCTTTCGGTCCCGTGGGGTGTGCTTAACAAGTTCTCGTAATTTTGCAGGAGACGACTGGCAGTTTAGGGGGCTGCAGTGTGATTGGAGGGGCGGTGATGATGATTTGTTTGGGTGGCGGTGGGGGCAATGGCGCCAATACCAGCGTAGTTTTGGGCAGAGTGCCCAGGCTTGTGGTGTTCAGGATGGGGCTTGTCACTGGAGCCACTACTTTGCTGTCAATCGCAGGGGGCTGCAGCGTTGTGCTGCCGGTGCTCAACACAGCGGTTTTGCTGGTCTCTAGCGTGCCGGTGGCCGGCAGTGCCAGCTTGCTGCCAAACAGCTCCGGGATACTGGAGGTGAGGGTGACCGCGGCCAGGTTGGCGCTGCCCACAAAACTCACCTGGCGCGGGCTCAGTGGTTCGACCAAGCTGCCTTTGCCAATGCTGGCGTTACCTGTGATCAGGCGGCTGTAGCTGCCGGGGTCGACGGTGCCACGCTGCTTCTCGTCCACCACAGTGGTTTCTACATCCCCGCCTTTGAGGCGCAAAGTGGCTTGTCCGCTCATGAGGGTCATGGCAGAGGGGCGTTTGCTGTCCATCAACTCGGAAGCAATCACCCGTACGGAGCCCTGCAACAAAGACACCGCGGTGGGGGCATTGCCCGCAGGTGCGTCAAAGCGGAGTTCGGTTTGCGGACGCACGCCCAGGATGCTGCCATCCAGCATGAGCACCTGGGAGATGCCCCCGGGCGGGGTCCGCAGTTTCTCACCGTGTTGCAGCACATCTCCACGTTGTGCCGGGCGGGGTACGCCATTGGCGTCCACGATCTGGCTACCCGTTTGGGTGAACAACACGGTGCCAGCCGGTGCTGCCAGTGCACAGCTGCCCAACAGGCAAAGCGCTGTTGCAATGGGAAGGGGGGTGATGCGTGCCATGGCGACTCTCCTTGCGCTACTTCAGAAGCGGCGTAGTGGTAATGATGGTGGTGGTTTTCGGTGCAATCAACGTGGTCGTTGGGCTCACCGTCGTCGTGATAGGCGTCAAGGTGGTGATGGGGCTGATGACTGTTGTGGTCGGGGCGATGGTTGTGGTGGTGATCGGTGTCAGGGTTGTGGTGGGGGCCAAGAGTGTGCTGGTGCTGAGCGTGGGCGAAGTCAGGATGGTGGTCGTGGTGGGTTCTTTGACCAATGTGGTGGGCTGCACCACAGTGGTGGAAAGCACCGGCGCAATTTGCAGCGTGGTGGCGTCCAGCGTTTTAGTTGTCTCCACTTGTTTGTCCGTCAGCACCGCCTCTTTGCGGATGGCCAGAGATGGACGCAACAGTGCACCCTTGGGCAGGGTTCGTGCATTGCCCGGTTTGTCCTCTGCTGTGTCCTTGCTGTCACGGCCGTCGGTCTTGAGTTCCAGCTTGTAGAAGTCCGGTATCTTTTGCAGCATCTGGGGCGCTATGTCCGGTTTGGCGGGTGCAAAGCCCACATCACCCCGCTTGAGTGAGAGCACGCCAAACTTGTTCTGGATGAAGGTTTCGCCGTCGTTCACCTTGTCGTAAATGCCTGGCAGCATCGAACCCGAGGGACCCGCCAAACCCTCAGGCACCACCATGGGTTCGTGGTCAGTGCCGCGGATGCCCAGCGTGGCTGTGGTGGTGCGGATCTGGTAGGCCGCAGGGTTGGTGCGCCCGATCAGGCCAGTGATGGAGCGAAAGCCTCCGCGCACCAGCGACACCAAAAAATTGGAGTTGGTTGCATTTTTTTCGTCGTAGACAAAGCGGTCAATCACCATCTCGGTGGACGGGCGTACCGACAGGTAGCCGCCATCGTTCAGGCGCATTTGTACCAAGCCGCCTTCTGCGGTGACGATTTTGTCGCCCGCAAACACCTCGCCGCCTTTTTCCAGGTTGCGTTCCTGCCCTTGTGCATTGACTGCTTTGGCCGTGCCATTAACTACCATCACACGTGCGGCACTGAGCTGGGCCCAAACAGGCATACAGGCCATCAGGCATACCAAGCCCAGCCATCGGCCGCTGGCAGTAAGGGAGAGAGGGACGGGGCGGGCGGTTGGCATGGCGGGGTCTCAGTAGTCCAGGCGCAGGTTGATGGAGGCGTCGGTTTTGTCGTAGCTGTACAGCTCGGCGTTGCTCACGTTTTTCACGTAGCTCAGCTGGGGCCGCAGTGACAGACCTTTGCTGAACGACCAAGTGAGGCCTAGCGCCAAGTCATACAGCGACTCTTCACGGTTCAGGTTGTAGAGGGAGTTGGTGCCGCTGTACTTGGAAAAGCTGGCGCCCGCGGTGATGTAGCCGCCCAGGCTGTTGTTGAAGCTTTTTTGCAGCAGCACGCGCGGACCGGCAAACTGCTTGTTGCCATCGTCCCGGCCGCCCACGGCCAGCTCGACCCCGGCGGTGGCGGTCAGGCTGAAGATGGCATCGCCCTCGCCCAGCGAGGTGAGCCAGCCTGCGGTGACGAGGTTAGTCTGGGTGTTTTGGGTGGACTGTCCGGTGGCCAGGTACTGCGCCTGCAGTGCACTGGCGCCCAGCGACAGCTGGTTGCCATTGGCCAGCGCCATGCGCCAGTCGGCGGTCAGGCCCACGGTGTCGCGGTAGGTCGCGTTATTCAGGGTGTAGTTGCCGCCCACTACGCCAGTGCGCAGCAACCAGGCGCCGCCGGAATAACTCATGCCCAGGCGACCGTCCACCGTGGCATTGCAGGTGTTTTCGCAGTAGCGGTTGTAGGCCCGGCCGCGGTAGTCGCCACCCAGGTACAGGCCCCATTGCTCATCAATGCGGTGGTTCAGCTCCGCACCGAGGCCCAGGATGGCGTAGTTGTCGGACTTTGCGTCGGGCGTGTAGGTGTTGGCCGCCACTGTGGCACTGCCCGGGTAATTGAGAGAGGCCGCCTGGTTGGCACTGCCAATGTTGGTGTCGTGGCCCAAGCCCATTTCCACATAAGCACTGACGACCGTGCGTTTGTCCTGGGCACGTGCTTCTGCAGCCTTGGCGTATTGCTCCACCGTGCTGCGCAGGTCTTGTGGCAGGTTCTGGAAGGTCAGCACCGTCTCGAACTCGATCTTGGCACGGCCAAAATCGCCCAAGGCAAAGTAGGCGCGGCCCATATCGGCGCGGATGCCTACATAGTCGGGCGTGACGGCCAGAATACGCTCGTACACAAAGGTGGCTTTGCTGGGGCGCTTGCTTTCCAGTGCAGCAGTGCCCAGCAAAAAGTCGTAGACCTGATCGCCGGCCGCCTGCAACTCCAGCGGCTCCAGCAATTGGTAGGCCTCTTCGGCGGCCCCTGCCTTGAGCAGGGCGTCGGCTTTCTCCAGCACGGCCTGGTTGATTTCGGCATGTGCCAACGAGGCGCTGAAGGCCAAACACAAAGCCCAAGCCATGGTGGAGAGCCGGTGGGAAAACGTGTCGTTGGAAGTGCGCATCCGGAAAATCCTTGGTCTGTTCACCCTGTATCGGCAACTTTACGCGCTGACCGTATGGAAACAGTATAGGAAAGACGGCTGATTTGCGCTGTGTAATTTGCCGCAAAACCGGGGGAAGGCGATGGACGGCAGCCCTTCGGAGGCTGCGCGGAGCGGGAGATGGCGGAAGCGGTGAGATTCGAACTCACGGAGGACTCACATCCTCGCCGGTTTTCAAGACCGGTGCCTTAAACCACTCGGCCACGCTTCCAGAGCTGCATATTCTAACTTCACCTCGGGGCGGCCCAGCGATGAAGCTGGGCCTTTATGCCGCCTTGAGCATGCCCTTGGTTTCGATAAAGGCGATCACGTCCTGCAGGCCGGTCAGGTCTTTCAGGTTGGTCATCACAAAGGGCTTGAGGCCTTTGGGTGTGGTGCGCATGCGGGTGGTGTCGGCGTGCATCACGTCCAGATTGGCGCCCACGTAGGGGGCCAGGTCGGTCTTGTTAATGACAAACAGGTCGCTTTTGGTGATGCCAGGGCCGCCCTTGCGCGGGATTTTTTCACCGGCGGCCACGTCGATCACGTAGATGGTGAGGTCGCTCAGTTCGGGGCTGAAGGTGGCGGCCAGGTTGTCGCCACCGCTTTCGACGAACACGATGTCGGCGTTGGGGTGGTCCACCAGCATGCGGTCAATCGCTTCCAGGTTGATGGAGCAGTCTTCGCGGATGGCGGTGTGCGGGCAGCCGCCGGTTTCCACACCCATGATGCGGTCGGCCGGCAGCGCGCCGCTGACGGTCAGCAGGCGCTGGTCTTCCTTGGTGTAGATGTCGTTGGTGATGGCGACCAGGTCGTACTGGTCGCGCATGGCTTTGCAGAGCATTTCCAGCAGCGTGGTTTTGCCGGAGCCCACGGGCCCGCCGATGCCCACGCGCAGGGGAGGCAGGTTCTTGGTGCGGTTGGGGATATGGTGCAGGGTAGACATGGGTTTGCTATGAATATAGGAGCTTCTTGCGCAATAAGGACGTAGGCTAGAGGCTGATTAGGATCTAAAAAGCCGTGAATACTGCACTTCATGCTGGCTGCTCAAGATGGCCAGCATAGGGGCAAACGCCTGGCGGCTCTCGTCGGTGACCGCCAGTGCGTGGTCGACGGCGGCGGGAATCTGTGCGGTGAGGGCGGACAGGATGCGCTGGCCTGCGCTTTGACCCAGCGGCACCGATTTGATGGCGGCCTGGGTCATGTTCTCGGCCCAGCCAAACGCATAGGCCAGCAGGCATTCGCGCACCGGCGCTTGTGTGGCGCTGGCGGCCAGCGCGTAGGCGATGGGGTAGGTGGGTTCTTGCCTGGCCAGCACGGCAATTTGCGCAGGCGTGGCCGTGGTGTGGTTCTTCAGCCATTCCAGCAGGCTCTTGCCCATCTGCTCGGTCTGGGCGCGCAGCTCGGCGCTCTCGCGGGTTTGCAGCACCCAAGCGTTGAGCTGGGCCACGCGCGCCATGTCGCCGACACGCCAGGCTGCAATGCCTTGGGCCACGGCAGGCAAGTCAGAGCGTGCCAGCGTCAGTTGAAGCTGGTCGACCAGCCAGCCAGATGCTTCACTTTCTGTAGCGACTCGCGCAGTATCCACGGCGGCTTCCAGGCATTCGGAGTACGAAAACCCGCCAATGGGCAAGGCCGGTGAGGCCAGCCACATCAGTTGCATCAGGCTGCTGTCGAGCATGCGTATCTTCAGTGGTCGTGGCCGCAGCCAGGGCCATGCACATGGGGCGCAGCAGCGGCAATGGGGATGGCGGCCAGTTTGGCCTTGGCGCTGGGCGCAGCCGTTGCGTGCGAGTGCCCGTGATCGTGATCGTGATCGTGGCCATCACCATGTGAATGGTCGTGCCCATGGTGGTGCCCCCCCGTGTGCCCGCCGGTGGCGTAGGCGCCGTTCTCGGGTTCAAAGGCCTCTTCCACCGCGTTCACGATCAGGTGCATGGCACGCAGCATGTCGGCCAGCACGTGGTCGGGTTCGATCTTCAGGTGGTCGGGTTTCAGCTCAATCGGCACATGGCGGTTGCCTAGGTGGTAGGCGGCGCGGATCAGGTCGTACGGCGTGCCGTGGTCGCTGCAATGCGTGATCTTCAGCACCGATTGCGGCGCGGCAACCACCTTGACCAGCGAACCATCTTCGGCCACCAGCACATCGCCACCGCGCACGGCGGTGCCGCGCGGCAGAAACACGCCCAGCGTGCGGCCAGTGGAGTCGGTGGCATCAAAGCGGCTTTTCTGGCGCACATCCCAGTCGAGTTCGACCGTGGCAGCGCGTTTGAGCAGGACGGAGGCCAGGCCCTGGCCTTGGGGAATGCATTTGGAGACTTGGAGCATGGGACTTGCCGGTGACAGAGATGTTGTCTAATATAACAAACGTTATAACTTGGAGGCTTGGGCCATGTCCGCTTTGAAACTTACCCAGATTGGCAATTCCGTGGGGGTGATCTTGCCCAAAGAGGTGCTGGCGCGGCTCAAGGTGGAGAAGGGCGACACGCTGTTTCTTACCGAGGCGGCCAACGGCGTGACCCTGACACCATACGACCCGAGTCTGGAGGAGCAACTGAAGCTGGGGCGTGAATTCATGCGTGAATACCGCGACACCTTCCACCAGTTGGCCAAATGAGCCAGTGGAACTGGGTTAACCGCCAAGTGCTGCTGCTGTTGCACGACGAAAGTTTGGCGGAGCATGGCGGTGCGCCCGGGGTGCGTGACGAGAGGCTGTTGGATTCGGCCTTGGCCCGTCCTGTGAATCTTGCGCTGTACGAGCAGCCGGATGTGGCCCAACTGGCCGCTTCGTATGGAGTGGCGTTGGCCAAAAATCATGCCTTCATCGACGGCAACAAGCGGGCCGCGTTCCTCGCCATTGGTCTGTTTTTGGCTGTGAATGGATATCGCTTGCGCGCGACACAGGCGGATGCCACCTTGACTGTCATGGATGTTGCCGCAGGCTTGACGGATGAAGTTGCGTTGGCGCAATGGATTCGCACACATATCGAACCTCGTTGACACTCAGGCCAGGGCCTTGGTCATGAACATGCTGTAAGGGTCCAGCACGTAGTCTGCAAACGGGCCGCACGCCACAAAGCCTTCGTTGGCGTACAGCTTTTGTGCAGCAGCAAAAGGCGCGTGCGGACCGGTTTCCAGGCTGATGCGCTGTATGCCGCGCGCACGGGCTGCTGACAGGATGTGCTGCAGCATGGCGCGTGCCACACCTTTGCGCAAATGCGCCTGGGTCGTGCGCATGGACTTCAGTTCCGCGTGCGTTGCATCCAGCTGCTTGAGTGCGCCGCAACCCATCAAGCTATCCCCATCCCAGGCAGTCCAGAACGTGATGGACGGATGGCGCAGTGCCTCCAGATCGAGCGCATGCACGCTCTCCGGTGGCGAGTGCTCGTACATCGCATCGAGGTGTACTTGCAGCAAGGCCTGAATTTGCGCGCCTTGCAAATCGTCGATGCGAATCTCCATGCGGGGTCAGAACAAAAAGTAGCGCTGCGCTAGCGGCAGGCTGACCGCGGGCTCACAGGTCAGCAACTGCCCGTCGGCGCGCACGCTGTAGGTTTGTGCGTCAATCTCCATGGTGGGCAAATAGCTGTTGTGCACCATGTGTTGCTTGCGCACGCCGCGGATGTTTTTCACCGCGGCCACGTTCTTGGTCAGGCCAAACCGTTCCTTGATGCCAGCATTCAGCCCGGCCTGCGACACGAAGGTGAACGAGCCCTTGGCCAGCGCGCCGCCAAAGGCGCCGAACATGGGCCGGTAGTGCACGGGCTGGGGTGTGGGGATGGAGGCATTGGGGTCGCCCATGGCCGCAAATGCGATGAAGCCGCCCTTCAAGATCAGCACAGGTTTCACGCCAAAAAAAGCCGGTTTGTAAACCACCAGGTCCGCCCACTTGCCCACCTCGATGCTGCCCACCTCGTGGCTGATGCCGTGCGCGATGGCGGGGTTGATCGTGTACTTGGCGATGTAGCGCTTGGCGCGGAAGTTGTCGTTGCGGCTGCTGTCTTCGGGCAGGCTGCCGCGCTGTGCTTTCATCTTGTGCGCGGTCTGCCAGGTGCGGATGATGACCTCGCCCACGCGGCCCATGGCCTGGCTGTCGCTGCTCATCATGCTGATGGCGCCCATGTCATGCAGGATGTCTTCGGCCGCAATGGTTTCCTTGCGGATGCGGCTCTCGGCAAACGCCAGGTCTTCGGCAATACCGGCGTCCAGGTGGTGGCACACCATCAGCATGTCCACATGCTCGTCCAGCGTGTTCACCGTGTAGGGCATCGTGGGGTTGGTGGAGCTGGGCAAGAAGTTGTCTTGCCCCACCACACGCAGGATGTCGGGTGCGTGGCCACCGCCGGCACCTTCGGTGTGGAAGGCGCACAGACCGCGGCCCTTGGTGGCTGCGATGGTGTCTTCCACAAAGCCAGATTCGTTCAGCGTGTCGGAGTGGATGGCGACCTGCGTGTCGGTGGCGTCGGCCACGTCCAGGCAGTTGCTGATGGCGCTGGGCGTGGTGCCCCAGTCTTCGTGCAGCTTCAGGCCAATCACGCCCGCGTTGATCTGCTCGTGCAGCGCGGCGGGCAGGCTCGCATTGCCCTTGCCCAGAAAGCCCAGGTTCATGGGGAAGGCATCAGCCGCCTGCAGCATGCGTTCGATGTTCCAGGGGCCGGGGGTGCAGGTGGTGGCAAAGGTGCCCGTGGCCGGGCCGGTGCCGCCGCCCAGCATGGTGGTGACGCCGCTGGCCATGGCCTCCTCGATCTGCTGCGGGCAGATGAAGTGGATGTGGCTGTCGATGCCACCGGCGGTGACGATATTGCCTTCGCAGCTAATGACCTCAGTGCCCGGTCCGATGATGATGTCCACGCCGGGCTGGGTGTCGGGGTTGCCCGCCTTGCCGATGGCCACGATGCGCCCGCCCTTGAGGCCAATGTCGGCCTTGACGATGCCCCAGTGGTCCAGGATCAGTGCATTGGTCATCACGCAGTCCACGGCGCCTTCGGCGCGCGTTTTTTGCGATTGCGCCATGCCGTCGCGGATGGTCTTGCCACCGCCGAACTTCACCTCTTCGCCGTAGGCGCCAGCCGCCAGGGTGTAGTCCTTCTCCACCTCGATAAGCAGGCCGGTGTCGGCCAGGCGCACGCGGTCACCCGTGGTGGGGCCAAAAATTTCCGCGTAGGCGCGGCGTCCAATTGTTGCCATTACAGTTTTCCTTGCACGAGGCCGCGAAAGCCGTAAACCACGCGGTCGCCGCTGAAATCGACCAGCTCCACGGTGCGTTGCTGTCCGGGCTCAAAGCGCACGGCCGAGCCCGAGGGGATGTTCAGGCGCATGCCTTGGGCTGCCGCGCGGTCAAAGCCCAGCGCGCCATTGGTCTCAGCAAAGTGGTAGTGCGAGCCGACCTGGATGGGGCGGTCCGCCGTGTTTTGCACCACCACGGTCAGCGTGCGGCGGCCGGTGTTGAGGGCGTGTTCGCCCTCGTCAGTGAGGATTTCGCCGGGGGTCATGCGGTGGCCCTCAGACGTGGCTGAACAGGTAGACGCCGGCAAAGCCCAGCAGGGTACCCAGGCTGCCCAGCGCCACGGTGCTGCGCGCGGCCAGCCAGCGGCGGATGGACAGGCCCAGGCCCACGCCGCCCAGATGCAGGGCGGCCGTGGTCAGCAGGAAGCCAACGGCGTAGCCCGCAAAGCCGGTTTCTGGCGTTTCAGCGCCATGCGCCAGGCCGTGCAGCGAGGCGGCTGCGGCGATGAGTCCTAGGCCCACAGACTTGGGCAGGGGCTTCGCGGCCACGATCAGCATGGCGCCAAACAGCACCACGGACAGCGCAATGGCGTGTTCCAGGTAGGGCAGCGTCACGCCGCTGGCGCCCAGCATGGCGCTTGCCACCAGGGCCAGCAGGAAGGTGGCGGGGCCTTGCCAGGCCTGGCGGGCGGGCAGGGCGGCTACAGACCAAATACCCACGGCCAGCATGGCCAGCAGGTGGTCCAGGCCGAAGGGGTGCGCCAGTCCTTCCATGAAACTCCCGGTTCCATGGCCCGTATGGGCACTAGCGCCCGTGGATATTGCGCAAACAGCTATCAAAAGAAGAGCATTTTTCAACGAGGGTCGCATACGGTCTCCGTGGGCTGGGTGTTCAGACAATGGGTTGGTGGACGGTGACTAATTTCGTACCGTCAGGAAAGGTGGCTTCCACCTGGATGTCGGGAATCATCTCGGCGATGCCGTCCATCACGTCATCGCGTGTCAGCACCGCGCGGCCTTCGCTCATGAGCTGGGCGACCGTCTTGCCGTCGCGCGCGCCTTCCATCACGGCGCAGCTGATCAGGGCGATGGCTTCGGGGTAGTTGAGCTTGAGGCCGCGGGCCTTGCGCCGCTCGGCCAGCAGGCCGGCGGTGAAGATCAGCAGCTTGTCTTTCTCTCTGGGCGTGAGTTCCATAACATTCTCGGAAGGTGGCAGGTCGGTATTCGGGACTTTGCACTGTAAGCAATCCCTGTGCCTTTCGCCATACGCCAAACGTCCCAGGCCGGTGGCATGAAATCTGCACCCCATCTGGCGTGACCACCCCGCCGCTGCCCCCTTCCGCTGACGAAGCGCCCGCCCAGCGGGTGGTGAAGATCCGCCGTGACTACAACAACTGGGTGGCCTCCGAGACCATGGAGGACTACGCGCTGCGCTTCACGCCGCAGCGCTTTCGCAAGTGGTCCGAATGGCGTGTGGCCAACACCGCCTTTGGCGCGGCGTCCTTCCTGATCCTGGAAGCGGTGGGTGCCACGCTCTTGGTGCAATACGGTTTTGTGAACGCGCTGTGGGCGATTCTGGCCACCGGGCTGGTCATCTTTCTGGCCGGCCTGCCGATTAGCATCTACGCCGCACGTTACGGGGTGGACATGGACCTGCTGACCCGCGGCGCGGGCTTCGGCTACATCGGCTCCACACTCACCTCGCTCATCTACGCGTCCTTCACCTTCATTTTTTTTGCGCTGGAGGCGGCCGTCATGGCCTATGCGCTGGAGCTGGCGCTGGACATACCGCCCACCTGGGGCTACCTGATTTGTGCGCTGGTGGTGATTCCGCTGGTCACGCACGGCGTGTCCACCATCAGCCGCCTGCAGATTTGGACGCAGCCGCTGTGGTTGGTGATGCTGGTGGTGCCCTTTGGCTTTGTTTTGGTGCGTGACCCGCAGGCCTTTGCGGGCATTACGCACTATGCTGGTGAATTTGGTGTGCCTGGTTCATTTAATTTGCACCTGTTTGGTGCTGCATTAACCGTGGGCATTGCGCTGATTACCCAAATGGGGGAACAGGCCGACTACCTGCGCTTCATGCCCGCGCAAACCACCGCCAACCGCGGCCGCTGGTGGCTGGGCGTGCTGGTGGGCGGGCCGGGCTGGGTGATTCTGGGCGTTATCAAGATGCTGGGCGGCGCCTACCTGGCCTACCTGGCCATCAGCCATAGCGTGCCGACCGACCGCGCGGTGGACCCGAACCAGATGTACCTGGCGGCGTATGAATATGTGTTCCCCACACTGGGCTGGGCGGTGGCGGCCACGGCGGTGTTTGTGGTGGTGTCGCAGCTCAAGATCAACGTGACCAATGCCTATGCGGGCTCGCTGGCCTGGAGCAACTTTTTCTCGCGCCTGACGCACAGCCACCCGGGGCGCGTGGTGTGGGTGCTGTTTAACAGCGTGATTGCCTTCATGCTCATGGAGATGAACGTGTTCCAGGCACTGGGCGATGTGCTGGGCCTGTACTCCAACATCGCCATCGCCTGGATCATGGCCGTGGTGGCCGACCTGGTGATCAACAAGCCGCTGGGCTTGTCGCCCAAGGGCATCGAGTTCAAACGTGCCTACCTGTACGACATCAACCCCGTGGGCGTGGGCGCCATGGCGCTGGCGTCCGTGCTGTCCATCGCGGCGTACCTGGGCTTGTTTGGTGAACTGGCCAAGGCCTTCTCCGCAGTGGTGGCGCTGGTCACCGCCATGGTGGCCGCACCGCTGATCGCTTGGGCCACCAAGGGCAAGTATTACTTGGCACGCCAGCCATCGGAGGCGCAGGGCGAGGGCAGTTACGCACGATTGGCGGTGCGCCGCTGCGTCATTTGCGAGCGTGAATATGAGGGCCCCGATATGGCCCACTGCCCGGCTTACCAGGGCCCCATCTGCTCGCTGTGCTGCACGCTGGACGCGCGCTGTGGCGACATGTGCAAGCCGCACGCCAACCTGTCCACCCAGTGGTCGGCCACCTTGCGCTGGCTGCTGCCCAAACCGGTGTGGCCGTTTCTGGACACGGGGCTGGGCCACTTCATCCTGCTCATGCTCATCATCGTGCCGCTGCTGGCCACAGTGTTTGGCATGTTCTACATGCAGGAGCTGGGTGCCATCACGGTGCTGGGGGATCAGCAAAGTGCCATGCAGGCCTCGCTGCGCTCAGGCTTCAGCAAGGCGTTTGCGGCGCTGATGCTGATGTCGGGCATCGTGGCCTGGTGGCTGGTGCTGGCGCACAAGAGCCGGCAGGTGGCGCAGGAAGAATCGAACCGGCAGACCCATTTGTTGATGCGTGAAATCGAATCGCACCGCCAGACTGATGAGGCCCTGCAAGACGCCAAGCTGCTGGCCGAACGCGCCAAGCAGGCCGCCGAAGCCGCCAACCAGGCCAAGAGCCGCTACATCAGCGCCATCAGCCACGAGCTGCGCACGCCGCTCAACAGCATCCTGGGCTATGCCCAGCTCATGGGGGAGGACGCCTCCATTCCCGCGCACCGCAAGCAGGCGGTCAGCGTCATCAAACGTGGGGGTGAACATTTACTCTCGCTGATCGAAGGAACGCTGGATATGGCCCACATCGAGAGCGGCAAGCTCACGCTCAATGTGAAGCCCATGCAGTTCGCCAGTGGCATGCACGAGATGGCCAGCATGTTCGAACTGCAGGCCGCGGCCAAGGGCCTGAGCTTTCGCTTTGAGGTGCAAGGTAGCATTCCCGACTGGGTGCGGGCTGACGAAAAGCGCGTGCGCCAGATTTTCTTCAACCTGCTGGGCAATGCCATCAAGTTCACCCAGACTGGCGGTGTGACTCTGCGCCTGCGTTATGCGCGCGAGATGGCGCAGGGGGAGGTGGTGGACACCGGACCCGGCATGGCGCAGGACGACTTGGACCGCATCTTCGACCCCTTTACCCGCGGCGCCAGCGCAGCCGGTGGCACCACAGGCTCGGGCCTGGGCCTGACCATTGCCAAGATGCTGACGGACCTGATGGGCGGTGAACTCTCGGCCAGCACCACACTGGGCCAGGGCTCGGTGTTCCGCGTGCGCCTGTTTTTGCCCGAGCTGCATTTGCCGGCCAGCGCCGAGCAGCACGCCGTGGCCACACCGCGCAAGCCACGCCTGGGCTACGCCGGCGCGCGCCGCAAGGTGCTGGTGGTGGACAACGAAGAGGCCGACCGCGAACTGCTGGTGAGCCTGCTGGAACCGCTGGGCTTTGAGGTGCGCACTGCGGCCAGCGGCCACGACTGCCTGGACCTGCTGGCCGCCGGCCTGCACCCCGATGTGGTGCTGCTGGACCTGGCCATGCCTGGCATTGACGGCTGGGAAACGCTGCGCCGCATCCGTGGCAACCCGGCGCTGGGTGGTATGCAGCCCAAGGTGGCCATCGTCTCCGCCAACGCGTTTGACCGCGGGCTGGACAACGGCCTGGGCCTGCCGCCCGAAGACTTCATCGTCAAACCCGTGCGCCACACCGAGCTGCTGGACTGGCTGGAGCGCAAGCTCGCTCTGGAGTGGGTGGATGCATTAAGCGCGCCCGAACCTGCGGCCGCTGCCACCGGGCCCAGCGCGGTAGTGCTGCCGAATGTGGCCGATTGCCAGGCCCTGCTGGACCTGGTGCGCCTGGGTTTTTACCGCGGCATCGTCAACAAGCTCGACGCCATTGCCGCTGCCCAGCCGCAATGCCTGGCGTTCACCCAGTCCATGGCCGCGCTGGCGCGCCAGTACCAGTTCGAAGCCATGGCCACCCAATTGCAGAAAGCGCTTGATGCCAGCCCTACCCATTGACGACACCGCCGACACCCTGGACCGCGCCAACAGCGACGTGGTGCTCATCGTCGACGACGTGCCCGACAACCTGTCGGTGCTGCACGACGCGCTCGACGAGTCGGGCTACACCGTGCTCATTGCCACCTCGGGCGAGGCCGCGCTGCAGCGCGCCACCCAGGGCCTGCCCGATGTGATTTTGCTGGACGCGATGATGCCCGGCATGGACGGTTTTGAAGTGGCGCGCCGCCTGAAAGCCGCGCCGCACACCACCCACATCCCCATCATCTTCATGACCGGCCTGACCGAGACGGAGTATCTGGTGGCGGCACTGGAGAGTGGCGGCGTGGACTATGTGACCAAACCCATCAAGCCCAAGGAAGTGCTGGCCCGCATGGGCGTGCACCTGGCCGGCGCGCGCGAACGCCGTCAGACGCGCAACGCGCTGGACGCTTTTGGCTACGCCACCATCACCGTGCGTGCGGCGGATGGTTGCCTGATGTGGCAAACCCCGCTGGCGCGCGAGCTGCTGGAGCGCTACTGTGGCACGCAGGCCCCGCACACACCGCCCGAGCTGCGGGCCTGGCTGCAGGCCTGCCTGCAAACGGTGGCGCGCGGTGGAGAACCGGCCAAGCTGAGCCTGGAACGTGGCCCCAAACGCCTGACCTTCCGCCTGCACCAGCAGATCGGAGACAGCGATGCCGGCGGCGACTGGCTCATCGTCATGCGCGAGGTGTCCGATACCGCGGTCATCGAGGCCATGAGCCTGTCCTTTAAGCTCACCGCCAAAGAGGCCGAGGTGCTGTACTGGGTCGTCAAGGGCAAGACCAACAAGGACATCGGCGACATCCTGGGTAGCAGCCCCATGACCGTGAAGAAGCACCTGGAGCGCGTCTTCGTGAAGCTGGGCGTGGAGACGCGCACGGCCGCGGCGGGCATGGCGATGTCGCGCATCCGGCAGCTGCATCCGCAGTTTGAGGGGTAGCCAGTGGCGGCCTAGAATCATTCGATCTCACGCTTCGTGGGAGAGGACGGTTCGAGGGGAGGCTACTTTGATGGATATCCGGATTGCTGTACCTGCAGACGCCGCGGCGATCTGCCAGGTGGTTCGCCGATCTATCGCAGAGTGCTGCCATGCCGACCATGGGGGCGATCCAGCAGTAATGGCCGCCTGGTTGGAGAACAAAACTCCCGACAACACCTTGGCTTGGCTTCAGGCCACCAATGCTGTGGCGATCGTGGCTGTCCGCGGTGGCAGCGTGGTGGGATTTGCGCTGGCCCATGCAGATGAACTTGCGCTGCTCTATGTTGTGCCTGAAGCACTCTACCAAGGCGTTGGCAAGGTACTTCTTCGTACGATGGAAACCCACCTCGATGGGCCGGTTCAATTGAAGAGCACGCGTACCGCGCGCGACTTTTATGCGCGCAATGGATTCCGTGTTTCTGGCCCCAGCCAGGTCTGGGCAGGCTTGGAAGGGCTGCCTATGGTCAAGCGGTTGGGGAAAGATTCGGGTGCTGAGCGCGCACACTAACCGGGACCAAAACACCATGCCCCGATACGTTGCCTTCCTACGCGGGGTCAGCCCCATGAATGCCAAGATGCCCGAGTTGAAGCGGGCGTTTGAGGCGGCGGGGTTCACCCACGTCAAAACCGTGCTCTCCAGTGGCAATGTGGTGTTTGATGCGCGCAAGGCCACCGAGGCGGCGCTGGAGCGCAAGGCGGAAGCCGCCATGCAGCAGGCACTGGGCCGCACGTTCTACACCATCATCCGCCCCGTCAGTGCGCTCGAAGCCTTGTTGGCGACCGATCCGTATGCCAATGCCAAGCTGGCGCCGCAGTCCAAACGTGTGGTGAGTTTTCTGCGTGAAGCCCCGCAAACCATGCCCGCGCTACCGGTCGTGCTGGAAGACGCGCAGATCTTGAACGTGATCGGGCGTGAGGTATTTTGCAGCTATGTACCGGGTGACACGGGGCCGGCGTTCATGCGGCTGATCGAAAAGACCTTTGGCCAGGACATCACCACAAGAACCTGGGAGAGCATGCGCAAGTGCGCGGCCGCCTGAACCATCACGAAGCGGCGACAATCTCCGCATGAGCACCGAAGCCCCCAAGCCCGCCCCCGCCAAGCAAGCCAACAACCCCCTGCACGGCAAAACGCTGGAGGCCATCGTGACCGAGCTGGCCGAGTACTACGGCTGGGATGGATTGGGCGAGCGGGTGCCGGTGCGTTGTTTCACCTTTGAGCCCAGCGTGGGCTCCAGCCTCAAGTTTTTACGCAAAACCCCCTGGGCGCGCGAGAAGGTGGAAGGGCTGTATTTGTTCATGCTGCGCGAGATGCGCCGTTCAGGGCGCTAAGTCCGACCACTCGTCGTGTTTCCCCTGTCCAAACGGACTAGCCGGGGAACTTGGGCGTTCACATTATTTGAATCTGATCATCAATCAAATTCAAAATAGGGAAACCCGTGGCCCCCTAGACTTGTAGCCATGGCTTCTGTAACCACTTCCTCCTCCAAGGCCCCCGCGCACCGCTACAGCCACACGGCGATCGTGTTGCACTGGGTATTGGCTTTGGCCATTCTGGGCCTGTTTGGCGTCGGCCTGTACATGACCAGCCTGCCGTTTTCGCCGACCCGGCTCAAGCTCTACAACTGGCACAAGTGGGCGGGTATCACCATCCTCACGCTGTCAACGTTGCGTTTGTTGTGGCGCGTCACACACCGCCCGCCCGCGTTGCCTAACGCGATTGCCGATGCCATGCCCACCTGGCAGCACTGGGCGCACCACGGCACACATTACGCGCTGTACGCCTTGTTCTTTCTGGTGCCGCTGATTGGCTGGGCCTACAGCTCGGCGGCGGGGTTTCCCATCGTGGTATTTGGCGTGTTGCCCTTGCCCGACTTTGTGCCGGTGGACAAAGCGCTGGCAGAAATGATCAAACCTTTGCATGAACTAAGTGCGTTTGCCTTGATCGGACTGGCGGGTTTGCACATCGCTGCGGCGCTCAAACACCAGTGGATTGACAAGGATGGCCTGCTCCAACGCATGCTGCCCGGTCGCCACTGAAGCGCCGCTCCCCCACCTCTGCTACTTTTTTGATAGGAACACCCATGTCCGTTTCCCGTTTTTTGGTGTCTGCCCTGGTGGCCGCATCGGCCCTAAGCAGCACGCTTGCCCTAGCCCAGCAGAAGCTGGTGCCCGCCCAGAGCGAAATCGTGTTTGTGAGCAAACAAATGGGCGTGCCCGTGGAAGGCCGCTTCAAGAAATTTGACGCGCAGATCGCCTTCGACCCCGCCAAGCCCGACACCAGCAAGATCGCCTTCACGGTAGATATTGCGAGTGCCACCCTGGGTGTGCCCGAAAGTGACGCCGAATTGCCACGCCCCAACTGGTTCAACACCGCCAAGTTCCCGCAGGCTACCTTCCAGTCCACCGCCGTCAAAGGTCTGGGTGGCGGCAAGTTTGAGGTGAGCGGCAAGCTCGCTATCAAGGGCGCCAGCCGCGATGTGGTGGTGCCTGTGGCGCTGACGCAGAGTGGAGCCAATACCACCGTGACCGGCACCTTTGTGCTCAAGCGCCTGGCCTTCAAGATTGGCGAAAACGAGTGGGCCGACACCTCCATGGTGGCCGACGACGTGCAGGTCAAGTTCAAGCTCGCGCTCACCGGCGTGGGCAAGATTTAAGTTTTTGGTTCCCGTAGTTTCTTTTTCACCCAACCCGTAAATCAGGAGTTTTCCATGCGTACATCCCTCATCGCTGCCGCCCTGGCACTTTCCGCCTTCGCCGGTGCTGCCAGCGCCCAGTCCGCCACTTACGTGATTGACACCTCGCACACTTTCCCCCGCTTCTCGTACAGCCACTTTGGCCTGTCCACCCAGCAAAGCCGCTTCAACAACACCACCGGCACCGTCACCTTTGACAAGGCCGCCAAGACTGGCGCCGTGGACGTGCTGATCGACATGAAGGGTGTGGACACCGGCTTCACTGCGTTCAACGGCCACATCCAGGGCGAAGACTTCCTGGACACCGCCAAATTCCCCACCGCCACGTTCAAATCCACCAAGGTGGTGTTTGACGGCGACAAGCCCGCTAGCGTGGAAGGCAACCTGACCATCAAGGGCGTGACCAAGCCTGCGACCCTGAAGATCGTGAACTTTGTGTCTACCACCCACCCCATGAACAAGAAGGACGTGATCGGTGCGGAAGCCACCACCACCATCAAGCGCACCGAGTTCAACGCCGGCAAGTTCGCACCGTACGTGGGTGACGACGTGACCATCACCATCGCGCTGGAAGCCATCAAGCAGTAAACCTGCGGCCCCTGCCTCGGCAAAAGCCAGCCCGAGGGCTGGCTTTTTTATTGCGTTTTTGATGCAAAATTGGCCTCTAGCCCCCGTGGATATTGCGCAAGCAGCTCCTGTATTGGTAGCAAAATAGACGTCTGTTGCCACCCATTGACTGCCACCATGCCCCCTGTATCCTCCGTTTCTCCCGTCATTACGCCCACCCCGGTGGCGCAGGCCCGGGCGTTGCGCTGGGCGCCTGCGGGTACGTCTGTGCTGGACTTGCCAGCGTTGCAGATTCCGCCCGGTGTGAGCTGGGTGGGCGGTGGGGAAGGGCGGGGCAAAAGCAGCCTGCTGCGCTGCTTGGCGGGCGACTTGCTGCTGCCCGGCAGCCACCTGCAGATTGGCACCACGGTGCTGGCCACCGCACCCGCGGCCTACCGCGCGCAGCTGTTCTGGATGGACCCGCGCACCACAGCGCATGACTCCATGCGCGGCGTGGATTTTCTGGCCAGCACAGCCGCGCGTTACCAGGGGTGGGATGCCGCGCTGCTGGCCGAGCTGAGCGAGGCGCTGGACCTCACCCCACATCTGGAGAAGCCGCTATACATGTTGTCCACCGGCTCCAAACGCAAGGTCTGGTTGGCTGCGGCACTCGCCTCGGGTGCAGCGCTTACTCTGCTGGACGAGCCGTTTGCCGCACTCGACAAAACCTCCATCCGCTGTGTGTTGGAGCTGCTGCGCGAAGCCGCCAGCCACACCACACGCGCCTGGGTGGTGGCCGACTACGAAGCGCCCGCAGGCGTGCCCCTGGCCCAGCAGATTGACCTGGGCGACTGATTGTTTGAAGGAGACTCACCATGTCCCAACGTTTGCCCACCTACTTCATCTCGCACGGCGGCGGCCCCTGGCCCTGGATGCCCGAGATGGCCCCTGCCATGCAGCCGCTGGCCCAGTCCTTGGCCGACATCCCCGGCCAGCTGGGCCAAACGCCCAAGGCGGTGTTAATGGTCACCGCGCACTGGGAGGCACGCGCCTTCACGCTGGGCAGCAGCCCGGCACCCGGCATGGTGTACGACTACGGCGGCTTCCCGCCCCACACCTACGAGGTGGTCTACCCCGCGCCCGGCGCACCTGCCTTGGCGGCGCGGGTGCAGGGCCTGCTGGAAGCGGCTGGCCTGCCGGTGGCACAAGACGCGCAGCGCGGCTACGACCACGGCACCTTTGTGCCACTGGCCGTGATGTTTCCCGATGCCGAGGTGCCGGTGTTGCAAATGTCCCTGCGGACCGGGCTGGACCCGGCGCAGCACCTCGCGTTGGGCCGTGCCCTGGCGCCGCTGCGTGATGAGGGCGTGCTCATCGTGGGCAGTGGCTTGAGTTACCACAACCTGCGCGCCTTTGGCCGCACTGCACGCGAGCCCTCGCAGGCGTTTGACGCCTGGCTGCAAGCTGCCCTGGCATCCACACCGGCGCAACGTACTCAATACTTGCTGGACTGGGAGCAGGCCCCAGCGGCCCGCCTGTGCCACCCGCGCGAAGAGCACCTGTTGCCGCTGATGGTGGCCGTGGGTGCGGCCGAGGCCGACAGCGCCGTCTGCGTCTACCACGAGGACGCGATTTTTGGCGGTGTGACGGCGTCGAGCTTCCGGTTTGGGGAGGCCTAGTTGCGGCGCACGTGCTTGGTATCAGGCTGCCCTTTGCAGTCGTTCAGTTAAAGTCCATCCCCGCACGATGCGGGTTGCCCAGGTTACACACTGGCGCATCTCAGGGGCCTAGGCTCCCCGGTGGCTTTTGGAATGACAAGGAAAATGACATGCTGTTAACGGATATTGCCGTAGAGCACACGCTAACGCCCGTAAAGGGAGGGCCTCGTGTGACGTTGGTGCTGCATCCCTTCACGAATACCCAACGCGACTCCCTTGGCAAATTCGAGATCGTTCGTGGCATCAGTGAGCCAGGGGGCAAAGAAGTGAGGCGGTCAACATTCGTGTCGTTTCAGCAATTGGCGGAGTTGTACGCGAAAGGTGTACTCGACGAATTCGGGTTCTCCGTTCGTATGTGTCCTGCGGATGGCAAGTACCCCACTACGAATCCCGTAAAAAAAGTACTGCCAACCAACATCAGACCAGGCTCACAGTTCAACCTTGCGGTGCAAGGCGTGGATGTTTCAAAACCGGCCAGCCGCGAGTTGAGAACAGCGCTGCTGCGCACCAGTGTCAAGCTTTGAGGGGGGCGTGTATCCTTCTTGAGGTCGTGCGGATTGGGCGGAGATCAGCCTATTTCCTGATAGCGGTCCTTGGTGACTGCGACCAACTGAACCTATTCCGTCGCAGGAATCCGCCCATAGCGGTCCCCCGAACTCCTGGAATACCTGCCCGAAAGCGGACATCCGATCGGTTACAAATGAGGCGCGCCTGCCGAGGTCACCTATGCGGGCGGATTCAACCGGTCGATGCAACACCTTAAATTCTGCATGAGCGCCCGGACTGGACAAGGACGGACTGTCGTGGATGGCAGCTTTGGTGCGGTCAAAACTGTAGTTTGGAGCGGGACGTCGTGCTTGCATCTTGTTGGCATAAGGCACTCAGCGTCATAACCACTTATTGGTTGGAAAGCCACGGGTGCATTCAGTCTTTCATTGGTCAATGCACTACGTTGGCTGGGTGCTGAAATTCCATAGTTTCAATAGAGGTCAGACGAGATATTCACTTATACACAAAGGCAACTTTGTATAAATAACTCCCAGTCTTCTGGGCATTTTTTCCAGACCCGAAATGCTCCACCACTACGCTCCAGACGAGATCACCATCTTTGTCCAGTTGCCCAATTTCACGCCCACCTGTAATCAAAATATTTCCGTTTTGAAGTAATTCAACAGTTCTCAAGGGTGTCCAAGTTCCGTCATCAGGCCTGAAAAATGGCTCCCGTTGACCGGGGCCGATCTGACGCATGAGAGCGCTTTTGTCCTCTGCAAGGTGCGCAGCAAACAAAAAGCCATTTTCATATGGAAGCGGATCGTGCACATTGCGGGCGTTTTTGACCCGTCCGGTCACCTTTCCATCTTTGATTTTGACAAACTGATTGAAGTTTCTCAGGCTAAGAAGATACTCACCAGGCCCCAACTTTTGGACAGCATTGGCATGCGTGTTTGAATACTGTTCACTGGCGACGCTATGACGGTCAGTGGAAATCAGTTCCAAGTCACGCGCGAATAGTTGCAATACCACCTTACCATCGCTGTCCACTTCAGTCATGACCGGGTCACTGTCCGCGTCCCAACCGTTTACAAAAAGTGTATTGCCGTTGTCCAGTCTGTCCGCATCGTGATCTGCAAACCTGGTCAGGTATTTCCACGTAGTCTGGCCTTGGCGATTGATCTCAAAAACACCTGCACCAGCGATAGCCAGCAAGAAATGATCTGACTTGGGCAACCATTCGACATCAGTTCCGGCAGACAATCTTCCGCTACCGAGCATGCTCATGGGGATGGAAAACTCCCACGTGATCTTGCCTGTGAGATCCGTTTCAATCAATTTCCCTTGAGACGCATCAACGAAAGCCAAGTGACCAGCCTGAACCTTGTCAGGTTTGTTAATAGTCATCTTAGCGAATTGATCCCCAACTGCTGCCCAGGAACTACCAGCAAAAATTAGAGCGAACGTGGTTGCAAGAATGCGAAATGGGAGAGATTTTGTGTTTCTGGTCATGGCGCAAGAGGTAAGTGTGTATCGCAGGCATCGTGACTGGGTAAGCATATGGGTTCGCAATCAATGCCGCCCCCTGTGTTGCGAGCAAAGTCTAGTCGAAACTTGTTTTAGGTGAGCAGTTGAACCTAAGTGGGGCGGGGACAGTCTTGCGCTATGACAGATAAAAGGCGTGCATGTGAGTGTGGCCACTCGTGATACGGTCGCGGATAGTCAGAGGGTTATGTTGAGCGACCGATTTCGCTGCATTTCAGTCGTTTCAGGCAATGATTTGGTTTCGCGATTGAATGTCTGCTGTTGGGCCCCAATCAGACCTTCCGGAATTCCGCTTCGGGTCGATTTTTGACGATTGCGCGAGTTTGATCAAAGACAATTACCAGCCCATCACGGCTGCTAACTTCGATGAACTCCTGGCCACAAAGTTGCCCATCAACACTTGGTTGCCAATGTCCGCTTTGGCGCAGGCAGGGCAACAATCGCTGGGGCCGCGGTCAGTCTGCAGGCGTTCAGCCTAGCGATGTAAGCAGCCACCTGCAAATGCTCGCAGATGGCCCAAACCTGCCCAAGCTTGGATGTTTAGCCGCAAGCACAGCGGCCGCTCCGAGCCGCTGTGCCCCTCACCAGTGCGCCTTAGCGCACCGCCGCAGCTTACAAAAACATGCCACCCGAGGCCTCGATGCGCTGGGCATTCACCCAGCGGTTAGCCGGGGTCAGCAGCGAGGCGATCATGGCGCCAATGTCGTCGGGCACACCGGTACGGCCCAGTGCGGTGTTGCTGGCCACAAAGGCGTTGAGCTGGGCGTTGTCGCGTACTGCGCCGCCACCAAAGTCGGTCTCAATCGCGCCGGGTGCCACCACGTTGACGGCAATGCCGCGCGGGCCTAGCTCCTTGGCCATGTAACGCGTGAGCGTCTCAATCGCGCCTTTCATCGCACCGTAGGCCGCATAGCCGGGCAGCGCAAAGCGGGCCAGGCCGCTGGAGAGGTTCACGATGCGGCCGCCGTCGTTCATCAGCGGCAGCAGCTTTTGGGTGAGGAAAAACACGCCCTTCAGGTGGATGTTCATCAGCGTGTCGAACTGCACTTCGGTGGTTTCCATCAGGCTGGCGTGTACGCCCACACCGGCGTTGTTCACCAGATGGTCAAAACGTTCGCGCTGCCAGGTGGTGGCCAGTGCGGCTTTCACCTGCGCGGCAAAACCTGCAAAGCTGGCGCTGTCGCCGGTGTCCAGCTGCAGGGCCACGGCGCGGCGGCCCAGCGCGGTGATCTCGGCCACCACGGCCTGCGCTTCGGCAGCCTGGCTGCGGTAGGTAAGGATGACGTCGCTGCCGTTCTTCGCAAGGTGCAGCGCCGTGTTTTTGCCCAGGCCACGGCTGCCGCCGGTGACGAGTGCGATGGGGGTGGAGGAGGGAGTGGTAGACATGCAGGCTTCCTTGGTGGGTTGGTGATGGAAGCGAGTCTATTGAGTGGTTTTGATTTGATAAATATCTAGATATTGATTGATTTGTTCGTAATAATTGAACAATGAGCACCTTAGACCGCATGTTGATCTTCACCCGCGTGGCTGAGCTGGCCAGCTTTACGCAGGCGGCCGACGCGCTGGGCCTGCCCAAGGCCAGTGTGTCCACCGCCGTGCAACAGCTCGAAGCCGAGTTGGGCACGCGGCTTTTGCACCGCACCACGCGCAAGGTGCAGCCCACGCAAGACGGCCAGGTGTTTTACGAGCGCTGCAAGGATCTGCTGGCCGATGTGGACGAGGTGCAAACCATGTTCCAGCAGCAGGGCGTGCACAACCTGCGCGGCCGCGTGCGCATCGACATGAGCACCAGCATGGCGCGCCACGCCGTCATTCCACGCCTGCCAGAGCTGCTGGCGCAGCACCCGCTGCTGGAGCTGGAGATCAGCAGCACCGAGCGCCGGGTGGACCTGGTGCGCGAGGGCTTTGACTGCGTGTTGCGCTCGGGCACTGTGGGCGACACCAGCCTGGTGGCGCGGCCGCTGGGAAACATGCGCATGGTGAACTGCGCCAGCCCTGCCTACCTGCGGCAGCAGGGCACGCCGCTGCACCCGGCCGATCTGGCCTCCCACCACCTGGTGCACTACACCAACATCCTGGGCGCCAAGCCCGATGCGTTTGAGTACCTGGAGGATGGGGAGCTGCTGTCCGTGCCCATGCAGGGTGCCGTGACGGTGAACAACGCGGAAGCCTATGCCTCTGCCTGTGCCGCAGGGCTGGGCATTATCCAGGTGCCGTGTGTGGGCGTGTTGGACTTGCTGCGCCGCGGCCTGCTGGTGGAGCTGTTGCCGCAGCATGTGGCGCCGCCCATGCCCTTGACGCTGGTGTACGCCAACCGGCGCAACCAGTCCAAACGCGTACGCGTGGTGATGGACTGGTTGGCACAGGTGGTAGACGACTATTTACAAGCCATTTAGGCCTCCAGCCCTTATGGGATATGCGCAAACAGCTACTAAATTAATAGCATAAACGCGTTACCCCTGATCGCCATGTTGTACGCCACACGGCGTATTTCGGTTTCTGCCCCGGGTCCCTAAAGTCACCTTATCGCATCCAACCAGCGCTTCGTCAGCGAAGCACGGTTTGGGCGAGATAGATTTTTTAACCCCACGGAGAAGCCCACATGCAACGTCGATTTTCTTTGAAGGCCTTGACCGCTGCGGTCGCCTTGACCACCCTGTCTGCTTTGCCAGCCTACGCTGCCGACACCATCAAGGTTGGCATTTTGCACAGCCTGTCCGGCACCATGGCCATTTCGGAAACCGTGTTGAAAGACACCGTGTTGATGGCCATTGACGAAATCAACGCCAAGGGCGGTTTGCTGGGCAAGAAGCTCGAACCCGTCATCGTGGACCCCGCTTCCAACTGGCCCTTGTTTGCTGAAAAAACCAAGCAGCTGCTGACACAAGACAAGGTCGACGTGATCTTTGGTTGCTGGACTTCGGTGTCCCGCAAGTCCGTGTTGCCCGTGGTGGAAGAGCTGAATGGCCTGCTGTTTTACCCCGTGCAGTACGAAGGTGAAGAGCTGTCCAAAAACGTGTTCTACACCGGTGCTGCGCCTAACCAGCAAGCCATTCCCGCAGTCGACTACCTGATGAGCAAAGAAGGCGGCGGTGCCAAGCGTTGGGTGCTGCTGGGCACCGACTATGTGTACCCCCGCACCACCAACAAGATTCTGCGCGCCTACCTCAAGAGCAAGGGCGTGAAGGACACCGACATTGACGAGAAGTACACCCCGTTTGGCCACAGCGATTACCAAACCATCGTGGCGGACGTGAAGAAGTTTGCTGCTGGTGGCAAGACCGCCGTGGTGTCCACCATCAACGGTGACTCCAACGTGCCTTTCTACAAGGAACTCGGCAACGCCGGCCTGAAGGCCAAGGACGTGCCCGTGGTTGCATTCTCGGTGGGTGAAGAAGAGCTGCGCGGTGTGGACACCAAGCCGCTGGTGGGTCACCTGGCCGCCTGGAACTACTTCCAGTCGATCAAGAACCCTGCCAACACCGACTTCATCAAGAAGTGGTCTGCCTACGCCAAGGCCAAGGGCATCGCCGGTCACAAGGACAAACCTTTGACCAACGACCCGATGGAAGCCACCTACATCGGTATCAACATGTGGAAACAAGCCGTCGAGAAGGCCAAGACCACCGAAGTCGACAAGGTGATTGCCGCCATGGCTGGTCAGACCTTCAAGGCACCTTCCGGCATCGTGAGCAAGATGGACGAGAAGAACCACCACTTGCACAAGAGCGTGTTCATCGGCGAAATCAAGGCCGACGGCCAGTTCAACGTGGTGTGGAAGACACCCGGCCCTGTGAAGGCCAAGCCATGGTCTCCGTACATCGAAGGCAACGACAAAAAGCCTGACGAGCCCGCAAAGAAATAAGGCGAAGGCAGGGGGAAGCTAGTTTCTAGCTTTAGCCGCCACAGCCTTTGGGCCGTGGCGGCTTGTTCCATTCAACCGGAGACATTGGCGTATGCCAAAGCAATTCATCCAGCTCCTGCTGCTTGCTACGATTTTTGTAGCTTCCAGCGCACACGCTTTAACGGCCCAGGAGGCCAAAGCCATCACATTGGGCGAGAGTGATGACCGCGTGGCGGCCCTGCAAGCGGCTGTGGCCAAAGCCGATGAACGCACCGTGCGTTTTATCCAGGCCCTGTCGGACGACAGCGTGAAACTGGTGGGCGAAGCGCCCGTGATGGTGGTGGACGGCAAAGGTGTGGACCCGGTGACCAACGCCGAGGTCGAGCTGCCCGACACCGCCGAAGACGTGATGAACAACAACCGCATGCGCGGCGAGCTGGACAACGCGCTGGCCGCCGTGAAGCTGCTGTCCAGCGACGTGGCGGTGCGCCGCGCCGCCGTGGCCACGCTGCAAGGCAATGTGGACATGGACAAGCTGCCCCTGCTGGACAAGGCACTGGCAGCCGAGACGGTGACCGACATCAAGGACCAACTCGCGCTGCTGCGTGCTTCGGCCCTGCTGTCCAGCGAAGACCCGGCCAAACGCCTGGAAGCCGCCACCCTGCTGGGTGACAGCGGCCTGGCGGCCACCAAGACCCTGCTGAGCGAACGCCTGCAGGGCGAAACTGAAAGCGCCGTGAAAGTGGCGCTGCAAAAAAGCCTGAGCGCGGTGGAAAGCCGCCTGGCCTGGGGCGACCGGCTGGGCGCCATGTTCAGCGGCATCAGCCTGGGTTCCATCCTGTTGCTCGTCGCATTGGGTCTGGCCATTACCTACGGGTTGATGGGCGTCATCAACATGGCGCATGGCGAACTCATGATGATTGGCGCCTACGCCACCTACGTGGTGCAGGGCCTGTTTCAAAAATACCTGCCCGGCGCGTTTGACTGGTACCTGCTGGCCTCGGTGCCGGTGGCCTTTATGGCGTCGGCCCTGGTGGGGGCGGCGCTGGAGCGCAGTGTGATTCGTTTTCTTTATGGCCGCCCACTGGAAACCTTGTTGGCCACCTGGGGTATCAGCCTCATGCTGATGCAACTGGTGCGCACGATTTTTGGTGCGCAAAACGTGGGGGTGGAGAACCCGAGCTGGATGAGTGGGGGTGTGCAGGTGCTGGGTAACTTGTCACTGCCGTACAACCGCCTGGTCATCGTCGGCTTTGCGCTGGCCGTGCTGGGTGGTGTGGCCTTCCTGATCAGCAAGACACGCCTCGGCCTGTTTGTGCGTGGTGTCACGCAGAACCGCCCGATTGCGAGCTGCATGGGCGTGAACACCGCCCGTATTGACACCTATGCGTTTGCGCTGGGCAGCGGAATCGCGGGCCTGGCCGGTTGCGCGCTGAGCCAGGTGGGCAACGTAGGCCCAGACCTGGGCCAAGGCTACATCGTCGACTCGTTCATGGTGGTGGTGCTGGGTGGTGTGGGCCAACTGGCCGGCACCGTGTACGCCGCGCTGGGCCTGGGTGTGCTCAACAAATTTTTGGAAGGCTGGACCGGCGCTGTGTTGGCCAAGATCGCCGTGCTGGTCTTCATCATCGTCTTTATTCAGAAACGTCCCCAAGGCATCTTTGCCATGAAGGGCCGGAGCGCAGAAGCATGAGTACCCCCTTGCCAACCCTCGTTCTTCCCACCCCGCAACCTCTGCTCACCCGCACCGGCTGGGTTTCCTGGCTGGGTGCTCTGGTGGTGCTGTGCGCCCTGGTTCCCGTGCTCAACCTCTGGGTGCCCGAAGGCAGCGCCTTCCACCTGAGCGACTTTGCCGTGGCACTGACCGCCAAGATCATGTGTTACGCCATCTGCGCCATGTCCATGGGGCTGATCTGGGGCTACACCGGCATCCTGAGCCTGGGCCATGGCCTGTTCTTCGCACTGGGTGGTTATGCCATGGGCATGTACCTCATGCGCCAGATCGGGCTGGACGGCAACTACAAAAGCGCGCTGCCCGACTTCATGGTGTTTCTGGACTGGAAAGAGCTGCCTTGGCACTGGGCGCTGTCGGACAGTTTTGTGGCCACCCTGTTCCTGGTGGTGGCGGTGCCGGGGCTGGTAGCCTTTGTGTTTGGCTACTTCGCCTTCCGCTCGCGTATCAAGGGCGTGTATTTCTCCATCATCACCCAGGCCATGACCTTTGCGGCCATGCTGCTGTTCTTCCGCAACGAGACCGGTTTTGGCGGCAACAACGGCTTCACCGATTTCAAACGCATTCTGGACATCCCGATGGCCACCACCAGCATGCGCATGACGCTGTTTGTGCTGACCGCCGCCATTTTGCTGGGTTTCTTTTTGCTGTCGCGCTGGTTGGTCAACAGCAAGTTTGGCCGGGTGTTGCAGGCCGTGCGCGATGCAGAAACGCGTGTCATGTTCAGTGGCTACAACCCCATCGGTTTCAAGCTCACCATCTGGACCATCTCGGCCATGATGTGTGGCGTGGCTGGTGCCTTGTATGTCACGCAGGTGGGCATCATCAACCCCAGTGAAATGAGCCCCGCCAACAGCATCGAAATTGCCATCTGGGCCGCGGTGGGTGGGCGAGCCACGTTGATCGGCCCGGTCATCGGCGCCTTCATCGTCAACGGCGCCAAGAGCTGGTTGACCGTTGCCTACCCCGAGTTTTGGTTGTACTTTTTGGGCGCGCTGTTTATTGGTGTGACCCTGTTCCTTCCCGATGGAGTGGTCGGTTTGATCAAGAAACTCAAGGGAGGCAAGGCATGACTCCCGATCTGCTGGAACAAGGCGAAAAACGCGTTCAGGCGCACATTGCTGCCCTGGCAGCGAACAAGGGCCAAACCGAATCGGGTGGCCGCGCCGCAGGCTTCTCGCGCGTGGCCAAGGCCGGTGAGGTGGATGTCACCCACGGCCGCATCCTGTACCTCGAAGACGTGAGCGTGAGCTTCGATGGCTTCAAGGCGATCAACAAACTCTCGCTGGACATCGCGCCCGGCGAGCTGCGCTGCATCATCGGCCCCAACGGTGCGGGCAAGACCACGATGATGGACATCATCACCGGCAAGACGCGGCCCGATTCGGGCACCGTGTTTTTTGGCAGCACCATTGATCTGCTGCGCTTCAAGGAAGCCGAGATTGCGCAGCTGGGCATTGGCCGCAAGTTCCAGAAGCCCACGGTGTTTGAGCAGCTCACCGTGTTTGAAAACCTGGAGCTGGCGCTCAAAACCAACAAGGGCGTGAAGGCTTCGATGTTTTTCAAGCTGGACTCGGCCCAGAGCGACCGCCTGGCCGAAATCCTGCACACCATCCACCTCGCCGACAGCGTGGGCCGCCTGGCCGGCAACCTGAGCCACGGCCAGAAGCAGTGGCTGGAGATCGGCATGCTGCTCATGCAAGACCCCAAGCTGCTGCTGCTGGATGAGCCCGTGGCGGGCATGACCGATGAGGAAACCGAACGCACGGCTGAACTGTTCCTCACGCTCAAGGGCAAGCACTCCCTCATGGTGGTGGAGCACGACATGAGTTTTATCCGCACCATCAGTGACATCGTTACCGTGCTGTGCGACGGCTCGGTACTGGCGCAGGGCACGTTGGACCAGGTGCAGGCCGACGAGCGGGTGATTGAAGTTTATTTGGGTCGCTAAGGTTGTGAGCACATGCTGAAAATCAACAACGTCAACCAGTACTACGGTGGCTCCCACATCCTGCGCGATGTGAGCCTGGAGGCCGAGATCGGCAAGGTCACGGTCATCCTGGGTCGCAACGGGGTGGGCAAGACCACGTTGCTCAAGTCCATGATGGGCCTGGTGCCCATCAAGTCCGGCAGCATCGAATTCGATGGCAAACCCATCCAAAAACTCACGCCCTACGAACGCGCCCGCCTGGGCCTGGGTTTTGTGCCGCAGGGCCGCGAGATTTTTGCCCGACTCACGGTGGAAGAAAACCTGCGCATGGGCCTGGCTTACAAGAGCGCAGGCACACCGATTCCGACCGAATTGTTCGATCTGTTTCCGGTGCTCAAACAGATGCTGAGCCGCCGTGGCGGCGACCTGTCCGGTGGGCAGCAACAGCAGTTGGCCATTGCGCGTGCGCTGGCGGCGGGCCCCAAGGTCCTGATCCTGGACGAGCCCACCGAAGGCATCCAGCCCAGCATCATCAAGGACATTGGCCGCGTAATTCGTATGCTGGCCGACCGCGGCACCATGGCCATCGTGCTGGTGGAGCAGTACTACGACTTTGCCCAGGAACTGGCTGACCAGTACGTGGTGATGGAGCGTGGCGCCGTGCTGGCGCGCGGCATGGGCCAAAACATGGAAATTGACGGCGTACGCAGCCTAGTGGCGATCTAGGCCGCTGTGGGTGTTGCCTCGGTGGCCGCACGTTTGCCGGTACGCAGCGCCAAGCCCCCGGCTTGGCGTTTTTGCTCTCCCAGCGATGCACGGTTGACGGTGGGGCCGGTTTGTGCCCGCAGCTCTTCCACCATGGCTGTCAGCGTGAGCGCTTCCGGCACCTTGGCCGCGTGTTTCTGCAGCAGTTGATAGGCGTTGTCCACCAGCCGGGCGTTGAGGGTTTCGCGGCCGTGCAAGATCAGGTTTTTGACCGCCGCCGTGGGGTTGCCCGACATGCTCAGGGACATGGCTGTTTCCGCATACTCCAGCACCTGCGTCTGCGCGACGCGAATGGTGTCCGCATACGGCGGGTAGCTGCTGGCGCTGGCGGCCAGCAGTTCAGTCAGCGAGCGGTTACTGCAAAAACGCTTGGCCAGCGTGTCTACCGTGGAATCCACCTCGTTGAGCTGAATCGCCTTGTGCGCCAGCTGTGCCAGCAGGGCGACCAGATTGCAGGCAGATTCAAAGTCAAACAGGGGTTCCCGCACGGTTTTGGCCAGGTCACGCACAGTTTCCACCGCCCGCGCAAACTGGTGTTGCTGGATCAGGTTCAGCGCGTCCACAATGCCCGCCAGGCGTGGCAAGCGCGGGTTTTCCGGGTCTTTGTCGATCAGGCGCACAAAGTCGTCATGGCAACGCTGCAGCCCTTTGCGGTCGGCCAGCTCCAGCCGGGCGAAGGCGAGCAGCACCAGGGTTTGTGCGTCAAACATCTTGGACTCCAAGCCCAGGCGCACCGTCTTGTCCAGCAGCTTCTCAGCCTCTTCATGGTCACCGGCGTAGTAGGTCATCATGGCCAGGTTTTGCAGGCGGCTGATGGAGGCTGGCGTCAGCGTGGCGGCCATTTTGTAGGTCTCCAGCGCCTTGTCAAAGCGGCCCAGCTCAAAGTGGGCGCGGCCCATCACATCGTAGGCGTCGGCATAGTTGGGGTCTTCACCGATCAGGCGCTCCAGGGTGCTTGTGGCCTGGTTGATCTGCCCCGCCTCTAGCAGTGAGCGGGCCACGCCCAGTTTGGCCCAGGGCAGGGTTTTGGCCTCCACCACCGCCTTGTACAGGGTTTGGGCATCGGCGCAGCGGCCCACCCGCAGCAGCAGCTCGGCGCCTACGCGCGCCGCGTACAGCCAGAACATGCCCTTGCTTTCAAACCGGTCCAGGCACAGCTTGGCCGCGTCTTCAAAACGTTCGTCTTCAATGGCGCTGAAGATCTCTTGCAACGACACCTTGCGGATGCGGGCGGCCACCAGCCGGTCGCCCAATTGCGTGGCCTTGTGGGGCTTGAGCATGTAGCCGTCCAGCGCCGACTCGGCGGCCTCGGCCACCTTGGCGTAGGTGGCTTCACCGGTGATCATGATGAAGACGGTGGAGAAGGGCAGCAACTGGTTGCGGCGCAGGTCGTCCAGCAAGTCTTGGCCCGAGGTGTTGTCGCTGGGGAAGTGCTGCTCGCAGAGCACAAAGTCAAAGGTTTTGAATTCCAGCTGCCGGCGCGCATCCACAGGGCGTGCCGCCTGGGCCACGGATGCCACGCCGAAATCACGCAGCTGCGATACCAGAATCGAGCGCGAGGTGGGGTTGCCGTCCACGACCAGGGCGGAGCAGGCGGAGAAGTCGTTTTCTAGCGCAGCCATCAGGTGTCTTGCCGTGCGCCCTGCAGGGTGGGCGTTGGTCTATCGATGGCGCATTATGGGCGCTGCGCTACAAAAAAGGTAGCCTGTTACATCGCCCAGATGCGCGGGTCCGCCGCCTCCAGCGCCCACTGCTGGGCGCGCCAGGCACGGCGCACGCTGCGCAGCAGTTGCATGGCCGGCTCTACATGGGGCGCCAGTACCCGCAACACCACCAGTTGTGGGTGGGGGCTGGTGGCACCGGCAGTGCCGGCCAGTGGGTGGTCTTGCAGGCAGGCCCTGGCCGTGTCCAGCAGCGCCTCTTTGCGGTCACGCGGCAACGGGCTGCCGGCGGCAAAGAAGAGCGTGGCCAGACAACGCTGCCCCGCCATGCCCGCGGGGCTGTTGAGCAGGCGGTGGTCCTGCCCGTCGACTAGCCCACGCTCCAGCCAGACGCCGGGGATCTCGATGTGCTGTTCAAACTGCCCCTGCGTGAACGGCAGCTGGGCCATGGGCAGGCCCAGTACGGTGGTGTCCCAGCCTAGGCACTCCGCGCCGGGTGCCAGCTCCAGGCGCAACTGGTTGCGGGCCTGGCAGGCGTCGTAGCAAATGGCTTCTAGCGGCAACCACTCCATGCGCGCACCGGCGTCCAGCGTCAGCCGGGTGGTTTGCGTGGCCCAGGGGCCGTCCGAGCGGTAAAAGCGTGTGGCACCCGGTGTGGTGATGAGGCCGTGCGCACCGACGCCGGCGTGCACACGCAGGTCCAGCGTGTCGCCACCCACCAGCCCACCGGGCGGGTGCACCAGCACGTTGTGGCAAATGCCATCGCCCTCGGGGTACAGGCTTTGCAAAATGCGCAGCGGCCCGCTGTGCTGGTGGCGCGCGACGGTGCGGCCTGCTTCAAGCCGGTAGTTCAGGTCTAACTGGGCGTGCCACACCATGACGGGTTCGTCTACCGAGGCTTGGGCCTCAGTGCTTCCAGAAGTTCAGGTGCAAGGCGGCAATGGCCTCTTCGACCGCAGGCACCGGGCCTATCACCTGCACCTGTTTTTGGCCAGCAGCCAGCACGGTGCGGCTGGGCAGGTCCATGGTGGGATTCTCGGCGTGGTTGCCGGTCAGCTCCAACAGGCGCCGCTCGGTCATGCCAAACACCAGGGTACCGATGTTGGCCCAGTACTGCGTGCCTGCGCACATGGCGCAGGGCTCCACGGTAGTTACCAGGGTGCAGCCCCAGAGGTATTCGGGGGTGAAGTTGGTGGTTGCGGTGCGCGCGAGGGTGGACTCGGCATGGTTCACCGTGTCCACATTGCCCTGCTCGGCCAGCACCGTTTCGCCATCGGGTGCGACGAGGATGGCGCCGAAGGGGTGTTTGCCCAGGCCAATGGCACGTTGGGCCACGGCATTGGCGCGCAGCAGGTGGCGCTCGATCTGTTCTGGTGACATCAGGTGTTTTGCGATCCGCGGTGTGCCCAGCCCGTGGTGTGTTTTTCAATCGCGCTGAACAGCTCGTACATCACCATCGCCATGGCGCCCACCACGACCAGGCCGGCAAAGGCCAAGCCCATCTGCATGGCCGAACCCGCGCTGATCAGCAGGTAACCAATGCCTTCGTTCGCCGCTGTCATTTCGGACACCGTGGTGCCCACAAAAGCCAGCGTGATGGCGACCTTGAGCGAGCCATAGAAGTAGGGCATGGAGCGCGGCAGGCCGACCTTGATCAGCACATCCCAGCGTTTGGCACCCAACACGCGCAACACGTCTTCCAGCTCGGGCTCCAGCGTGGCCAAGCCGGTGGCGATATTGACCATGATGGGGAAGAAGCTGATCAGGAAGGCGGTGAGGATGGCCGGTCCCACACCAATGCCAAACCACACCACCAGGATGGGTACAAAGGCAGCTTTGGGCAGCGCGTTGAACGCCGTCATCAGCGGATACACCGCGGCATAAGCCAGGCGCGAGCTACCAATCACAAAACCCAGCAGCACGCCCACCACAATGGCAATGCCAAAGCCCACCATCGTGACCCAGAAGGTGCGCCATGCGTGCGCGCCGATGATGCCTTTGAATTCCCAAAACTGGGTCCAGATGCGCCACGGGCTGGGGAAGATGAATTCGGAGACTTCAAACGCCGAGCACAGGATTTGCCACAGCATGATCACCACGACCAGCAGGATCCATGGCGACCACATCTCCACTTGTTTTTTGTTCATGGGAGGACCTTATTGGTTGATGGTGGCGCCGGTCTTGCGCATGGCACCGATGTGCCCGCGCAGCTCGTGCACGATGTCGGTGAATTCTTTGGTGTAGGTGATTTCAAGCTCGCGCGGGCGCGGCAGTTCTATCTCTTTTTTCACCACAAACCGGCCGGGGCTCTTGCTCATCACATACACCGTGTCGGCCAGAAATACGGATTCACGCAGGTCGTGCGTCACCAGAATCACGTTGAACTGCTGTTCGGTCCACAGGTCGCGCAGGATGCACCACAACTCTTCGCGCGTGAACGCGTCAAGCGCGCCAAACGGCTCGTCCAGCAGCAGCATCTTGGGCTCATGGATCAGCGCGCGGCAGATGCTGGCGCGCTGCTGCATACCACCCGAGAGCTGCCAGGGGAACTTGTCTTCGTAGCCGGCCAGGCCAACCTTTTGCAGCAGCTTGCGGGCACGTTCCTCGTATTCCTTGCGCTTTTGCTTGAAGGTGGAGCGGTAGGGCTCCACGATTTCCAGCGGCAAAAGCACGTTGTCGACCGTGGTGCGCCAGGGCAACAACGAGGGCGCCTGAAACGCCATGCCCGAAATTTTGAGCGGCCCGGTCACCGGCTGGTTGTCGATCAGGATCTTGCCCATGGACGGCATCTTCAGGCCGGTGGTGAGCTTCATGAAGGTGGACTTGCCACAGCCCGAAGGGCCGACGATGGCGATAAACTCGCCTTTGCGTACCTTCAGGTCAATGGCCTCTACCGCGAAGTGGTTCTGCTTGAGCAGCTCTTCGTTGTAGGCCAGCCAGACATCCTGAAAATCGACAAACCAGGGGGATGCGGGTGCACTCATGGCTTACTTCTTGGGCAATACGTCGAGCACGGCCTTGGTGGGCAGGTAGCTGCCGTTCCACACCACATCGGGGTTCACGCGGCTCTTGGTGTTGAAAGCGTCGGACACCTGCGATGCCATCAGCGACAGGCGCGGGCCATTCACCTGGCCAAAACCTTCGGCGCGTGCGTTGGCGCTGTTGATGACGGTGTCGATCGCCAGCTTCAGGCGGCGGGTTTCGAGTTCGGCATTGATGATCCCGTCACGTGCCTTCACGTCGCCAATGGCGGCGGCCGGGTTGCCGATCACATCCTTCATACCCTTGGCAAACGCAGCCAAGAAGGCTTTCACGGCTTCGGGATTCTCTTTCAAGATCTTGGGCGAGGCGATGATGGCGTTGCCATACAGCTTCACGCCAAACTGTGGGTAGGGCAGCACCACCACGTCTTCGGCCTTCACGCCGCGGGCTTCCAGGTTCAGCAGCGAGGTGAAGGTAAAGCCGGTGATGGCATCCACGTCGCCACGGGCCAGCATGGTTTCGCGCAGCGGGGGGTCCATGGCGGTCCACTGCACGCCGGTGATGTTGTTCGCCTTGGAGAAAATCGGGAACGCGCGGCGGCCAGCGTCAAACACGGGGGCGCCGAGCTTCTTGCCGTTCAGGTCGGCCGGGGTTTTGATGCCGGACTTTTTGAGCGCCATGACCGAGGCCGGTGTGTCGTTGTAAACCATCATGATGGCCACGGGTTTGTTGGGCGCATCCGCGTTGTTGGCGTGGAATTCCATCAGCGCAGCCATGTCGGCAAAACCCATGTCGTAGGCGCCAGACGCCACACGGGTCACCGTGCCGCCAGAGCCGTTGCCCGCGTCAATCGTCACGTCCAGCTTGGCATCCTTGAAGTAACCCTTGGCTGCAGGTGTCAAAAACAAGGCGGCGGGGCCTTCAAAACGCCAGTCCAACTGGAACTTGATGGGGGTGGCTTGGGCCAATGCGGAGCCTGCCGCCAGCGTGGCAGCAGCGAAGGCAATGGCGTGGAGAAACTGGCGCTTTTTCATGGGAACTCCTTCAAGGTATACAGATGGAATAGGTGTAGCAAGAAAAATGCCCAATATTGGGGCGTTTCGCCAAAGCTCAGGGCTTCAGCAAATCCAGTAGTGTCCGTGCTACCACTTTGGTAGCACGGCGTAGATCGTCCAGGCTCACGCGCTCGTCGGCGCGTTTGGCGTGCGATTCCAGCACGGTGCGCGGGCCGGCGCCATAGATGACGCCGGGGATGCCGCGTTCGGCAAACAGTCGTACATCGGTGTAGAGCGGGGTGCCCATGGCGGAGATGGGTTCGCCGAACAATGCTTCACCGTGTTTTTGCAGCGCATCTACCAGCGGTTTATTGCCGGCCAGCGGCCGCATGGAGTTGGCCAGCAGCAGGCGCTTGATGTCCACCGTGATGCCCGGGCATGTCGCGGCTGCGTCGGCAATCACCTGGCGTATGGAGGCTTCCACTTCGGTGGGGTTTTCCTCGGGGATCATGCGACGGTCCAGCTTGAAGACCACCTTGCCGGGAACCACATTGGTATTGGTGCCGCCTTCGATGCGGCCTACGTTCAGGTAGGGGTGGTTGATGCCGTCCACATCCGAAGTCACTTGCTTATAGAGCGTGTTCTGGGCGTACAGCGCGTTGAGGATGTGCACGGCGCCTTGCAGAGCGTCCACACCGCTTTCTGGAATGGCGGCGTGCGCCATCTTGCCGTGCACCGTCACTTCCATTTGCAGACAGCCGTTGTGCGCGGTGATCACCTGGTAGGAGAAGCCTGCCGCCAGTAGCAAGTCGGGCTTCGTGAGGCCCCTTTGCAGCAACCAGCCGGGACCGAGTTCGCCGCCGAATTCTTCGTCGTAGGTGAACAGCAGCTCCACGCCGCCTTGGAGTGGCAGGCCCAGCGATTCGAGGGCACGTACTGCAAAGGTGTAACTGGAGAAATCGCTTTTGCTCACCGCGGTGGCGCGGCCAAACATCTGGCCGTTCTCGATCTCGCCACCGTAGGGGTCATGCGTCCAGCCTTCACCGGGGGGCACCACGTCGCCATGGGCGTTCAGGCCGATGGTGATACCACCCGCCGAATAAGGGCGGTGTACCACCAAGTTGGTGATGCTTTGCATGCCAGCGGCTTGCACTTCAGCAGCGGGCACGCTGTGTTTTTCGGCCTGAAGGCCCATGGCGGCCAGCAGATCCGCGGTGCGGTCGGCGTGCGGTGCGTTGTTGCCGGGAGGTGTGTCGGTGGGCACGCGCACCAGTTCTTGCAGAAAGCGCACCTGTTCGTCAAAGTGTGCGTCAATCCAGGCGTCGAGTTGGTCGTAATGGGTGGTCATGGGGTTCCGTGTTTCTGGGCCAGTTGGTGCAGCAGGTGGCTGAAGGCGTCGACCGCGAGTTGCATGTCGTCGCTGGTGCTGGATTCCAGCGGGTTGTGGCTGATGCCGGAGTTCAGGCCGCGTACAAACAGCATGGCCTGCGGCATGACGGTGTGCAGTTTCATGGCGTCGTGGCCGGCGCCGCTGGGCATGCGGTGTAGCGGAACGCCCAAGGCGGTCACGGCCTGTTCCCAGCGTTGTTGCCAAGCCGGTGCGCTGGGCGCGGCACTGGCTTGCATGGTTTGTGTCAGGTGGTGGTGCAGACCACGGCGTTCGCAAATCAGGCGCAGGCCGGCGAGGACTTTTTCCTCCAGCGCATCGCGCTGCGCGTCCGACGGTGCGCGCAAGTCCAGCGAGAACTGGCAGCGCCCCGGGATCACGTTGATAGAACCGTTGGGCACTTGCAGTTGCCCGACGGTGCCGACCGAGTCCCCGTCTTGCGTGGCCAGATGCTCCACCAGCAGCACCAATTCAGCCACCGCTGCAGCCGCGTCGCGTCGTTGGCCCATGGGCGTGGTGCCGGCGTGGCTGGCCATGCCGATCACCTCGCCCACATAACGCACGCTGGCGTTGATGGAGGTGACCACACCCAGCGGAATGTCCAGCGCGTTGAGCACTGGGCCCTGCTCGATGTGCACTTCCACAAAGCCCTGGTACTCGGCAGGGTCGCGGCGGATGGCAGGGATGGCATTCACGTCCAGCCCGGCATGGACCATGGCATCACGCATGGTGATGCCATCGGCGTCGGTCTGGTCCAGCCAGGCAGGGTCAAAGTCGCCCGTGAGCGCGCCCGAGCCCAGGAAGGTGGCCTTGTAGCGCTGGCCTTCCTCTTCAGCAAAACCCACCACCTCCAGCGCGTAGGGCAGGCGCTTGCTCTGTGCTTTGAGCGCCTGCACGCAAGCCAGCGGCACGTAGATGCCCAGGCGGCCGTCGTACTTGCCGCCGTTACGTACGGTGTCGTAGTGGCTGCCAGTGAGCAGCGTTTTAGAGTCTTTTGGGGCTTGCAGGCCGTGGTTGCTGCGCAACCAGCTATCACTTTCATAGCGACCCACCACGTTACCCACGGCGTCGATGACGGCACTGTCGCATCCTGCCGCCAGCATGTCGGCCTGGATCTGGCGGGCGCAGGCACGGTGCGCGTCGGTCAGGTAGGTAACGGTGAGCTGGCCCAGCTCGGCGTAGCCGGGGTCGGTGTGTTGTGCCAGTGCCTCTTGCCAGTCCCACACCTGATGGCCCAGGGTGGGTACATAGCCAAACTTGTCGTTGAGGCGGATTTCGGCAATGCGGTGAACATTGCGCAGGCATTCGGCCAGCTCGAACTCGGGGTGGCCCTGTACACGGCGTTCCAGCGTGGCGATGATCTCGGCCTTGCTTAGTCCGGTACCGCGTGGGCCACGCACCGCCAGGATGAAGGGAAAGCCAAAACGCGCGTTGTACTGCGCGTTGAGCTGCTGGATCTTCTCGAACTCAGCCGGTGTGCAGTGCGTGAGGCCAGCTTGGCTCTGTTCGTTGCTGCTCTCGGCCGTCAGGTTCTTGTCCACCATGGCTTTGCCAGCGAGTTCGGGGTGGGCACGCAAGAGTGCCAGTTGCGCATCGCGCCCGCCGTTCACCACCTCCAGCACCATGGCGTGCTTGAGCTGGGCCAGCGAGACAAAGGGGCGTTTGGCCAGGGCTGCGCGTGCAATCCACGGCGAGTGTTCGTAGAGGCCGTCCAGCAGAGCGGCAGCCTCGTCGAGCGTCACGCGGTTGAGTTGGTCCAGAGTCAGGGGCGTGGCCATGGTGTTCAACCTTGGTAGGGGTGGACGGTTTTCCAGTGCTGCGCAATGTCGATGCGCCGCGCCACCCACACACGCTCGTGCTGGCCAATGTGGTCCAGAAAACGCTGCAGCGCGGTAATGCGGCCGGGGCGGCCCAGCAGGCGGCAGTGCATGCCGATGCTCATCATCGATGGTCGCTCGTCGCCTTCGGCGTACAGCGCATCAAAGGTGTCCTTCAGGTACTGGAAAAATGGGTCGGCGTGCGAATAACCCTGGGGCAAGGCAAAGCGCATGTCGTTGCAGTCCAGCGTGTAGGGCACGATGAGCTGGGGCACCACGTTGCCGTCGGTCTTCTGCACCTTCATCCAGAAGGGCAGGTCGTCGCCGTAGTAGTCGCTGTCGTATGCAAAGCCGCCGTAGTCGGCCACCAGGCGGCGCGTGCGCGGGCTGTCACGCCCGGTGTACCAGCCCAGCGCGCGCTGGCCGGTGAGCTTTTCGATGGCCGCCATGCCCAGCTGCATGTGTTCACGCTCGGTGGCTTCGTCGACGTTTTGGTAGTGGATCCAGCGGTGGCCGTGGCAGGCAATCTCGTGGCCCAACTCCACCAGGCGGCGTGTCAGCTCGGGGTGGCGTTCCAGCGCCATGCCCACGCCAAACACAGTGAGCGGCAGACCGCGCTTTTCGAATTCACGCAGGATGCGCCACACGCCGGCACGTGAGCCGTATTCGTAAATGCCTTCCATGCTGATGTGGCGGTCTGGGTAGCTGGCGGGGTTGAACATTTCCGAGAGAAATTGTTCGGAGCCCGCGTCGCCATGCAGCACGCTGTTTTCGCCGCCTTCTTCGTAGTTGAGGACAAACTGCACGGCCACGCGGGCCTGGCCTGGCCACTGCGCGTGGGGCACGTGTTCGCCGTAGCCAATCAGGTCACGCGGGTAGGGTTGGGTGCTGTCGTAGGTGCTCATGGTGTGGCGGTAAGGGTCAGGGTGGCTTCCACGTTTTGCAGGTGTTCGTCCATCAGGCGCAGGGCCAGGGCCTCGTCGCGCGCCTGCAGCGCGTCGACGATGGCCGTGTGTTCTTCGTGCGAATGTGCGGCTGCGGCGCTGGACTGGTACATCAGCGTGATCAGCGCGCAGCGCGAGAGCAGGTCCATCAACAGCAAGGCCAGCACCTCGTTACCCATGAGCTGCGCCATGCAGACATGGAAGTCACCCAGCAGCTCGGTGCGGCTGGAGACATCGCCGCGCTGGACTGCGTGTTTTTCCTGGGCAATGTGTTCATGCAGGGCTTCGATGTGGGCGCCGGTGGCACTCTGGATGAATGCACGGACCATGCCCGCTTCGAGCATGCGGCGCACCGCAAACACCTGGCGTGCTTCAGCCACCGAGGGCGCGGACACAAAGGCACCACGCGCTGGCTCCATACGGATCAGCCGGTTTTGCGAGAGCTGGAACAGCGCCTGGCGGATCAGGGTGCGCGAGACACCGAACTGGTCGGCCAGCTTTTGTTCCCCCAGTTTCACGCCCGGTGCCAGCCGGTGCTCCACGATGGCGCGCGTGATGGCCTCGACGATGAAACTGGTGGTGGTGGGCTCCATGCGGCCATGATACCGAGAATGCCGAAAAGTGTATACACTTTGAATTTTTCAGCGAAGGGGCAGCACCATGGGCTTGAGCACACACGTACTAGACACCATGCACGGCAGCCCGGCAGCGGGCATGGCGGTGGCGCTGTACACCACACAGGCCGGCCCGCAGGGCGACACCGCCACGCTGGTGAAACGCTTTGTACTGAACGCGGACGGCCGCAACCCCGACGGCCCGCTGTACGACAACGCAAGCCTGCGCGTGGGCACCTACCGGCTGGTGTTTGATGTGGCGGGCTACTTCAAGGCCCGCAACGTGGCCCTGCCCGAACCCAATTTTTTAAACCAGGTGAGCCTGGACTTTGGCGTGGCCCACGTGGACCAGCACTACCACGTGCCCCTCTTGGTCAGCCCCTGGAGCTACTCCACCTACCGTGGCTCTTGAGAGCTGGCTAGAGCTGTCCTTCGGTCAAGGTATCCAATTGAAAACGTCCGCTCTTGTGCCACAACCAGGTGTCCGTGTAAGTGACCTTGCCCATGCGCACGGGTGCGGGGAAGGGGGCCGCTGCGCGCACCGAGCGCTCAATGTCGGCCATCACCTCGGGGGCATGGCTGGGCGCGCGCATCCAGCGGATGTCGGTGACCTGGCCCATGCGGTCAATGTCTACCTGCAGCACACCCACGGCGTAGAGCAGGGGCGGCAGTTTGCCAGCGTAAATGCGCTGGGTGTTGCGTGCATAGAGGTGGCTGGCGGCATCGCGCCGGTAGTCGCGCGGCGTGGGGGCTTGCGAGCTGTGCGCGGGTTCGGGCAGCGCCGGGGGCACCACAACGGCGACCGGGGGCGGTGCTTCGGGCACGGCGGCGGCCGGTGGGGGCTTGGGCGGCGGGCTAGAGCAGCCCGCCATGGCAGCCAGCAGGCCGGCGCAGAAGGCCTGTTTCCAACGGATAGGTGCGCTGGTGCGCACGCTCGAAATACGGTGCATGGTGTGTCTCCGGTCGGTGCGTTGCCGATGTACTGTGACGCAAATTATGGCCTGAGCCCGTGGCATCCGGCTGCAAAAGGTATCCGATTGTGAAATTGCTTCCCTTACTCTTGGCGCAACTCGCCCAGGCCGACGCGGTGCTGGTGCGTGTGCACAGCAGCCGCGGCTCGGTGCCGCGCGAGGCCGGCGCTTGGATGGCGGTGTTTGCGGACAGCGTGCTGGGCACGGTGGGCGGCGGGCGGCTGGAGCTGGATGCGATTGCCGCAGCCCGCAATCATTTGTTGCAATTGGACGCGGCGCCGTTCACCCAGCGCTATGCGCTGGGCCCCAGTCTGGGCCAGTGTTGTGGCGGCGAGGTGCACTTGCAGTTTGAACGCATCACCGCGCAAGACAGCGAAGGCTTGCAACAACGCCTGCAACCACCGCGCCTGCCCGTGGCCCTGTTTGGTGGCGGCCATGTGGGCCAGGCGCTGGTGGATGTGCTGGGCAACCTGCCCTTTGCGGTGGAATGGATTGACAGCCGCGACGGCATCTTTCCGGCCACGCTGCCCGACACCGTGCAGTGCGAACACTCCGATCCGGTGCAGGCCGCGGTGGCGGGCCTGGCGCCGCAGTCGCGTGTGCTGATCATGAGCTTCAGCCACGCCGAAGACCTGGACATCGTGGCGGCCTGCCTGACCCGCCAGCGTGCGCAGGGCGATCTGCCCTACATCGGCCTCATCGGCAGCCAGACCAAATGGGCCACCTTTCGCCACCGGCTGGAGGCACGTGGCTTCAGCGCGGCCGAGCTGGCCCACATTACCTGCCCCATCGGGGTGCCCGGCATCCACGACAAGCGCCCCGAGGTGATTGCCGTGGCCGTGGCGGCCCAACTCTTGCAAGTGCAAGACCCTGAACCCAAGGCTGCGGCCTGACCTGAATCCTAGGAGAACCACCGCATGGAAAGTTATTTACTCGACTGGGCTAACCTGCTGCTGCGCTGGGTGCACGTCATCACTGCCATTGCCTGGATTGGCTCCTCGTTCTACTTTGTGTTTCTGGACAGCAGCCTCACACCGCCGGTGGATGACGACCTCAAGAAACAGGGCGTGAGCGGTGAGCTCTGGGCTGTGCACGGCGGCGGGTTCTACCACCCGGTCAAGTTTGCCGGTGCGCCGCCCAAGCTGCCCGAGAATCTGCACTGGTTTTACTGGGAGAGTTACAGCACCTGGCTCACCGGCTTTGCGCTGTTTACCGTGTCGTATCTGTGGAGCGCGGGCACCTACCTGATCGACAAGTCGGTCATGGCCTGGCACCCCCACGCCGCCATCGCCGTGGCGCTGGCGTTTTTGGTGGTGTTCTGGATTGCGTACGACGTGATCTGCCGCCTGTTCGGGCAACGCAAAAACGGCGACATGATCGTTGGCGCCGGGGTCGCAGTCCTGGTGTGTATTGCGTCCTGGTTGGCCTGCCATTGGTTTGCGGGGCGCGCGGCATTTTTGCTGGTGGGCGCCATGATGGCGACGACCATGAGCGCTAACGTGGCGCACTGGATCATTCCGGGCCAGCGCAAGATGGTGGCCAGCATCAAGGCGGGCCAGCCGGTGGACCCGATCCACGGCTGGCGCGGCAAGCAGCGCAGCGTGCACAACACTTACTTCACGCTGCCCGTGCTGTTTGCCATGTTGAGCAATCACTACAGCTTCACCTACAGCCATCCGCAAAACTGGTTGGTGCTCATTGTCATGATGTTTGCGGGCGCCGCTATTCGCCAGTTCTTCGTGCTGCGCCATGGCTACAAGCTGGGCCGCAACCGCCACCCTTGGCCCTATGCTGCCGCGGGTGTGGTGGCCATCATCGGCATGCTGGTCTGGCTCAAGCCCGCACCGCTTGCGCAAAATGCTATTAATTCAGGAGCTGCTAGCGCAGTATCCACGAGCGCTACAGCCTCCATTGGCTATAAAGAACTGCAGCCCATGCTGGCCCAACGCTGCTACATGTGCCACGGTGAAGCCGTGCAAATGAAAAACGTACGCCTGGATTCCCCCCAAGCCCTGGCCAGCCACGCGCAGACCGTGTACCAACAAGTGGTAGTCACCAAAATCATGCCCATGAGCAACGCCACCAACATGACCGACGCCGAGCGCCTGATGGTGAAGCAGTGGTTTGAGGCGGGGGCGAAGACGGAGTAGGTGTAGAGCGTTGAGGTGCTACTTGATGTCGCCGTTGTCGTGTACTCCCTTATTTATTGGCGTATGCCGATGATCCAAGCGCTGCCAGTTTCAACTTCAATTAAACGAATGTGCCAATTGATGTCGGGCTTACCGTCACCGTTTACCACCAGGACAGTTTTTTTGGATGGCGCAATGGAGGCCGATGGTGCATACGCCACTTTGTACGTAAAACACTCTTCTTTGCGCAGCGGCTCTTCAATGAAGCGGAAGCACATGCCAACGCCGCGGTCGTCATAAACCGCCAGCTTTCCATCGCGGGAGATGTCGCGCACCATTAGCCACATGTGCTCTGCCACGGGTTCCCAAATCTCTTTTCCATCGCGCTCCATTTTTTTGAGAGTGGGGAAATACGGCAAGACTGGTGCGCGCGGGCCATCGACCACCACTGTCATGTTGCGTCCAAACTTGCTCATGTAGTACACCTCACGCAGCTTGCCAGTGACGGGGTCTGGTTTTAAAAAGTCTTGTCCATTGGGCCGCTTGGGATATTCCTCCGCCACCAGCATGAGCCGCTCGCCGTCCGGCATGTAGCGTGGGGTGGTCTTGGGGAAGGCTGCTTGGTAGTCGGTCTTTTGTACCGTGCGCTGGGTGGCTATGTCGAGTTCCTTCACATCCCAGGCACCGGCGCCCATACCGGCTTGCAGCTCGTTGCTCACGCCCCAGTAGAGGACACGCGTTCCGCCGCGGGTGAGGCTGGGGAATGCGTAGGTGTTGAACGGGTCTTGGCTCAGGTTTTTGAGCTTTTTGCCATTGCGGTCCAGCAGCACCAAATGGTTGCACTGGGTGCGTTGGGGGGCATGGGCAGGCGGAGCCTCGCAGGGGGCGTATTCCTGGGCAAAGATGGTGTCGCCGTCCCAGGTGTAGGCCACGTCGTCGTAGCTGGCTTGCGGGTTGATGTCGGTGAGGTTTTGCCACTGCTGGGTATCCAGCCGGTAACGCAGAATGGTGCAGCGCACCGGCGGCGTGGCCGTGCGCGGGTCGGGGCAGGCGGTGACGATGAAGTGGCTCTCATCGGGGGCATAGCTCACTGTCTTGGGGAACCAGCCAATGTTGATGGGGTATTGGGGTGTTTCTGTTCTGGCTGGTAGAGATTGTGTGGCAACTGTGTCGGCCATGCCCAGAGCGGCAAGTGCGAATATGAGATCGCGAAAGTGGTTGAGATTTTTCATGAAAAATGCCTCTAGCCCCCGCAGAATATGCGCAAGCCACTATCAAATATATAGCGTCGATCGATGTGGCTTGGTCTGCTGGCTCCGTGGCGGGCGCATGCAACCTAGCGCTGCGCCGTTGCCAGCCGCAGCGCCAGACCCACAAACACCACGCTGGCCACGCGGTTGAGCACGCGCTGGGCGCGCAGCGAGCGTTTGAAGACCTGGCCGAAGCCGGCGGCGAACCAGGCCACGGCGCTAAACGTCAGCAGCGCGGCCAGCATGAAGACGGCGCCCAGCAGCACAATTTGCAGCGCCATGCTGCCGCGGGCCGGGTCGGCAAACTGGGGCAAGAAGGCCAGAAAGAAAATCGCCACCTTGGGGTTGGTGATGTTCATCATCACGCCGCGCAGGTAGGTTTGCCAGGGTGTCATGGCGTCATGGGTTGCGCTGTCTGCAATGCCGACCGGGGCATTCCATGCGCCCCAGGCCAGCCACAGCAGGTAAGCCGCGCCGCACAGTTTGAGCACGGTGAAGGCGGTGGCCGAGGCGGCAAACACGGCGGCCAGGCCCAGGGCCACGGCGGCGGTGTGGAAGAGCAGGCCGCTGCACAAGCCCAGCACCACCAGCAGGCCAGCCCGGCGCCCATGCACAGCCGAATGCAGCAGCACAAACACGTTGTCAGGGCCGGGCGACAAGGCCAGCAGTATCGAGGCGGCAAAAAACGTTAGCGTGGTGTCCAGAGCAAGCATGGCAAAGGGCCGCAGGCGCGGCAAAGGAGGGCAGGGCCTGCCATCCTAACGCCTGCTGCCACACGGCTCAGTTGCCGATGATGGTGAGCAGTTCTTCGCGTGTGCTGGGGTCGGCCATGTACTTGCCGTACATCGGGGCCATGCGCCGCACCATGGGAGCAACGTCTTTTACGCGCACAAACTGCACCCCCTGTTTAGTGGCCGTCTCGATGGCGGAGGCCACACGTTTGTTCCATAACTCACGCATGGTGGCGGCAGAGTCTGTGCCTGCTTTGGCAAATACGGCTTTGTCTGCGGGGCTCAGGCTGGCCCACAGTTTGGTGGAGACCACGAGTGCCTCGGGCGAAACCACATGGTTGGTCACGTAGACCGACTTGGCCACTTTGTAGTGACCGGTGGATTCGAACGAGGGCATGTTGTTCTCGGCACAGTCCACCGTGTTTTGCTCCAGCGCGCCCAGCACTTCTTTGAAGGGCAGGGCCACCGGGGTGGCTTCGAGCAGCTTGACCATTTCGATGTAAATCTCGGACTGTTGCACGCGGATGCGGGCGCCGGCCAGGTCCTTGAAGCTGTTGACGGTGCGGCTGGCACAGTAAAAGGAGCGCCCGCCCCCGTCGTACCAGCCCAGCACTACAAATCCTGCAGTCTGCAGCTTGGCCGCAAAACGCTCGCCCAATTTGCCATCCAGGTGTTTGAACATATGGGCCGAGTCGCTGAACAAAAACGGCAGGTTCAGCGCCTTGAGGCCTGGCACCGCGTCGGACAGCGGGCCCGAGCTGAACTCGGCCACGTCCACCTCGCCAGCCTTCAGCATTTGCACTGCCTTGGGCTGATCGCCCAGGGTGGCGTTGGAGAAGATGTCGATCTGGTAACGCCCACCGGTGTTTTGGCTCACCAGGCTGGCAAAGCGTTTCATGGCCTCGGTGACTGGGTAGCCATCGGGGTGGATGTTCCAAGCGCGCAGCTTGGTTTGCGCGCCTGCACTGGCGCAGGCCATGGCCAGCAGGCCTGCCAGGGCCCATGCCCGCCCGGTATGGCGTGCCACGGTGTCAGGCCTGGGCGACTTCGTGCGCACCCATGATTTCCAGGGCGCGCACCAGGGCGGAATGGTCCAGGTTGGCCATGCCGTTGGCGGCACACACCTGCATCAGTTGGGCGGCACCGGCCGTTTGCGGCAGGGCCAGGCCCAGCGCCTTGGCGCCACTCAGCGCCAGGGCCAGGTCTTTCTGGTGCAAGCCAATGCGGAAGCCGGGGTTGAAGGTGCGTTTAACCATGCGTTCACCGTGTACCTCCAGAATGCGCGAGGAGGCAAAACCGCCCATCAGCGCTTGGCGCACCTTGGCGGGGTCGGCACCGGCCTTGCTGGCAAACAGCAGGGCTTCGCCCACGGCGGCAATGTTGAGCGCCACGATGATCTGGTTGGCCACCTTGCAGGTCTGGCCGTCCCCATTGCCGCCCACCAGGGTGATGTTTTTGCCCATCAGCTGCAGCAGCGGCAGCAGGGTGTTGAAGGTGGCTTCTTCCGCGCCCACCATGATGGTCAGGCTGGCAGCCTTGGCCCCCACCTCGCCGCCCGAGACGGGTGCGTCCATGTACTGGCAACTCAGTGCATTGATCTTTTGGGCAAAGACTTTGGTGTCCATGGGTGAGATGGAGCTCATGTCCACCACGGTTTTGCCGGCGCTCAGGCCCGTGGCCACACCCTTGGCACCGAAAAGCACCAACTCCACGTCCGGGGTGTCGGGCAACATCAGAAAGACGATGTCGGCCTTCTCGGCCACTTCCTGCGCGCTGGCGCAGGCCTTGCCGCCGGCTTGCAGCAAGTCGTCGGGCACGTTGCTCTTGGTGTTGAGATACACCGTGTGGCCGGCAGCGATGAGGTGGCCGGCCATGGGCTTGCCCATGATGCCGAGTCCGATGAATCCAAGAGTAGTCATAGTGTTAGTGCGATGGAGTTAAAGAGGCTGGGTGGCAGAAGTGGCTAGCTGAGGTAACGGTCCCGCAAAGCCTGCGTAGCGTTGCGGAACACCCCCAGGTCGCTGCCCACGGCCACAAAGGTGGCGCCCATGTCCATGTAGCGGCGTGCATCGGCCTCTACCGGCGCCAGGATGCCGGTAGGTTTGCCATGGGCCTTGGCTTGGGCAAATACATGGGCAATGGCTTCCTGCACTTCGGGGTGGGCCGCATTGCCCAGGTGGCCATAACCGGCGGCCAGGTCAGACGGGCCGACAAAAATGCAGTCCACGCCGGGCACGGCCGCAATCTCGCCACTGGCGGCCACGGCCTCGCGGCTTTCAATTTGCACCGCCACACACATGTGTTTGTTGGCGTCCTGAAAGTAGTTGGCCACCGAGCCATAGCGGTTGCTGCGCTGCGCCACCGACACACCGCGCATGCCTTCGGGTGGGTAACGGGTGGCGGACACGGCCAGTTGGGCTTCCTCGGCGTTTTGCACAAAGGGCACCAGGAAGTTGTAGAAACCCGCGTCCAGCAGGCGTTTGATCTCGATGGGGTTGTTGCAGGTGGGCCGCACAAAAGGCGCACTCACGCTGTCCTTCAGCGCCATGAGCTGGGGCACAAAGGTCACCACATCGTTGGGCGAGTGTTCACCGTCCAACAAAATCCAGTCAAAGCCGGCCACACCCAGCACCTCGGCGGTGATGGGGCTGGCCAACGAGGCCCAGCAGCCAATCAGGCGTTTGCCGGCCAGCAGGTCCTGCTTGAACTGGTTGGGAAAAGGGCGGTAAGGGGTAGGGTAGGTCATGGCAATGCCTTCAGAAAATCGGGTCGGTCAGGGGTGTCTGGGGTATCAGGTGATTGGGGCGGGGTTGAACAGCACCAGCGCGTTGTGCAGCTTCCAGTGCTCGGCCCAGGTTTGTTTGCGTCCGCTGGCCACTTCCAGCATCAGGTGGAACAGCTCCCAGCCCACATCGGCAATCGTGGCCTCGCCGTCGGCAATGGTTCCGGCGTTCACGTCCATCAGGTCGTGCCAGCGGCGTGCCAGGTCGGTGCGGGTGGCTACCTTGATCACGGGCACCTCGGCCAGGCCATAGGGGGTGCCGCGGCCGGTGGTGAAGACATGCAGGTTCATGCCCGCGGCCAGCTGCAGCGTGCCGCAGATGAAATCGCTCGCCGGTGTGGCGGCGTAAATCAGTCCCTTGGACTGCAGCTTCTCGCCCGGCGACAGCACGCCGCTGATGGGCGCGGTGCCGGACTTGATGATGGAGCCCATGGCTTTTTCCACAATGTTGGACAGGCCACCGGCCTTGTTGCCGGGCGTGGTGTTGGCGCTGCGGTCGGCCTGGCCGCGGCCCAGGTAGGCGTCGTACCAAGCCATCTCACGCGCCATGGCATCGGCAATCTCGGGGGTGGTGGCGCGGGCTGTCATCTGGTCCACCGCGTCGCGTACCTCGGTGGTCTCAGAAAACATCACGGTGGCACCGGCACGCACCAGCAGGTCGGTGCAAAACCCCACGGCCGGGTTGGCGGTCACGCCCGAAAACGCATCGCTGCCACCGCACTGCACACCCACCACCAGTTCGCTGGCGGGAATGGTTTCGCGGCGGCGGGCGTTCAGCCGCTCCAGGTGCGGCACGGCAGAGGCCAGCACCGAGTCGATCATGGACATAAAGCCCACATGTTTCTCGGCCTGCAGGCACACCACGTCGAGGGCCGCACCCGTTTCCAGGGGAATGCTGCCGGGTGGCAACAGGCGCTCGGGCTGCAGCTTCTCGCAGCCCAGGCTCACCACCATCACCTCGCCACCAAAGTTGGGGTTCTTGGAGATGTTGCGCAGCGTGCGGATGGGGATGATGGCGTCGGGCGCGTCAATCGCCACGCCACAGCCGTAACTGTGCTCCAGGCCAATCACATCGTCCACATTCGGGTAGCGTGGCAACAGCTGTTCCTTGATGCGCTGCACCGCAAAGTCCACCACACCCGCCACACACTGCACCGTGGTGGTGATGGCCAGAATGTTGCGTGTGCCCACCGAGCCATCGGTATTGCGGTAGCCCTCGAAGGTGTAACCCTGCAGCGGCTCAGCATTCCACGCGGCGGCCGTGGCGCGCGGCAGATCGGCCAGCGAGCGGGCTTCGGGCATGTGCAGCAGGCGCTCATGCACCCACGCGCCGGCAGGAATGTCCTTCAGGGCATACCCAATCGGCACGTTGTAGCGCAGCACCGCGGCGTCTTTGGCAATGGCCACCAGCGCGACCTTGTGGCCCTGCGGCACGCGGTCCACCAGCGTCAGGCCATCGGGCAACATTGAGCCCGCAGGCAGGCCGCCATCGTTGGCCACAATGGCCACGTTGTCGGCCGCATGCATGCGGATGGTGAGGGGAGAGGTCGTCATGGCGAAAACAGGCGCGGGTGTTCAGTCCGCTTTGATGTTGCGCGAGGTGATCAGCTTCTGCCAGCGCGTGTATTCCAAAGCCTGGAAGGCTGCGAACTGCTCAGGGGTGTTGAGCACCAGCTCAAAACCCAGCTCCTGCAGTTTGGGCGCTACAGCCGGGTCCTTGATGGACGCGACGATGGCATCGAACAGGCGCTTCTTCACATCGGCCGGAATGCCCTTGGGCGCGGCGATGGCCTGCCAGGAGTTCACGTTGGCATCTTTCACGCCGCTTTCTTCGAGCGTGGGCACATCTGGCAGCAGCGGTGAACGTTTGGCGCTGGTAATGGCCAGCGCGCGCAGCTTGCCCGATTTGATCTGCGGCATGGCGGTGTTGATGTTCATGAACGACGATTCCACCTGGTTGCCCAGCAGGTCAGTCATCACCGGGCCGCCGCCTTTGTAGGGAATGTGCACACCGGTGGTACCGGTCTGTTGCCAGAACAGTTCGGCGGTCAGGTGGTCGCTGCTGCCGTTGCCCGAGGAGGCAAAACTCATCTTGTCGGGGTTGGCTTTCAGGTAGGTGATGACTTCGGCCACCGACTTGCGCTCGGAGGCCGCGGGCACCACCAGCACGTTGGGCGCTTGCACCGCAATCGTGATCGGCTCCAGGTCCTTCAGTGCGTCGTAGCTCACCTTGACCAGGTGGGGGGCAATCACAAAAGGCCCCAGCGAGGCGACCAACAGCGTGTGGCCGTCGGCCGGCGCACGCGCCACAAAACCCGCACCAATGGTGCCGGTGGCGCCTGCCTTGTTGTCCACCACAAAGGTCACGCCGCCGCCCATTTTTTCGGCCATCTTGGTCGAGAGGATGCGGGCAATCTGGTCGGTGGAGCCGCCCGGTGGAAACGGCACGACCAGGGTGATGGGCTTGTCGGGCCAGGCCAAGGCGCCAAAGCTGGTGCTTGCGGCCAGCAGCAAAGTGAGCAGTTGCTTTTTCATGCTGAGTCTCCTGAGTAGTAGTGGTGTGGGGAGCGTTGGAGAGGGTTAGTTGAGCAACAAGTTGGGCAGCCACAGCGAGAACGCGGGCACGTAGGTCACCAACATCATGCAAGCCAACAGGGCGCCGTAGAACGGCCAGATCGAGCGCATGACGGCACCAATAGAGATGCCCCCGATGGCACAGCCCACCGCCTGGGTCGTACCCACCGGCGGAGTGTTCAGGCCCAGCGCACAATTGAGCAGCATCACCACGCCGAACTGGGTCGGGTCCATGCCGAATTTCTGGGCGATTGGCAGGAAGATGGGGGTGCAGATCAGCAGCGTGGGCGCCATGTCCAGGAAGGTTCCCAGCACGAACAAAGCCAGGTTGATCATCAAGAAAATCATCCAGGGGTTCTGGGTGACTGAGCCCATCAGTGCACCGGTGCGTTCCGGTACGTCGTACATGGCGAGGAAGTAGCCGAAAGCGCTGGAGATGCCGATCAGGAACAACACCACGCCAGTGGTTTTGCACGCCTTGGCGCAGGACTTGATGAAGTCTTTCCACGACAGTGAACGGTAGGCCACCGCGGTGATCAGCAGGGCCCAGAGCACGGCTGTGGCTGCCGACTCGGTGGCCGTGAAGACACCGGACAAGATGCCTCCCAGAATGATGCCCACAATCAGCAAGCCCGGCAGTGCGGCGATGAAGCTGTTGAACACCTCACCCCAGCCGGGGAACACGCCGCGTGTGGGGTAGCCGCGCTTGATAGCCACGCCATAGGCTGCCAGCAGGTTCAAAGCTGTCAGCAAGAGGGCTGGCACGACGCAGGCGAGCATCATGTTCAGCACGCTGACCGAGGCAATGCCTGCGGTGGCCAGGGTGTACAGAATCAGGTTGTGGCTGGTCGGCATCAAGGCGCCGACCAGGGAGGCGTGGGTGGTCACGTTCACCGCGTAATCAGTGTCGTAACCTTCCTTCTTCATCAGCGGAATCATCACCGAGCCCATGGCGGACACATCGGCCACAGGTGAGCCGGCCACGCCGCCGAACAAAGTGCAGCCCACCACGTTGGACATGCCCAGGCCGCCGCGTACATGGCCCACCAGGCTATTGGCGAAGCGCACGATGCGGTGGGCGATGCCACCGTGCAGCATCAGCTCACCAGCAAAGATAAAGAATGGGATGGCCAGGAAGGAGAACACCTGCATGCCCCCCACCATCTTCTGGAACACTACGGCCACCGGCAAACCGGCGGTGATGATGGTGGCCACCGACGACAGGCCGACGGCAAAACCCACCGGCACGCCGATGATCAACAGCAAGCCGAAGCTCACACCCAAAACAATCAGTTCCATGCCGGCACCACTTCCTTGCCCTGCAGCAGGGCGATCACATGTTCAATCGTAAAAAGCACCACCAGCACGCCGGCAATGATGAGCGGCACGTAGTCCATGCTGGAGGGGATGGGCAGCATGGGTTTCTGGTCGTTCCATTTGAGGGCGGCCCAGATGTAGCCGTTGTAGGCCATCAGCGCGCCAAAGATACCGACCAAGATGTGGATCAGGATTTCCAGTTTCAGGCGCATCCACTCGGGCAGCAGGCTGATGATGGAATCCATGCCGATGTGGCCGGCGTCGCGCACGCCCACGGCCACGCCCAGTGCGGTGATATAGAGCACCAGCAGCAAGGCCAGTGCCTCGGCCCAGGTAGGGGTATCGTTAAAAACATAGCGCCCGATTACCTGGTATTGCACGCAGGCGATGAGCACGATGAGGCCAGCCACTGCAAGCATCAGGCTGAGCTTGGAGAGGGTGGCACAGAAGCGGGTATACATGAACAGCTCCGGTGAATGGGAAACACACCCCGGCAGAGGGCCGGGGTGTTAAGGCGACACGCTTACTTGGTGTCTTGCACGGCCTTCACCAGGCGCTTCATGTCAGGGGTGCTGGCGAACTTGTCGTACACCGGGCCCATCACGTCCTGGAAGGACTTTTTGTCCACTTCCACGATTTCGGTGCCGGCGGCTTTCACCATGTCGAATTCTTTCTTTTCGTAGGCAGCCCATGCCGTACGGTTGAAGGCGACAGACGCCTTGGCCGCTGCACGGATCTGGTCTTGCTCTACCTTGGGCAGCTTGTCAAAAGCGGCCTTGGAGAACAGCAGCACCTCGGGTGCCATGGAGTGTTCGGTCTTGTTGTAGTACTTGGCCGCTTCGTAGTGGCGGCTGCCCGAACCATACGAGGGGTAGTTGTTTTCAGCGGCGTCAATGATGCCGGTCTTGAGCGCGGTCATCACTTCACCAAAAGGCATGGGGGTGGGGTTGGCGCCCATGGCAGCGGTCAATGCCACCCACAGGTCGGACTGCTGCACGCGAATCTTCATGCCTTTGGTGTCAGCCACCGACTTGACGGGCTTCTTGCTATAAATGGAGCGTGCGCCAGAGTCGTAGTAGGCCAGCAGCACAAAACCTGCGGCTTCGCAGTCCTTGGCGATTTCTTCACCGATGGGGCCGTCCAGCACTTTGTGCAGGTGGTCCACCGAGCGGAACAGGAAAGGCAGCACCGGAATGTTGGTCTTGGCGCAGACCGAGTTCATCGGGCTGATGTTCACGCGCACCATGTCCAGTGCGCCAATCTTCACCTGGTCAATGGTTTCCTTTTCGGTGCCCAAGGCGCCTTTGTTGAACACCTTGATGCTGTGTTTGCCGCCGGTGACCTTCTTGAGCTCGTCGCTCATGAATTTGACAGCGGTGACGGTGGGGTAGTCATCCGAGTTGTGGATGTCCGCCGATTTGAACTCTGTGGCGTGGGCCGCAATGCTCAACAGACTGATGGCGGTGGCCAGAACGGTGGGTACGAACTTCATGCTTGTCTCCTCTTTGGGATGGTTGGTTGAAAGAACGGAAAACTATCGAACGGGAAACTGGGAAAACAGGGGTTCGGGCCGGCCTTGCACACCGGGCTCCAGCACCAGCACCGCACCGTCCAGCGCGGCATCAAAGCTGGGGGCGGGGGTAGCCGGTTGAATGGATGTCACAAACAGGTGGCGCAGCTCGGGGCCGCCAAAGGCACACATGGCCGGTTTGCTCACGGGTACGGCAATCGATTGCAGCAACGTACCGGCGGGGCTGAAGCGGTGCACCTGGCCGGCGTCGTTGCCACAAATCCAGTAACAGCCTTCTGCGTCCACGGCAGCACCATCGGGGCGGCCGGGCAGGGGCTTCATGTCCACCCACTCGGTTTGCGGGCCCCAACTGCCGGTAGCGCCGTCAAAGCGGTGTTGCCAGATTTTTTGCACGCTGGGGTGCGAGTCCGACAGGTAGGCGGTTGTGCCATCGGGGCTGAAGGCCATGCCGTTGGGGGTGATGTAGCCCTCCAGCACCGGGCCACGCAGGCCCTGGCTGTCCAGGCAGTAAATGCCACCGGACGTTTTGCCCAGGCCCATGTCGCGCACCATGGTGCCGGCCCACAGGCGGCCCTGCGCATCGCAGCGGCCATCGTTGAAACGCATGTTGGGCTGTGGGTGGTTGATGGTGACCAGGCAGCTCACGCGGGCCATGGGGGCGTCTTGCAGCTCCACCTCAAAAATACCGCTCTCCATGGCGGCAATCACGGTGCCCCGGTTGCTCAGGGCAATACAACCCACGCGTTCGGCCAGGGCCCAGCTACTTTGTATGCGGCTGGCCCAGTCCAGGCGGTGGATGCGCTGGCCTTCAATGTCCACCCAGTACAGGGCCTGGGTGGCAACCGACCACACGGGCGATTCACCCACGCGGTCGCGGGCGCTGGAAATGGCAAAAGCAGTGTGCATGGCTGGCTTACTTGCTCTTGTGGGCGGTCATGGGTTCGCCCTGGAACAAGAAGCCGCCGCCCTGGTAAATCACGGCGGGGTCGGTCACGTCCGGTTGGGGCGTGCGGGCATAGACGGCTTCGCGGAACGGGTCCGAGCTGTCCTGCGGCACATAACCCACGTGGCGGGCGGCACTGTTGTCGTACCAGGCCACGGCGTTGTCCGACATACCAAAGATGGCGGTGTGCCCCAGCACGGGGGTGGTCAGGCAGGCGGTCACCAGGCGGTGCAGGTCGTCAAAGCTGAGCCAGCTGGCCAACATGCGGCGGTCCCGGGGCTCGGCAAACGAGGAGCCAATGCGCACGCAGGCAGTCTCGATGCCGTAGCGGTCGAAGTACATGCGCGAGAGGTCTTCACCAAAGGCCTTGCTCACGCCATACAGGCTGTCGGGGCGGGCAGGGTGGTCTAGCGTGATGGTTTCGCTTTGTTTGTAAAAACCAGTCACATGGTTGGAACTGGCAAACACCACACGTTTCACGCCAAACTTGCGTGCGGCCTCGTACAGGTTGTAGACGCCCAAGATGTTGGCCTGCAGGATGGGCTCAAACGGGCCTTCGAGCGAAATGCCGCCAAAGTGCACGATGGCCTGGCAGCCTTGCACCATGGCGTCTACCGCGGCGGCATCGGCCAGGTCGGCCAGGGCAATTTCCTCGCCTGCACGTGCGGGGCCAAAATCGGCGCGGTCGGAGAGGCGCAACACCTCGCAATTGGCCTTGAGCCGGTCGCGCATGGCGGTGCCCAGGCCGCCGGCTGCGCCGGTCATCAGCAAAGTGTGGTGTACTTTGATTGTCATGAAATGTATCGCTGTCTTGTCAGTTGTATGTTGTCTGATGTGTTAAATTGTCAACACCTGTTCCAACCGAGTCAAGGGCTTTTCCATGGACCTAGTGCAAACCCCTAGAGCCGCTGTCGCGCAACCGTCACCCACCGATGCCGGGGATGTGGCGCGTCCGCGCCGCGCCCGCGGGTTGGTCCATGAAGTGGTGGAAAACCTGGCCGCCAGCATCCGCGAAGGGGCCATCCAGCCCGGCGCCAAACTGCCCACCGAATCCGAAATCATGGCCCGCTTTGACGTGAGCCGCACCGTGGTGCGCGAGGCCATCTCGCGCCTGCAGGCCAACCGCCTGGTGGAAACGCGCCACGGCGTGGGCACCTTTGCACTGGCGCCGCAGAGCAGTGGCAACTTCCAGATTGCCGACGTGGACTTTGCCACCGTGGCCGACGTGATTGCCCTGCTGGAGCTGCGTATTTCGCTGGAGACCGAGGCCGCCGGCCTGGCCGCCCAGCGCCGCACCGAAGCCAATCTGCAAGCCATGCAGGCCATGCTCGATGCGTTTCAGACCTCGATTCTGGAAGACTCCGACGCCGTGCCCTCGGACTTCAGCTTCCATATGGAAGTGGCCAAATCCACTGGCAACCGCCACTTTGCCGATCTGATGACCTACCTGGGCACCATGATCATTCCGCGCACCCGCATCAACACCGCCAGCAGCGCGCCCGAGGGCCGCTTGAACTATCTGCGCCGCGTGCACGGCGAGCACGAATACATCTTCAACGCTATCCGCAACCAGGACGCCGATGCCGCCCGCGCGGCCATGCGCACGCACCTGGCCAACAGCAAAGACCGGCTCAGAAAGTCCCAGCCCGACGCGGTTTAGTTGTATGATGTCTGATATGTAGAGGCGCCATGTCGAGTGCCTCACTGAGGAGACTTTATCCATGACCACCCCCCAGTCTGGCGCCGTGCATGGCGCACCCACCGTCACCGCACTGCGTGTCATCCCTGTTGCGGGCCACGACGGCATGTTGATGAACCTGAGCGGCGCCCACGCGCCGTTCTTCACCCGCAACATCGTCATCCTGACCGACAGCAGCGGCAACACCGGCGTGGGCGAAGTGCCTGGCGGCGAGAAGATTCGCCAGACCCTGGAAGACGCGGCCCCCTTGGTGGTGGGCCAGCCCATCGGCAGCTACAACGCCATCCTCAACCGTATGCGCGAGGCCTTTGCCGCCCGCGACAGCGAAGGCCGTGGCCTGCAAACCTTTGACCTGCGCGTGGCCATCCACGCCGTCACGGCGGTGGAAAGCGCGTTGCTCGATTTGCTGGGCAAGTTCTTGAACGTGCCCGTAGCGGCCCTTTTGGGCGATGGACAGCAGCGTGACAGTGTGGCCGTGCTGGGTTACCTGTTCTACGTCGGTGACCGCAATGCCACCGATCTGCCCTACGTCAGTGAGCCCGACCAGGCCGACGACTGGAAGCGGCTGCGCCACGAAAAAGCCATGGACGCCGAGGGCGTGGTGCGCCTGGCCGAAGCCGCGCATGCGCGTTATGGTTTTCAGGACTTCAAACTCAAGGGCGGCGTGCTGCGCGGCGAGGAAGAAATCGAGGCCGTGACGGCGCTGCACCAACGTTTCCCCAAAGCCCGCATCACGCTGGACCCGAACGGTGGCTGGCTGCTCAAATACGCCATCCGCCTGTGCCGCGACCAGCACGATGTGCTGGCCTACGCCGAAGACCCCTGTGGTGCCGAAGGTGTGTTCTCCGGCCGCGAGGTGCTGGCCGAATTCCGCCGCGCCACCGGTTTGCTCACCGCGACCAACATGGTGGCCACCGACTGGCGCGAACTCGCGCATTCGCTGGCCCTGCAGTCAGTGGACATTCCGCTGGCCGACCCGCACTTCTGGACCATGCAGGGTTCGGTGCGCGTGGCCCAAACCTGCCAGACCTGGGGCCTCACCTGGGGTTCCCATTCCAACAACCACTTCGACATCTCGCTGGCCATGTTCACGCATGTGGCGGCTGCCGCGCCCGGCAAGGTCACCGCCATCGACACGCACTGGATTTGGCAAGACGGCCAGCGCCTGACCAAGGTACCGCTGCAAATCGTGGGCGGACAGATTGCCGTGCCCACCACGCCTGGCTTGGGCGTGGAACTGGACATGGCGGAAGTGGAGAAGGCGCACCAGCTCTACCTGCAACACGGCCTGGGCGCCCGCAACGACGCCATGGCGATGCAGTACCTGATTCCCGGCTGGAAGTTTGACCCCAAGAGCCCCTGCCTGGTGCGCTAAAGCCAGCGGGCCGCTGACTCTGATTTTTAAGCCAAATTGGCCTCTAGCCCTTGCAGATACTGCGCGAGCAGCTCCTTTTTTAGGAGCGTTTGCGAGGCTGGGGCCGCGCTGAAGTTAGCGCGCACCCTCGGCCAGCTGCAGCGCCAGCCGGTTGTGGCGCTCCATCAGCGGGCCCAAGTCTATGCTCTCCAGATGCCCCTCGCGCACCACCACTTTGCCGTTGACGACGGTGGTGTCCGCCTGCGGGCTGGCGCACAGCAGCAGGCTGCCCACGGGGTCGTGCACGGCGCCACCGGCAAAGCCCAGCGTGTCCAGGTCCCACAGCACCAGGTCGGCGCACATGCCCACGGCCAGGTGGCCCATGTCGTTGCGACCCAGCACCTGCGCACCGCCGCGCGTGGCGACGCCCAGCGCATCACGCACCGTCATCTCGGCCGGACCCAGGTCGCAACCAAAGAAAGTCTTGCCATCGCGCACTTCGGGCGGCTCCATGGCGCGCCCCACGCGGGCCAGCAGCAGCGCCTGGCGCGCTTCGTTGACCATGTGCGCCGCATCGTTGCTGGCGCTGCCGTCCACACCCAGGCCTACGGGCACACCGGCGTTCAGCATCTTGCGCACTGGCGCAATGCCGCTGGCCAGGCGCATATTGCTGCACGGGCAGTGCGCCACACCGGTGCGGCTGGCGGCGAACAGGCTGATGCCATCGTCGTCCAGCTTCACGCAGTGGGCGTGCCACACGTCGTGGCCCAGCCAGCCCAGGTCTTGCGCGTACTGCGTGGGCGTGCAGCCAAACTTCTCTTTGGAATAGGCCAGGTCGTGGTCGTTCTCGGCCAGGTGGGTGTGCAGGCGTGCGCCGTACTGGCGCGCCAGCAGCGCCGACTCACGCATCAGGTCGCGGCTCACGCTGAACGGCGAGCAGGGCGCCACCGCCACGTTGAGCATGGACCCAAACGACGCATCGTGGTACTGCTCGATCAGGCGCTGCGTGTCCTTCAGAATGAAGTCTTCGCGTTCCACCACGCGGTCGGGCGGCAAACCGCCCTGGCTTTGCCCCACGCTCATGCTGCCGCGCGTCGCCACAAAACGCATGCCAATCTCGGCCGCCGCTTCGATGCTGTCGTCCAGCCGCACGCCGTTGGGGTAGATGTAAAGGTGGTCGCTGCTCGTCGTGCAACCGGAGAGCAGCAGCTCGGCCATCGCAATCTGCGTGCTCACCTGCACCATCTCGGGCGTCAGCCCCGCCCAGATCGGGTACAGGCCGCGCAGCCAGCCAAACAGCTCGGCGTTCTGCACCTCGGGAATCGCCCGCGTGAGCGACTGGTACATATGGTGGTGCGTGTTCACCAGGCCTGGCGTGACCAGGTGGTGGCAGGCGTCGATCACCTCGTCGGCTTGCAGCGCCTGCGGGGGCAGGTCCGCCGTGGCGCCGATGTAAGCAATTCGGTTGCCTTCGATGTAGATGGATGCGTTGCGCAGCTCGGTGGATTGCGCCGGGTCCGCACTGTCGAATGTGGCGATAGCCCGCGCGTTGTGGATCAGCAAAGTGCCCATGTCAGAGTCTCTCCGTCAAACAAGTCTTCCACCTGCAAGGGTGGGTCCTGCCGAGGCCGAATCCCGCTGGCGGGCCAGACCGGCCGCCAGAGGCGAGCACCACGTTGCCGAGCATCCCGGGCTGTGCTTGCGCTAAGCGCCTGTGGATTTTGCCCCAGTTCCTTCAAAATAAAGCGATGACCATGCCAAACCAAGCCATCCACTTCTCCGACCTGGCCCCGCGCGAGGTGCTGACCCAGCTCTACTGGGCTGCCGTGCGCCAGGCGCTGCCCGCCCACACGCTGGCGGGGTTTTTGCCGCCCGTGCCCAAGGGCCGCACGCTGGTGCTGGGTGCCGGCAAGGCCGGCGGCGCCATGGCCCATGCGCTGGACGCGCTCTGGCCGCAAGACGCACCGATGAGCGGCCTGGTGGTCACGCGTTATGGCCACACGCCGCCACGGCCTGCAGATGCCGCGCCCCAGCGCATTGAGGTGGTCGAAGCCGCCCACCCCGTGCCCGATGCCGCAGGCCTGGCCGCTGCCCAGCGCATTCTGGCGTTGCCCCAGGGCCTGACCGAGGACGACCTGGTGATCTGCCTGATCTCGGGCGGTGGCTCCTCCTTGCTGACCCTGCCTGCGCAGTGGGCCGGTGGTGGCATCACGCTGCAGGACAAACAGCGCATCAACAAGATGCTGCTGGAGAGCGGCGCCGGCATTCAAGAGATGAACTGCGTGCGCAAGCACCTCTCCGCCATCAAGGGCGGGCGCCTGGCGGCGGCCTGTTACCCGGCCCAGGTGGTGACACTGCTCATCAGCGACGTGCCGGGCGACGACCCCAGCGTCATTGCCAGTGGCCCCACGGTGCCGGACCCCACCAACTGCGCTGATGCGCTATCAATATTGAAGCGCCTTGCGCAATCTGCATCAGGGCTGGAGCTCGATTCGATCGTAAAAGCCCTGGAAGCCGGCACGCTGGAAACACCCAAGCCGGGTGACCCGGTGTTTGCCCGCAACACCGTGCACCTGATTGCCACACCCCAGCAGTCGCTGCAGGCGGCGGCAGATGCGGCGCGTGCTATGGGCCTGAATGCCTATGTGCTGAGCGACGAGCTGGAGGGCGAATCGCGTGAAGTGGGCAAGGTGCACGCCGCATTGGCACGTACGGCCGCGCAGCGCCCTGCATCTGGGCAGCAGCCGTTTGCCAAACCCTGCGTGATCCTGAGCGGGGGTGAAACCACGGTCACCGTGCGCCCGCGCCGCGAAGGTGCCGTCAAGGGGCGGGGTGGACGGGCCGGTGAGTTTTGCCTGGGCCTGGCCCAGGCCCTGCAAGGCCAGGCCGGGGTGTGGGCGCTAGCGGCGGATACCGATGGCATTGACGGCGTGGAAGACAACGCCGGTGCCCTGGTGGCGCCCGACACACTGGCGCGTGCCACTGCCGCCGGGGTGTCGCTGGCCGACTGCCTGGACCGCAACGACGCTGTGGGCTTTTTTGAACCCCTGGGCGACCTGTTCACCACCGGCCCCACCCACACCAACGTCAACGACTTCCGGGCCCTGCTGGTGCTGTAACGGCGGTCCGCCCTGCGCAAAGGTTGATCTGCCTCAAGGTCTTGCGCGCGGGGCCGGGGCACAGTGGCTGCCATGTTGGTTCCTGCCCCTTTGTCCATGGCCGCCTTGTTGGTGGCGCCCCCTACGGAAACACGGCCTGCCGGTACGCGCTTGCTGCGCCGTGGCGAGGCCGCGCCGCAGGTGTTCTACCTGGAGCGGGGCCGGGTGCTACTGGGCGTGGTGGGCCGGGTGGACGCCCAAGGTGCCTTGCTGGAGCACCAGCTGGGAACACAAGCCACAGCAGGGTGGCTGGACGCGACCGCCGCCGTATTGAACCTGCCCGCCGCCATGGATGCCGTGGCCGAGACCGAGGTGCAACTGCGTGCCGTGCCGCTGGCCACCTTTCAGGCCGCGCTGGCCGAGGCCCGCAACCCGGTTGCCAGCGTGTTGGCCGACGTGGCCCGCGCCCACCGCCAGCAGACCGAGCTGGCCGTGAGCCGCCTGTCCAAAGACGCCGAGGCCCGCTGCGCAGAATGGCTGCTGAACCATGCCGAGCGCACGGGCAACGGCATCTGCATGGTGCAACTGCAGCAGCGCAAACGCCTGATCGCCGCCCAACTGGGCATCGCGCCCGAGACCCTGTCCCGCGTGCTGCGCAACCTGCGCGAGCGCAGCCTCATCAGTGGCTCGGGCCGCACCTTGCACCTGGTGGACCTGTCAGGCCTGCAGTCCCTGGCGGGGGTCTAGCCATAGACCGTAGCGCCCCCAGCGCATACGGGCTTACAACTGATTACCGATGTTGCACCGCAGGTGCATGTGTAAGCGGGATGGCGTCTTAGCATGGCCGCCACTGTCGCTGCAGATACATGGTCTGGGGCTTGCTCCCAACAGCCGGCGGTGATCGACACAACACCGCCTCCTGGTCATGAAGCAGCAGGCCCCCTATGAGAAGCACCTGTGAGCCAACACACAATTTCGGGTTGGGCCGTCCTGCTGGGCGCGACCCTGGCACTGGCCGCTTGCGGCGGTGGTGAGGGGGAGGGCGGCAACGACACCCCCACGCCGGCCGCCGTGGTCAGGCCGGGTTCCGGGTTCGACGCTGCGCCGCCTCCCGCAGAAGACCTGAGCAACGCACCGGTGGATGACCCCAATGCGGTGCCCGTCACCATTCCCCCCAGGCCGGTGGACATGCGCAGCCCTGGTTTGGCGGTCAAGCCAACCGCGGGTTCGTCGTCTGAGCTCGAAAACGGCGGCATGCCCGCCAAAAATGCCTTCGATGGTGACCTGAAGACGCGCTGGGCCAGCAGCAAGGATGAAAAGTCCTGGCTGCAGTTCGACTTTGGCAAGAAAACGCAAATCGGCTACATGAAGCTGGTCTGGGAAAACGCCTATGGCAAGGAGTACCTGCTGCAGGCGTCTGACGACGGCGTGGCCTGGAAGACCCTGCGCACGGTGACCACCGGCAAGGGCGGTGCGGAAGAGTATTTCAATCTGGGTGCAGATGCGCGTTACTACCGCATGCAAGGTGTCAAGCGGGGCACGGACTACGGGTACTCGTTGTACGAATGGGAGTTCAAGACACCGGGCAGCGACAACACCATGCCGACCCTGGCCACCTCGGAGTTGGCTACGCCCGCCGACGGCGTGCCCCATGTGGCCTTGCTGCCTGCTACGCAAGAGCCGCTCGAATCCACCCGCTTCACCTTGCCCGATGGCACGTTGGTCACGCGTTTTGGTTTTGTGGGCCGGGGCCGCCATGGCCGCGAGCGCGGCGAGGAATGGGCAGAGATCGGCTACGGCACCAACGAAACGGTGGACGCCTCCGGCAACCCCGTGGACAAGGGGCCGGGCAACTACCTGAGTTTTGTGCCCAACTACTTCAAGAACCGCACCTGGGGCACCGAGATCATCGACAACAGCAATGTGGCGGGCGTGACCAAACCCACACTGCGGGTCAACCAGTACTTCCAGCAGGCGCAGCTGGCGGGTGGCCATTCCTTCTTCCGCGGTTTTGACCGGCCCGGCGTCTTGGGCTACGGCTGGATGAGCCCGGGCCAGCTGGTCAATGACAAGTTGGCCAACACGGGCGTTGCAAATTGCCCCGTGGTACCCAAGCCGCAGAACGGCAAGCTGCTCAAGGACAGCGGGCTCAACGACGGCTGCAGTGTGACGCTGAGCACCTACCCTGGCCACACCCAGCTCTTGCCAGACGCCAATGGCGTCATGGTCCCCACGGGCAAAAACATTCCGGCCCGTTCGCTGGTGCTGGGCGATGTCATCGAGTTCACGGGCTCCTTCTTCTCCACCACCGAAGTCATGGCCGCCCTGGGCGACACCGGCGGCAAGCGCTACTACACCACCGAGGTGACCTATGTGATGGGCAAGGGCCTGCGTCCCTGGTACGGCGTGCAGCCCCGGCTGATGAATGCCCCCTTGCCGGACGAGACCCTGCAAGGCGGCATCGGTTCGGTGTCGTACGACTACGCGGACAACGGCCGCTGGATTTTTCAGCAGCAGCAAAACAACATTGGCATGCAGAACATGCAGCGCTTTGTGGAAGGGCGCCAGCTGATCCACACCAACATGCTCAACGGCAGCCACACCGAGGCCGGCAACGACCGCTACCTGCCTGCGGTGGGCCTGTTGGGTCCGCGTTTTAACCAGACCAATTGCTTTGCCTGCCACGTGGGCAATGGGCGCAGCCCCGCGCCCTCGGCCATCAACCAGCGCCTGGACACCATGGCGGTGCGCACCGCCATGCTGGATGCCAATGGCAAACAAGTGCCTGATACGCGGTATGGCACTGCGGTGCAGATGAACGCCTTGTCGCAGGGGCAGACGCCACAAGACTGGGGCAACAGCGTGCGCGTGAAAGAGTTTCGTGTCCAAAACATGAACCTGGCCGACGGGACCCTGGTGGAGTTGCGCCAACCCGTGCTGTCCTTTGACGGCCCCGAGCCTGCGGTGGTGTCACTGCGGGCGGCCCAGCCGATGATTGGTACGGGGCTGCTGGAAGCAGTGCCGGAGGCGGACATCTTAGCCCGCGTGCGCACCACGCCAGACCAGGACGGTGTGATGGGGCGGGCCAACTTTGTGTTTGACCCGGAAACCGGCAATGTCCGGCTGGGCCGTTTTGGTTGGAAGGCGGGCAAGTTCAGCCTGCGCCACCAGGCCGCCTCGGCACTCTTGGCCGATATGTCGGTCACCTCGCCGGTCTACCCCAGCCGCGAGTGTCTGGCCGGGCCCAAAAACTGCAAAACCGCCACGCCCGACAAAGGCATCACCGAAGCCGAGCTGGTCAAGATCACGCAGTACCTGCAACTGCTGGCGGTGCCCGCGCAACGCAGTTTGACCAGTGGGTTTCCCAAGGGCGTGGCGCCCCTCAAAGACCTGGATGTCAACCCCACACAAGTGGTACGGGGCGCGGCGCTGTTCAACACCATGCGCTGCTCCGCCTGCCACACCACCGAGATGAAAACCGGCGCGGGCCACCTGATGGACGAACTGCGCAACCAGACCATCAAGCCCTACACCGACCTGCTTTTGCACGACATGGGCGCAGGCCTGGCGGACGACTACACCGAAAGCCGCGCCACCGGCAGCCTGTGGCGCACCGCGCCGCTCTGGGGCATTGGCTACACCGAGCGGGTGATGGGCGATGCCAACAAAGTGGGTTACCTGCACGACGGCCGCGCCCGCAATCTGACTGAGGCGGTGATGTGGCACGGTGGCGAGGCACTGGCAGCGCGCAACCGGTTTGCCGCACTCCCCACGGCAGACCGCCAGGCCTTGCTGGCCTTCCTGAAGTCGCTATGAGTGCGCCTGATGCACCCCTGCCCGCCAAGGGGCCGCAGCGGCGCCGACTGCTGCTGGCGGCGGCCAGTGCCCTGGTGAGCGCCTGTGGCGGCGGGGGCGATGGGGACACCCCCGCCCCGTCATCCGCCAGTGCCGCGCCTGCTAGCACCAAAAGTGCCAAGCGTGGCATTGCCTACGACCTCAGCAGCGCGGCGGACTTTGCGGCGCTGGCCCCGGGTGTGGCCTGGTGGTACAACTGGTCCGACACGCCCAAGGGTGGCACCGCCAGTGCGCTGCGTGCCCGCTACGCCATGGACTTCATGCCCATGGTGTGGAACGAAAACTTCAACGATGCAGCCGTCACGGCCCTGCTGCAGGCCAACCCGCAGATGGGCTACCTGCTGGCGCTGAACGAGCCCAACCTGAACGGCCAGGCCACCCGCTCCCCACAGCAGGCGGCCGACCTGTGGCCCCGCATCGAGCAGATTGCAACGAATACCGGCGTGAAGATCGTCGGGCCCCAAATGACCTGGGGCAACACCGGCTACAACGACCCCATTGCCTGGCTGGACGCCTTCTACCAAGCCTACCGCGCCGCCAACGGCAACCGCGATCCGCAGATCGACTACCTGGGCTTCCACTGGTACGACTATGGCCTCAAGGCCCAGCTGGACCGCCTGGCCAAGTACAACAAGCCGTTCTGGATCACCGAAATGGCCAACTGGCACGTAGGCGACGGCAGCGCCGCCATCGACTCATTTGACAAGCAAAAGGCGCAAATGACCGAGATGGTGGCCCTGTGCGAATCGCGCGCAGATGTGTTTCGGTATGCGTGGTTTACCGGGCGAGGCGGTGCCGATTTGAACGACAAGTTCACCACCCTGCTGGGGCTGGATGGCCAGCTCACCGATTTGGGGCGGCACTACGTGAGCCTGCCGGTGGGTTAGGCTACTTGCATCCCGACTACCTGCAAGAGCACCATGTTCAAAATTTACTGGACCGACGAAACTGGCCACGCGCATGGCCTGGAGGCTGAGGCGATCGTGCAGGCCCTGCAGATCACCAAACAGAAACGCGACGCCGGGTACACCTTCGTCACCATGGTCAGTGAAAACCCGCAGCACGCTGGCAAGCCAGGCGTAGACACCGTGGTGGACGGTAAAACACCCGACGGGCAGGACTACGACTGGTCCAAAGCCGGCCGCGCCGGCCGACCCCGCAAGACCGACCGCATCATCACCAACAAAGACCAGTAAGCGCTTGTGCCTGGTCGGGTGAGCTCCACCGCGGCCGTGTAAATCCTGCTACATCGGGCCTTGGCCTTGTGGGCAGGTCCTCGCGTATAGTGGTACCAAGCATGCCAATGCATTCATAAGTACATAGCGGCATTCCTTCTTGGGGAGGTGCAAATGACCCCTGTGGCTGACCTTTCAGCCCCAGTCTTGCCTGTCACGAAGCGCAGACGGTTGTTCGCCGTGGTGTGGATCTTTGTGGGCGTGGTGGTGGGGCTCTTGGTGCTGACCTACCTCAGCATTCGCCTGCTTTCGGCGGTGCGTGCGTATGTAGAAGGCGAGGGGCTTTGGTCCAAGGGGCAAAAGGACGCCATCTATGCCCTGACCCGCTACACCCTCTACGCCAACGAAGCCGATTACAGCGCCTACCTGGCTGCGCTGGCTGTCAACACCGGCGACCGGCAGGCCCGCATCGAGCTGGAGAAACCCGAGCCCGACCTGAACATTGCCCGCGACGGTTTTTTGCAGGGCCGCAACCACCCGGACGATATCGACGGCATGGTGTTTCTGTTTCGGCGCTTTCGCAAACTGCCCGATATCGACAAAGCCATCACGATTTGGGCCGCGGCAGACCACCATATTGAGGAGCTGACGTTGGTGGGGGCGCGCATCCACGCGGCCATTCTGACTGGCCCGTTGCCACCCCCGCAGGCGCGGGAGTTTCTGCTGCAGCTGCACGCGATCAACGATGCGCTCACACCGCTGGAAGATCGTTTTTCGTACACGCTGGGCGAGGCCGCACGCAAATACACCCAGATCATTTTGGTGGCCATGTTTGTCGCCGTGCTGCTCATGCTCACGCTGGCCTACCTGTTCTCGCGGCGCTTGTTGCTGCAGTTCGAGCTCACACAAGAGGTGCTGCGCAAGGGCGAGGAGCAGCTCAAAAGTGTGTTGCAGTTTGCCCCCTTGCCCATCGTCATCGTGCGCCTGGCCGATGAACGCGTGCTCTATGTGAACGACCATGCACGCCAGCAGTTTCGCTTTGGCTCCATACCGTTGGAGCGCCTGCGCCCCCGCGATTTTTATGTCAACGCGGCAGACCGGGACCGGTTGATCGCCGCCCTGGAGGCCACCGGCAGCGTGAGCGACCTGGAGCTTTTGCTGCAGGATGCCAATGGCAAGCCCTTCTGGGGGCTGTATTCGTCGCAAAGCATCCGCTACGAGGGACATGCGTGCGTGATGACGGCGCTGCTCAACGTGGATGAACGCAAGCGTGCGAATGACGAATTGCGCTACCGCGCCTACCACGATGCCCTGACCGGTTTGCCCAACCGCGCCATGTTTATGGATGCACTCAAACGCAGCCTGCACCGCATGGAACGCAGCGGCGGCATGAGCTCGCTGCTGTTCATCGACCTGGACCATTTCAAAGCCATCAACGACGACCTGGGCCACGACATGGGCGACCTGCTGCTGCGGCAGGTGGCGCAGCGTATTCAGGACTGCGTGCGCGAGGGTGACCTGGTGGCCCGCCTGGGTGGTGATGAGTTTGTGGTGCTGGTGGAGGGACACGACGACACCCACCGCATGGCGGAGAAAGTCCTCAGCGTTTTGCGCCCCGATTACCAGTTAGGGACCCACGTGGTACGCGTGACGGCCAGTATCGGGGTGAGCTGTTTTCCGCAGGACGGAACCGAGCTTGATGCCCTGCTGAGTGCGGCTGACTTTGCCATGTACCAGGCCAAGACCGCTGGCCGCAACGGCGTGCAGTTCTACGTCCGGCCCTCGTAAGGGCCGCGCTGCCTTAAAACCCCGGCGGCATTTTCTGCCACGGATAACCTGGCAGTGCCATGGCAAAGCCACGTTCGTACAGCGCTTGCATGTAGACGGTGTCAAATTCCTGTGGGTGCAGTGGCCGGAAGTCGCTGGGAATGAAGGACAGGTTGAAGTCCACCGCATCACGCTGGGTGGTCAGGTAGATGCGGTACAGGTCGCCCACACCCTGGGTGTGGATGAGTGAGCTGATGGCGCGCCCGGCAATGCTGATCACGCGCCGCTCGGTCTGTGCCCAGTCAGGGTCCAGGCGCGCGTTCATCACCACATACAGGTGGCGCTGGCGCACACCGTCCTGGTTTTGCGACAGGGCGCCCAGCTGCACGCTGGTGGGGTAAACAAACACCTGCGCCGTGGTGCCACCGTCCACATGCATCTCTTGGTGCGGCTTGCCGTCCAGTTCCACATTAATCATCACTGGCGGAAACGCCCCGGGAATGGCGGCCGAGGCCAGCATCACATCCTGGAACAGTTGCACCGCGCGCGGGTGCTGGTAGGTGGCCAGGCGGGTCATGTTCCAGATCACGCGCTGGCGCGAATCCAGGTTGGTGGTGGAGATCCACAGCTCGCGCCCCTTGGCATACTCGGCCGCCACGGCATCCAGAAACTCCCGCGTGATGTACTTGCGCAGCTGCCTGCGCAGGGGCGCCGTGTCGGCTACCGCATCGTCGGTCAGCACTGACCACCAGCGGCGCGGCGAGACAATGTCTTCGGGGCTGGTCTGGGTGTAGAGCGCACGCAGTTGGGCATCGTAGGCCGGACCCAAAAACGCAAAGGGGGCAATCAGCGCCCCGGTGCTCACACCCGTCACCAGCGAGAACTCGGGGCGTTTACCGCTGGCTGTCCAGCCACTGAGCAGCCCCGCCCCAAAGGCCCCGTTGTCGCCCCCGCCCGACAGCGCCAAGATATGGCTGGGCGGCAGCGCGTGGGCTGGGTGCCCCAGGCGCGCCAGCTGCTGGCGCTCGCGCTGCCAGGTGTCCACCACATCGCGGTTGAGCTGCTCCATGTCCTGCACATTGCCCACCACATAACGCAGGCGCTCCAGCCCGGGCAGCACGGCCTGGGCGGCGTAGCGTTCGGGCACGGCCAAAAAGCGCGTGGGGGTACTGCAGGCACTCAGCAGGCTGGCCAACAGCAGGGAAATAAGGGTGGTACGCATCATCATGGTGGCGAGATTTTGACCCATGGCTATGGCTTTTCTGCGACGGCACCCTGGGTGTTCACCGACCGCAGGCACATCCTGTGCCAAAATTTTCCATGCGCACCATTTCACTCCCCGCCTCCCTGGCCCGGTTTACCCAACGGCAGGGGCGCCCCGTGTGGGCCGCCGTGTGGCTGCTGGGCGTGCTGGCCGGTGGGGCTTGGCTGCTGGTGCAGTCCATGGACCGCAGTCAGGCCAACTTCGAGACCGACGCCCGCATCGCCCACCGCATCCTGTCGCAGCGCGCGCTGCAGCACGAGGCCGTGCTGGCCACGCTGAGCCTGATGCAGCCCGAGCTGGACAGCCGCCTGCCGGCGATCTACCCGCAGTTCTTGAACATGTGGCGGCGCGCGCCAGATCAGGCCTGGCCCGCAGACGCCCCGTTGGCTACGGCCCTGAGCGCGGCCGAGGCAAAAAAGGGCGCCCCCCAACTGGCGAGCACCAACTTTGCAGCCAGCCGCTTCTGGATTGCCATGGCACCCGCCAGCGGCGCGCCCGAGGCCGCGTCCTATGCGCTGGAGGTGTCGCTGCCGCTCATGGTGCCCTGGGCCGACTGGCCGTTTGGCGACGGGCCCGAGGCGGCGGCTGCCAAACACACCCGCGTGTGGCTGGAGCATGGCATTGCACGCTGGCAGATCCACGCGGGCGGCGACCAAGCGCTGCGCCGCTTTGTGTTCCGCAAACCTCTGGCCGCCAGCAGCCAGCCGTTTGACATGGTGGCCGAGCGCAGCTACGGCCTTGCAGACCTGCCCTGGTGGCCCTGGCTGGCCTGGCTAGCGGGCTGGAGCCTGGCCTTGGCCGCGCTGGCCAGTGCATTGCGCCAGCGCCGTGCGCGCCAGCGTGCCGAAGAGCTGCTGCGCCTGGGCCAGGTGTCGCGCCTCAATGCGTTGGGCGAGCTGGCCGCCGGTCTGGCCCATGAGTTGAACCAACCACTGACCGCGGTGCTAGCTACTACCCAGGCCACGGTGCGCCTGCTGGCCGACGACCCGCCCGATGTGGCTCAAGCCCAGGCCGCCATGATTAAGACCGTGGTGCAGGCCCGGCGCGCGGCCGAGGTGGTGGCCCGCCTGCGCCGCGCCATCGAGCGGCCCAACACCGGCACCACCACCCCGGTGGATGTGGCCCAGGCCGCACGCGATGTGTTGCAGCTGCTGGAACCCGAATGCCGCAAACGCGCGGTGACCGTGCAGCTGCAAGGCCCCCCATCACTGCTGGCGCTGGGTGACCCGGTGGCGCTGGAGCAAATTCTGCACAACCTGGTGAACAACGCGCTGAGCGCACTCGAGCAGGTGCAGGGCAGGGCGCGCGTGCTTACGCTGACGGTGGAGGCCGTGGCACCCGCCACGGTGCGCCTGAGCGTGCAAGACAACGGCCCAGGCGTACCGGCCGCACTGGCCGAGCGCCTGTTTGAGCCCTTTGTGAGCGGACGCCCGGGCGGCTTGGGGCTGGGCTTGAGCCTGTGCGAAACCCTGGCCGCCGAGATGGGAGGCCACATCCGCCACACGCCCACGCAACCTGGCGCAGTGTTTGTGCTGGAGCTACCCGCAGGAGACAACACATGAGCGCCGCCGAATCCCTGTCCCCGTTGATCCACCTGGTGGACGACGACGAGGCCGTGCGCGACGCGCTGTCGCTGCTCATCAGCACCGTGGGCCTGCGCGTGCAGCCCTGGGCCGACCCCGAGCGCTTTCTGGCGGAGTTTGATCGACATAGCCTGGGCGCCGTGGTGCTGGACATGCGCATGCCCGGCATCTCGGGCTTAGCCGTGCTGGAGCAGCTGCAGGCCGCAGGCGTGGACCACCCCGTGGTCATGCTCACCGGCCACGGCACGGTAGACCTGTGCCGCCGCGCCTTCAAGGCCGGTGCGGCCGAGTTTTTGGAAAAACCGGTGAACGACGAACTGCTGCTGGACACCCTGCAGCAAGCCGTGCGCCGCCACGTCAAATCCCGCCAGCGACACGCCGCCGACCAGGCCGCGCGCCAGCGTTATGCAGGTCTGACCGAACGTGAGCGCGAAGTGCTGGGGCTCATCATCGAAGGCCTGACCAACAAGGAAATCGGCCGCGCGATGGCTGTGTCACCGCGCACGGTGGAGACACACCGCGCCAACTTGTTTGAGAAGCTGGAAGCGCCCTCGCTCGCGCATTTGATTCGGCACTATGCGGCGTTGGTGGAAGAGGGCGACGGTTGAGCATCTAAGGCTCAGTTCTGTTCTACGGACTTTTCGATAGAGGAGCAGGATCGCTCTGTGTTTAGAAGTTAGCATCGCCCAACCATTGGTGGGCACAGATAGGAAGAAAAGGCCCACAACGCATGTGTCCATTTCGCTCGGATGTCGAATGCCTTGCCAGCGAATGCAGAAGCGCATTGAACGAGTACACCTTTCGGTGCTCGGGCTATAGTGCAAATGCCGCTCACACTCTTGGCGCTGGTCCAGGAGACGCGTTGATTTCAAAGAAAATGTGCGGGGCTTTCACGACAAACATGTAGCTGCATGAGTAAACAGTGCGTTTGCTGCAGTGCTAACAAGCAAGCTAATTTCGGGAGGATTGGATGTTCAGATTAAACCGCAGGGTCTGCGACACATATTGCGTTGGACGTCGTGAGGTGCGTCATGCCTGAACTCGTTGGCCTTGCAGAAATCGCGGCTCGCTTAGTCGTAGACAACCGGACAGTACGTAGGTTGATCGCGCAAGAGTCAGAAACGCTCGGAATCGAAATACAGCGTGGAAAAGGTGACAAAGTTCTCCTAGCAAAAGATGACGCTGAACGTCTCATTGCAAGCTACCAGGCGCGCCGAGGGCCTCAAACAGGAACTGTCGAGGAAGCCAAATTCGATAGGTTTGGCCATTTCTATCTCATCCAGCTTGTTCCCGAGGCGCTGCCAAACCGAATCAAGATCGGCTTCGCTGATAACGTAGTTCGAAGACTCAATGAGCATCGTACTTCTGCGCCTACTGCAAAGTTGCTGAAGGCCTGGCCATGCAAACGCTCGTGGGACTATGCCGCTATGGATAGCATCACAAGAGAAGGCTGCAAGTTGGTACTGAATGAAGTCTTTGAGGGCGAAGTTGAAGGTTTCTTGGCCAGAGCTGATGCTTTCTTTTCTGTCATGCCAAATCCTGACTCTCAGAGAGAGCTTTCGGAATACTCGCCACTCTTCGAACCAGACGACAAAGGCAGTGATGTACCGTGAAGGCGCTCCATTCTTTCCGAAAGAGTGCTCTGTGATTCTCTGAGTACGCAGCCATCCCAATCTCCGTATTTCTACGGACCCCCACGCGTAAGCCTACGAATACCCCGCAGAGCCCTCTTTTTCTACAGTTCTCCCAACGGCAAACAACAGTCTGCCGTCCCTTAAAACCCTGTAGGAGAACCGTATGAACAAGTCCCTGTCTGCCCTCGCCATTGCCTCCATCGCCCTGTTCGCCGCCGCTGGTGCGCAAGCCCAGGCCGTGCGCACCGAGCACAACATGTCGCTGGACCTGGCCAACCGCATTGCCACCGCCGCCGTCGCCTCCTGCCTGGACAAGGGCTATGCCGTGACCACCACCGTGGTGGACCGTGCGGGCACCGTGCGTGCTGTGCAGCGCGCTGACAACGCCGGCCCCCACACCGTGGAAGCCAGCCGCGCCAAGGCCTATACCTCCGCATCCGCCAAGAACACCACGCTGGCCATGATGGAAAACGCGCAGAAGAACCCCGCAGCCGCCACGCTGGTCTACCTGCCGGGCATGCTGCTGGTGGGTGGCGGTGTGCCGGTGAAGGTGGGTAACGAAGTGATTGGTGCCGTGGGCATTGGCGGCGCACCTGGCGGCCATCTGGACGAGCAGTGCGCTGTGGCGGCCATCGCCACCGTGGCTGACCTGCTGAAGTAAGGTCTCGTCATGCGCCAGCCTCTTTCCGCCATTGCTATCACCTGGGCTCTGCTGGGGCTGGCCCCCGCCCAGGCGCAGGTTGCGCCCAGCGCGGCCCAGGCCGTGCAGTACACGGGCCTGCTGGGTGCAGCGCACCGCGGTGATGTGGCCAAGCTGCGCACCCTGCTGGCGACCAAGCCGGCGCTGGAGGTACGTGACGCACAGCAGCGCACACCGCTGCATGTGGCCACTTTTGCGGGCCAGCGCGAAGCGATTCGCCTGCTGGCAGCAGCAGGTGCCGACCTGAACGCCATGGAGGTCCAGCAGTACGACCCGGTGACGATTGCCTCGGTAGCGAATGACGAAGAGACGCTGGCGTTGCTGTTGCAGCTGGGTACCAGTGCCAAGAACACGACGAGCCCTTATGAAGGCACGGCGCTGATTGCCGCTGCGCACCTGGGCCACGCGGGCGTGGTGCGCCAGCTCATTGCGGCCGGTGCGCCGCTGGACCATGTGAACAACCTGCACTGGACGGCGCTGATTGAGGCCGTGGTGCTGGGGGATGGTGGAGCGCGCCATACCGATGTGGTGCGCCAGCTGCTGGCGGCCGGGGCCAACCCAAAACTGACCGACCGCAGCGGCCACACACCGCTGCAGCTGGCCCAGGCCCGCGGTTACCAGGCCATGGTGGCGCTGTTGCAGGCCAGTGCCAAGCCCTGAGCGGCTTACTCGCCGGTACCAGGCGCCGCCGGGTCAGCCTTTTTCACCAAACCCAACTCGGGGTGCTGCCCCGTCAGCAGCAAAAACATGGCGAACATGGGGCCCTGCATGCAGCGTTCGTCGGTCGGGCTTTCCAGCGCCTGCCAGGTGCGGGACTGCAGGCCGCCGCGGCTGCCGGTTTGCAGCGAATAACCCATTAGCTCGGCGGCCTGGGCCTGGTTCAGCCCGGCCGCCACGCGCGCAGCCTTGAGCTGCTCGCCCGTGGGAATGGGCATGTTCAACTTGATGGGGAGCGAGGGTGTGGCGGTGTCTGGCGTCATGCCTTGGACTGTAACGCGCACAGCACGTTCTCGGCCGTGGCCGGGGCGGTCAGCCGCACGGCGGTGCCATCGCCTTTGGCCTGTGCCACGGCGTCGCGCAGCGCTTCGTAGACGCTGATGGCCAGCATGAACGGCGGCTCGCCCACCGCCTTGCTGCCAAACACGTTGTCCTCGCGGTTGGGCTCGGGCCACAGGTCCACCTTGAAGTGCTCGGGCACATCGCCTGCGGTGGGAATCTTGTAGGTGCTGGGCGCGTGGGTGGAAAGAACACCCTTGTCGTTCCACACCAGCTGCTCGGTAGTGAGCCATCCCATGCCCTGCACAAAGCCGCCTTCGATCTGCCCCACGTCAATGGCGGGGTTGATGCTGCGGCCCACGTCATGCAGGATGTCCACTTTCAGCACGCGGCTTTCGCCCGTCAGCGTGTCGATCACCACCTCGGTACACGCCGCGCCATAGGCAAAGTAGTAGAAGGGGCGGCCGGTCAGCGTGGTCTTGTCGTAGTGGATCTTGGGCGTGCGGTAGAAGCCGTCGCTCCACAGCTGGATGCGGTTGGCATAGGCCAGCTTCACCACCTCGTCAAAACTGCGCGTGGTCACGGGGGAGAACACCTCGCCACCCTTGAACTTGATGGCGCCCGCGCCGCAGCCGTCCAGCCCGCAGACGAAGGCCGCCAGGTTGTCGCGCACATGGCGCGCCGCAAACTGGGCGGCGCGGCCATTCAGGTCGGTGCCGGCGCTGGCCGCCGTGGCCGATGCGTTGGGTACCTTGCTGGTGTCGCTGGCGGTGCACAGCACGCGCGCAAACGGAATGCCCAGCTCGTCCGCCACGATCTGCGCGACCTTGGTGTGCAGGCCCTGGCCCATTTCGGTACCGCCGTGGTTCACCTGCACGCTGCCGTCGGTGTACACATGCACCAGCGCGCCAGCCTGGTTGAACAGCGTGGCGGTGAAGCTGATGCCGAATTTGACCGGCGTGATGGCAATGCCGCGCTTGAGCACGGCGCTCTGTGCATTCCAAGCAGAAATGGCCTCTACCCGGCGTCGGTACTGCGCGGAAAGCTCTAGTTTTGATAGCAGAGGCTGGAGGATGTTGTCTTCCACCTTCATCTGGTAGTGGGTGGTGTCGCGCTTCTGGTCGGTGCCGGCAATGGCCTCGTCGCTGTACAGATTGCGCAGGCGCACATCCAGCGGGTCCAGCCCCAAATGGCGGGCAATGTCGCCCATCACCGTCTCGATGAGGATCACGCCCTGCGGGCCACCAAAGCCGCGGAACGCCGTGTGGCTCTGTGTGTTGGTCTTGCAGCGGTAAGACGTGATGTCCACATCCTGCAGGTAGTAGGCGTTGTCGCTGTGGAAGATGGCGCGGTCGGCCACGGGGCCCGACAGGTCGGCGCTGAAGCCGCAGTTCACCGCCATCTGCAGCTGCAGTGCGGTGAGGCGGCCGCTGTCGTCAAAGCCGGCGTGGTATTCGTAGGCAAACGGGTGGCGCTTGCCGGTGACCATGAAGTCGTCGTCGCGGTCCATGCGCAGCTTGACGGCGCGCTTGGTCTTGGTGGCGGCCACGGCGGCCCACACGGCCAGGTGGCCGGCCTGGGTTTCCTTGCCGCCAAAGCCGCCGCCCATGCGCCGGCACTCCACGCGCACCGCGTGGTTGTCGATACCCAGCGCGTGGCTCACCCAGTGCTGCACTTCGCCCGGGTGCTGGGTGCTGCTGTAAATCCACCACTGGTTTTGCTCCAGCGGCATGGCGTAGGCAATCTGCCCTTCCAGGTAAAAGTGCTCCTGGCCGCCCACCTCCAGCGTGCCGTGCAGCGTGTGCTTGGCCTGGGCCAGTGCAGCGGCGGCGTCACCGCGCTTCACGGTCACGGGCGGCAGCACAAAGCTCTTGGCGTCCAGCGCCTGCTGCACGCTCAGCACGGCGGGCAGGGCTTCGATGTTCAGTTTGACCTTGCGCGCCGCGTGGCGCGCCTGCATGGCGGTCTGCGCCACCACCACGCCCACCACCTGGCCGACAAACTGCACGGTGTCCATGGCAAACACGGGCTCGTCGCCGGCAAAGGCGGCTAGCATGGGGTCGCCCGGAATGTCCTCGCTCAGCACCACGCTCACCACGCCGGGCATCGCCAGGGCGGCGCTGCTGTCCACGCCCAGCAGCTTGCCGTGCGCGATGGTCGAGAGGATGGGTGCCGCATGCAGCGTGCCGCGCACCTCGGGCAGGTCGTCGATGTAGTGCACGGCGCCGGCCACCTGGGCCACGGCACTTTCGTGAAACTGGTTAACCCCAGAGGCGGGGCCGCGCGGGGTGGGGGCAGCCTCCAGCACGGTGGGCGACAGGCTGGGCAGGGCGGAAGAGGTGAGGGGCGCGGCGCTCATGCGGCTTCTCCTTCCAGCACAAAGCTTTCGAGGTTGATGGCGCTCTGGCCCTGGCTCTCCAGCCAGTAGCGCTGCAGCAGGTTGCCCAGCACCTCGGTGCGGTAGGCACTGCTGGCCCGCATGTCCGAGATGGGCGAGAACTCGGCGCGCAGCGTGGCCATGGCCGTCATCACGGTGTCGGCCGTCCACGCCTGACCGGTTAGGGCGGCTTGGGTTTTGAGCGCCCGCACCGATGTGGCGGCAACGCCGCCCACGCCAATGCTGGCATGCGCCACCTTGCCGTTCACGATGTGCAGGTTCAGCGCCAGGCAGACGGCGGAGATGTCGTCTTCAAAGCGTTTGGATATTTTGTAAACACGCGAGCGCTCGGCGGCCACCGCCTTGGGCACCTTGATCCAGGCCAGCACCTCGTCCTTGGCCATCACATTCTTGCGGTAGCCGGTGTACAGGTCTTCCAGCCGCAGCTCGCGGTGCACCACCTTGCCCCGGCGCAGCGCCATCAGCACCACGTTGGCACCCAGCGCAATCAGCAGCGGCATGGAGTCTCCAATCGGCGAGCCGTTGGCCACATTGCCGCCCAGCGTGCCGGCGTTGCGCACCGGTAGGCCGGCAAAGCGGCTGGCAAAGGCGCCTAGCTGCGGCCGGTCGGCCACCAGCGCGGCAAAGGCGTCGGTCAGCGTTACCGCGGCGCCAATGGCAATGTGGTGGGGGTATTGCTCCACGCGGCGCAACTCAGCCACCTGGGTCACGTCCAGCACCTGGGCAAAGTCCATGTGCATCTTGTTGACCCACAGACCCACATCGGTACAGCCAGCCACGATCTGCGCCTGCGGGTACTGCGCGCGCGCGGCCAGCAGGCTCTGCAGCGTGGTGGGCGATTTATAAGCCAAATCTGCCTCTAGCCCCCGTGGAATATGCGCAAGCAGCTTCAGTTTTGATAGCGTTTTGGCCTCGTCCACTGGCACGGCGGGCAGGCCCAGCATGGCCTGGGCGGCGTCCAGAATCGGCCGGTAGCCGGTGCAGCGGCACAGGTTGCCGCTGAGCGCGTGCAGGGCGTCGGCCCGGGTGATGGGCTGGCCGGTGTGGGCGTGCTGCTGGTACAGGCCAAACAGGCTCATCACAAAGCCGGGGGTGCAAAAGCCGCATTGGCTGCCGTGGCACTGCACCATGGCTTCTTGCGCGGGGTGCAGGCAGCCGTCGTCGGAGGCAATGTCTTCCACCGTCCACAGCGCCTTGCCGTCCAGGCTGTGCGCCATCTTGATACAGCTGTTGACGGCCTTGGTCTGCAGCTGTCCGTTCACTTCTTCGCCCACCACCACGGTGCAGGCACCGCAGTCGCCTTCGTTGCAGCCTTCCTTGGTGCCGGTGCAGTGCAGGTCCTCGCGCAGCACCTCCAGCAAGGTGCGGGTGGGGGGCACATCGGCCAGCGTCACGATCTCGCCGCGGCGGATGAATCTTAAAACTTGGGTTGTCATGGAATGGGTTCCTCGTGCGGGAGGGTAAGTCGGGAGGGGCACGGCTCCCATACGCATTAGCATATGGCACCAATTTACACGCCTGTATGAGAGACCAATCCCTTTTCGACAAGATAGACCTTCATCTGATCAGGGTCCTTCATACCGTGTTAACCGAGCGCAGCGTTTCCAAAGCCGCCATCCGTCTGGGCATGCACCAGCCGGCGGTGAGCGCGTCGCTCAAACGCCTGCGCGACTTTGCCGGTGACCCACTTTTGGTGCGCTCCGGCTCTGGCATGGTGCCCACCGAAACGGCGCTGCGCATGCTCGAACCCAGTGCCAGCATATTGCGTGCCGCCGAGATGCTGTTTTCTGACGCCCGCGGCTTTGAGCCCGCAACGGCGCGCAACACCTTCCGCCTGGCTGCCAGCGACTACCTGGACCCGCTGTTTTTGCCCCAGCTGGTGGCGCAGATCAAGTCGCATGCGCCCATGGCCGAGATTGAGATCCACCCCTTGTCTGGCGCCAGCGACTACCGCACCCTGCTGGCCCAGGGCGACATTGACGTGGTGATTGGCAACTGGCCGCAACCGCCCGACGACCTGCACCTGGGCCGCCTGTTTGGCGACGAGGTGGTGTGCCTGGTGTCCAAAAAACACCCCGCGGTGCGTCGCGGCTGGGACCAGGCCTCGTGGCTGGAGGCCGAGCACATTGCGCCCGGCGCCACCCACCCCGGTGCCAAGGGCGTGATCGACGACCACCTGAGCGGCCTGGGCCTGCAGCGCCATATCGTGGCGCGTTGCCCGCATTTCGGGCTGATTCCGGGCATGGTGGCATCAACCTTGCTGGTGCTCACCACCGGCAGGCAGTACTGCGAACGGTTTGTGGACACACTGCCCGTCAAAATACTGCCTTGCCCCGTGGAGTTCCCCCGCATGATGTATTACCAGCTTTGGCACGCCCGCACCCACACCAGCGCCTCCAACAAGTGGTTGCGCGAGCGCATCAAGTCGGTGGCGGCCGAACTCCGAAAAGAATAAGAGACACGCACCCATGGCAACCCCCGCACCAGACTCTCCTCATTCCTCTGTCCCCAGGCTCCAGCTCACCGGCATCACCAAGGCCTACCCCGGTGTGATTGCCAACAGCGACGTCTCGCTCACCGTGTTGCCGGGCCAGACCCACGCAGTGCTGGGTGAAAACGGCGCCGGCAAGTCCACGCTGATGAAGATCATCTATGGCTCCATCAAGCCCGATGCCGGCCAGGTGCTGTTCAACGGCAAACCCGTGAACATTCGCAACCCGAAAGAAGCGCGGGCGCTGGGCATCAGCATGGTGTTCCAGCACTTCAACCTGTTTGACACCATCACCGTGGCCGAGAACGTGTGGCTGGGGCTGGACAAGGCGCAAAGCCTGGAGCAAGTCACCGCCAGCATCACCGCCAAGGCGGCCGAATACGGTCTGGACATTGACCCCAGCCGCCCGGTGCACACCTTGAGCGTGGGCGAGATGCAGCGCGTGGAAATCATCCGTGCGCTGCTGACCAACCCGCAGCTGCTGATCCTGGACGAACCGACCTCGGTGCTGACACCGCAGGCGGTGGAAAAGCTGTTTGTGGTGCTGAAGAAGCTGGCCTCGCAGGGCTGCAGCATTCTGTATATCAGCCACAAGCTGCACGAGATTCGCGAGCTGTGCAACGCTTGCACCGTGCTGCGCGGCGGCAAGGTCACCGGGGTGTGCAACCCGGCCGAAGAATCCAACGCCTCCCTCTCGCGCTTGATGATTGGCGCCGAGCCGCCGCAGCTGGAGCACCGGCCGCAGCAAGCCGGCTTGCCCGTGCTGACCGTCAGTCAGCTGAGTCTGGCCCGTGAAGACCAGTTTGGCGTCGATTTGAATGGCATCTCCCTCACCGTGCACGGTGGCGAAGTGGTGGGCATTGCCGGTGTGTCGGGCAATGGCCAAAAGGAATTGTTGTACGCGCTGTCGGGCGAAGACTGCCGCGCGCCCAAGGGCTCAGTGCGTATGGGGCAGACCGATGTGTCGGCCCTGCACCCCGGCGGGCGGCGCAAGCTGGGCCTGCACTTTGTGCCCGAAGAACGCCTGGGCCGCGGTGCCGTGCCCACGCTAAGCCTGGCGCACAACCTGCTGCTCACACGCACCGAATCCATCACCGCGCCCAAGTTTGCCGGTGGCTGGATCAAGGTGCGCCAGCTGGAGGCCCACGCGGCCCGCATCATCAAAGCTTTCAACGTCAAGGCCAACGGCCCCACGGCGGCGGCGCGTTCGCTGTCGGGCGGCAATTTGCAAAAGTTCATCGTCGGCCGCGAGATTGATGCGGCGCCCAAGCTGTTCATCGTGTCCCAGCCCACCTGGGGTGTGGACGTGGGGGCGGCCGCACAAATCCGCGGTGCCATCTTGGCGCTGCGCGACGCGGGCTGTGCCGTGCTGGTGGTGAGTGAAGAGCTGGACGAATTGTTTGAGGTGAGCGACCGCCTGCATGTGATTGCACGCGGCAAGTTGTCGCCCTCAGTACCGGTGGCCGAGGCCACGGTGGAAAAGATTGGAGAGTGGATGAGTGGTTTGTGGGAGGGCGCTGCGCCCGCAGCGCGTGCAGAGGTGGCCCATGGCTAAGTCCGGACTCAAACTCGAAGCGCGGCCCCAGCCGTCCCAGGCCTGGAGTTATGGCTCGCCGCTGCTGGCACTGCTGGTCACCGTCATCATTGGGGTCATCCTGTTTGCGCTGCTGGGCAAAGACCCGGTGCGCGGCCTGCTGGTGTTCTTTTGGGAGCCCATCAAAAGCGGTTATGCGCTGGGTGAGCTGGTGGTCAAGGCCACGCCGCTGTTGCTGATTGCCCTGGGGCTGGCAGTGTGTTTTCGCTCCAATGTGTGGAACATTGGCGCCGAAGGCCAGTACATCCTGGGTGCGGTGGCTGCCAGCGGCATGGCCTTGCTGGCCGAGAAAACCACGGGCGGCTGGATTGTGGTGCCCATCGCGCTGGCGGGTATTGCCGGCGGCATGGTGTGGGCCGGGCTCACGGCCTTTTTGCGCGACAAGTTCAATGCCAACGAAATCCTGGTCAGCCTGATGCTGGTGTATGTGGCGGTGCAGGTGCTGGGGTATCTGGTCTACGGCCCCTGGAAAGACCCGCTGGGGTATAACTTTCCACAGACCAAAACCTTTGAGGCGGCCACGCGTATTCCGCGCCTGTTTCAGGGCTCGCGCATGAGCATTGGGGTGCTGTTCGCGCTGGTGGGCGTGGCCGGGGTCTGGATCTTTTTGTTCCGCACCCGCGCCGGCTTTGCCCAGCAGGTGGGCGGCCTGGCGCCTGCGGCGTCGCGCTACGCCGGTTTTTCGTCGCGCCGCGCCTTGTGGACTGCGCTGCTGGTGTCTGGCGGCATGGCCGGGCTGGCTGGCGCGCTGGAGGTGGCCGGCCCCATTGGCCAGCTCACGCCCTATGTGCCTGCGGGTTACGGCTTTGCCGCCATCATCGTGGCCTATGTGGGGCGCCTGCACCCGGTGGGCATGGTGTTTTCGGCCCTGCTCATGAGCATGTTCTACATCGGTGGCGAGCTGGCGCAGTCGCGCCTGGGCCTGCCCAAGTCGCTGACCGGGGTGTTCCAGGGCCTGCTGCTGTTCAGCCTGCTGGCCTGTGACACGCTGGTCAACTACCGCCTCAAGTGGGTCACGTCCGCCGCTGCAGGAGGTAAAAAATAATGGATTCCTACGCACTGCTCATCGCAGCCACCCTGAATGCGGGCACCGTGCTGGCGATTGCTTCGCTGGGCCTGTTGATCAACGAAAAAGCCGGCATCGTGAACCTGGGCGCCGAGGGCATGATGCTGTGCGCTGCCATCGCCGGGTTTGCCGCGGTGGTGCACACCGGCAGCGACGTGGCCGGTTTTGCCGCTGGCATGGCCGCTGGCGCTGGCATGGCGGCCATCTTTGGCGTGTTGGTCATCTGGCTCAACACCAACCAGTACGCCACCGGTCTGGCGCTGAGCCTGTTTGGGGCGGGTTTCTCGGCCTTTGCCGGAATCTCGTATGTGCAGGAAAAGATGCCCGAACGCCCGAATTTCGCCATCCCCGGCCTGGCAGACATCCCTTTTGTGGGGCCGGCATTGTTCCGCCACCACCCCATGGTCTACCTCACGGTGCTGTTTGCGCTGGCCCTGATCTGGTTTTTGTACCGCACCCGGGCCGGCCTGATTTTGCGCAGCGTGGGCGAAAGCCCTGAGTCGGCCCACGCCTTGGGTTACCCGGTGCGTGGCATCCGCTTGGCTGCAGTGGTGGTGGGCGGGGCGCTGTGTGGCCTGGCCGGGGCGTACATCTCCGTCATCTACACCCCGCTGTGGGTGGAGGGCATGGTGGCCGGCAAGGGCTGGATTGCGCTGGCGCTGACCACCTTTGCCACCTGGCGCCCGGCACGTGTGTTGCTTGGGGCTTACCTGTTTGGCGGCGTCACCATGCTGCAGTTCCATTTGCAGGGCATTGGGGTGGAGGTGCCCAGCCAGTTCCTCACCATGCTGCCCTATGTGGCGACCATCGTGGTGCTGGCGCTGATCTCTCGCAATCCCCGCTGGATTCGGATTAATATGCCAGCTTCCATTGGCAAGCCGTTCTATCCGGGCTCCTGATTTTTTCGATCGTTTCGGTTTTCTCTCGTTTTTTAAAAGGAAGTGACATGACAGATTTGCAAAAACGTTCACTGCTCAAAATAGCGGCTCTGACCGCTGTGGCGAGCGCGGCCCTGGTGGGTTGCGGCAAGAAGGAAGAGCCGGCTCCTGCGCCTGCACCAGCACCTGCCGCATCGGCCCCTGCGCCCAAGCCAGAACCCCTGAAAATCGCGTTTGCCTACGTCGGCCCTGTGGGCGACGGCGGCTGGACCTTCGCCCACGACAACGGTCGCAAGGCGCTGGAAAAAGAATTCGGCGACAAGATCGTCACCTCCTTTGTGGAAAACGTGCCCGAGTCGGCTGACGCCGAACGCGTGATCCGCGAAATGGCCAGCAGTGGCAACAAGCTGATCTTCGGCACCACCTTCGGTTACATGGAGCCCATGCTCAAGGTTGCGCCCGAATTCAAGGACGTGAAGTTTGAGCACGCCACCGGCTACAAACAAGCCGAGAACATGCGCACCTACGACAGCCGCACCTACGAAGGCGCGTACATGGCAGGTGTGATCGCTGGCAAGATGACCAAGACCAACACGCTGGGCGTGGTGGCTTCCATCCCAATTCCTGAAGTGATCCGCAACATCAACAGCTTCACCCTGGGTGCCCAAAGCAGCAACCCCAAGGTCAAGACCAAAGTGGTGTGGGTGAACGGTTGGTTTGATCCCCCAAAGGAAACCGAAGCCGCTACGTCGCTGATCAACGGCGGCGCTGACGTGCTGTTCCAGAACACCGACTCGCCAGCGGTCTTGAAGACAGCCGAAGCCAAGGGCAAACGCGCCTTCGGTTGGGATTCCGACATGACCGCCTACGGCCCCAAGGCCCACCTGGCATCGGCCATCATCAATTGGGGTCCTTACTACATCCAGGCGACCAAAGCCGCTTTGGATGGCTCCTGGAAGGGCGGCACAGGCTCCTGGATGGGCGTGAAAGACGGCGCGATTGACATCGTGTCCATCGCCGAAGACGTGCCTGCCGAAACCAAGGCCAAGGTCGAAGAAGTGAAGAAGGGTCTGGCCGATGGCACATTCGCCATCTGGAAAGGCCCTCTGAAAGACAACACCGGCAAGGACATCTTGAAAGACGGCGAAACCGCCGATGACAAGTTCCTGTCGGGCGTGAACTTCTACGTCAAGGGCGTGGAAGGCAAGGTTCCCGGCGCCAAGTAATTGGTGGCGGAATGAATCAAGGGCCGCCCACGAGCGGCCCTTTTTTGTTGGTTGGCAAAACAAGGAACGGCAGGCATGGATTCGGCAGCCAAGGAATATTCGTTGTGGCACCCGGTGGCATTGGCCAGCGCGGTGGTGCAGGCCCCGCTGGGCGCACGCGTGCTGAACCAGGCCGTGGTGCTGTGGCGCGACAGCACCCACCAGATCCACGCCTGGGCCGACCAGTGCCCGCACCGCGGTGCGCAGTTGTCATTGGGGCGCGTGTGTGACGACCGGCTGGAGTGCCCGTACCACGGCTGGCAGTTTGATGGGCAGGGGCAGTGTGTGCATGTACCCGCGCTGCCCCAGTTTGTGCCGCCCGCCACGCACACGGCACGCACGTTTTCTGCCTGCGAGCGGTATGGCCTGGTCTGGGTTTGCCTGCAGGCCCATGCCGATGCGGCCCTGATTCCTGCGTTCGCCGCAGAATCCGATGCCCAGCTGCGCACCGTGAACTGCGGCCCCTACGACGTGGCGACCAGCGCGCCGCGCATCATCGAGAATTTTCTGGACATGGCGCACTTTGGTTTTGTGCACGACGGCTGGCTCGGCATGCGCGAAGCCACCGCCATTGACGACTACACGGTGGAGAGCACGCCCAGCGGCCTGCGCGCCACCCGGTGCAAGGCCTGGCAGCCGCAGAGCAATGTGCACTCCACCGCGCCCGCGCAGGTGGAGTACACCTACGAGGTGCTGGCACCCTACACCGCGGTGCTGACCAAGGTGCCCGATGCGGCCAGCGTGGCGCTGCAGGGCTTTCGCGAGTCGATTGGCCTGTTTATCTGCCCCATCAACCCCGAGAGCAGTCGCGTCTGGTTTCGCCTGGCCATGGCCGACTTTGATTCGCCTGACACCAAGCTGCAAGATTTTCAACACACGATCTTCATGCAAGACAAGCCGGTGCTGGAGTCGCAGCGGCCGCAGCGCCTGCCGCTGGATGTGCGCGCCGAAGTGCACACGGCGGCGGACAAGGCCTCCTCGGCCTACCGCCGCTTTTTAAAACAACAGAATATTACTTTTGGAGTCTGCTGATGAGCGCTACACACCCCACCGTTCGACCCGTTGCCGCCGACCGTATGCCGGCCCTGCTGCGCGCCATGCCCAAAGCCGAGCTGCACATGCACATCGAAGGCTCGCTGGAGCCTGAGCTGATGTTTGCACTGGCAAAACGCAACAACGTGCCGCTGCGTTTTGCCAGCGAACAGGCGTTGCGCGACGCCTATGTGTTCAACAACCTGCAAGAGTTTTTGGACATCTACCACGAGGGCACCATGGTGCTCAAGACCGAGCAGGACTTCTACGACATGACCTGCGCCTACCTGGCGCGAGCGCAGGCCGACAACGTGTTGCACACCGAGATCTTCTTTGACACGCAGACGCACACCGGCCACGGCCTGAGTGCCGATGTGGTCATCAACGGCCTGTACCGCGCCTGCGCCGATGCACCGGCCAAGTTCGGCATGACAGCTTCGCTGATCCTGTGCTTCTTGCGCCACCTGAGCGAAGAAGAGGCCTTTGAATGTCTGGAGCAGGCGCTGCCGCTGCGCGACAAGATCGTGGGCATCGGCCTGGCCTCTAGCGAGGTGGGCCATCCACCCGAAAAGTTTGCCAAGGTCTATGCCCGTGCCCGAGAGCTGGGCTTCCGCCTGGTGGCCCACGCGGGCGAAGAGGCGCCCCCGGCCTACATCTGGAGCGCGTTGGATGTGCTGAAGGTGGAGCGCATCGACCATGGCGTGCAGGCCATCCACGATGCGGCGCTGATGCAGCGCCTGGCCAAAGACAAGATGCCACTCACGGTGTGCCCGCTGTCCAACCTCAAGCTGCGTGTGTTCCCCACGTTAAAGCAGCACAACCTGGGCGCCATGCTGGACGCCGGCATCATGGCCACCGTCAACTCCGACGACCCGGCCTACTTTGGCGGTTATGTGAACGATAACTACACCCAGACCTTTGCGGCCCTGGGCTTGACCGCACAACACGCCTACACGCTGGCACGCAACAGCTTTGACGCCAGTTTTATCGACGCAGCACTGCGCCAGAACTATGTGCAGCGGCTGGACGCAGTGTTTGAGACGTTCCGATAGGCGTTGATGACACTCCCGTGGGGGATGCAGATTTTTAGTGCCAAATAGACCGGTGGCCCGCGTACCACCTGCGCAAGCAGCTATCAAATACATAGTATTTGTGTGGCTGTATACCGTTTGCAGGTCGGCACGGTAAAATTCGCCCCAAGGCCCGCAGCTCCGGCGGGCTTTGTCTTTTGTGTTCGGAGCCATGTAGAGGACTACCATGTACAAAAACCTCGCCGCCACACCTGTGGCCGCTTGTTGTTTCCTATCCGCTCGCCTTGGCTGAAAGACTGCCATGGCATACCAAGTCAAAGAAATCTTCTACACACTGCAGGGCGAAGGCTCGAATGCGGGCCGCCCCGCCGTGTTCTGCCGCTTTGCCGGCTGCAACCTCTGGACCGGCCGCGAGCAGGACCGTGCCAGCGCCGTCTGCCAGTTTTGCGATACCGACTTTGTGGGCACCGACGGCACGCTGGGCGGCAAGTTCAAAATCGCCCAGGCGCTGGCCGAGCGCATTGCCGCGCAGTGGCCCGACACCGATGCAGCGAACCGCTTTGTGGTGATGACGGGCGGCGAGCCGCTGCTGCAAGTAGACGCCGAGTTGATTGACGCGCTGCATGCGCAGGGCTTCCAGATTGCGGTAGAAACCAACGGAACGATTAAAGCACCCGAGGGTATCGACTGGATCTGTGTGAGCCCCAAGGCCGGCTCCACCTGGGTGCAGCGCAGCGGGCACGAGCTGAAATTGGTCTGGCCCCAGCCCGGCATCACGCTGGCCGACTGCGAGGCCGCGGACTTTACCCACCGCTACCTACAGCCCATGGACAACATCTTGCGGGCCGACAACACGCGGGCCTGCATTGCGCAATGCCTGGAGCGCCCGCAGTGGCGCCTGTCCCTGCAAACCCACAAGATCACAGGCATCCGATGACCCAAGTGCCCGCCATCCCTATTCCGCGCCGCTGTGAGGTGAGCCAGAAGTTTTTCTTTGACGCCGCCCATACGCTGAAGCGCACGCTGGATGACGCCGAGGAAGTCGCCGGCAGCCGCCGCATCCACGGCCACACCTACCATGTGGAAGTGACCGTGGCGGGCAACGCCGACGAAGACACCGGCATGGTGGTCGACCTGGGCCACCTGCGCCAGGCCATTGCCGTGTTGCGCCCGCGTCTGGACCACCACCTGCTGGACGAAGTGGAAGGCCTGGGCCCGCCCACGCTGGAAAACCTGGCGGCTTACATCTGGCGCGCCATGGCGCAGGAGTTCAGCGGCCTGTGGCAGGTGCGCGTCTGGCGCGAGGCGAGTGGCGACAGCTGCACCTTGCGGGCCTGACCCTATGCGCGGCCCATAGAGGCTATGCATGCCTTGGTATGGACATTGCTGCGCTGCGATATATGCTTGCCCGCATGAAAGCCTACCGCGCCTCCCTTTTGTGGTTTGCCCCCGATGCACCGGGGCAGGCCCGTTTTGAAACCGATGGCCTGCTGGTCGTCGGCCCCAACGCCCAGGGCACCCAGGTGGTGCAGGCCATTGGTGCGTACAGCGCACTGGCACCGCAGTACCCGCAGGTGGCCGTGCAGCACTTCCCCGGCCGCATCATCGCGCCGGGTTTTATAGACCTGCACATCCACTACCCGCAGACGAATGTCATCGGTTCGCCCGCGCCCGGTTTGCTGCCCTGGCTGGAAAATTACACCTTTCCAGAAGAAAAACGCTTTGCAGACCCCGAATACAGTGCGCAAGCAGCTACTTTTTTTGTAGCAGAGCTGCTGCGCAACGGCGTCACCAGTGCGCTCACCTTTGCCACCTCGCATGTGGAATCGGTTAACGCGCTGTTTGCCGAAGCCCAGGCGCAGAAGATGCGCCTGATCACCGGCCTGTGCCTGATGGACCGCCACGCGCCTGCCGACTTGCTGAACCAGGGGCAGGGCAGCGTGAGCGGCACCGAACAAAGCCTGCGCGACACCGAGGCGCTGATCCAGCGCTGGCACGGCGTGGACCGGCTGGGCTACGCCATCACCCCGCGCTTTGCCCCCACCAGCACCGACGCGCAGCTGCGCGGCGCGGGCGAGCTGGCCAAGCAATACGCCGACGTGTGGATTCAGAGCCACGTGGCCGAGAACAAAGACGAAATCACCTGGGCACGTGAGTTGTTCCCCCAGTCCCGCAGCTACCTCGCCACCTACGACGACTTTGGCCTGATGCGCGACCGCGCCATCTATGCCCACTGCATCCACTTTGACGACGACGACCGGGCGCTGATGCGTGACACCGGTGCCGCGGCGGCCATCAGCCCCACCAGCAACCTGTTCCTGGGCAGCGGCTTTTTCGACTACGAGGGCGCCAACCGCGTGGGCTACCACTACGGCCTGGCCAGCGATGTGGGCGGCGGCACCTCGTTCAGCCCCTTTCACACCATGCTGGCCGCCTACTACGTGGGCCGCGAAGGGCAGACCAAGCCCGGCCTCTCGCTCTCGCCCCAGCACCTGTGGTGGCAGCACACGGCGGGTGCGGCGGCTGCTCTGGGGCTGGGTGGCGTGGTGGGCAACTTGCTGCCCGGCTGCGAGGCCGACTTTGTGGTGGTGAATCCCAAAGCCACTCCGTTGTTGGAGCGCAAGACGGCGCTGGCGTCCAACCTGGACGAGTTGCTGTTCTCGCTCATCGTGCTGGGCGACGACCGGCTGATCGAGCAGACCGTCATTTCCCAAGCGATTTAGGGCTCTAGCCAGCGTGGATGCTGCGCGAACAGCTCCCGATTTCATAGCGCTACGTCTGAGGGGTATAGGGTTATCCCGTATAGTTCTGGGCTTCAATCCCAAGGAACCCATGATTGCGACAGAAGAGTCCCCCGCGCTGACGCGGCTGCAAATTGTTTTGGTGATTCTGGCGCTGGCCTGTGGCGGCTTTGCCATCGGCACCGGCGAATTTGCCATCATGGGCCTGCTGCCCGATGTGGCCAGCACCTTTGCCGTCACCACCCCGCAGGCCGGTTATGTCATCAGCGCCTACGCCCTGGGCGTGGTGGTGGGGGCTCCGCTGATTGCCATCGCGGGCGCCAAGTCTTCGCGCCGCACGCTGCTGCTCATCCTCATGGCGGTTTTCACGGTCGGCAACTTCGCCAGCGCGTTGGCGCCTGATTTCCTGAGCTTCGTCGTCTTGCGTTTTCTGACGGGCCTGCCGCACGGCGCCTACTTCGGTGTGTCCGCACTGGTGGCTGCATCGCTGGTTCCGCTGGCCATGCGGGCCCGCACCGTCGGTTACGTGATGCTGGGGCTGACCGGGGCTACGCTGGTGGGCACCCCAGTCATGGCGCTGTTTGGCCAGTTCCTCAGTTGGCGTGTCATGTTCCTGGCGGTGGGGCTGATCAGCGTGCTCACGGTGACGCTGATCTGGATCTACCTGCCGCGCGACAAACCTTCAGAGGGCGCCGGCGTGATGCGTGAATTGGTGGCGTTTACCCATCCGCAGGTCTTGCTGACCCTCACCCTTGCCGCGACCGGTTTTGGCGGCATGTTTTCCATCTTCTCCTACATCGCCAGCACGGCCACCGAGGTGGCGCACATGCCCGCAGGCATGATCCCGGTGATCATGGTGCTGTTCGGCATCGGCATGAATGTGGGCAATGTGGTGGGCTCCAAGCTGGCCGACATCGCGCTCATGGGAACCATAGGCGGCATGCTGGTCTTCAACATCGTGGTGATGACGTTGTTCAGCCTCACCGCTGCCACGCCCTGGATGTTGTGCACGTCGGTGTTCTTGATTGGCTGCACCTTTGCTGCCGGCCCGGCCATCCAGACGCGGCTGATGGATGTGGCGGCCGACGGCCAGACCCTGGCCGCCGCGTCCATGCACTCGGCCTTCAACATCGCCAACGCACTGGGTGCCTGGCTGGGCGGTCTGGCCATTGCCTTTGGCTACGGTTATGCCGCCACCGGCTACGTGGGCGCCTTCCTGTCGTTCATTGGCCTCTTTGTGTTTGCGGCCTCGGTCTGGCTGGAGCGGCGTGGCAGCCCCGTGCGCCGTTCAGGGGGCTTGGTGTCCGTCGGGCAGGAATGATAGGCTTGGGGGAATGAAAAATCTTTCCCTGCTCCACTGGCATTCGATGTTCATGGGGGTGGCGCTGCTGGCGTCAGGCCGCTCCAAGGACGCCCGCAAGCGCAACGGGGCCTGCATCGTCAGCCCGGACAACAAGATTTCTGGCGTGGGTTACAACGGCCTGCCGCGCGGCTGCAACGACGACGACGAGCACTACTGGCAGGACGATGACAGCGACCCGCTGAACTCGCGCCACAGCTACATCGTCCATGCGGAGCAGAACGCCATCCTCAACTGCACCACGCTGCCCTTGCATGGCTCCACCATTTATGCGACCCAATATCCTTGCCCGCGCTGCGTGCAGTCCATCATCCAGGTCGGCATCAAACGCGTGGTCTACCTGGACAAGAAGGAGCACCAAGAGCGTGTGAATGGGGCCTCTGAAAAGATGCTGGCCGATGCGGGGGTGGAGATTGCCTCCCTGCAGGAACTGCACCCCGAGGCCGCCGACTGGTCGGCCGATCTGGCCCAGTTCATCGAAAGCTCCACCCAAGGGAAACCCACACCATGAAATGGGAAGGTAACCGCCAGTCGGACAACGTTGAAGACCGCCGCAGCGGTGGGTCCGGTGGCGGCTTTAGCGGCGGCGGTGGCCTGGGTGGCTTGCTCGGTGGGCTGCTGGGCAGCAAGTTGGGGGTGGGCACCATCGTCGTGGCGCTCTTGGGTGGCTGGGCGCTGGGCATCAGCCCGCTCACTATCCTGGGCCTGCTGAGCGGCGAGGGCGGCCCCGCACCCATGGTGCAGCAAGCCCCGGCCCAGCGCCCACCGGCAGATGACCGCATGGCCAAGTTTGTCTCTACCGTGCTGGCCGATACCGAAGACGTGTGGACCGATGTGTTCAAAAAGGGCGGTGCCGACTACCAGAAGCCCCGGCTGGTGCTGTTTCGCGGCACCACGTCCACCGCCTGCGGCCAGGGGCAGAGCGCCATGGGCCCGTTTTACTGCCCGGCCGACCAGAAGGTCTATATCGACCTGGGCTTTTACGAAACCCTGCAAAAACAGCTGGGCGCCCCGGGCGACTTTGCCCAGGCCTATGTGATTGCCCATGAGGTGGGCCACCATGTACAAAACCTTCTGGGCATCAGCACCAAGGTGCAAGAGGCCCGCAGCCGTGTGAGCAAAGCCGAAGGTAATGCGCTGAGCGTGCGCCTGGAGCTGCAGGCCGACTGTTTTGCCGGAGTCTGGGCCCACCACGCCAACAATGCACGCCAGTTGCTGGAAGAAGGCGATGTGGCCGAAGCCATGAACGCCGCCGCCAAAATTGGCGACGACGCCCTGCAGCGCGGCAGCGGCCAGTCGGTGGTGCCCGAGAGTTTCACCCACGGTAGCAGCGCCCAGCGCCAGCGCTGGTTCGACAAGGGCCTGAAAACCGGTAGCGTCAAAGCCTGCGATACCTTTTCTGCTCGCTCTATATAGCCCCACGCTCCGGGGAAATTGCCGTTTCACAGGAGTGGGGGATAATACGGGGTTGCCCCCGGCGTCGGGGCGCAATCAGCTATCGGATGGATAGCACCCCTTATGGCTATGCCTGACCGACTTGACTACTGAACTGAATACCCCTGCCACCCCGTCCAATGAGCTGACGGCGGACACCCCCATCATGGCGTTTGCCCAGCTGCAGCTGGCTGCCCCCATCGCCCGCGCCGTGGCCGAAATGGGCTACGAAACCATGACGCCCATCCAGGCGCAGGCCATCCCCGTGGTGCTGACCGGCCAGGACGTGATGGGCGCTGCCCAGACCGGTACCGGCAAAACCGCCGCTTTCGCGCTGCCCCTGCTGCAGCGCATGATGAAGCACGAAAACCCTTCCACATCCCCGGCCCGCCACCCCGTGCGCGCACTGGTGCTGCTGCCAACCCGTGAGCTGGCCGACCAGGTGGCCCAACAGGTCAAGCTGTACGCCAAGTACACCAACCTGCGCAGTGCCGTGGTGTTTGGCGGCATGGACATGAAGCCCCAGACCCTGGAGCTGAAAAAAGGCGTGGAAGTGCTGGTCGCCACCCCCGGCCGCCTGCTGGACCACATCGAAGCCAAAAACGCGGTGCTCAACCAGGTGGAGTACGTGGTGCTGGACGAAGCCGACCGCATGCTGGACATCGGCTTTTTGCCGGACCTGCAGCGCATCCTGAGCTACCTGCCCAAGCAGCGCACCACGCTCCTGTTCAGCGCCACCTTCTCGCCCGAGATCAAGCGCCTGGCCAATAGCTACCTGCAAAACCCCGTCACCATCGAAGTGGCCCGCTCCAACGCCACGGCGTCTACGGTCGAGCAGCACTTCTACAGCGTGGGCGAAGACAACAAGCGCCACGCCCTGCACCAGATCCTCAAGACCCGCGGCATGAAGCAGGCCTTTGTGTTTGTGAACAGCAAGCTGGGCTGCGCCCGCCTGGCCCGTTCGCTGGAGCGCGAAGGCCTGAAGACCGCTGCCCTGCACGGCGACAAGAGCCAGGACGAGCGCCTGAAAGCGCTGGAGTCCTTCAAAAAGGGCGAAGTGGACTTGCTGGTGTGTACCGATGTGGCCGCGCGCGGCCTGGACATCAAGGACGTGCCCGCGGTGTTCAACTTCGACATCCCCTTCAACGCCGAAGACTATGTGCACCGCATTGGCCGCACCGGCCGCGCGGGCGCCTCTGGCCTTGCCGTGACCTTTGTGGGCGGTGGCAACGACGCGCGTTTGCTGGCCGACATCGAGAAACTCATCAAGACCAAGATCGAGCTGGAAGCGGTGGAGTTTGAAGAAGACCAGCCCGACATTCGCAAGCAAGGCCGCATCAACGATGGCCGCCGCATGTACCACGAAGACGGCAGTGCGGTGAGCGACAACGGCCGCAGCGCTGGACGTGGCGACAGCCGTGGCCCGCGTGACGACAGCGACCGCGTGCGTGTGCCCCGCGCACCACGCAACGACTACAACCGCCCGGTGCAAGCCTCGCGCGACCCGTTCTTTGACAAGCCCTACGAGCCCAGCGCAGCGCCCGAAGCCGCGCCTTCGTGGGAGGCCTCGGCCCGTCCCACTACGCGCAGCATCTCTGCCAACATCAAGCCCAAACGCAAGGTGGCGGCGCTGTTCAAAGCAGAATAAGCATTTCAGCTTTTCAACAAAAACGGCGCCTGGTGCGCCGTTTTTATTGGCCGATGTTTATTCCCCGGGTTTCTGCGATTGTTCGCAGTGCACCTGTAGCAGCTCGGTGCGCCAGGGCGCGCCTGCTGCGCCAGGCTCTACGCGCAGCGCACTGAGGCAGCCGCCCCACACGCAGCCCGTGTCCAGCGCCAGCACATCGGGTCGGCCCAACCAGCCCAACGTAGACCAGTGGCCAAACGCCACGGTCACTTCCGCCGTCTGGCGTCCGGGCGCCTCGTACCAAGGCAGGTAGCCCTCTGGTGCCTGGTCCGCCGGGCCGGAGGTCGCGAACTCCATGGCGCCTTCGGGCGTGCAAAAGCGCATGCGGGTCAGCGCGTTCACGATCACGCGCAGCCGTTCAATGCCCACCAAGTCGTCGCTCCACTGCTCGGGCGCATTGCCGTACATGGCCTGGAAGAAGGCTCCCACGTTGTCCGACTGCAGCACGGCCTCCACTTCCGCCGCCAGTGCTATGGTTTTGGTAGCTGTCCACGCAGGTAATACGCCGGCGTGCACCATTAATAGGTCTGAATCGCCAACCCGCTCCAGCATCGCCATGCGCTGTTGGCGCAGCCAGTCCAGCAGGGCGGGGCGGTCGGGGGCGACCAGCAGGTCGTCCAGCGTGTCGTGGCGGCCGGGCTTGCGCACGCCGTGGGCCACGGCCAGCAAGTGCAGGTCGTGGTTGCCTAGCAGGCAGCGAGCCGATGCGCCGTAGCCCATCAGTCGGCGCAGCACGCCGGCCGAGTTGGGCCCGCGGTTTACCAGGTCGCCCAGCAGGTAGAGCGTGTCGCGGCTGGGGGAGAAGTCGATGCGTTGGGTCAGCTGCGCCAGCGCTGCGTCGCAGCCCTGCACATCGCCAATAAGGTACATTGCCATGGTGTTTATTCTCGCTTGGGTTCCATGGATTTTTTGCTGATCATCGTGCTGACTTTGTTGAATGGCGCCTTCGCCATGTCGGAGCTGGCGCTCACCGCCAGCCGCAAGGTACGGCTGCAAACCATGGCCGAGGCCGGTGACAAGGGCGCCAAGGCCGCCCTGGCCCTGATGGACAACCCCACCCAGTTTTTATCGTCCGTGCAGGTGGGCATCACCTCCATTGGCATGCTCAACGGCATCGTGGGCGAGGCCGCCTTTAGCGACGGCCTGGCTGCCTGGTTGCAGTCCACCATTACGCTGTCTGACCGCGCCGCTGAAATATCGGCCACGGCCATTGTGGTCACCGTCATCACCTTCATCACCATTTTGTTTGGCGAACTGGTGCCCAAGCGCATTGGCCAGCTCTACCCCGAAACCGTGGCCCGTGTGGTGGCCCTGCCGATGACCTGGGTGGCCACCGGTGCCAAGCCTTTTGTGCGCCTGTTGTCCATGTGCACCCACGGCATGCTCAAGCTGCTGCGCATCGACACCACCGACACCCGCGCTGTGACCGAGGCCGAAATCTCCGCCAGCCTGGAGGAGGGCGTGGACGCCGGCATCATCGAAGAACACGAACACCAGATGGTGCGCAACGTCTTCCACCTGGACGACCGCCACCTCACCTCCATGATGCTGCCGCGCACCGACATTGCCTGGCTGGAGGCCACCAACACCGTGGCCGAATGCCTGGCGCAGGCCGGGTCGAATGCTGCGCATGGCGGGCATTCCTGGTATCCCGTGTGCCGCGACTCACTGGACAACGTGGTGGGCATCATCAGCGTGGCACGCTTGCTGGCCACGGGTGCTGCGCACCAGGATTCTGTCGAGTCGCTGGTGGAGCCAGCCGTGTTTGTGCCCGAGACGCTGAGTGGCATGGAGCTCATCGAGCAGTTCCGCGTCAAGTCGGCGCGCATGGTGTTTGTGGTGGACGAATACGGCGTGGTGCAGGGCCTCATCACCCCGCACGACCTGCTGGAAGCCATTACCGGTGAGCTGCAACCCGATGCACAGACCGAAGCCTGGGCCGTGCAGCAAGACGATGGCTCCTGGATGCTCGATGGCCTGATGCCGCTGAGCGAACTCAAAGCGCGGCTGGAGATTGAAGACGACCTGCCCGACGAAGAGCGCGGCCGCTACAACACGTTGGCGGGTCTGCTCATGGCCGTGTCGGGCAACCTGCCCGCGCAGGGCGCGCACATTGTGTGCGCGCATTGGTTGTTTGAGGTGGTGGCACTGGAAGGCCGTCGTATCGACAAAGTGCGCGCCCGCCGTACCCTTAACGACTGAGGCGCTACGCTGGCTACAAGCGCCCGGTGAGCTTGTAGGCCAGCAGGCCCACCAGTTCGTGCAATGCCAGTTGCCATTCCACGGCGCCACCCGCCATTGAGAAATCCAGCCAGTCACTGCTGTCTCCGGTACGAAAGTCCACCGGATACGCTGTGACATTCCACCCGGCCTTGGCGAACGTGGCCATGGAGCGCGGCATGTGCCAAGCCGAGGTCACCAGCAGCCAGCGCTGCGTGGGATCCACGCCTGGCAGCTTGGCGGTCAACACCGCGTTCTCGTAAGTGTTGCGCGAGGCGGACTCGTACTGCACCTGGGGTCCGCTCAGCCCCAGGCTGTCGAAGAACATCTTGGCGCGCTCGGCCTCCGATTGGCCAACGCCCATCAGCGCACCTTCGCCCCCGGTAAACAACACGCGCAATTGGGGGTTGGCGCGCAGTACCGCCACCGTGCCCGTCATGCGCTCGGCCGCGTCGTTCAGCATGGGTTGCACATGCGCCATCTGCGTGCGGCCCGACTCCGTGGCCCCGCCCAGCACCACCACACCCACATAACCCTCCAGCTTGGCGTTGGGCGCCATCTCGGGGTAGCGGCTTTCCAACTGGCGAATGATGGCCTCGGGCAAGGGCTTCCAGGCCATCAGCACCAGCACCGCCAGCGCCGTGCCCACCAGCCGCCGGCCCGCGCGCGGCCAGCGCTGCAGTAACAGCAGGCTCAGCAGCAGCAAAACAAACACCCACAGCAGGGGCTGGGTAGTCAGGGCCAGAATTTTGGAAGCAATGAACATGGGGTGGTGGACTTACTTGGGGGTGTCTTCCGGCATGGGCCGCGCCTGCTGCAGCGTGCCCTCTACCGTTTGTTTGATCTGCTGCTGTATTTGCTGGCTCTGCTGCTGCGGGCTCGCCCCTGGCGTGGCTGCCGGGGCCACGCTGGCCGTGCCTCCCAGCTGTTTCTTGACCAGCACGCCAACGATGGCGAGCACGATGAGCAGGCTGACGATGCTGAAGATGGCGCGCATGTTGGGGCTCTTTGGGAGTGAAGCGAAAGGAAGAGTTTCCTCGATTTTGGAGCAGGGTCGGGTGTCAAATTCACCCACCTAATTAGGCGATGTCTGGACTGCGACCTGTCCGATGTGATGCAAGTTGGTCCGCTGGTAGTAAAACGCATCGAGCGTTCATTTGGAGCGAGATGCCGCTTTAGCTTGATTAGAGTATGTGGTTGCTTTCAATTGAAGCAACAAAAACACCACTTAGCGGGCTGGTCTCACAAAACTGACGTGCAGCGCAAATTTACGTTTTTCTAATTCGCTGCCGCTTCAGCAATAGAGTCATGAATTCGTCCACTAGCTCCCGATGATCCAACGTCAGCGCTGAATACTTGCTCGAACTCATTGCGGGCTCGGGTTCCGGGTGCTTCTGACCTGCGATGCCGCCACTGGGCTTACTAGTGCTTTGTGAGGCGTTTTCCATCCTTCGGTGCAGTTCCGATACTGTCACCCCCAACGCTGTAGCAATGCGCTCTAAGGTTTCCGGCGAATAGCCCTGTGTACCGCGCTCAATGCGGGACAAGTTGCTAGCGTTGGTATCGGCAGCTAAGGCGATTTCCTCAAGCGTCGCTTTGTGCGCTTCCCTTATCTCCCGAATGACTTGCCCAATTTTCATGGGCGCAATAGTGGTTTGCATTGACGTATCGCGCAAAGCGTGACACGTCAAATAGAATGACGCTTCACGTCAATTACAAACACGCCACATGCCTTCTCTTGATTGGGTCAACAAGGCCCAGGCGCAGCGCGCCGCCGCTGACGTTCATTGTCACCAGCTGCAATTCCTGTTCGCGCGTTGCGACTCGCAATCGAAGAAGTTGAGTGCATTCCCAAATGGCCGATAACTACGACGACTATTCCAAAGAACAGCTTTTGCGCCTGCTGCGCGAACGGGACCGTAGGCCCAATTTCGGGCTGGTGTGGGAACGCGACGAGATTGACCACGACCTGTCGGTCAACACCGATTTTGTGGCGCTGGACTGGGATGCCGATTTGTCATGCGGCGACGGACCACAAGACAACCTGATCATTGAGGGCGATAACTTCGATGCCCTGCGCACCTTGCGCATGACGCACGCCGGTCGGGTGAAGTGCATCTACATTGACCCGCCCTACAACACCGGCAACCGCGACTTCATCTACAACGACAGCTTCATCGACAAGGACGACAGCTACCGCCATTCCAAGTGGCTGGAGTTCATGTTCCGGCGGTTGGAGCTGGCCAAGGAGTTGCTCACCGAGGACGGCGTGATTTTTGTGTCCATCGACGACAACGAGGTGTTCCATTTGGGGCTGCTGATGGAACAGGTGTTTGGCGCGGCGAACTTCATTGCCAACGTGATCTGGCAGAAGGTTTACTCGCCCAAGGGAACAGCACAGCATTTCTCCGATGACCATGAGTACATCGTCTGTTTTGCCCTCAATAAGTTCGTTTGGCGACCTAACCCAATGCCGCGTTCAGTAGATCAGGACAAGGCCTACAAGAACCCGGACAAAGACCCGCGCGGCCCGTGGAAGGCAGGCGATATGTCAGCGCGCAATTTCTATAGCAAGGGAACCTACCCGATTACCTGCCCATCCGGGCGTGTTGTCGCTGGCCCACCGCCCGGCAACTACTGGCGTTTTGCGGAAGAGAAATTTCTCGAACTGGACCGCGACAAGCGCATTTGGTGGGGCAAGGATGGCAACAACGTCCCGGCCTTCAAACGATTTCTATCCGACGTGCAGCAAGGCGTGGTGCCGCAAACACTGTGGCAATACAACGAGGTTGGACACACGCAAGATGCAAAAAAAGAAATCCACGACATTCTGCAATTTGAAAATACCGCTGACGTTTTTTCCACACCCAAGCCGGTGGCGCTTATGGAACGCATCATGCGAATTGCCACCAAGCCCGGCGACATCGTGCTGGATTTTTTTGCTGGGTCGGGGACCACGGCGCAGGCTGTGCTGAACCTGAACAAGGAAGACGGTGGCAATCGCCGCTTCATTCTGGTGTCCAGCACCGAAGCCACGGCGGAAACACCCGACAAGAATTTGTGCCGCGACGTGTGTGCCGAACGCGTGCGCCGCGTGGTGACCGGCTACACCACCAAAAAGGGCGAGGCAATTGCGGGGCTCGGTGGTGGTTTTGCCTATCTGCAGTGTCGGCGCATTCCGGCAGCCACGGTGTTTCGCGGCATCCAGCACGCCCAGATATGGACGGCACTGCAACTGATCCATGACGTGGCGTTGTCACCCTATCATTCCGCATTGCCGATGCAGACGGCGCAAGGCAAACGCTCGGTGGTGATCTATTTACCCAAGGTGTCCGACGCCATGCTGGAGGCACTGGAAACCGTGATCCATGGGGCTGGGCAAGCCGTGGTGTATTCATGGCAACCGGCCTTGCTGGCGCAACGCTTGACCGACCCGCGTGTTTCATTCGAGCCGATTCCGGCGTTTCTGGTCAACCGCTTCGGCGCGCGATCTAGCGGCAAGGGAGGACGGCCATGAGCGCCCCCGCACCCAAGGGCTATCAACGCGAAGCGGTAGTCAACGCACTGGAGATTTTTCGCTATGCCGAAAGCCAGTTTCGCCAAGCGACTGATGATGCCAGCCGCGCAGCGGCGACGGCCTTCAATGGTTGTCTGCTGTTAGAAGCCCCGACCGGCTCAGGCAAGACCCTGATGGCGGGGATGATTGCCGAGACATTTGCCGCACCCGATCGCGATAGCAATGCGCAAATTGTCTGGTTCTGGTTTACGCCTTTCGCCACACTGGTGGAACAGGCCAAAGGGGCGATCAAGTCCACTTTTGTTGGCTTGCGCGTGCGTGACTTGCAGGGCGACCGCAAGACGCGCGGTACCAAGAGTGGCGACGTGTACGTGACCACCTGGGCATCGGTAGCGGCATCTAACGCGTCTACGCGCAAGGTGCGCAGCGGTGGCGAGTTTGTGTTGTCCTTGGATGATTTGATTGACGAGCTGCGTGCGGACGGTTTTCGCATTGGCGCCGTGGTGGACGAGGCACACCACGGCTTTGCCACGGCAAAAGAGGCCGTGCGCTTTTACCGTGAATCGCTCAAGCCCGACTTCACTTTAATGGTGACCGCGACACCAGACGATGCCGATGTGGAAAAGTTCAAGAAGGCAGCGGGCATTGGCCACCTGCATCGCATCAGCGTCAGCCGCAAAGAAGCTGTGGACGCGGGGCTGATCAAGGACGGCATCAAGTCGATTGCCTATCTGGCAGCGGATGATCAGAAAGAGTTGGTGGACTTCGCTGCCACGGCGCTGGTCGATGGCTGGGGCATGCACAACGCCATCAAGCAGGGATTGCAGACGGCAGGCATTGGCCTAGTGCCATTGATGTTGGTACAGGTGGCCAACAGCAATAAGGCCGTGGACGAGGCGCGCACGCGGCTCGCGGCCATGGGCGTGCAAGAGTCAAAGATTGCCTGGTACACGGCGGATGATCCCAACGACGATTTGCTATCGGTGGCGATTGATGAACGCAAAGAAGTGCTGATTTTCAAGGTGGCGGTGGCACTGGGTTTTGATGCGCCGCGCGCCTTCACGCTGGTGTCCATGCGCGGGGCGAAAGACACCGACTTTGGCATTCAGGTGGTGGGGCGCATCCTGCGCGTGCACAACCGCCTGCAAGGGCCAACGCTGGAAAAGACACTGCCAGAGCTGCTGCGCTTTGGCTATGTGTTTCTGGCGGATGCGGCGAACCAAAGCGGTTTGGTGCACGCAGGCGAAAAGATCAACGCGATTCAGAGTGAGTTGTCCCACGTATGCCCGTTCACCATGGTGGTGAAAGTGGCCGGGACCCACGAGATTCAGGTGTCGCACAACGGGCAGTCGCAATTGCTTTCTGTGCCCTACACGCCGCCTGTATGGTCCACGCCAACAACAGACGCGAACATTGCCGCTGACGGTGTGCCGTTTGCGGGCGAGTCGCCTGTATGGCAACAGACAGGCATTCTGACGAATCTGGTGTTGATGCCATCGCCATCCGCACCGACGGTAGCGGGTTCGCCCGCTGGGCCACAAACGACCCCTCTGCTTTCAGGCAACCGACGCTTTGCCATCCGCGAGGGTGTGCCGCGCGTCTATCGTTCGGAGCAATCACCGCTTTCAACCGACGACCTGTTGGCATGCATTGCCGCCAACATCGCTATTGACGACAAGGCTTTCAGCGCCGGGTTTCGCCAGTCGGTGAAAGTGACCCGGCAGACGGTAAACCTGTTTGAGGGCAGCGAGGAAATGCAGACGATGAACGCACGTTTGTCCGATGCTGAAATTGCACGTCGTGCGCAGAGCGTCTTGTTCGATGCCGACAATCTCGATCCGCGTGACTTGCACGATGCACTTCTGGCGCGACTCAAAACCGAGTACAGCCACCGTGGCGTTGACACAGACGACGCCGGAATTGAGTTAGCTTTGAACCGCATCATGGCGGCCTACCCGCATTTGATTCGCAACGCTGCGCGCACCTGTTCGGCCAAGTTTAAGGAAACCTTTGATGCGACGCCCTTGCCGGAATTTGTGGAATTGTCAGCAGGGGTTAGAAAGTCGCGCCTGAATGTGTACGGTGTGATGCCGCAAGACCTGAACGGACCGGAGCAGGCGTTCGCGCAATTGCTGGATGCCGATACCTCGGGTACGGTCGAATACTGGTTCCGCAACGAACCACGTAAGCCTTGGTCAATTGGCATTGTGATGCCCAGCGGCGACCGCTACTTTCCCGACTTCGCCATCAAGGTCGCTGGCCGTACGGCGGGTGGTGGCCTGATGTTGGTGGAAACCAAGGGCAATCACATCCTGAACGGCGACAACACCTTGGACAAAGTGCTGGCCGAGCACAAGCTGTATGGCGTACCGCTGATGTTGGTGCAAGACGATGCCGGGCGCTTTATGACCGTCAAATACTTCCCCAACACCGGGCGCAACGAGGAAGACCAGATTTTCCGGATTGAGAATCTTGCGGGGTATTAAGTTGGTTTGGGTTGCGACGCTGCGCTTGTTCCATGTGGTTTGGCGGCCCATATTGCATATAAGTGTTGTGCGGTGATTTGATCAGCTCACTCAATCTGCGCAGTAAACCAACGCTCGAGCAATTTAGCCTCACCCAAGGAGCCGCTGTTTTAGCATTACCCCCGTGCGGGTGAAAAAAATCCGCTACGGTTTAGGTAGCGGATTTTCTTTTCTGTATTGGTGCCGGAAAGATGAATCGAACACCCGACCTTCTCATTACGAATGAGCTGCTCTACCGACTGAGCTACACCGGCAACTAAGCCCGCAATTATAGCGAGCCACCTCTCAGAATCAGGCCGCTTCCGAGTGGTAGCGGGTGGCGCGTTCCACCTCGTTTTTCGATCCCAGGAACACGCTCACGCGCTGGTGCAGCTTGGTGGGCTGGATGTCCAGAATGCGTTGTCGGCCGTCGGTGGCGGCGCCGCCGGCTTGTTCGATCAGCCAGCCCATGGGGTTGGCTTCGTACATCAGGCGCAGCTTGCCTGGCTTCTCGGGTTCGCGCTTGTCCCAGGGGTACATGAAGACGCCGCCGCGAGTCAGGATGCGGTGCACATCGGCCACCATGCTGGCAATCCAGCGCATGTTGAAGTCTTTGCCGCGCGGGCCGTCTTTGCCCTGCAGGCATTCGTCGATGTAGCGCTTCACGGGCTCGTCCCAGTGGCGCATATTGCTCATGTTGACGGCAAATTCCTGTGTGTCTTCGGGCACGCGCACATCTTCCTGTGTCAGCACAAACGAGCCTTGTTCGCGGTCCAGCGTGAACATGGCCACGCCGTCGCCTACGGTCAGCACCAGCGTGGTTTGCGGGCCGTAGATGCAGTAGCCCGCCGCCACTTGCTGGGTGCCGGGCTGCAAGAAGTCTTGCTCGCTCACGGCCGGGCCTTCGGGCGACTTGAGCAGCACGCTGAAGATGGTGCCGATGCTGACGTTCACGTCGATGTTGCTCGATCCGTCCAGCGGGTCAAACATGAGCAGGTATTCGCCTTGCGGGTAGCGGTTGGGCACCACGTAGATGCCTTCCATTTCCTCGCTGGCCATGGCAGCCAAGTGGCCACCCCATTCGTTGGCTTCGATCAACACTTCGTTGGCGATGATGTCCAGCTTCTTCTGGATTTCGCCCTGCACGTTTTCGCTGTCGGCCGCGCCCAGCACGCCGCCCAGGGCGCCCTTGGTCACGGCCAGGCTGATGCTCTTGCAGGCGCGCGCCACCACTTCCAGTAGCAGGCGCAGCTGGGGCGGAATGGCGCCGGGGGCGCTGGCGTTGCCTTCGTGGCCGCGCTGCTTCTCAATCAGGTAGCGCGTGAGCGATATGCGTTGTGTCATGGTTAATCCCTAAGTTTAAAAATTGGTGGGGTCGCGCGCGGCCTAGGCCTGCTCGCGTTCGGTCAATTCATCCAGCCGGGCCCGTGCGTCTTCCAGCAGGTCATCGTCGCCGCTGGCCTGGGCGATGGCCACGCGTTGTTCAAACAGGGTGCGGGCCAGGGCCGCGTCACCCGCCTCGTGGGCCAGCACGCCCTGCTGAAACAGGGTGTCCAGAATGATGTCGTTGTCTTGCAAGGCCTGGCCCAGCGCCAGGCGCTGCTGCAGGTAGGCCTGTGCTTGGGCGTGGTCGCCCAGCTCATAAGCGTTTTGCGCCAGGTTGTTTATGACACCCGCCAAGCGTTCATCGGTGCCCGTGCCAAAGGCGCTCTGCGCGTCGGCCAGCAGTTGCTGGTTGTGCGCCAGTGCCTCGGCAAAGCGGCCAGCCTCGTGCAGGGCGTAGCCAATCTCTTCGCGGATGCCCAGCTTCTGCTCCAGGCTCAGCGTGGCGCTGGCGTGCGCAGAACATTCGGCGGCCTGTTGCAGGTGCTCGATGGCGGTGTCGTATTCCTCGGCCTGCACGGCCGATTTGCCCAGGGCGTAGTGTTGCTCGTAGCGCTCGGTGGGTGTCAGGCTGCCACGCGCTTCGCGGATGGCCAGCGCGCGCAGGCCCAGCGGCAGGCCCTCTGAATCCCACTGGCGTTTGGCAAACACCACAAACTGCAGCCACAGCAGGTCGGCCAGCTCGGCCGACTCCGGGCCCACCTTCTCTGCCAGCGGTAGCAGCGCCTCCAGGTCTTCTGACATAGCGGAGCCGCTGAACATGGCGTCCGCGTCGTACACCGTGTCGCGCAGCGGGGTAAACCGTCGCGCAAACTTGTCTGCAGGGGACGCAAAACCGAAGAAGGCCATGGCCGTGGGTTTAGTCGGCCAGCGCGCGGTCTACCACCTCGCGCACATCGTTGCTGAGGTCGGTCTTGGCGGCCACGCGCACCAGCGCTTCGCGCGCGGCGCTGCGGTAGGGCTCCGCCAGCTTCTTCCAGCGGTCCAGTGCGCGGGCCAGGCGGGCAGCTACCTGGGGGTTGATGCCGTCCAGCTCCATCACGCGGTCGGCCCAGAACACATACCCCGCCGCGTCTGCACGGTGGAAGCCACCGGGGTTGGCGCTGCAGTAGCTGAAGATGACGCTGCGTGCGCGGTTGGGGTTGCGGATGTTGAAGTCCGGGTGGGCCAACAGCTGGCGCACGGCGGGCAGTACCTGGCCACCGCGGTCGCTGGTGCCTGCTTGCAGGGCAAACCACTTGTCCAGCACCAGCGCTTCGTCCTTGAACAGTGCGTGGAAGCGGGCCAGGGCGGGCGCAGCCAGCGCATGGCCGCTGCCCACCAGTGCGGCGAGGGCGTTGAAGCGGTCGGTCATGTTGCCCGCGTCCTTGAAACGCTGCAGTGTCTTGCCGGGCCAAATATCCGACTGTCCTGAGCCTGTCGAAGCGGCGCTCTGCACGGCGGCCAGGTTCAGGAAACCCAGCGCCATGCCAGCCAGGGCGCGGCGGCCGCTGGAGACGGGGTCGGGGCGGTAGGCGCCGTTGTCTTTATGGGCTTCAAACGCCCATTCCCAGTCGGCTTGCAGGGCGGTGGCCAGTTGCAGGCGCATGGCGTCGCGCACGGCGTGGATGCGCTGTGGGTCCACCACGTCCAGCTGCTCGGCGATGTAGGTTTCGCTGGGCAGGGTCAGCACCAGTTCCTTGAAGGCAGCGTCCAGCGTGGGGTGACGCAGCACGGCGCGCATGGCGTCAATATAGGCATCATTTAGGGGTGTAGCGCCCGTAGTATCTGTGCCAGCAGCTATTGAATTGATAGCGCTGCGCAGCGCCAGGCGCTGGCCGGCTTCCCAGCGGTTGAACGGGTCGGGGTCGTTGGCCAGCAGGGTAAGCAGCTGGGCATCGCTGTAGTCAAAGTCCAGCACCACGGGCGCGGAGAAGCCACGCAGGATGGAGGGCACGGGCTCCTCAGTCACACCGGTGAAGGTGATGCTCTGGCTGGCTTCGGTCAGCACAAAGAGGTGGCTGTCGGCACCGGCCACGCTGCTGCCCTGCACATGCAAGGGCAGGGGCGCGCCGCTGCTGGCACCCACCAGGCCCAGGCTCACGGGGATGACAAAAGGCTCTTTGGCAGCCTGGCCCGGTGTGGGGGCGCAGCTCTGGCTGAAGTGCAGCGTGTAGGTCTGCTCCGCGGCGTTGTACTCGCCACGGGTAGCCAGGCGCGGTGTGCCGGCTTGGCTGTACCAGCGCTTGAACTGGGGCAGCAGGTTGGCCAATGCGGAGCCGGGGTTGGCATCGGCAATGGCTTGGGCAAAGTCATCGCAGGTCACGGCCTGGCCGTCAAAACGCTCGAAGTACAGCGCCATGCCCTTGGCAAAGCCGGCACGGCTGGTCAGGGTCTGCATCATGCGGACCACCTCTGCACCCTTCTCGTAAATGGTGACGGTGTAGAAGTTGTTGATCTCGATGTAGCTGTCGGGCCGCACCGGGTGGGCCATGGGGCCCGCATCTTCGGGGAACTGGGCGGTGCGCAGCACGCGCACGTCTTCAATGCGCTTGACGGCGCGGGCCGAGGGCTCGGCGCACAGGTCCTGGCTGAATTCCTGGTCGCGGAAGACGGTCAGGCCTTCCTTCAGGCTCAGCTGGAACCAGTCGCGGCAGGTGATGCGGTTGCCGGTCCAGTTGTGGAAGTACTCGTGGCCCACCACGCTCTCAATATTGGCGTAGTCCACATCGGTAGCGGTGGCCTGGTTCGCCAACACGTACTTGGTGTTGAAGATGTTCAGGCCCTTGTTCTCCATGGCGCCCATGTTGAAGTCGCTGGTGGCGACGATCATGAAACGCTCCAGGTCCAGCGGCAGGCCAAAGCGGGCTTCGTCCCAGGCCACGCTGGCCATCAGGCTGTTCATGGCGTGTTCGGTCTTGTCCAGATCACCGGGGCGCACAAACACTTGCAGCAAATGTTCCTTACCCGCGCGCGACACGATGCGCTGCTCGCGCGCCACCAGTTGGCCCGCCACCAGGGCGAACAGGTAGGACGGTTTTTTGTGTGGGTCCACCCACTTGGCAAAGTGGCGGCCTTCGTCCAGGTCACCGCTGTCCACCAGATTGCCGTTGGACAGCAGCACGGGGTACTTGGCCTTGTCGGCGCGCAGGGTCACCGTGTACATGGCCATCACATCGGGCCGGTCCAGGAAGTAGGTGATGCGGCGAAAGCCTTCTGCCTCGCACTGTGTGAAGAAGGACTCGTTGCTCACGTACAGGCCCATGAGCTTGGTGTTTTTGACCGGCGCGCAAGTGGTGAAGATTTCCAGCGCAAAGGGTTCGCTGCCTTCGGGCAGGTTTTCCAGCACCAGTTGACCGTCTTCCATCTTGAAGCTGGTGCCTTGGCCATTCACCAGCACGCGGGCCAGGTTCAGCTCTTCGCCGTCCAGGCGCAGGGGCTGTGCCGCCACGTCGGGGTTACGGCGCAGCGTCATCTTGTTGAGCACGCGTGTCTTGGCGGGGTCCAGGTCAAAACTCAGATCGACGGTGTCGATCCAGTAGGCGGGGGCAGTGTAGTCGCCGCGGTGGATCACCGCAGCCGGGCCCGAGGCCTCACGAAGTTGCAACATGGTGTGTCTCCAGAAATTGGGAAGTGATCAGGGCGTGGTAGTCGGGCACCACGGCCAGCACGTGGGGGCCGCGCAGTTCGTCGGGGTGGTGGCTGGTGGCGATGCCCACGGCGCGCATGCCGGCGCGGCGTGCGGCTTCGATGCCCAGCGGCGCGTCTTCAAACACGATGCAGCGCGCGGGCTCCACGCCCATGCGGCGCGCGGCTTCCAGGAAGATGGCAGGCTCGGGCTTGCCGGGCAGGCCCTCGTCGCCACCCACGGTGGTGAGTGGGGCAATGGGCATTTGCAGGTTGGCGTAGGCAAAGGCCTGGTTGTGGCGGTCGCCCGCCGTGCCCACGCCCAGCTTCAGGCCGCGGCCATGGGCGAGGTTAAAAAACGCTTTGAACCCCGCTACCTCGGCAAAGATGGGCGAGAAAATTTCGCGGTACACCGCTTCCTTTTCGTGCACATGGGCCAAGGCTACGGCCTCGTCCATCTCCGGGTGGTCAAACAGGTCGCGCATGCATTCGATGCCGGTGCGGCCCGTGGTGCGGCGCATCAGGTCGGCAATGTCCACGTCCAGGCCCTGCCGCTGGGCGAACACCGCCCAGCTTTCCTTGTGCGAAGGCATGGAGTCGATCATGGTGCCGTCCATGTCGAAAATCAAAGCGTCCAACATGCCTTAGATGCCCTGCTTCAGTGATGCCTGGATGAACACATCCAGGTCCCCATCCAGCACCTTTTGGGTGGCAGACACTTCCACGTTGGTGCGCAGGTCCTTGATACGGCTGTTGTCCAGCACGTAGCTGCGGATCTGGTGGCCCCAGCCCACGTCGGTCTTGGTGTCTTCCAGCTTTTGCTGCGCCTCTTGCTGCTTGCGCAGCTCAAAGTCATACAGGCGCGAGCGCAGGCGCTTCCACGCCACGTCGCGGTTGCTGTGCTGGCTGCGGCCGTCCTGGCACTGCACCACGATGCCGGTCGGAATGTGCGTCAGACGCACGGCCGAGTCGGTCTTGTTGATGTGCTGGCCGCCGGCGCCAGACGCGCGGAAGGTGTCGGTGCGCACATCGCTGGGGTTGATCTCGATTTCGATGGAGTCATCGATTTCGGGATAGACGAACACAGACGCGAACGAGGTGTGGCGGCCGCCCGAGCTGTCGAACGGGCTCTTGCGCACCAAGCGGTGCACGCCGGTTTCGGTGCGCAGCAAGCCAAAGGCGTATTCGCCTTCCACCTTGATGGTGGCGCCCTTGATACCGGCGGTGTCACCGTCGGTGATGTCTTCCACGGTGGCGGTGAAGCCCTTGCGTTCCGCGTACTTCAGGTACTGGCGCAGCAGCATGCTGGCCCAGTCGCAGGCCTCGGTGCCGCCAGCGCCGGCCTGGATGTCCAGGAAGCAGGGCAGGGGGTCGGCCGGGTTGTTGAACATGCGGCGGAATTCCAGGCCCTCGATGATGGTGGCCTGCTTGGCGGTCTCGGCCTCGATGGTGAGCAGGCCGGCTTCGTCGCCGTCTTCCTTGCTCATCTCGAACAACTCGGTGTTGTCGGCCAGGTTGCTGGTCAGCTCATTGAGCGTGACAACCACGCCATCCAGCATCTTCTTTTCTTTGCCCAGCTCCTGGGCGCGTTTGGGGTCGTTCCAGACGGTGGGGTCTTCTAACGATGCATTGACGGTGCGCAGGCGCTCGGCTTTGGCATCGTAGTCAAAGATACCCCCGAAGTTCCTGGGTCCTGGCGGTCAGGTCTGCCAGGGTGGTGCCGATAAGGTTGACGCGCTCTGCTTCGATCATGGTGTTCTCGTTCTGCTGAATGGGGAAAACACCGATTTTCTCATGCTTGGCGCCCCGCGCGGCGCCCCCGCCTAGCGACCGAACAGGCCCTTGAGCGCACCGCCCAGACCGGGCAGCCCGGGAATAACGGGCAACAGGGACTTTTGCTCGGGCGCTTCGTCGCCGGTGGGGGCACTGGCCGCAGCGGCTGGGCGGCGTTTGCTGCTGCTATCTTCCAGCGGCAGCGTGGCCACGGACTTGACGCGCACACGCGCTGCCCACTCGGGCGCCCAGGCCACGCGGCGGTCGGCGGGGCGGGGTGGGTGCACCAGGTTCAGCTCTTGCCCGTAGGCCATGCCACGCACCATGGCGCCCCCGGACTTGGCAAAAATGCCGGCCGGAATGGCGCACTGGGTCTGGCTGGTGGGTAGCAGGGTTTTGTCGGCCAGCCACAGGTCCAGATTGGGTGTGCTCAGGTAGTCCATCAGGCCCCAGCCGGGCTCGGGTGTTTCGGACGAGCTCCACAACACCATTTCACCGTCGCTGCCGCCCATGGCGTTCAGAAAGTAGGCGCGCGCCTGCGGCTGGGCTGGCCATGCCACGGTGGTGGCGCTGGCGCCACCACCCGTGGTGGACAGCGCCAGGGGCGGCATGAAGTCCTGCACCTGGCCGATGGAGAACTGCAGGCTGGCCGGAATGCCGTCGCCCGCCACCTTGTGCTCGCCCTGCAGCGAGGCACCTTTGGGCACGGGTTGTTTGCTCTGCGGGTTGGGCCACAGGGCGTGGCCCGGGGCGGCGGTGGCACCGCGTTCAGGCGTGGCGCGCCCGCGCATGAACTGGGCGTAGTCCTCGGGTTTGGCATTTGCCACGTCCAGCACCTTGGGCTGGCCGGCACGCACCGTGTCGCTGCAGCCCCAGTAGAGCAGGATGCGGCCCTTGGGTTGCTCGGGCACACCGTCTTCGGTGTTGCGGCTCTGCGGGGTGGTGGGTTTGGTGGCCGCGGGTTCGGGCGGCAGCAGCGTCAGGCTGGCGCCCAGGTTTAGGCCGGGAGGAATACTTTGGGTGGCAGTGGTGCCCGCAGGTTTGCGCTGGGTGGCCACGGCAATGTCCAGCCAGCGGCCGGGCAGCATGCCCTTGGTGGCGCCAAAGCTGGCCTCGCCCATGCCTTGGATGCCGGCCATGCTGGCGGCCAGACCGCCCACGGCGCCCAGGTTGGGCAGCTCGTCCATGTCGGCCATACGTACGGTGGCCACGTCCATCCAGTACTGCGCCACCGGCGGGCGCACCACCTGGGTTTGCGAGATGGCGGGGCTGCTGCCCAGGGCCAGCAGCAGGGCGCTGGCCAGGGTGGTGGTGGAATACGCGGGACGGTGGCGGGCTTGCATGGAATCTCCTGAAGCGGTGCGGACGTTGCGCCGCATTATCAACCTGCCATGTGTCTGCGTCTGTGCGGATTCAGACGATGAAGCGTTCGATCAGCGCCGCCAGCACCTCAGGCTGGTCGTGGTGCATCATGTGGCCCGCATCGTCAATGTGGGCAATCTCCACATTCGGCACCACCTGCAGGCGCTCGTGGTACTGGGCCAGCGTGAACTTGCCGCGCCACCACAGGTCCAGGCTGTTGTCAGACGCTTCCACCGCCAGCACCGGCATGGTCAGGCGTTTGTAGATCTCCAGCACCTCTTCCACGCGGTAGAGCTGGGCATTGGAAATCTTGTGGGCCGCATCACCCTGGATGGCCCACTTTCCTTCTGCATTTTCAGCCGCCCAGTGGCGGGCCAGCCAGTCGGCCTTGTCTTGGCCCAGGCGCGGGTTGGTTTTCATGAGGCGGCGGGCCACGCCGTCGGCGCTGTCATAGGCTTTCAGGTCCATCTCGCCCGTGTGCAGTTTTTTCAGCTCGTCCATCCAGGTGGCAAAACGGCCGGGCGCCTGCGCGGGGATGGTGGCGGGCATGCCAAAACCTTCCAGGTTCACCAAGCGGCGAATGCGCTCGGGGCGCACGCCGCCATAGAGCATCACCACATTGCCGCCCATGCTGTGGCCCACCAGGTTCACCGGCTGGCCGGGGGCGTAGTGGTCCAGCAGAAAGTCCAGGTCGGCCAGGTAGTCGGGGAACCAAAAGTTGTCGGCCAACGGGGCTTTGGTTTGGCCGTAACCCCGCCAGTCGGGGGCGATGATGTAGTGGTCTTGCGCCATAGCGTCCACCACAAACTGGTAGCTGGCCGCCACGTCCATCCAGCCGTGCACCATGACCAGCGGAGTCTTGCCGGGGCCGGGCTCGCCCCACACTTGCACGTGGTAGCTCAGGTTGCGGATGGGGACGAATTCGCTGCGGCAGGGGCGTTTGACTTGGTACATTGCTGGAATCATAAGGACGTACAAGGAGACAGGGCATGCCAGTCAGTCAACGACGCGACAAGACATCGAAGACACAGAGCGCGGTGGGGCTTCCCCCCGGCTACGCCGCGTTGCACGGCAGCTTTGGCTGGCAGGTGCCGCAGCATTTCAACATGGCCCAGGCCTGCAGCCAGCGCTGGGCGGAGCAGCCTGACGCTACAAAAAGAGTAGCTGTTCGCGCATATTCCACGGGCGCCGAGAGCACTTTTTATACCTATTCTGAGTTGCAGACACAGGCCAATCGCCTGTCCAACGCGCTGCGCGTGCTGGGCGTGCAGCGCGGCGACCGGGTGGGCATCGTGCTGCCGCAGCGTTTTGAAACTGCGGTGGCCTACATGGCGGTGCTGCAGCTGGGTGCGGTGGCCATGCCGCTCTCCATGTTGTTTGGCCCCGAGGCACTACAGTTTCGCCTGCACGACAGCGAGGCGGTGGTGGCGATTTGTGATGCGACGTCGCTGGAGGCGCTGGCCAGCGTGCGCGACGACTGCCCGCTGTTGCGCACCGTCATCGGTGTGGGCGGTGCGCCCGGCCAAGCCGACCTGCACTGGGCCACGGTACTGGCACAGGAGCCCGCACAGTTCACGCTGGTGAACACGCTGGCCGAAGAGCCCGCCGTGTTGATCTACACCAGCGGCACCACGGGCAACCCTAAAGGCGCGCTGATCCCACACCGCGCCCTCATCGGCAACCTGAGCGGTTTTGTGGCCAGCCAGAACTGGTTTGGGTTTGACGGCAAGAAGAATGCGAATTCCAAGGCCGTGTTCTGGTCGCCGGCCGACTGGGCGTGGACCGGCGGGCTGATGGACGCGTTGCTGCCTACGCTGTACTTCGGCCGCCCCATCGTGGCGTACAGCGGGCGATTCAGCCCGCAGATGGCGCTGGAGCTGATGCGCGACTGCGGCGTGACGCATACCTTCCTGTTTCCCACTGCGCTCAAAGCCATGATGAAGGCCTACCCCGGCGTAAAGGGCAAGACCGTGCGCCAGCAGTTCAAGCTCAAGCTGGACGCCATCATGAGCGCGGGCGAGGCCGTGGGTGACGCGGTGTTTGGCTACTGCGAGCGGCAGCTGGGCGTGACGCCCAACGAGATGTTTGGCCAGACCGAGATGAACTACATCGTGGGGAATTCAAATCGGCACTGGCCCGCCAAGGGCGGCAGCATGGGCATGGGCTACCCCGGCCACCGCGTGGCGGTGATAAACGACGATGGCCAGGAATGCGCGGTGGGCGTGCCTGGCGATGTGGCGCTGAACCGCTTTGACGTGCACGGCCACCCGGACCCCATCTTCTTTCTGGGCTACTGGAAAAACCCGGCCGCCACGGCCGCCAAGTTCACCGGCGACTGGTGCCGCACGGGCGACCTGGCGGTGCGCGACGCCGAAGGCTACCTCTGGTACCAGGGCCGCAGCGACGACGTGTTCAAGGCCGCGGGCTACCGCATTGGCCCCGGCGAGATCGAGAACTGCCTGGTCAAACACCCGGCGGTTATCAACGCCGCCGTGGTGCCCAAGCCCGATACCGAGCGCGGCGCGTTGGTCAAGGCTTATGTCGTCATTGCTCCTGATTTCATAGCTGCTTGCGCAGGAGATACGGGGGCTATAAGCCAATTGCATGCCAAACTGAAGGTGGAGCTGCAAGCCCATGTGAAGGGGCAATTGGCACCTTACGAGTACCCCAAGGAGATTGAGTTTGTAGACGCCCTGCCCATGACCACCACCGGCAAGGTGCAGCGCCGCGTGCTGCGCCTTCAAGAGGAGGCGCGTTATGCGGCTGCCCGCGCTTGACCCTGTTTTTCACCCCACGCTGCTGCGCCGAATCGCTTGGCTCAGCTGGGGCAAATTGCTACCGCTGCCGGTGTGGCTGGTGATGGCGTACCTGACCCGTCCGCCCCACTATCTGTTTGGCGTGTCGTTCATGTTGGGTGGTTTGGTTTGTTTGCTGCTTTACCTTGCTCTGCATGCCTGGGAGCTGAGCCTGCGCCGCCAGTTTGTGCGCGAGGCGCCACTGCCGCGCTTTCTGGGCGCCAAGCTCATGGCGCAGTACCCGCAGCTCAGCGCGCGTGATACCGAGCTGGTGCTGCACGGCCTGCGCCAGTTCTTCATCGCGCACCTGCGCAGCAAGCGCCAGTTTGTGGCCATGCCCTCCAAGGTAGTGGACGCGGCCTGGCACGAGTTCATTCTGCATACGCGCGGCTACCAGCAGTGGTGTGACGCGGCCTTTGGCAGCCTGCTGCACCACAGCCCGGCTGAGGTGTTGGGTCGCGATGCCAAGCGCAACAGCGGCCTGCGCCGCGCCTGGTTCTGGGCCTGCAAGGAAGAGAGCATTGACCCACGCGCGCCCACGCGCCTGCCGTTGCTGTTTGCGCTGGACAAGAAGTTCGCCATTGCGGGCGGCTTTACCTATGTGCCCAACTGCCGCGACATCGACAACAAGGCCGGCTCCGACGCCTACTGCGGCACCAGCTTTGGCGACGGTGGTGGCGGGGGCTGCGGTGGCGGAGGCGATGGTTCCTCGGATGGTTCGTTCAGCTTCAGTTCGGACAGCGGTGGCAGTGATGGTGGCAGCAGCTGCGGGGGAGGCTGTGGTGGCGACTAGGTCTTTCACTCCGCGCTACCATTGTTCGATTCGCCGTTTCTTCACCCCATTTTTTGAATAGCGCCCGCATGAAAACCGTTCAACTTGGCTCCAGCGACCTGCACGTTACCCCCATCTGCCTGGGCACCATGACCTTTGGCGAGCAGGTGGACGAACCCACCTCCCACACCATCCTGAGCCGCGCCGTGGAGCGCGGCATCAACTTCATCGACACGGCCGAGATGTACTCGGTGCCACCGCGTGCCGAGACCTTCAACCTGACCGAAAAAATCATCGGCAACTGGATCAAAGCCAACCCCAGCGTTCGCGAAAAACTGGTCATCGCCACCAAGGTGGCCGGCCCTTCGCGCGGCATGCCCTGGGTGCGCAACGGCAGCAGCAACCTGACCGCCGAAGACATCATTGCCGCCTGCGAAGGCAGTTTGCAGCGCATGAACATCGAGACCATCGATCTGTACCAGATCCACTGGCCCGTGCGCCATGTGCCCATGTTCGGCGGTATGTACTTCGACCCCAAGAATGAAAACGTGGGTGGCAGCGCGATTGAAGAGCAGTTGCGCGCCATGGAAGTGCTGGTGAAGGCGGGCAAGGTACGCGCCATCGGCCTGTCCAATGAAACGCCCTATGGCGTGCATGAGTTTGTGCGCCTGGCCGAGCAGCATGGTCTGCCACGCATTGCTACCGTGCAAAACAACTATGGCCTGCTGGCCCGCACGGTAGAGAACGGCCTGGACGAAACCCTGCACCGCCTGGGCGTGTCGCTGCTGCCGTACTCGCCGCTGGCCTTTGGCCTGCTGACGGGCAAATACGACGAGGAAGGCCTGCTGGGCGAGAGCGTGTCGCCAGACTGGCGCCTGCGCAAGTTCGAGTCCACCCGCAAACAGCGCTGGGGCCGCCCCGATGCCCTCAAGGCCGCGCGCAAGTACAACGCCCTGGCTCGCGAATACGGCTTCACGCCCAGCCAGATGGCCCTGGCCTTCTGCTACACCAAGTGGCAAGTGGCCAGCACCATCATTGGCGTGCGCACACTGGACCAGCTGGACGACAACATCAACGCCTGGGGCACCACGCTGCCCGACGAACTGCTCAAGAAAATCGACGAGGTGCGCTGGGAGATTCGCGACCCCGCCGTCTAAGCCTTCAGCATTTCTTCGACTGCCGCCTTGGCCTCGGCCAAGTCGATAAAGAAGCGGGTGGGCTGGGGTGGGGCCTTGGGCATGTGGCTGGGCGGTGGCCACAGACGCTCGTCAAGCCAACTGGCGGCCACGCCACCGATGTCTTTGACCTTGAGTGTGCAGACAGGCACATCGTCCAGCAAGGCGGTGTACACAGTGGGCGTGTCGTTCCAGGTAATGTGTGCCATAGCGGTCCATGCGGAGTGTGGAGGATCCATGGTAGGACCAGCCGATGGACTAAGCAAGTGGCGGAAAATACGCAGCTATGGCCAAAAAAGACCACGTTTCTGAGACCCCTGCCACCCAGCTGCTCAAAGCCAGCAAGGTGGCCTTTACCGAACACCCCTACGAGTACCTGGAGCACGGTGGCGCCCAGCACAGCGCGGCCGTGCTGGGGTTTGACCCGTTTACCGTGGTCAAGACACTCATCATGCAAGACCAGGACGCCAAACCCCTGGTGGTGCTGATGCATGGCAACCGCAAGGTGTCCACCAAAAACCTGGCGCGACAGATTGGCGCCAAATCGGTGGAGCCCTGTGCGCCCGAGGTGGCTAACCGCCACAGTGGTTACCTGGTGGGTGGCACCAGCCCGTTTGGCACGCGCAAGACCATGCCGGTCTATATCGAGTCCAGCATCCTGGAGCTGCCTCGCATTTGCATCAACGGCGGGCGGCGCGGTTACCTGGTGGGGCTGGACCCGCAGGTGTGTGTGCAGCTGCTGGGCGCCAAGCAGGTACAGTGCGCGCTGGAAGAATGATGGCAACTGATGCATTGCCAAGACCCGATTGGAGATTGAATTGAATTCTGTGCTTTACCCCGTGCTGGCCACCGTGACCGCGTACCTGATTGGCTCCCTGTCGTTTGCCGTGATCGTGAGCCGCGTGATGGGCCTGAACGACCCGCGCACCTACGGCAGCAAAAACCCCGGTGCCACCAATGTGCTGCGCTCGGGCTCCAAGGCCGCGGCGGTGGTGACGCTGCTGCTGGATGCGCTGAAGGGCTGGTTGCCGGTGGTGGCTGTGAAGTGGTGGGGCGAGCCCTATGGCTTGGGCGATGGCACCATGGCACTGGTGGGGCTGGCGGCGTTTTTGGGCCACCTGTTTCCGGTGTTCTTCCGCTTTGTGGGCGGCAAGGGCGTGGCCACGGCACTGGGTGTGCTGGTGGGCGTGAGCGGCTGGCTAGGCCTGGCCGTGGGGCTGACCTGGCTCATCATTGCCTACTTCTTTCGCTACTCGTCGCTGGCGTCGCTGGTGGCGGCGCTGTTTGCGCCGGCTTACTACGTCTTTGGCAACCAGGTGGCCTGGGCCATGGACAAGAGCGTGCTGCTGTCCATTGCCGTCATGTCATTGTTGCTGATCTGGCGCCATGCCGAAAACATCTCCCGCCTGGTGCAGGGCAAGGAATCCAAGCTGGGCCAGAAGAAGTCTTGATGCTGACCGCTGGCCGGGCTTATGCCATGGCCAGTGCCTGGCTGCCCAGCTGCAGGATGTAGAAGTGGTTGAGCGGCGCCCGCACCGCCGACGAGGGCAGGGCCGAGCGGATGCGCGGGTAGGCCTCGGCCGTGCTGTGCAGGCGTGGGTTGCTTTCCAGCTCGCCACCGGGCTTGCCCACCACCACCACAAAAGGCTGGTTGCTCTTGGTGCTGCGGCGCACCACCACGCCCAGCTCGTCGTTGTCCAGCCGCACATAGGTGCCGGGCGGGCACAGGCCCACGGCGCGCACCAGGGCTTGGCCAATTTCATCCACCGAGCTGGTGGCCCGTGTCATGACCGAGCGGGCCGACTCGATGGCGCTGCGGCCCGAACGGGATTTGCGCGGGCTGATCATGGCCGCATACCGGTCCACCACCTTCAGGATGCGCGCCAGCCGGACTGACGTCGGCACAAGTCGCATATCGTCCTTGTCCACCGCATCGTCGTGGTGGCTGGACACCACGTCCAGCCAGTCGTCGTCGGCCACGCCCAGGTTGGCCAGCATCATGGCGCCCTTGATGGCGTGGGCGCGAATCGCGTCTTGCTGGGCGGGTGTGGGTTTTTCGGCCTGGCCGGCGAGCTCGTCCTGCAGCGCCGTCATGGCAATGTTCATGGTCAGCGCGGCGTGTACCAAGCTGCTGCGCTCTTTGGGGGGCAGGCGCAGCTCGGTGCCGACCAGGTGGCACAAGACACCGCACACCAGGGAGTGCGAGGCGCTGTAACCCACCGGCGAGTTGCTGGCCAGCTGGAACAGCAGGTACAGGCCCACATCGGGGTCACGCTGCAGCAGGCCTTGCATCCACCGGTCGTACTGCAGCACGCGGTGGGAAAACTGCTGTGCATTTGCGGGGCTGCTCAAAATAATGCCCAGCCCACTCTCCAGGTCCGACCACTGACCCAGCAGGTCCTCGTATTCGTTCTCGTCGCGCACGTCCATGGCGTTTGGCATCAGAAACGGCGCTCCAGCACCATCTGGTCATTGTTGCGGTTCATCTGAAAGCGGCTCAGAAAGCTGTTGCCCAGCAGCACATAGGGCATGCCACCGGGGGACACCACGGCCTCCACACCGCTCACCATCACATCGCCCACACGCACCGTGTTCAGGGTCACGCGCCAGCCTTGCGTGATGCCGTTGGCGGTGCTCATCTGCACGGTTTGTCCGTTCTGGTAGTCAAGCCCGATGCGTTTGGCATCGGCCACACTCATGGCGATGGTGGTGGCACCGGTATCGACCATGAACTGCACGGTGCGCCCGTTGATCTGGCCTTCGCTCATGAAGTGGCCACCAGGGCCGGCGGTCAGCACCACGCGGCCGCCGCTGAGTTGTTGACCCGCGCCACTGCCAACGCTGGCGGGGGCGTCGCCCACGCGCAGCACCTGGCGCTTGCCGCCCACTTCCAGAGTGATTTGTTCACCCTGGATGGCCACCACCTTGATGCCCTTGTGCACCTCGCCCACGGCCACTGCTTTGGGAAAGCCCCCGTCCACAATCAGCAAGGCCTTGTTGCCCAGCGTGCCATTGATCGCCACGGACTGCGCCCACACCGGGGCGGCAAACAGCAGGGCGGCAGCCAGGAACAAGTTTTTCATAGGCTTAGTCGCGGAAGTTGTCGAAGCTCAGGGGCACGTCGGTGATTTCCTTGCGGATCAGCGCCATGGCGGCTTGCAGGTCGTCGCGCTTGGCGCCGGTCACGCGCACTTTTTCTTCCTGAATGGCGCCTTGGACCTTGATCTTGCTGTCTTTCAGGATGCGCTGGATTTTCTTGGCCAGTTCGGCCTCGATGCCGTTGCGCACCTTGATGACCACCTTGACCTTGTCGCCGCCCATCTTCTGCACATCACCGCGGTCCAGAAAACGCACATCCACTTCCTGCTTGGTGAGTTTGTTGCGCAGCACGTCCTCGATCTGGTCGAGCTGGAACTCGGCGTCCCCAATCAGGGTGATTTCCTTGTCCTTGATCTCGATCTTGGCGGACGTGCCCTTGAAGTCGAAGCGGGTGGTGATTTCCTTGACGGTGTTTTCCACGCCGTTTTTCACCTTGACCAGGTTGGCTTCGCAGACGGTATCAAAAGAAGGCATTTTGTATTCACTAGAGAGAAAGCACCCCTGCACGGCCGTGGGGTGCGCAATAAACCATGGGGCCCGCGCCGTGGGCCTGCCCGGAGCGACGGAGCCCCGGTGCGACAATCTTGCCATGTTAGTCGAGAAAAATGTTCCCCTGCAGGCCTTCAACACCTTTCGCATCGTGGCCAAGGCCCATGCGCTGGCACGTATCACCAGCGAGGCCGATGTGCAGGCCCTGCTGGCCGACCCTACCTGGGGCCCATCGCCCGTGTTTGTGCTGGGCGGTGGCAGCAATATCGTATTGACCGGCGATGTAAAGCCCCTGGTGCTGAAAGTGGAGGTGCCGGGCCGCCGCCTGGTGGCCGAGACCGACAAGCACTGGGTGGTGGAAGGCGGTGCCGGCGAGGGCTGGCACGACTTTGTGACCTGGACGCTAGACCAAGGCTACCCGGGGCTGGAAAACATGGCGCTGATCCCCGGCACTGTGGGCGCCGCCCCGGTGCAAAACGTGGGCGCCTACGGCGTGGAGCTGCAAGACCGGTTTGAGTCGCTGGACGCCATAGACCTGCAGACTGGCCAGGTCTTCACCCTGAACGCCGCCCAGTGCGCCTTTGGCTACCGCGACTCGGTGTTCAAACACGCCAGCAAGGCCGATGGCGACAGCCACCAGGCCCTGGGCCTGAAGGACCGCGCGCTGATCCTGCGCGTGCGTTTTGCGCTACCCAAGGCCTGGAAACCCGTACTGGGCTATGCCGACCTGGAACGCAATATGGCCGAGACCGGCGTCACCCAGCCCACGGCGCGCCAGATTTACGAGTGGGTGTGCGAGGTGCGCCGCGCCAAGCTGCCCGACCCCAATGTGATTGGCAACGCCGGCAGCTTCTTCAAGAACCCCACCGTCACCCCCGAGCAGTGCGCCGACATCATCGCGCGCGAACCCCGGGTGGTGCACTACCCGCTGCACGACGGCTCGGTCAAGCTGGCCGCCGGCTGGCTGATTGACGCCTGCGGCTGGAAGGGCAAAAGCGTGGGCCAGGCCGGCGTGTACGACAAACAAGCCCTGGTGCTGGTGAACCGCGGCGCCGGCGTGGACGGCAATGGCGCCACCGGCGGCGAGGTGATGACCCTGGCCAAGGCCATCCAGACCAGCGTCTACGAACGTTTTGGCATCCTGCTGGAGTCTGAGCCGGTGGTGGTGTAGCCAACTTGCCCCGGCCGGGAGGCGGCAAATTCACTATGCTTTTGATAGCTGCTTGCGCATATTCCACGGGCGCTATAGGCCAATTTGGCTTGTAAATAACCGGCGCCAGCGGGTTTCGGTCCGTCGGGCTCTTCTATTCAAGCCTGCTTTAAAAGCGGCGGTTCGTATTAAAGACTTCTTTCGCACCAAGCGAACGCCTAGCATTTGAGTGCTGTATGAAAAAACAGTATCATGGCATGGTGGGGATGACACCAAAGGGGCCTAACTATGAAAACCGAAATCGTGCAGTCGCTAACCGAAACCTTTGAAGGCCACGCGCAGCACACCGAAGGCGGCGTGGAGTACTGGCTGGCCCGCGACATTCAGCACCTGCTGGGCTACACCAAGTGGGAGAACTTCATCAATGTCGTCAGCAAGGCTAAAACCGCATGCGAAGTCTCTGGGCATGACATCGCCAACCATTTTCCTGACGTCAGGAAAATGGTCGATCTTGGCTCTGGCGGCCAGCGTGAGATTGAAGACACCATGCTCACGCGCTATGCCTGTTATCTCATCGCCCAGAACGGTGATCCACGCAAGCCTGAGATCGCATTTGCTCAGACCTATTTCGCATTCCAAACCCGCAAGGCCGAGCTGATTGAACAGCGCCTGCTGGAAGCCGAACGCGTTCACGCCCGTCGCAAACTCAGCGAGACCGAAAAAGAACTCTCCCACGTGATCTTCGAGCAGACTGGCGGCAACCAAGACTTTGCCCTTATTCGCAGCAAAGGTGATCAGGCCCTGTTCGGTAAAAGCACCCAGGCCATGAAAGCCCAGTGGAAGGTGCCCGATAGCCGCCCGCTGGCCGACTTTGCCCCAACCATCCTGCTCAAGGCCAAAGACTTCGCCACGGAAATCACCATCTTCAACGCCCGCCAGCACCAGATGGAAAGCGAGCAGGTTATCTCTGCCGAGCACATCACCAACAACAAGGCTGTGCGCAACACCTTGCTGGAACGCGGCATTCGCCCCGAGGCGCTGCCGCCTGCGGAGGATGTGAAAAAGGTGGAGCGGCGGTTGGCGTCCGAGGACAAGAAGGCGATTGACAAGCCAGACAGACTAGACACCTGAAGCATCCGCCGCACCGCGGCTTTGGTGCAATTGCTCTCCCCTGGCGCAGGTATAGTCTTGCGACAAAACGGGAGAGGAAAAAACCATGCTGATCAAATCAGCCGACGATAAGAGCAAGCGTTTGGCGCTGCTAGAAGACCTGCAAAAGTCCAGCCTGCTGGACAACCGCCAAAAAGACCGGCTGCGCGATGAACTGCGCAACCTGACCGCAGGCATCAAAGGCGAGCGTGCCGCCGCTTTTTACCTGGACGGCCACTACAAAGATGGCCAAAACAATGTGCTGCTGCACGACCTGCGCCTGCAGGTGGACGGCGAAGTTGCCCAGATCGACCACCTGGTCATCAACCGCACCGGCTACATGGTGCTGATTGAGACCAAAAACTACTCGGGCGATTTGGAAGTCAACGCCCATGGCGAATTCACCGTGCGCTATGGCAAAGACCGCTACGGCATTCCATCCCCCTACGAGCAAAGCCGCCGCCACGCGCGCATCTTGGGCAAACTGCTGGAGCGGCTTGAGATCAGCACCCGCACCGACAAGCTGCCCGAGTTTCACAACGTGGTGATGATGCACCCCCAAGCGATCATCCAGCGGCCCGACCCCAAGGCCTTTGACACCAGCTTCCTGATCAAGGCGGACCAGTTTCCCGCCTGGCACGACAAGCTGGTGGACGGCATTGGCACGGGTAGCCTGCTCAAGGCGCTGTTCAATATGCGCAGCCCAGACACCATCAAGGAGTGGGGCGAAAAGCTCAAGCGCCAGCATCGGGCAGCGGACTTGCTGGCGCTGCCTGAGTTCATGCAGCCTAGGGCCCACCTAGCCCAGGCTGCACAGACGCCCAAGCCGGCTGCACCAGGGCCAGTGACTACCCCCGCAACCCCAGAGCTAGTAGCGGCTGACGCCTCGTTGGCAAAGAAGCTTATCTGTGCCCACTGCCGTGCGAAGATCGGCTACCCCGAAGGCAAGTTTTGCTGGAACAACGCCAAGCGATTTGGCGGGTTGCAGTATTGCCGGGAGCATCAGGGGCTGTATGCAAACTAAAATCCGCCCCTGGCAAAATACTGTGTTTATTGTCAGTGCTTTGCAGTACTGGATGTCTGTACACTATTCGTGTAGGCATTGAGTCTGAGACATAAACAACTGGTCCGCAAAACTTAAAGGGTGACATGACCTTCCGTTACATCGGCTCTAAGTCCAGGCTTATCGATCAGATCACGGCCTACATGGGGCACCCCAAGCAGGGTGCTTTCTTTGTGGATGCCTTCTGTGGCACGGGGGTGGTGGCTGAGGCTGCTGCTGACCTCGGCTGGAACGTGCGTATCAACGACAGCTTGCACTCTGCGGTGATTTCCGCAGGAGCACGTCTGATCAGCACTGAGCAAGCGGCATTCAAGAAGCTCGGGGGCTATGCCAAGGCCATCGCCAAACTCAACGCAGCCAAGCCAAAACACGGCTTCATGTGGCGCGAGTACAGCCCTGCATCAATGGACACGTGTGGCCTTGAACGGCGCTACTTCACCCAAGAGAACGCAGCGCGCATTGACGCTATGCGGGCATTGATTGGCGAGTGGGTAGAGGCCGGAACCATTGATGAAGTGGAAGAGCGCCTACTCATCGCTGACCTCTTTGGGGCTTTAAATCGGGTGGCGAACATTGCGGGCACCTTTGGCTGCTTCCTCTCCAAGTGGACCAACCAATCGCAAGACAAGATTGCTATGCGATGCCGCGAGCTCAAAGCCAGTGGTGTGCGCGTGGAGGCTACGGTGGGGGATGTGTTTGACGTGCCCAATGCCGTGGAAGACTTGGTGTATCTGGACCCCCCTTACACCAAGCGCCAATACGCAAGCTACTACCACATCCTTGAAACCGTAGCCCTAGGCGATGAGCCTGAGGTGGAGGGCGTTGCGGGGCTGCGTCCTTGGAAGGTTCTGGCTTCGGACTTTTGCTACAAGACCCGAGCACTCAAAACACTTTCGCGTTTGGTCAGTGGCTTGAAGGCCCCAAAAGTGCTGCTCTCGTACAGCAGTGAAGGGCACATCAGCATGCCGGACATGAAGGCCGAGCTCTCGAAAATCGGCAAGTCCACGATGCACCCGCTAGGGGCCATTGGCCGCTATCGGCCCAACAAGGTTGCCAGCAGTACAGCGTCTGATGTGAACGAGTTCTTGGTGGTGGTGGAGCGGCCTGTGGCGCAGCTTCCCAAGGCGCAACCCAAGGCCGTCAAAGCGACCAACCCCATCCTCGTGGAGAGCTATGCATGAGTGCACCGCGTCCCGTTGAAGCGGAGTACCTGTCCCCCGCAGAAGCGGCCCTCACACGGGCTGTGGGTGGCGGACATGGACCAGCGAGTTTTGAGCTTCGTCTTCAAGTATTGGAGGCGGCATCAGCGCGCTTTGGTGGGTTCGACCTGGCGGCGTTTCATGAGGCTTTTGGCACTAAGAGCAAGCGCTCGGCAACTCAGCTCTTGGAGCTTGCGGCCCCCGTGGCAAGTGCCATCGAGCGCTCACCGATTCATCCTGCATTGGCACTGAGTGCATTGGCACGAGAAGCCCTGCATGAGCAGGACCGAAAGAGCACGGGCGCGTACCACACGGACTTTCGATTGGCCACGCGGTTGGCACAGCTTGCAGCCCCAAAGCTCACCCACAAGAGTCGGGTGATTGATCCGGCAAGTGGTGCGGGAATTTTGCTTGCTGCACTGACCCATGCGGTGTGTGGGATGGACCGAGCAAAGACGGCGCATTGGTTGGCTTATGGCGTGTGTGCAGCGGATCTCTCGGCCAATTCGTTGCGTGCAGCGCTGCTGGCACTGGCCTCCTTTACCGACGATGTATCGGCTCTCAAAACCATGCGCGCGCGTTGGCACTGCGGCGATAGCTTGATGGCAGATCGCAAGGTCTGGGCTGCGATGGCCCCTGAGGGCTTTGATGCGGTGATCGGCAACCCTCCGTGGGAGAAGGTCAAGCTTTCGAGACATGAGTTCTTGAAGTCCTCAGGCACCAAGCGCCACTACGGGGCCCAGATTCATGGGCTCGATGAGGAGCGCTTCGCCCAGCAGCGCGGTGAGGTTGCCAACTACTCTCGGCGCCTCTTGGCACGCTACCCAGATTTGGGCAACGGTGAGCCGGACCTCTACATCGCCTTCACGGACCTCTTCTTTGAACTGTGCAAAGGGCAGGGGGTTGTGGCTGCGCTGATCCCCGGTGGCCTCATTCGTTCGCAAGGCACTCAGGCCATGCGGCAAAAGATTTTTGACGCCAGCCAAAGCGTGTCGCTCTCGATCATCGACAACCGTGCACGGTTCTTTGCCATCGACACGCGCTTTAAGTTTTTGGCTGTGGCCCTCACCAAAGCTGGCTCTGAAAAGAGCAAGCGTGAGCCCATCACGCTCTTGCACGAACGGGGCACTCCCACGGGGTTGGAGACGACAGGAACGGCCACCATTGGACGTGCAGCACTCGCGGCAGTTCGGGACGATTTAAGCCTGCCAGAGGTCCGTAGCGTTGCCGAGTGGAAGCTCTTCTCAAAGATCGCAGAAGCCGGTGTGTCGTGGGAAGAGCCGGGCTGTGGCTGGACTCCGAAGTTTTGTCGTGAAGTCGATATGACCAAGGATCGCCCCAAGTTCCTGAGCCGTGCCACCCCAGGTGCTCTACCGTTGGTGGAAGGGCGCATGGTGCAGGCACATCGCTTCGGTGTGAAAGGGTATGTGTCAGGCACCGGCCGCAGTGCCCTGTGGGAAGCCTTCCCCATCGGAGGATCGCGCCTCTCGCCTCAGTTTTGGATTCTCCCCGGCGACATGCCCCGTGGCAATCAGCACCGTGCAGATGTGCTGCGAGTGGGTTTTTGCGACATTGCAGGTCAGACCAATGAGCGCTCGCTCATGGCCTCGTTGACTCCAGCTGGGGTGGTCTGTGGCAACAAAGTGCCCACGATCCTGTTTCCCGACGACCCATCAGAGGCGCGGTTGCTGGTGTGGGTGTCCATTGCCAATAGCTTTGCTTTTGACTGGATGCTTCGGCGCGTGCTCACCACCACGGTGAACTATTTTCTTTTGCAAAGCGTCCCCATGCCAAAGGTCGCCAAGGATGGCTTGCCATGGAAGAAGCTTGTGAGCGCTGCGCGCGAACTGCGCACACTCGACAGCGCCGGAGCTACACGAGAAACCTACGAGCGCATGGCACAGCTTCGTGGGGAAATTGATGCGGAAGTAGCCGTGGCCTATGGACTCGATTTGAAGGACATGGAACTGGTGCTCCGAGACTTTCCGATTTTGGATCGGGGGCAAATGGGAGTGCCAGGCGAGGCCAAGTCCACGATCACCCGAGACACTGTTTTGGCTGCCATGGCAAAACGAACGGGAAATAAGTCTACAGTTTGGGCGCTCCGTGCAGCGGAGGCGCGTGCGCAGGGGGCGATGGCTTATGTGCCATCAGAGATAAATGAGGCGCGTTCGTTGTTCGACGTGGAATTGGGAGAGGGTTCGAGTGAATACTATTAAGCGCGTCATCTTTAAGGTCATTAATGACACTGCGCAAGCTGCTGTGGCCGGAGTCGCGAATTCAGTCCCTGAGGATGGAGGGGGGCAGAGAGATTTTCGGTTTTCTGCTGTTGATGATAATTTCGTAAATGCGCTCAAGGATGCCTTCCCTGTGGAGCTGCCGGAGACCAACGTTCAAGGGTTGAGTTATCGACAAGGACGCTTCTCTTGGATTGATGGGGAAGAACTCAAGGTTGATCAAGTAAAGCTCTCTCCGCCAACAAATACGCGTAATGAGTACCGAATTTCGACTGTAAATGCTATTAATTGTCTGAAAAACATTCCCGCATCAAATGGACAAGGCCGGGTAATTCTCATTTTGGTACATAGAACTGATGGTTCAGTATGGCCGCACTACGTAATTGAAAATGTGCTCAATGACTGTTGGCATCATCTGTTTTTAAGCCAGCTTCGGGATGCTTTAAATGCTGGTCACGATCAAGGAGTCATCGACGCAGCACCAGCATCTACTCCATCACTTGAGATTCTTGGTTTGCTATCGCGTTCGCGTAACGTGATTATTTCTGGTGCGCCAGGCACAGGTAAGTCACGCTTGCTTTCTTCCGTCGTTGACGCCTTTGAGAACAAGGTACTGGTACACAAGCCAAGTGCCTCGACGCCAATTCCAGTAAACAAAGCCTTTCGTACGGTCTTTCATCAAAACTCCAAGTACCGCGACTTCGTATCGGGCATCACGCCAGCGGTGAACAAGGCAGTAGGGGCGCCCGACTTCACCATTGTGAAAGGCACGCTGTACCGTGCCAGTGAGCATGCGAAGGGCGCCAATGGCGCTGCCCTCTTGATCATCGATGAGATCAACCGAGGACCAGCAGTGCAGGTGTTTGGTGGAGCCATTGTGGCCATCGAGTCCGATAAACGTCTGGCCCCCGATGGGGCCAAGCGTGCGGAGACGCAGTACTTTGAAATGCTCGATCCCAAGACCGGTGATGTGATCGAGTACGCGTTGCCCCATGACCTCTACATCCTGGCTGCGATGAACCAAGCGGATGCTTCGGTGGAGCCTTTGGATGTGGCCTTCCTACGCCGTTGGGAGCCTCTACGTTTGGAGCCCGATGAAGCAGCGCTGCGGACCTTCTACGGGCTTGGGGCCAAGGGTTCTAACGCGTTGCCTGATGCGCCTGCCAACGTGGGCGATGCCTTGGAGGCCTCTGTTCGTGCATGGGTGGCTGTCAATGCCCAAATCGCTCTGGGGCGTGGCCCCGAGTTTCAGATCGGGCATGGCGTGCTGATGTCGGATGTGAAACCCCAAACGCTGGCACTTTCTGAGGCTCTGGGCACGCTGTGCGTGGGTTGGGCCAAGGTGCGAGCGCACGTGGAAGAGGTGTTCTTTGGGGACACCCGTGGCATTGCTGCTGCCCTCAATGCACTTGGTAGCCTACCTTTTAATCCGTTCACGCTCACTGAGGCGACTTTTGCGGATGACCTGAGGTTTCGTCTTGAAGGCCCTACGAATTTTGCTGAGGACAACATCTACGCAGCACTGCGGGCATTTGCCAACCCTCGGGAGTAGCGCGTGGCGCACACCCGAACACGGCTGTCCCTTGTTGAGTACGGTGCACCCGTAGACCTGAGCCGTGCGATTGTTGATGCCATTGGGGTAGATCGCACGAAGGCCAACAGTCTGTTGATGGAGGCTGGGAGCCGTGTTGCGTCGAGCCTTCGGCTCAACTACAACCCCATCAGTGTTGATGCCAAAGGCGCACGGGTCATAGATTTTGCGGGCCTCATCCGCCTGGCACCCTCACTGGAACTGGAAGTTGCCCCCAAGTTTTTGGGACTCGATGACACCGATGCTGCCTGGCGTGAGGATTTCTTTTTTCTCTCCACGCTTTCAAGGCATGGGCGCCTGTTGGCCTCTGAACGTCTCTCAGCCTCAGGAGGCACACCACGGAACCTATCCACGTTGGTGGCGCGTTCCATCACCAGTATGTACGAGGCCCGAAAGCGGCGCCCACTGCGCAGCTATCGCAGGGTACGTGAGGCAGACTTTTTCATCGATGGAGACCCCGATCCGGTGGACCTCATCTTTCCTTCGACCGATGGGTTTGAGCAAGAGCTCATCCGCTTTGATCGCAGGAACGGTTGGAACGCGGACATTGTGGCTGCGGCCAAGGAGCTACTGCCTGAGGTGAGCGATCCATCGGCTGCGAGTTCCTTGGTGCGATTGATCGAAGACCTCTCGCCTCAAAACGCTCCTGCCAATCGTCGCAAACCCATTCCTGCACGGCACAGAGCTTGGAAGCCCTTGCACGAGTTGTCCCTCGATGTGCTTGGGGGCTTGGGCCTCAACTACAAGCTGGGACAAGCACATGCACCGGGCTACTTGGTCGATACGTGGCGGGTGTGGGAAGACCTTTTGACGGTGGCTGCTCGATTGGGCTTTGGCCGCAATGCCGTGGTACCTCAGCGGGGTTATCCCTTGGGCATTAAAACCAAGATCAGTACAGGAACAGTGAGCAAGCTTTCGGTGTATCCGGACTGCGTGATTGAGTCCGATGGCACGAGGCCAAGGATGCTGCTGGATGCCAAGTACAAAGGCCACGTGGAGAAGGGGCAGCTTCGCATTAGTGCGGCGGACATCTATGAATCTTTGGCATTTGCCACTGCCACGGGGTGCCATAGAGTTGTTCTTGCCTATCCGGCGCTGCCTTATGTGACAAGGCCTATCGGAGCTACAGAAATATTCGAGAGCATCAGTATTGGCAATACATCCGTCGTTGGAGTGGCGGTTGAAATGCGTGGAATTTCCAAATCAGGTGGATTGAAAATCTTCTCTTCAGATTTTGCGAATGGTGTAATCGCTGCCTGCACTTAAATTCACCATGCGGTCTAAACAAAAAGCCCGCCAAGCTTTTACTTGGCGCGCTTTTTCTTAGGGGATAAGTCAGCTCTGACTTACTTACCCAACTTCAGGAAATCCTCTCCCTTGCCCAACTCCAGCAATCCAGCGTTGGAATACACCTGCAGCTTGGCACGCGTATCGGTAATGTCGAGATTGCGCATGGTGAGTTGGCCGATACGGTCCAGCGGGCTGAACGGCGCGTCTTCCACCTTTTCCATGCTCAGGCGCTCGGGCGCGTAGGTCAGGTTGGGGGACTCGGTGTTCAGCAGGCTGTAGTCGTTGCCGCGGCGCAGTTCCAGCGTGACGGTGCCGGTGATGGCACTGGCGATCCAGCGTTGCGCGGTTTCGCGCAGCATGATGGCCTGGCTGTCGAACCAACGGCCTTGGTACAGCAGGCGGCCGAGCTTGCGGCCGTTGTCGCGGTATTGCTCGATGGTGTCTTCGTTGTGGATGCCGGTGACCAGGCGCTCGTAGGCGATGAACAGCAGCGCGAGGCCGGGGGCTTCGTAGATGCCGCGGCTCTTGGCTTCGATGATGCGGTTCTCGATCTGGTCGCTCATGCCCAGGCCGTGGCGGCCGCCGATTTCGTTGGCCTTGAGGATCAGGCTGACCAGATCGGGGTACTGCACGCCGTTCAGCGCGACAGGGCGGCCTTCTTCAAAGGTGACGCTGACTTCTTCGGCCTTGACGACGCAGTCGTCTTTCCAGAACGGTACGCCCATGATGGGGTTCACGATCTTCATGCCGCTGTTCAAGAACTCCAGGTCCTTGGCTTCGTGGGTGGCGCCCAGCATGTTGCTATCGGTGCTGTAGGCCTTCTCGGCGCTCATCTTGTAGCCAAAACCGTTGGCGGTGATGAAGGCCGACATTTCGGAACGGCCGCCCAGTTCGTCAATGAACTGCTGGTCCAGCCAGGGCTTGTAGATCTTCAGCGCGGGGTTGGTCAACAGGCCGTAGCGGTAGAAGCGCTCGATGTCGTTGCCCTTGAAGGTGCTGCCGTCGCCCCAGATATTCACGTCGTCCTGCTTCATCGCGGTCACCAGCATGGTGCCGGTCACGGCGCGGCCCAGCGGCGTGGTGTTGAAGTAGGTGTTGCCGGCGGTGGTGATGTGGAAGGCGCCGGCCTGCAGGGCGGCAATGCCTTCGGCGGCCAGCTGTGGACGGCAGTCGATCAAACGGGCTTTGATGGCGCCGTATTCCATGGCCTTGCGGGGAATCTCGTCGTAATCCGATTCGTCGGGCTGGCCCAGGTTGGCCGTGTAGGCGTAGGGCAGGGCGCCCTTTTGCTTCATCCACAGCAGGGCGGCGCTGGTGTCCAGCCCGCCAGAGAAGGCGATGCCGACCTTTTGGCCGACGGGGATGTTTTGCAGAATGGTGTTTGACATGAAATTGTCCTCTAGCCCACGTGGAATGTACGCAAGCAGCTATGAAATTAGGAGTGACTGACTGTCCGTATCAACCGCTGATCAACCAAAGTGGCAGATGTAGTGGTAAGCCTCAAAGCCCTCGGTCACGCGGATCTGGAACTTGGCGTTGCCGGGCACGTTGAATTTCTGGCCTTCGCCGCTGGTGACCCAGGCGTCGGTGCCGTCCAGCTTGTAGTCGCAGCTGCCGCCCACGCATTCCATGATTTCGGGGGCGCCGGTGTTGAAGGTCAGCGTGGCGGGCAAGATCACGCCCACCGACTTCTTGGTGCCGTCGGCCAGGGTAAAGCCGTGGCTCACGCACTTGCCGTCAAAGTAGACATTGGCCTTGGTGGTGACGGAAACGTTGTCGAAGTGGGTGGTGGTCATGGTGCTGCGTAATAAGAATAGAAATGAGGGCCCGGTGCGGCTGGCACCGGGCAACCCGCGATTTTACGGGAGGCGGGCCTGGAAGCTCACGTCGCTAAAGCCAACGGTGACGGTGCCGTCGCCCCAGACGACCACGGGCCGCTTGATGACGCTGCTGTGTTCCTGCATCACGGCGATGGCCGACGGCGTGTCCACCACGCTGGCCTTGATGGCCTCGCCCAGCTTGCGCCAGGTGGGGCCGCGGCGGTTGATCAAGGTGTCCAGGCCCGCTGCCTTGATCCAGCCGGGCAGCAGATCGGTGGGAACGCCGTGCTTTTTGAAGTCGTGAAACTGGTAGTCCACACCGTGTTCGGTCAGCCAGTCGCGGGCTTTTTTGACGGTGTCGCAGTTGGGAATGCCGTAGAGGGTGGTCATGCTGCCCATTCTACTTTCTTGATGAAATAAGGCTCTAGCGCCCATGGTTATTGCGCAAGCAGCTATCAAAAGTGTAGTGATGAGGTGTTTCCCTGTCCCGCAGCAGGAACGGTGGCAGATCAGGCGGTGTGGGCGTTCTGCGTAGGTAAAGGAGGAGCGCGCAGCGCGGGGGACACGAAGCAGAACGCCCACACCGCCTGATCCGAAGCACACCCCCTGATCCAAAGGAAAACACAGCCCTGCGACAATCCAAGCCAATGCAAACACCGACAACGCTACAAGACTGGCTCGCCCACGGCGAGCGCCTGCACCCCAAGGGCATCAACGGCATCGAAATGGGTTTGGACCGCGTGCGCGCCGTCGCCCAGCGGCTGAATCTGAAGTTTGACTGCCCCGTCATCACGGTGGCCGGTACCAACGGCAAAGGTTCCACCTGCGCCATGCTCGAATCCATTTTGGGCCAGGCAGGTTACAAGACCGGCGTCTACACCTCGCCCCACCTGGTGCACTTTGAAGAGCGCATGCGTCTCAAGGGCGAAGCCGCAGGCGCTATCAAATTTGTAGCTGCTCTCGCAGAAGTGGAGCGGGCCAGAACTGGAAATGAAGGCCAACATGGCGCTGAAATTGCGCTTACCTACTTCGAATTCACCACCCTGGCCATCCTGCTGGCCCTGTCCCGCGAAGGGCTGGACGCCGTGATTCTGGAAGTTGGTCTGGGTGGCCGGCTGGACGCGGTCAACATCATCGACACCGACTGCGCCGTCATCACCAGCATCGACCTGGACCACATGGAACTGCTGGGCAACACCCGCGAAGCCATCGGGTTCGAGAAGGCCGGCATCATGCGCACCGGCCGCCCGGTCATCGTCAGCGACCCGGTGCCGCCCCAAAGCGTGCTGGACCGCGCGCTGGAAGTGGGCGCTGACCTGTGGCGCGTGGGCACCGATTTCAATGTGTCGGGCGACAAGCAGCAATGGGGCTGGGCCGGCCGCGGGCGGCGCTACAGCGGCCTGGCCTACCCGGCGCTGCGTGGGGCCAACCAGCTGGTCAACGCGTCTGGCGTGCTCGCGGCGCTGACCGCGCTGCGCGAGCAGTTGCCCGTCACGGCCCAGGCCGTACGCGTGGGCCTGGCGCTGGTGGAGCTGCCGGGGCGCTTCCAGATCATTCCGGGCCAGCCCACGCTGGTGCTGGACGTGGCGCACAACCCGCATTCGGTGGCCGCGCTGGCCGCCAACCTGGATGCGATGGGTTTTTACCCCACCACCCACGCCATTTTTGGCGCCATGGCCGACAAGGATCTGGCGCCCATGTTTGCCAAAGTGTCCCCGGTGATGGACCGCTGGTATTTCACCGATTTGCCCTCGCCCCGGGCCGCGTCGGGCGCCGACCTGCTGGCCCAATGGACGGCCCAAAACACGCGCAAAGACGCCTCCGCCCAGGCCTTTGCCGACCCCATGCAGGCCCTGCGCGCAGCCATCGCCGCGGCAGACCCCGCTGATAGAATCGTCGTCTTTGGATCCTTCTACACCGTGGGCGGTGTGCTGCAAGAGGGCACGCCCAAGCTGCACGCCAAACACTTCCAGCCCCAAGCCACCTGAACCGTCACCCCATCCATGGCCTTTTTCAAGTTTCGCAAAGGTGGCGACGAGCAGCCCACCCCACCCCCCAGTGCTTCTGAGAGCGTGGAAGTCATGCGCAAACGCGCGCGGCACCGCCTGATTGGCGCGGCCGTGCTGGTGTTGGTGGGGGTCATCGGCTTCCCGCTGTTGTTTGACAGCCAGCCACGGCCGATTGCGGTCGACATTCCCATCGAAATTCCCGACAAAGCCAAAGTGGCGCCTTTGGGTGCGCCGCAAGTGGCCACCAACCACGCTGCGCCCTCCCAGGTGAGCGGTGGTGCCATTGGCGGCGGCGCACCCGCGCCCGTGGCCTCTGCACCCACCAAACCCGAACCCAAGTCGGACGCGAAGCCCGCCCCCAAGGCCGAGGCCAAGCCCGAAACCATCATCACCGAGACCAAACCTGCGCCCAAGCCAGAGGCCAAACCCGCGGTCAAGGCCGAAGCCAAACCCGAGCCCAAACCGGTGGCTGCGACAGAGAAACATGCCGCCAAGCCCACCGAGGCCGTCAAGGCACAGGCCCTGCTGGACGGCAAACCCGCTGCAGACAAGCCGGCCGAGAAAAAGCCCGATGCGGGCGAGGCCCGTTATGTGGTCCAGGTCGGCGCCTATGTGGAAGCCGCCAAGCTGCGTGAAGCGCGCCAGAAGGTGGAGTCGCTGGGTTTCAAGACCTACACGCAGGTGGTAGGCGCCAAGGACGCACAACGCACCCGCGTGCGCATTGGCCCCTTTGCCAACAAGGCCGAGGCGCAAAAGGCCGCCGACAAGATCAAGAAGCTGAGCCTGCCCGCGGCCATCTTGGAACTCTAGGCGGAGCCCCCATATGCCCATCCTGGACTGGATTTTTCTGGCGGTGTTGCTGCTGTCCCTGGTGATTGGTGCATGGCGGGGGCTGGTGTTTGAGGTGTTGTCGGTGCTGAGCTGGGCCGTGGCCTTTGTGCTGGCGCAATGGTTTGCGCCCGATGCCGCGCAGTGGCTCCCGATGGGCAATGCCGCCGAACCTGTGCGTTATGCCGCCGGTTTTGTGCTTGTGTTTGTGGCCGCCATTTTTGCTGGCGGGCTGGTGGCGTTTTTGATCAAGAAGCTGGTGGCTGCGGTGGGTTTGCGCCCGGCAGACCGCCTGCTGGGGGCTGCGTTTGGCTTGGTGCGGGGTGTGTTGCTGCTGTTGGTGGTGACCGTGGTGGTGGGCATGACGCCCCTGCACACCGCCACCTGGTGGCAAGAGGCCACTGGCCCGCGCATCACCAGCACCGCGCTGGCAGGGCTCAAGCCCCTGCTGCCCGAAGAATTTGGCAAGTATTTACCTTGAGAGTGAACCCCTATGTGTGGAATCGTTGGCGTTGTTAGCAATGCACCTGTCAACCAGCTGATTTATGACGCCTTGCTGCTGCTGCAGCACCGCGGCCAGGACGCAGCCGGCATCGTGACCCAGCAAGAGCGCAAGTTCTTCATGCACAAGGCCAAGGGCATGGTGAAGGACGTCTTCCGCACCCGCAATATGCGCAGCTTGCTGGGCAACTGCGGCCTGGGCCAGGTGCGCTACCCCACCGCGGGCAATGCCTTCAGCGAAGAAGAGGCGCAGCCCTTCTACGTGAACGCGCCTTTTGGCATCGTGCTGGTGCACAACGGCAACCTGACCAACGCCCATGCGCTGAAGGCCGAGCTGTTCAACACCGACCACCGCCACATCAACACCGAGAGCGACTCCGAAGTGCTGCTCAACGTGCTGGCGCACGAGATCGAAAAAACCACACGTGGCCTGCCGCTGCAGCCCATGGACATCTTTGCCGCGGTGCGCAATGTGCACAAGCGCGTCAAGGGTTCTTATGCGGTGATTGCGCTCATCGCCGGCCACGGCGTGTTGGCCTTCCGCGACCCCTTTGGCATTCGCCCCCTCTGCATGGGTAAAAACGGCGACGGTAATGTGATGCTGGCCAGCGAGTCGGTGACTCTGGAAGGCAGCAGTTTCCAGTTCGACCGCAATGTGGACCCCGGTGAGGCCGTGTTTGTCGATCTGCAAGGCAATGTGCATGCCCAGCAGTGCGCCGAAGCGCCCCAGCTCTCGCCCTGTATTTTTGAGTTTGTCTACCTGGCCCGCCCGGACTCGGTCATGGATGGCATCTCGGTCTATCAGGCCCGTTTGAACCTGGGAGAGACCTTGGCCAAGCGCGTGATCTCCACCGTGCCGCCTAACGAGATTGATGTGGTCATCCCCATCCCCGAATCCAGCCGCCCCAGTGCTGCGCAGTTAGCCCAATTGCTGGGCCTGCCGTACCGCGAAGGGTTTGTGAAGAACCGCTATGTGGGCCGCACCTTCATCATGCCGGGCCAGGGTGTGCGCAAAAAATCGGTGCGCCAAAAGCTCAACGTGATTGCCAGCGAATTCAAGGGCCGCAACGTGCTGCTGGTGGACGACTCCATCGTGCGCGGCACCACCAGCAAGGAAATTGTGCAAATGGCGCGTGACGCCGGGGCCCGCAAGGTCTACCTGGCCAGCGCCGCGCCGCCTGTACGTTTTCCCAATGTCTACGGCATCGATATGCCCACCAGCAGCGAGCTGGTGGCACACAACCGCACCGTGGAGCAAATTCGCGAAATCATTGGCTGCGACGCCCTGATTTACCAGGACGTGGACGGCATGAAGAAAGCCATCGGTTCGCTGAGCACCAAGCTGGCCGGCTTTGACGCCTCTTGTTTTGATGGTGTGTACGTCACCGGCGATATCTCGTCCGATGACATCGAACGCCTGAACGAAAAACGGGTGGGCGGTGAAGAGAGCCAGGAAGACACCTCGCGCCTGGCCCTGCCCAACCACGCGGACTGAGCCATGGCAGCACAACAGTTACCCGACGGTCTGCACCTGGACACCCTGGCCGTGCGCACGGCCCTGGAGCGCAGCCAGTACGGCGAAAACTCCGAAGCCCTGTACCTCACCAGTGGTTATGTGCAGTCCAGCGCCGCCTCCAGCGCTGCGCGTTTTGCCATGGAAGAAGAGGGCTTTACCTACTCGCGCGTGGGCAACCCCACGGTCAGCAGCATGGAAATGCGCCTGGCTGCGCTGGAAGGCACCGAGGCCGCTGTCGCCACGTCGTCTGGCATGTCCGCCATCCTGCTGCTGGGCATGGCCGTCCTCAAGGCGGGTGACCATGTGATTTGCTCGCAGTCGGTGTTCGGCTCGGTGATTCCCATGTTCAGCCGCGAATTTGCGAAGTTCGGCGTGGAGACCACCTTTGTGTCGCAAACCGATGTGGCAGCGTGGAAAGCCGCCGTGCGCCCCACCACCAAACTGCTGTTTGCCGAAACGCCCACCAACCCGCTGACCGAGGTCTGCGACATCCAGGCCTTGGCCGACATTGCGCACAACGCGGGCGCCTTCCTGGCCGTGGACAACTGCTTTGCTACACCGGTGCTGCAGCGCCCCGTGCGCATGGGTGCGGACTTCATCATCCACTCCGGCACCAAGTTTCTGGATGGCCAGGGTCGTGTCATGGCCGGTGCCATCTGCTGCACACAAAAGCAGCGTGATGAACTCTTCTTGCCCGTCATCCGCACCGCCGGCATGGTGCTTGCGCCCTTCAACGCCTGGGTGTTGCTCAAGGGCATGGAAACCCTGGCGCTGCGCGTCAAGGCGCAGTCCGAAGCGACGCTGGCGGTTGCCAAGTGGTTGGAAGCCCAGCCACAGGTGGCACGCGTTTTTTACCCCGGCTTGCCCAGCCATGCCCAGCACGAACTGGCCATGCGCCAGCAATCAGGCTTTGGTGGCGCGGTGTTGTCGTTTGAAGTGAAGGCACCCGATGTGGACGCCGCACGCAAAAACGCCTTTCATGTGTTGGACAGCATGCAAGTGCTCTCGCTGTGCACCAACCTGGGCGACACCAAAACATTGGCCGCGCATCCTGCCAGCACCTCGCATGGCCGCCTGTCTGAGGCGCAGCGCCAGCTGGCTGGCATTGGCCAAGGCTTGATCCGCGTGGCCGTGGGCTTGGAACATCTTGATGACATCACCACCGACTTGGCGCGTGGTCTGAACACCCTTTGAACATGAGCAACATTCGTACGCGCATCGCGCCTTCTCCCACCGGCTTTCTGCACCTGGGTACCGCGCGCACCGCGCTGTATTCGTGGGCCTATGCCCGCCACTTCGGTGGCGAGTTTGTGCTGCGCATCGAAGACACCGATGTGGCACGATCCACACAAGACTCGGTCGACCAGATCCTGGCGTCCATGCAATGGTTGGGCCTGGAGTACAACGAAGGCCCGGTCTACCAGATGCAACGGCTGGATCGCTACAAGGCGGTGGTGGACCAACTGATTGCCGAGGGCAAGGCCTACTACTGCTACAGCACCCCCGAAGAGCTGGACGCCGTGCGCGAGGCCAAGAAGGCGCGTGGCGAGAAGGCGCTGTACGACGGCACCTGGCGCCCGGCACCCGGCAAAACCTTGCCGCCTGTGCCCGAAGGCGTGAAGCCCGTGGTGCGCTTCTGCAATCCGCCCGATGGTGACGTGACCTGGAACGACCTGGTCAAAGGCCCCATCACCATCAGCAACCGCGAGATCGATGACCTCATCATCGTGCGCACCGATGGCATTCCCACCTACAACTTTGCCGTGGTGGTGGACGACTGGGACATGCAGATCAGCCACGTGTTCCGCGGCGATGAGCACATCAACAACACGCCCTGGCAGATCAACATCTTCCACGCACTGGGCGCGGTGTTGCCGCAGTTTGGCCATTGCCCGGTCATCCTGGGTGATGACGGACAAAAGCTGTCCAAGCGCCGCGGCGCGGTTAGCGTCACGGCCTACGAAGAGGGCGGCTACCTGCCCGAAGCCATGCTGAACTACCTGGCCCGCCTGGGCTGGAGCCATGGCGACGAAGAGCTGTTCACGCGCGAGCAACTGGTGAGCTGGTTCGACGGCACCCACCTGAACAAGAGCCCTGCGCAATGGGACCCGGCCAAGCTGCTGTGGGTCAACGCGCAGTACATCAAGCAGGCCGACAACACCCGTCTGGCTACGCTGGTGGCTGCACAACTGGTGAAGCAGGGCGTTACCTTGTCGGAAGAAGTGGTCGCCTCCCACTTGCCTCTGGTGTGCGGCTTGCTCAAAGACCGCTGCGACACCACTGTGGCCTTGGCCACCTGGGCTGCCAAGTTCTACAGCGATGTGGCAGTGGATGCGGCCGAGAAGGCGCAACATGTGACCGACGCCGTGTTGCCTGCCATTGCCCTGTTGAAAGACAAGCTGACAAGCTGCACCTGGGACAAGGCCAGCATTGCCGCCGCCATCAAGGAAGTGCTCGCTGCCAATGGCCTGAAGATGCCGCAACTGGCCATGCCCGTGCGTGTGTTGGTCATGGGCACGGCGCAGACCCCGTCGCTCGATGCGGTGCTGGAATTGAGCGGAAGAGAAAAAGTTATCGCCAGACTTGCCATGGGCTGAAAAACTTGTATATAATTTGAGGCTCGGAAGTTGAATGCAAAGTTGGTTGAACCCAATGCTGTGTTCAAGGAAATTGGGGGTATAGCTCAGCTGGGAGAGCGCTTGCATGGCATGCAAGAGGTCAGCGGTTCGATCCCGCTTACCTCCACCAATTCTTCTGAAACGGACAAGTTCCAAGGTTTTGACCCTATCGTCTAGAGGCCTAGGACATCACCCTTTCACGGTGAGTACCGGGGTTCGAATCCCCGTAGGGTCGCCAAGTTTTACCGCAAGGTGAACGGCAACAAGTTGGTAACAGCTTTCGCAAGAAAGCGACTTGGCTCGAAAGTTGAAAGACTGCGAGCAAACGGTTACCGCTACCAGGAGTGGTAGTTCAGTTGGTTAGAATACCGGCCTGTCACGCCGGGGGTCGCGGGTTCGAGTCCCGTCCACTCCGCCAAATTCAAAAAGCCGTTGACGATTCAACGGCTTTTTTGTTGAAGAAAATGCGTCTCAGGTTTTGACCCTATCGTCTAGAGGCCTAGGACATCACCCTTTCACGGTGAGTACCGGGGTTCGAATCCCCGTAGGGTCGCCAAGTTTTACCGCAAGGTGAACGGCAACAAGTTGGTAACAGCTTTCGCAAGAAAGCGACTTGGCTCGAAAGTTGAAAGACAACGAGCAAACGGTTACCGCTACCAGGAGTGGTAGTTCAGTTGGTTAGAATACCGGCCTGTCACGCCGGGGGTCGCGGGTTCGAGTCCCGTCCACTCCGCCAATTCAAAAAGCCGCTGCATACATATGCAGCGGCTTTTTATTTGGTTGCGCCACACGATGTGGCCACAATCGCCCCATGCACAAACATTTTTCCGAAACCACGGGCCACCAGCGCTTGGTCTATGGTGCGATCGCGGGCGCGGTGACCGCAGTGTTGCCTTTGCCAGTGGCGACGCCCTCACAAGCCTTGTTGGCCTGGACGGTGGGGGCCAGTACCTACCTGGTTTTGTCGTGGTGGCTGGCGGTGGCGTTTGATGCCAAACGTACACGGGCCCGGGCCCAGGCGCAGGACCAGCCGGGCATGACCTTGTTTGTGTTGCTGCTGCTCTCGGTGTTTGCCAGTTTTACGGCCATTGCGCTGATGCTGCAGCACGTCAAAGACCTCTCCGGAACGGAGCGCGCGGCTCATCTCGCCTTGAGCCTGTTGGCGCTGGCTGCGTCGTGGTTGCTGATGCAAACCATCTTTGCCTTCCGTTATGCCAATGTGTACTACCAGGAAGAGCTGCGTGGGCAGCCTCATGGTGCGGGCTTGGATTTCCCGGGCAAGCTGCCGCCCGACTACTTTGACTTTTTGTATTACGCCCACGTGGTGGGCATGACCTCGCAGGTGTCGGACGTGGTGGTCACTTCGCGCCAGATGCGTCGGCTCACGCTGCTGCACAGCGTGACGGCCTTTGGCTTCAACATGCTGGTGCTGGCCCTGTCCATCAACGTGATGGCGGGCGCGATCCAATAAGTCCGCTGGACAGGGCGGTGCCCAGCAAGATGATGGGGCCACAGACCAGCATCCAGGGGGTGACGGTTTCGCCCAGCAGCAGCACGCCGTAGGCCACGCCAAACACGGGGATGGCGTAGGTCACGGTCAGCGCCTTGGCTGGGCCGCGCCGGTCAATCAGGCGGAAGAAGATCACGTAAGCAATGCCGGTGCACAGGACACCCAGTGCCAACAGGGCCAGCCAGGCTGTGGTGCTGGTTGAATGTGCGGGCCAGTACCAGATCGTGAAGGGCAGCAGGCCCAGCGTGGCACCGACCTGGCTGCCTGTAGCCAGCACCATGGAGGGCACGCCGGGGAGAAAGCGACGTGTGAAGCTGGCGGATAGGCCATAGAAAAAACACGCCACCAGACAGGCCAGCACGGCCCAGCCGGTGGAGCCACCGCCGGCGCCGGGCGTGAAGCTGGACTTGCTCCAGGCCAGCAAGGCCACCCCGAAAAAACCGACCAACAAGCCCAGCACACGCAGTCCGTGGGGCCTGTCTTTGAGCCAGACCCATGCTACGACGGCGCCAAACAGCGGCACCGTGGCGTTGAGGATGGACGACAGCCCGGTGGAGATGGTCAGCAGCGCAAACGACAGACAGGCAAAGGGAATGGCCGAATTGAGGATGCCTACCGTGAACACCAGTTTCCAGTGTTGGCGCAGCCCGGCTACTTGTCCCCGGTACCAAAGGATGGGCAACAAGAAGGCGGCTGCAATGCCTACACGCATGCCGGCGGTGGGCAGCGCACCAAACTCCTTGGCGCCCATGCGCATGAACAAAAAGGACGAGCCCCAGATGGCGGCGAGCAGGACAAAGTCCAGCACCCAGGGGCTTGCGTGTGCGGCGGTAGAGGCAGGCGTGGCAGAAGACGAAGAGGTCACACAGGGCTTTCTAGTTGGAGCAGGGCGATTTTGCGGTCCAGACCTCCGGCATATCCCGTGAGCGCTCCGTTGGCGCCCAGCACGCGGTGGCAGGGCACGATGACACTGATGGGGTTGCGCCCGACGGCGGCGCCGACGGCGCGCACGGCTGCGGGATTCTGGATTTGCTGGCTGATATGGCCGTAGCTTACCGTGCTGCCTGGGGCGATAGTTTGCAACTGGGCCCACACCGCTTGTTGGAATGCGGTGCCGCCCGACAGGTCCAGTGACAGGTCGAAGTGGTGGCGCTGGCCAGCAAAGTATTCCATCAGTTGCTGGCCAGCGGCGCGCAGCAGCGGATGTTTTGCCTGCACGGGCCAGGCGTCAAAAGCCGGTTGGTGCTGTTGCCCGTCAAACCAGGCACCGACCAGGGCCGTGTCGGTGGCGGCCAGCGTCATGGGGCCCAGCGGCGTGGTGAGGGATGTGCGGACAGTATGGGGTGAGAATTTCATAAAAATAGGCCTCCAGCCCTTATGGAATATGCGCAAGCAGCTATCAATTTAAGAGTGACCAGGCGCGTACGGTGGCGTAGCTGCGCCACGGACGCCAGGCCTGCGAGGCCTGTTCGGCGGCCACGGCCGGGCGCGCGTGTTCGCGCACACCCAAGGCCTTGTGCAGCGCTACATCGCCAGCCGGAAATGCATCGGGCCAGCGCAGCGCGCGCATGGCTATGTAGTGCGCCGTCCACGCGCCAATGCCGGGCAGGGCCTGCAGCGCTACCAGCGTGGCCGGCACATCGGCGCTGGCGTTGAGCGCCAGTTGCCCGTCGGCCACGGCGGCAGCCAGCGCGCGGATGGCCTGCTGGCGCTGGCGCACGATGCCGAGCTGGCCCAGGTCGTCGTCGCTGGCATGGCGCAGCTGGGTCGCGCTGGGGAACAGATGGGTAAGGCCGGCAATGGGCGTGGCCAGCGGTGTGCCAAAACGCTGCACCAGCCGTGCGCCGAGGGTACGCGCGGCCTGCACGGTGATCTGCTGGCCCAGCACGGCGCGCACCGCCAGCTCAAAACCATCCACGGTGCCCGGCACGCGCAGGCCCGCACCGTCGGGAAACGCGCCTTGCAGCACGGCGTGGATGGCGTGTGGATCGGCATCCAGGTCCAGCAGGCTGCGCACGCGCGCCATCACCAGTGGCAGCGCGGTGGCCAGCGATTCGCTCACGGTGATCTGCACCTCGCTGCGTGCGGGCTGCAGCTGCAGTTGCACCCAACCCTGCAGAGGCTGGCCGGCCCAGTCCACTGTCAGCGTACGGGCCAGGCGCAGTTGGGCCATGTCTACCACCTCCACCCCGGCCAAGCTGCGTTGGGCAAAAAACTGCAGCAGGGCAGCCTCGTCCAGCGGCGGGCGGTAGGCGGCTTTCAGCTGCAAGCCGGTGCTATGTCCAGTACTCTTGCCTGCGGCACTGCGCAGCGCGCGCGGCTGCAGGCGGTACTGCGCCACAAACACGGTGTTGAAGCGCCGCACGCTGGCAAAGCCGCTCAGGGCCGCGACCTGGGCGATGGGCAGCTGGGTATCGGTCAGCAGCTGTTTGGCGGTCAGCAGGCGCCGCGTCTGCAGGTACTGCAGGGGCGAGACGCCCCACAGTGCTTCAAAAATGCGGCGCAGGTGGCGCTCGCTCACCCCCAGGCGCTCGGCCACCTGGCCCATGCTGGGTGCGCCATCGCTCCACAGCTGCGGGGCGTCGAGCAGCTGTGCCGCTTGGCGCGCCAGGATGGCGGAGGCATCCTGGGTGGACCAGGCCTGCGCACCCAGTGCCTGCAAGCCCGAGGGCGCCAGCTCGGGGCGGCAGCGCATGCAGGGTCGGAAGCCGGCCGCCTCGGCCTGCGAGGCCAGCGCAAAGAAACGGCAGTTCTCTTGTTTGGGCGTGCGCACCTTGCAGACCGGGCGGCAGTAAATGCCGGTGCTGGTCACGCCGGTGAAGAAGCGCCCGTCAAAGCGCGCATCGCGGGCCTTGAGGGCCAGGTACTGGCCCGCATCGGCAACGGTGGGGGCGGTGAGCGAAGGCGTGTGCATGGCGCTGATGATACGGAGCCAGGCCCGCGCCATGCGCCGTTTTCGGACATGTGGCTGCGGCCCAATAAGCGGGGTGCGCCGCCTACAATGTGCCGCCACAGGCCCGGGCATTTGCGCAGGGCTGCAATAAGGATTTTTTTAGTGCAGTTGGCACCCCGTATTTTCAAAGCCTATGACATCCGCGGCGTGGTGCCCCAAACCCTGACCGAAGACATTGCGCGCGGTCTGGGCCGGGCCTTTGGCACGGTGGCCATGGCCCAGGGCGAAACCACGGTGGCGGTCGGGCGTGATGGGCGTCTGAGCGGCCCCATGCTCATGGCTGCCCTCATGCAAGGGCTGCAGGACGCTGGCGTGGCGGTGATCGACGTGGGCATGGTCACCACGCCCATGCTGTATTTCGCGGCGCACACGCTGTGCACCAGCGGCATCGAGGTGACTGGCAGCCACAACCCGCGCGACGACAACGGTTTCAAGATGGTGCTGTCCGGGCAGGCGATGTATGGCGATGCCATACAGGCTTTGCGTGCCTGCATGGAACAAGAGACCTGGGTGCTGCAGCCAGGTGGTTCGTACCGCCGCGTGGACCTGCTGGCCGACTACACCGCGCGCATCGCGGGGGATATCCGATTGGCGCGCCCAATCAAGGTGGTGGTGGACAGTGGCAACGGTGTGGCCGGAGCCTCGGCGCCGGGTGTGCTGCGCGCCATTGGCTGCGAGGTGCAGGAGCTGTTCAGCACCGTGGATGGCAATTTCCCTAACCACCACCCCGACCCCAGCCAACCCGAGAACTTGCGTGACCTCATTGCTGCCCTGCAGGCGGGTGATGCCGAGCTGGGCCTGGCCTTTGATGGCGACGGTGACCGGCTGGGCGTGGTCACGCGCGATGGAGCCACCATTTACGCCGACCGCCAGATGATGCTGTTCGCACGTGATGCGCTGTCGCGCACGCCCGGCGGCACCGTGGTGTTTGATGTGAAGTGTTCGCAGCAACTCGCCCCGGTGATCGCTGCCGCGGGTGGCACGCCGCTTATGTGGAAGACCGGCCACTCGCTGATCAAGGCCAAGATGCGGGAAGTGAACGCGCTGTTGGGTGGCGAGATGACCGGCCATATCTTCTTCCAGGAGCGTTGGTACGGTTTTGACGACGGCACCTACGCCGCCGCCCGCCTGCTCGAAATCTTGAGCCGTTCGCCCGATGCGAGCGCGCAGCTGCACGCCCTGCCCACCAGCTTTGCCACGCCCGAACTGCATGTGGCGTGTGAAGAGGCGCATGCGGTGGTGGCGCAGCTGGTGACCGACGCGCAGTTCGACGCGCCGGCGGAAGTGCATACGGTAGACGGCCTGCGTGTGGACTGGCCCGATGGTTTTGGTCTGGTGCGCGCCTCCAACACCAACCCGGTGCTGGTGCTGCGTTTTGAAGGGCATACCGAGGCCGCACTGCAACGTATCCAGACTGACATGCTGGCCCTACTGCGCACCGTGGTGCCAGATGCTCAACTGCGCAAGGCCACCCATTGAAAGCCGCGACTATCCAACGCATCCTCATCGTCAAGCTTTCGTCGCTGGGTGACGTGGTGCACGCCATGCCCGCGGTGCAGGACCTGCGCCGCGCCTACCCGCAAGCGCAGATGGACTGGGTGGTGGAGGGCGCGTTTGCGCCGCTGGTGGCGCGCTGCGAAGGCGTGGGCCAGGTGATCGCCTGCGACCTGCGGCGCTGGCGCAAAGCGCCGCTGGCCGCCACCACGCGCCGCGAATGGAAAGCCTTCAAAACGCAGTTGCAGGCCCAGGCCTACGATGCGGTCATCGACCTGCAGGGCCTGAGCAAATCTGCCCTCGTGTCTTGGTTGGCGCGCACTACGCCCACGGGCAAACGTTATGGCCTGGCCAACCAGACCGAGGGCTCGGGTTTTGAAGCACCGGCACGCTGGGTGGCCGATGTGGCCATCGAGATTGAACCCCATGTGCATGCCGTGCAGCGCTCACGTATTTTGTGTGCCGCCGCCCTGGGTTACGACCTGCAGGGCCCGGCCCTTGCGGGTCTGCGCGCTGGTGCACTGGCCGCCGCCGCGCCCGTGCAAAACGCAGCCGGTGGCAACCCGTTCGCGCCCAAAAAGCCCGTGGTGGCACTGGTGCATGGCACGTCGCGGGCCGACAAGGAATGGCCGCAGGCCGCCTGGGTGGCACTGGGCCAGCGCCTCAACCATGCTGGTTTCTCCGTCGCACTGGCGCATGGCAATGCGGCCGAGAAAACCACCAGCGAGGCGATTGCCAAACAGCTGCAGGACGCCTGGGTCTGGCCCGCCATGGCGCTGGACGCCATGACCGACACGCTGGCCCAGTGCGCCGGTGTGGTGGGCGTGGACAGCGGTGTGAGCCACATTGCCGTGGCGCTGGACCTGCCGCATGTGCAGCTCTACAACTTTGACACCGCCTGGCGCACCGGTCCTGAGGTGTTGGCCGGCACCGACGCGGCCACCGCACCGCGCCTGCCGCTGCGCCAGTGCAGCGTGTTTGGCCAACCCCAGCCCACGGTGGACGCCGTGTGGTCCGCGTGGGAAAGCCTGGCCACTCCGGTGTTGTGCCGATGATGAGCGCCTTGTATTCGCTGGCCGTCTGGCTGGCCCAGCCGCTGGTGCGCCGCAAGCTGCGCCGCCGCGCGGTGGCAGAACCCCTGTATGGCGAACACCTGGGCGAGCGTTTTGGCCACTACATGCAGCCTGCACCTGCCGCAGGTGAGGGCCCTTTGGTTTGGCTGCATGCGGTCTCGCTGGGCGAAACACTGGCCGCGGCCACCTTGGTGACGGCCCTGCGCGCGCAGTGGCCCGGCATGCGCCTGCTGCTCACGCATGGCACGGCCACCGGCCGCGCGGCCGGTGCGCGCCTGCTGCAGCCCGGGGATGTGCAGGTCTGGCAACCCTGGGACACGCTGGACGCGGTGCGCCGCTTCCTGGCCCACTTTCGCCCGCAGATCGGACTGTTGATGGAAACCGAACTCTGGCCCAATCTGGTGGCCGAGAGTGCGCGTGCGGGCGTGCCGCTGTGCCTGGTGAATGCGCGCTTGAGCGAGAAAAGCCTGCGCCAGGCCAAGCGCCTGGCCTGGCTGGCACGCCCCACCTACCGTGGCCTGCATGCGGCGTGGGCGCAAAGCGAGGCCGATGCCTTGCGTCTGCGCCAATTGGGCGCCCCGGTGCGCGGCGTGATGGGCAATTTCAAATTCGACATGGCACCCAACGCTACCCAACTGGCCCAGGGCCACGCCTGGCGTGGTGCAAGCGCCCGCTCGGTGCTGCTGTTTGCCAGTGCGCGCGAAGGCGAAGAAGCTATGCTGGTCGAGGTTTTGAAGCAAAATAGGCCTCTAGACCCCGTAGATAGTGCGCAAGCAGCTCCTGAAACCATAGCAAATGCGGTGCAGTGGCTGGTGGTACCACGCCACCCCCAGCGTTTTGATGAGGTCGCGGCGCTGTTCACAACGGCTGGCTACACGGTGGCGCGCCGCAGCCAGTGGGGCGCTGGCGGCCCGGTGGCGGCTGATGTGTGGCTGGGTGATTCGCTGGGCGAGATGGCGCTGTACTTTGGCCTGGCCCACGCCGCCCTGCTGGGGGGGAGTTTTGCGCCTTTGGGCGGGCAAAACCTGATCGAGGCCGCCGCCTGTGGCGTGCCCGTGTTTATGGGGCCGCACACCTACAACTTTGCCGAGGCTGCGCAGCTGGCCGCGCAAGCCGGGGCGGCATTCGAGTGTGCCGATCTGGCCGACGCAGTGCAGCGTGCGATGGCAATGCTGCAACACCCCGCCGCCCTGGCCCAGGCGCAGCAGGCGGCATTGAACCTGGGCGCCGCCCACCGTGGTGCCGCGCAGCGCACCGCCCAGGCGCTAGCCGCGGTGCTGGCAGAAAAAAGGCCCTGACCTCTTGCGGTTCAGGGCCTGGGCGATCCTGGGGGAGGGATCAGTTCGCCAATTGGCCGTTGATGGGGTTCAGGTCGTCGGCCACCAGCGAACCATTGGCCTGCTTGAGCTTCAAGCCACCCAGCAACACGTCATAACGCGCCTTGGCCAGCTTGGCCTTGGTGTCAAACAACTGGCTCTGGCTGTTGAGCACATCGATGTTGATGCGCACGCCCACCTGGTAACCCAGCTTGTTGGCGTCCAGCGCGCTTTGGCTCGACGCCTCAGCCGCTTCCAGCGCCTTGACCTGGCCCTGGCCGGACAACACACCAAAGAAGGCGGTGCGGGTGCCCTGCGCCACGGTACGTTTGGTGGCTTCCAGGTCGGTGCGGGCCTTGTCTTCCAGGGCCAGCGTTTCCTTGATGCGGTTCTGCGTGGCGAAGCCGGCAAACAGCGGCAGATTGAAGGACAGGCCCACGGTGGCTACATTGACTCGGCTGTCGGCGGTGGCGGTTGAAGTACCGTTGTTGTTAACTGCCGAATAGCTGCCCGTCAGGTCCAGCGTGGGCTTGTGGCCGGCTTCGGCTTTGGCGGTTTCCAGTTTGGCCACTTCCAGCGCAATCTCTTGCTGCTGGATGCCAGGGTGGCGAGTGGCAGACTGTTGCACCCAGACTTCGGCATCACCGGGCTCCAGCGGCGCCAGCACCACCGGGGCCGCCAAAGGTTTGGGCGTGGCATCACTCTTACCCACCAACTGGTTCAGGGCAATGGTTTTCACGCGCAGGTCGTTCTCGGCGGCCAGCTCTTGCGCCACCACCAGGTCAAAACGAGCCTGGGCCTCGCGGCTGTCGGTGATGGTGGAGGTGCCCACCTCGAAGTTGCGCTTGGCCGAGGCCAGCTGCTCCGCCACCGCGGTCTTCTGGCTCTTCACAAAGGCCAGGCTGTCGGTCGAGGCCAGCACATCAAAGTAGGCCTGGCTTACCCGCACGATCAGGTCCTGCTCGGCGGCCTGCAGCTGGGCCTGGGCCAGGGCGATCTGTTTGTTGCCCTGCTCGTAGCTGGCCCAGTTGGCCGGGCGGTACAAAGGCTGGGAGGCGCTGATGGTGGCGGTTTGGGAACCATATGAACGCTCAGCCGAGGGCAGCACTTCCTGGTTGGAGCGGCTCGCACCCAGCGCAAAGTTGGCCGTGGGCAGGATGGCCGCCCGTGCCTGGGCCGACTTGGCCAGCGTGGCGTCGAACTGGCTCTTGGCCGACTGGTAGCTGGCGTCAAAGCCGCGTGCGGCGCTGTACAGGTCCAGCAGGCTCTGGGCCTGGGCCAGGGGGGCGAAGGTGGCAGCGGCCAGCAGGGCCAGGGGCAGCAGTTTGAGGCGCATGGGATTTCGTAGACGTGACATGGAGGAGGGCTTTCTGGGGCTCGGAAGGAATGGGGTCGTACGGATGCGGAGCAATCAATAACGCGCAATGCCGGGGTTGCGCTCGATTGACCAGGCGTCGATGCCGCCGGCAATATTGGCAATCTGCGTGAAGCCGCGGCTTTGCAAAAACATCGCTACCTGCATGCTGCGCGCACCGTGGTGGCACAAACAGGCAATCGGGCGTGTGGCATCCAGCTCGGCCAGGCGCACGGGAATCGTCCCCATGGGAATGGCCAGCACCTCCACACCGTCTTCCTCAACCCGCGCCAGCGCCAGCTCGTGCGGCTCGCGCACATCCAGCACCAGGGGCTGGAGAGCGGAGGCAAGTGACTGGAACCAAGGTTCCAGTTGGCTGGGGCGGATTTGGTCGATCATGGTGTCTACGGGGGAGGGCTTAAAACTGGAAACGCGAAGGCTCGGCAAAGTGTTGCAGGCGCGGGGCGTTGGCGTCCCAGGGCTGGGTGGTGCGGAAATCGGTGCTGCTGGTGCGGGTGACCAGGGTGGCACGCATCTGGGGCTCGTCGCCCACGATGGCGAGCAGGCGGCCACCCACATTCAGGCGCTGCAGCAGGTCGTGGGGTACCTGGGTCACCGAGCCACTCAGCACGATGGCGTCAAACGTACCCAGAGCCGCACTGAGCTTGGCTCCATCTTCCTGGTGCACGGTCACGTTGCGGATGCCGGCTTTTTGCAGGTTGCTGCGCGCCATGTCCACCAGCTCGGGCAGCAGTTCCACGCTCAGCACCTGGGCGGCGCGGTGTGACAGCAGGGCCGCCATAAAGCCCGAGCCGGCACCGACTTCGAGCACCGACTCATGGGGTTGTAGGGCCAGGTCTTGCAGCAGGCGGGCTTCCATGCGCGGGGCCAACATGCACTGGCCACCGGGCAGGGGAATCTCCAGGTCGGCAAAGGCCAGGGCCTTGTGCGCCAGTGGCACAAACTCTTCACGTGGCACGGTGCTCAGCAGCTCCAGCACGCCGGTGTCCAGCACGTTCCAGGGGCGGATCTGTTGCTCAATCATGTTGAAGCGGGCTTGGGCGAAGTTCATAGTCGTTTCTCCTTGGGAATCAGGTAGCGTTGATGGGCCAAATTTTAGCGGGCGGGGGTGGCGGGTCTGCTCCACATCCGCTTGGCCCAGTTCGCCAGATCGTCCATATAGCAATACACCACGGGCACCACCACCAGCGTTAGCAGCGAAGAGGTGATGACGCCACCAATGACGGCCTGGCCCATGGGCGCGCGCATCTCGGAGCCTTCGGTCAGCGCAAACGCCAGTGGCACCATGCCAAAAATCATGGCCAGTGTGGTCATCAGAATGGGGCGCAGCCGCACCTTGGCAGCCAGCAACAGGGCGTCGGAGCGGGGCAAGCCGGGCACGGGGTTGCCGTGGTTGTCGACACCGTCTTCGCGCGCGCGGATCGCAAAGTCCACCAGCAGAATCGCGTTTTTGGTCACCAGGCCCATCAGCATCACCACGCCGATGATGGAAAACATGGACAGGGTGGAGCCAAACGTCATGAGCGCCAGTACCACGCCAATCAGCGTGAGCGGCAGCGCCGTCATCAGCGCCAGCGGCTGCAAAAAGCTCTTGAACTGGCTGGCCAGAATCATGTAGATGAACACAATGGCCAGCACCAGGGCCGAGATGGCGTAACCAAAGGCCTCTGCCATGTCCTTGGTGGAGCCACTGAACTTGTAGCTATAGCCCGCTGGCATGGCGATGGTGTCCATGGCGGTTTTGATGTCGGCCGACACCTCACCCGCCGAGCGGCCCGACACGTTGCCGGTGATGGACACCTCGCGCGTCAGGTCGCGCCGGTTGATCTGGTTGGCGCCGGTGGACTCCACCACCTCGGCCACCTGATTCAGGCGCACGATGCGCGGGCTGCCGTCGGCATTGCTGCCCACGGTGAACGGCAATTGGCTCAGGTCACTGGCGCTGTTGCGTGCGGTGGGGGCCAGGCGCACGTTCACGTCATAGGTTTGGTCGTCCGGCGCGCGCCAGTTGCCCACCGTCTGGCCCGCCACCAGGGTGCGCAGCGCGGTGCCAATTTGCGCCACCGACAGGCCCACGTCCGAGGCCACGTCGCGTTTCACCTGCACGTCCAGCGTGGGTTTGTTGGGTTTCACGCTGGAGTCCAGGTCCACCAGGCCGGGGATGTCGCGGATTTTTTCCAGCGCCAGGGTGGTCAGGCGCTCCAGTTCGCCGGTGTCCGCACCCTGGATGGAGAACAGGATTTGTTTCTGCCCACCCACGGCGTCCATCAGGCCCGCGTGGGTGACGGTGATGCCGGGTACCTCGCGCAGGCGTTCGCGCAGCTTGACCGACATGGCGTCCACGCTGAGCTGGCGGTCTTTTCGGTCCACCAAGCGGATGTAGATGCTGGCGTAAATTTTTCCCTGCGCGTTGCCGGTGTTGATGGTGGAGAGTGTGTAACGCACCTCGGGAAACTCGCGGATGACGGCTTCGACCTGTTTGGCCTTGGCCTCGGTCACTTCGAGCGAGGAGCCGACAGGGGTGTGGAAGTTGAGTGTGGTTTCCGAAAAGTCGGATTTGGGCACAAACTCGGTGCCCAGCAGCGGCACCATGAAGATGCTGGCCACAAAAATGCCCAGCGCCAGGCCCACGGTAGCCAGCTTGTGTTTGAGCGACCAGCGCAGGATGCCCTGGTAGGCATCGGCCATGCTTTCGGTGGCATTGTCAAACCAGCGTGTCACGCGGCCAATGGTCTTGTCGTACAGCGTGACCGGTGGGCCGTGTTTGCCATGGTCGTCGATGCTGGGGTCGTGCCAGATGCTGGACAACATGGGGTCGAGCGTGAAGCTCACAAACATGGAGATCAGCACCGCGGCCACGATGGTGATGCCAAACTCGTGGAAAAACTTGCCGATGATGCCGCCCATAAAACCAATGGGCAAAAACACCGCCACGATGGACAGGGTGGTGGCCAACACGGCCAAGCCAATTTCCTGCGTGCCATCCAGTGAGGCCTGGTAGGCACCTTTGCCCATTTGCACATGGCGAACGATGTTTTCGCGCACCACAATCGCATCGTCAATCAGCAGGCCCACACACAGGCTCAGTGCCATCAGCGTGATCATGTTGATGGTGAAACCAAACCAGTTCATGAACAAAAAGGTGCCGATCAGCGCGATGGGCAGGGTGAGCCCTGTGATGACGGTGGAGCGCCAGGAGTTGAGGAACAGGAACACGATGAGCACCGTGAGTACCGCACCTTCAATCAGCGTGCGCCGTACGTTGTCCACGGACACACGGATCTGGCGTGAGCCGTCGGTAATGGACTCCAGCTTCACGCCGGGGGGCAGCTGCTTTTGCATCTCGCCCAGGGTTTTGATCAGGCCGTCCACCACCGCAATGGTGTTTTCGTCCTGCGATTTCTGCACCGTGAGCATCAGGGTGCGCTGGCCGTTGTAGAGCGCCAGGCTCTCCACCTCTTGAGCGCCATCGGCCACACGGGCCACCTGGTCCACCCGCACAGGCGCACCGTTTTTGCGCGCCACAATGATCTTGCCAAAGTCTTCGGGCCGCTGCATCCGCGCCTCGATCTGGATCACACGCTCCTGCTCGGCAGAGCGGATGGCGCCCACGGGCAGGTCCTGGTTTTCGCTGCGTACCGCACTCACCACCTGGTCGGGCGTAATGCCAAAGGACTCCAGCGCCTGCGGGTTCAGGTAGACATTGATTTCACGTTTGGTGCCACCCACCACGGTGACCGAACCCACGCCGCGCACGTTCTCCAGCCGTTTCTTGAAGGTCTGCTCGGCCCAGTTGGTCAGTTCCACCGCGCTGGGCACTTTGGTGCTTGCTGCCGTATCCGGCAGTACCGCCACCGACCAGATGGCGCGTGCGGCCGGGTCAAAACGCAGCACACGCGGCTCTTTCACCTCGGCACGCAAATTGGGCTTGATGGAGGCCACCTTTTCGCGCACATCTTCGGCGGCTTTGCGGCCATCCACATGCAGGCCAAACTCGATCACCACCACACTCTGGCCTTCGTAGCTGCGCGAGGTCAGGGCGTTGATGCCGGCAATCGAATTGACGCCTTCTTCGATCTTTTTGGAGACTTCACTCTCCACAATCTCAGGCGAGGCGCCGGGGTAGTCGGCAATCACCACCACCACGGGAAAGTCGATGTTGGGGAACTGGTCCACCTGCAGGCGCTGCAGCGAGAACAGGCCCAACACCACCAGGGCCAGCATGACCATGGTGGCGAATACCGGGTTTTGCAGGCTAACGCGGGTGAACCACATCAGTTGCTACCCTGGGCAGCGGTGGCAGTTTTCACGGCCGTGCCGGCACGTACCGGCCCCACGCTGCCGCTGAGCACCTGGGTGCCCTCGGGCACACCTTGGATGGCGGCGAAGGTCTGGCCCTGGGCCTCACCCCGCGCCACCACGTCTACCGTCTGGTGCTGCACCACACCCGCTTGCACGGTTTGCACATACGGTTGCGGTTTGTCGGTGCGCACGGCGGACAAGGGCAGGCCCAGTGCGCGGGTGCTACCCAGGTTGAGCTGGCCCTGGGCAAACAGGCCCTGGCGCAGCGAGGCATGGGGTTCCAGCGCCAGGTAGGCGAGTACCGCGCGGCTGCCGGCCACCGCACTGGGGTTGACCCGGCTCACCTTGGCCGCCACCGTGGTGGCCGAGCCCTCTACGCTGAGTTGGGCCATCTGGCCCACGCGCACCTGCAGCGAGTCGGTGGCGCTGAGGCTGGCTTCCAGCTCCAGGCGGCTCACGTCCACAATTTCCACAATCCGGGCATCAATGGCCACACGTTCGCCCGGCTGGGCCAGACGCTGAGCCACCTGGCCGCTGATAGGCGCACGCAGCACGGTGTCGTCCAGCGATTTGGTGGCCACATCGGCACCGGCCTGGGCGGCGCGGTAGCTGGCTTCGGCCGCGGCCAGGTTGGCCGACGACGATTCGAGGGCGGTTTTGGAGATAAAGCCCTGGTCGACCAACGAGCGGTTGTTCTCAAAACTGCGTTTGGCAATGTCGACCTGGGCGCGTGCGGCTTCGGCCTGCTGTTGGGCCTGGCGCACCCGGGCCTGGGATTCGGTGGAGTCCACACGGGCAATCACCTGTCCGGCTTTCACCACATCGCCTTCACGCACGGTCAAACCCTGTAGCTCACCGGCCACCCGGGCTTTTACAAACGCCGAGTTGACCGCCTTGAGCGGTCCCGAAATGGCCAGGCCTTGTGCAAGCTCCATGTTTTGCACCAGCACCACATCCTTGGGGCCCAGTGCAATCGCCACCTGCACTTTGCTGGCTGCCTGTTGGTTGGCCAGGGCCTCTTGTTGGGTCTTGCGTGCCGACAGGGCACGCACGGACACCGTAGCGACCAGGGCCAGCACCAGCGCACCTGCTGTCCATTTGATCCAGGGTTTCATGGGGTGTTCAGCTCGCTTGCAGTGGAGAAGGGGGCGGGCGCACGGCCAAGCCTATCAGCATGTTGTCCACCTGGGTCTGGATATAGGCCAAGGGGTCAAAGACGACCCCAGGGGGCATACACGAGCCCAGCGACTGCTTGGAAATGGCCAGAAACAGGATGGGCGCCATGACCAGGTAGGCGCCGTAGTTCAGCTCCATGGGACGGAACTCGCCGCTGTTGATGCCGCGTTGCAGCACCCGTTGGATCAGTGCGTTGCCCGGGGCAATCACCTCAGCCTGGTAGAACGCAGCCAGCTCGGGAAAGTTGCCAGCCTCGCTCATCATGAGCTTGGAAATACCCGCGGCTTGGGTGGAGCCCACACGCTCCCACCAGACGGTGATGCAGTAGCGCAGTAGCTCGGCGCTGCTGCCCTCATACGCGTCCAGCTCCTGGCTCCACTCGTCAAAACGGCCTGAAATGTTCTCGCGCACCACGGCCTTGAACAGCTCTTCTTTGCTGGAAAAATACAGGAACAAGGTGCCCTTGGACACACCGGCACGTTTGGCCACCTCTTCGGCGCGGGTGGCGGCAAAGCCTTTTTCCACAAACAACTCCAGCGCCGCTGCCAGCAGTTCACCGGGGCGTGCGTCTTTGCGGCGCTCGCGTTTGGCGCGCACATTGCTGGCGAGGAGGTCGATGGGGCACTGCATAAATTACTGACTGATTGGTTATTAATGTAGCCGTGGGCCGCGACAGTGTCAATCGTTGCGGGTCTCCTGCGTAAGATGCAGGCGCTTGTTACGACCAATGACTTTTCACTACCTACGGAGTTCCCCATGACCCAAGCCTTGCAAACCATCACCCTGGGCGGCGGCTGCTTTTGGTGCACCGAAGCGGTGTATGTCCAGGTGAAGGGTGTGGTGGACGTGGAGTCCGGCTACAGCAACGGCCAGGTGGTGCAGCCCAGCTACGAAGACGTGTGTACCGGCAGCACCGGCCACAACGAGGTGGTGAAGCTGGTCTACGACCCAGCCCAAATTTCCACGCGGGAAGTGCTGGAGATCTTTTTTGTGATCCACGACCCCACCACGCTGAACCGCCAGGGCAATGACGTGGGCACCCAGTACCGCAGCGGCATCTATGTGTCCACCCCGGAGCAGGAGGCCGTAGCGCGGGAAGTGATGGCCGAGATGGCGGCCAGCGGTGTCTACAGCCGACCCATCGTCACCGAAGTGCTGCCGGTGGACAACTACTGGCCGGCCGAGGCCTACCACCAGGACTTTTTTGAACGCAACCCGCACCAGGGCTACTGCATGGCCGTGGCTGCCCCCAAGGTGGCCAAGTTCCGCAAGACCTTTGCCCGCCTGCAGAAGTAGGCGGAAGGCGGGGCGCTTTAGCGGCGGATCGGCGAGTCGCTGAAGATGCCCCAGTTGGATTTGGGCGCGGGCTTGGGCATTTCTTCTTGGTGTTGTTCCGCGTAGTTCAGGGCCAACCCGACCCCACCAATCAAGATGGTCAGCCCGATGACCAATTTCAGTACGGTGACCCACAGCTTGGGTTCATCATCGCGTTTCATGCGCATTCTCCAGTTGCACGCTATTGTGCCTCTGTTGACTCCAACGCCCGTCCTTGCTGCGTGAGCAGCTACCGGATGTATAGCAAAATTTGGAGTGAATACAAGTGCACCAGCGCCTGGCAACCCTCCTTATGTCGGTGCAGACCTGCCGTCTGTACGCAGCACCAGAAAAACCACAAATAGTCCGCCCAGCGCTGCCGTGACGATGCCGATGGGCAGCTCCTGCGGGGGCAGCAGCGTGCGGCACAACAAGTCGCTACCCAGCATCAGCACAGCGCCGGCCAGCGCGGACAGCGCTAGCAGGCGCCCATGCAGTGCACCGCACAGCGCGCGCGCCAGGTGCGGCACCATGAGGCCGACAAAACCGATCACCCCGGTCAGCGCCACAAAACAAGCGGTGGCCAGGGCCGCCACGCCAAACACCTCGGCCCGCAGGCGCTGGGGCGCAATGCCCAGGCTCTGGGCGGTTTCATCCCCGGCCAGCAGCGCGTCCAAGGCATGCCGCCGGCTGGCCGCAAAGGTCAGCAGGGCCAGCAGGCCAAACAGGGCCAGGCCCAGGTTGTCCCAGCGCGCCAGGCCCAGACCGCCCAGGGTCCAAAACAGCACCGAATGGGCGGCCCGCTGGTCACCTGCGAACACCAGGTAATGGGTGATAGCGCCAAACAGGAAAGAAGTGGCAAGCCCCGCCAGAATGAGTTTTTCAGGCCCGCTGGACTCGCTCCTCTTCACAATGGTCAGCACCGTGGCGGCCGACACCAGCCCGCCCACCAGTGCCGCCAGTGGCAGGGTCCAGATGCCCAGCCACTCTCCGGTGGCGGTGATGACGGCCACCGCACCGGCGCTGGCGCCGGACGATAAGCCAAACAAAAACGGGTCCGCCAGATCGTTGCGCGTGACGGTTTGCAGTAACACGCCCACCACCGCCAGGCCCGCGCCCACCAGCAGCGCCAGCAGCACGCGCGGAATGCGCAGGTCCAGCACGATGCGCTGCAGGGTGGTGCCCACCTCGGGCAAACCCAGCGCCGGCGCCCAGGGCCCGGCCAGTGCACTGAGCACCTCGGCCAGCGGCAGCGGCGTACTGCCTTTGGCAATGGAGGCCAGAGCGAAGACCAGTAGCAGGAGCAAGCCCGCCGCCAGGCTACTAATAAAGGCGCGTTGCGACATCACTTGGCTTTGGTGGCCATGGACTTGGCAATCTTCTCGATCGCTTCAATATTGGCGGGGCCGGGTGTCAACTCGGCATAGCGCAGGGCCACATAACGCGCGTTCTTCACCGCGTCGGTTTCTTTCATGGCCGGGTGGTTCTTGAGGAACTGCAGTAGCCGGCTCACACCGTTGCCATCCTGGTAGTCCAGCATCACCAAAAACTGCGGGTTGCGCGCCGCCACGGTTTCCCACGAGGTGGTGCCCCAGCTGGTCTCCATGTCGGCCATGATGTTGCGGCCGCCGGCAGCGTCGATCATGGCGGTGGGAATCGCGTACTTGCCGGCCGTGAACGGTTTGTCGTCGCCCGAGTCGTAGAGGAATACGCGGGTGTCCTTGCTGCCGGCTGCGGGTGTGAGTTTGGCTAGACGCGACTTCCACTGCGCCACCTGGGTTTTGGCCTGGGCTTCTTTGCCAAAAATGGTGCCGAGCTTGACGAAGTCGGTGTAGAGCAAGTCCATGCTGGCCGCCGGGCGCTGCTTGTTCACATGCACGCAACTCTCGGACAGCACCAGCGTTTGGATGCCGTACTTGGCCAGCGTGGTGGGGGTCACTTCGCCGCCCACCTTCATGCCGTAGTTCCAGCCGGCAAAGAAGAAATCGGGGTTGGCGGCCAGGATGTTTTCCAGATTGGGGTTCTTGGGCGCGAGCTCGGGAATGTTGCCCAGGGCCGTCTTGAATTCGGGGCCGGTCTTGTACCAGCCGGTGATGCCGGTCACGCCCACCATACGCGTGTTGAGCTGCAGGGCCAGCGCCATTTCGGTCATGTTCAGGTCGTGGATCACCGCCCGCTTGGGCGGTGCGGCGAAGGTCAGTGGCGTCCCGCAGCTGTCCACGGTAACGGGGAAGGTTTGCGCGGCGCACAACGTCGATGCGAGCGACAAGGCCAGGGTGCTGACAATATGTTTCATGGCGTGGGTTCCTCGTAGTGGTTGAAAAAACTGGTGCGGTGGTGGGGCGGGCTGCCTGCAGGCGCGTCGGGCGGATGTGCGTCCAGCACCAGCATGGGTTGCGCCGTACCGGGGTGGGGCAGGTAGTAGGAATGCATGGCAAACACCTGGTGCACCGTGACAGGGTTGAGTGCCAGCGTGGGGGTGTCACAGCGGACCAGGGCGCCAGCTTTCAGTACCAGCACCTGGTCGGCCCAGGGCGGCACCAGTGGCAGGTCATGCAGCACCGCCACCACGGTAATGCCCAGGTCTTTAACCATGCGCAGCAAATCCAGCGTGGCGCGCGGGTCCAGGTGGTTGGTCGGCTCATCCAGCAAGAGCAGGCGGGGTTGCTGGGCCAAAGCGCGGGCTAGGTGGGCACGCTGGCGCTCGCCGCCGGACAGGCTGCCCATGGCGCGTGTTGCCAGGGCGGTCAGGTTGCACAGCGCCAGCGCATCGGCGACGACTCTCCGCAGCTGGGCCGGGCTCTGCGTTTGCCGGTGCGGCAGGCAGCCCAGCGCCACGTAGTCCTGCACCCGCAGGCGCACGTCGGCGTGGTCGGCTTGCCCGAGGATGGCCAGCGTGCGCGCTCGGACCACAGGGGCCATGTGCTGCAGCGGCTCGCCGTCCAGCAGCACATGGCCGGTCGTGGGCGCCAGGAGGCCGCCCAGCATGCGCAGCAGGGTAGATTTGCCGGCCCCGTTTGGGCCGACGATGGCGAGGCGCTGACCCTGCGCCACCGAGAAGCTCAGAGGCTGGATTAACGCGCTGCCTTGGGGCGTGCGAAAGCTTGCGTCGCACACCTGCAGTGACATACCGGCGAGGGTGGGCATGGCTAAGCCGGGCGAAGTGGCGTGCGCGGTGGGGCCAAGCGGCCAGGTGCAAATGGCATGGAAAAATTCCTGAACAAAAACTCGCACCGGCATCCCCGCCAGCGGTTGAGCGTCACGACGGCGTGCTAGGCACACCGTCACCGTGTTGGCCGGTATCCGGGCTGATGGCAACCCTCCATCGCCTTCCCAGGTGCCTGTTCAGAGCGCCCAGTGGCTGAGTGATGGGGGGTGAAGAAAGCCAGGCTTTCTTCATCCAATTGACCGTTGCGGGGGCAGCGCAGGTGGGGCGTCGGGGCGTGGGCCCCGCAGTCCTCCTGCTTCCCGTTGAACTGCGGCCTGTGAACCACGCCGCGAGCACCAACGGGCGCATTCTAGTTGTGAATGTTGGCAACGCAGTTGCGTTCATGCGGCGGCTATCGCCGGGGACTGCGCGCCAAACCGGATGTGTTCAGCCCGGTGCGCTGCGTGGGCCGCCACCGCCGCATCGTGTGTGACCAGAATGACGCCAAAGCGGTGCGCCGCAGCGCTGGCGCACAGCAGCGCCATGGTGGTTTTCTGGATGAGGGGGTCTAGCCGTGAGGTGGGCTCGTCCGCAAAGATGAAGCGGGGCTGGAGCAGCAGCACCCGCAGCAACGCAAAGCGCTGCAGTTCGCCGCCCGACACCTGGTCGGGCAGGCGCTCCAGCAGCTCGGGGCCCAGTTTCAGTTCACGCATCAACTCGGTGGCGTCGGCCCAACTGCGCCGGTGCCGCGTGATGAGGTCATGCAGGCACTGGCGCAGCGTGCGGCTGGGGGCAAACGCGGCGGGTGGGTCCTGGTACAGCTTTTGAAAAGCATGGGGCGGAGTGCCTGGTGGTCGGCTCACCACGCCCGCGTCGGGCTGGGCCACGCCCAGCAAGATGTGGCCCAGCGTGGTTTTGCCGCAGCCGCTGGGGCCAGTCACGGCCACGATTTCGCCCTGGGCGATGGACAGGTCCACGTTGGAGAAAAGGCGCTCGGCCCCGAACGACTTGGCCAGGCCTTGCGCCAGCACCACGGGGGCGGCCGCTGCTGCCACGGGCTGGAGCAGGCCCTGCCAGTGGGCCGGATCGGCCTGCACCAGCGCCTGGCTGTAGGCATGTTGCGGGCGCACCAGCACCTCAGACGCTGGGCCGTGTTCGATCACCTGGCCGTCGAGCATGATGGCCACCGTGCCGCCCAGGCGGTGGGCTAGTGCCACATCGTGGGTGATGGTGATCAGGGCGGTGTGGGTGGCATCTTCTGTGGGCACGTGGGCGGCCAGCAGATCGGCGACCTGGTCACGCAGCGCCGCGTCCAGCCCCTTGGTAGGTTCATCGGCAATCAGCAGTTGCGCCCCTGCTGCGCAGGTGGCGGCAAACGAGACCCGTTGTGCCATGCCGCCCGACACCTGGTGCGGGTATTTGCGGGCCGCGTGCTGCAACTGCAATTGGGCCAGGGCCTGGTCTGCAGTTTGGCGTGCTGTGGGCCAGGTTTGGTCTTTCACAAAATGCGCTACCTCGGCGACTTGCGTGTGGGTGCGCATGGTGGGGTTCAGCGCCAGCCAGGGCTCTTGGGGCAACATGGCCAACTGGCGACCCCACAGAGGGGGCTGTGCCTTGGCTGCTGCATCGGGGCCCACCACAGGCTGGCCCCACACCGCGACTTGACCGCGGGTCTGCATGCCTGTGGGCAGGGTGCCCATGATGGCCTGGGCCAGGATCGACTTGCCCGAGCCGGATTCACCCAAAATCGTGAGTCGTTGCCCCGCTGCCAACGCCAGGCTCACGCCGCGCACAATGCCTGCGTCAGACGGCTGGCCAGGGGCTGTCACGTGCAGGTTGTTGATCTCTAGAGCGAGTGTCATCTGCATACTTTCATCAAGGTTGTGGGGGGCGTGGGCGGGTGACGGCTTGCAGCGCCAGCACACAGGCCAGCAGCGCCAGCACCGGGGTGGCCAGTAGCCAGGGCGCATCGTCGGAATGTGGCAGCGCCTCGGTCATCAGCACGCCCAGTTCGGCGCCGGGCGGGCGCAAGCCAATGCCGACAAAACCCATGGCGGCCACGGCCAGCACGCCGTTGCACACGGCAAAGGCCAGCAGCGAGAGCCAGGTAGACCGCACGGCAGGCCACAGGTGGTATCGCGCAATGTAAGCCGGGCCAAAGCCCAGCAGCCGGCTGGACTGCACCTGCGGCCCGACCAGCAGCGCACCGACTGATGCACGCGTGGTGCGGTAAAACTCCACCCAGGCAGTGAGCACCAGGCCCAGGTAGAGCGGCCACTTTTCACCCGGTGCCAGGGCAGACAGCAGCAGCACCCACAGCAGGCCGGGCATGGCCATCACCGCATCGGCCAGGCTTTGCAGCGCACGCGCGAGCCAACCCTTGCGCCAGGCGGCCAGCACGCCCAGGCTGGCCCCCAACACGGCCGACATCAGGGCCGAGCCCAGGGCCAAAGACAGCGACACGCGGACACCCTCTGCCAGGCGCGCCAGCACGCTGCGCCCCAGCGCATCGGTGCCCAGCCAGTGCTGATGTGATGGTGGTTGTAGCGTGGCCGACAGGTCTTGCAGGTACGGATCAGGCATGGCCAGCGGTGCCAGCCATGCATACGTTATCAAGGCCAGCAGGGTGAACCACCCCAGGCGATAGTGGGTGCTTGGTTGCAGTGTCTTGTTATGGTTCATGAAGCCTCCTGGTGTTGCAGGCGTGGATCGAGCAGCCAGCACAGGCCGTCCACGGCGCTGTTGAGCAGCACAAACATCCAGCCCATGCACAGTGCCGTGCCCTGCACCATGGGGATGTCACGCGCAACCAGTGCGTGAATCAGCGCGTGGCCGATGCCGGGCCAGGCAAAAAAACTCTCCACCACCACCACGCCTTCCATCAGCAGCACCAGTTGGGTACCGGCGTAGGCCACCACGGGCACGGCGGTGTTGCGCAGCACGTGGCGCCACACCACGGCGGCTTGCGGCAAGCCTTTGGTCTGCGCAAACGCCACCGAGGGTGATGCCAGCACCTGGCGCATGCTGTGCAGGGTGACCAGGCCCAAACCGGCGGCCAGACCCAGCGCCAGGGCCAGACCCGGTAGTACCAGATGTTCAGGCCCGCCATGGCCCGCGGCAGGCAGCCAGCGGGCCCGCTCGGCCAGCACAATGGCCAGCACCAGGCCCACGACAAACGTGGGCGTGGCCTTGAGAGCCAGGCCCAGGGTGCTTGACGTTTGGTCCAGCCAGGTTTTGCGGGCCAGTGCCACCAGGCTGCCGCCTACCAGGCCCAGCACCAGCGCAAGTGCCCAGGCGGCCAGCGCCAGCAGCAGCGTATGGCCCCACTGGTGGGCCAGCTCGCTCAGCACCGGGTCGCCGGTGACCAGCGAGTGGCCCAGCCGGCCCTGCAGCAGGTCGGCCATCCACGTGCCCAGTTGCACCCACCAGGGGCGGTCCAGCCCCAGCTCCTGGCGCACCGCTTCTGCGGCGGCGCTGTTGACCATGTCGTAGCCGTAGCGCCCGGCCGCAATGCGGTAGGCTGCGTCGCCCGGCAGGGCGCGCATCAGCAGGAACGAGACCACGCCGACGATGCCACCCACAGCGGCTGCCCGCAGGACTAGCCGCGCCACACCGCGCAAGAGAGATACACCCAGCGCCCGCATCATCGGGCCCATTGCATCTGCATGATGCGGTAGGAGATCTCCAGCGGGTCAAAGCTCACGTGGGTGACCCGGTGGTTGCTGGTGGCCGAGTGCTGGTACCAGGCCACCGGAATCACCGGCAGGTCGGCCTGGATGACCGTGGCAATGGCGCCGCGTTGGCGCGAGCGGCGCTGGCTGTCGTTGGTGCTGCTCAGCGCGCTGATGGCATCGCGCAGGCTGGCGCTGGTCCAGCCCATGGCGCCCCAGTCACCGCCGCTGGGGCCAAAGTCTTCCAGCAATGTGCCCACCGGGTCGGGCACCAGGGAGTAATTGCGCGCCACCAGGGCCAGCTCCAAGGTGCCGTCTTTGTGGCCCGCCGGGACTTCGCTGGAGTTGGCAATGGCCACTGCCATGTCAATGCCCACCTCGCGCAGCTGCGCCTGGATGGCGGCGGCCAGCACGGGTAGTTCGGGCCGGTCCGGGTAGGTGCGCAGCGTGACCTTGAAGGGCTTGCCCTCGCGGCGCAGGATGCCGTCGGGCCCCGGCGTCCAGCCGGCGGATTGGAGCAGTGCGCGGGCGGTACCCAGGTCACGCGTCAGTGCTTGCAGGCCGGGCACATGCCACTCTGCCATGCTGGCGGGGAACAGCTGGGTCGCCGCTGCCTTGGGCTCATGCAGGATGGCGCTGGCCATGCCCACGCGGTCCAGTGCCAGGCTGATGGCGCGTCGTGTGGCCACGTCTTTGAGGGCGGGGTGCCCGGCATTCACCTTGATGTAGATGGTGCGCGGGATGGGCTGGGTTTGCAGTGTGAGCATTTTGCTGGCCCGCAGGCGGCCAAAGTTGGCAGGGTCGTGGGTGAACACCACGTCCGCTTGGCCGCTGGTGGCCATGAGGTTGCGTGTCTCGCCCCGGCCCACCGCCAGGTAGGACACCCTCTCAATCGCGGGCTTGCTGCCCGCCCAGCCTTCAAAGCGCGCGGTCTCCACCTTTTGGGGCGGCTGGGCCAGGGTCACTTTGTACGGTCCCGTGCCCACCACCGCCTTCACGCTGCCGTCGGCACCATAGGCGCTGGGGGCCAAAATCTGGGTGCTGTAGTTCACCAGAAAAGCAGGCAGCGGCGTGAAGGGGCGGCTCAGCTCGAACACCACCACGTCTTTGTCGGCACTGATCTTTTGCAAGGGCATGCTGTTCATCACGCCGGGGTTCTTGCGGGCGCGCTCCAGGGCAGACACCACATCAGCGGCGGTGACCGCCTTGCCATCGTGAAATTGGGCTGCAGCGCGCAGCTTGAAGCGCCAAGTCAGCTGGTTGGCCGACACCTCCCAACCCGATGCCAAGCCGGGCACCAGCGCACCCTGGTTGTCCACGGTGACCAGCGTTTCTGCCACCTGCAGGCGGGTGAAGATGTAGCCGTTTTTGGACGGATCCAGGCTGTGAACTTCCCACGGACCTGCGATGCTGAGTGTCTTGCTGTCAGGTGGTGCGGCCCAGGTGAGGGATGCGCCGGCGGCGGACAAGAGGGTGGCCAGCACCAGGCGACGCGGGAGTTTGTTGGGGAGGCGCGGTGGGGTGAATTTCATGGTGTTTTATGGCCTTGGCCCTTGTGGAGTATGCGCAAACAGCTATCAAAATGTGAGCGTATTGGGTTCAGTTTTGTCGCATGCCAGTGACCAGCTGCGTCACGTTGTGGCGCACCATCTGCAGGTAGGTGGCGCCGGGCTGGCCTGCAGGGGAGAGGGCGTCGGCATACAGGCTGGCGCCCAGGGTGGCCCCGGCGTCTTTGCTGAGCTGGGCGATGAGTTGGGGGTTGGCCATGTTTTCCACAAACACGGCGCGGATCTTTTCGCGCTGGATCTGCCGGATGAGCCGGGCCACCTGTTTGGCGCTGGGCTCGGTTTCGGTGTTCACGCCCTGCGGCGCCAGAAACTGCACACCGTAGTGCGCCGCAAAGTAGCCAAAGGCGTCGTGCGAAGTGATGACCTTGCGTTTGGCCTGCGGGATGCTGGTTATCTGCGCCTTGGCCCAAGCATCCAGCGCCTGCAGCTCCTGCACATAGGCCTCGGCATTGGCCTGGTAGGTGCTGGCGCCGGCTGCGTCCACCTGGCTTAGGCCGGCCGCGATGTTGCGCACATAGAGCACCACATTGTTCGGGTTTTGCCAGGCGTGGGGGTCCAGTTCCTCATGGGCATGGCCCACGTGGCCCTTTTCTTCGGCCATGTGGCGGGCGCTTACGCCCTGGGTAGCCACCACGGTTTTGCCTTTGTAGCCTGCCGACTTGATGAGTTTGCCCGCCCAGGGCTCAAAGCCCAGGCCGTTGGTGACTACTAGCTTCGCGGCCAGCAGGGCCTTGGCGTCGGCGGGTTTGGGCGCGAACACGTGGGCGTCTTCGTCGGGGCCGACCAGCGTGGTCACCGCCACGCGATCGCCGCCCACCACGCGTACCAGGTCGCCCAGGATGCTGAAGCTGGCGACCACGGGCAATTTGTCAGCCGCATGGGCCTGGCTGCCCAAGAGCGCCAGTGCGGTGGCGCTGGCCAGTAAAAAACGGCGGGGAAGGTTGGGGATGGTGTCCAGCATGGGAGTAGTTCCTGAGGTGGGTGAAGAAAGAGGGGAAGACAGAGGTTCAGGCCACGCGGTGCGGGCGGGCCCAGTGGCGTGGCAGCCAGCCGCCGGGTGCCAGCAGCAGCGAGGTGGCGTAGAGCGCACCGGCGCAACCGATGATGGTGGGGCCCGAGGGCGTGTCAAAGTGGTAGGACAGCAGCAGCCCGGCCACGCCGGCCAGAGCGGCCTGCGCGCTGGCATTGAGCAGTTGCGCGGGCAGGGTGTCGTGCCACAGGCGCGCGCTCACGGCGGGCAGCATCATCAGGCCCACGGCCATCAGCGTGCCCAGGGTCTGGAAGCCCGCCACGAGGTTGAGCACCACCAGCATCAAGAAGCCCTGTTGCCACACCCAGGCCGGCACACCACGGCGGTGCGCGCCCAGAAACACGGGGTCAAAGGTTTCCAGCACCAGGCCGCGGTACATCAGCGCCAGGGCCAGCACACTGGCGCTGGCGACACTGGCCACCAGGTAGAGCCCTGCGGTATCCACGCCCAGCGCGCTGCCAAACAAAATATGCAGCAGGTCCAGCTGCGTGCCGTGGCGCGCAATCAGCGTCACGCCCAGCGCCAGCGCGACAAGGTAAATGGCGGCCAGGCTCGCGTCTTCCTTGAGGGTGGTGAAACGCGTGACCGCACCCGCCACGGCCGCCACCAGCAGGCCGGCCACCACGCCGCCCAGCGCCATGGCCGTGAGTGAGAGGCCACTGACCATAAAACCCACGGCCACACCCGGGAGCACCGCGTGACTCAGCGCGTCCCCCAGCAGGCTCATGCGCCGCAGTGTGAGGAAAACGCCCAGCGGCGCCGCGCTAAGCGATAGCGCCAGCGTGGCGACGAGTGCGCGGCGCATGAAAGCAAATTCGGCAAACGGGGAGAAGAGGGTGTCCCACACCGGGCCCAGCAAGATGTCCATGGTGGCCTTAGGTAGTGGCGGCCAGGCGCTGGGCTAGCAGGGTGTCGAAGTCTTGCCCGTTGAAGGCACCGTCCACATCGCAGAGGGCGGCGGTTTCGTCCCAGGCTTCGGCCATGCGGCGGGAATGGGATAGATGGGTGTCGGTCAACACGTCGGCAGTCGCACCCCAGGCGATACATTCGCGCGCCAGCAGCAGGGTCTGCGGAAAGTGCGTCTGCACCTGTGCGTTGTCATGCAGCACGGCCACCACGGTGCGGCCCTGACGCTGCCACTGCTGCACCAGCGCCAAGAGGCCGGCGGTGGTTTGGCTGTCCACGGCGTTGAACGGTTCGTCCAGCAGGATCAGTTGTGCGTCCTGCACCAGCAGGCGCGCAAACAACGTGCGCTGCAGTTGCCCGCTGGAGAGCGTGCCCACGGGGCGGCGCTCAAACCCCTGCAGTCCCACGGCCTGCAGCGCCGCGTCCACACGCGCCTGCATTGCCGGTGTGCAGCGGCCCCAGGCGCCCGTGTGCGCCCACAGGCCCATAAGCACGCAGTCGCGCACGTCCAGCGGAAAGCTGCGGTCCAGTTCGCTCTGCTGCGGCAGGTAGGCCAGGCGCAGGCCGGGGGCGCGTTCCACCCGGCTGTGCGGCTCCAGCGGCAGCAGCCCGGCCAGGCTTTTGAGCAGCGTGCTTTTGCCCGCGCCGTTGGGCCCGATAACGGCGGTGAGCGAGCCCTGCACAAAGTGGCCGCTCACATGGTGCAGTGCGGGGTGCTGGCGGTAACTCACGGTCAGGTTGTGCAGCGTGATCGCTGCTGGGGCGGCGGTATTCATAGCGGGATGGCCTCCACGCTGGCCCAGAGCACGCCCAGCCACAGCAGAGCCAGCAGCGGGGTGACGGCCAGGGCACGCAGCCAGGCGGGCCAGGCCAGCACGCTGCTGCGCAAAGCCTGTGTAAAGGGGGAAAGAGGAGCGCGTTTCATCGGTAATAATGCAACTTGATTGCAGTAAATGGAGTGCGAATATAACGCAACTTGGTTGCGTATTTGCATTTAATGCAACACAATTGCATTTTTAAAAGGCGATGTATGGCCCCCTTGCCCCCGTCCACAGACCCGATTGACGCGCTGCTGTCCGCCCACGGACTGCGCCGCACGGCGGCTGCACGCCAGGTGCTGGGCTGGCTGCTGGCCCACCCGGACACCAGCTACACCCACGCCCAGCTGCAGGCCGCGTTGGCCGATGACACGGACGCCGCACTGGACCGCGTGACGCTCTACCGCCTGATCGACCGGCTCACCCAAGTGGGCCTGCTGCTGTGCCGCGTGGACAGCCAGCGCGTGCGCCGTTACCAAGCCATGCCGACCAGCGTGCACGCCATCCCCCATTTCGAATGCCAGAGCTGCCACCGCGACAGCCCGCTGGCCGGCGCGCTCAAGGCCAATGCCAACGACCTGGAAAAAGCTGCCCAGACCGCGCTGGAAGCGCTCAAGGCGCTGGGTTACCAAGGCATGAGCATGGACTTTGCGGTGCGTGGTGTGTGTGTGGACTGCGCCACTGGCGTTGTGGCGCCTGAGGTGGCAGCAGGGCCCGCCGCATGATCCGCACGCAGGGGCTGGCCTACCGGTACCCCGGCGCGGATGCCGCATTGCAGTTCCCTGATGTGGACGTGGCGCAGGGCGCGGTGCTGCTGCTCAGTGGTCCGTCTGGCTGCGGCAAATCAACCTGGCTGGCGCTCGTCGCCGGGCTGGTGGCGCCCACGGCCGGCACCGTCGAAGTGGCCGGGCAGCCGTTGCATGCGCTTAAATCCGTAGCTGCTGATGCATGGCGAGCGAGGGCTATTGGCTTTCTCCCTCAAAAATTGCACCTCAGTGCGGCACTCACTGTGCAGCAGAACCTGGCCATGGCGCAGTGGGCGGCCGGCCAGCCCGAAGACGCAGGCGCCATCCGCACCACGCTGCAGGCGCTGGGTGTGGCCGAACTGGCGGCACGCAAGCCCGCGCAGCTGTCTGGCGGGCAGGCGCAGCGTGTGGCACTGGCGCGCGCCGTGCTGCTGCAGCCGCGTGTGCTGCTGGCCGATGAGCCCACCGCCAGCCTGGACGACGAGGCCGCGGCCGACGCGGTGGCGCTGCTGCTGGCTACGGCCAGCACCCACGGCGCCACGCTGGTGATTGCCACGCACGATGCGCGGGTGGCGGTGCTCATTCCACCCGGGGTTGAGGGTCAAATCGGCTTCCAGCGCTTACCGTTATTGCGCAAGCAGCTATCAAAAGAAGAGCAAGTTGCATGAAGACGCTGCTGTTGGCCTGGCGCTACCTGTGGTCGCGCCCCCTGGGTGCGGTGCTCAACCTGCTTTTGTTAAGCCTGGGGCTGGCCTCCATCACGTTTCTGGTGCTGGTGGGCGCACAACTGTCCAAGGCGTTTGACCGCGACTTGGCCGGCATCGACGTGGTGGTGGGCGCCAAGGGCAGCCCCATGCAGCTCATCCTTTCGGGTGTGCTGCACATCGACGTGCCGCCCGGTAACGTACCGCTCAAGGCCGTGAAAGAGCTAGCCAAGAACCCGCTGGTGGAACGCATCATCCCGATCAGCCTGGGCGATAACTTTGCGGGCTACCGCATCGTGGGTACCTCGCTGGCCTATGTCGACCACTACGAGGCCAAGCTCGCGCAGGGCCGTGTATGGGACGCACCCATGCAAGTGGTGCTGGGCGCCACCACGGCGCGCAAGCTGGGCCTCGCTTTGGGGCAGACCTTTGTGGGCTCGCATGGCCTGGGCGCAGGTGGCCACACCCATGGCGACAGCCCCTACACCGTGGTCGGCATTCTGGCGCCCAGCGGCAGCGTGCTGGACCGGCTCATCCTGACCGACACGGCCTCGGTCTGGAAGGTGCACGAGGACTACACGGCCTCCCCCGATGACAGCGAAGAAGACCGCCAGGTGATGGAAGAAGAGCGCGAAATCACCATGGCGCTCGTCAAATACAAGACCCCCATGGCCGCGTTGAGTTTTCCGCGCTACGTGAACACCAGCACCGAGATGCAGGCCGCCGCCCCCGCGCTGGAGGTGAGCCGCCTGCTGCACATGCTGGGGCTGGGCACCGATGTGCTGCGCGCCTTTGCCGGTGTGCTGCTGCTGACCGCGGGCCTGAGCGTGTTCATCGCGCTGTGGAGCGCGGTGCGTGAGCGCCGGGCGGATTTGGCGCTGTTGCGCATGCTGGGCGCACCGCCGCGCCGGGTGGCCGCCTTGCTGCTGAGCGAGGCACTGTGGCTGGGGCTGCTGGCCGCCGTGCTGGGCCTGCTGCTGGGGCAGGGCTTTGCGGCGCTGCTGGCCTGGCTGCTGGCGCTGGACAACTCCTTGCTCATCGGCGGCCTGGTCTGGCCTGTGGCGCTGTGGCTGGTGCCCGCGCTGGCGTTGGGTGTGTCTTTGCTGTCGGCGTTGTTACCCACCTTTGCGGCTTACCGCGTGAGCGTGCTCGAACTGCTGCAAGCGCGCTGAATTGGTTTTCTTTCTGCAACCCTTCCAACCTTTAGGAAATATATGAAAAAAGCACTTCTAGCCCTCGTCCTGCTTGCGCAAGCAGCTACGTTTTCCATAGCAGCCGAGAGTGATAAGGAAACCAAAGAAGACATCGCCAAACACCGCGCCATGGCCGCCGCTCACACCGCCGCCGCCCAATGCCGCGAGTCCGGCAAGGGCGAAGCCGTCTGCAACAAGGAATTACAAGCTGCCTGCAAAGGCCTGGCGATTGGCAAGTTCTGCGGCATGAAACACGAACACTGAGCGCTGCAAAGCCCCTGCGCCTGTCGCCGCCGAGGCGGCGATTTAAGATAAGCCGGTTGGAGGTTCCCATGACACTGTTCGCTCGCACTTTTGCCGTCCTGCCCCTCGTTCTGTGCCTTGCCATGGGCGCCGCCCAGGCCCAGCTCAGTTCCCCCATGCCGGGTGTGCCGCCTGGCAGCGGCGCCGGCGTGCACAACCCCAACAGCCCGTTTGCCCCCATCAAGGAGCGGGCTGATGTGCTGCCCTGGTCGGTGCTCACCACCGTCAAAACCAAGACCGAGAAGAACCGCCTGCTGCCCGTCTTTCCGACCGATGTGCAGGCGCTTAACAAGAAGACCCAGCGCATCCAGGGTTTCATGATGCCGTTGGAGCCGGGTGAAAAACAAAAACACTTTTTGCTCAGTTCGGTGCCACTGACCTGTTCGTTCTGTGTACCCGGCGGGCCTGAGAGCATGGTGGAGGTGAAGACCAAAACCCCGGTCAAATATTCGCTGGAAGTGGTGGTGGTGGAAGGCCAGTTTGCCGTGCTCGCCGACGATCCCTACGGTCTGTATTACCGCATCACCGACGCCGTGGCCGTCAAGTAAAGGGCGCGCGGTTTGTTGTCCCTCGACCACCCGGTCGTCTCCTCCCTGTTGCCGGTGGTCCTGCTGATTGTGGTGGGCCTCATCACCGGCAAGGCCAAGCTGATCCGCCAGGAGGCGGTGCGCGATTTGTCCAACCTCGTCTTCCTAGTGCTCACGCAGGCGCTGCTGTTTCGCACCATGAGCAGTGTGCATGTGCAAGACCTGGACTTCCAGCCCGTCTCGCTCTACTTTGCGGTGGCCGCAGCTTTGTTTACCGCCATGCTGCTGGTGCAGGGCGCCAGCAGCCGCGCGGCGGTTATCGCGCTGTCGGGCACCTTCAGCAACACCGTGATGATCGGCATCCCGCTGGTCGGGCTGGCCTATGGCAAAGACGCCCTGGTGCTGTTGTTCACGCTTATCTCTTTGCACGCGCTGGTGCTGCTGACTTTTGCCACGGTGGTGTTGGAGCTGCTGAGCGCACGCGAGCAAAGCGCACAAGCCGATGGCCCGCCGCGCCACCCGCTCAAGTCCATCGGCCTGGCCGTGCGCAACGCGGTGGTGCACCCGGTGCCCATGCCTATCATCGCCGGCCTGCTGTACGCCCAAACCGGCTGGGGCCTGCCCGATGTGGTGGACCGCCCCCTGCTGTTGCTGGGCAATGCCTTTGGCCCTGTGGCGCTGGTATTGGTAGGGGTGACCTTGTCCAACGCCGCCATTGGCCGCAACCTCAAGGGCGCCTTGGCCATTTCTTCTGTGAAAACCTTGCTGCACCCCGCGTTGATGGCTTTGGTGGGTTATGTGTGCGGCCTGCGCGGCATGTCGCTCACGGTGTTGGTGGTGGCGGCTTCGCTGCCGATTGGCGCCAACGTGTTTTTGTTCTCGCAGCGGTACCAGAAGGCGGAGGACTTGGTGACGGCTAGTGTGGCCGTCTCTACCTTGGTGGCGTTGGTTAGCGTGACGTTGGTGATGACGTTGGTGCCTTTGATTGCCTAGGCTTTTGGCTCGGCTGGACCGCTTTTTTAACACCCACTCCCCCAACCCCTCGCCCCGTCGGCGAGGGGAGCCTTTTGAACAGCCGATTTGATGGCTTCACTCTGGCTACGGTGCTACAGCGGAAACGTTGCAAACGGGTGGGTACGCCACGGCCAGTGCGAACGGTTGTAGGGTTTCACATGGGTCGGTGCACCGCCACTGGCGTGCGTAGCCGCCAGCGTTGGTAAACAAATCCCTCCGAAGTCCTACAACCGCAGCCCAGGGCCGTGGAGTGAACTAATAGTGGCAACCTGCCCCCATTAGCCCATAGCCGGCGCACGACAACAAAATATGGCTGTTAAAGGCTCCCCTCGCCGACGGGGCGAGGGGCTGGGGGAGTGGGTGTTAAAAAAAGCGGTGCAGGCGCACCCAAAAAAATAGAAAAAACTAAGGCGCCAACCGGTCCCGCTTCCAATTGCCATCCGCTTCCAGCGTATACCGCAACCGGTCATGCAACCGGCTCCTGCGCCCTTGCCAAAACTGCCAGTTGTCCGGCTTCAACCGGTACCCCCCCCAATGCGGCGGACGTGGCGGTTGCAGCAAAAACTGCGCGGCGTATTTGGCCGCGTTGGTCACCAGCACACCACGCCCCGGTATCACCTCGCTCTGCGGCGAAGCCCAGGCCCCAATGCGGGAATCCAAGGGCCGGCTATGAAAGTAGGCATCACTTTCTTCAGCACTGACTTTCTCCACCAGGCCCTCAATGCGCACCACCCGCTCCAACTCCACCCAGTGGAACTGCAGGGCGGCATAGGGGTTGCCAGCCAGCTCGTGGCCCTTGCGGCTGTCGTAGTTGGTGTACCAGACGATGCCTTGCGCGTCATAGCCCTTGATGAGCACCACGCGGGTGCTGGGTCGCAGGTCGCTGCCCACGGTGGCCAGGGTCATGGCGTTGGGCTCGGGCACCTCGCCGGCAATGGCTTCTTTCAGCCACTGGTCAAACTGTTGCAGGGGATCGGCGCGCGAGGCTTTTTCGTCCAGCTCGGCGCGTTCGTAACTTTTGCGAAGGTCGGCGATAGAGGTCATGCGGCCAGTATAGGCAGCGCGCCATACCCGGTGCTTGCCGCAGGTCAGCTACCATGCCGCGATGTCGTTGCCCACCCCCCAGCTGTTACCCGATGCCGACCACCTGCCCGTGGTGCTGGTGCTGGCCTCCGGCCGGGGCGAGCGTTTTTTGGCATCCGGTGGCACTACCCACAAACTGCAGGCCGACCTATGCGGTGCCACGGTGCTGCAGCGCACGCTGGACGCGGTGCAGGCCAGTGGCCTGCGTTGGCACCTGGAAGACGCGGGCCACCCCGGCATGGGCGACAGCATTGCCGCCGCGGTGCGCGCCACACGCGGAGCGGCGGGCGGCTGGATGGTGCTGCCGGCGGATCTGCCACTGGTGCAGCCGAACACCCTGGTTACCATCGCCCGCGCCCCGCTGGATGGGGACGTGCTGGTGCCGTGGTTCGAGGGGCAGCGCGGCCACCCGGTGCGCTTTGCGGTCGGCTGTGGTGACGCACTCGCGGATTTAAAGGGAAATCAGGGCGCAGCCCCCGTGGTGTCTGCGCGAGAAGCTATCAAAATAGTAGTGAATGACGCGGGCTGTGTGCTCGACATTGACACCGTGGACGATCTGGAACGGGCCCGCGCCGCTTGGGAGAAAAGGCGCTAGGATTTCGCCGCCGGGCCGCCCCAAGGCGAAATGCGCCCCCTTGGGGGGCAGCGACCCGCGCAGCGGCGGAGCGTGGGGGCCAGTTCGTACCCGCCTGGTAACTCCGCCTGCACACAAGCCGGTGTTTCCCAGTTACTATCAGAACCTGTAATTTAGTTACAAGAGCACCATGCCAGACACCACCCCATTCCCTACCGCCTTGCATCCTGTTGTCGAGGCCGTTACCCGCCGCATCCGCGAGCGCAGTGTGGTCACCCGCGCTGCCTACTTGGCTCAGCTGGAGCTGGCCGCCAACCGCAAGCCCGGCGCTGACCGCATGGGCTGCGCCAACGTAGCCCACGCCTTTGCCGCCATGCCCGACGCCGACAAGACCCGCGTCACCGGGCTGGACAAGCTCAAGATCGTGGAAGAGAAGGGCGCCAACATCGGCATCGTCAACGCCTACAACGACCTGCTCTCGGCCCACGCGCCGCTGCAGCACTACCCCGACCTCGTCAAAGTGGAAGCCCGCAAGCACGGCGCCACCGCCCAAGTGGCTGGCGGCGTGCCCGCCATGTGTGATGGCGTGACCCAGGGCACCCCGGGCATGGAGCTGAGCCTGTTCAGCCGCGACGCGATTGCCATGGCGACCGCCGTGTCGCTGAGCCACGACGTGTTTGACTGCGCGCTGATGCTGGGCGTGTGCGACAAGATCGTGCCGGGCCTCTTGATTGGCGCGCTGCACTTTGGTCACTTGCCCACGGTGTTTGTGCCGGCCGGCCCCATGACTTCGGGCCTGCCCAACAACGAAAAGGCCAAGGTGCGCGAGAAAGCCGCCCAGGGCCTGGTGGGCCGCCCCGAGCTGCTGGCCGCTGAAAGCGCCGCCTACCACGGCGAAGGCACCTGTACTTTTTACGGCACGGCCAACAGCAACCAAATGTTGCTCGAAGCCATGGGCCTGCATGTGCCCGGCACCGCCTTCATCAACCCCGGTGACGGCGTGCGCCAGGAGCTGACCCGCGAAGCCGTGCGCACCGTGCTGGGCATCACCAAGGCCAAGCGCTTTGCGCCCATTGGCAAGGTGGTGGACGAGCGCTGCATCGTCAACGCCATGGTGGCCCTGCTGGCCACCGGTGGCTCCACCAACCATTTGATCCACTGGGTGGCTGTGGCTCGCGCGGCCGGTATCGTCATCGACTGGAATGATTTCTCGGCCCTGTCGGACGTGGTGCCGTTGTTGACCCGCGTGTACCCCAACGGCAGCGCCGACGTGAACCAGTTTCAGGCCGCAGGTGGCCCCGGCTACGTGATCCGCGAGTTGTTGGACGCCGGCTTCATGCACGCCGATGTGCTGACCGTGCGCAGCGGTGGCTTGCGCGAGTTCACCGCCATTCCCTCCGCCGCCACCGACGGTAGCCTGCAATGGACCGACGCCGGTGTCAGCAAGGACGAAGGCGTGGTACGCCCTGCCAGCGCGCCTTTCAGCGCCAGTGGTGGTTTGAAGCTGCTCAAGGGCAACTTGGGCCGCAGCGTGATCAAGGTTTCCGCCGTGCCGGACGATCGCCACATCATCGAAGCGCCGTGCCGTGTGTTCGACTCACAAGACGCGCTGCACAAGGCCTTTAGCGCCAACGAGCTGAACCACGACGTGATCTGCGTGGTGCGCTGGCAGGGCCCGCAGGCCAATGGCATGCCCGAGCTGCACAAGCTCACCCCGCCGCTGGCCGTGCTGCAAGGCAAGGGTTTCCGCGTGGCACTGGTGACCGACGGCCGCATGAGCGGCGCATCGGGCAAGGTGCCTGCCGCCATCCACGTGTCGCCCGAAGCGGCGGCCGGTGGCCCGCTGGCCAAGGTGCGCGATGGCGACGTCATCCGCCTGGACGCGAATGCCGAAACCCTGCAAGTGCTGGTGAGCGATGCCGAATGGGCCGCCCGCCCGCTGGACACCATGCCCGAAGAACTGCGCGCTGCCAACGGCATCGGCATGGGCCGCGAACTTTTTGCCAACTTCCGCCGCAATGCACTGGCCGCCGAAGAAGGCGCCTGCACTTGGTTCTGAACCCACTACCTATAACGTCGATCTGGAATTTATATGTCTCAAGCTCCCGCCTTTACCGCCCTGCAAGTGATGCAGGACGCCCCCGTCATCCCTGTGATCGTGCTCAACGATGTGGCCCATGCCGTGCCCATGGCCCGCGCCCTGGTGGCCGGCGGCGTGCGCATGCTCGAAGTGACACTGCGCACCCCCCAGGCCCTGGCCTGTATGGAAGCCATTGCCCGTGATGTGCCCGAAGCCGTGGTCGGCGCCGGCACCGTGCGCAGCAAGGCCGATGCGCAAGCCGCTGCCAACGCTGGCGCGCGCTTTGCCGTGAGCCCCGGCTACACCAGCGCCGTGGGCCAGGCCTGCCGCGACCTGGGCCTCTCGCTGTTGCCCGGTGTGGCCACCGGCAGCGAAATCATGATGGCGCAGGAAGACGGCTTCACCCAGCTCAAGTTCTTCCCCGCCATGCAAGCCGGCGGCCCCGCCATGCTCAAGGCCTGGAGCGGCCCCTTCTTCGACGTGAAGTTCTGCCCCACCGGCGGCGTGACGCTGCAAAATGCGCCCGAGTTTCTGGCGCTGCCCAATGTGGTCTGCGTGGGCGGCTCCTGGATCGTGCCTGCTGATGCCATGGTCAAGGGCGAGTGGGACAAGATCACGCAGCTTGCCAAAGATACGCAGGCGCTGCGCAAGTAAGGCGCACTGGCGATTGAATAACAAAGGGGGCTGAGGCCCCCTTTGTTATTGCGCGAGCAGCTATGTATTTGGTAGCAAATTAATGAAATAACTGGTTGAGTGGAATTTAGCTATCCTCTGAAAATGCGGAATGAGACATCTCCGATACAAAGGAAACGAAATGTTTGATCACTTTGATGAAGCGCTGTTCAATGACCCAAACTTCAAAGAGGATTCGGTTCGGGAAGTCATCATTGTTCCAATGCTTCGCAGATTGGGGTATCACCCTACCGGGGATCAAACCGTTACCCGGAGTAGATCACTGGTCCAGCCGTTTATCTATGTTGGTACCCGTCAACATCCCGTTACGATCATTCCAGACTACACGCTGAACTACAAAGGTCGTCCAGTGGCTGTGTTGGACGCAAAGAGCCCGATCGAAAGCGTAGCGTCGGCGGCCAACGTTCAACAAGCGTATAGCTATGCCATCCATCCTGAGATTCGGACAAAAAATTTCGCGTTGTGCAATGGGCGACATCTAGTTGTCTATAGCGCCGACAGTCTTATTCCGCTTCTGGACTTGCCATTCAAAAAATTCGAATCGCATTGGGAGGAAATTGAGAGGTATCTCGCACCAAAGTATTTGCTGCAGCCGGAGCTAAGGCAGTTGAAACCAGATTTTGGGTTCAAGATTTCTCGTTTAGGGTTGGTCGATGGGGCTGATGTCATCATGGTGGGAGTTCGACTCGGTATGTTTGCCAAAATTGACCTGAATCTCTATACAGCTTCGGTCAATACAGAGCTAGTAGATGAATCACATTGCGCAAGTTTTGACTTTAAGCGAGAGCAGCTTCCCTTGCTTGTGGCTGGCCTGCCAGAGGAACTGAAGGATCAGTTTTTGGGTGCATTGAGTCGCGCACCATTTATGGCTGGTGCGGACTTGGTGTTGGAGGTTGATATACGTTGCCATCTCGGAAAATTAGTTCAGGTGGAGCACGAGAGCTTCGTCCCTCTTGTCATTGATGAAGTGTTCGGTTCACGCTTTTGCCCTACTTCTGCACCACTAGGTGGTGAAGACATACCAGCACACGTTTTTCGGCTTACCAAGGCATACGTGATCGCCACGGGCGATTGACACGCGAATGGCTGAGCACGGTATTGCCAAAAGCGTGAACAGTACCCACCGGCAATGGCAGCAGCCCCAAGCCGTAGTTCTCACCTTGACAGGTTGTAGTCTGTTGGCTACAGTTAGTCTGTGATCCAAATCCGAAAAACCGATGTCTATGCTGCTTGGATAGATGGTCTTCATGATCTTCGAGGGCGAGCACGCATCTTGGTCAGAATCGAACGGCTTGCGGCTGGGAACCCCGGCGATGTGAAGTCTGTTGGCGAGGGTGTTTCCGAGTTGCGTATTGATGTTGGACCCGGTTATCGGGTGTATTTCACCAAGCGAGACCGAGAGCTTGTGATTTTGTTGGCTGGTGGTGACAAGTCGTCCCAGGCCGCAGATATCAAAACGGCGTTGCGGTTGGCGCGCAATATGAAGGAGTAGGCATGACAAAGACAACAACTTCCCGTTATGACGTGGCGGAGCATCTTCGAACTCCGGAGGAAATGGCGGCTTACCTTGAGGCTTGCATCGAAGAGGCCGACGGGGATGCGACTTTTATTGCCAAAGCACTTGGCGATATTGCCCGTGCCAAAGGCATGTCGCAGGTGGCACGTGATGCCGGGCTATCCCGTGAGAGCCTCTACAAAGCACTGTCGGGTGATCGTGCGCCGGGCTTCGATACCATTCTGAAGGTCATGGGTGCGCTGGGGTTGAAGCTGCATGCAGAAGCTATTCAACAGTAATCGGATATCGAGCACTGCGATTGAGTGAAGCGACCAACAACGCCAGGAATCCCCATGTCCAAACTCCGCGTAGAAAGTTTCACCATCTCTCTGGACGGCTTCGGTGCAGGCCCTGACCAAGACCTGGCCAACCCGCTCGGCGTGGGCGGCACCTCGCTGCATGGCTGGGCGATGTCCACGCGCACGTTTCAGACCAAGGTGTTTGGCAACACTGAGGGCGGAGCGACGGGCATCGACGACGACTTTGCCCAGCGTGGTTTCCAGAACATGGGTGCCTGGATTTTGGGGCGCAATATGTTCGGCCCCGTGCGCGGGCCCTGGCCGGACGAAAGCTGGCGCGGCTGGTGGGGGGAGAACCCGGTGTACCACGTGCCCGTGTTTGTGCTGACCAACCACGCGCGCCCGCCGTTGGTTATGGAGGGTGGCACGACCTTCCACTTTGTCACCGAAGGCCCCGTGGTCGCGCTGGAGCGCGCCCGTGCGGCGGCCGGGGGCAAGGACGTGCGGGTGGGCGGCGGGGTGAACACCATCCAGCAGTATTTGCGCCTGGGCCTGATTGACGAAATGCACATCGCCATCTCGCCAGTGTTGCTGGGCGCGGGGGAGCGGCTGTTCGAGGGTGTCAACTTGCCCGCTTTGGGCTACACCTGCATCCAGCACGAAAACACCGCGCTGGCCACACACGTGGTGTTCACGGCAACGCTCACCCCAGGAGAACATCCATGACCCCCAAGAACACGGTTTGTATCTGGTACGACGGCGGCGCAGTGGAGGCCGCGGAGTTTTATGCCAAGACCTTCCCCAACAGTGCGGTGGGCGCGGCGCACTACGCACCGGGCGACTACCCCATGGGCAAGCAGGGCCAAGTGCTGACGGTGGAGTTCACCGTGATGGGCATTCCCTGCCTCGGGCTCAACGGCGGGCCGATGTTCAAACACACCGAGGCCTTTTCGTTCCAGGTGGCGACGGACGACCAGGTCGAAACCGACCGCCTGTGGAACGCCATCGTGGGCAACGGCGGGCAAGAAAGCCAATGCGGTTGGTGCAAAGACCAATGGGGCTTGTCGTGGCAGATCACACCGCGTGCCCTGACCGATGCCATGGCGGGCCCGGACCGTGCAGCCGCCAAGCGCGTGTTCGAAGCGATGATGGAGATGGGCAAGATCGACATCGCAAAGATTGAAGCCGCCCGGCGCGGCTGAACTCAAGCCACCCGCCACCCCATCCACAGCGTCCACACCGCGGTCAGTACCAGCAGCCCACCCAGCCAATGGCTGAACGCCGTCTGGCTGGACGAACTGCCGCGCAGCCATACGCGCAACTGTGCCGCGGCCAGCGCTACGCCACCGTACACCGCGATCTGCGCCGCGGCGGTGATAGCGCCCAGGGCGATGGACTGGGTGGCAATATTGCCCAGCTGCGGGCGAATGAACTGCGGAAACACGGCCAGCATGAAGATGTAGGCTTTGGGGTTCATCAAGCAGGTGAGGGTGGCGCGCAGAAAGGTGCTGTGCAAAGGGCGCGAGGGTTGGTCCTGCACTTCGGACAGCGCTTGCGTGTTGCGCAGCAGGCTGTAGCCCATCCACGCCACATACAGGCTGCCGGCCAGCAGCAGTGCGTTAAATGCGATGGGCAAGTGCTGCAACAGCAAACCCACGCCCAGCGCGCCCATGGCCACATGCACCATGCCGCCCAGCACAATGCCCGCCACGGCCGCGGCGCCAGAACGCCGGCCGTCCACCAGCGTGCTGGCCAGCACAAAGGCCATGTCCATGCCGGGCAGCACGACGATGCCCGCTACCAAAACCGCATAAAGCCAGAGGTGTTCCATCTCGATTCCTTGTTGATTTGTGAAGATGGGAGCGAGTGTGTGTCGTAATAGCTGCCATCGAATGTCATCTTTTATGGCTACCATGCCGATATGCGTGCCAGCCGCCTCCTGACTATCCAGATGCTTCTGCAAACCCGCGGGCGCATGAGCGCGCAGGCGTTGGCCCAGCTGCTGGAAGTCTCCGTGCGCACGCTGTACCGCGATGTGGACCAGCTCACCGCAGCGGGCGTGCCCATTTATGCGGAGCAAGGGCGCAACGGCGGCTTTCAGTTGGTGGAGGGGTGGAAGACCACGCTCACCGGCTTCACGGCGTCCGAGTCGCAGGCGGTGTTCATGAGTGGGCTGGCCGGCCCCGCGGCCGAGCTGGGCCTGGGCCAGCAGGTGGTGGACGCACAGCTCAAACTCATGAGTGCGCTGCCCGCGCACCAGCGCGACGATGCGCAGCGTGTGCAGGCCCGCTTTCACCTGGACCCGGCCGACTGGTACCGCGAGGCCGACCCGGTGCCGCACCTGGCCACGGTGGCCACCGCCGTGTGGCAAGAGCGGCAGCTGAGCCTGCGCTACGACAGCTGGAAGGCCGAGGTGCAACGCACTGTGCACCCGTTGGGGTTGGTCTTGAAGGCGGGCGTCTGGTACCTAGTGGCCACCAGCGACGCCAAACCGCGCACCTACCGCATCTCCAACATCCTTGGCGCCACGGTGCTGGACAAGGCCAGCACGCGGCCCAAGCGGTTTGACCTGCCAGCCTATTGGACCGAATCGATCCAACGCTTCGAGGCCGAGCTGTACCAGGGCCATGCCGTGGTGCAGGCCACAGCCCAGGGCGTGAAGCAGCTGCGCCAGCTCAGCAGCGCGGTAGCCAAGGCCGTGGCGGCGCAGGCGCCAATCGCACAACCAGGCGAGACCGTGCGCCTCAGGATCCCGATAGAAACCCTGGACAACGCCAGCTACCAGCTGCTGCGCATGGCGCCCGATGTGGTGGTGCTGGCACCTGTGGCCCTGCGCCGGGCCATCGCGCAGCGCCTGAAAGCGATCCAGACTTGTTATGTGGTGTGATTTTTAGAGAAATCGGCACATAGCCCAGGTGGATATTGCGCAAGCAGCTATTAATTTGATAGCTATTTGGCTCGGTGCGATAGTGCTGTAGGCCTCCATAGATGGGGCGCATTGAACGGCTATGTTCGGTAACGCACATATTTTTCGGCGATGGACGGATAAGGTCCGCTCATTGTCTGTGCGCCAAACCGCATGCCACCGAAGTCTCTCTTCGTCGTGCGGCAGCGGATGCCGCGAACGGGCGATAGCGACTAACCCCGGAAGTATTCATGTTGGACAAGCCCTTTCAGGCGACCGCAAGCGGCGCCCCTTCCGCTCTCAGCAGCTCGCATGAGTTGCTGCGGCAGCAGGCTTGGCTCAAGACTGGGGCCTTGCAGAGCGCCATCCTCACCAGTGCCAATTTTTCCATCATTGCCACCGACGAGAAAGGCATCATCCAGCTCTTCAACGTGGGGGCGGAGCGCAAGCTCGGCTACTTGGCGGCCGAGGTGGTCAACAAGATCAAGCCCAGCGATATCCAGGACCCCCTAGAAGTGATTGCCCGTGCGCAGGCGCTGAGCGCGGAGCTGGGCACCACCATTGCACCGGGTTTTGAGGCGCTGGCGTTCAAGGCCTCGCGCGGCATCGAAGACATCTACGAGCTGACCTACATCTGCAAGGACCGCAGCAGTTTTCCGGCGATTGCCTCCATCACCGCGCTGCGTAATGAGTACGAGGACATCATCGGTTACCTGCTGATTGCCACCGACAACTCCGTGCGCAAGCAGGTGGAGGCCAACCTCAAGCTGGCGATGGCGGCCGCGGAGCAGGCCAATCTGGCCAAGTCGGATTTTTTATCGGGCATGAGCCATGAGCTGCGCACGCCGCTGAGCGCGATTTTGGGTTTTGCGCAGTTGATTGAGTCGGGCATGCCGCCGCCTACGGTGTCGCAGAAACGCAGCCTGGACCAGATCCTCAACGCGGGCTGGTACCTGCTCAAGCTGATCAACGAAATCCTGGACCTGGCGCTGATCGAATCAGGGCGCCTGTCGCTGTCGCCCGAGTCGGTGGCCCTGCGCGAGGTGCTGCAAGAGTGCGAGACCATGTGTGAACCACAGGCGGCCAAGCGCAATGTGCAGATGCACTTTCCACTGCTCAGCACGCACTATTGTGTGCGTGCAGACCGCACCCGGGTCAAGCAGGTGGTGATCAATCTGCTGTCTAACGCCATTAAGTACAACCGCATCGGCGGCCGGGTCACGCTGACCTGCACCGCGCTCTCGGCAGAGCGGATTCGTATCGGTATTGAAGACACCGGAGAGGGGTTAACGGGCGAACAACTGACCAAGCTGTTCCAGCCCTTCAACCGCCTGGGCCAAGAGACCAGCGCCGAAGAAGGCACTGGCATCGGCCTGGTGATGACCAAGCGCCTGGTGGAGTTGATGGGCGGCTGCATTGGCGTGGAAAGTACGGTGGGCGAAGGCAGTGTGTTCTGGTTCGAGCTGAATCTGACCAGTGAACGGCTAGTAGATGCCCATAGCACTGCGCTGGACAGCATCACGCTTCCCCTGCAGTCGGACAACGCGAATGTTTACACCTTGCTTTACGTTGAGGACAACCCGGCCAACCTGCTGCTGGTGCAGGAGTTGGTGGCACGGCGGCCCGATATCCGTTTGCTCAGCGCGCCCGATGGCATGCAGGGCGTTGCGATGGCGCGTGCGTCGCAGCCGGATGTGATCCTGATGGACATCAACCTGCCGGGCTTGAATGGGATCAAGGCGATGAAGATTTTGGCGGATGACGCCGCCACGGCACATATGTTGGTAATTGCGCTCAGTGCCAATGCCATGCCACGGGATATCGAGAGAGGGCTGGAGGCGGGTTTTTTCCGCTACCTCACCAAACCGATCAAGGTCAACGAGTTCATGGACATCCTGGACATATCGTTGAAAGTAGCCAAGACACGCAGGGGAGTTAATAAGAAAGAGAAACAGGAAGAGACACCATGATCAGTTCAGACGACATTTTTGCGGCCCGTATTTTGATAGTGGATGACCAGCAAGCCAATGTGGAGTTGCTGGAGCAATTGCTTCAGAGCGCCGGATACAAACACGTGAGTTCGACCTCCAATCCCGACGAGGTGTGCAGTTTGCACCGCGACAACCTGTACGACCTGATCCTGCTGGATCTGCAGATGCCGGACATGGACGGCTTTCAGGTGATGGAGGGGCTCAAAGCGAACATCGAAAATAGTTACTTGCCGGTGATCGTGCTGACGGCGCAGCCGGGCCACAAGTTGCGTGCTTTGCAGGCGGGTGCCAAGGATTTCATCAGCAAACCCTTCGATCTGGTGGAGGTGAAAACACGCATTCACAACATGCTGGAGGTGCGGCTGCTCTACCGGCAACTGGCTGAGTTCAATACGGCGCTAGAGTTGGCTGTGCAACGCAGAACACAGGAACTGCAGGAGAGTGAGGCGCGCTACCGCAGCCTGACAGAGCTAGCCTCCGACTGGTACTGGGAGCAGGACGAACTGGGGGCGTTTACCAAGGTCTCTGGCCCGGTGCTGGACATGCTGGGTATCCAGGTGGACACCTTGCTGGGGGAGGCTGGGGGGGCACCCATCGACGGCTGGAATGAGAGCGAGCGCGCCGCGCTGCAGGAGAAAATCGCTGCGCGCCAGCCCTTTATCGATTTCTTGTTCAGCCGCACCCACCCCAATGGCCGGCGCCAGCAATTTCGGGTGAGCGGGGAGCCCATGTTCAACCGGTCTTGCAGCCTCATCGGCTACCGAGGCATCGGTGTTGAAGTGCGTGATGACGCCGCACCTTGACCCGCGCCACAACCAACTTCTTGCGGCTTTGCCAGCGCTGGATTTCGCGCGTATTGCCGACCACCTGGAGCCTATTTCCTTGCCCCTGGGGGCCATGCTGTATGAGCCCGGTGGGGAGCTGCAACATGTCTACTTTCCAACCAGTGCCATTGTCTCTTTGCACTACGTAACCGAGTCTGGCGCCACGGCCGAAAGTGCGAGCGTGGGCAATGAGGGGGTGGTGGGAATTTCCCTGTTCATGGGGGGCAACAGCACCAGCAGTTCTGCAGTGGTCATGGCGCAGGGGCATGCCTACCGTCTCAGCGGGCAGCTGCTCAAGGCAGAGTTCTCCCGCGCAGAGTTTTTGCACCGTTTACTGCTGCGCTACACCCAGGCCTTGATTACACAGGTGGCGCAAACCTTGGTGTGTAACCGCCACCACAGCGTGGAGCAGCAGCTCTGCCGTTGGCTTCTGATGACGCTGGACCGCCATCCCCAACGTGAACTGGTGATGACGCAGGAGCTGGTCTCCAACATGCTGGGCGTGCGGCGGGAGAGTGTGACGGAGGCCGCTGGGCGCTTGCAACAGGTGGGCTACATCCGCTACCGGCGCGGACACATTGCGGTACTGGACCGGCACGGGCTGGAGTCGCACGTGTGCGAGTGTTATGCCGTGGTCAAAAATGAGATGAGCCGCTTGCTGCCAGATACACGCTGCAAGCAAGCTCGCTTGTGAGGTGCCCGAAATTTATAAATAAATGGGCTGTAGATGCGGTGGATACTGCGCGAGCAGCTACTAAAAAAGTAGCAAATTAGCGCAATCCACCGCCTGCAGCATCTTCCTTACGCTGGATCAACTCGATCTTGTAGCCATCGGGGTCGGTCACAAACGCAATCACCGTGGTGCCGCCTTTGACCGGGCCGGCTTCGCGTGTCACGTTGCCACCGGCCGCCTTGATCTTCTCGCAGGCGGCATAGGCGTCGGGCACGCCGAGGGCGATGTGGCCGTAGGCGGTGCCCAGCTCGTAGCTTTCCACGCCCCAGTTGTAGGTCAGCTCGATCTCGGCCTGGCCGGGGTTGCCGCCGTCAAAGCCGAGGAAGGCAAGGCTGTATTTGTACTCGGGGTTTTCCGAGGTGCGCAGCACCTGCATACCGAGCACGCCGGTGTAGAAATCGATGGAGCGTTGAAGGTTGCCAACGCGCAGCATGGTGTGGAGAAATCGCATGCCAGAGATTGTGCCGCAGCCCGCGTTTACCCGGGCAGTTTGAGGTCAAACACCAGGCAGGTGGTGGTGGCGTGGGCGTACAGCGTGCCGTCGGGGCCATAGAGGCGGGCCTCGGCGGTGGCGAGCTGGCGGCCGCAGTGGATGACCTTGCCTTCGGCGCGAATGCGCTGCACCTTGGGGCCAATGGCCTTGACCAGGTTCACACCCAGTTCGGCCGTGGTGTAGCCGCGCCCGGGCAGCATCATGGTGTGTACCGCGCAGCCCAGCGCCGAATCCAGCAACGTGGCGTACCAGCCGCCGTGGATGGTGCCCATGGGGTTGAGGTGGGCGGGGCCCGGCGTGCCCTGGAACAGCGCACGGCCCTCGGACACTTCCAGAATCGTGAAGTCCAGCGTCTTGGCAATGGCAGCGTAGGGCAGCTCGCCGCGCAGCATGGCCTGCATCTGCTCCAGGCCGTTCAGGTACAAGATTTGGTCCGGCCGGGCCACCCCGGGGCCGGGGCCCGCGTTCAGGCGGGTGATAACAGTGGCTTCTTCGGCCAGCCAGGCGTCCAGCGCGGTGGGGGTGGTCATGGCGTTCATGGGTGGGTCCTTGGAATAAACTTGCATATGCAACAGATGCAGCTACAATAATTGACATGAAAACCCTTGTCAAGCCCGTGGCAGTCGCGGATGTTCCCAAGCCGCAGGGCTGTACCAACCTCAAGCTGCGCCAGCTCACGCGCCGCGTGAGCCAGCATTACGACGCGGAACTGGCCAAGACCGGCCTGAAGACCACGCAGTACTCGCTGCTGTCGCATGTGGTGAAGCTGGGGCCGATTCGTGCGGTGGATCTGGCGGGCGTGATGCGCATGAGCACGTCCACGCTGTCGCGCAACCTGCAGCCACTCATTGCCAGTGGTTGGATCGTGGTGAACGCGGGCGACGACGCACGCAGCCGCCTGATCCGCGCTACGGATGCGGGCCAAACCAAGCGCACCGAGGCACAACGCAAGTGGCGCGTGGCGCAAGAGGGCATCAACGCCACGCTGGGCATCGAACGCGTGCTGGTGCTGCATGCGCTGATTGACGAAGCCCTGGAACTACTGTCCCCCCTGGAGCCTGACGATGACGAAGCCTGAGTCCCCCACAACGACTACCACCGCGCGCACCTTTGCGGTGTGGGTGATCTTGCTGGCTGCCGCGGGCGCTTTTGCGCTGACCATGGGCGTGCGCCAGACTATGGGCCTGTTCCTCAGCTCGCTCAACACGTCCACCGGCTTGGGCGTGGGCAGCATCAGCCTGGCGTTTGCGTTTGGCCAGCTGTGGTGGGGGCTCACCCAGCCCTTTGCGGGCGCCTTTGCCGACCGCGTGGGCGCCGGGCGCGTGTTGTTGCTGGGCGTAGCGCTGGTAGCCCTGGGTACTTTCATCACGCCTTTCATGACCACCACCGCCGGACTGATATTTGCCATTGGTGTGCTGGCCGCGGGCGGCGCGGGCATGGCGGGGCCGGCCGTGCTGATGGCGGCCACCACACGCCTGCTGCCGGCCAATAAGCGCGGCATGGCCACGGGCATCGTCAATGCGGGTGGTTCATTTGGCCAATTCATCATGGCGCCCATCGCTGGCGCGCTGATGGTCAGCGTGGGTTGGGGCAATGCCATGCAGGTGATGGCAGGCATTGTGTTGTTGGCGTTGCCCGCGGCCTTCTTCCTCAAAGGCAACAACGTGCAGGTAGTAGCACCCGGCGCCAAGACCATGGGCACCGGCGAAGCGGTGCGCATGGCGCTGCGCACGCCCAGTTTTTTGCTGCTGGCGGCAGGTTTCTTTGTGTGCGGCTTCCACGTGGCATTTCTGGCCACGCATTTGCCGGGGGTGGTGGCTGCGTGCGGCTTGCCCACCCAGTGGGGCGCCTGGGCGCTGGGCATCCTGGGCCTATTCAATGCAGCATCGCCATGGGCTGGGCCGTGGGCCGCTGGCGCATGAAGTCGTTGCTGTCGTTGGTCTACACCGTGCGTGCCGTGGCGGTGCTGGTGTTTCTCTTCGCACCCAAGACGGGCCCCGTGGTGCTGGTGTTTGCCGCCGTCATGGGCGTGAGCTTTTTATCCACTGTGCCGCCCACGGCAGGCCTGGTCGCCAAGTTCTTTGGCACGGCCCACATGGCCACGCTGTTTGGACTGGTGATGCTGACGCACCAGGTGGGCGGCTTCTTGGGCGCGTTTTTGGGCGGCAAGATTTTTGATGCCACCGGCAGCTACAACTGGGTCTGGTATATCGACATCGTGTTGGCCGTGGGCGCAGCGCTGATCCACTTGCCAATCAAGGAAGCCAAGCTGGCCCAGCAGCCGGCGTGAGCTGGGTTAGCGTTGGGGAATAATGGCCGGCATTGTTCCCCAATCAAACACCAACTCCACCATGGCCACTTTCACCAAAGTCATTCTGTTCACCGACACCGACGGCCGTGCCCGCTTCAAGGAAGAGGCCGTGCCGCTGGAGCAGGGCACGCCACAGGCCTTGCTGTCCGATGTGTTTGCCTCAGGTGGCTACCAGCTGCGTATCAGCCCCGTGGGTTTTCGCAGCCAGTTCCACTGCTCGGGCCACACGCAGTGGTGCTTCATCCTGCAGGGGCAAATGGAGATCGGTGTGCACGGCGAATCGCGCATCTTCAAACCTGGTGAACACTTCTACTCCGCCGACTTGCTGCCCGAAGGCGCCACATTCGATGCCGCCATCCACGGCCATTGGAGCCAGCAGGTGGGGCCGGATGCGCTGGTGACCTTGTTCGTGCGCGGCTAACCCCTGCTTGCGGCGCCTTGCAGTGCGCCTGACGGAATGCGTTGCACGCCGGGCCGTCCGGCCTTGACGGCCTGCACCAGTCCAGCCGCCACGTCCTTAACCTGGATTGAGCGGTAATTGGCCGGAATCAGCGGCCCCAACCAGCGCGACACATTGAGCGCCCAGATTTCGCCCCTGCGTACCGGCTGGTCCAGCGAAGCGCGGTTGCCCGCCAGCATGGACGGCTGCGCGATGGATACGCTTGGGTAGCCGATGGAAGACACGGCAGCCTCCATCTCGCCCTTGGTCCGGTTGTAGAAAATGCCCGATTGGGCGTCGGCGCCCATGGCACTCACCACTCCTAATTTGGTAGCGCCTTGCGCATAGGCTGTGCGGGCTACAGCCACAACTGCCTCAAAGTCCACGGCGCGAAAGGCCTGCTGGCTGCCCGCCACCTTGATGGTGGTACCCAGACAAATAAAAACATCGTCGGTTCGCGGCAGCTCGGGGAGCGCCGCGAAGTCGACGATGTGTTGGGTCAGCTTGGGGTGGGTCAAGGGCAGTATGCGCCGCCCCAGACTGTGCACCGCGCTGGTGTGCTTATCGGCTAGAAGAGCCGCCAGAACCTCGCGGCCCACGAGACCCGTTGCCCCCGCCACCAAAGCCACCCGAGCGACCGCCGCCGCCGAAGCCTCCGCCGCCACCACCGTATCCGCCACCGCCATTGCCGCCTCCGTTGCGGTTGCCACCGCCGTAACTGCGGCGAGCGCCGCGTTCGGCCATCATATCGACGCTGGTGCGCATCGGGTCAGGCTGACCGGCAGGTGCGCGCGGTGCACGGGGTTCGTTGGCAAAGCCAGCGGGCTGGCCCATGCCGGGACCGCGGCCACGGCCTTGGCCCTGGGGAGGACGTGCGCCTTGCGAGCGTGGAGGCTGGAATTCGCCGCTGCGGTCGGCACCACGGCCTTGGCCGCCACCATTACCGCCGCCGTTTCCACCGCCATTGCCGCGTGGTCCCTGGCCGCCACGGCCACCACCATTACCGCCGTGACCACCACCATTGCCACCGCCGCCGGAGCGTGCGCCGCCCTGGCCGGCCTTGCTGTCACGCACGCGTTGCAGCATTTCGGTGCGAGCGGCCTTGGCAGCCGCCTGCATCACGTCACGGCTAGGGGGCTTGCCTGCGCCGCCCCAGATGGTCTGGCGGCCCATGGCGATGGGTTCGCCCTTTTCGCCGGGTTCGGGGCCAAAGCCGTCGATGACCTTGACGTCAATCTTCTGCTTGGTGAAGCGCTCGATGTCTTGCATGAAGCCTTCTTCATCCAGGCACACCAGGTTCACCGCGGCGCCATCGGCACCGGCGCGGCCGGTACGGCCAATGCGGTGCACATAGTCTTCGCTCACGTTCGGGATTTCGTAGTTCACCACGTGCGGCAGGTCGTCAATGTCGATACCGCGGGCGGCAATGTCGGTGGCCACCAGGGCGCGCACATCGCCGCTCTTGAAGCCCGACAGCGCCTGGGTACGGGCGGCCTGGCTCTTGTTCCCGTGCAGCGCCATGGCGGTGATGCCGTTCTTTTCCAGGAATTCGGCCACGTTGTTGGCGCCAAACTTGGTACGGGTGAACACCAGCACCTGGCTCCAGTTTTGCTCGTTGATGATGTGGGCCAGCAGGGCCTTTTTCTTGCCGCGACCCACGGGGTGGATCACTTGCGTGATGCGCTGCACCGTGGTGTTGCGCGGTGTCACCTGCACGCTTTGCGGGTTCTTCAGCAGGCCATTGGCCAGCTCGCGAATTTCATCGCTGAAGGTGGCCGAGAACAGCAGGCTTTGCTTTTCCTTGGGCACCAGGGCCAGCACTTTCTTCACGTCGTGGATGAAGCCCATGTCCAGCATGCGGTCGGCTTCGTCCAACACCAACATTTGCACTTGACCCAGGTCCAGCATGCCTTGCTGGGCCAGGTCCAGCAGACGACCGGGAGTGGCCACCAAAATGTCCACGCCCTTTTTGACCTTGGAGATTTGCGGGTTCATGCCCACGCCGCCAAAGATGACGGTGGAGGACAGTTGCAGGTACTTGCCGTACTGGCGCACCGACTCTTCCACCTGGGCGGCGAGTTCGCGGGTGGGGGTCAGCACCAGGGCACGGATGCCGGTGCCGCCAAATTTGTTTTGCGCGCTGCGGCTCATGGAGAGGCGGTGCAGCAGGGGCAGGGTAAAGGCTGCGGTCTTGCCGGTACCGGTCTGGGCGCCGCCCAGCAGGTCATGGCCTTCCAGCACCAGCGGAATCGCCTGGGCCTGAATCGCGGTGGGGGTCTCGTAACCTTGCTCACGCACGGCTTTGACAATGGCAGGGGCCAGGTTCAGTTCTTCGAAGTTCATTGGATAGATGCGTCCGTCCGGGACGCTTGGGAATCGGCCGTTCTGCAGGCACAAAGGCCGGCAGTCAGTCAAAGGCAGATGGATTCAAAAGTGGGACGCCCTGTGTCGTGGGGTCCCCAGCAAGGTGCTGGTATTGCGGGCAACTGAAGCGCCGCAATGGGCCGTATTGTCGCATGCATTGCCTTGGTGGCCTAAAAGAGGTGTTGCAAGGACCTCAAAACACGGGCTGAGCGCCGTAACAATCTGTCACGCTACTGGTGCAAACGGTCAGGGTTGTGGAGAATGGGCGCACGATGAAGAAATACCTGTTGCGGCGCCTCGGCGTGGCCCACGATCCGGGAGCGACCAAGCCCTCGCTGCAGGCCTGCATCGAGGTGGTGCTGGAGCAAAGTGATGCGGTGATCGACGACATCATCGCCGGCTTGCAGCTGGCAACCTCCGAGGCCCATAGCAAGAAAGGCCTGCACGCCCGCCAGAACCCCCAGCGCCGTGCCGTGGTGGATGCCTTGGCCCAACAGAAAAAAGAATTCCAATACGCCTTTTCCACGGCCTTGCGTTCCGCTGTGTACGGCGGCACGGCGCGGCATCAATCTCCCCCGGCCCGGGTGCGCTTCGATGACTTCCAGTTTCTGGAGGAGGAGCAGATCGACGCCAATATCGAATTGGCCATGACCGAGCAGGAAGTCCTGCTGTCCGTGGACACGGTGTTGCCGGCTTTCAATGGGCTGGTAAGCAGCTTGTTGGGTTGGAGCAGCGTGCAAGCCCACCTGAACCCGCTCAAACCCGAAAACTTTGTTTATGCGCTGCGCGAGTCCTTGGCCCAGTGCATTCCGGCGGATGAGGCCCGCGCTGGTGTTATGGGGCCTGCCGCCAGCTTGTTGGGGGCGGCACTGGCCCAGCTGTACCGCGAAATGGTGGACTGGTTGCGTTCCCAAGGTGTGGAGCCCGTGGTGCCCCTGACGGGTGGCACCGGTCCGTTTGGTGCGCCGGTGAAGGGGGCTGAAAACTCGGTCACCCGTACGCTGCTCACGCTGGACAAGCTGCGTCGCCTGCTGTCCGGTGAGCTGGACCCCAGCGGGGCCGCGGCCGGCGTCAAAGACTTTACCCACACGGTGCCTGCCTCGTTTGAAGCGCTGGAAGACATGAAGTTGGTCGAGCCCATGATGAAGCGCTTGGCCGAGCGCGCGCGCTTGGCCAACCCGGAGGGCCTGCCCGGGGCGCCCCCTGCGGTGGCCCCGCGTGTGTCCAAAGAAGCGGTGCGCAGCAAGGCCCTGGGCCAGCAGCTGGGGGAAGAGGTCGTGCGTCTGATGCTGGACAACCTGATGCAAGACCGGCGCATGCTGCCGGGCATCCGCCAGAACCTCAAGGCCATGGAGCCGGTGTTGTTGCGCTTGTCGCACACTGACCCGCGTTTCTTCAGTGAGAGAAAACATCCGGCGCGCCATTTTCTGGACAAGATCACGAGCCGCAGTCTGGCCTTTACCTCGGTCGAGGAGCCTGGTTTTACGCGGTTTCAGAAGACCCTGGACAACGCCGTCAGCGTGCTGTCGGGAGGGGAGGGCGATGCGAACGCCTTCGCCCGTTTACTGCGCAAACTCGAAGACGGCTGGGCGCAGGAAGAACACCAACATCGCCAGCGTGCGGAAGAAGCGGCACGCAGCCTGCTGCATGCTGAACAGCGCAATATGCTGGCCCAGCGGTTGTCAGAAGAATTCATGGGGCGGGTGGGCAGCAAGCGTGTGCCGGAGCTGGTGGTGACTTTTCTGCGTGGCCCCTGGGCCCAGGTGGTTGCGGAGTCGCAGCTGCGCTGTGCCGATGGCTCGCAGGACGCTGATGGTTACTTCGCGCTGGTGGACGACCTGATTTGGAGTGTGCAGCTGCGCCTGACCAGCCGCAACCGGGCGCGCCTGGTGGACATGGTGCCGCAAATGCTGGTCAAGCTACGCCAAGGGCTGCAGCGTATCGATTACCCCGAAGACCGCATTCCACCGTTCTTCGACGGTCTGATCAGCATCCACGAGCAGGCTTTTGAGGCTGGGCGTGTGGCCGCGACAGAGGGGGGCACCACGCCTGCCCTGGTGCCCAGGGTGGATGCCGCAGAGCTTCAGGTGCCCGACGATGACGAGCTCTGGATGGCGGACGACGAGGTGGCGGACTCTGGCTTCATGCGCGACAGCGAGGAGTTGCCGCCTTCCATGCCTGATGCTCCCCAAGCGGCAGATCCGGCCCTGCAAAACACCTGGGCTGCCGAGAGTCTGGGCACCGGGTCCTGGGTGGACCTGGCGCTGGATGGTGTCTGGGTGCGCGCCCAGTTGACCTGGGCCAGCCCGCACCGCACCTTGTTCATGTTCACCTCTGCGGGCGGGGGGGCGCACTCCATGTCCCGCCGCACGATGGACCGTCTGCGCGACATGGGCCTGATCCATCTGGTGTCCGACGGCCATGTGATGGACAACGCCCTGGATGCCGTGGCCCAGGCCGCCCTGCGCAACGACCTGGAAAAGGGCGAAGCCAGCACCTGAAACGCTGGGTGTGCGGGCGCTTGGGGGTGAGGCAGTCGATAATGGCGGTTTATCGCTGAAAAAATCGAATCGCAATGGCCCAATACGTTTTCTCCATGAACCGCGTCGGCAAGATCGTGCCGCCCAAGCGGCACATTCTTAAAGATATCTCCCTGAGCTTCTTCCCGGGCGCCAAAATTGGTGTCTTGGGGACCAACGGCTCCGGCAAGTCCACCTTGCTCAAGATCATGGCCGGTGTGGACAAGGAGATCGAAGGCGAAGCCATCCCCATGGCGGGTCTGAACATCGGTTACCTGCCCCAGGAACCTCAGCTGGACCCCACCCAGACCGTGCGCGAAAGCGTGGAAGCCGGCATGGGCAAGGTATTTGCCGCCAAGGCCCGCCTGGAAGAGGTCTACACCGCCTATGGCGCGGAAGACGCCGACTTTGACGCGCTGGCTGCCGAGCAGGCTGAGCTGGAAGCCATCATTGCCACCGCCGGCACCGACTCCGAGCACCAACTCGAAATCGCCGCCGACGCGCTGCGCCTGCCACCCTGGGACGCCAACATTGGCGTGTTGTCCGGCGGTGAAAAACGCCGCGTTGCGCTGTGCCGCCTGCTGCTGTCCAAGCCCGACATGCTGTTGCTCGACGAACCAACCAACCACTTGGACGCCGAATCGGTGGACTGGCTGGAGCAGTTCCTGCAGCGCTACTCTGGCACCGTGGTGGCCATCACCCACGATCGCTACTTCCTGGACAACGCGGCCGAATGGATTTTGGAACTCGACCGTGGCTCCGGCATTCCGTACAAGGGCAACTACTCCGACTGGTTGACGCAAAAGGGCGCGCGCCTGGAAGCCGAACAAAAGGGCGAAGAAGCCCGCGCCAAGGCCTTGAAGAAGGAATTGGAATGGTCACGCCAGAACCCCAAGGCCCGCCAGGCCAAGAGCAAGGCCCGTCTGGCCCGTTTTGAAGAACTGAGCGACTTCGAATACCAGAAGCGCAACGAGACCAACGAAATCTTTATCCCCGTGGCCGACCGCCTGGGTAGCCAGGTGATTGAGTTCAAGGGGGTGAGCAAGTCCTTTGGCGACCGTGTGCTGATCGACAACCTGAGCTTCAATATTCCTGCCGGCGCCATCGTCGGCATCATCGGTCCCAACGGTGCCGGTAAGTCGACACTGTTCAAGCTGATTGCTGGCAAGGAGAAACCAGATTCTGGCGAAGTCGTGATCGGCTCTACCGTGAAGATGGCGTTTGTGGATCAGCACCGTGATGCACTGTCCGACGAAAAAACCGTGTGGGAAGACGTGTCCGGTGGACTCGACATCCTGAACGTGGGCAAGTTCCAGATGGCCAGCCGCGCCTATTGCGGCCGCTTCAACTTCAACGGTGGTGACCAGCAGAAGAAGGTGGGCATGTTGTCCGGCGGTGAGCGCGGCCGTTTGCACCTGGCCAAGACCCTGATTGCGGGCGGCAACGTGCTGATGCTCGATGAACCGTCCAACGACTTGGATGTGGAAACCCTGCGCGCCTTGGAAGACGCGCTGCTGGAATTCGCTGGCACCATGCTGGTCATTTCCCACGATCGCTGGTTCCTGGACCGTATCGCCACGCACATTTTGGCGGCCGAAGGTGACAGCCAGTGGACCTTCTTTGACGGCAACTACCAGGAGTACGAAGCCGACAAGAAGAAGCGCCTGGGTGAAGAGGGTGCCAAGCCGAAACGGATGCGCTACAAAGCACTGAAGTAAACGACCGTTTTCCGCCGTCCAACCAGGGCCCATTGCCATGACCGTGCCTTCTCCCCACTATGCCGCGCTGTACCAGGCCACCATTGAGGACGCAGCATCCGGTGGGCAGGCCATTATGGGCAAACTGGTGGCGGCGGTGCGCAAGTCAGTGCAGGAACGTTTGGGCTCCGCACGCGACTACCGTGAGCGTGAGGTGCATGAAGACTCCCTGAAGCTTTTGCATGCACAGGAGCCTGAGTTGCGCCTGCAGTATCCACAAGCCTTGTTGGCAGCCTTTAGTGGCCCCGTGTCATCCCCCAAGACCACCGTCCTGAGCATGGCCGAGGTGCAGTTTGACCAGCTCGAACTGATGGATGAAGTTCAGGTTCAGGAAAGCGTGACCATGGCACGCGCGCAGCAAATGGCCATGCTGGCCGCCGAAGCCAGCCTCACCGAGCTCAACACCCTGATTTGCGCCACCCTGGGGCTGGCGACCGTCCGTCCGGAGCGCAACCCCCTGCGCCCCGACGTGTATTTGCAGGCGCTCAAATTGGTGGTTGAGCGCACGCCTGTGCCGGCCGCTATGCGCCTGGACTGGCTCACCACCATGGGCGTGGCCCTGGGGGCTGAGCTGCGCGAGTTGTATACCCGCTTGGCCGCCCGCATGCGGGTGGAGGGTGTTGTTGCCGCTGGTTATGCCGTGGTGCCCACGCCCGGTGCTGGGGTGGGCAAGGCTGCTTCTACGAATGTGTCACACGGCACGCCGGGCAGTACCGAGCGTGAAGCCCAAATTGCAGCCGAGTTGCGCGCACGCCGTGCCGCAGATCCTGCCTTGCTGACCCTGGACCGTTTGCGCAAACTGCTGTCGGGGGAGCTGGACGCTCAGGGCACGCCCCACCGGGTGGCGGCCTTTGCGCAGCAGTTTGCCCGTGAGTTTGAAGGGGAGGCCCTGCTGGCGCCCCAGGCCCCGCAGGATGGCGGCTTTGCCGCGACCGTGCCCGCCGCTTTCGAGGCCTTGACCGAAATGAAGCAGGTGGACCGCGTGGTGCAGCGCCTGGAGCAGCGTCGCGGCGCGCCGGTGCGCATGGCGCAGGCCGGTGCAGTGCAGCTGGCCTGCGAGGCAATCCGACGCAGCGCTAGCGGTGTGGCCCAGGCCCTGAGCCTGGAGGTGGTCAACCTGATGGTGGACAACATTGCGCGCGACCCACGCCTGCTGGTGCCCGTGCAGGAGCTGGTGCGCAGCCTGGAGCCTGCGCTGATGCGTTTGGCGTTGGTGGATCCACGGGTATTTACGGACAAGGCGCATGCTGCCCGTGGCTTGGTGCAGGAGATCACGCACCGCAGCCTGGCGTTTGCGACCGAGCAGACGACCGGGTTTGCCGGTTTCTACCAGGAGGTTCGGGACGCGGTTGCGCCCTTGACCGAAGTGGATGTGCAGGGCCCAGAGCCTTTTGAAATTGTGCTGGCTCAGCTGCGCGCCTCGTGGGATGCGGCGGCCAAGGCGCAGGAGGCCTCGCGTGCGCAGGCCATGCAGGCACTGCAAAAAGCCGAGCAGCGCAACCTGCTGGCCGAAAAGATTGCCCGTGAAATCGACTCCCATCCCGATGCGGCCCAAGTCCCCGAGGTTGTGATTACTTTCTTGTGTGGCCCGTGGGCCCAGGTGGTGGCGCAGGCGCGCCTGCAGGGCGGCACAGGCTCCAGCGCGGCCGACAAATACCAGGCCTTGATCTCGGCCATGTTGTGGAGTGCCCATCCGGAGTTGGCTCGCACCAATGTCACCAAACTCACGCGCCTCGTACCGCTGTTGATCAGCACTCTGCGCGAGGGGTTGGAGATCATCCGCTACCCGGCCACCAAGACCAGCGTTTTCCTGGAGGCCCTGATGGGCTTGCACCAACAGGTGTTTCGTTCTGCCGCCAAAGCGGAGCCCGCTGTGCCGCCGGTTGACGCGCCGCTGCATGTGCATAAAACACGGCCGGTGGAGGATGGTGACCCTTGGGTCGCTCCCGAAGAGGCACGCGAGTCCAACTTCATCGAGTTGCCCGAGGAGCCAGAGGCCGGTGCCCCGGTGGCGGTTACAGACACGGCGGCGGCTGGTGCGCAGCCAGCCGTGCTGATGCCTGCTGCCGGTACCCTGGCAAGTGGGGCTGTTTTGCCCCTGGGTTCTTGGGTGGAGTTGATGACCAACGGAGAGTGGGTGCGCACCCAGCTCACCTGGGCCAGCCCGCATGGCACCTTGTTCCTTTTTACCAGTGTGTATGGCACCACACAGTCCATGACGCGCAGAACCCACGACAAGTTGGTGGCAGCAGGGCAACTGCGCATGATTTCCGGTCAACCCGTGGTGGACGGCGCACTGGATGCGGTGGCCCAACAGGCCATGCGCAATAGTCTGGACTCTACGCTGTAAGCAGGCGCTGGCGCACCAGGCCAATGTGGTTGCGCAGGGTGTAAAGCTCGTCGGTGTACGAGAGCGGAACGATGATTTTTTCTACCTTGCTCTCCAACGCATTGAGCTCCGTCAAAAGCTCGGGTGCACTGCCCGGCGACTCTTCTAACCGCTCTTCGATTTCGCGCAGCTGGCCGTACCAGCGGAACACGCGCGAGCGAACCCGGAAGGCGTAGAGCGGCGGGGCTATCTTGCCCAGCGGCAGCAGCACGGCAATGATCAGGCCTAGCGCCAACCACATACGCTCGATCAGGTTGGCCAGCGTGAAGGGGATGTAGCGTTGCAGCGAGGGCACGCCCGTGCGCATGGTGCGTTCTGCCTCGGGTGCGAGGGGGTACTCGGCGTTGCCAGCATTGGGGAATTCACGTGCCCGGTTGAACCAGCCCGCCTGGCCATGGATCTGCATGGCCGCCTGCGACAGCAACTGGCGCAGCGCCGGGTGCACGTCGTCGCGCGCCAGCATGCTGGTGGTGGTGGCAATCAGGTGCACATCCTGGGTGGGGAGTTTGCGGGCCAGGTCCACAATGCCATTGGGCAGGGTGGCAGGCGTCACAAAAGGCAGTCGACGGGCATAGGCCTCATTTTGGTGAAAATCCATCAACCGAATGCCCGGTGTTTGCAGCAGCATTTGCACAATGGGAGCTTCCGGGGCGGATGCAAACACCACGGCATCGAGCTGCCCTTGCAGTAGTTTGACGGTGGCAGGGGTTTGGTCCAGCTGTGACAGCGTGATGCTCTTGGGGGCAACGCGGTTCATGTCCAACAGGGTTTGCATCAGCGTGGGCACGCCGCTGCCAGCGGCGCCTACGTTGACCCGCATATGGGCCAGCTGTGTCAGTGAGCTGAGTTGTCCGCTGGGTGTTACTGCCTGGGCGGAGGCGCTGCGGTAGAACAACCAGATCGGCTCTACAAACAGATTGCCCAGCGTGACCAGTACTTCTGCGTCTTCGGCCTGCGCCTGGGGCGAGGTCGTTCCGCCTTGCACAAAGCCAGCATCGGCCTGCCCGCTGTGCAACAGCTCCAGGTTGGCAGAAGAGCCATCGGTCGTGAGCAGCTCGACCTCGATGCCACTGGCTTGCAAGGCCTTGGCGTAGCGTTGGCCAAAATCGGCGTAAGCACTTTGCGCGGGACCGGTAGCGAGGGTGATCTTCTTGGGCGGCATCGGGTCCAACCACCAATAGGCCAGCCACAGCAAACCTGCGGCGGCGATGACAAATGGGCTGGCCGATGTGAGCAGGTCGCGCAGCGACAACAGCACATAACGCACGGATTTGGGCAACTGGGGCAGCTTCATGGCGGCAGACTAGAGCGGGTGCTCGTTGTAAAAACGGCCACCGTGGTACAGCAGTGGCGAGGCACCTGCCCGGTGGTGGCAGCGCTCTACCTCCCCTACAAAAATGACATGGTCGCCTTCCTCGTAGCGGCTGCGGTTGAAGCATTCAAACGTAGCCACTGCACCTTCCAGCAGCGGCGCACCGCTGGCGCCTAACGCGAAGGCCACACCGTGGTAGCGGTCCACATCTTTGGCGGCAAACTGGCGGGCCAGTGCCTGCTGTTCGGCGCCCAGGATATTGATGGCGTAATGCGAGCCTGTGCTAAAGGCCGCCATGGAGCCGGCACTGCGGGCCAGGCTCCAGAGTACCAAGGGGGGGGTCAGCGATACCGAATTGAAAGAGTTGGCGGTGAGGCCGACCAGCTCGCCTTGGGGCGTGCGGGCCGTGACGATGGTGACGCCGGTGGCAAACATGCCCAAGGCCTCGCGGAACTCTGTGGTCGAAAAATCTGGGGGACGCGCCTGTTGCGTCGTGGTGGGGGAGCGCATCTTCGCAATTTAACTGGTTTTGGCCGCTGCCTTGCCCTGTCGGCCCGCAAAAGCGCTGGTCAGCGGGCATCCTACAATGGAGTCATGCGATTTCAAACCTGTGCATCCTTGGTTTTTGCTATGTTTTCTATAGCTGCTCACGCAAATACAACAAGGGCTTGCGTCGATTATGCGTCAAAAATACCAAGTGTGACGCCCGCCTTGTGCGAGGCCGCTGGCATGCGGGACATGCAGGGCCGCTCGGTCAAAGGGCGCGTATTGTGGGGGACCGATATCCAACCCGCGGATGCCAACTTCCGGGTTCTGGTGGTGGGCGGCATCCACGGCGATGAAATGTCCTCCAGCTCGCTGGTCTTCCACTGGATTGGTTTGGCGCAGAATCCGCCGTCTGACATGTCCTTGTCCATCCATTGGCGCTTTATTCCTTCGCTGAATCCGGATGGCCTGTTTGCCAAACCCTCCCGGCGCACCAATGCCAGTGGCGTGGATCTGAACCGCAACTTCCCCACACCCAACTGGGCGCGTGACGCCCGCATGTACTGGGAGTCCCGCACCAAACGCGACCCGCGCCGTTGGCCTGGCAACAAACCCTTGTCAGAACCTGAGTCGCGCTTTTTGCTGGAGCAGATGGACAGCTTCAAACCCAATTTGATTGTGAGTGTGCATGCCCCGTATGGGGTGCTGGACTTCGACGGCCCCTCGGTGCCACCTAGCAAACTGGGGCGCCTGTACCTGGACCAGGTGGGCATCTTCCCGGGTTCTCTGGGCAACTATGGTGGTATCCACAAACGGGTGCCAGTGGTCACCATTGAGCTGCCCAGCGCCTCGCGCATGACCCAGGATGCCGAGACGCGGCAGATGTGGATGGACCTGCTGCGCTGGACCTCCGAGCGCCTGGGGCCCGCCCAGGTTGCCAAAACTCCCTGAGGCCCTCCATGCTGGACGTCCTGATTGTGGGAGCGGGTTTAGGCGGTTTGGCAGCCGCCATTCGCCTGCGAGCCAGCGGGGTGCAGTCTTTGTTGGTACTGGAGCGTGCCCGCGAAGTAGGCGGTACCTGGCGGGACAACGTCTACCCCGGTTGTGCCTGTGACGTGCCCTCGCACATGTACTCGTTCTCCTTCGAGCCCAATACCGAATGGACACGCCCCTACCCGCAGCAGGCCGAGATTCAGGACTACATCCTGCGTGTGACGGACAAGTACCAGCTGCGCCCCCTGATCCGCTTCGGTACAGAGGTCACGGCGCTGCGCTGGCGCGCAGAGGCGAGCTGTTGGCAGGTTGAGGTGGCAGATGGTGAACCCTTGCAGGCACGCCATGTGGTGCTGGCCACCGGCCCTTTGAACAAACCCTTGGTGCCAGACATTCCGGGTGTGCAGGACTTTGCGGGCGTGGCCTTCCACTCCAACCAATGGCGCCATGACGTAGACCTGCGGGGCCTGCGTGTGGCTGTGGTGGGTACGGGGGCCAGTGCGGTGCAATTTGTACCGGAGATTGCCAAGGTGGCGGCGCAGGTGCATGTGTTCCAGCGCACTGCGGCCTGGGTGCTGCCGCGCTGGGACCGGCCGTATGGGACATTCAAACGTTGGGTCTACCGCTATGTGCCGGGCTTGCAGCGCCTGAGCCGCTGGCGGGTGTATTGGTTCAACGAAGTGGTTGGCATGGGTTTTATGGGGTCCCTGCGCATGCAGGCGCTGCTGCGCAAGCTGGCCTTGCACCATGTGGCGCGCCAGGTGCGCGCACCTGCCATGCAAGCCGCGCTGACCCCCCATTTCAACCCGGGCTGCAAACGCCTGTTGATCTCCAATACCTGGTTCCCAGCGTTGCAGAAAGAGCATGTGCAGTTGCACACCCAGGCGGTGGCACGCGTGACGCCCGAGGGGCTAGTGGGGGCGGATGGCACCCTGACCCCCTGCGATGTGATTGTGTGGGGCACGGGCTTCAAGGCCACCGAGTTTGTGGCCCCTATGCAGGTGTTTGGCGAGGCAGACGACGGCGTGGTGCCAGAACTCAGCGCCCGTTGGCGCACTGCGCCGGCCGCCACCAAACTGGGCATCACAGTGGCTGGTTTTCCCAATCTGTATTTGCTGGTGGGGCCGAACACGGGCCTGGGGCATAACTCGCTGATTTTTATGATCGAGTGCCAGGTGCACTACATCGTGCGGGCCTTGCAACACCTGCGTCGCACGGACCAACAGGTTTTACGCTTGCGGGCCGCAGTGGCGGATGCCGACTATCGCCAGGTGCAAGACAAGATGCAGAGCACGGTGTGGGCCTCGGGTTGCCACAGCTGGTACCAAAACGCGCGGGGCGACATAGACACCCTGTGGCCGGGATACACGTGGCAGTACTGGCTGCAGACCCGCCGTTTCAAGGCAGACGACTACCTTTGACGCTTACGCGGCAGGGTCGAGTTGGCCGCGCGCCTTGTCCAGCCAGATCTGCAGGTTGTCGAGCAGGCCCTGCTGGCTGAAGGAGCAGCTCTCCTCACTGAACAGCGCACTGGATTCCAGCCGGTCCAGCAGCTGCAGCAAGACTTCGCGGTAACGCGGCCCCAGGGCTTCGAGCAAGGCCTCTTGGGTACGCCCCAGCTCCGACAAACCGTGCGCACCCAGTACGCCCGCGCGCAACTGGGTGAGGCCGGTCTGCAATGTCTGCCATTGCGCAAGCGCGGTGGAAGACATGCGGGTTTAGTGGCCCAAAATCTTGGACAAGAAGTCCTTGCTGCGCTCGCTCTGCGGGTTGTTGAAGAACTCGTGCGGCGTGTTCTGTTCCACGATCTGGCCCTGGTCCATGAAAATCACACGGTCGGCCACGGCCTTGGCAAAGCCCATTTCGTGGGTCACGCAGATCATCGTGATGCCTTGGTTGGCCATCTCGATCATCACGTCTAGTACTTCCTTGATCATCTCGGGGTCGAGCGCCGAGGTAGGCTCGTCGAACAGCATGATCTTGGGTTTGAGGCACAGCGCGCGCGCAATGGCCACGCGCTGCTGCTGGCCACCAGACAGCTGCAGCGGGTACTTGCTGGCTTGTTCGGCAATACGCACGCGCTTGAGCTGCTCCATCGCCTTTTCTTCGGCTTCTTTCTTGGGCATCTTGCCCACCCACATGGGCGACAGTGTCAGGTTTTCCAGCACCGTAAGGTGGGGGAACAGGTTGAATTGCTGGAACACCATGCCGACTTTTTTGCGCACGTCGTCAATCGCTTTCACGTCGTCGGTCAGCTCCACGCCGTCCACGGTCAGGTTGCCTTGCTGGTGTTCTTCCAAGCGGTTGATACAACGAATCAGCGTGGACTTGCCGGAGCCCGATGGGCCGCAAATCACGATGCGTTCACCCTTGGTGACGGTCAGGTCGATATCGCGCAGCACGTGGTAGTTATTGCCGTACCACTTGTTGACTTTGTTGAAGGTGATGATGGGTTCAGACATATTCGTTCCTTAGCGGAGTTTGCTTTTGTTGACTTGCTTTTCGATCCACAGGCTGTAGCGGGACATGGCAAAGCAGAAGCCAAAATAAATCAGGGCGATGAAGAGGTAACCTTCGATCTTGAAGGGGCGCCAGTCAGCATCCGAGTTCAGGGCCAGGCTCATGGCACCGGTGAGTTCGTACAAACTCACGATGGTGACCAACGACGTGTCCTTGAAGGTGGAGATGAAGTTGTTCATGATGCCCGGCACCACCATGGCCAGGGCCTGGGGCAACACAATCTTGCGTTGGGTCTGCCAGTAGCTCAGGCCCAGCGTGGCGGCGGCTTCAATCTGGCCCTTGGGCACGGCCTGCAGCCCACCGCGAATCACCTCGGCCATGTAGGCTGCGGCAAACAGGGTGATACCGGCCAACACACGCACCAGCACGTCGATATTGAAGCCCTGCGGCATCAAGAGCGGGAACATAAAGGACGCCATGAACAGCACCGAGATCAGTGGCACGCCGCGGATCAACTCCACATAAATGGTGCAAAAGGTCTTGATGGCGGGCAGCTTGGAGCGGCGGCCCAGCGCAATCAGCAAGGCAATGGGGAAGGCCATGGCCATGGACAGCGAGGCCAGCAGAATGGTCAGCGGCAAGCCGCCCCAACGGTCGGTTTCCACGCGGCTCAGGCCCAACATACCGCCGTACATCACCACAAAGAAGAAGGCCAACACCGCAATCCACAAGGGGACCAACCATGCCTTCCAGAAGGCGCGCATGCAGCTGCCTGCGAGCAGAGCACACAGCAGCAGGGTCGATATGAGGGGGCGCCATTGCTCCTCGAAGGGGTAGCGGCCAAAGATGATGATGCGGAATTTCTCCGCCACCACGCCCCAGCAAGCGCCAGCACCCTCGGCATTGCACAGTTCAAATTGCGGTGTCCAAACGGCACTGAACAGAGCCCAATGCAGGAAAGGTGGCAGCACCTTCAGCAGCACGGCCGCTACCAGCAGGGTGCCCACCGTGGTCTTCCAGTCACCAAACAGGTTGCTGCGGATCCAGGCCACCAGCCCTTCCGTTTTCACGGGGGCGGGGCGCGCAGCGATAGGTTCAAAAGTAGTTGCGCTCATGGTCAGGTCTTTAGCGTTCTTTGATGGCGGAGCGTGTGTTGTACCAATTCATCGCAACCGATGTGAACAGCGACGTGCTCAGGTACACCAACATGATGATGGCAATACATTCCACAGCGCGGCCGGTCTGGTTGATGGCGGTGTTGGCAATCGACACCACATCGGGGTAACCAATGGCCACCGCGAGCGAGGAGTTTTTGGTCAGGTTGAGGTACTGGTTGGTGACGGGCGGGATGATCACGCGCAGCGCTTGCGGCAACATCACCAGACGCATGGTCTGGCCGCGGGAGAGACCCAGAGCCGCTGCGGCTTCCGATTGGCCCAGGGCCACGGACTGGATACCGCCACGCACCACTTCGGACACAAAGGCCGCGGTGTACACCGTCAGGCCCAGTAATACGGACAGATATTCCGGTGTTAGCGCGCCACCGTTTTCCACGGCAAAGTCGCCTTGCACCGGCATGTTCAGGGCGGTGGGCGCACCACCCAGAATCCAGCCCAGCAGACCACAGGCGAGCACGATGGCCACAGGAACCCAGAACGTGCTCTTGGCCTTGCCGGTGGCCTCAAACGCACGGTAAGCCCATTTGCGGTACAGCCAGGCTGCCACCACGCCAGCCAGCAGACCCCAGGCACCCCACACATGGCCACTGGCCCATTCGGGGATGGGGAAGTTCAGCCCGCCCTTGCTCAGGAACAGTGGCCCCAGTGTCAGGGGCTCGTTCGATGCGGGCAGCACTTCCGTGAACAGCAGGTACCACATCAGCAATTGCAGCAGCACCGGGATGTTGCGGAAAAATTCCACATACACCGCACACATGCCGCGGATCAGGGCGTTGCGCGAGAAGCGCCCCACGCCAATGAGCACGCCCAGCAAGGTGGTGAGGATGATGCCCACCACCGCCACGCGCAGGGTGTTGACAAAACCGACCAGGTAGGCGCGCCAGTAGGACTCGCCCGAATCGAAGGCAAACAGGCTTTCGCCAATGTCAAAGCCGGCAGGGCTGGACAAAAAGTCAAAGCCGCTCTGGATGCCACGCAACTTCATGTTGGTGGTCGTGTTGTGGGCCAGGTACAGCACCGTGACCAAAACCACCACGATGGCGATCACTTGGTACAGCAGGCCGCGAAACGCCTGGCTGCGCCAGGACCACGATTTCTTGGGAGGAGAGGAGGGGGTGGACATAGCGCCCTTTGATGAACTAGAGAATCACGCAACCAGTTGAAAAGGGCAGCGCATGGTGTCTGCGGCTGCCCTTTTTCAGAACGAAGCCAGTGTTAACCGCTTCGCAACACCGACTTAACGGACGGGAGGTGCGTACTGCACGCCACCCTTGTTCCACAGGTTGTTCAGACCACGTGGCAGTTGCAGAGAGGACTTGGGTCCGACGTTACGCTCGAAGATTTCACCGTAGTTGCCGGTGGTCTTCACTGCGCGTGCCAGCCATTCCTTGTCCAGACCCAGCAGCTTGCCGGTGTCTTCGGTGGAACCCAGCAGGCGGCCGATCACGGGGTCCTTGCTGCTGGTCTTCAGGTCGTCCACGTTGGCGGAGGTCACGCCTGCTTCTTCGGCTTCCAGCAGACCGTAAATGGTCCACTTCACGATGGTGGTCCACTCGTCATCACCGCGGCGCACCATGGGGCCCAGGGGCTCTTTGGAGATCAGCTCGGGCAGGATGATGTGGTCAGCGGGGTTCTTGGCCACCTTGTTGCGGGTCGATGCCAGGCCGGACGCGTCGGTGGTGTAAGCCACGCAACGGCCAGCGAAGTAGGCACCTTCAGCGGCTTCGAGCTTTTCAAACACGATGGGCTTGATACCCAGGCCGTTGGCCTTGGAGTAGTCGGTCAGGTTCTTTTCGGTGGTGGTGCCGGACTGCACGCACACGGTCTGGCCCTTGAGCTGCTTGGCGCTCTTGAGCTTGCTTTTCAAGGGGACCATGAAACCTTGGCCGTCGTAGTAGGTCACGGCGGTTTGGGTCAGGCCCAGGGAAGCATCACGGGTCAGCGTGAAGGTGGTGTTGCGCGACAACACATCAATTTCGCCAGACTGCAGGGCGGTGAAACGGGCTTGCGCGTTCAGGGGAACGTACTTCACTTTTTCGCCATCACCCAGCACCGCAGCGGCCACGGCGCGGCACACGTCCACGTCCAAGCCTGTCCACTTGCCGTTGGAATCGGCAGCACCGAAACCGGCCAGGCCTGTGTTCACACCGCAAACCACTTGACCACGCGCCTTGATAGCGTCCAGGGTTTTACCGGCGTGCGCGGGTGCAGCCAATACGGCGCCCAACGCGGCGACCACGGTGGCCAGGGTTTTCAGTTTCTTGATGCTCATAAATAGTTTCTCCAAATAAATGAATCAGCAGGGTGCACCACATTGGTGTCTGCCACCCGATTCTGACGCTGAACTGTAGCGCCGGTGGGCAAGTGCCCTCATCCGGGTTTACCATCGAGGCGGATGCAAAAAAGTCATAACCTGATTCTTGGGCATCCAGCCTCTCCGTACCAAATAGTTAGCAGAATCCATGCCACGAACGCCCACTTCTGGCGCATGGCTATGGTTCTTTCGCATAAGGTTATGCGCATTGTGTTGTGGGTGTGGCGCGGGTGCTGCACAGGGCAGAATCGCGGCCATGCGAACCTCTGAAGATTTCACGCTGGGCAAGCCCTTACAAGGCTGGCGCCTGCGCCTCTACACCATCATTTTTGAGGCCGACACCCGCGCCGGCCGTTTGTTCGACCAATGGCTGATCGCGGTCATCCTCGCCAGTGTGGTGGCGGTGGTGGTGGACAGCGTGCAGGGAGTGGGGGAGCGCTACTACCCCTGGTTTACGGCGCTGGAGTGGGTGTTTACGGTGGCCTTTACGCTGGAGTACCTGGCGCGCCTGGCCTGTGTGCGCCACCCCTGGCGTTACGCGCTGAGTTTTTATGGCGTGATTGACCTGCTGGCCCTGCTGCCCACCTATGTGGCGCTGCTGGTGCCGGAGGTGCATGCGCTGATTGATGTGCGGGTGCTGCGCCTGCTGCGGGTGTTCCGCGTCTTCAAGCTCACGGCCTATGTGTCCGAGTACCAGTCGCTGGGGCGCGCCCTGGCAGCGAGCCGGCGCAAGATCATGGTGTTCCTCTCGGCCGTGCTGATGATTGTGCTGGTCATGGGCACGCTGATGTATGTGGTGGAGGGGCCGGCCAACGGCTTCACCAGCATTCCCACCGCGGTGTACTGGGCGGTAACGACCATGACCACGGTGGGTTTTGGCGACATTACTCCCAAGACCGACCTGGGCCGGTTTATTGCCTCTTGCATGATGTTGCTGGGCTGGGGCACCTTGGCCGTGCCCACTGGCATCGTCACCGCCGAGATGACGGCCCGCCGGGCCGCTGAGCCCACGACCACCCGCACCTGCCACGAATGCCTGACCGAGGGCCACCAGCCCGAGGCCCGCTACTGCCTGCACTGCGGTGCCCACTTGCCCGCCTACCTGCGCGAAAACCCCTGACCCCTATAACCACAAGGAGACACCATGTTCGAAACCGCTATCGCCGGCAGCCTACCCAAACCCGCCTGGCTGTCAGAGACCGAAAAACTCTGGCCCCAGTGGAAGCTGGCCGGCCCCGAGCTGCAGCAAGCCAAAGCCGATGCCACGCTCTTGTGGATCAAGGCGCAGGAGGACGCGGGCTTGGACGTGGTGGGCGACGGTGAGCAAAGCCGCCAACACTTTGTGCACGGCTTTCTGGAGCAGGTGGACGGCATCGACTTTGAAAACAAGGTCACCATGGGTATCCGCAACAACCGCTACGACGCGCAGGTACCCCAAGTGATTGCCGAACTGCGCCTCAAGGGCCGCGTGCATGCCTTCGAGGCGCAACTGGCCCGTGCCCACACCAAGAAGAAACTCAAGTTCACCCTGCCCGGCCCGCTGACCATTGTGGACACCGTGGCCGACCGCTTCTATGGCGACAAGAAGAAGATGGCCTTCGCGTTTGCCGAGCTGCTGAACCAGGAGGCACTGGCGCTGCAGGCCGATGGGGTGGACATCATCCAGTTCGACGAGCCGGGCTTCAACGTTTACATGCAAGACGCGGTGGACTGGGGCGTGCAGGCTCTGGAGATTGCGGCCAAGGGCCTGACCTGCACCACCGCCGTGCACATTTGTTACGGCTACGGCATCAAGGCCAATAACGACTGGAAGGAAACCCTGGGCCAGGAGTGGCGCCAGTATGCGCAGGTGTTTCCCGCGCTGGCCGCCAGCAGCATTAAGCAGGTGAGCCTGGAGTGTTACCACTCGCATGTGCCGCCTGACCTGATGGCGCTGCTGAAAGACAAGGACGTGATGGTGGGCGTGATCGACGTGGCCAGCGAGGTGATTGAAACGCCCGAACAGGTGGCCGACACCATAGGCATCGCGCTGCAGCACGTGCCGCGCCACCGCATCTTCCCTTGCACCAACTGCGGCCTGGCCCCCATGAGCCGCGAGGTAGCGGTGAAGAAGCTCCAAGCGCTGGCACAGGGCGCGGCGCTGGCGCGGCAGCGCTACGGAGCGTGATTTAACACGTTTTAGGCCTCTAGCCCATGTGGATACTGCGCAGACAGCTACTAAAAACGTAGCAATCTGCGCAAACTGTAGCCTCAGCCCTTCGCCACTTCCAGCACCAGCTTGCCAAAGTTTTCGCCGTTGAAGAGCTTGAGTAGCGTGTCGGGGAAGGTCTGCAGGCCCACCACCACGTCTTCCTTGCTCTTCATGCGGCCGTCCTTCAGGTAGCCGGCCATTTCGGCCACTGCCAGGTGGTAACGGTCGGCGTAGTCGAAGACGACGATGCCTTCCATGCGCGCGCGGTTCACCAGCAGGCTCAGGTAGTTCTTGGGGCCTTGCACGGCGGTGGTGTTGTTGTATTGGCTGATGGCGCCGCAGATGATGATGCGGGCCTTGCGGTTGATGCGGGCCAGCACCTCGTCCAGAATTTCGCCACCCACGTTGTCAAAGTAAATGTCCACGCCCTTGGGCGCGTGCTCTTTCAAACCGGCGCGCACGGCACCGGGGCCAGCCTTGTAGTCGATGCAGGCGTCAAAACCCAGCTCCTTCACCACCCACTCGCACTTGGCGGCACCGCCGGCAATGCCCACCACGCGGCAGCCTTTGATCTTGGCCATCTGGCCCACAGTCTGGCCCACAGCGCCCGCCGCGCCGGACACCACCACGGTTTCGCCCGCTTGCGGCAGGCCCACGTCCATCAGGCCAAAGTAGCCGGTCATGCCGGGCATGCCCAGCACGTTGAGCCATTGGGTCAGAGTGCCGGCGCGCAGGTCGATCTTCACCAGGCCATTGCGCTTCATCTCGTCTTGGGCAATGGTGATGTACTCCTGCACGCCAAAGCCGGCGCTCACGTGGTCGCCGACAGCGTACTTGGGGTTCTTGCTGGCCACCACCACACCTACGCCACCGGCGCGCATGACCTCGCCAATGCCCACAGGCGGGATGTAACTCTTGCCTTCGTTCATCCAGCCACGCATGGCGGGGTCCAGGCTCAGGGCCAGGGTTTTAAGGGTTACGCCGCCCTCGGCCGGCTCGGCCACGGGCTCGCTGGTGTGGCTCCAGTTGGCCGCGGTGGGCATGCCCACGGGGCGGGCGGCCAGGCGGATTTGGTGGTTGACGAGGTGGGCGAGGGACATGGCAGGCTCCTGAAAAAAGGGGGCGGCACGCAGGGTGCCAGCCGGGGAGCGCATGGTAGCGCCGCACTCACCGCCGCGGGGTAGCCAAGGTGACAAACGGTTGGGGGGCTGGCTCTAATCCCCGCAACTGCCACCACAACCGTGGATAGCTTGGGCTGGCAGGCGATCGGGCTGGCCCAGTGCGCCAGTGTGCGGGTCGTAGCCGGCCGAACGCAAGTGCAATGCCAGGGATGCATCCATGCTCTGCGCATGCTGCGGAAACCACAGGCCCAGCTCGCGCGCCATCTGGCGCACCACGGCCAGGTCGCCCGCGTGGCCGCGCGCCTCGCCCTCGCGCATCACCTGCAAAATCACCTTGTGCTGCGTGGCGTGGCAGTTGCCGGCGGCAAAACCGGTGGCCCGCATCCACTGGTCTTCGCGGTCAAAGTGGTCTTGGGTGTGGGCAATCAGGGCCGACCAGTGCGGCAGCAGCGCGTCGTCCGCGGCCTGCACCACCTCGGCCAGCAGCGCCACAAACTCCTGGTGCGTTTCGTCCATCACCGGCATGTCCAGGGCGAGGGCGTCGCTCCATTGCAAGGGGGTGTCCAGGGTGTGGGGCAGGGCGGTAGTGGCGGTCATGGCGGGGTCTCCGGAAATGGGATTCCCAGATTAGCCAGACCGGCTGCGGGGCGTCTTGACCCACATCAGCCGGTGTGCACTCTTCTGGGTTGATAATGCCGCGCAGCCCCTCAGTGGCCGCCCTTTGGTGCCTTGTTCCCGGCTTTACCCTGCTTGACGCCCGCCATGACCCTTTCTTTTGCGCCCCCCGCCATTGCCGCCCCCCAGGACCTGGACGCCACCCTGCGTACCCAGGGTTATGCCGTGGTGAGGCCGCAGCAGGTGGCGACACTGGCCGGGCTGGACCTGGCCGCCCTGCTGGCCTGGCGCCCGCTGTGGGACGACCTGCCGCCCGACGCTTACCTGCGCGATGGTGGCCGCTACCGCCACCGTCGCCATGCCTGTTTTGTGGTGGACAGCCGCGCCGTGGCGCTGGCGCCGCACCGCCCGCACTGGCAGCCGGTGGAATACAACGCCCTGCACGGCGGCATGCAGCGCCACTTTGAACCCATGCAGGCGGCCCTGGTGGCGCAGCCCGCCTGGCAGCAGCTGTTGGCCTGGCTGGGCCAGGTCGCCAGCGCGCTCAAAGGGCCGCACACCTGGTACACCGAGGCGCACCAGTTCCGCATCGACACCACCGACGGCATTGGCCGCCCCACGCCTGAGGGCGCCCACCGCGACGGCGTGGACCTGGTGGCCGTGTTCCTGGTGGGGCGCGAGGGCGTGAAAGGCGGCGAAACCCGCGTCTTCGAGGCCGATGGCCCCAATGGCCAGCGCTTCACGCTGACCGAACCCTGGTCGCTCTTGCTGCTGGACGACCCGCGTGTGGTCCATGAGTCCACCCCCATCCAGCCGGTGGCGGACGGTGGCCACCGCGACACGCTGGTGGTGACCCTGCGGGCCGGTAACTTCCAGGGCGAACCTGCCCGCTGAGGCGGTGCCGTACACCCTATGTCCTGCACCCCAGAAGATCTGAACAAACGCTGCCAGGAGCTGGCCGCCAAGTGGCAGGCCTGCATGCGCCAGTCCGGGCTGGACAGCTTTGTCGAATTTGCCGTATCGGTCTCCAGCCTGACCGAGTTTCTGGAAAGCCACGGCCTCTCGGGCCTGCACCAGAGTGCGCACTCGCTGGAGCAAAAAGTACTCTCGCTGATGGACCAGCTCATGGACCCGTCTGCCGGTGGCACGCTGCCGGCCGGCGCCAGCACGCTGTTGGGCGTGCAGGTGCAGGAGTTTGGCGCGCGTGCGCAGGCTTTTATCCAGGGCCACTCGTCCCACCAGGCCGAGCGCCGCCAGGCGCCAGACGTCCCCCACGACGCCACGCCCGTGAGCACCCTGGTGTCGCCCAAGAAAATTGTTTTTGTAACCGACACCCCCACCGCCTGGAAAGACCTGGTGGCCCAGGTTGGCTTCTTCCACGTGCAGGTGGAACTGCTGGGCACAGCCCAGACACTGCCCTCGGTGCCCGAGCCGGCCATGGTGCTGGTGGACGCGGCCAGCCGCCCGCTGGCGGCCTTTGTAGCGCAGGTGCAGACGCTGCGCGGCCAGTTTTCGGCCAGCCACATCGTGGGCCTGAACGTGGGGGTGGACTTTGAGAGCCAGCAGCAGGCGCTGAGCGCGGGCTGCGACGCCTGTTTTGCCACCGGCACCCAGCACGCAGCCATCATGGCGCGCATCGTCAAGCTGTGCAGCAACGAGGAAGAACCGCCTTACCGTGTGCTGGTGGTGGAAGACTCCAAGACCGCTGGTGCCATGATCCGCCGCACCCTGTCCGAGGCGGGCATGCAGTCGCTGGCCATCACGCGCCCGCAGGACGTGCTGACCGCGCTGGCCTCCTTCCAGCCCGACCTGGTGCTGATGGACATGTACATGCCCGGTTGCACGGGGGTGGAAGTGACGCGCGTGATCCGCCAGCATGCCGAGTTTTTGTCCACACCTGTGGTCTACCTCTCGGGTGACAGCAATGTGGCGTTGCAGGTGGACGCGCTGCGCCTGGGCGGCGACCACTTCCTCACCAAACCCTTCAACCCGGTGATCCTCAACGCCGTGGTCAAAAGCAAGATCGACCGCTACCGCACGCTGCGCCGCACCATGCTGCACGACAGCCTGACCGGCCTGCTGAACCACACCACCTCCAAGCAGCAGTTGCAAAGCGCCATCAACGCCGCGCGCCTGGACGGCAGCGGCCTGTGCGTGGCCATGGTGGACATTGACCACTTCAAGTCGGTTAACGACACCTACGGCCATCCCATGGGCGACCACGTGATCCGCAGCCTGTCGTGGTTGCTCAAGCAGCGCGTGCGCAAGAGCGATGCCGTGGGCCGCTACGGCGGCGAAGAGTTTGTGGTCATCCTGCCGGGCTCGCAGGCCGATCAGGCGCACACCGTGCTGGACCGCATCCGGGTGGACTTCTCGCGCATCCGTCACCCCGTGGACGACGGCTGGTTCAGCTCCAACTTCTCGGGCGGCATTGCACAGTGGAACCCGGATCTGGATTCGGAAGCCCTGCTCAAGCGCGCCGACGAGGCGCTCTACCAGGCCAAGCGTGCAGGGCGTAACCAGGTGCAGGTGCTGCAGCCCGGCTGATACGCCCCATTTTTAAGCCAAATCGGCCTCTAGGCCGCGTGGATGCTGCGCAAGCAGCTCCTGAATGAATAGCAAGCCGAGCGGTAGCTTAGGCCGCCGCCATATCCCCTGCGGCCATGCCGGGTGTCAACAGGCGCTGCACCAGCTCGCGCACCGTCTTGATCTGGCTGCCAAACGGCAGCTCCCCCGCACCGCGGAAGAACAGGCCTTTTTTGGTGTCCCCGCGCAGCGCTGCAGCCAGCTGGTTGTCGATGCAGAACTGGCCCCAGCCCGGCAGGCCGTCGCGCAGGCCGCACTGGGCCAGGCAGTCAAAACTCTTGGTGCAGCGCGCCTTCACGTGGGCCACGGCCTGCAGCTTGGGTTCGATCTTCAGGTAGGCGCGTAGCCAGGGCGTGGCCACGGCGCGAGCGGGCAGGCCGGCCACACTGGTGAATTCCAGCATGTCTTCGGGCCGGGCTTCGGCCAGCACGCGTTTAAATTCGGCATGGGCATCACTTTCTTCGGTCACCGCAAAGGCCGTGCCCAGCTGCACCGCATCGGCCCCCAGCGCCTGCAGGCGGGCAATGTCTTCAAAGCTGCGCACACCACCAGCCGCTATCAGCGGGATGTGTTGCTCGTAACCCGCGTCTTTAAAGAACTGGCGCACCTGCGGGATCACGTTTTCAAAGTCAAAGCGCGGGTCCTGCAGATCAGCAATCTTGGCGGCGCCCAGGTGGCCGCCGGCCAGGCGCGGATGTTCGATGACGATGGCGTCGGGCAGACGCTTCTTGCGCTCCCACTTCTTCACCAGCAGCTGCACGCCACGCGCGTCCGACAGGATGGGGATCAGCGCTGCCTTGGGGTGGTCCTTGGCCAGGTCGGGCAGGTCCAGCGGCAGGCCGGCGCCCACCACCACGGCGTCAATGCCGGCTTCCAGGGCCCGGGTCACATTCGCGGCGTACTCGCTCACGGCGCGCATCACGTTGATGGCCAGCAGGCCCCGTCCACCGGTGCGGGCCCGGGCGGCCTGGATTTCACGGTCTATCGCAATCAGGTTGGCCGCGTTAATGCCGGCCTTGGCCGCATCGCCCGGTGCCAGTTCGCGGGTCTGCTCCATCAGGTCGGGGTGGTGGCGGCGCAGGTCCACGCTGGACAGTGTGCCCACCCCGCCCAGGGCCGCCACACTGCCGGCCAGGCGGTGGCCGGAGATGCCGATGCCCATACCGCCCTGCACAATGGGCAGCAGCGTGCGTCCGGCCAGGCGCAGGGCGCCCAGACCGCTGTCGCGCAGCCAATCGCCCGATTCGCGGGCTAAAAACGGCCATTTGGTACTTGCTTGGGTCATGGTGTGCTCTAAGATAGCGGGCGTTGGACAGTCATACAGCTTAGGGCGCGGCCTGCGGTCCGGCTTTGAGGTGGGTCAACTTGCTGGCAGTTGGGCAGCACCCCCCGGTGCGTGACACAAAAGAGGTAAATACCAAGAATGAACGCGCTTGTGCAAAGTCTGGCGGCCATGAGTGGTCTGCGTGACCGCGATGCCCTCGATGCTGCACTGGTGCGCCTGGTGATTAGCAGCAGCGAGGGGGCGGTGCACAGTGCCAGCCTGATCCGTGTGGTGGGTGAGGGCGATGACCGGCGCTGCCTGGTACAGGCCCGGCTGGATGCAGGCCAGACCCAGATCAGCCGCGACTTGCTCTGGACTGACTGGACCACCTTGCCCCATCTCTCCCGCTTTGCGTTGCGCCAACAGGCCGTAGAGCAGGGGCGCGCAGTACATGCCGACACTCCCCCCGGCGCGTGCGTGATTCCGCTGCAGACGCCGCAGGGCACCTGGGGCCTGCTCGAAATGGGCTTTGCCACAGACCTGTCCGCACACACGCTGGAGCTGGTAGACGGCATTTTGCTGACCTACCACAACCTGCTGGGCCTGCTGGACTACGGCGAAAAAGATGCGTTGACCGAACTGCTGAACCGCAAAACCTTTGACGGTGCCTTTTTCAAAGCCACCGCTGAACAACACGGCGACGACCTGCCCGAGGGCGGCGAACGCCGCCAGCCGCATCCCGATGCGGGCGTGTGGCTGGCCGTGCTGGACATTGACCATTTCAAGCGCGTGAACGACACCTATGGCCACCTGATTGGTGACGAGGTGCTGTTGCTGCTGGCACGCCTGATGCGCAGCTGCTTCCGTTTCCACGACCAGCTGTACCGTTTTGGGGGCGAGGAGTTTGTGGTGTTGATGCGCTGCGACAGCGTGGACCATGCCCATGCGGCACTGGAGCGTCTGCGCGAGCGGGTACAGGCCTATGCCTTTCCGCAGGTCGGCACCATCACCGTGAGCATCGGCTTCTCGGTGCTGCTGCCACACGACACGCCCAGCGGTGCCTTTGGCCGCGCCGACAAGGCGGTCTACCACGCCAAGGAACATGGCCGCAACCAAGTCTGCAGCTACCAGGCGCTGGTGGCCTCGGGCGACCTGGTGGACCAGGTGGCCGAGGGCATGGACGTGGACCTGTTCTAACGTTTCGGGCGTTCTCGGCGTGTACGACGGCTTTGGTGCCTTTGTCACGCAATTTTCACGCAACTGACACAACACTTGCCTAGGCTAGGGGGGTACACCCAGCCACCAGGAGTTGCCCGTGAGCGCCAGCGAAGACGAATTGATCCGCCGTATCCAGAACGACATGCTCGACAGTTATGACGAGGAACTGGAGATGGAGCTGGACGACCAGCACCTGGAGCGCCTGGCGGGCGGCCAGGTCCCCGATGCCGATGCCCGCGCCGCACGCCGCCAGTACTTCAAGGAACTGTTTCGCATGCAGGGCGAACTCGTCAAGCTGCAGGACTGGGTGGTGGCCACGGGCCACAAGGTGGTGGTGATTTTTGAGGGGCGCGACGCAGCCGGCAAGGGCGGCGCCATCAAGCGCATCACCCAGCGCCTGAACCCGCGTGTTTGCCGCGTGGCCGCATTGCCAGCACCCAACGACCGCGAGCGCACGCAGTGGTACTTTCAGCGTTATGTGAGCCATTTGCCCGCCGCGGGCGAGATCGTGCTGTTCGACCGCAGCTGGTACAACCGCGCCGGTGTCGAGCGCGTCATGGGCTTTTGCAATGACGAGCAGCTGGAAGAATTCTTCCGCACCGTGCCCGAGTTCGAGAAGATGCTGGTGCGCTCGGGCATCCAGGTCATCAAGTACTGGTTCTCCATCTCCGACGAAGAGCAGCACAGCCGCTTTCTGGGCCGCATCCATGACCCGCTCAAACAGTGGAAACTCAGCCCCATGGACCTGGAGTCCCGCAGCCGCTGGGAAGACTACACCCGCGCCAAAGAGGTGATGCTGGAGCGCACCCACATCGCCGAGGCGCCGTGGTGGGTGGTGCAGGCGGTGGACAAGAAGAAGGCGCGCCTCAATTGCATCCACCACCTGTTGCAGCAGATGCCGTATGAGGAAACCGAGCACCCGCTGGTGGTGTTGCCGCCGCGGGTGCGGCATGAGGACTATGAGCGGAGGCCGGTGCGGGAGGACATTATTGTTCCTGAGATTTACTGATTTTTTGTTCGTCTAGCAGTGCAAGAAACTCGACGGCGCACATAGCAAGAAGCCCTTGTCAGCCGGCAGCCCGTGCCAGCGGATTCGGCGTGGGCTCCGCAATCTTGGTCAGCGTATTGCGGTCGGTATGGTGAAACGGCTCATCGCGCCCCAGGATCTGCAGCACCGTGTCCTCGTCGTAGCTCCAGGTGCCATCGGCGTTGATCGTCACCTTGATGCGGAACTCCGTGGTCTTGAAGGCGTGCTGCAAAAACGGTGCGGAGCAGATGCCATAGGTGTCCAGTCCGTGTGTGGCCACCAGTTCAAACTCGGTCGCGTCTGCCGTGGCCTGGCCGCCCGCCATGGCCACTTGGCCGCGTGGGATGGTCAGCGTGTGGAGGATGGCGCCCGTGGCCGGTTCCCACAGCCAGTAGCCCACCTGGTCGTGGTAGGTCTTGACCTGGTCGGGCTTGGTGATGTGGGTGTGGTAGCGCAGGCCGTAGAGCAGCTGCGGGCCGTTGGTTTGCGGGTCGATCGGTTGCAGCTCGATGTGCTCGTGAAAGATCTGCTTCTTGGGGCCTTCGGCCTTGGGTTTCACGTCCAGACCGCGCTGGCCTTCCCACACACCGGCCATGGCACGCAGCGGGCCCAGGTTGGCCAGCGTGTCCACATCCATGGGGTGGGGTTCGGTGTAAATGTCCTTGGGGTAGTCACTCATGCTGCACCTGTCATTTTGAAGTGTTTTAGGCCTCTAGCCCCCGTGGAATATGCGCGAGCAGCTAGCAAATGAATAGCGTTATTTGGCGTCTGCGGCCTCGGCCAGTGCCGACAGAGCCTGCACGGCGCTGGCGTGGGTGCTGCTGTCCAGCGCTTCGAGTTGGGGCTGCAATGCTGCCAAGCCGGCCGTGCCGTCACGCTGCAGCTGGCCAATCGCCTGGCCTGCCACCTTGGGCGACTCAAAGCCTTTGCTTTGCAGCAGCACGGCTCCAGTCGTGTCCACCAGCTTGAAGTAGAACAGGCCGTCTTTTTCGCGGTATTGCTTGAAGGCAGCGAGGGCAGCCTTGCTGTTTTTTTCTGCCTTGGCTTGCACCGCACTGCCCAGGCCGCGCAGGCCCACGGCGCTGCGCAGTTGGGTCATGAAGGGTGTGGCGATGGCGCGCGCTTTTTTCGCACCGGCCAGCAGCAACGCTTCCACCTTTTCGGGGTGGGCCATGTAGTCTTCGTAGGTGGCGCGCATGGGTGCGATTTCGCGGTCGATGCGCTCGAACAGCAGGGTCTTGGCATCCCCCCAGGCAATACCCTCGGCGTACGCCTTGCGCAGTGCGGCGGTTTCTTCTTCAGACGCAAACGCCTGGTAAATCTGGAACAAGGCCGAGCCTTCGGTGTCCTTGGGCTCACCGGGCGCGCGCGAATCGGTCTTGATACCGGCAATCAGCTTCTTGAGCTGCTCGCGGCTGCTGAACAGCGGAATCGTGTTGTCGTAGCTCTTGCTCATCTTGCGGCCATCCAGGCCGGGCAGGGTGGCAACCGACTCTTCAATCTCGGCCTGGGGCGGCACAAAGTGCTCGCCATAGCGGTGGTTGAAGCTGGCCGCCATGTCGCGTGCCATTTCGATGTGCTGGATCTGGTCGCGCCCCACCGGTACCTTGTGCGCATTGAACATCAAAATGTCCGCGCCCATGAGCACCGGGTACATGAATAGACCGGCGGTCACATCGGCATCCGGGTCCACACCGGCCCCGGTGTTCTTGTCTACCGAGGCCTTGTAGGCGTGGGCGCGGTTCAACACACCCTTGCCGGTCACGCAGGTCAAAAACCAGGTGAGTTCGGGAATTTCGGGCACGTCGCTCTGGCGGTAAAAGGTCACATGCGCTGGGTCCAGACCCGCGGCCAACCAACTCGCGGCAATCTCCAGTGTGGAGCGCTGGATGCGCGCGGGCTCGTCGATCTTGATGAGCGCGTGGTAGTCGGCCAGAAAGTAAAAGCTCTCCACGCCCGGGGTTTGGCTGGCGCGCACGGACGGGCGGATCGAGCCCACGTAGTTGCCCAGGTGGGGTGTGCCGGAGGTGGTGATGCCGGTGAGAAAGCGGGTGGTGCGCATGGAAACAATCGGTCAGACAAACAGTAAAAAATCAGCGGGTGAGCAGGGACAGTGGCGTGAGCACCAGGTCCAGCAGGCCAAAGGTCAGGGCCATGACGGGTTGCATCCACACGGTGCTCAGCACACCGGCAATCACCAGCGCCATGACGATGAAGAAACCCCAGGGTTCGATGCGCGACACGGCCATGGCCTGCTTGAGGGGTAGCAGGCCCACCAGAATGCGGCCACCATCCAGCGGCGGCAGCGGAAAGAGGTTGAAGGCGAACATCACCACATTGACCAGCACGCCGCCCTGGCACATCTTCAAAAAGAAGGGTTCGACAACGCCCGCGCCTTGCAGCAGGTACAGACCAATGCCCCAGGCCAGCGCCATGGCGAGGTTGGCGCCGGGGCCGGCCAGTGCCACCCAGATCATGTCGCGCTTGGGGTTCTTGAGGTTGCCAAAGCGCACGGGCACCGGCTTGGCGTAACCAAACAGAAATGCACCCGAGGTGGCGAAGTACAACAACAGCGGCATCAGGATGGTGCCCACCGGGTCAATGTGTTTGGCCGGATTCAGCGTGATGCGGCCCAGGGACCAGGCGGTTTTGTCACCGAAATGCAGGGCCGCGTAGCCGTGCGCGGCCTCGTGCACCGTGATGGCAAACAGCACGGGCAGGGCGTAGATGGCAACGGTTTGGATCAGTTGTGCAATGTCCACAGGCAATTGTCTCAGAGTGAAATGGGGAAGAAACGCAAGGCTACAGTCCGATGGCAGCGAGGTCGCCCCCACCCTGGCGAATCACTTCGGGTGTGTCACCCGTCAGGTCGATCACCGTGGTGGGCTCCAGCGCGCAGGCCCCAGCGTCGATGACGGCGGCAATCTGGTGCTCGTAGCGCTCGCGAATGTCCTGCGCATCGTTGAGTGGCTCGGTCTCGCCTGATGCTATCAAAGTAGTAGCTAGTAGCGCAGACCCATGCAGGGCTAGGAGCTCCTGCAGCGTCTTGTGTTCGGGCACACGCAGGCCAATCGTCTTGCGCGAGGGGTGGCTCACGCGGCGTGGCACTTCCTTGCTGGCTTCCAGAATGAAGGTGTAGGCCCCCGGTGTGGCGGCCTTGAGCAGGCGGTACTGCGTGTTGTCCACACGCGCGTAGCTGGCCAGCTCGCTGAGGTCGCGGCACAGCAGCGTCAGGTGGTGTTTGTCGTCCACCCCGCGGATGCTGCGCAACTTGTCGGCCGCTGCTTTGTCGTCCAGGTGGCACACCAGCGCGTAGCTGGAGTCGGTAGGGACGGCCAGAATACCGCCTTTTTCAAGCAGGCCCACGGCCTGCTTGAGCAGGCGGGGTTGCGGGTTGTGGGGGTGAACTTCGAAGTACTGCGCCATGGCACGGCAAACGCTTGCGCGCTTGTCCTCTTGTTTTTATTGGATACGGGAGCTCAGCAACTCCCACACGGGGGTCAGGCCACTGGGCAAAGCGGGCAGGGTGCCCAGCTCGGTGTGGCTTTCATCGGGGCTGTGGAAATCACTGCCGCGCGAGGCGGCCAGGCCAAATTCCTTGGCGGTCTCGGCGTAGATCTGGTACTCGGGCACCGAATGGCTGCCCGTCACCACTTCCACACCCTGGCCGCCATAACCCTTGAATTCGGTGAACAACGCGAACTCTTCGTTGGGTGTGAACTTGTAGCGCGCCGGGTGGGCAATCACGGCCATGCCGCCGGCTTGCGTGATCCAGGTCACGGCGTCCTTGAGCGTGGCCCAGCGGTGCGCCACAAAGCCGGGTTTGCCTTCGGTCAGGTATTTGCGGAACACCTCGTTGGTCTCGCGGCACACGCCGCTTTCCACCAGAAAGCGGGCAAAGTGGGTGCGTGAAATCAGCTCGGGGTTGCCGACAAACTTCAGTGCGCCCTCAAAGGCGCCCTGGATGCCCACCTTGGCCAGCCCATCCGACATTTCCATGGCGCGCTCCTTGCGGCCACCACGGGTCTGGCGCAGGCCCTGGCGCAATGTTTCGTTGTCGGCATCAAAGCCCAGGCCGACGATGTGCACGGTCTGGTTCAAAAAGGTGATGGAGATCTCCACGCCGGTCAGGTAGCGCATGCCCTGGGCATGGGCCGCATCGCGTGCGCGCTCCAGGCCGCCCACTTCATCGTGGTCGGTCAGTGCCCACAGTTCCACCCCATTGGTCTTGGCGCGTTCGGCCAGGGCTTCGGGTGTCAGAGTGCCATCGGACACCACAGAGTGGCAATGGAGGTCGGCGTTGAGTAGGGTAGTCACCAAACCATTTTAGGCCCAGGCACTAAAACGCCGGGGCGACGGTGTATTCGTGTACCTCATCCGTCACCGGGTGCGGAAAACTCAAGAGGCCCGAGTGCAGCAGCAAGCGGTCGGCCTGGGCTTGCACCTCGGGCGGTGCGTACAGCGTGTCGCCCACCATGGGGTGACCGATGGCCTGCATGTGCACGCGCAGCTGGTGGGTGCGCCCGGTCACGGGTTCCAACTCCACACGCGAGGTGTTGGCGGCGGCGTCCACGGCCGTGCAGCGCCAGCGCGTGAGGGCGCTTTGACCTTCGGCGTGGTTGATGGTGCGCTTGGGGCGGTTGGGCCAGTCCACCAGCATGGGCAGGTCAATCTCTTTCCATTGGCCGTCCAGGGCAAGCAGCCCGGTGACCACGGCGGTGTAACGCTTGTCCACGCGGCGTTGTTCAAACGCCAGGTTGAGCACGCGTTGGGCCGGCAGGCCGCGCGCCAGCACCACCAGACCCGAGGTGTCACGGTCCAGCCGGTGCACGATCAGCGCGTCGGGGTAACGCGCTTGCACGCGTTTGCTCAGGCAGTCCGCCTTGTCGGGGCCACGGCCGGGTACGGTCAGCAGGCCCGAGGGTTTGTTGAGCACCACGATGGCATCGTCGGCAAACACCACCTCCAGTGGCAGGGCGGCAAAGTCTTCAGTGGACAACATCATGGTGGGACAACAGCCGCTGCACGGTTTCGCACAGCTCGTTCACATCGTTGGGTTTGTAGATCAGGGCACTGGCACCCTCCTGCAGCGCGCGTTGCTCAATTTCCGGGGTGACATAACCCGACGCCAGCGCCACCGGCAGGTCTGGCCGAATGAGCTTGGCCTGCCGCAACAGGTCAACGCCGCTGAAGCCGGGCATGTTGTAGTCCGTAACCAACAGGTCGCAACCCATGGGGTTGGCGTGCAGCGCCGCCTGGGCTTCATGTGGGTCAGTGAAGGTGGTCACGGCAAAGCCCTTGCGCGTGAGCACACGCGACACCAGGAACACCAGTGCCGGGTCATCGTCCACGTACATGACATGCAGGCCGCGGCCCTTTACCTCCTGCACCGGGTCCGGCTCTGCCACGCCCAGCGGCATTTGCTCGGTGGCCGGGAAGTACAGGGTGAACACGCTGCCATGCCCGACCTCGCTGTGCACGTCGATCGCGCCCAGGTGGGTCTGCATGATGCCGTGCACCACCGACAGCCCCAGGCCTGTGCCCTGGCCCACCTGGCGCGTGGTGAAGAAGGGTTCAAAAATGCGCTGCATGGTGGCTTCGCTCATGCCGCCCCCGGTGTCGCGTACCCGCACGGTCACATAGTGGCCCGCGGGCACACCCAGACGGTCGCTAAAGGGCAGTTCGATCTCGGCCTGCCCGAGCTCGATGGTGACCGAACCCTTGGTGCTGCCAATCGCCAGAATGCCGTTGGTGCAGAGGTTGAGCAGGGCCTGCTCCACCTGGGTGGCATCCGCCAGTACCGAGGGAATGCCATCGGGCACCAGCAGCTGCAGCTCCACGGCAGGTGGGAGAGCGACTTTGACCAGGCGTGCGGTTTCTTGCACCACCTCGGCCAGCTGAATCGGCGTGCGCTTGGGCGGTTCGTTGCGGCTGAAGGTGAGAATCTGCCGCACCAGGTCGCGCGCGCGGCGACCGGCCTTGTCGATTTCCTGGAGGCTTATCAATGCACTTGCATCGGGTGCAGTATCTTGCTTGGCCAGTTCCACATTGCCCAGAATGGCGCTCAGGATGTTGTTGAAATCATGCGCAATGCCACCGGCCATGGTGCCCATGGCCTGCATTTTTTGCGACTCGCGCAGCTGGGTTTCGAGTGCGGTGCGCTGGGCCTCGGCCAGTTTTTTGGCCGTCAGGTCGCGCGCAAAAATGGTAGTGACTGCGCCGTGTGCGCTGTGCTGGCCGCGCCGGGCGACCGGGTCGCTGTCCAGCGAACGCAGCGGCGCACGGGTGCGCAGGCGCCGCTCCAGCGAGACGCTGATTTCCACATAAATCTGCTGGCCCCGCAGCGTTGTGGCCGTGAACTCTCCCAGCATGGCCTGGGCCGGCACATTGCCGCTTTCCAGCGCGCGCTCCACATCGGGCAGAAAGCGGCCCAGGCGGGCGCCAAAGGCTTGGTCGGCCGGGCATTCAAACAATGCGGTGGCGGCCGGGTTAAAGACCGTGATGCACTGCTTTTCGTCAATGCACAAAATGGCGTCCAACGATGAGTTGATGATGGCCGCCATGCGGTTTTCGCTCAGCAACAGGTCTTCGTTGCGCTGGCGCAGCACGGCGGCACTTTCTTGCAGGGCCTGGCGTTCTGCCAGCAAAGGGCCCTGGTCGATGATGGCGCAGATAAAGTGCGCCAGCTCATCCAGCGGGTTCTCGATCCGTGCAATATGCAGGTCCCCGGTGAGTTTGCCGCGCGAGCCAGCCAGAAACTCCACCTCATGGACCTCGCTGGTGCCTTCTTGCCGGGCACTAGAAAAAGCCACCGCCACTTCGTCCGTATGGTCCTGCCCCACAAAGGGCAGCAAAAAGTTCAGCGGCGCATCACTCTCCAGCGGCTGGAACAGGCGCAGCGCCATGGCATTGCTGGCTAGCACCAGGCCTTCTTCGTCCACCACCATCAGGGCCAGCGGCACATTGGAGAACAGCGTGGCAAAACGCTCCGACGCGCCTTCGGCCTCTTGCTGGGAGTAGCGCAGCGCCTTGTTCTGGATTTCCAGCTCGGCCTGGTACTTGCGCAGGTCTTCGATCATCTGCGACGGGGCGTAGCCGTCGATGATCATGTGTTGCCCGGCACGCCCCTGGCGTGTGGGCACGGAGGCTTGGCGCGGGGAGAGTGGTTTGGCTTTGCGGCGTGAGAGTTGGGCCATTTACCGTCGCACGACGCTGTTGCCAGGCGCATAGGCCTGGGACTTGAGGGGGCTGTTGGCCGCAATGTAGGCGCGCAGCACGTCAGCGTCCACAAAACCGGTGTCTACATAACCCGGGTGGGTGCTGAGTTTGGGGTAACCATCGCCGCCCGCTGCCACAAAGTTGTTGATGGCCATGCGGTAGGTCTTGGCAGGGTCAATGTCCTGCCCGGCCACCTTGGCACTCACCACCTGTCCGGCTTCCATCACCAGTTGGATACCGGCAAATTGTGCAAACGCGCCCGAGCCCGCCGTCATCTTGGCGGCGGCTGCGAGGTAGTCCCGCACTTCTTTGCCATTCAGGGACACCACCACCACGGTGTTGCCAAAGGGGTGCACGGTCAGCACGTCTTTGTAGGTGATCTTGCCTGCGGGCAGTGAGTCGCGCACACCGCCAGCGTTGACGATGGCGAAGTCGGCTTGGGTCTTGTCCATCATGGATTTGCCAATCATCACGCCCAACGCTGTGGGTTGGCTGCGCACCACGGTGCGGTCACCTTCGAGCTTGCCGTCGCTGCTGCCCACTTCGACCAGCAATTTCTGCTGGCCAAAGTCCTGGAACGGTTTGAGCAGTTGCAGCATTTCGGGCGACTCTGCAATTTCGGGGGCGTAGGTTTGCATCACCGTCTTGCCGTCGGCGGTTTTCACGGCCTTCTTGAGGTTGATGGGAACCAGCGTGTACTTCACCAGCGTGAATTCACCGTTGCGGTAGCTGAAGTCGGCGCGGCCCACGTACTTGCCCCACTCGTGGGCTTGCACGATCCAGGTGCCATTCTGGCGGTCAGGTTTGCATTCGGTGCCCGGCACGTAGGCCCGGTCCAGCACATTCTCGGCTTTCATGCAGGCCGGGTTTTGGGAGTGGCCGCCCACAATCATGTCCAGGCCTTTCACGGCGCGGGCCAGCTCCACATCGCCCGGCGCCTGCACGCCATGTTTGCCATCTTCGTAGTGGCCCATGTGGGTGGCGGCAATCACTACGTCAGCCTTGGTGCGAAGTTCGGGCAGCAGCTTGGTGGTTTCGGTTTGCACATTGGCAAAGGTCACGCCCCGCACGTTGTCCGGGTGCACCATCTTCTGCGTGTCTTCGGTGGTCAGGCCCATCACGCCTACACGCACGCCACCCAGGTTAAACACCTTGTAGGGGGCAAACATGCGGCTGCCATCTTTGTAAATGTTGGCCGATAGCATGGGGAAGGTGGCGAGATCGCGTTGCATTTGCAACACCATCGGTGGCTTGTCGAACTCGTGGTTGCCGACGGCCATGGCGTCATAACCCAGCAGGTTCATGCCCCGAAAGTCGGGTACGGCATCTTGCAGGTCGGACTCTGGCACACCGGTGTTCACATCACCACCGTCGAGCAGCAGGCTGTAACCACCGGCCGTCTTCACTTCCTGGCGGATTTGGTCGATCACGGTCTTGCGCGCAGCCATGCCGTACTCGCCATCGCGGTTCTTCCAGAAACGACCATGGTGGTCGTTGGTGTGCAGGATGGTGATGGCGTAGGTCTTGTCTTTGTCCGGGCCCGGGCCACCCCACTGGGCGCAGCCCGCAAGGGCCAGCACGGTAACACTGAGGAGAAGGGCAGAGGTGCGCATGGTGGCGGTTCCAGGAGGGCTTTAAGGGGCTTGGAGGTTGCGAAACTTGTTTATATCAAACTCGCTCAAGGCCGGGGCCTGATTGCCCCAGGCATTGCGGATGTAACTCAGCACCGAGGCCAGCTCGGCATCGCTCAGGGCAAGCACAAACGGTGGCATGCCGTGCGGCTGCGGGCGGCCCTGGGTGGCCGGCCCATAGCCGCCTTGCAACACCGTCAACACCAGGTTGTTGCTGGGAGTCATTTGCACCGCGCGGTTGCCGGCCAGGGCCGGGTAGGCATCGGCCTGGCCCTCGCCCTGCTTGCCGTGGCATTGGGCACATTGGGCTTCGTACAGGCGTGCGCCCAGTGTCAGGTTGGCTGCCACTGTGTTGTAGGGGGTGGCCGCGGCACGGGGCGTTTCGGGCAGCTGGGCCAGGTAGCGGGCCATCGCCTCTGCATCGGCCGCCTGCAGGTACTGGGTGCTGTGGTGCACCACCTCCGCCATAGGGCCGCTGGTGGTGGCGTGGCGGTTGGCCCCGGTGGTGAGCAGGGCCACGGTGTCTTTCAGGGTCCACGCCGCCACGCTGCCTTCGTCTGCCGCGCGCAGTGAGGGGGCGTACCACAGGCTTTGTGGCAGTGTGGCGCCGGACAGTGTCTGGCGCAGGTCCGGTGCGCCCCACACATTGCGCGCGCCGTGGCACTCGTTGCAGTGCCCCAGGCCGTTAACCAGGTAGGCGCCGCGCAGGAGGGCATCCGTCTGCGCTGGCGCTTGGGCCACCGGCTCTGCAGGTGCAAAGTTCACGGCCCGCCACACGGCCAGCGCCCACTGGCTGCTGTAGGGCCAGCGCAGGGCATGGGGCTGGTTGGGTTGGTCTGCGGCTGGCAAGGTTTGCAAAAAGGCCAGCAGGGCATCGCTGTCTTCACGGGCCAGCTGGGTGAAGCTGGTGTAAGGGAAGGCGGGGTAAAGCAGATGCCCGTCGCGCGAGCGACCGTTGTGCATGGCCTGCCAGAAGTCCTCGGCCGACCAGCGGCCCAGCCCTGCATCCGGGTGGGGTGTGAGGTTGCTGGTGTACACCGTGCCAAAGGGTGTGGGAATGCCCTTGCCGCCGGCGTAACTGGCGCCACCCGGTGCGGTGTGGCACAACGCGCAGTTGCCAATGCGTGCCAGGTAGGCGCCGCGTTGTACGGCTTCCATGGCCGGTACCGTGGGGGTGGTCAGCGGGGTGCTGGCCGCCTGGGGGGCGCGAAACTGCGTGAGGGCCACATACGCCAGCAGCAGGCCTGCAAGGACCAGCCCGCCGAGCCCTGTCCACACCACGCGTCTGCGCCAGGATGACGATGGGGTGGGCATGTCAGGGCGCGCTTCCACACGGTGGCAGCGCAAGTGCGCCGGGCAATGCCGCCGGCCGCTGCGCGGCGGGTTTGGTGCTGGTTGGCAGCGTTTGGGAGGACAGCCATTGGGTGGCCGCATTCACGTCATCGACACTGAGTTTGCGTGCAATGCCAGCCATGCAGTCGGGGGCGTGGGCTTTGCGCTGGCCGGTTTGCCAGCCACCCAGTTGGGCGTTGAGGTAGTCACGCGGCAGGCCCAGCAGGCCAGGGGTATTGGGTTGTACACCGGTCAAGGTGGCGCCGTGGCACGCCACACAGGCCGGAATGCCCAGCGCCTGGTCACCCTGCAGCACCAGGCTTTTGCCACGCGCCAGCACGGCCGTGGGCGCGCCGCTGCGGGCTGGGGCCGGGTAGGGCACCTCCAGTTCCGAAAAATAGGTGGCCATGTCACGCAGGTAGTCCTGCCCCAGGGGCGCTAGCAGGCCGGCCATCAGCGTGTAATGGCGGCGCTCGTCCTGAAAGTTGCGCAGCTGGTTGTACAGGTAACCCGCAGGTTTGCCGGCCAGGCGGGGGTAATAACCATCGGGGCCGGCCTTGCCCTGCGTGCCGTGGCAGGCGGTACAGGCGGCGGTGCGCTCGGCCATGGGGTGGGGCGCATCAGCAGCCCCCGCTGTGGCACAGGCCAGCAGCAGCCAGATGGCCAGCCCGGTGGCACACCGGCTGCGCCATGAAGCGGGGGAACTCCAAACAAACATGCTGCGAGCTTACCGCAGCGTGTTGGCGTGTTGGCGTGTTGCCTCAGTGGGCGTCGGCCCAGACCACGGACTGGCCTTGCGCCAACCAACTGGCAAAGTGGGGCGCATACACCTCTTCCACTTTGTTGCGTTTGACCTTGAGCGTGGGCGTGACAAAGCCGTTCTCGGGGGTCCAGGCGGTGGTCACTGCGGCCAGGCAGTCGAGCTTCTCGTGCGGTTCCAGCATGGCGTTGACGGCCTGCAGGTGCAGCTGCAGCGAGGTGCTCAGGGTCTGGCGGCCCTCACTGCTTTGGCTGCGGGCCACAGCGTCGGGTGACAGCATCACCAAAGCCAGCGGTTGTGCCAGGTTGGCACCGGTGACCGCGCAGGCTTCGATGTCGGGGTGCAGCACCAGCCGGTCTTCAATGGGGGCGGGCGCCACGTACTTGCCCTTGCTGGTTTTGAAGATGTCTTTCACGCGGCCGGTAATGCTCAGGAAACCTTGCGCATCGATCTGCCCCTTGTCGCCGGTGCGCAGCCAGCCGTCCGTCGTGAATGCCTCTGCCGTCTGGGCTTCTTCGCGGTAGTAAGCTTTCATAAGGGCCGGACAGCGCATCTGGATCTCGCCGGTTTCGGCGTCCACCCGGCTCTCCACACCGGTGTAGGGCAGGCCTACCGATCCGGTCTGGCGCGAGCCCGGCAGGGTGGAGTGCGACACACCGCTGTTTTCGGTCATGCCATACACCTCAATCAAATCGAGCCCGAGGTTGCGGTACCACTGCAACACGTCGGCCGGCATGGGCGCGGCACCACCGGCCGCAATGCGGCACTGGTCCAGGCCCAGGCCTTTGAGGATTTTTTTGCGCACCAAGTTGCCAATCAGCGGCAGGCCCAGCAGGCGTTTGAGTTTGGGCGCCGGAATCTTGCCGTGGATGCCCTGCTGGAACTTGACCCACAGGCGCGGCACCGAGAAAAAGATGGTGGGCCGGGCGCGCTGCAGATCCATTAAGAAGGTGTCCAGAGATTCGGCAAAAAAGATGCGTCCACCGTAGCGCAGCGAGGCTTGCTCCACTAGCATGCGTTCGGCCACGTGGGCCAGCGGCAGGTAGGAGATGTAGCGGTCGTTCACATCCATGCGCACGCGGTGTGTGGCGCTGGACACACCCCAGGCCATGGTGTTGAAGGTGTGCACCACTCCCTTGGGTTTGCCGGTGGTACCCGAGGTGTAAATGATGGTGCTGGTCTGATCCCCATCGGCCACTGGCTGGCCACCCAGGGGGGCGTTGTTTTTGACCAAATCTGCCCATTGCAGCGCCGCCAAGGCAGGGGCCAGCGGCAGTGCCACCAATGGCAAACCTGAGGGGACGCCGTTTTTGATGTTGGCGGTGTCGTCCATCTTGCCCACAAACAAGGCCTTGGCCTCGCTGTGTGCCAGGATGTAGGCCAGCGCTTCGGCATTGAAGGTGGGGTAGATGGGTACCGACACATAACCCGCCATCACGATGGCCAGGTCCGCCAGGATCCAGTGCGCGCTGTTTTTGCCGATGATGGCCACGCGGCTGCCTTGCGGCCAACCCTGCGACTGTAGCCAGCCCGCCATACAACGCACCTGCTGCGCGGCTTGTGCCCAGGTGATGTCCAGCACCGCACCGCCGCCGGTGGGCTGGGTCAGGTAGACCTGCGGGCCACGCTCTTTTTCCCAGCGGTACAGGCATTGCAAAGGCAAATCGCCGGGCGAGACGGTGATGGTGGTCATGGACACTTCCCTGTGGATGGAAAGACCATTCTTGGGGCTCGCCAAGCCACCGGCAATGGTGTTGACCCTAGGTGACGTGGCTCCGCGAGCTTGGTGTTTTTACGGTGTGGGCATCACGGTGCGGTGGGCCAGGCCATGGGTTGCTCCACCACCAGGTCGCTGCGGGCCTGGGCCACACAGGGCAAAAACCAGCCCTCGGCTTTTTCATCGGCACTCACACCGGGCCAGTCAATGGCATAGGCCACCTCGCCCTGCACCAGCCTGCACAGGCAGGTACGGCAGGTGCCGTTGCGGCACGAGCTCTCCAGCTCCACGCCCGCGGCCAACCCGGCTTGCAACACGCTCTGCGCGGGTGTGGCTGCAAACACCCAACCATCGGGTGCGATGCGCACCTGAAAAACCGCAGGCAGTGGCGTGGAAGAGGGGTTGGAATCGGGCATCAAAGTGGGGGAGGGGAGGGTTTCTACGAATGCTGCGACAATCACGCTCTTTTTTTCAATTTTGCGTGAGTTTGCGTTTAGACATGTCCGATACGACTACTTTCAAGGTTCGCCCCGCCACCCTGCGCGATGCCAAAGCCATCGCCGAGCTCCACAACTCCACCGTGCGCGAAGCTTTTAAGAGCATGCTGGCCGATACCCCGGTGCCCACCGTGCCCCTGGAAAAACGCCAGGCTTACTGGCGTGAGGCCATCGAATACGCCGAGCCCCAGGTGCAAGTTGCCTTGGACGACGACAAGATCGTCGGCTTTGTGGGCTTCGACCGTTCGCGGGACAAGGGCACGCCACCCACCATGGGTGAGCTTTGGGCCATTTACGTGGCCTCCAGCCACTGGGACAAGGGCGTGGGCCTGGCCCTGTGGGATGCGGCCCGCGAAGGCCTGCAAGACGAAGGCTGTACTCACGTGAGCGTGTGGTTGCCGATTGCCAACGAGCGCGCCATGCGTTTCCACGAGTTGGCGGGTTTCAAGCGTGAAATGTCCACTGCCAAGACCGTGCCCATCGGCACCGTCAAGATCGAGGAAATCCGCCTCAAGCGTCCGCTGAACTGAGGCGTTTGACCACCACGCTGCCGATCGAATAACCGGCGCCAAACGAGCAGATCACCCCCACCTCACCCGCCGCAATGTCGGCGTGGTGGCGGTGGAAGGCGATGATGGAGCCGGCTGACGCGGTGTTGGCAAACTCGTCCAGAATCACCGGCGCATCGTCTAGCGTGGCTTCACGACCCAGCAGCTTCTTCGCAATCAGTTGGTTCATGCCCAGGTTGGCCTGGTGCAGCCAGAAACGGCGCACGTTCTGTGGCGTCATCCCCAAACTCTCCAAGTGTGTTTCCATGTGCTCTGCAGCCATGGGGCACACTTCTTTGAACACCTTGCGGCCTTCCTGGCGGAACAGTTGGTCGCGGTCGTCCGGGTTGCGGTCTTCGGCGCGCCACATGAAGCCGTGGTTGTTGCGGATGTTGTTGCTGAAGGTGCTCAGCAGCTTGGTGCCCAGCACCTCAAACGCGCCTGCGGGCGCCAGGTCCAGCCGCTCCACGAGGATGGCTGTGCACACATCGCCAAAGATGAAGTGGCAGTCCCGGTCTATCCAGGCCTGGTGGGCCGAGGTGATTTCGGGGTTCACCACCAGCACGGCGCGCGCTGTGCCGCAGCGCACCGCGTTCACTGCTTGTTCCAGTGCAAAGGTGGCTGACGAACAGGCCACATTCATGTCAAAACCATAACCCTGCACGCCCAGCGCGGTCTGAATCTCCACTGCCATGGCGGGGTAGGGGCGCTGCATATTGGCGGCGGCGCAGATCACACCATCCACATCGGCGGCGGTTTTGCCGGCGGCCTGCAGTGCGTCCTGGCAGGCCTTGACGGCAATCTCGGCCATCAGCGAAATCTCGGTGTCGGGGCGCGGTGTGAAATGGGGGCGCATGCGCGTGGGGTCCAGCACGCCAGTTTTTTCCATCACGTAACGGCGCTGGATGCCTGAGGCCTTTTCGATGAACTCCACGCTGGAGTCGGTCAGCGCCGTGTGCGTGCCCGCCGCAATCGCGTCGGCATGCTGGGCGTTTTGCAGCGCGGCGTAGGCGTTGTAGGCCGCTACCAGTTCGGCATTGGTGATGACGTCGGGCGGGGTGAACAGGCCTGTACTGCTGATGGCGACACGGTGCATGGTGAACTTCTTGGTCGGTTAGGCGCGCCCGCGGATTGCCGGCGCCGGCGGATTATCCGCCGAAGTGCGGGCAGTCCCGGGGGTTACAAGCCCTCTGTTCGCGGGGCCGCCAAGGCGCTAGGCTTGGCACTTGGCTGGCCGTTGGCGCCGGCGTGCAGGAGACTCACATGACCCCATTTCGCGGCTGGGCCGCCCACAGCAACGGCGCCGCTTTAGAACGCCTGGACTTTGACCCCGGTGCCCTGGACGCCGAGGACGTGGAAATTGCCGTGGAGTACTGCGGCGTCTGTCACTCCGACCTGGCCATGGTGGACAGCGAGTGGTTTCCCACCAGCTACCCCGTGGTGCCCGGCCACGAGGTGGTGGGCACCATCGTCGCTGTGGGCCCCAACGCCAAGGGCCGCAGCGTAGGCCAGCGCGTGGGCCTGGGCTGGCACAGCAAGAGCTGCTTGCACTGCAATTTTTGTGTGGGCGGTGAGCAAAACCTGTGTGGCAAGCGCCAGCCCACCATCATCGGCCGCCATGGCGGCTTTGCTGACAAGGTGCGCGCACACTGGAGCTGGGCCCTGCCCATCCCCGCGGGGCTGGACCCTGCGGCGGCCGGCCCGCTCATGTGTGGCGGCGGCACGGCCTTTCTGCCCTTTGTGATCCATGACATCAAACCGACCGACAAGGTGGGTGTGGTCGGCATCGGTGGCCTGGGCCATCTGGCGGTCAAGTTCGCCAAGGCCTGGGGCTGTGATGTGACAGCCTTTACCTCCAGCCCGTCCAAGCGGGAAGAAGCGCTGCTGCTGGGCGCGCACCGCACCGTGTCCAGCGTGGACGTGAAAGCGCTCAAAGCCTATGCCGGCCAGCTGGACTTTTTGCTGGTGACGGTGGGCGCCAGCCTGGAGTGGGATGCGCTGATTGGCACGCTGGCCCCCAAGGGCCGCCTGCACATGGTGGGTGTGGTGACCGAGGCCATGAAGGTGCGCACCAGCGGCCTGCTGTCCTGGCAGCGCAGCATCTCGGCATCGCCCACGCCATCGCCGGCCACGCTGATGAAGATGATGGACTTCTGCGCCCGCCATGGCATTGCGCCGCAGGTGGAGCATTTCCCCATGTCCAAGGTCAACGACGCGCTGGACCACCTGCGCAGCGGCAAGGCACGCTACCGTGTGGTGCTGGACGCCGACTTCGCATGATTTTTGAATGAAACGGGCTGCTAGCCCAATTGGATATTGCGCTAGCAGCTATTTATTCGATAGCAATACTAGGGTATACCCTTGCATCTACCTCGGGTTAGTTTGATGGTCGACCCAAGGTAGTGCGCGCGCCGCTACGATTGGCCCCTTTTCAACCGCAGCTGGCATCGCAAAAACTTGGCGCTTTCATCAAGTCCTTGCAGGTCGATTCATGCAAGGGCTTTATGGCGCACCCCACTGTTACCGTTTTTGACCTCACTGCCAGTCTCGGGCTGCATGCGCTCACCCAGCTGGGCGTGCCCCACAGTTCCGGGCCCGGCTTTTGGCCGCAAATCGCCTTGGGCAGCGGCACCATCCCGCTGCGTTTGGACTGGCACCGCCCCGACAAAGAGCTGGACCTGAGCACTGTGGCCACCGACGCGGCCGCCGCCATCCTGCTGGTGGGGCCGGGCTCCATCAACCGCCTGCGCACCGCGCTGGAGTCGCTGGCCGCAGTGGAGCCGCCCAAAATTTGGGCCTTCCTCATGCCCAATGCGCTCATGGAGGAGGCAGTGTTCAAGGCGCTCCCCCCTGCGCAAGCACAACGTATCCAGGTCTACAAGCTGCCGGACAGCAGCCCGCAGACCCTGTGGTTCATCTTGATGGAGCAACTGGGCAAGCTCAACTTCAAGGATTTTTTGGCCCTTCAACCTACCCCTTCCCCGAGAGACGATATGAGTTCCAATTTGAAGCAATGCATGATCGACACCATGACCATAGATGGCGCTCTGGCGGCCGCCCTGGTCGACTACCGCAGCGGCATGTGCCTGGCGCAAGCGGGTGGCGGCATGAACCTAGAGCTGGCCGCCGCGGGCAACAGCCAAGTGGTGAAAGCCAAGCTCGCCACCATGGAATCGCTGGGCTTGCGCCGTGGCATCGAAGACATCCTGATCACCCTGGGCGACCAGTACCACCTGATTCGCCTGGTGCCGAATAACGCGGGCCTGTTTTTGTACCTGGTGCTGGACAAGAACAAAGGCAACCTGGCCTTGGCGCGCTACAAGCTCACAGATATCGAGCGCACACTCAAGGTGTGAGTGTTGGGGCCCCTATTTTCTTGCCAAATTGACCTCTAGGCTGTCGGCGCCGATTCAATATTGACCACCTGTGCCGATTGAATTTTGACCAGGGGCTATTGCCAGCGGTTTGAATGCTGACTGTGGATAACTATAAATCTAAAGTCGGTATTCCAGTCTCCTTGTCATTGGGTTGATTGATCTTCAGGCTGCTGCCGGATCACTGTCTTTGCCGCTCTGGCGTCCAGCGTTCTTCCTTGTTTGCTCTCTGCTTTTGATGCGCCCCTTGGCCTCATTGGAACTGTGCCGGAAGCGGTAGGACTCGTTGCCGGTCTCCACGATATGGCAGTGATGGGTCAGCCGATCCAATAGCGCCGTAGTCATCTTTGCGTCTCCGAACACACTGGACCATTCTGCAAACGTCAGGTTGGTGGTGATCAGGACGCTGGTGTGTTCGTACAGCTTGGAGAGCAGGTGAAACAGCAATGCCCCACCGGCCTGGCTGAATGGCAAGTAACCCAGTTCATCCAGAATCACCAGATCCATGCGCATCAGACTCAACGTGATGCGGCCTGCCTTGCCTCTGGCTTTCTCCTGCTCCAGGGCATTGACCAGATCGACCGTTGAGTAAAACCGCACCCGTTTGCGATGGTTGGTCAGCCCTGAGATACCCAGAGCCGTGGCCAGGTGGGTCTTGCCCGTGCCCGGTCCACCGACCAGCACCACGTTTTGCGCATCGTCCGTGAACGACAGATCCGCCAGTTTCTGGATCAGGGTCTTGTCTACCGGCGACACCTCGAAGTCAAACCCAGCCAAGTCCCGATGAATCGGGAAGCGCGCAGCCTTGGTCTGGTACGCAATGGAACGCATGTGACGGTCCACCTCTTCAGCTTGCAGCAAGTGCTCCACCAGCCAGCGTGATGACTCCAGCTCCTTGCCACCACCACCTTGCTCCATCAGGTCACCCCAGGCGCTGGCCATGCCGCGCAATCGGAAGGACTTGAGCTCTGCTGCGACATCTCTTGGTGCGTTACGCATGGCGCACCTCCAGACCATCGAGGTTTGTTGGACGCAGCCTGTCATAGCGTGCGGTATTGGCCACCGGTTCGTGGGTAAGTTGCAGCGCCGTCTCGGCCTGCGCCGGTGTTTGCGGGCTGTTGAGCCGGGCCAGTACATTGCGCACATGCTCTACGCTGACCGTACCGCCGGGAGACACCGTCTCCAGCACCAGTTCTACTGCGACCAGTACAGACTCCAGTCCAGCCTGCGGCACCACTGCCAGAACCTGCGCCATGACCTGATCGCCGCCCGCATGCCGCAGAAGTGACTTGCGCAGTCGCAGCAGTGGCGTAGGCAAGTCCAGGAACGGCGTGCCGTTTCTCAGTGCCCCAGGCTTGCGCTGAACCAGCTCAATGTAGTGCTGCCAGTCGTAGTTGGTCTGACCACGGCTGAATAAGCGGGGGTGGCTGGCCACGATTTGCTCTTGGGCCACCACATCGATGCGTCCTGGGTAAAGACGTGTGCTCACCATGTGGCCCGCCCATTCGCAGGGCACCGAATAGCGGTTGCGGGCGACGGCCACCAGACAGGTGCTGCTGACACGGGCCGGCTTCTCCACATAGCCATCAAACGGCTCGGGCATGCTCATCAGGTGGTCGCGTTCGAGCTCCAGCATCTCGGCCACCGTGAACTGCTTGTGCTCGGGGTGCGCGGTGTCGGCCCAGATCGATCGGCAGCGTTCTGCCAGCCAGGCGTTGAGTTCGGTAAATGATCCGAAGCGCCGGGTGCCAGCTTCAATCCAGATCCGGCGGCGGCTGTCCTGCACGTTCTTCTCCACCACTCCCTTCTCCCAGCCAGAAGCAACGTTGCAGAAGTCGGCGTCAAACAGGTAGTGGCTGCACATGGCGTTGAAGCGGGCATTGACGATGCGCCCCTTGCCCTTCTTGACCTTGTCCACCGCGGTCTTCATGTTGTCGTAGATGCCACGACGCGTTACACCGCCCAGCGCATGGAAGCTGCGGGTGTGGGCATCAAACAGCATTTCATGGCCTTGGCTGGGATAGGCCACCAGCCAGAAGGCGCGGCTGGCGCAAAGCTTGAGGTGGGCCACCTGCATGTGATGGAACACACCGCCCACCAGCAAACCTTCTTCGCTCCAGTCGAACTGGAAGGCTTCGCCCAGCTCGAAGCTCATGGGCACAAATGCCTTTGAGGGTGTCTTGGTAGAGTCTTCACGCCAGGCGCGGATGAAGTCCGTCACCCGGCTGTAGCCACCCCGGTAGCCCTGCGCCTGGATCTGGGTGAAGAGGGCACGGCCGGTGCGTCGGGCATGTTTGGGGCGGTGGGAGTCGGCCTTGAGTGATTGTTCCAGCGTGGCCTCGAACGGGGTCAGCTTGCCGTCACTGCTTTCCCTGCGGTACCTGGGAACTACGTCGCCAGGCGCCTTGAGCCATTTCTTGACCGTGTTGCGCGACAGTCCCGTGCGCTTTGCGATCTCGCTGTTGGAGAGTTTGTCGCGCAGTTTCATGCGCCTGACCTTGCCTATCATTTCCATGGTGATCACCTTCTGCTCTCCTGCTGAAGTTTTCAGCAGGTCAGTGGAACACCCTGGTCAATTTTGGATCGGCACTTACGCAGTTAGGTGGTCAGTTTTCGGTCGGCGGCAACACCTCATCTGGTGAAGCAAAAGTAGTGCATGGCTTTTATCAGGCTTTGATGCAATTGCATCAATGACATTTGTTTCACCAACCTCCGAAAACGCAGGGTACGAAACTGCAAGAGCGACGGTTGCTAGGACTATGCGAAGAGCTTTCATCTCGTATTTTCGGTTCAATGTATTTGGTTTTGCCGCAATTCTGCCGTTGCCAAACTGCCTTGCCCATCCCCCAAACGGGTGAATGTGTGGGCGTCCGCTTTCGCCGCATATCGGCTGTCCATCGTACCCGCCTTGCTTGCCAGTCCTGAATGTCCGTTATTCGCCGATGAGTCTGAGGCCACCTAATTCCGCTTCGGCTCGCACGCCATCATTTCAGTGATTGAAACTACCCAGCCGTTTCTCACGACGAAATCCAGCAACGCTCCCAATTTATATGTAAAAAGAGCCGCTAGCCCATATAAATAGTGCGCTAGCAGCTCCTTATTTAATAGCGCATTCCCATGCACTATGCCAACAAAGCAAGAGGTCGACTGAGGCTTTAGGCCTCCCCGCCAAACCGCTTGGTCAGGTTGTCGATGTATTGCTCCACCATCTTCTCGAACTCGGCTTCGGCCACCGGGCCGGCCACCATCTTCATGAGGCCGGGCAGGGGCAGGGTCAGTTCGCCCTGAATCTCCAGCTCCAGCTTGGTGGACTTTTTGTTGTCGGTGATCTTCCAGCTGCCGGACACCAGTGCGTTGCCTTCGCCCTTCACCGGGGTCCACACCACGGTACCCTTGGCCTTGTTGGACACGTATTTAGAGGCGTAGATGGTTTGCAGGCTGATGGAAGCGATGCCGATCTTTTCCATCTCCCAGCGGTAGGCGCCGCCGCCCAGGTCCACCAGTTGGTCGACCTTGGGGAAGTGGCTGGCCGAAGTGGGCACATCCGACAACACCTCAAACACGTCGGCCGCCTTGGCCTTCACTTCAAATTCGTACCCCAGGTTGATCTCTACGGTAACGGCCATGGTGTCTGTCTCCTCGTTGTAAATGGTGGTCGGCGCATGTTACTGCGCTTGGCCGCGGCCGGGCTGGAGCCAGCTGCCTAGAACACGCAGGTTTCAGTGCGGGCCACGCAGGCGTTGCAGGGTGAGTTGCAGCAGGCGCGCGTCGGAGCTGGCACGGTGCCGCTGGGTACCGCGTTCGCTGGCAATTTGTGCCTTGACGTTGTGCCACTGGTCGGCCTCTTGTTCGGTCAGCAGGCTGCGCAGGTTCTCCAGCTTGAAGCGGGGGGTCATCTCGGCCGCCTCAAACAGGGCCGAGAGCCAGGTGTAGTCATTGGCCCAACCATCGGAGTACACGGTCTGGCCGGCCAGCTGTTCGTTCAGGCGCCGTGCCACGTCTTTGGCGGGCAGGCCGCGGGCCTGCAGCAGGTCGCGCGTGATGCGGTGCAGGGCGGCGGCACTTTCGTCCCAGTGGGTCCAGTCGTCTTCAGGCTGCACCAGGGTGCAGTAGGCGTGGCCATCGGGCAGCACATAGCCCACTTCGATGGGGTAGCTGCTGCGGCCCAGGCCGGAGGCTTCAATGTCCAGCACCGTGGGCGCGGCAAAGGGAAGTGGGGGCTTGGGGTGGGCCAAAGGGGAGGAGTGCATTGGGGGTAGGCGGTGCCTGCTGTGTGCCATTCTCCAGCAAGCTCTGCGCCAAACCTGTACGGGTAAGCACTAAGGCGCATACGCCAAACGGGTGACAATGGACGCCTCTTTCACTTCTACCCCCACACGCCATGGCCAGCAGCCTTCTTGCCCTCCTTGACGACATTGCCACCATCCTCGACGACGTGGCCATCCTCACCAAAGTGGCCGCCAAAAAAACGGCTGGCGTGCTGGGTGACGACCTGGCGCTGAACGCCCAGCAGGTGGCCGGTGTGCGCGCCGACCGCGAGCTGCCCGTGGTGTGGGCGGTGTGCAAGGGATCGCTGGTCAACAAGCTGATTTTGGTACCCGCGGCGCTGGCCATCAGCGCCGTGGCGCCCTGGCTGGTGACACCGCTGCTGATGGTGGGCGGTGCCTTTTTGTGTTTTGAAGGGTTTGAGAAGCTGGCACACAAGTTTTTGCACCGCGCCGAAGACGACCAGGCCCACGAGGCGGAGCTGATGCAGGCGCTGGCCAACCCCGAGGTGGACCTGCTGGCGCTGGAGAAAGACAAGATCAAAGGCGCCATCCGCACCGACTTCATCCTCTCGGCCGAGATCATTGCCATCACCCTGGGCACGGTGCAAGCCAGCCCGTTTGCCACGCAGTTCACGGTGTTGGCCGGGATAGCGCTGCTGATGACCGTGGGTGTGTATGGCCTGGTGGCTGGCATCGTGAAAATCGACGACGCGGGCCTGTACCTGAGCCGACAATCTGGCAGTGGTTTGCAAGCGGTTGGCCGCGGCCTGCTGCGTACCGCCCCTGTGCTCATGAAGCTGCTGTCGGTGGCTGGCACGGCGGCCATGTTCTTGGTGGGCGGTGGCATTCTGGTGCACGGCCTGCCGTTTTTGCACCACCTGCTTGAAGGCCTGCCGCTGGGATTTTTGTGGGAAGGCGCCGTGGGCGTGGCCGCTGGCGCGCTGGTGCTGCTGGGGGTGATTGCGGTGCAGCGTGGGGTCAAGATCTTTAAACCGAAATAACAGTAAAAAGTGCCTTCAGCCCTCATGCACAGTGCGCAAACAGCTCCTAAATCCATAGCAACTGGTTTGTTCCTGGCCATCGCAGGCGCGATTGCCTTCAGCGGCAAGGCCATCATCGTGAAGCTGGCCTACCGCCATGGGGTGGACGCGGTCACGCTGATCATGCTGCGCATGCTGATGGCGCTGCCTTTCTTCTTGGCCATTGTGTGGTGGACCGGGCGCAAGGCACGCCTCTCGGGCGTGGCTCTGCCGCGCCTCACTGCACACGACAAGTGGGGCATTCTGGGCCTGGGCATTACCGGGTATTACCTGGCCAGCTTTCTGGACTTTGCGGGGCTGGCCTACATCTCGGCCTCGCTGGAGCGGCTCATCCTCTACCTCAACCCCACGCTGGTGGTGTTGCTGGGCGTAGCGCTGTACGGCAAGCGCGTGAGCGCGCCGCAGGCGCTGGGCATGGCCATCAGCTACGGCGGCGTGCTGCTGGTGTTTGGCCATGAGGTCACGCTGGCCGGGGGTGACGTGGCGCTGGGTGCGCTGCTGGTGCTGGGCAGCGCCATCAGCTACGCGCTGTACCTGTCGTACAGCGGCGAGCTGGTCAAACGCCTGGGCTCGCTGCGCTTGGTGGGCTTGGCCACCAGTGTGGCCTGCGTGCTGTGTATTGCGCAGTTTGTGGTGCTGCGCCCGCTGAACACGGCTTTTGCTGTGGCACCCGAGGTGCTGTGGTTGTCCCTGCTGAACGCCACCGCCTGCACCGTGGTGCCGGTGCTCATGGTGATGATGGCGATTGAGCGCATTGGCGCCGGCCTGGCCGCCCAAGTGGGTATGGTGGGTCCCATGTCCACCATTGCCATGGGCGTGTTGCTGTTGGACGAACCCATGAATGGCTGGGTGGTGGGCGGCACGGTGCTGGTGCTGCTGGGGGTGTATGTGGTGAGCCGCCAGCGCGCGGCGGCACCGGTGGCCGACTGATTTATTTTCTGGAGACAACGCAATGGACTTGGGTATCAAAGGCAAATGGGCACTGGTGTGTGGCGCCAGCAAGGGGCTGGGCCTGGGCTGCGCGCAGGCGCTGGTGGCCGAGGGCGTGAACGTGCTGATCGTGGCACGTGGTGCCGAGGCGCTGGAACGCAGTGCTATGAATTTGGAAGCTGCTTACGCAGTAAGCACGGGGGCTGAGGTGCTGTTTTGTGCCCAAGACATCACCACCGAGGCCGGCCGTGCGGCGGTGTTTGCCATGCGCCGTGACTTCGACATTGTGGTCACCAACGCCGGTGGCCCGCCCCCCGGCGACTTCCGCGACTGGGACCGCGAGGCCTGGATCAAGGCGGTGGACGCCAACATGCTCACCCCCATCGAACTCATCAAGGCCACGGTGGACGGCATGGCGGCGCGCGGCTTTGGGCGCATTGTCAACATCACCTCCAGCTCGGTCAAATCACCCATCGACATCTTGGGCCTGTCCAACGGCGCGCGCAGCGGCCTCACGGGTTTTGTGGCCGGCGTGGCGCGCAGCAGCCTGGCAGCCAAGGGTGTGACCATCAACAACCTGCTGCCCGGCAAGTTCGATACCGACCGCATTGCGACCACGGTGAAGGCTGCGGCGGCCAAAACTGGCAAGTCGGTGGATGACATTCGTGCGGCGCAGCAGGCGCAGATTCCCATGGGGCGCTATGGCACACCGGAGGAGTTTGGGCAGGTGTGTGCGTTTTTGTGCAGCCAGCAGGCGGGGTATATGACGGGGCAGAACGTGTTGCTGGATGGGGGGGCTTATCCGGGGACCTATTGAGTTTTTTGTAGGGCTGCACCGCTTTTTTTGACACCCACTCCCCCAGCCCCTCGCCCCGTCGGCGAGGGGAGCCTTTTAACAGCCGATTTGATGACTTTGCTCCGACCAAGGTGCTACAGAAGATAGGTTGCCAGCGGGTAGGTATTCCACGGCCCGTGCCAACGGTTGTGGTGAATGGGAAAGTCCAGGCGCGGAACCACTGGCGTGCGCAGCCGCCAGCTTTGGCAAACACACCCCGCCGAGGTATCCGCAACCGTTGGCGCAGGCCGTAGAGCGAACTAACAGTGGCGACCTAACTCCATTGATCCGTGTCCGGCGTGCAGCCACAAAATATGGCTGTTAAAAGCTCCCCTCGCCGACGGGGCGAGGGGCTGGGGGAGTGGGTGTCCAAAAAAAGCGGTGCAGGCGCAAAAAGCACCATGGCAAAAAAGTCAAGAAACCCCAGCCTGCGCCTGCGCCCGAAACACCTTGGGCGTGAGCCCAAACTGCTGCTTGAAGCTGCGAATGAAATAACTCGCGCTGGCAAAGCCGCAACACCAGGCCACCTCCTTGATCGCCGAACCATCTTCCGCCAACAACCGGGCCGCCCGCGCCAAACGCTGACGCAACACCACCTGCCACAGGTGTTCCCCCGTGCTGCGGCTGTACAGGTGCGACAGGTAGTCTGCCGTGCAGCCCAGTTCGTCTGCCAGGCTCGCCACCGTCAGGTCCACCTCGCCCAGGCGGTTTTGCACCAGCACACGCAGCTGGCCCAGCAGTGCAGGTTCGCTGGAGACAGTTTTTTGCGGCGCATCGAGCAGGCGCGAGACAGCGGATAAGGCAGTCAGCACCAGCGCGCGTTGCTGCACCTCCCACAGGCCGTGCGCGTCCTGCGCGGGTGGCTTGGCGGCGTCACCCAGCCAGCCTTCAATGCGAGCAGCCTCCACATGCGGGTACACCTCCAGGTACAGGTTGGCCGGGTGTCCCGGCCGGTCCTCGTGCGCCAGGTGGCACGACAGGGCTTGGTGGTCGGCATAAATCACCAGGTTGGAAAACGCCTGTGCGCCGTCTCCGGCCACCCACTCGTCGTGCAGTAGCTTGGGTGGCATCAGCAGGGCCTCGCCAGCGCGTAGGGTCACTTCGCCCTCGGGGAAGCGGAACGTAGTGTGCCCCTGCACCTGCAAAAACAGCTCGGGGTTCAGGTGCAGGTGCCCAGCGCCGCGGGTGGTCCAGTCGCTTTGTGCGGGGGGCGACACCAGCCGCAGACGGCCGTCGGCCGCCCGGTGGATGAAGTCGTTCAGCACCGCCCGCATTTGCTGCGCATGTGCCGGGGCGCTCGGGTCATCGGGCGAGATGGCGGCCACGCAGCTGCAATCGGGCAGTGCCGGTGTTTCAAAGAATTTTGCTACTTTTGACATTTTGCTGGTATGGATAGACGTTGCCCTATGCGCCGCTAGTTCGTACGCTACCGCAGAAGTATTGCTTTCATTCTCCTGTGTTTCCAGAACCCCTGTTATTTCTCATGCCAATCAAGATTCCTCGTATCCATTCCCGGTTTTTTGCTACCCACTGCGTTCCCGGGAGCGTCACATGAGCGCTGCCGCCGTACACGGCACACCCGCCCAAATCCGCCAGGCCACCTGGGCCACACGTTCGCTGTTTGCCGCCTTGGGCGTACTCAGTGCGGCCTGGGGGGTGCACATTCCTTCGGTCAAGGCGCACTACGGCTTGGGCGAGGGCGCACTCTCGTTGGTGCTGGTGGCGGCAGCCAGTGGCGCCGTGCTGGCCCTGTTTTTTGCGGGCCGGGTGATTGGCCGCTTGGGTGCGCGTAATGCGGCGGCGCTGTGTGCGCTGGTCATGGCGTTTTCTTTGGGCATGGCACTGCAGTGGCCCAGTTTTGCGCTGTTGTTGCTGTCTATGGTGGTGTTCGGGTCGTCCCTTAGCGTGTACGACGTGGCCATCAACACCGAAGGTTCGGCGCTGGAGTCTGCCGGTGGGCGACCCATCATGGGGGGCTTGCACGGCATGTTCAGTGTGGGCGGTATGGCTGGGGCTGCGCTGGCGGCCGGCTTGCTGCGTGGCGGCGTACCCGCACCCTGGCAACTGACGGCCGTGGGGGTGGGCATAGCGGCTTGGGTGCTGGTGGGTTCGCGCTGGATGCTGCCCACTGCACCAGACACCGAAGCCAGTGCCCAGAAGCCACACTTTGCCTGGCCGCGTGGTGCGCTGCTGGTGATTGGCCTGCTGATTTTTGCTGGCATGAGTGCCGAAGGTGTGATGTACGACTGGTGTGTGTTGTACCTGCAGCAGGAAGTGGGCATGCCCCAAGCGCAGGCGGCCCTGGGTTACGCCGCGTTTTCTGGCGCCATGGCCACCATGCGTTTTGTGGCCGACAGCTTGCGCGCCCGTTTCAGCGAGCAGCGCCTGCTGCGCGCCAGCGGCACCACCACGGCGCTGGCTATGGCGGTGGTGCTGCTCAGTGGCAGCCCTTGGGTGTCACTGTTGGGCTATGCCTTCATTGGCGCGGGCTTAGCCATGGTGGTGCCCATTTTGTACGGCGCGGCCAGCCGCGTGCCGGGCACCACACCGGCCGCAGCCATTGCGGCGGTGTCGTCCATAGGGTACAGCGGCTTCATGATCGGGCCACCGCTGATTGGTGGCATTGCCCAGCACGCCTCCCTCACCCTGGCCATGGGCGTGGTGGTGGTTGCAGCCACCATTCTGGCGCTGAGCGCCCACCACGTGCCCGAAAAAACCTGAGTGGGGCGGGGATGCTTACTTGCGTGACGACAAGACGATGCCCGAGACGATGAGCACAAACGCCACGCCGTGGTACAGGCGTGGTGGCTCCCCCAAAAACAGGGACGAAAGCAGCGCTGTGAACAGCGGCGTGAGGTTGATGAAAAATCCTGCCACGGCGGGCCCCGCGCGCGACACACCCGCGCCCCAGGAGCCATAGGCAATCACGGCCGGGCCGATTGCAATAAAAGCCAAGGCGGCCACTAGCGGCCAGCTCCAGTCGATATGCGCCGGGGTCAGCGCCCATTCACCCGCGGTGAACAGCGCTGACCAGCCCAGGCCAAACACCATTTGCCCCAGCAGAAACTGCGCCCAGTCGGCACGGATGGTGGCCGACTCCGGCGTCGGGTGGGCCAGCAGCCAGCTGTAGAAAGCCCAGGCCACCGAGGCCAGCAGCACATACAGGTCACCCGGCACCAGGCGCAGCTGGGTGATCACCTCCCAGTCGCCCCGGCCCAGCACCAGCACCACCCCGGCCATGGACAAGGCGGCCCCCAGCAGCTGGCGGCGTGTCACCGCCACCTTGAAAAACAGGCGGCCAATCAGCAGCATCCACACTGGCGTGCTGGCGCCCACCAGCGTCACGTTGATGGCCGTAGACGTGTTGAGCGCCAGGTAGAGCAGCGCGTTGTAGCCGCCAATGCTGAACAGGCTGAGCCAGGCAAAACGCCGCCACTGCGGCCACAGGCCGCTGCCCGACCGCAGCACGGCACCGGCCAGTGGCAGCAGCAACAGAAAGGCAATGCCCCAGCGCAGCAGGTTCAGTGTCATGGGCGACACCATGGGCGCCACCAGTCGCCCTACCACGGCGTTGCCCGACCACATGAGGGGCGGGATGACGAGCAACGCAATCGCGGTGGGGGTAAGGCCTTTGTGCATGCGGGCGACTGTAGCAAGCCGGACATGGCCTCGCTTGCGAGCGGCTGACGCGGGTTTCTGGCACCATCTGCGCCCACAAGCCCATCACCACTTTGGAGACTGCCCATGACCGCCATTTCTTCCCGCGCCATCCACATCGCCCAACACGGGGGCCCCGAGCAGCTGCAACTGGTGCAGGTGACGGTGGGCGAGCCCGGCCCTGGCGAAGTGCGCATCCGCCACCACGCGGTGGGCTTGAACTTCATTGATGTGTACCAGCGCACCGGCCTGTACCCGCAGCAGCTGCCCGTGCAATTGGGCATGGAAGCCGCAGGCGTGGTGGAGGCCGTGGGCGAGGGCGTGACGCACCTGAAAGTGGGCGACCGTGCGGCCTATGCCAGCAACCCGCCCGGCGCCTACTGCGAGGTGCGGGTGTTGCCCGCCAAATGTGTTTGCAAGCTGCCCGATGCCATCAGCTTTGAGACCGGCGCGGCCATGATGCTCAAAGGCCTGACCGCGCAGTATTTGCTGAAGCGTACCTTGCCCCAGGGCGGGCTCAACCCGGGCGATTTTGTGTTGTTCCACGCCGCGGCGGGTGGTGTGGGCCTGATTGCTTGCCAGTGGGCCAAGGCGCTGGGTCTGCGTCTCATTGGCACCGCGGGTTCTGATGCCAAATGTGCCCTGGCGCTTGCCAATGGAGCGGAGTTTGCTATCAATTACGCAGCAGATGACTTTGCGGCCCGCGTGAAAGAGATCACCGGCGGCAAGGGTGTGAAGGTGGTGTATGACTCGGTGGGCAAGGATACCTGGGACAAGTCGCTGGACTGTCTGGCACCGTTTGGGCTGATGGCGAGTTTTGGCAATGCCTCCGGTCCGGTGGCCCCATTTGCGCCCGGCATGCTGGGCGCCAAGGGCTCCATCTATGTGACACGCCAGACCCTGTTCACCCACATCGCTACGCCCGAGGCCACGCAGGCCATGGCGGATGACCTGTTTGCCGTGGTGCAAAGTGGTGCGGTGAAGATCCACATTGCCCAGCGTTACACGCTGGAAAACGTGCAGCAGGCGCATAAAGACCTTGAGGCACGTCAAACAACCGGCTGTACCATTCTGACCCTTTAGTCAGTAAGGATAAAATCCCGGCATGACATTGACTTCCTCGGCGCTCCTGCGCAAATCCTTTCTTTGCGCAGTGGGCCTGGTGGCCGCGGCTGCTTCGCATGGCCAAACGTCTTCGGTGGTGCTGGCACAAGCCCAGCCCGCTGCCGCCGCCCCGGCACCTGCCGCTGTTGACAAGACTGCAGCCCAGATCGATGCCGAAAACAGCCGGCGCTGGTCGATCTACTGGGGCTGGAACCGCTCCAACTACTCCAACAGCACCATCCACTTCAAAGGCTCTGACCACGACTTCACCCTGAAGGACGTAAAGGCCACCGATCTGCAGACCAATACTGGTCTGTCTGATATCTTCAAGTACTACCTGAACCCGGCCGAGATCACCATCCCGCAAACCAATCTGCGGGTGGCTTACCAGCTCGATGGTGACACCGCCATTGCGCTGAACTTGGACCACATGAAATACGTGGTGGTGCAAGACCAGTCAGTAGAAATGTCCGGTTGTTACAAAAACGGAGCAGCGCCGCAGGTGTGCAACAACGGCCAACAGGTGATTGGCGACCAGTGGTTGAATTTCGAGCACACCGACGGGCTGAACATTTTGAGCATTGAGCTGGAGAAGCAGAAGAAAGTGGATTGGTTCGGCGCAGACCGTGCCAAGGTGTTTGGGCTGGTGGGTGTGGGCATTGTGATCCCCAAGACCAATGCGACCATGCATATGATTGGCCAGACCCGCAATGACCAGTTCTACGTGTCGGGTTGGAGTGTGGGCGCTGGCGCCGGCCTGGAAGTGGACCTCACCAAGTCGGTGTTCGTGCGCTCGGCCTACAAGTTTGGGTATGTGGACCTGCCCGATGTGGTGACCAGCGCGCGCGGTGACAAGGCCTCGCACAGCTTCACCTACAACGAACTGCTGATTGCCGTGGGTTACCGCTTCTAAACGGAACGCGTTCTCCGTTGTATCCAAAAAGGCCGGTGGTACCACCGGCCTTTTTTATTTGCCGCTGGATTCCACGTTCATGCGCAGCCGGTTGGGTGCCAGCTCTCCCGCCGAGTCGAGGATGGGGTAGGCAATCGAGCAGATGTGGGAGTTGATGCGCTTGAGGTCGCTGATCAGGTCCAGGTGCAAGGAGCTGGTTTCGATGCTGGACAGGGTGTTGTCGCTCAGGCGTTCGATGTGGGTGGCGGCGTATTCGCGCTCCAGATCGCGGAAGCGGGTTTTTTCTTCCAGCAGGCGGCGCGCATCGCGCACATTGCCGTTCAAAAACACGCTCATCCCCAGGCGCAGGTTGTCCACCAGGCGGCTGTGTAATTCGCAAATCTCGCGCATGCCGGCCTCGGAGAACTCACGGCCCTTGTGGATTTTTTTGTCTTCCACGTCCTGGACCACACGTTCAATGATGTCGCCGATCTGCTCCATGTTGATGGTGAAGCTGATGATGTCGGTCCAGCGTTTGGCCTCGTTTTCGCCCAGGGCCTCGCGCGAGATTTTGGTCAGGTAGTATTTGATGTCGCTGTACAACTCGTCCACCGTGTCGTCCATGGTGCGCAGCTGTTTGGCCAGGGTCAGGTCGTTGTCGCGCATCACGGCCAGGGTGCCCAGCAGCATGGACTCCACCACGTCGGCCTGGTGCATGGCCTCGCGCACGGCGCACGAAATCGCCAAGGAGGGCGTAGCCAGGGCTGACGGGTCCAGATGGCGCTGGCGGCCGGCCACGGTGGTTTTTTGGGGTTTGGGCAGCCAGTGTTCCACCCAGCGTGCCACCACTTGGGTAAAGCCGATCAGGGCCACGCCCACCCCCAGGTTAAAGGCCAGGTGAAAACCCACCACCAGCGTGGCTTCGTCGGTGAGGTAGGGGCTGGCATAACGCATCCACACCCCCGAAAACGGCAACACGGCCGCTACGCCCAGCACCTTGAACACCAGGTTGCCCAGCGGCACTTGGCGTGTCTCGATATTCGCATTCATGGTGGTCAACACGGCCAGCGCACCGCTGCCCAGGTTGGCGCCCAACACCAGGCCCAGCGCCACGTCTACCGGAATCACCCCCGAGGTGGCCAGCGTGGCGGTCAGCAGCACGATGGCCAGGCTGGAGTAAGACACCAGCGCCAGCGTGGCGCCCACCAAAATCTCTAGCAGCATGTCGCTGGTCAGCGTACCCAGCAGGGTTTTGACAGCGGCCGATTGGGTAAGCACCGTGGCCGATTGGGTGACCAGGCGCAACGCCAGCAGCATCAGGCCCAGACCAATCAGCACCCGGCCTACACGCCCTACCGTGGTGGAGGGGCGCGCAATAAACAGCACAACCCCAATAAAAATGAACAGCGGGGAGAGCCAAGACAGGTCGCGCGAGAAGACCACGGCCATCAGGCTGGTGCCAATGTCGGCACCCAGCATCACGGCCAGGGCCGAGGGCAGGCTCATGAGCCCCTGGCCGACAAACGCCGAGACGATGAGCGCAGTGGCGGTGCTGGACTGCACTACGGCCGTGACGCCGATGCCCGACACCACGGCGGTGAAACGGTTGCTGGTGCTGTGCGCGAGGATGCTGCGTAGGTTGGCGCCAAACACGCGCAGGATACCGGTACGGACCAGGTGCGTGCCCCACACCAGCAGGGCAATCGCGGCAAACAGATTCAGCAAATGCGTCACAAACAATCCTTCATCTGCCGCGCTGTGGGGTGTCCCTGTTTCAGCGGGTTTTGCGCACGCGCAGCAGTTCGTCCAGTATCAGGCAAACAGCGCCCACCGAAATCGCGCTGTCGGCCACATTAAAGGCGGGGAAGTGCATGCCCCGCCAGTGGAAGTCCAAAAAGTCCACCACATACCCATAGGCCAGGCGGTCAATCACGTTGCCAATGGCGCCACCCAAAATACAGGCCATGGCAAAACTGAACAGCTTTTGCCCCGGGTGGGACTTGAGCATCCAGATGATGACCACCGCCGCCACCAGGCCCAGCACGGTAAAGAACCAGCGCTGCCAGCCCGACGCGCCCGCCAGAAACGAGAACGCCGCGCCGGTGTTGTGCACCCGCACCACGTTAAAAAAGCTCGTCACGTAGGTGCTGTCGCCCAACTGGTAGTAGCCCAGGATCAGGATTTTGGTGAACTGGTCTGCCAGTAGCAAGATAAAGGCCAGACCCAGCCACTGCCACAAGCCGCTGTTGCCGCCGCCAGCGGGTTTGAAACCGCGGGCCATCAGGCAAACGTCCGGGTTTCACCGGCGCCGTAGAGGTTGGTGGTGCAGCGGCCACACAGGGTGGGGTGGGCAGCATCTACACCAATGTCGCTGCGGTAATGCCAGCAGCGTTCGCATTTTGTGCCATTTGAGGCTGTAACGCTGATGGCTTGTGCGCTACCAGCTACCAAAGTGATAGCAGAGGTGATGAACACAAACTTCAAATCGTCGCCCAGGCTGCTCAAGAGCGCGAACTCGTCGGCCGGTACGGTCAGCGTCACTTCGGCTTGCAGCGATGCGCCCACCTGGCCGGCAGCGCGCAGGGTTTCGATGTCCTTGTTGACCGCTTCACGCACGGCACGGATGCGGTCCCACTTGGCCAGCAGGGCTTCATCCGCCGCAGCCAGCTTCACATAACCATCCATGAAAATGGACAGCTTGGTGGCCGCAGGCGTCTTGCCCTCGGCACCCAGCACGGCCCAGGCCTCTTCGGCGGTGAAGCTCAGGAACGGTGCCATCCAGCGCAACATGGCCTGGGTGATGGTCCACAGCGCGGTCTGTGCGGAGCGGCGCGCCAGCGAATTGGCACCCGTCGTGTATAGACGGTCCTTCAGGATGTCGAGGTAGAACGCGCCCAGGTCTTCGCTGCAATAGACCTGCAGTTTGGAGACCACGGGGTGGAACTCGTAGACCTTGTAGTGCGCCAAGATGTCGGCTTGCAACTGGGCGGCGCGGCTTAGCGCATAGCGGTCAATCTCCAGCAACTGGTCCAGCGGCACAGCGTCCTTGGCCGGATCAAAGTCGGAGACGTTGGCGAGCAAAAACTTGAGCGTGTTGCGCACACGGCGGTAGGTGTCCACGACGCGGGCCAGGATCTTGTCGTCAATGTTCAGGTCGCCCGAGTAATCGGTGCTGGCCACCCACAGGCGTGCAATTTCGGCGCCCAGCTTGCTGGTCACGGTTTGTGGGTCTACTGTGTTGCCCAGGCTCTTGCTCATCTTGCGGCCTTGGCCGTCAGTCGCAAAGCCGTGGGTCAACAAACCACGGTAGGGTGCGCGGTCGTACAGCGCGCAGCCCAGGAGCAGCGAGCTGTGGAACCAGCCGCGATGCTGGTCGTGGCCTTCGAGGTAGAGGTCGGCCTCGGGCCCTTCGGTGTGGAAGGGAACGCGGTCATACGCATCTTTGTGGCTGCCGCGCAGCACATGCTGGAAGGTGGAGCCGGAGTCGAACCAGACTTCCAGAATGTCGGTGCTCTTGGTGTAGCTGGGGGCATCCGTAGCGCCGAGGATTTCCTCGACCGTCACGCGGCTCCAGGCCTCGATGCCGCCTTGTTCAACGATATCGGCGGCCTGGTCCAGGATTTCCATGGTGCGCGGGTGCAGCTCGCCACTGTCCTTGTGCAGGAAGAAAGGCACGGGCACGCCCCAGCTGCGCTGGCGCGAGATGCACCAGTCGGGCCGGTTGGCGATCATGTCGCGCAGGCGGGTTTTGCCGTTCTCGGGGTAGAACTGGGTTTGCTCGATGGCGTCCAGCGCAAGCTGGCGCAGGGTCTTGGGCGCCTTGTCCTTGGTGAACACGCCGGGGCCTTCGTCCATGCGCACAAACCACTGCGCGGCGGCGCGGTAGATCACTGGCGTCTTGTGGCGCCAGCAGTGTGGGTAGCTGTGGCTGATGCCCACGGTCGCCATCAGGCGGCCGTGTTCGCGCAGCGTGTTGATGACGTTGGCACAGGCCTTCCAGATATGCTGGCCGCCGAACAAGGGCAGCTCTTCGGCGTACACGCCGTTGCCCAACACGGGGTTGAGGATCTGGTCGTACTTCAGGCCGTTGGCGATGCAGCTGTTGAAGTCGTCCACACCATAGGCGGGCGAGGAGTGCACGATGCCAGTGCCGTCACCATCGCTCACATAGTCCGCCAGGTACAGCGGCGACAGGCGCTTGTAGCTGTATTCGTTGCCGCTCTCTGGCAGATCAAACAAGGGGTGGCGGAACACCTGGCCGCGCAGGGCTTCGCCCTTGGCAGTTGCCAGCACCGCGCCGGTCAGGCCGAAGCGCTCCAGGCACTTCTCGACCAGGTTGGCACCGAGCAGCAGCACGCCCTTGGGCGTGTCCACCAGCGCGTACTCCAGCTCGGGGTGGGCATTGAGCGCCTGGTTGGCAGGAATGGTCCAGGCGGTGGTGGTCCAGATGACGGCAAAGGCTTGCTTGCCGGCAGGCAGGGCGCTCAGGCCGAAGGCTTGGGCCAAACCGGCGGCGTCGTTGGACTCAAACGCCACGTCCAGCGTGTCGCTCTTCTTGTCGGCGTATTCGATTTCGAATTCGGCCAGGGATGAGCCGCAGTCAAAACACCAGTACACGGGTTTGAGGCCACGGTACACAAAGCCGCGTTCGATCACGCGCTTGAAGGCGCGGATTTCGCCCGCCTCGTTGGCCGGGTTCATGGTTTTGTAAGGGCGTTCCCAGTCGCCCAGCACGCCCAGGCGCTTGAAGTCTTCGCGCTGTTGGTCGATTTGTTCGGTGGCAAACGCGCGGCTCTTGGCCTGCATGTCGTCGCGGCTCAGGTTGCGGCCGTGCAGTTTTTCGATGGCGTTTTCGATCGGCAGGCCGTGGCAGTCCCAGCCGGGGATGTACTGCGCGTCAAAGCCGGCGAGCTGCTTGCTCTTGACGATCATGTCCTTCAGCACCTTGTTCAGCGCGTGGCCGATGTGCAGCTTGCCGTTGGCGTAGGGCGGGCCGTCGTGCAAAACGAACAGCGGGGCACCATGGCGCGCATCGCGCAGTTTCTTATACAAGCCTTCTTCGTTCCAGGTTTTCACCCAGGCGGGTTCGCGCTTGGGCAGGTCGCCGCGCATGGGGAAGGAGCTGTCGGGCAGGTTCAGGGTGCTGCGGTAATCAACTTTGTCAGTCATGGCAAATCTCAAAGGGAGTGGAACGGCCTGCGGTGGTCGTCACGGCAAGCGATGGGGCAAGACGCGGGGCAAGGTGCGTCGGGCGGCCCCGTCAAATTCGGGTGCTGGTGTGAGACTGAAGCCAGGCACGTGCATCGTCGCGGTCTTTTTGTATGCCCTGGGTGAGGGCGTCCAGACCGTCGTATTTGAGTTCGTCGTGCAGTTTGTGTAGCAGTTCCACGCGGATGATTTTACCGTAGGCCCCCTCGGGCCCCAGCTCAGCAGGCCAGTCCAGGCAATGGGTTTCCAGCAGCACACGCCCGCCATTCACGTCGGTCGGGTCCAGCGAGGGACGCACGCCCAGGTTGGCGACGCCCTGTAGCGGCTTGCTTGAGAGACCATGCACCAGCACCACAAAGATGCCGCTGGCGGCCGGTTTCCAGTGGGCAAAGCGCAGATTGAGCGTTTTGAAGCCCAGCGTGCGGCCCAGTTTGCGCCCGTGCACCACGTGGCCTGAGATGCAATAGGGCCGGCCCAACAGGCGCGCCGCATCTTGCATGCGGCCCTGGCCCAGCGCATCGCGCACGGCGGAGCTGGAGACACGCAGGCCGTGGACTTCGTAGCTGTTCATACGGGCCACATCGAAGCCTTGGGCATCACCGGCGGCATCCAGCAGCGCGTAGTCGCCTGCCCGGGCCTTGCCAAAACGGAAATCGTCCCCCACCAGCACATAGCGCGCGCCCAGGCCGCCCAGCAGCACCTGGTCAATGAACTCCAGGGGGCTTTGGTTGGCCAGCCGGGCGTCAAACGGCAGCACCACGGTTTGGTCCACGCCGGCCTGGGCCAAGTCTTCCAGTTTGTCGCGCAGGGTACCCACACGGGCCGGGGCCAGGTCGGGTTTTTTGTGTAGTTCGGCGAAATAGTCGCGCGGGTGGGGCTCAAAGGTCAGCACCACGCTGGCCACGCCGCGCTGCTGGGCTTCGCCCTTGAGCAGGGCCAGCATGGCCTGGTGGCCCCGGTGGACACCATCGAAATTGCCAATCGTGACCGCACTCGCGCTGGCAACGCCAGGGTGCTTGAAACCGCGGAAAACCTTCATGGAGTTGTTATCTTTTTGATAGCAGGCCGCGCAAATGCTGCCGGGGCTTGAAGCCAATTTGTCATGGAAACACTGTATATTGTCACCTAGCAGGGCCCAGACGCATGTCTGGCGCGCACTTGCAGACATTTGGCAGTCCGTGTTGGTGGTAGGTTTTACCGTTGATGGAGGCGTTGCGTGAAAGTCTTGAAGTTGTCGGCCCAGGGGCTTCCCCAGTCCTGGATCTCGCTGGAACAGGCGGTGATTCACTATGCTTCCGGCGAGGTGCGCTGGGAGTCGGGGGGCGAGGTCGCCGTGTTCCACGGCGGGCACAACGCCATGACCGGGCAGCAGTCCATCATCAAGGTCAACAGCATCATCGGCACACGCGGCGTGCCCAATATCAATCCCTTCAACCTGCGCCCCGGCCTGACCAACGCCAAGCTCTTCATCCGCGACCGCAATGTGTGCGCCTACTGCGGTGGCCATTTTCACGAGAGCGAGTTGACGCGTGAGCACATCATTCCCTTTGCCCAGCACGGCATCGACACCTGGATGAACGTGGTGACGGCCTGCAAACCCTGCAACCACCGCAAAAGCCACCGCACGCCCGAGCAGGCGCACATGCCGCTGCTCTACACGCCCTATGTGCCCAGCCTGTGGGAAGACTTCATCCTGCGCAACCGCCGCATCCTGGCGGACCAGATGGAGTTTTTGATGGCGCATGTGCCCAAGTCTTCGCGCCTGCTGGATTAGGCGCGTAGACACTGATCCGCGAGTCGGCGCTCGCCTCTAGGTTCCTGAGTTGTGACTGTTTAGCGCGCTGCCAGCTTGGTCCAGGGTGCGGCAGCCGCACAGCGCCATGGCGATTTCCAGCTCGTCACGTAGCAGCCGTAAGACATGTGCCACACCCGTGGCTCCCGCGTTGGTAAGGCCGTGTAACACCGGTCTGCCGACCAACACGGCATTGGCGCCTAAAGCCATGGCTTTTAGGACATCGGTGCCCCTGCGAATGCCTCCGTCCACCAAAATGGGAATGTCGCCGCGCACGGCTTGTGCAATCCGGGGCAGGGCTGCGGCGGTGGTGATGCTGGTGTCCAGTGTGCGCCCGCCGTGGTTGGAGACGATCAAGCCCGCTGCCCCGCAGGCCAGGGCCTCACGTGCATCGTCGGGATGCAGGATGCCCTTGAGCAGGATGGGCAGGCGTGTGATGGAACGCAACCAGGCCACGTCGTTCCAGGTGGGGGCATGCGTGAGCAGGTCGTCAAACAGCGCACTTTCCCCGCTGTCCAGTGTGCGTGTGGCGGTAGTGCGCATATGGGCGAGGTTGACGGCGCTTACCCCGGGGGGCAGGCGAAAGCCCGCACGTCGCTCCCGGTCACGCACGCCTTGCACCGGTGCATCCACGGTGAGCACCAGCGCCTCGTACCCCGCGCGTTCTGCGCGATGCACCAATTCCTTGGTGAAGCCGCGGTCCTCCTGCAGGTAGAGCTGAAACCACAGTGGTCCGCGCCCTGGCACGGGCAGGAAGGTGGTAGCAATGGCGTCGAGAGGGCTCGACGCCTGTGTGCTGAGCACCATGCCTGCGCCCAGTGCCGCCGCGGCCAGTGCGGTGGCGTGTTCTCCGTCAGGGTGTGCCAGGTGTTGGTACGCCATGGGGGCGATCAGGATAGGGTGGGCCAGGGTGCGACCCAGCAGTTCCACGCGTGTGTGTCCACCTGCCAGTGGTCGCAGCACGCGGGGCAACAGTTCTATGCGACGCCAGGCGTGCAAATTGCCTTCGAGCGTGATTTCGTCAGCAGCGCCGCCAAACAGGTAAGCCCAGGTGGGCTCGTCGAGGATGCTTCTGGCGTGGGTTGCGTGGTCGAGCAGGGACACCACGCCCTCGGGGAGGGGCTGGGGCGCGAGGCGGCTGGGAGGTACGTGCATGGCAATGAAGAGGGGTTCTGCGCTGGGATGGGGCGGCAAAAAAGTAAACCGGAAAACCGTTTGCCTGGAATTGTTACTTATAATTGATAATAATTCTCATTTGTAATTCATCTGCCTCTCGACCTGCCTTTTGGGGGTGGGGCGTCGCGGTTCAGGAAGCGTTTTTTTATGCGTGAAATTCATTGTCCCTCTTTGCTCAAGGTCGCCCTGCTGGTGGGGGTGACTGCCTTTTCCGGACTCGCTTCGGCCCACAGTTTGCTCCTCACCTGTCGCCCCGCTGCGGGTGACATGGTCCGCTGCGTGGGCGAATTTTCGGATGGTAGTGATGCGGCTGGCATGGCGGTGCACGTGAAGGCGTATGACGAGCGCATGTTGTTCAAAGGCACGCTTGGCAGTGACTCTGCCGTGGTGTTCAAGCGGCCCACAGCCGAATATTTTGTCCGCCTGGAAGATGGTGGCGAGCATGCGGTTGAAGTGGATCACACGGATGTCAAACCATGAACACCCAAGTCGTGAAACCTGCGGGTGCAGGCCATGAGACTTTGTGGGTGTTGCTGACCGCCATTCTGGTGCTTGGTGTGGCGGCCTTGTTTGTCAGCGCGCGCGCGAAGCCGCAGGCGGCGGCGGCGTTGGCGTCGCACCAAGTGGACGCCCGTACACAGCTCAACGCTGCAGAGCAGGGCTTGCACGGGGATTTGTTGGTGGCTGCCGAAGAGATCGTTGCCCTGGTGGAGGCTGAGCGGGTGCTTCCCCCAGTGGAGCAGCTGCGGTCCATGGATTTGCCCCCTTTTGCTGGCGGTATGACTTCCGTGACACGCGGTGGGCACGAGTGGCGCACTACTGCGCAAGCGCGGTATGTGGCCTATGTGGGCCGCAGCGCAGCGCCCGATGTCGCGGCTTCTTTTTTGTTGCGTTTGCCGGTGCCGGCAGCCATCGGGTCTTCACCAGAGGCGCACGACCACGATGACGAATTTCAAGTGTGGGTGCACCGTGAGGGGCCGCAGAGTGCGCCCGGGCAGCTGGACGATGCCGCGCTCGCTCGCCAAGGATGGCGTCAGGTGGTCGCACGTTACGACGCGGGCGTGACACGCAAGGGCGCTGTGCACTAACTGACGTTTTATTTGAAGAAATTTATGCAAGACCTTTACACAACCCATAAACGCCGTCGGCAGTTGCTGTGCACCTTGGCGTGGGCGCCTTTGGCGCTGGCCGCAGCAGGGGTTCAAGCCCAGATGCGCCGCTTGCGCATAGGTGTGACGCTGCACCCCTACTACAGTTATGTTGCCAATGTGGTCGGTAACCTTGCGGAGGTGGTTCCCATCATTCCCGCGGGCTTCAATCCACACGCCTACGAGCCACGTACCGAAGACATCAAGCGCATTGCGACGCTGGATGCGATCGTGATCAACGGGGTCGGGCACGATGATTTCGCCGGCCGGATGATTGCGGCCAGTGAGCGGCCCGATCTTAAGGTGATTGAGTCCAACGCCCAGGTGCCGCTGCTTGCCGCGGTGGGCGAGGGGCGTGGCACTTCCGGCAAGGTTGTGAATCCGCACACCTTTTTGTCGGTGACTGCGTCCATCTCGCAGATCAATACCATCGCGCGGGAGCTGGGGAAAATTGATACCGCGAACGCTACCGCCTACACCGCCAATGCGCGCGCTTATGCGCAAAAATTGCGCAAGCTGCGCGCCGATGCGTTGGGGCAACTTGCCCAGGCCCCGGCCGCCAACTTTCGCATCGCGACGATTCACGGCGCGTACGACTACCTGTTGCGCGAGTTCGGTCTCGAAGTCGCTGCTGTGGTGGAGCCCGCGCACGGCATCGAGCCTAGCCCCTCGCAGCTCAAGCGCACGATCGACCAGATCCGTTCACTCGATGTGAAAGTCATCTTCTCCGAGATGGACTTTCCCTCCGCCTACGTAGATACCATCCGGCGCGAGACCGGAGTTCGACTCTATGCCCTGACCCATATTTCGCATGGTCCGTATACCTCCGAGAAGTTCGAACAGGAAATCGCGCGCAACCTGGCGACGGTGGTGCGCGCCATTCGGGAGTCCGCATGATGCAGGGATATGGGCCCGGCATTGCCTTCGAATCCGTGAGCCTCACGCTCGGTCACACCGACATCTTGCGGCACGTCAGCCTGAACGTGGCACCGGGAAGCGTGCATGCACTCGTGGGACCCAACGGAGGCGGTAAGAGTTCTTTGTTCAAAGCCTTGCTGGGCCAGATGCCCCACCGTGGCGAGATCAGCATTGCGTGGCCGGGTGATCAGCCCGGTACTACGGGGTATGTGCCGCAGGCACTGGCGTTTGATGTCGGTTTGCCCATGACCGTGATGGATTTCATGGGGGCCATGTGTCAGCGGCGTCCTGTGTTTTTGGGCCTGTCGCCGAACTGGAGGGGGGCTGTGGAGCGTGCCTTGGAGCAGGTTGGCATGTTGGAGAAGGCCCATCGCCGCATGGGGGCGCTTTCGGGGGGGGAGCGGCAGCGTGTGTTGCTGGCCCAGGCGCTGATTCCGGCGTCCGATCTCATTTTGCTGGACGAACCTATGTCTGCGCTGGACGAGGCGGGCGTGGATACGTTTGAAACGCTGCTGGCGCACTGGCGCGAAAGCCGTGTCACGGTGTTATGGATCGAACACGACCTGGATGCCGTCACGCGTTTGGCGGACCAGGTCACTGGTCTGAGTCGGCAGGTGTTGTTTGACGGTCCTGCCGCACAAACACTGACCCCGCAACGCGTGCTGGCGCTGTTTTCGAACCGGCACCGGATCGAAGAAGCAGAAGACAAGGCGGTGGCGTGATGAGTGGTTTCGATAGTTTTCGTCAAGCGATCCAGTTGATGGCCGAGCAGGGCACCTTGCCTGCCTCGCTGGCGTATGGTTTTGTGGTCAACGCCGTGCTGGCCGGTTTGTGCATTGGCCCTGTGCTCGGTGGTCTGGGAACGCTGGTGGTGGTCAAACGGTTGGCGTTTTTCTCCGAGGCAGTGGGGCATGCCGCGCTGACGGGTGTGGCGATTGGCATTTTGCTGGGGGAGCCCTACACCGGGCCCTATGGCAGTTTGTTTGCGTATTGCCTGCTGTTCGGTCTGTTGCTGAACTACTTGCGCAACCGCACGGGGCTCTCGCCGGACACGCTGATTGGCGTGTTCTTGGCCGTCTCCCTGGCGATGGGGGCGAGCCTTCTGCTCATGCTTTCCGGTCGCGTGAACATCCACATTCTTGAAAACGTGCTGTTCGGCTCCGTATTGACCGTGGACGCTGGTGACTTGTTGGTGTTGGCGGTGGTGGGGGCACTGGTGGTGTTGCTCACCGTGCCGCTATACAACCGGTTCATGCTCGCCAGCTTCAATCCTCAGCTTGCTGCCGTACGCGGCGTACGGGTCAAGCTGCTGGACTATCTGTTTGTGGTGCTGGTAACCATTGTCACCGTGGCATCGGTCAAGGTGATTGGCGCCATCCTGGTGGGGGCGTTGCTGATCATTCCTGCTGCCGCAGCGCGCCTGCTGAGCCTTTCGTTGCGGGGGTTCTTCTGGTTGAGTGTGTTGTTCGCCACGGCGAGCACGCAAATAGGTATTTTGGTGCCGATTGAACTCGAATTGCCCGTGCCCTCAGGTGCCGCCATCATTCTTACCGCCGGTTGTTTCTTCGCGCTCGCGGCAGTCATTCGGGGGCTAACTCCGTCTTTGAAAGGGCATGCCGGATGACCGCGTGTCGTATTTCTTCCTCTTGGTGTTTGGCCGCACTCTTGGCGCTTGCCGCCACCGCGTCTATTTCAACGTCTGCGCTGGCGCAGAGCGCTCCCGCATCTGCTGTGGCAGCCCAGGCGACTGCACCCGTGCGGTTGCTGGTGGCCCATCCTGTGGTGGCTGCGCTGACCCATACACTGGTGCGAGATACCGGCATGGTGGTGTTGCGGCCAGTACCAGAAACGCTGCCGGCCAACCGGCAACAGGCTTTTTTTGCAGGCCGAGGGGCGGTGGCATTGGGCGATGCTGCACGTCAGGCTGATGCCGTGATTGGCCTGCGCTCTATCTGGCCAGACGATCCACTTTTCCCATTGGCACGCCGCCAAAACATTCGTCTCATTGAAATCGATGCAGCCAGGCCGCTTGATGCTTCGTTGCCTGGCATGGCCTTGCAGGAGCTGGGTGCTTCCGCAAATGCGCTGCCTTGGCTTGACCCGGTGAATTTGGGACGAATGGTCGACGTGATTGCTGGTGACCTTGCACGTCTTGCACCTTCGGCGAAGTTGCGTTTGCAAGCCAATGCGACCACGTTGCGTCAGCAAATCCTCGCCACCACGGCCCAGAGCGAAGCACGTTTGGCCGGTGCGAACAACCTTGCCGTGTTCAGCCTGTCCGATCGGTTGGACTACTTGGTGAGTGGCTTCAATCTTGATTTGATGGGTGTGGATGCACGGGACGATGAGGCCTGGACGACCGAAGCCCTGGGCGCGCTGGTGCTGCGCTTGCGTAGCGCTTCGGTGCGGGCGGTGTTGAGCCACCGAGAGTTGCCGCCTGCGCTGGCACAGGCAATGCAACAAGCCGGTGTGTTGATCATCGTGTTAATAACTGAAGGCCGCGACCCATTGGGAGAGCTACGCGAGAACAGTCGGCGTTTGGGTGTCATCGCTGCGCCTTGAGCTGTCAGGTGGGAGTGTCAAATCTGTAACCAAGTCCGTAGACCGATTGGATGAGCTCCTGCTCTGGCAGTAGCTGCTGAATTTTGCGACGCAACTTTTTGATGTGGCTATCGACAGTCCGGTCGGAGACGATGCGCTCGTCCTGGTACATGGCATCCATGAGCTGTTCACGCGAGTAGATGCGACCGGGGCGGCCACTCATGACTTTGAGTAGTTGGTATTCCACTGCAGTCAATCCCAAGTCTCTTCCCCCCAGCGTGGCGCGCCATCGGGCATCGTCCAGATCCAGATGATGTGCTGCGGCAGGCGGAGTTGTGTGTGGGGTGGTGCGGCGCAAAACAGCCTTCACCCGTGCGACCACTTCACGCGGGCTGAAGGGTTTGCAGATGTAGTCGTCCGCGCCTAATTCAAGACCGAGCAGGCGGTCGATCTCCTCAACCAGCGCCGTGACCATGATGATGGCGGGCCCGGCCGGGCTGGCACGCAGTGTGCGGCAGATGTCCTGGCCGCTTTTGCCTGGCAGCATGAGGTCAAGCAGGATGAGATCGACCGGATTCCCTTCCAGCCAGGCTTCGACTTCATCGCCGCGTGTGAGGTGGTGGGTTTGGTAGCCCGATTGGGTTAGGTATTCGAGCAGGACTCTGGCCATCTTGCTTTCATCTTCGACGATCAGGATGCGCTCAGTCATGGCTGACGCTCGTCGTGTAATGGCAGAAGCAGCTCCCAACGCAGGCCACCCAGCACGCTGGAACTGGCTTGCATGTGCCCACCATGGCCTTCGACAATTGCACTGGCAATGGACAGGCCGAGGCCGGACCCCCCCGAGCTGCGGTCGCGCGAAGGGTCCAAACGGAAGAGCCGGTCTTTGAGGCGCGGTAGCGCTTCTGAAGGTACGCCCGGCGTGCTGTCTTCCCAGCTCAGCAGCGCCTGGTTTTGGCTGCGACTGAGCCGGACATGAAGACGCCCTGGGGTTGCCGTGTAGCGACGGGTGTTTTGCAGCAGGTTGGACAGTACCTGGGTCAGTCGATCGTCGTCGGCCCGAACCCGCAGGCCGAGGACCAGTTCGCGGTCGATTTGCAGAGTGTCGTTGTCCTGCCCGGTTGCGTCATCTAAAAAGTCGTCGACGAAGCGTCCCAAGTCGATGGTTTCGAAGCGATAGTGGAGACCACCCAAATCCGACAGCGATAGCAGGCGCAGGTCTTCGACCAAGCGGGTAAGGCGGTTCACCTCTTGTGCCAAGGAGTCAAGGTTGTCCAGGCTGGGCTGGCGAACACCGTCTTGCATGGCCTCGATTTCGGCGCGCAGCGAGGCCAGCGGTGTACGCAGCTCGTGGGCGATGTCGGCAATCCAGCGCTGACGGGCCTGTTGCGCGGCTTCCAGTGCACGGCTCATGTGGTTGAAGTCATCCGCCAACTGGGCCAGTTCATCGTGCCCTTGCACGGGCAGGCGCACGCCGTAGTCACCCCGGGTCACAGCGGCAGCGCCTGCGCCCAGTGGCCGCAAACGCTGTGACAGCCAGCGCGCGATCAGTGCTGCGTTGAGGACAACCGCCGCCAGCAGGCCGAGTGCGATGGCGGAAAAGGAGCGTGCTTGCTGTGCCTGGAACACATGCTCCAGCGAGGCCACCATTTGCAAGCGTGGGATGTAGCCCAGGTAGCCAACCGTCTGCGCCTGCACCAAGATCGGCTTGAGCACTGCCTGCTCGCTGCGCTCTTCAGGACCCACGATAAGTTGACGCTGTGCATTGAACAGCAGTAGCCGGCGGTCGATCGTCAACGGTGGGCTGGTGTTGATGGGATTCTGTGCGGCCAGGCCGGGCAGTGGTGCTGCCGGTTCGGACGCTGTGCGTTGATTGGCAGGTGCGGGACGGCCGTCGGGCGGAGGACCATCCGTCGCGCGGCGCGGTGAGCGACCCAACCCCAAGGTTTCGCGTGTCAGGTCCTGCCAGCGCTGGCGGTCGGAAGTAATCCACTCCCAACTGCCCTCTTGCTGGTACCTCTCTCCCAAGTGGGTTACCAGTGGTCGCAATCGGGTTTCGTCGGCTTTGTTGAGGTACTCGACCAGGCCTTTGTCAAAGCTCCAGCTGTAGATCAGGTAGGCAGACATGACGAGCACGATATTGGCACCCGCGATCGCCAAAAAGAGCTTGACGCCTAAGGTGTCAAAGCGGGCGATGCCAATGCGACGGAGTGCTGGAGGGGGCATAGGAGTGTGGAATAGGTCAGCAGGTCTTAGCCTAGCGCCCAATGTTTCAAGAATTGTGCAAGTTTGCCTGGCGCAAGGGGACTGGCCTGCATTCTGCGAGGGTTTGTCCACATTCTTTGCATATTCTGCGGGCAGCATGCAAGGGTAGTGCACGGGATGTGGTTCTTGGCATGCCTTACTCAACCAATTATTCGATATGAAGCAAGTGAAACAGGTGGAGGCGGTTGCCTCCGGGGTCCGCGGACGCAGTCGCTGGTGGTGGATGCTGGTGTCCCTCATCTCTTTGAGTCTGTTGGGGGGCGCGTGGGTTAGCTGGAAGCGCTGGGGGCCTGGCGCCAAGGCTGAGAGCGCCTACATCACCGCGACGATTCAACGGGGTGATATCGAAGACCAAGTCAGCGCCACGGGTTCTTTGCAGCCGCGGAATTATGTGGATGTGGGAGCCCAAGTGTCTGGGCAGTTGCGCAAGCTACTGGTTGAAGTGGGGACCGAAGTTCGCGAAGGCGACGTATTGGCAGAGATCGATGCAGAGACCTCTATTGCCAAGGTGGAGGCCAGCCGTGCCCAGCTGCGCTCCCAGGACGCCCAGATGGCGGAGCGCGAGCTGACGTTGGTCAAGGCTGAACGGGATCTGCAGCGGCAGAAGAATCTGATGGCGGAAGAAGCCACAACGGCAGAGACTTTGCAGAATGCCGAGACTGCGGTACATACCGCGCGTGTCCAGATTCAGTCTCTCAAGGCGCAGATGGAGCAATTGCGGGCCAGCATGCGGATTGAGGAGGCCAATCTCAAGTTCACGCGTATTTATGCCCCCATGGCGGGCACGGTGGTTAGTATCACGGCCCGTCAGGGGCAGGCGCTGAATGTGAACCAGTCTGCACCTACGCTCTTGCGTGTGGCGGATCTTTCCATGATGACCGTGCAGACCCAGGTCTCTGAGGCTGACGTCAGCAAGCTGCGCACCGGGATGCCGGTGTATTTCACCACCCTGGGTGGCCAAGGGCGGCGCTGGTACGGGCAGCTCAAGAGAATTGAACCTACACCCACCGTGACGAACAACGTGGTGCTTTACAACGCCTTGTTCGAGGTCCCTAATAACAATCGCAGCCTGATGACGCAGATGACTGCACAGGTGTTTTTCGTAGTTGCCGAGGCGCGTGATGTGCTCATGGTGCCCATGTCGGCTTTGACAATACAGCGTGGGGCGCGTGGACCCAAGGGCGGTGCCACAGAACGCCCGCCTGAGGGGGGAGCACCGGCATCTGGAGCCCGTCCCGCGCTGATGCCGACTTCCACCCGGTTGGAGTCGGGGTTCATTCGGGTTGCCGATGGTCCATCCAATGAAGGCCGTGCTGGCGGGATGCCCCGCATGGACCGTGAAGCGTTCCAGAATTTGTCGGAAGAAGAGCGCCAGCGTCTGCGTGAGCAGCGCCGCCGGCAGCGTGACCAGGCCGCAGGCGCAGATGCTGTGTCGCCGCCGCCTGGCACCTCTGCGTCTTCACCGAAGCGTGAGCGCCTGCCAGGTGCGGAAGCCCGTGACACGCTGCGCAATCCAGCGGCCAACGCATCGGGCTCGGCCGACCGGCGCGATGCGCCTGCGCGCACGGCACCGCCCCAGGCAAATGGGGCGCCGAGTGAGTCCGTCCGGCCTGCGCGTGGTCCGCGCCAGGCCAAGGTCAAAGTCATGCTGGAGGATGGCTCTCTGGAGGAGCGTGAAGTCACTATCGGCATCAGCAACCGCGTGCATGCCGAGGTGCTCTCCGGTTTGAAAGAGGGGGAGCGTGTTGTGGCGGGCATGCGTGAGGCGGAGCAGCCACGCCGAGCCAACAACCAGCAAGGGGCTGGGGTAGGCCAGTCGCAGAACCAAAACTTTGGCGCACCTGGTGCACCATCGGGCAATGCCCCTGGCAGCGCAAGCGGTGGTGCACGGCGATGACATCTCCGGTTGAGTTGGACGATGCGCGGATACCCTTGATTGACCTGAGCGGCATCACCAAAACCTATACCAATGGTGATCTCGCGGTGGAGGTGTTGCACGGGATTGATCTGCAGATTTATCCGGGCGAGCTCGTGGCCATCATGGGTGCGTCGGGTTCGGGTAAGTCGACTTTGATGAATATTTTGGGGTGTTTGGACCGGCCCACGACGGGACGTTACCGCTTTATGGGGCGTGATGTCTCGGAGCTGGAGCGTGATGAGTTGGCGGAGTTGCGTCGCGAGGCCTTTGGTTTTGTTTTCCAAAGTTACAACCTGATTGCCACGGGATCGGCGGCAGACAACGTGGAAGTGCCTGCGGTGTACGCGGGGATTCCGCCGGCCGAGCGACATGCACGGGCGCTGGAGCTCCTTGCTTCATTGGGGTTGAATGACCGGGCCCATCACCGGCCGAACCAGCTGTCGGGTGGGCAGCAGCAGCGGGTGTCCATCGCGCGGGCTTTGATGAATGGCGGTCGGATCATTTTGGCCGATGAGCCGACGGGCGCGCTCGATAGCAAGAGTGGTGCGGATGTCATGGCGCTGCTGAAGGATTTGGCTGCGCGCGGGCACACCGTGATTCTGATCACCCATGCCGCCGAGGTGGCCGAGCATGCCCAACGGATCATCGAGATCAAAGACGGCCACATCGTGGCCGACCCGGGGCCACGCCCCCCTGAAGGTGCAACTGCCATGGCGGCCCGTGCCTGGATGCCTCGTGTGGGGCGGGTTTCGCATTGGAGCGATGTGCTGGAGGCTGCCAAGACTGCTCTGCGGGCACTCAAGGCCAACGTTTTTCGCGCCATCTTGACGCTGCTGGGAATTGTGATTGGCGTCGCCTCTGTCATCGCCATGTTGGCCATCGGCGATGGGGCCAAACAAGTCGTGATCGATCGGATCAGCGCGATGGGCTCCAATCTCTTGCTGGTGCGCCCTGGTGCACCCAACCAGCGGGGTTTTTCCAACACGGCGACGTTGGTGCTGGAAGACGTGCATGCCATCGACAAGGAGGTTCCCAACGTGTTGGCGGCTGTGCCTGAGCAGCGCAGCACCGCTACCTTGCGCCATGGGGAGTCCGATTACTCCAGCAGCGTCATGGGGACGTCCTCAAAATTTCCGCTGGCACGCCAATGGAAAGTAGGGCGCGGCACCTTTTTTACCGAGGATGACGAACAAGAGTACGCCACGGTGGCGGTGCTGGGTACGACCGTGGCCAAGGCGCTGTTTCCCGGTGGTCAGGATCCGTTGGGTCAGTTCGTGCTGGTGGGTAACCTGAGTTTCCAGATTGTGGGCGTGATGAGCTCGCGCGGGGCCTCTCCCAATGGGGATGACCAGGACGATGTGGTGCTGGTGCCTTACCAGACCAGCCAGTTGCGTCTCTCGGGTCAGCGTTTTCTGCGCAATGTAACGGTCGCCGTAACCGATGTGGAGCGGATCGACGAGACGCAATCGGCGGTGGAATCTCTGCTCGCCGAACGCCACGGGGTGATCGATTTTCAGATCCGAAATATGGCTTCGATTATCGACACAGCGACCGAAACCCAGGACACCATGACGGTGCTGCTGGGCTCCATTGCCGCCATCTCCTTGCTGGTGGGGGGGATCGGGGTGATGAACATCATGCTGGTCAGTGTGACCGAGCGCACGCGGGAGATTGGTATCCGCATGGCGACAGGTGCGCGCATGCGCAATATCTTGCAGCAGTTCCTGATTGAGGCGCTGGTGGTGTCTGCCTTGGGCGGACTGATCGGTGTGGTGATTGGCTTGGGTGTTGCGTTTGTGATTGGCGCTACGGGCACGGCGGTGAAATACACCTTGATGCCTGTGTTGCTGGCCTTTGGTTGTGCATTTGCCACTGGGTTGGTCTTTGGTTATCTGCCGGCGCGCAAGGCTGCGCGACTTGATCCGGTGGTGGCCCTGTCTTCTGAATGAGCATGTTGATGATGTTTTCTCTTCCTTTGCTTGCCCGGCCCTGGGTACTGTGTGCGGTGCTGGTTTTGCAGGCCTGTGCTGTTTCCGAGCCGCGTACCGTACCTGTGGTCGTTCTGCCCCAGTCTTGGGATGGTGCTGCCCCGGCTGCCGATGTAGCGCAGCTTCGCGCCGACTGGTGGAAATCCTTTGGTTCCCCGGAGTTGGAGCGTCTGATCGGAGAAGCGCAGGCAGGCAACGCAGATATGCGCATCGCCATGGAGCGGATGCGTCAGGCAGATATCGCATTGCAGCTGGGCGGCGTATCGCGTCTGCCCACGGTTCGGGGGACGGCAGGCTCCACGGTGTCGCGCACAGACACGCCGACGGCCCAGGGAGAGATGCGCCGCACCAGCAGTGCCGGTCTCTCCGTGAGCTACGAGGTCGACCTCTGGGGTCGTGTGGCGGCTGGTGTGCGGGCGGGTGAGGCTTCTTTCAAGGCGAGCCAGCAGGACTGGGAGGCTGCTCGCCTGACCTTGTTGCATGGTGTGGCGAACAGCTACTTCCTTTGGCTCAATGTGGGCGAGCGGATGCGTATTGCCCGGGACAACCTAGTGATTTCCGAGCGCGTTCTGGCCATTGTCGAAGCCCGGCAGCGCAACGGAGTGGCTACCGCCTTGGAAGTGTCGCAACAACGCACCACGGTGCTTTCCCAGCGTACCGCATTGATTCCGCTGGAACTGCAGCAGCGCCAAGCCGCCTCTGCCTTGGCTTTGTTGTTGGGGAAAATTCCCCAGGGCTATGCGCCTCGTGCCAGTGAATTCAGCCAGCTCAAGGTGCCCGAACTCCTGCCCGGCTTGCCGACAGCGCTGCTGGCACGGCGCCCTGACTTGGCCGCTGCGGAAGCGCAGTTGGCTGCGGCCGATGCCAATGTGGCAGCTGCACGCGCGGCGTTGTTCCCGACTTTGTCACTGTCGGGCTCATTGGGTCTGAGTTCCGCGACATTGCTGGATCTTGCGGATCCGACACGCAGTTTTTCACTCGGTGTGTCGCTGGCCCAGGCCATTTTTGATGGTGGTCAACAGCGCTTGCAGATTCGCAGCAGCCAGTCGCAGCGGGTCGTGTTGATTGAAAATTATGGCAAGGCGATCCGCACAGCGCTCAAGGAAGTGGACGATGCCATGGGCACTGTCGACCGGAGCCAGCGCCAGGAAACCATGCAGCGCGAGGTCGTGGCGCAGGCGCGGCGTTCTCTGCAGTTGGCCGAGTTGCGCTACCGCGCAGGCAGTGGGGATCTGCTATCTGTGTTGGATGCGCAACGCACACTCTTTTCCGCGCTCGACACACTGGCTACGCAAAGTCTAGCCCGCCTCAGTGCTGCGTTGGACATGTACAAAGCCTTGGGTGGCGACTGGGCCGAACCTCCGCCTTTGTCCTGAGCAAATCGATTGCGGTATCGCATGGCAAGAGTTTTTCAAGTGATATAGGTCAATCTCTAAATGAGAATAGTTATAATTAACATTACGATGAATTGTGCGCATTGCTTTGGCGATAGCCCGATGTCCTCTGATCCGCAAACTGTTTCTGCACTACCCCGATTCCCGTGAATAACCGCTCTGCCGCACAAGTGGCCTCCAGCCGTGCCTATTGGCTCAAGACTCTGCACCAGTGGCACTGGATCAGCTCTGCGCTGTGCCTGATCGGCATGCTCTTGTTCGCCTTGACAGGCATCACCCTCAACCACGCAGCAGACATTGCCGCGCAACCTCAGGTGCAGCAGAAGGAGGTGCAACTCCCGCAGTCTCTGCGCAATGCACTGGCTGTGAAAGACGATGAGCCGCAGAACGCAGTGTTGCCAGCCGACGTGCACAGCTGGCTGACCAAGGCGTTGGATGTAGCCCTGCCGGAGACCGCTGCGGAATGGTCGCCAGAGGAGATTTATCTTTCATTGCCGAGGCCGGGTGGTGACGCATGGTTGCGCATCGCACGTGACTCGGGCAGCGTGGAATACGAACGCACCGACCGCGGTTGGATTTCGTACTTGAATGACTTGCACAAGGGGCGCCACACAGGGGGTGTCTGGAAGTGGTTTCTTGATATTTTTTCGGTAGCTTGTTTGGTGTTCTGCATCACCGGCCTGTTCATCCTCAAGTTTCATGCCGCCAATCGCCCCACGGTCTGGCCCATGGTGGGCATGGGCCTGGTGGCGCCTCTCTTGTTGATCATTCTTTTTATCCATTGATTTTTGGAGGAGTTGCACTCTCATGATGATTCGATACGTCGCTGCTATTTCTGCAGCCGGATTTGCTTGGCCTGCAATGGCCGCCGATTTGGCACTCAAGGTTGAAATCCCGCGCTTGGCTGTTGCGGAGTACCACCGTCCTTATGTTGCGATCTGGCTTGAAAAGCCGGACCAGTCGTTTGCGGGCAACCTTGCTGTCTGGTACGACATCAAGATGCGCAATAACGAGGGAACCAAGTGGCTCAAAGACATGCGCACCTGGTGGCGCAAGAGTGGTCGCGAGCTGTCGATGCCGGTTGACGGCATCAGTGGCGCCACGCGTGCGCCGGGTGAGCACACCGTTCAGTTCACGGATGCAGCCGCTTTGGCCAAGCTGGCCCCGGGCGAGTACTCACTGGTGCTGGAAGCCACCCGCGAAGTGGGAGGCCGTGAAGTGGTGAAAGTGCCTTTTGTTTGGCCACCCAAAGCCGCCACGACCACACAAGCCCTCGGGCAGCACGAGCTCGGCGCAGTGAGCGTTACTGTTAAACCCTGATTCAAATACTGGAGACTTTCATGAAAAATATTTCCACCCGTGCACGCGTCCTCACGCTGGTTGCCGCTGCTGTACTGGCCTTGCCCGCGGCTGTGCACGCACACCGTTCCTGGCTTTTGCCCTCGGGCACCATCTACTCTGGGCAGCAGCCTTGGGTGTCGGTGGATGCCGCAGTCTCCAATGACATCTTCTACTACGAGCACAACGCCGCTGGTTTGGACAACCTGGTTGTCATTGGTCCTGATGGTCAGCCTGTGCAGGCTGAAAACCAGGCCAAAGGTCGTTACCGCAGCGTGTTCGACGTGAAGCTGGGGCAGCAGGGAACTTACCGTATTGCGTTGGTGAATGACGCCATCATGGCCAGCTTCAAATCCGGAACCGAAACCAAACGCCTGCGTGGGACTGCAGAGTCCTTGGCCAAGGAAATTCCGGCAGATGCACAAGAGCTGCGTGTGAGCCAAGCGCAAAACCGGGTGGAGACCTTCGTCACCTCTGGCAAGCCGACGACGGATGCTTTGAAGCCTACAGGTCGCGGTATAGAACTGGTGCCCGTGACACACCCGAATGATCTGGTGGAGGGTGATACCGCCACGTTCCGCTTCATTGACAACGGCAAACCCGCCGCCGGCTACGCGGCTACGGTGATTCTTGCGGGCCTGCGTTACCGCAGCGAACTCGGTGAAATTCGCCTCACGACCGATGACAAGGGTGAAATCAAGGTCAAGTGGCCTGCCGCTGGCATGTACTGGGTGAACATTGCCCCCCCCCGTGCGCCTGGCATGGCTGGCCCGGATGCCCAAGCGGCGCCTGCCGCAGCGGGTGCTCCACGCCCAGCGCCCACCGGCCCCGCCGGTACGCTGGCAGAGCCCGTTCGCCGCTCGGGCTACAGCCTCACCCTGGAAGTGTTGCCACGCTGATGTTTGGGGCGCACACCGATCTGCCTCCGCAGCGCAAACGGGTGGGGGCGGTCTTTGGCCAAGGGTGCGTTGCCGCATGAACCGCGTTTTATTGCCGCAGCAGATTGACAATGCTGCCCCTCTCTGGGGAGCTCTGGCGCACCGCCTGGACGGCCAGACTATGGGCACCACCTGGCAGGTGCGGTGGGTGGCACTTGGGCCACTGCCGGAGGACCGCGTACGTGCAGCCGTGCAGCAGGAGCTCGATCTGGTGGTGAATCAGATGAGCACTTGGTTGCCAAACTCCGATCTGGAGTGCTTCAACCGAGCCGATGCGGGCACGCAGCACGCCGTGCCCGAGGCCATGGCCGAGGTGCTGCAGGCAGCACTGTGGCTGGCAGATGTCTCTGGCGGCGCTTTTAACCCCGCGGCGGGTGCTCTTGTTAACCTGTGGGGGTTTGGTCCCAGGCTGCGTTATACCGATCCAGACTTTGTGTTGCCGACAAACGAAGCTGTGCAGCATGCGCTGGCCTCTAACGATTGGCGCAGCTTGTGCTGGGACGGTGCCCACCGTCAGCTGCATCAGCCCGGTGGTGTATTGCTGGATTTCTCTGCCATTGCCAAAGGGTATGCGGTAGACCGTGTTTCCCAGCGTCTGGCGGGCATGGGTTTGCAGCACACCTTGGTCGAAGTGGGGGGGGAACTGCGCGGGCAGGGCATGCACTTGGGGGGGCAGCCTTGGTGGGTAGATTTGGAGGCACCGCCCATGGCACCGGGTCTTAATGTCTTGCCCACCACGCGTGTAGCGCTGCACGGGCTGAGCGTAGCGACATCGGGCGACTACCGCCGTGTGTATACCCAAGCAGGTACGCGCTGGCCGCACACCATTGACCCTCGCAATGGGCGCCCTGTGGGGCACGGTCTGGCTTCGGTCAGTGTGCTGCACCCCGAGTGCCTGTGGGCCGATGCCTGGTCGACCGCGCTGACTGTGTTGGGACGTGAGGACGGCATGGCACTGGCCACTGAGCACGGCATTGCGGCACTGTTTGTGCAACGCGAAGCCGATGGGAATTTGTCCGAAAGCATCAGCCCGGCGATGCATGCACTTGCCGATTAAGCGGCACGCCGGTAAGTGATGTACGAGTGTTGCGAATGAGTAGTGAAAAGATTGTTTACACCCTGGCCACGGTGCTGTGTTACGCACTGCTGTGTGCTGCAGTTGCCTGGCAGCACCGCAACCGACAGCGTGCAGCGCAACGCCGTGTCGAAGCGCTGCTGCCCGCCACGCCCGGTGTTCCCACGTGGTGGGTGACTTATGCCAGCCAGACAGGCCAGGCCGAAGAGCTGGCGCTGCAGACCGCACAAGCCCTGCACGTTGCAGGTGTATCTGTGCGCCTGGCACCGCTGGGCCAAATCAGTCTGCCCGACCTGCAACAGGCCCATCACTTGCTATGCATTGCCAGTACCTATGGCGAAGGTGACCCCCCCGACAGCGCCGTGTCTTTTGCCCGCCAAGTCATGGCGGGTACGGATGCTTCGCTGTCCCACCTGCACGTGGGCATGCTCGCCTTGGGGGACAAGACCTATGCCCAGTTTTGCGGCTTTGGCCGCGCCTTAGACCAGTGGCTGATGGCCCGTGGCGCGCAGCCGCTCTTTGACCGTATTGAGGTTGACAAGAGTGACCCCGCCGCCTTGCAGCACTGGCGCCGCCAATTGGGGCACCTGGTTGGAACCAGCGATTTGCCGGAGTGGGAGGTGCCTACCCTGGAGGCTTGGTCCCTGCGTGCTCGCCGGCACCTGAACCCAGGCAGCGCGGGCGAGGAGGTGCACCACCTGGAGCTGGTGCCCGAGGGCGGTGCTACCTTGCCCGATTGGCAGGCAGGTGACTTGGTGCAGGTCGAGGCACCTGGCGCCCCCGGTGCTCTGCGTGACTACTCCATTGCGTCGGTTCCGCAGGACGGCGCAGTACACCTCTTGGTGCGCCAAACACGCCGCTCCGACGGCACTCCCGGTCAGGCCTCCGGCTGGCTGACCCAAGGTGTTGATCTTGGCGGCAAGGTCATGTTACGTGCGCGCGCACACAGCGGGTTTCGCATCGGTGATAACGCGGATCGCCCCCTCATCCTGATTGGCAACGGCACAGGGCTGGCGGGCTTGCGCAGCCATATTAGGGGCCGCTTGGCCGCTGCGGGTCGACTTAACAGTACCCAACAGGTGCCGCGCCCCACTGCGGTGGCGCCAATGTGGTTGCTGTTTGGTGAGCGCAATGCTACGTGTGATGCGCACTACCGCGAAGAGATTGATCCCTGGGCTCAACAGGGTTGGCTCACACGGGTGGACTGGGTGTTTTCACGCGACCAAGTCCAGCGCCGCTACGTTCAGCATGTGCTGAAGGAATCGGGCGATGCGGTGCGTGCGTGGGTGGCGGATGGCGCTGCCGTGTACGTCTGCGGCAGCCTTGAAGGCATGGCGGGCGAAGTAGACCAGGCGCTACAAACCATCTTGGGCGAGCCAACCTTGCAACACCTTGCAACCGAAGGCCGCTACCGGCGTGACGTCTACTGACCGCTGGCGCGCACGGGCCGCAGGGTCACACCTCCGCCCATTGCTGCAATAGCTTGTGGTAATGCCCTGTCAGGGCGACGACTTCCGCCGTGTCCCCGTGTAGGTGGCGCAGCTTGAGGATGGTCATGTCCAGCGCGTGCAGCATAGAGCGACGCCAGGCATCGCGCACCAGGCTTTGTGTCCATAAAAAGGACGCTACCCGCACACCGCGGGTGACCGGCTCCACACGGTGCAGGCTGGTGGAGGGGTAGACGATGGCATCACCCGCATCGAGTTTGACCTCGTGGGTGCCATAGCTGTCTTCAACCACAAGCTCTCCGCCTTCGTAAGCATCCGGATCGTTCAAAAACACCGTGGTGGATACATCGGTGCGTACCTGCTGGCCGCTAAAACGGTCGGTCTGGATCGCGTTGTCAATGTGGTTGCCGTAGTGGCCCCCGCCCTCGTAGCGGTTAAACATCGGCGGCAACATGGTTTTGGGCAGCACGGCTGAGACGAACAGCGGGTGCTTTTTGAGCGCTTGCGCGATGCGCTGGGACAGTGGGCCAAAGACCGGTGATTGGGTATCAAGCTGCACGTTGCGCTTGAAACCAGATGCCTGTGGTCCACTCGATACCAGACCATCGACCCAGCCTTCGGTATCCAGCGCATGGCGGATTTGTTCCACATCGGTCTGGCTGAGGACTTGGGGAATGTGCAGCAGCATGAAAGACTCCAGAATATAAAAAAGGCCCGCCAAGGCGGGCCTTTTGTGAACCGACGTCTGGCAATTAGAAATTGTAGACGGCAGTCAGTGTGGCAGAGCGTGGGGCACCTAGTACGAGGCGTGCGCCACCGTTGTTCAGAGTACTGAGGTACTCTTTGTCGAACAGGTTGTAGACGTTGAACTGCAGGTTAGTGTTTTTTGCCAACTTGTAAGAAACCATCATGTCAAACACGGTATAGGCCGGAACGCTTGGCATAGTTGTTGTGGCGGCATTTGTACCTTCGGTAATTAACCGTTTTTGTTCAGATACGTGTCGCGCCCCAATACCCATCGTGAGTTTGTCCAGCTGGTAAGAGGTCCAAAGCGTTGCAGTCAAGTCTGGCGACCAGCGTACGCTGTCGGTGACGGTTGTGGCGCTGCGTTGGTCAATCTGGCGCGTTTGGGTCTTTGCCAATCCAGCGGAGATTTGCCAGAAGTTGGTGAGTTGGCCCACCGCAGAAAATTCAATCCCCTTGACTTCGGTTTTTCCGTACTGTGTAGCAGCGCTGGTGACGGGGTCAACTGTGGTTTGTCCGTCATTGACGGATTGGAACAGCGCTACAGCTACATTGAGTCGTTTGTTCAGCAGCTCCCATTTGCTACCTACTTCCAAAGTTTTGGTAGTTTGAGGATCCAAGGCAGCATTAGACTGATTGTTTGCCGTAGCGCTCAACTGGAAGTTATTTCCGCCAGGGGGCGTTTTGGAGTCGGCGTAAGAGGCGTAGATGCTGCCATTTGGTGCAGGCTTATACACACCACCGATGCTCCAGTTCAACAGGGTGCGTTCGTCATCCAGCGTGGTCTTTGCGTTGGCTGTTGAAATATTACGCGTTCCGAGCTTGTAGCGATCAACGCGAACACCACCGTTGATGGAAAACTGTTCATTGAACTTGACGGTATCAAAAACGTAGGCACCGAGCGTGGTCGTAAAACCGTTGGTTTCTGCACCACTGGCTACAAAGCTACCGAATGCGTCATTCGAATTCGGGTTGTACAAATTGGCTGCAGATGTTGTGCCCACTGCAGTGTGTCCAGTCACTTCTTGCTTTTCGTGCATGAGTTCGACGCCAGCGGCAAGACTGTGTTCCAACCCCATTGCGTTGAAGGCGCTATTCACGCTGGTTTGGTTGGCCAAGATGGTATTCACCTGGTCGACTTTTTGCCGTGAGCGACTAAGTGTCCAGCTAGAGGGGTTGTTTACGTCGGGTGCAGTGATGGTGTTGATACCTGTAAGCTCCCGATCCATCCGGGTCTGTCCCCAGCGGGTCACGTTGCGTACCGTTGTACCTTGGCCAAGATCATGTTCGACTTTGGCGGTCACCATGTCAGCGGTAACTTTTTCATAGTCGTTGATGCTGCCGTAGTAATTGCTGCGGTTCACTTTGGCCGCGTTTTGAACGGCTGCTGTTGCGTTGTAAAAACCTTCAAAACCAATCGAAGGAATGCCCCCGTCAGGAATGTTGTTCTGGCGGATATGTTGGCTGAACAAGTGGATGCGGGTGGGAGTACCCAGACCATCCACGTAGGACAGGCCCAATCCCTGTCCCTTGTTTTTCACCGTGCTGCGACCGTCCACGCCACTGTCCTGGGTCGTGGCATTGATACGGACGGCGGATGTTTCACTTAGTTGACGATTCAGGTCCACGCTGGCCCGTTTTTTGTCAGCAGTGCCCACAGTCGCGTTCACGCTACTCTCGTCGCCCAGGTGTGCTTGTTTGGAAATCAGATTGATGTAGCCCGTGGCAGCGCCCCGGCCAGTCTCGGCGCCGGCTGCGCCTTTGACCACTTCAACTGACTCCAGGTTGAAGGTGTCACGCGTGACGGCGCCCAGGTCACGAATGCCATCCACAAAAGTGGATTGCTGGAGCGACGCACCACGCAATTGGAAGGTGTCGCCGGCCGACGTGTTGCCGTTTTCACCGAGCTGCATGGTGATGCCGGGCGTGTTGCGCAGGGCCTCCATCAGGGTGATGGCGCCTTGTTCTGCCAGTGTTTCTTTTTTAATGACCTGGATGGTCTTGGGCGTGTCCAGCAGGGGCTGGGTGATTTTCGGGTTTGCCGATTTGTCTGCCTTGAAGGGCACATCTGCGGTTTCCGTGATGGTCACGGTGGGCAGGGTGGCGGCTGCCTGTTGTGCCATGCCGGCAGAGGGAACAGATGCGGCCACGAGGGCCAGGAGATGCAGGTGGTTGGCGTGTTTGCGGCTACGAATGTGCTTCATGAAAAGGTCCAAGGAGATGCGTTATTGTTTTTGGCTTGCAGGCATCTCCATGGCACGGAATCAGAACGTGGCAGGCCGGAGGCTTAGCTGGCTACTGCGTCAATTGTATCAAATCAGAATCATTCTCATTTGTATTTCTTTGCGTTTCTTTGCAAATCTGAAACGCCGTGTTTGCGTGCAACGGTGTGGGTCTGGTGATTTAGCATGCAGGGATGAGCCAAAACACACGCCCGCGGATTGCCCTGATCGCCCACGATCGCAAGAAAGACACCATGGTGGAACTCGCCCGTGAGTTCGCCCCCTACCTGCAGCAATGCACCCTGATGGCCACCGGTACCACGGGTGGCCGGTTGGTGGACGAAGTTGGGTTGAGTGTGGAGCGCATGCTGAGCGGCCCCTGGGGCGGCGACTTGCAAATTGGCGCGCGCCTGGCGGTGGGCGAGGTGGACGCGGTGATCTTCCTGCGCGACCCCATGACCCCGCAGCCGCACGAGCCCGATATCAACGCCCTGGTGCGGGCCTGCGACGTGCACGATGTGCCCTGCGCCACCAACTTATCGAGCGCGCGCTTGGTGCTGGCACAAATGCTCTTGAAAGGATAGCGGTTGACGCAGGGCATGCTTGTTACCATCCGTCACCCATGACGCATCCCTCTGCCACCCCGCGTACCGCGCGTATCCTTCCCCGCCTTGTGACCACCGCTGCCCAAGTACTTGCGCTGCTGCTGTGCTTGCTTACCCTGTGTTACGGCCTGTTGCCGGGCCTGCTGGCGGTGTGCCTGGGCTATATGGCCACCCAGGCGCTGACCCACAGCCGGCGCCTGGGGCGGTTCAAGCCGGCGCCGTTCTGGGCTGCGACCGTGGTCATTGTGCTGCCACTGCTGGCCCTGGCCTTGGTGTTGGCCAATGCCCAGGGCATGCTGGTGGGGGCTGTGGCGCAGTACGAAGCCCTGCTGCACCACCTGGCCCGCACCGTGCTGGAGATTCGCCAAAAACTACCGCCCAACCTGGCCGCCCATCTGCCGGACGAGCTGATTGCCGCCCAGGCCTGGTTGGCGGCTTACCTGCAGTCGCAGGCGCGCGCCCTCACGGGCTGGGGCTCTGCGGGCCTGCAAGGCGGGTTGCTGGCCTATGTGGGGCTGGTCATTGGTGCGCTCGTGGTCGGCACACCGGCCGTGGGGCAACCTGCACCCCTGCGCGCCGCCATGCGCACGCGGGCGGCGCATTTCATCCAGGCCTTCCGCCAAATTGTGGTGGCCCAGTTCTGGATTGCGGCGTTCAACGCCGTGTGCACCGCGCTGTTCCTGTTTGCTGCGCTGCCGCTGTTTGACGTGTTTATTCCCTACAGCGGCATGCTGGTGGCGCTCACCTTTTTTGCCGGCCTCATCCCCATTGTGGGCAACCTGCTGTGCAACGGTGTGCTCACACTGGCCGGTGTGTCGGTGGCGCCCATGGTGGGCCTGGCCTGCCTCATGTTTCTCATTGCCATCCACAAGTTTGAGTACGTCATCAACGCCAAGGTGGTGGGCAAACGCACCGGCACGTCGGCCTGGGAGCTGCTCACCGTGATGTTTGTGGGCGAAGCCATCTTTGGCGTGGCCGGCCTGGTGGCCGCGCCGCTGTACTACGCCTATGTGAAGCGGGAGCTGCTGGAAGAGGGCTTGGTCTAGAGTTTTAAGCCTTTTAGGCCTATAGCCCCCGTGGATATTGCGCGAGCAGCTTCTGTTTTGATAGCATTTTGAGGCTGCTGCACTCGCCCACCGGCGGGGCAGCCCACCGGAGGAGCCCATGTTTTCCCACATCTTTGTCGGCGTGGCCGACTTCGAGCGCGCCTTGCGCTTCTACGCACCGCTGATGCAGGCGCTGGGCCAGCAACAACGCTTTGTGGACCGCAGCCGCCCTTGGGCCGGCTGGCAGACCGAAGGCGTGGCGCGCCCGTTGTTCCTTATCGGCAAACCATTTGATGGGGACCATGCGGCGGGCAACGGCCAGATGGCCGCCTTTCTGACGGACGGCCGCGCGCAGGTGGATGCGGTCTACCAAACCGCACTGGCCTTTGGGGGCAGCAGCGAAGGCGCTCCCGGCCTGCGGCCTGAGTACCACGCCAATTACTACGGCGCCTACTTCCAGGACACGGAGGGGAACAAGCTGTGTGTGGCTTGCCATGAGGCGGAGGAGTGAGCGTTTATTCGCATCTGCAAAGGGGGGTGGCTTCTGCATGGACGAAAGCGGGCTTGCAAACTGGTAACCATATGTTCGAAGTACGAGTACCCGGTGCAAAGCCCGAACTGATCGCTGATATCGTGCCGCGGCTAGTGTTGCTTCCAGCGGATTCAAGGATCATGGGGACGCTAGGCAGTTGGCCGCCTCAACCAGCAATGTGGCGAAGTCCTGACCATTGATACTCCCGCCTTTTTTCGCCTGAACTGTTCGCTGCAAGTATCCTCCGCATATGGCCATACCTGATTACCAAACCTGCATGCTTCCGTTCCTGCGCCATTTGGCCGACGGCAACGAACATTCACTGAGAGACGCTGAACAGGCCCTTGCTGAACATTTCAACCTAACGCCCACAGAGAGAGCCGAGCTGCTGCCCAGTGGGCAGCAAGGCATCTTTAAAAACCGAATTGGCTGGGCCCGGACGTATCTGAAGAAGGCCGTGCTGATAGAAGCTCCGAAGCGGGCCGTGTTCAAAATCACCGAGCGGGGCCTTAAAACATTGGCGTCAAATCCAGCTCGGATCGATGCCAAGCTTCTTGAGCAATGGCCTGAGTTCATCGAATTTCGGGACCTATCCAAGGGCGGCACTGAGGAAACGCAACCGACTGAATTGCCACTAACAACCACTACGCCAGAAGAAGCCATTGAGCTTGCGTATCAGGGCCTAAGAGAGCAACTGGCTCAAGAGTTGCTGGCAAGAATTTTGTCTTGCTCGCCTACGTTCTTTGAGCAGCTTGTCGTAGAGCTCCTTGTAAAAATGGGCTATGGCGGGTCGCGTCGAGATGCAGGGGAGCGAATCGGCCAAACCGGGGACGGTGGCATTGACGGCATCATTAAAGAAGATCGGCTTGGCCTCGACACGATTTTCATTCAAGCTAAACGCTGGCAAGGATCGGTCGGAAGGCCGGAGATACAGAAATTCGTTGGGGCCCTGCAAGGCCAACGAGCTCGGAAAGGCGTTTTTATTACAACGTCTTTCTACACGGCTGATGCGATTGACTACGCATCGCGCATTGACACAAAGGTCGTTCTCATCGACGGCAAGCAGCTTTCCGCTCTCATGATTGACTTCGACGTTGGCGTTTCCGCAGCTGCTTCGTATGTTGTCAAACGCATTGACTCCGACTATTTCGAGGAAAACTAACGCGATATATGAGGTCACATAGCAAGTGCAACCCAGTGCCCTTGCGCCCCCGGCCTAACTGGTTGTTAAACAGGACGTCTACAAGCTTCGCGGCAGCCGCCCGCTAGCGTGAGCATTAGAGGGCGCCCGCGCAAAGTAAAGCACAACTCATTTGTCCGGCAGCGAAAGCAGGTCTTCGGTAGGGCGTCCATCGCGCATGGCCTGCAGGTACTTTTTACGCCCCAGCGTTTGCACGCCGACCCAGGCGCCGGGTTGGCCGGGCTTGGAGGCGGGGCACCACAGGGCCTGGGGGCCGCTGGATTCGACGAAGTCGATCAACTGCGTGTGGGTGGAGAAACCGGTCTCTTGGGTAGGCTTGCCGTCCACCACCTGCACCCACCACAAAAGGTTGATGTGCTCGTGTTTGTAGCCGCCGCGCATGCGCTTGGCCACACATTGGAGATAGACCGCCATGGTGGTTTCAAGGCAGGGTCTGGCGCTGGTATGCCGCCCAGACCCTGGCTTGTTTAGGCAAACACGCCAGCCGTATCTTGCATGCGCACCGACACTTCGCCCAGATGGTGCAGGCTGTCGCCAAAGGTCATTTCCAGTTGGGTGAGTTTCTTGAAGTAGTGGCTGCCGATGTACTCGTCCGTCACGCCAATGCCGCCGTGCAGCTGCACCGACTGCTGGCCCACAAAACGCATGCTCTGGCCCAACTGGACTTTGGCGCGTGCCATGGCAGCGCGGCGCTCGGGCGCGGGGGCGTTGAGCTTCAGGCTGGCATAAAAACTCATGCTGCGGGCCAGTTCCAGTTGCATCTTCATGTCGGCCGCGCGATGGCGCAGGGCCTGGAAGCTGCCGATGGTTACGCCAAACTGTTTGCGTGTGTTCAGGTATTCAGCGGTGATGGCCATGGTCTTGTCCATCACGCCCACGGCCTCTGCGCAGACGCAGGCAATCCCGATGTCCACAGCATGTTCCAGCGCGGTCAGGCCGTCCGTGGTCAGCAGCGTGGCGGGCGCGTTCTTCAGCACCACTTCGGCGGCGCGGCCGCCGTCTTGCGTGCCGTAGCCGCGTGTGGTCACGCCAGCTGATTCACGCTCCACCAGGAACAGCGCGAGCTGGCTGTTCACCTTGGCGGGGACGATGAAGGCATCGGCCTGGTCACCCACGGGCACTACGCTTTTTGTAGCATTCAGCACATAGCCACCGGGGGCTTGCGTGGCTTTTGCCTCACAAGCGTCGAGCCGGTAGCGCGCTGCGCGCTCCTGGTAGGCCAGTACCACCAGCTTTTCGCCGCTGGCCACGCCGGGCAGCCAAGCGGCCTTGGTGGCGGCGTCGGCGTAGCCGGCAATCACGGCGCCTGCAATCAGCGCCTGGGCCAGGGGCTCCAGCACCATGCCGCGGCCCAGCTCTTCCATCACCACCATGCCCTCAATCGGGCCCATACCCATGCCACCATCGTCTTCGGGCACATACAGGCCGGTCAGGCCCAGTTCGGCCAGCTCGGTGTAGGCGGTGCGGTCAAAGCCTCCCGCCTTCTCAATGGCGCGGCGGCGCTCGAAGGTGTAACCCTTGTCCACGTACTTGCGTACGGCGTCGCGCAGTTGTTCCTGGTCGTCAGAGAAATCGAAGTCCATCTGTGTATCTCCTTGTTCAACCCAGGACGACCTGGGAGACGATGTTGCGTTGCACTTCATTGCTGCCACCGTAGATGGTGGTCTTGCGCAGGTTGAAGTAGTGGGAGGCCAAGGGTGCGTTGCCCACTTCACCGCCGGGGAAGTCGCCTTGCCAGCCGGCTTCCATGGCTTCGCGCACCAGGGGTAGGGCGAAGGGGCCGGCGGCCAGCATCATCAGCTCGCTGTAGCGCTGCTGGATCTCGCTGCCACGAATCTTTAGCAGGCCGGCAATGTCCAGCGAGTTCTTGCCGCTCTTCTCGGCCGAGAGCACGCGCAGCACCATCATCTCCAGCGCCACCACGTCCACTTCCAGCTTGGCAATTTCATCGCGGAAGCGGGTGTCTTCCCACACACCTTCGCGCTTGGCAATGCGCTTCAAGCGTTCCAGCTCGCGCTTGCTGCGGTTCACGTCCGCAATGTTGGTGCGTTCGTGGCTCAGCAGGTGTTTGGCGTAGGTCCAGCCCTTGTTCTCTTCGCCAATCAGGTTCTCGGCCGGCACTTCCACGTTGTCGAAGAACACCTCATTCACCTCGTGGCCACCATCCAGCATGATGATGGGGCGCACGGTCACGCCGGGGCTCTTCATGTCGATCAGCAGGAAGCTGATGCCGGTCTGGGGTTTGCCTTCGTTGCTGGTGCGCACCAGGCAAAAGATCCAGTCGCCGTATTGGCCCAAGGTGGTCCAGGTCTTTTGGCCGTTGACGAGGTACTTGTTGCCCTGGCGCTCTGCCTTGGTTTTGACGGAGGCCAGGTCGGAGCCCGAACCGGGTTCGCTGTAGCCCTGGCTCCACCACACTTCGCCGCTGGCAATGCCGGGCAAAAAGCGCTCTTGCTGTTCGGGCGTGCCAAAGGCCATGATGACCGGCGCCACCATCACCGGGCCAAAGGGCACGATGCGCGGCGCGCCGGCCAATGCGCATTCTTCTTCAAACAGGTGCTTTTGCACCGCGTTCCAGCCGGGGCCGCCAAATTGCTTGGGCCAACCAAAGCCCAACCAGCCTTTTTTGCCCAAAATCTTGGCCCAGCGCTGCATATCGTCGCGGGTCAGCTCCAGGGCGTTGTGCACCTTGTGGGCGATGTCAGCAGGCAGGTTCGCGCGGACCCAGGCGCGGATCTCTTCGCGGAACTGCTGCTCTTCGGGGGTGAATGCCAAATCCATGGGAAAAGTCTCCGGTTGATCGGCCCTAGGCCGTTTACAAGACAGTTTTTAGCACGGTCGTTCGTTTATGGTTGTCCGGGTTGTGACATCCCCAGTTCGGCGCACAGCTTTTGCACCGTGGCGCGCAGCTCGGCCAGCTCAGTCTCCAGCTGCGCCACACGGGCCTGCAGGTCGGCATTGGCAGGCGTGGCCATGCGACTGACCGCGGCGGCGCTGGCGTCCACCGGCCCGCACAGCAGGTGGGCCCAGCGCTGCTCGCGGGCGCCGGGTGCGCGGTCCAGCTTGATGACCAGCGGGCCGCCTTTTTCTTCGCGCCGGTCCTGCATTTCTTCCAGAAAACCCTCCACCGACGAGGTGTCGGCAAAGCGGTACCAGCGTTCGGCGTTGAGCCGCAGCTCGGCCGAGGTTTGCGGGCCGCGCAGCACCAGCAGGCCCAGCAGCACGGCCGATTGTTCGGGCACACCAATGCCGCGCTGGGCGTTGTGGGTGAACTTGGTGGTGCGCCCGCCCGTGGTCTCGTGCACCAGGCCGGCTTCGCGCAGCGTGTCCACCGCGCTGCTGACTTCGGCCTCGCTCAGTTCCATCAGCGGCTCGCGGCTGGTTTTCTGGTTGCAGCCCAAGAGCAGGCTGTTCAGGGTGAGCGGGTAACTGTCGGGCACGGTGCGTGCTTTTTCCATCAGCGTGGCCAGCACGCGGGCTTCAACAGGGGTCAAGAGAACGGGGGTGGTCATAATTCAGCCAGTTATGAAAAACATCGTCATTTTGATCTCTGGCGGCGGCTCCAACATGGCCGCCATCGTGCGTGCGGCCCAGCGCGAGGACTGGGAGCGCCAATTCGGCGCCCGTATTGCCGCCGTGATCAGCAACAAAGGCACGGCCGGTGGCTTGGTGTTTGCCAAAGAGCAGGGCATAGACACCGCCGTGCTGGACCACAAGACCTTTGAGAGCCGCGAGGCCTTTGACGCCGCGCTAATGGCCGAGATCGACAGCCACACCACACCCGAAGCGCCGGTGCTGGTGGTGCTGGCCGGCTTCATGCGCATCCTCACACCCGGCTTCACCACGCACTACGCCGGCCGCCTCACCAACATCCACCCCTCGCTGTTGCCCGCCTTCCCCGGCCTGCACACCCACCAGCGCGCCATCGAGGCCGGTTGCAAGTTTGCCGGTGCCACGGTGCACTTGGTCACCGCGGAACTGGACCACGGCCCCATCCTGCAGCAGGCCGTGGTGCCCGTGCTGCGCGACGACACCGCCGACACCCTGGCGGCGCGCGTGCTTACGCAGGAACACCTGATTTATCCGCAGGCGCTGCGTGAATTGCTATTGAAATAGGAGCTGCTTGCGCAGGTTCTATAAGCGCTAGAGGCACTTTTTGCTTAAAAGTGCTTCCGTGTGTTTATTCGTGTCGCAGCGCCTCAATCGGGTCCAACTGCGCCGCACGCCGCGCTGGCACGTAGCCAAATACCACCCCAATCGCCGCCGAGAAGGCGAACGACATCAGGTTGACCCCGAGGTCAAAGGTATAGGGAATCTGCATCAGTGCGGCCAGGCCCAGCGAGGCCACGGTGGCCAGCGCCACGCCCAGCAGGCCGCCCAGGGATGCGAGCACCACCGCCTCGATCAGGAACTGCAACAGCACCTCGCGCTCCAGCGCACCAATAGCCAGGCGCAGGCCGATCTCGCGGGTGCGCTCGGTCACGCTCACCAGCATGATGTTCATCACGCCAATGCCACCCACCAGCAGGCTCACGGCGGCCACGGCGCCCAGCAGCGTGGTCATGATCTGCGTGGTGCCCGAGAGCGTGTCGGCCAGCTGCTTGGTGTCCAGCACGTTGAAGTTGTCCTCTACGCCATCGGCCAGCTTGCGCTGCTCGCGCAGCAGCTGGGTGATGCCGCTCTTGATGCGGGTGGCGTCGCTGCCCTCGGCCATCGAGACCAGCAGGGTGTTGACGCGCGTGTTGCCGGTGATGCGGCGTTGCAGGGTTTTGAGCGGCACCAGCACCACGTCGTCTTGGTCGTTGCCAAAGCTGCCCTGGCCCTTGGAGCCCAGGATGCCCACCACCTCGCAGGACACCTGTTTGACGCGCAGCGCCTGGCCCAGGGCCGGCGTGCTGCCAAACATCTCGCGGCGCACGGTCTCGCCGATCACACAGACCGCCGAGCCGGCGCGCAATTCGTCGTCGCTGAACTCGCGGCCTTCTTTCAGTTGCCAGTTGCCGGTGGTGAGCCAGCCATTGTTGCTGCCCACCACACTCGATGCCCAGTTGCGCCCGTTGGCCACCACTGTCACGCTGGCGCGCGATTCGGGTGCCACGGCAGCAATGCCGCCGATCTGGCTGGCGATGGCGGTGGCATCCACCTCCTTGAACGAGGGCGAGCTGCCGCCGCCGGCGCCCGGGCCCATGCGCTGGCCAGGGCGAATCTGCAGCAGGTTGGTGCCCAGGCTGGAGATTTGCGTTTGCACGGCCTGGGTGGCGCCGTTGCCCAGCGTGACCATGGTGATGACGGCGCTCACGCCAATCACGATGCCCAGGATGGTGAGGAAGGAGCGCATCAGGTTGCGCCGGATGGAGCGCAGCGCGAGCCAAATCGTGTTGAGGAACATCAGTGCACCGCTTCCTGGCTTGCTGCGTGGCGCCGCACCGGGTGCGGGTTCACCACATCACTCTCGATCACGCCGTCCACAAAACGCACGATGCGCTTGGCATAGGCCGCCATGTCGGGCTCGTGCGTGACCATGAGCACCGTGATGCCGTGCTGCACGTTCAGGTCCTGCAGCAGCTCCATGATCTCGGCGCTGCGCTGGCTGTCCAGGTTGCCGGTGGGCTCGTCGGCCAGCAGCACCGTGGGCTCGGTGACGATGGCACGCGCAATCGCCACGCGCTGCTGTTGCCCGCCCGACAGTTCGGCCGGGGTGTGGTGCTCACGGCCCTGCAGGCCGACTTGCTCCAACGCGCGTGATGCGGCCTTGCGCCGCGCGCTGGCGGATTCGCCGCGGTAGAGCAGGGGCAGCTCCACGTTCTCTTGTGCGCTGGTGCGCGGCAGCAGATGGAAGCCCTGGAACACAAAACCCAGGTAGTGGCGGCGCAGCTGGGCGCGCTGGTCGCGGCCCAGGGTTTCCACATGCACACCTTGGAACAGGTACTCGCCCGTGGTGGGTGTATCCAGGCAGCCCAGCGTGTTCATCGCGGTGGACTTGCCCGAGCCGCTGGGGCCCATGATGGCGACAAAGTCACCGGCCTCGATGCGCAGGTCCACGCCCTTGAGCGCCTGCAGCACGGTGGCGCCCTGACCGTAGGTGCGGGTCACGCCGCGCAGCTCGATCAGGGGCGGGGCCATAGCGTTCACGGTTGCGGCCGTGCTCATTTGCTGGCTCCACCGCTGCGCTGGTCGGTGATGACGCGCATATCGGCCGTCAGCTCGCCGCCGGTGACTTCGGTCATGCGGCCGTCGCTGATGCCGGTCTGCACCGGTACCGCCACCGGGGCGCCGTCGCGCAACACCCAGACCTGCTTGCTGCCGCCTGTGGCCGCGTTGCCCGCGCTTTTGCGGGTGCCACTGCCACCGGGCATGCGCGGCATCAGGCTGCCCACAATGCTGCTGCTTTGGGCCGCAGGTTTGCCGGTGCTGGCCGTGGTGCTGGGGCTGTAGCGCAGCGCGGTGTTGGGCACCAGCAGCGCGTCTTTGCGTTCGGTGGCGGTGATGGTGGCCGTGGCCGTCATGCCGGGGCGCAGCGTGAGGTCGCTGTTGTCCACCTCCAGGTAGGTGATGTAGGTGACCACGTTTTCGGTGGTGGTGGAGCCGTAGGCCACGCGCGTGATGGTGGCGGGGAACTTGCGCGAGGGGTACGCGCTGACCGTGAAGCTGGCCTTCTGGCCCACCTTCACCGAGCCCACGTCGGCCTCGTCCACATTCACCTGCAGGCGCAGCTTGCTCAGGTCTTCGGCCACGCTGAACAGCGTGACCGCTTGTAACGAGGCGGCCACGGCGTTGCCGGGCTCCACAGTACGCGTGAGCACTACACCGTCGATGGGCGAGCGGATCGACGCTTTGGACAGGTTGGTCGCATCACTCGATGCGCCTGCTTGCGCTTCGGTGACGTTGGCACGGGCGCTGGCCTCGTCCGCCTGGGCACGTTCCAGCGTGGCGCGGGCGGCATCCAGCTCGCTTTTCGCCGGTACCTTGCCGCCCGACAGGCGCGACACCTCTTCCAGCCGCGCCAGGCTGACCTGCGCCTCTTTCACGGTGACCACGGTTTGCGCCACCTTGGCCTGCGCGGCACTCAGCGTGGCACGGGTTTTGGTGAGCTGGTCGTTGAGTTTGGCGGTGTCCAGTTCCACCAGCAGCTGGCCTTTGCGCACGCGGTCGTTCACGTCCACCAGCACATTGCGCACCGTGCCCGAGAGCTCGCTGCCGATGTTGACCGAACGCGTGGGCTGCAGCGTGCCGTTGGCCGACACGCTCAGGGTCAGGTTGCCGCGCTGCACGGTGTCGCTCACATAGCTGGGCGCGGCCTGGGCCTGGCTGCGGGCCTGCAATGCGTAGGTGGCACCCAGGGCCAGCAGCACAGCGGCCACGCTGGTCAGCACCACGGGGCGGCGCCACCAGGGGCGGTTGGGGGCGGAGTGCAGCAGGGCCTGGATGTCGGCGGTGCTGGGCACGGCGGAAGAGATGGGGGTGGTGTCGGAGCTCATGGTTGTCCTGCGGAAGAGGGGGGTGTGGGCTGCCAGCCACCGCCGAGCGCCTTGTACAGGCGCACATGGTCGGTGCCCAGGTCGGTGCGGGTGCTGGCTACGCTGTTTTGCGCGCTCAGCAGCGTGCGTTGCGTGGTCAGCACGGTTTGGAAGTCGATCAGGCCGCTGGCATAACGCTGCTGGGCCAGCAGGGCGGCCAGTTCGGCCGCGGTGGCTGCGCTTTGCAGATGCTGCAGGCGCGCACGGTGGCCGCGCAGGGCGGCCAGGGCGTCTTCCACCTCTTGCAGCGCAGTGAGCACCGTGCTCTGGTAGCTGGCCTGGGCCTGCACCAGCGCGGCTTCTTGCGCGCGCAAGGTGGCTGCCGTGGCGCCACCGTCAAACACCGGCATGGAAACACTGGCCAGCAGGCTGCTGAGCACGCTGGCGCCATTGGTCAGGCCGGCCAGCGTGAGGGTGCTGAGGCCGAGCGAGCCGCTGATGGAAAAACTGGGGTAACGCGCGGCATTGGCCACTTGCACACGTGCCAGGGCGGCGGCAATGCGGGCTTCTTCGGCACGTATGTCGGGGCGCTGGCGCAGGGTATCGGCCGGAAAGGCCAGGGCCAGCTGCTCGGGCGCGCCGGGGATGGGGGCGGCTGCGGTCAGTTGCTCGGTCAGCGCGGTGGGCGCCTGCCCGGTCAGCACGGCCAGGCTGTGCTGGCTGGCGGCCATGCTGGCCTGCAAGGTGGGAATCTCGGCGCGGGTTTGCTCCACTGCGGTGCGGGCCTGCTCCACCTCCAAGCTGGTAGTGAGTCCGGCCTGTGCGCGCCAGTCGGTCAGCTGTAAGGTCTCTTGCTGGCTGGCCAGGTTGTTTTGTGCGATGGCGAGCTGGCTTTGTTGGCCACGCAATTGCAAGTAAGCCAGGGCCACTTCGGCAGCCAGCGACACCTGGGCATCGGCCAGTGTGGCCTGTTGGGCCTGGGCATCGGCCTCCGTCGCGTTCAGGGCTTGGCGTTTCCCGCCAAACAGGTCGGGCTCCCAGCTCGCGTCCAGCCCGGCCTTGAAGACGTTGGTGGCGGCCTGTTCATTGGTCTGGCTGCGCTGGCCGGAGCCGCTGGCGTTTAGGCTGGGCAGCAGGGCGCCCTGTTTGGCGTCGCGCAGGGCGCGGGCTTGCTGCAGCGCGGCCTCGGCCTTGCGCAGGCTGGGGTTGGCCTGCAGCGCCTGGGTCACCAGGGCGGAGAGCTGGGTGTCGTTGAACTTGTCCCACCACTGGGCCAGGCTGTCGGGCGTGGCGCTGCTGGCTTGTGACCAACTGGCGGGCAGGGGCGGGGTGTCGGGCAGGGCGGTGGCCGCCTGGCTGCCCAGCGTGGCCAGGGCCAGCAGGCAGGCTGCAACACCGTGGCGCAATCGTGGGCGGTGCAAAAAAGATGAAGGGTGAGGTGGCATGGCCCTGATGGTGCCGGCCACGGGTTTCGCCTTCGTGCCCTGTGTGTAAAGACCGGTAAAGACGGCACAACGCCGGGTCCACATGGCTGTGGCCCGGCGCGTGATTGCTATGAATTCAGGAGCTGCTCGCGCAGAATCCAAAAGGGCTAGAGGCCTAAATCATGCGGTAACGCTGAGGTTGCTGGCGCTGGTCTCAGTCAGGCTCTGGGCTACCTGGGCATAGATCTTCTGCGCCAGTTCGGCAATCTGCTGGTTGGTGGCGGTGTTGCTGGCCTCATCGCTGCTGCTCAGCCCGGCAATCGCTTCTTTCAGCTCGCCCACCATACGCTCCACCTCGGACACGGTGCCGTCCTGGTTGGTGTCCAACGCGTCGTAAGTGGTGTCGCTGGAGGCGGCACCCTGTGCACCACCTGGGCCACCCGGCCCGCGCGCCCCCCCAGGCCCGCCGGGGCCTTGGGCCGCTTGGCCGCCTTCGGGCGGTTGCGGCCGGCCAGCTTCAAATTCGGTCTGGCTGAGCTGGCCGTCACCGTCGGTGTCGAGCTTGGCAAAGTCCTGGCTCACGTCCTGGCCGGTGTCTTCTTTGATCTTGTCGGTCAGCACCTGGAGTTCGTCTTGGCTGACCGAGCCGTCCCCGTCGGTGTCCACCTTGGCAAACAGGTCGTCCTGGCTGCCCCCGCTGCCGCCCATGCCGCGCGACTGGGCAAACTCCATGGTGCTGGGCGGGGGCGGCATCAGGGCCTGCATGCCCGCGTCCAGCTCGTCGCTGGAGAGGCTGCCGTCGCTGTTGCTGTCCATCTGGGTGAATAGCTCTTTAGCGTCGCCCACGCTGGCGCCGGTTTTTTCGCTGATCTTGCTCAGCATGCTGCCGAGTTCGGTCTGGTCGACGCCGCCGCTGCCGTCGGTGTCGACTTTGGCGAACATCTTGGCCTGGTGCTGGCTGCGTTGGGTGTTCAGGGCAGCCCAGGCATTGCTGGAGCCGCTCACCCCGCTGATGGTGCTCATGGTCACTTCCTTTCTGGATGGTGGTGGGTTTGCCACCCGGAAAACAAAACACCGAGCGACGCCACCGATTCTTGGCAGCGCAGGTATCGTGGGTTTGTCGTCTGTGTACCAAGCCTGGTACAAAAGCCCATCCCAAGCGCGCAACTGGGGGGCGCTTGCCGGCCAATTCGGGGATTCAGGCGGAGGGGCTTTTTTTACACTGGACCGGCCGCAAGGACTGCCCCCCGGCTGCCAGGACCGCCCCATGAGCACCAAAATCTCCATCCTCCTCGTTGACGACGACGTCGACATCACCGCGCTGCTGGGCGAGTACCTGGCCCGCTTCAATTTCGAGGTCCACACCGCTTGTGATGCCGATACCATGCGCCAGCAGCTCGCGCGCCAGCACGTGGATCTGGTGGTGCTGGACGTGATGTTGCCCGGCACCGACGGGCTCACGCTCTCGCGCGAGATCCGCGAGCGCTCACAGATACCCGTCATCATGCTGACCGCCCGCACCACCACCTTCGACCGCATCATGGGGCTGGAAAACGGCGCCGACGATTACATGGGCAAGCCGTTTGAGCCACGCGAGCTGGTGGCCCGCATCCACACGGTGCTGCGTCGCGCTTCGGGCAACAAGGACTGCACGCCCATTCTGGCGCGCAGCGATGTGGTGTGTTTTGACGGCTGGGAGCTGCACCGCGACGCGCGCAACCTGGTCTCGCCCACGGGGCTGGTGGTGGCGCTGTCCAATGCCGAGTTCCGCCTGCTCACCACTTTTTTGCAAACCCCGCGACGCCTGTTCAGCCGCGACCAGCTCATGGAGCAGGCCCGCGGCCGGGCCATGGATGCGTTCGAGCGCAGCATCGACCTGCTGGTCTCGCGCCTGCGGCAAAAGCTGGCCGACGACCCGGACGAGCCTTCCATGATCAAGACCGTGCGTGGCGCGGGCTATATGTTCAATGTGCAATCCGTCCAGGGGCGCATGGCGTGGCGGGCCTGAGAACATCGCCCCCACGCTCCGCCGCTGCGCGGGTCGCTGAACGGGCCCAGCCGGAGGCTTGGGCTCCGCAGGCTGTCCAAAGCCACGCAGGTGGCTTTGGAGCCGCAGCCTTCGGCCCCTCGGGGGCGCAGTTTGGGGCGGCCCTGCGGAAAAACTGGCTTGCCAAACTCGTGCCCGACAGCCTGTTTGGCCGCTTGGCACTGTTGTTGGGCGTGGCCGTGGTTACCAGCCATGTGCTGGCGCTGACGCTGATGTTTGAGCTGCACCCGCGGCCCGGTATGGCCCCACCGCCCCAGACCATGGGGGTCTCTAGTCCGCCGCCTTGGAGCATAGGCCAGGCACCACCGCATGCGCCTCCGAATTCCACGCCGCCGCATTTTGGGCCTCCCGACGGCCCTCCGGGCCCGCCCACGCTGGGCCTGCTGTTGGACATTGCGGTGCGCTTGGGCGCATTGCTGCTGGCGGCCTGGGTGGGCGCGCGTTGGCTCAGCGACCCCATACGCCGCCTGGCCGGTGCCGCGCGTGAGCTGGGCCACAACATCCACCGCGCGCCGCTGCCCGAGGCCGGCACACTGGAGTGTCGCGAAGCCACACGCGTGTTCAACCAGATGCAGCAGCACATCCGCGCCCAGTTGGAGCATCGCGACCAGTTTGTGGCGGCGGTATCACACGACCTGCGTACGCCGCTCACGCGCCTGGCGTTGCGCGTCGAATCCTTGCAAGATGCAGGGGAGCGCCAGCGCTTTGGCCGGGACATTGCCGAGATGGACACCATGATCCGCGCCACGCTGGACTACCTGCGCGGTGCGGCCGACGCCGAGCCCTGGGTGGCGATGGACCTGGCCGCGCTGGTGGACAGCCTGGTGCAAGACCAGCAGGAGGCGGGCCACGATGTGGCCGTTGAATCCGGCGGCAGCGTTGCGCTGGCCCCTGTACGGGCCCAAGCCTCCGCCTTGCGCCGCTGCATCAGCAACCTGCTGGACAACGCGGCCCGCTACGGCGGTGCTGCCCAAGTGCGGCTGAGCGAAGACGCGCAAGGCGTGCGCGTGACGGTGCTGGACCGCGGCCCCGGCATTCCCGAAGCCGAGCTGGCACAGGTGCTGCAGCCGTTTTACCGGGTCGAGGCCTCACGCAACCGCAACACGGGCGGGGTAGGGCTGGGCCTGGCCTCGGCCAGTGACATTGCGCGCCAGCATGGCGGTGGCATCACGCTGCGCAACCGCGTGGGCGGAGGGTTGCAGGCCGAGCTGCGGCTGCCTCGCCAAGCGGTAGATGCAAAAATGCTCCTGAATTAGGAGCTGCTCGCGCATATTCCACGTGGGCTAGAGGCCAATTTAGTCCCCAATCCGGGTAAAACGAGGCTGGGCCACGCCCGCAATCACCACCGTTTCCAGAAACATGGCGGCGGGCCGCACCCACAGGCCCTGTTCGCCGTACAGCGCACGGTACAGGGTCATGGGTTCCAGCGTTTCGCTGTGGCGCACAGTGTCCAGCACCTGGTATTCCATGCCCTTGTAGTGGCGGTAGCGGCCGGTCGGTGTACTAATTAGTGGGGGTAGGTTTTCAGTGCTCATGGGACAATCCTAGGCTATGCATCCAAAAGCCCTGCTTGACGCCTGTTCCGAATTGGTCCGGCTCGTCCTTAAATTTGACCACCCTGCGGACGCCATCGTCTCGCGTTTCTTCCGCGACAACCGCGGCCTGGGCCCGCGCGAGCGGGCCACCCTGGCCGAAACCGCCTACACCGTGTTGCGCAAAAAGCTGTTGTTTGACCACCTGGCCCCTAGCGGCAGTGGCCCCAAAGAGCGCCGCATGGCTATTCTGGGTTTCTACGGCCCGGGCGACTTTCTGCGCAGCGCCCTGAGCGACCAAGAGAAAAACTGGCTGGACCAGTGCGAGAAGGTCCAGCCCGAAGATCTGATGGAGCGCCACCGCCACAACCTGCCCGAGTGGCTGGTGCAGCCGCTCAAGGAGCAGCTGGGCGACGAGTTCTGGCCGCTGGTCGAGCACCTGAACCTGGGCGCAGGCCTGGATTTGCGCGTCAACACCTTCAAGGCCAAGCGTGCCGATGTGCAAAAGGAGCTGCAACAGACCGGTATCAAGGCCGTGCCCACGCCTTACTCTCCCTGGGGCTTGCGTATTGCGGGCAAACCCGCACTGAACAAGAACGAAGCCTTTGTGCGCGGCGACTTTGAGGTGCAGGACGAGGGCTCGCAGCTGCTGGCCATGTTGCTGGACGCCAAGCGCGGCGAGATGGTGGTGGACTTTTGCGCCGGTGCCGGCGGCAAGACCCTGGCCATCGGTGCCGCTATGCGCAGCACCGGCCGCCTCTACGCCTTTGACACCTCGGCCCATCGTCTGGATTCGTTCAAGCCCCGCATGGCGCGCAGTGGCCTGTCCAATGTGCACCCCGCCGCCATCGCCCATGAGCGCGATGACCGGGTGAAACGCCTGTCCGGCAAGATGGACCGGGTGCTGGTGGATGCTCCTTGTACCGGTATGGGCACTTTGCGCCGCAACCCGGACTTGAAATGGCGCCAAAACCTCCAAGCTGTGGAGGAGATGGCAGTCAAGCAGGCCGCCATTCTGCAAAGCGCTGCGCGCATGGTGAAGTCGGGTGGACGGCTGGTGTACGCAACTTGCAGCGTGCTGCCCCAGGAGAACGAGGCGATTGCCGCAGCCTTTGCGGCGGCCAACCCCGACTTTGTGGCCCTGCCCGCGGGCGAGGTGCTGGCTGGGTTGAAGGTCGAGAACGCACCAAGCCTGTGCGCTGGTGGTGAAGACGGCCAGCTTTACCTGCGCCTGTGGCCGCATCGGCATGCGACCGATGGATTCTTTGCGGCTATTTGGGAAAAGAAGTGAAATAGTTGACGTAAGTTAAGACCTTTTAACTTGCAGATGAATTAACTAGCCAAAAAAGACTGCAGCACCTAAAATCTGGGGTGTACAGGGGTGCACGTTGCCCCTGATTCATAAATAACCAAACCTCGTTGAGAGATTGAACCGACTATGTTGTTACCTGATTGGGCTGTGCTGAACGCAGCAATTGAGTGGCTGGCCCATGGCATGTGGAACATCGCCTGGTGGCAAATCGTGTTGTTCACGCTGGCCCTGACACACGTCACCATGATCAGCGTGACCGTGTTCCTGCACCGTCACCAGGCGCACCGCGCCCTGGACTTGCACCCCATCGCATCGCATTTCTTCCGTTTCTGGCTGTGGTTGACCACCGGCCAAGTGACCAAGGAGTGGGCGGCCATCCACCGCAAGCACCACGCCAAGTGCGAGCAGGCCGAAGATCCCCACAGCCCGCACGTCTACGGCATCAAGAAAGTGCTGTTTGAAGGTGCCGAGCTGTACCGCGCCGAGTCCAAGAACAAGGAAACCATGGCCCGTTTTGGTCACGGCACCCCTGATGACTGGATTGAACGCAACCTGTACACCCGCTACTCTTGGCAGGGCGTGGGCCTGATGATGATCATCGACCTGTTCCTGTTCGGTGCCGCTGGTCTGGCTGTTTGGGCCCTGCAAATGGCGTGGACCCCGATTACCGCCGCTGGCATCATCAATGGCGCCGCCCACTACTGGGGTTACCGCAACTTTGAAGCAGCCGACCAGAGCCGCAACATTTCCCCTTGGGGCATCATCATTGCCGGTGAAGAGTTGCACAACAACCACCACACCTACCCCACCTCGGCCAAGCTGTCGGTCAAGCCTTACGAGTTCGACATTGGCTGGATGTACATCAGCATCATGCAAGCTCTTGGCTTGGCCAAGGTCAAAAAGACGCCTCCCAAGGCCGCGTATGGCGACATCCGCCCCGTGGCGGACGAGAAGACCCTGGAAGCGCTGATCGCCAACCGCTACGAAATCATGGCTGCTTACGCCAAGGGCGTGCGCCAGGCTGCCCGTGACGAGTTCGAGTCGGTCAAGGCCCGTAGTGCAGACGCCGCCGTGGTGAAAGCCGCCAAGCGCTGGATGCACCGTGATGAAGAAAAGGTGCCTGCCGCTGCCGCCCCCCAACTGGCCCAGGCCCGCGCCGCATCCCCGGTGCTGGACAAGATGGTGACCATGCGCGAAGAGCTGCGCCAGATGTGGCTCAACACCCATGTGTCGCGCGAGCAACTGGCCAAGGATCTGCAAGCCTGGTGCCACCGCGCTGAAGAGAGCGGCATTACCGCGCTGCGTGACTTCTCCATGAAGCTGCGCGCGGCTCACGTTTAATACGTTCCGCTCGATTCCTAAAAGCCCGCCTTGTGCGGGCTTTTTTGCGCGTGTTTGTTTTGCAGCTTGGGGCCTTTTGCGGGCTTCAGAGCCGCCGGGGTGTGCGCTTTACTTCGTGTCCCCCGGCCTTCGGGCTCCTCCTTTACCTACGCAAAACGCACAAACCCTGCCTGATGCGGGCGAAAGAAGGGCCGCCTCAAGTTCACACGGCTTATCCATAAATTCGGGACGTAAAAAAGCCCGCACAGAGCGGGCTTTTTCGGGACCGGAAGAACCTGAATTACTTCAGCTTCATTTCCTTGTAGTCCACATGCTTACGAGCAACGGGATCAAATTTCTTGATCAACATTTTCTCGGGCATGGTTTTCTTGTTCTTGTCGGTCGTGTAGAAGTGACCTGTACCAGCTGTGGATTCCAGCTTGATTTTTTCGCGTCCGCCTTTGGTTGCCATGGTGCTCTACTCCTTAAGCTTGACCACGTGCGCGCAGATCGGCGAGCACAACATCGATACCGTTTTTGTCGATCAGACGCAAACCGGCGTTGGAAATGCGCAGACGCACCCAGCGGTTTTCAGTCTCGACCCAGAAACGGCGGTATTGCAGGTTCGGCAGGAACCGGCGCTTGGTTTTGTTGTTGGCGTGGGAAACATTGTTTCCGACCATTGGGCCTTTGCCCGTTACTTCACATACGCGTGCCATGTGGACACTCCGATATAAACGGTTTTCACTGACGATCCAAACGGCTTGAAAAACAAACCTGCCCGATCTCGCTCAAACCTCACCTCGCCATGAAAAAGGGTGGCGGTAACCCCCCGCCAAGGTCATTGGCGGAACTCACAGAGCGCCCGAGAAAGGCAGGCCCCTCACGGGGCGAACTCAGCAAAGCCTTGGATTATAGCGGTTTTGGCCCGGAGGGCGCAAATGGCTCAGTCTTGTTCCAGGAAACGCTGGGCGTCCAGGGCTGCCATGCAGCCCGTACCGGCGCTGGTGATGGCCTGGCGGTACACATGGTCCTGCACGTCACCGGCGGCAAACACGCCGGGGATGCTGGTTTGTGTGGCAAAGCCTTTCAGGCCGCCCTGGGTCACGATGTAGCCGTTTTCCAGCTCCAACTGGCCCTGGAAGATGTCAGTGTTGGGCGAGTGGCCGATGGCGATGAAACAACCCTTGAGCGTGATGTCTTCGGTGGTTCCGTCGGTGGTGCTCTTGAGGCGGATGCCGGTTACGCCAGAGGCGTCACCCAGCACTTCGTCCAGGGTTTGGAAGGTTTTCAGCTCAATCTTGCCCGCGGCGACCTTTTCCATCAGCTTGTCCACCAGAATAGGCTCGGCCTTGAACTTGTCGCGGCGGTGCACCAGGTAGACCTTGCTGGCGATGTTGGAGAGGTACAGCGCTTCTTCCACAGCAGTGTTGCCACCGCCCACCACGCAGCAGATCTCGTTGCGGTAGAAGAAGCCGTCGCAGGTGGCGCAGCCGGACACGCCGCGGCCCATAAAGGCCGTCTCGGACGGCAGGCCCAGGTATTTGGCAGAGGCGCCGGTAGAGATGATCAGCGAATCGCAGGTGTAGGTGCCGCTGTCGCCGGTCAGGGTGAAGGGCCGCTTGGACAGGTCCACGGCGCCAATGTGGTCAAACACCACCTCGGTTTTGAAGCGCTCGGCGTGCTCCAGAAAGCGCTGCATCAGCTCGGGGCCCTGCACGCCGTGCACGTCGGCAGGCCAGTTGTCCACTTCGGTGGTGGTCATGAGCTGGCCACCTTGGGCCATGCCGGTGATCAGCACGGGATTGAGGTTGGCGCGGGCGGCATAGACCGCTGCGGTGTAGCCTGCGGGGCCAGATCCCAAGATCAGGACCTTGGCGTGTTTGGTAGAGGACATGTTGTAACCTTTGTGGTCGGAAAGCCGGGTGGCTGGCCGTGTACATTTCGGTGCGGCCCTTGGTGAATCAAGGGACTGCGTTGTATCGAACCGTTCGATTGTAAGAAACCGGCATTCAAAATTCAGGGACCAGACCAATGGCAATGCTGAGTAACCAGGAATTGATACGCAGGGTGCCGCTGTTTGCCATGCTCACCCCTGCACAAGTCGACTCCCTGGCCGCCAATGTGGCCAAGGAGCGCATCAAGCGGGGCTCCAATGTGGTGGAGCAGGGGAAGAATTCGAATGCCCTGTTCCTCATATTGGCAGGGCGGGCGCATGTGGTCATGACCGACAGCAAGGCCCGTGAAGTGATTGTGGCCACGCTCAAAGCCGGCGACTATATTGGCGAGATGAGCCTGATTGACAACGAGGCGCATTCGGCGACCGTGGTGGCTGATACGCAAATGGATGTGCTGGTGCTGGGGCGCGACGATTTCACGCGCTGCGTCAGCGAAAACACGGCCATCGCCTCTGCGGTCATGCGCGGTCTGGTGCAACGCCTGCGCAATGCTGACCAAAAAATCGTCTCGCTGGCGCTGATGGGGGTCTATGGACGTGTGGCGAACGTGCTGCTGGACACCGCCGAGCCCAACGAGCATGGCGAGTTGCTGATTCGCGAAAAAATATCGCGCCTGGATCTGGCCAAGATGGTGGGGGCCTCCCGCGAAATGGTGAGCCGTGTTATGAAGGATTTTGAAGAGCAGGGCTTTGTGCAAACGCTCAAAGAAGGTGGCTTGCGTGTCTGGGAGCGTCGCTCCAAGCCGCGGTAAGCCGCCTCCCTATTGGTAGCAGCTGGTGAAGTACCAGCGAACGAAATGACCTATTCACTCCATACCTTGAATTCTGCTTCGCAAGAGGCGTCCGGCCCGCCCTCGGGGGCTGTGCGCTTCGTCAATGAAATCGCCTTGGTCGCGGGGTTTATCGCCTTGCTGCTGTGGGTGATTGCCCTCTTGAGCTATTCGCCTCAGGACCCAGCCTGGTCTACCTCGGGTACCGGCATGGCCATGCATAACCAGGTGGGTCGATTAGGCGCCTGGATGGCTGATGTGAGCTACTTTGTGTTGGGCTTTTCGGTCTGGTGGTGTGTGGCTGCCGGTTGGCGCGTCTGGTTGTCCCTGCTGGCCAGCCGTTTGCGCGGTGAGGGGGCGAATGCCCCGGTTCCGGGGCTTGCCAAACACGGCGCCTGGATTGTCGGTGTGGGTTTGCTGCTGCTGCTGTGTGCCAGCACCTCACTGGAGTGGGCCCGCCTGTACCGCCTGGAAGCATTTTTGCCAGGCAGCAGTGGTGGTGCGCTAGGGCAACTCGTGGGACCCTGGGCGTTGCGCTGGTTGGGCTTTGCAGGTGCGGGTTTGGTGGCAATTGCGCTGGGAGTGTTGGGGTCGGCGATGGTGTTTGGTTTCTCCTGGACGCGTACGGCGGAGCGCATTGGTGCTCGGCTGGATTCGCTGTTGGAGTCTCGTCGTGAGAAGCGCGAGGAGGCCCAGGACCGTGAGCTGGGCCAATTGGCCGTGCGCGAGCGCGAAGAGGTGTTCCTGGAAGAGCGCGAGGAAGAAGAAATTCACCACCCCACGCCGGTGCTGATTGAGCCCGTGATCGTGGAGCTGCCGCGCAGCGAGCGCGTGGCCAAGGAACGGCAGAAGCCGTTGTTCACCGAAATGCCCGACAGCAAGCTGCCGCAGGTCGATTTGCTGGACGGTGCGCAACTGCGCCAGGAAACCGTGGCGCCCGAGACGCTGGAAATGACCAGCCGCATGATCGAGAAAAAGCTCAAAGACTTCGGCGTCGAAGTGCGGGTGGTGCTGGCCCAACCCGGTCCGGTGATCACGCGCTACGAGATCGAGCCTGCCACAGGCGTGAAGGGCTCGCAGATTGTGGGCCTGGCCAAGGACTTGGCGCGTTCGCTCAGTCTTGTTTCTATCCGCGTGGTGGAAACCATCCCCGGCAAAAACTACATGGCGCTGGAATTGCCCAACGCCAAGCGCCAGAGCATCAAGCTCTCTGAGATTTTGGGATCGCAGGTCTACAACGAGGCCAAGTCCATGCTGACCATGGGTCTGGGCAAGGACATCATCGGCAACCCCGTGGTGGCCGATCTGGCCAAGATGCCGCACGTGTTGGTGGCGGGTACGACCGGTTCCGGTAAATCGGTCGGTATCAACGCGATGATTCTGTCGCTGCTCTACAAGGCCGAAGCGCGCGATGTGCGCCTCTTGATGATCGACCCCAAGATGCTGGAAATGTCGGTGTACGAAGGCATTCCGCACCTGCTGGCGCCCGTGGTGACTGATATGCGCCAGGCCGCGCACGGCCTGAACTGGTGCGTGGCCGAGATGGAAAAGCGCTACAAGCTCATGAGCAAGATGGGCGTGCGCAACCTGGCGGGTTACAACGTCAAGATTGACGATGCCAAGGCCAAGGGCGAGTTCATCTACAACCCTTTTAGCCTGACGCCCGAGAGCCCCGAGCCGCTGAACCGCCTGCCGCACATCGTGGTGGTGATCGACGAGTTGGCCGACCTGATGATGGTGGTGGGCAAGAAGATTGAAGAGCTGATCGCGCGCCTGGCGCAGAAGGCGCGCGCGGCGGGCATCCACCTGATTTTGGCCACACAGCGCCCCAGCGTGGATGTGATCACCGGCCTGATCAAGGCCAACATTCCCACGCGTATCGCCTTTCAGGTCAGCAGCAAGATCGATAGCCGCACCATCCTCGACCAAATGGGCGCTGAAGCCTTGCTGGGCATGGGCGACATGCTTTACATGCCCAGCGGTACCGGTCTGCCCGTGCGTGTACACGGCGCGTTTGTCAGCGACGAAGAGGTGCACCGCGTTGTGAGTTATCTAAAGAGCCAAGGCGAGCCTGACTACATCGAAGGCGTGCTGGAAGGTGGCACGGTGGATGGTGAAGACGGCGAGGGCGGTGGTGGCGACGCCAGCGGCGAGAAAGACCCGATGTACGACCAGGCCGTGGAAGTGGTGCTGAAAAACCGCAAGGCCAGTATCTCGCTGGTGCAGCGCCATCTGAAGATTGGCTACAACCGCGCCGCGCGGCTGGTGGAAGACATGGAAAAAGCCGGACTGGTGAGTTCCATGAGTGGCAGCGGCCAGCGTGAGATTTTGGTGCCGGCCCGTTCCGAATAACTTGTGGATCAGACCACTGTGCGCAGCACACGTGCTCTGACCCCAACTGAGTAGACCATGATCAAACAAATTGCTCTTCTTTTGATAGCTGCTTGCGCAATATCGGCGAGGGCTGGAGGCCTGGAAAGCTTGGAAACCTTCGTGAGGACGGTGAAAAGTGGCAAGGCCGAGTTCTCCCAGGTGGTGACGTCCCCCGCCAAGGAGGGGCAGGTCGCGCGCAACAAGGTGTCCAGTGGTAGTTTTGAATTTGCGCGGCCTAGCCGGTTCAAGTTCGTCTACAAAAAACCGTTCGAACAAACCATCGTGGCCGATGGCCAGACGCTGTGGCTGTTTGATGTGGACCTGAACCAGGTCACGGCGCGCAAACAGTCGTCCGCGCTGGGCTCCACGCCCGCCGCGCTGATTGCGGCGGCACCCGATTTGAAAGCCTTGCAAGCCGACTTCGCGCTGGCCGACGCGCCCGACAAAGACGGCCTGCAGTGGGTGCAAGGCACGCCCACAGCCAAAGACAGCCAACTGCAGCAGGTGCGTGTGGGCTTTAAACAGGACCAATTGGCGGTGCTGGAGATCCTGGACAGCTTTGGCCAGCGCTCGGTGCTGAGCTTTGTGGGCTTCCAACCCAACGCGGCGCTAGACGCCGGCGCCTTCACATTCAAGCCCCCGGTGGGTGCGGATGTGGTGCGGCAGTAAACAACTAGCCCCCCGGTCCCATGGCACCTTCGCCATCCAAACACCAACCCCTGGCCGAGCTGCTGCGCCCCAAGACGTTGGGCGAGGTGATTGGTCAGCAGCACTTGCTGGGTGATGGCATGGCGCTGCGCCTGGCGTTTGAGTCAGGCCAGCCGCACAGCTGCATCCTCTGGGGGCCACCCGGTGTCGGCAAGACCACGATTGCGCGGCTTATGGCCGATGCGTTCGACGCACAGTTCATCACCATCAGCGCCGTGCTGGGCGGCATCAAAGACATCCGCGAGGCGGTGGAGCAGGCCCTGCTGGCACGTGACGGGCTGGAGCAACGCCGCACCATTGTGTTTGTGGATGAGGTGCACCGCTTCAACAAAAGCCAGCAAGATGCGTTTTTGCCGCATGTGGAAAGCGGCTTGTTCACCTTCATCGGCGCCACCACCGAGAACCCCTCGTTCGAGGTGAACTCGGCCTTGCTGTCGCGCGCCGCGGTTTATGTGCTGCAGCCCCTGGATGCCGACAATTTAAAGCAAATAGTAACCCGAGCCCAGGCGCAGTCTGCGCTACCAGCTATCGAAACCATAGCGACTGATCGACTCATCGCCTACGCCGATGGCGATGCCCGGCGCCTGCTCAACACGCTGGAGACGCTGGCGGTGGCTGCGGTGCAGGAGAAGGTGGGAGAGATCACCGATGTCTGGCTGCTGAAGGTGCTGGGCGAGCGCATGCGCCGCTACGACAAGGGTGGCGAGCAGTTTTACGACACTATCTCGGCCTTGCACAAAAGCGTGCGCGGATCAGACCCGGATGCCTCGCTCTACTGGTTGGTGCGCATGCTGGATGGCGGGGCCGACCCGCGCTACATGGCACGCCGCCTGATTCGCATGGCGGCCGAAGACATTGGCCTGGCCGACCCGCGCGCGTTGCGCATGGCGCTGGATGCGGCCGATGTGTACGAGCGCCTGGGCAGTCCCGAAGGTGAACTGGCCCTGGCCGAGTGCGTGATTTATTTGGCAGTGGCCCCTAAATCGAACGCCGTCTACAAAGCCTTCAACGAAGCCAAGGCGTTTGTGAAGAAAGACGGTACCCGCCCGGTGCCCATGCATTTGCGCAACGCCCCCACCAAACTCATGAAAGAGCTGGACTACGGCAAGGGCTACCGCTACGCGCATGACGAAGAAGGTGGCTTTGCTGCGGGTGAGCAGTACCTGCCGGATGGCATGGCTGATACGCAGTTTTACCGACCGGTCGAGCGGGGGCTGGAGATTCGTATTGGTGAGAAGCTGCGCGAGCTGAAAACACGCAATCAGAAGAAAAACTAATAGTGCATGAAATGCGGCATGAGTTGCCAAATCGGCATGGCACTCAAGGGTAAACCCACCCCGCAGCCCCGAGACCCCCCAACGCGACCTCGCTAGAATCGCGGCACTGCTTTGGCCTGCACCGCCAGTGAACCTGACGTGGCAGGCTTATTGCTTTCGATGGTCTAACGCCACCAGTGTTAACGGCCATGCCGTTCGCACCCAAGAACAACGGAGTTTTCTATGGATATTTTGATACAGCAGATCATCAACGGTCTGGTGTTGGGTAGCATGTATGCGCTCATCGCGCTGGGCTACACGATGGTGTACGGCATCATCAACCTGATCAACTTTGCCCACGGCGAAGTGGTGATGGTAGGAGCCCTCACCAGTTGGACCATGATTGGTCTCATGCAGGATGCGATGCCCGGTACCCCCGGCTTCATCATCCTTTTCCTGGCCCTCATCATTGCCTGCGTGGTTGCTGCTACGCTGAACTTTGTGATTGAGAAGGTGGCTTACCGCCCCCTGCGCAACAGTCCCAAACTGGCCCCCCTGATCACTGCCATCGGCATGTCTATCTTGCTGCAAACGCTGGCCATGATCATCTGGAAGCCCAACTACAAGTCCTATCCCACGCTGTTGCCCAACACCCCCATTGACATTGCCGGCGCGGTGATCACTCCAACGCAAGTCATGATCCTAGGCGTAACGGCTGTGTCCCTGGCGTTGCTGATGTGGCTGGTGAACTACACCAAGCTGGGTCGTGCCATGCGCGCTACCGCTGAGAATCCCCGCGTCGCGGGTCTGATGGGTGTGAAACCTGACATGGTGATTTCTGCCACCTTCATCATTGGTGCCGTGTTGGCCGCCATTGCCGGTGTGATGTACGCCTCCAATTACGGTACCGCACAACATGCCATGGGCTTCTTGCCAGGCCTGAAGGCCTTTACTGCTGCGGTGTTTGGTGGCATCGGCAACCTGGCGGGTGCCGTGGTCGGTGCCATTTTGCTGGGCCTGATCGAGTCCATCGGCGCCGGTTACATCGGCGCCCTGACCGGCGGCGTGCTGGGCAGCCATTACTCCGACATCTTTGCTTTTGTTGTTCTGATCATCGTGTTGACACTGCGCCCCTCCGGCTTGCTGGGTGAGCGTGTAGCCGATCGCGCCTAAGGAGACCCAACACATGAATTCTCAAAAACGACTGATTACCATGCTGGTGGCTGCAGCAGGCTTGCTGATCCTGCCACTGGTGCTGCAAGGCTTTGGCAACGCCTGGGTGCGTATTGCCGACATGGCGCTGCTGTTTGTGCTGCTATCCCTGGGCCTGAACATCGTGGTCGGCTACGCCGGTCTGCTGGACTTGGGTTACGTGGCATTTTTCGCCATTGGTGCCTATATGTTTGGCCTGATGGCATCGCCCCATTTGCCAGAAACCTTCCCCATTATTGCCGCCATGTTCCCCAACGGGCTGCACACTCCGCTGTGGGTCGTGATTCCGCTAGCGGCGGCCTTGGCGGGGGTGCTGGGCATCTTGCTGGGTGCGCCCACCTTGCGCTTGCGTGGTGACTACCTGGCTATCGTGACCCTGGGTTTTGGTGAAATCATCCGCGTGTTCCTGAACAACCTGGACCACCCCGTCAACATCACCAACGGCCCCAAAGGCATTGGCCAGATCGACGCGATCCAGTTTTTTGGCATCAGCCTGGGCAAGCGGCTCAACATTGCCGGCTTTGAGCTGTCCTCTGTCACGCTGTATTACTACCTGTTCCTCACCCTGGTGGTGGTTAGCGTGATCATCTGCCACCGCCTGGAGCTGTCCCGCGTAGGCCGCGCCTGGATGGCGATCCGTGAAGACGAAATTGCCGCCAAGGCCATGGGCATCAACACCCGCAACGCCAAGCTGCTGGCTTTCGGCATGGGCGCCACCTTCGGTGGTGTGTCGGGTGCCATGTTCGCTGCCTTCCAGGGTTTCATCTCGCCTGAGTCCTTCAGCCTGATGGAGTCGGTGATGATTGTGGCCATGGTGGTGCTGGGCGGCGTGGGCCATTTGCCTGGTGTCATTCTGGGCGCCATCCTGCTTTCCGCCTTGCCTGAAGTGCTGCGTTATGTGGCCGGTCCTTTGCAAGCCATGACCGGTGGCCGTCTGGATGCCTCCATCCTGCGCCAGCTGCTCATCGCCTTGGCCATGATCAGCGTGATGCTGCTGCGCCCGCGCGGCTTGTGGCCTGCGCCAGAGCACGGCAAGTCTTTGCAAAGCGCCAAAACCTGAATCTTGCAGGGCAGCCCAGCGCATGCGCACGCGGCTGCCCTTCACTGAATGGAATCCAACATGACAGATACAGTACTTAACGTCTCCGGCGTTTCCAAGCGGTTTGGTGGTTTGCAAGCCCTGAGCGATGTCGGCATCAAAATTGAACGTGGCCAGGTGTATGGCCTGATCGGCCCCAACGGCGCCGGCAAGACTACCTTCTTCAACGTGCTGACGGGGCTCTACACCCCCGACAGCGGCAGCTTCGAGTTGGCTGGTAAGGCCTACCAGCCCACCGCGGTGCACACCGTGGCCAAAGCCGGTATTGCCCGCACCTTCCAGAACATCCGTTTGTTCGCTGAAATGACGGCGCTGGAAAACGTGATGGTGGGTCGCCACATCCGCACCCACTCCGGCTTGCTGGGCGCCGTGTTTCGCACCCCCGGCTTCAAGGCCGAAGAGTTGGCCATTGCCAAGCGCGCGCAAGAGCTGCTGGACTACGTGGGCATTGGCAAGTTTGCCGACTACAAGGCCCGCACGCTGAGTTATGGTGACCAGCGCCGCCTGGAAATCGCCCGTGCCCTGGCCACCGACCCGCAGCTGATTGCGCTGGACGAACCCGCCGCCGGCATGAACGCCACCGAAAAGGTCATGCTGCGCGAGTTGATTGACCGCATCCGCAACGACAACCGCACCATCCTGCTGATCGAACACGATGTGAAGCTGGTGATGGGCCTGTGCGACCGCGTGACGGTGCTGGACTACGGCAAACAAATTGCCGAGGGCACCCCTGCCGAAGTACAGAAGAACGCAAAAGTGATTGAGGCCTACTTGGGCACGAGCGGCCACTAAGGAATACGCATGACAACCCAGACTCTGCTCAAAGTTAAAGGCCTGAAGGTCTCGTATGGCGGCATCCAGGCCGTCAAAGGTGTGGATTTCGAAGTCCATGAAGGTGAATTGGTGTCCCTGATCGGCTCCAACGGTGCCGGCAAGACCACCACCATGAAGGCCATCACGGGCACCTTGCCCATCAACGCCGGTGACATCGAATACCTCGGCAAAAGCATCAAGGGCCAGGGCCCTTGGGACTTGGTCAAACAAGGCCTGGCGATGGTGCCGGAAGGTCGCGGTGTGTTCACCCGCATGACCATCATCGAGAACCTGCAGATGGGTGCCTACATCCGCAACGACAAGGATGGCATCGCGGCGGACATGGAAAAAATGTTCACCATCTTCCCGCGCCTGCGTGAGCGCAAGGACCAGTTGGCCGGCACCATGTCCGGTGGCGAGCAACAAATGCTGGCCATGGGCCGTGCCCTGATGAGCCGCCCCAAGGTGCTGCTGCTGGACGAGCCGTCCATGGGACTGTCCCCCATCATGGTGGACAAGATTTTTGAAGTGGTGAAAGACGTGTACGCCCAGGGCGTGACCGTGCTGCTGGTGGAGCAAAACGCCAGCCGCGCCCTGTCCATTGCCAACCGGGGGTATGTCATGGAGTCGGGCATCGTCACCATGACGGGCAAGGCATCCGACATGTTGACCGACCCCAAGGTGCGCGCCGCGTACCTCGGCGAGTAAGCCCGCTTCAATTTCCGGAGTCCGCTCCGGAACCCCCACAAGGTGTAGCTTGGCAATTTTGCCAAGCTACACCTTGTTACTTGGCTTTGCATTGCCGATGTCATGGCTGGCATCGTGGCCTGCGTTGTAAGCACATGGAGTTTTTCCATGCACAACCCAGGAGTTCACGATGAAAGTCCATGCTTTGTTGACCAGTTTGGTGCTGTTGGCCTCGGGCGCTGTTTTCGCGCAGGGTACGCCCAAAGACCCACTGGCGACCCCTAAGATTGACCAGCGCGAAGCCAATATGGAAAAACGTGTGGAGCAGGGCGTGGCCTCCGGTCAGCTCACCCCGCACGAGACCAAGCGTTTGAACCGCGAGGATGCTTTGGTGGACCGTGCACAGGCGCATGCGGCTGCGGACGGTGTGGTCACGGCCAAGGAACGCAAGCGTATTGGCCACCTGCAGCAGGCGCAAAGCAAGGACGTGCGCCAGCAAAAACACGACCGCCAAACCGATTTGAACCACAACGGCAAGCGGGATCGCAAACACCGCGCCTCGACGGCCGGTTCCTGATCGCGAGGTGCGCGCCCTACGGGGCGGCTTTGTCCGCCTCGGAGGTGAACGTATCGGCAAAGAAGTCGTCTTCCGACAGCCCTGCCATTTGTGTGAAGTCGCGGCGGGCGGAGTCCACCACGACAGGGGCACCGCAGGCATAGACTTGGTGGCCTGACAAATCGGGCAGATCCTCCAGCACCGCACGGTGCACAAAACCAGTGCGGCCCGTCCAGCCATCTTCAGGCTGTGCGTCCGACACCACGGGCACATAACGCAGCTGCGGCATGTTTTCCTGCTGGGCCCGGAGCCAGGAGTCCATGTACAGATCGGCGGGCCGTCGGCCACCCCAGTAGACGGTGACTGGGCGCTGGATGCCATGGACCTGCATGTGCTCCAGCAGCGCCTTGATCGGTGCAAAACCGGTGCCCGAAGCCAGAAACACCATGGGCGTGTCGGAATCCTCGCGCAGAAAGAATGAGCCAAACGGCCCCTCGATGCGCAGAATTTCTTTTTCCTTCATGGCGCCAAACACATGGTCGGTGAACTTGCCCCCGGGCATATGGCGAATGTGCAGCTCCAGCGCATTGGCTTGGCCCGGTGTGTTCGCCATCGAGTAACTGCGGCGTGCGCCATCGCGCAGGATGAACTCCACATACTGGCCCGCCCGGTACAGAAAGCTGTCGTTGGCCGGCAGCTGCAGGTTCAGCACCATCACGTCATCGGACAGGCGTGTCATGGTCGTTACGCGGGTGGGCATCTTCTTGATCGGCAAGGCGCCTTGTTCGGTCACCTGGCGCGATTCGAGCACCACATCACTCTGGGGCACGGCGCAGCAGGTCAGGATCAGGCCTTGCGCTGCTTCTTCGGCACTCAGGGCCTTGGCCTGGTGCGGGCCGTGTACTACCTCGCCACTGATTTTTTTGCATTTGCAGGAGCCACAGGCGCCATCTTTGCAGCCATACGGCAGGCCAATGCCGTGGCGGATGCCAGCGGCCAGCACGGTTTCATCGGAGTCTGCCGTGAACACCCGGCCGCTGGGCTGTACAGTGATGGAGAAGGCGGCCTGGCTGGCGGGGGAAACGGTCATCTTTTGGGTATCCTCGGGGACTCTCAAGTCATCAACCCTCAATTTTGCCTTCAAACCAATCCCCCCTCGGCGCCTTGCCCTCCCGCTTTCGCAAAGAGCGGGTGCTCGTGCTGGGCTGTGGCGACGTGGGGGTACGTTTGCTCAAGGCCCAGCGCCCGCAGGGCCGTTGGCTGGCACTCACGTCGACCGTGGAGCGCATTCCTGCCTTGCGCGCATTGGGGGCCACGCCCCTGGTGGGCAATCTGGACAGGGCCCAGACCCTGCGCCGCCTGGCGGGTCTGGCCCAGCGGGTGGTGTACCTGGCACCGCCGCCCTCCGAGGGCTGGACGGACCCCCGCGCCCTGGCTTTGACCCGCATCTTGCGCCGCCGCAGTGCACCCCGCAGTGTGGTGTACGCGTCCACCAGCGGGGTGTATGGCGACTGCCAGGGTGCGCGGGTGGCCGAAACACGTGCACTGGCACCCCAGACGCCACGCGCCCAGCGCCGCGTACAAGCCGAGTACGCCATGCGTTTCTGGGGGCGCAGCAGTGGGGTGCGGGTGTCGGTGCTGCGTATTCCGGGCATCTACGCGCCTGACCGGGAAGGTGGCACACCACAATCCCGTTTGGCCAAGGGCACACCCGTGCTGCTACCGGCCGAAGACGTCTACACCAACCATATCCATGCCGATGACCTGGCCCGCGCCTGCTGGCGTGCGCTCTGGCTGGGTCTGCCCCAGCGCCTGTACAACGTGAGTGACCATTCCGAGCTCAAGATGGGCGATTACTTTGACTTGGCGGCCGATCTATATGGTCTGCCACGCCCGCCCCGCGTATCGCGCAGCACCGCGCGCGATCAGCTGCCAGTGATGTTGCTCAGTTTCATGGACGAGTCGCGCCGGCTGGTGAACACGCGCATGGTGCAGGAGTTGCGCTTGCAACTGCGCTATCCCAGCGTGCACACCGGTCTGCTGTCAGGTGCTTGAGGGGCGCCCGTCGCGCCATTGGTAGGCGTACACCAGCCCGCGCCACACCAGCCAGCTCGTGGCCAGGGTGATCGGGTAAGCCCACAGCACATCGCTGAACCAGTGCGCCACGTCTGACATACGCGCAAACCCAACGACCAAGCCTGCGGACGTTCCCACCAGTGCCCACGCGACCTGGCGACGGCGGTGCACCAGCAACAATGTTGCAAAGAAAAAACCGCACGCCACATGGCCGCTGACGAAAGAGCAGTTGTTGTTGCATTGATCGGTCATGACCGCGGCGCGCGTGAATTGCTGGGCTCCGCCAAAGTTTTCAACCTGGTAGGGGCGTGCACGCTGCCAGTGTTCCTTGAACACTGCGTTGACCACCACGCCCGGGCCCATGATGCCGGCCACCACCACAAAGGCCAGTGGCAGGCGCCAGGTTTTCCAGCGCTTGCCAAAGGTCACAACCAGCCAGGCCACAAAACATAGGGCCAGACCGATGCGAAACAAGGCAGGAACATACAGGTTGATGCCAACAACCCACCACCAGCCTGCGGAGGCAATGGTCGGAGAGGTACCGGTGAACAAACCGGCCAGCGCCAAATCTGCCACAGGCCATACGGTGGGCAACAGCGCGGCCACCACGGACAGCGCCAGCACCGCGAGAAACAGACGGGGTGTGGTAGGGGCCGGGCTCGCGGTATCGGTGGGCATGGTGTGCGGTTTTGGGGCAGAAAGTCGGTGATTGTGCGGCAATTCACCTGGTGTTTAAGATGTGCGTTCTTTCATTACCTGTCCGTTGTATGGCTTTGTCTCTCTTTTGTCGTTGGATGACACCCAGTATGTTGGTGCTGCTTTTGTCGGCCTGTGTAGTGCCATCGCCGCAGTTGACGGGGCTGCCGACATCCGGCGCTGCCTTGGTGGGCAACGAGTGGGTGGCCGTCCAGATTGCCGGGGTTGCGGCGCTGGCGGAGCCTGTGCCGCGCCTGCGCTGGTCATCTGCCGAGCAAATTTCGGGCTCCGGTGGCTGCAATGCCTTTGCCGGCCGTGCGGTGGTGAACCAAGGGGCGCTGCAAGTCGGTCGCCTGGCAGCCACGGGCCGTCTGTGCGTGGTGCTGCCCCAGGGTGGTCAGGAAGACCGTTTCTTCAAAGTGCTGGAGTCGGCCCACACCGTGCGCCTGGTGGACGGGCAACTGGTGCTGCAAGATGCAGCGGGCCAGACCCTGGCCCGTTTTGCCAAAAAATAAACGCGCTGACTGCTGCCAAGCGAGGCGTCAGGTGGCTTTGACCAAAGGCAAGCGCCGGTGGCGTTGCCCGGTGAGTGCAAACACCGCATTCGCCACGGCAGGGCCAATCGGCGGCACCCCCGGTTCGCCGACTCCACCGGGCGCCCGGGTGCTGGGCACGATGTAGGTTTCCACCTTGGGCGCTTGCGCCAGCTGCACCACCGGGTAGGTGGGAAAGTTGGTTTGCTGCACCACACCGTCCTGGATGTCGACCTTGCCGTAGAGCGCAGCGCTTAATCCAAAAATCACCGCGCTTTCCATCTGCTGGGCCACGGTGTCGGGGTTGACCACGGTGCCGCAGTCCACCGCGCACACCACGCGGTGCACACGCGGCACACCCTCCTGCAGCGACACCTCGGCAATTTCCGCCACGATGGAGCCAAAAGACTCATGCAAAGCCACGCCCATGGCATGCCCCTTGGGCAGAGCACTGCCCCAGCGGGCCTTGTCGGCCGCCAGCTGCAGCACAGCGGCGTAACGTGGTGCGTCTTTAAGCAGCGCCAGCCGGAAACCCAAGGGATCCTTCTGGGTGGCCGCGGCCAATTCGTCGATAAAACTTTCCGAGAAGAATGCGTTGTGTGAATGGCCCACGGAGCGCCAGAAGCCCACGGGCACCTCCATGCGCGTGGCCACATGGGCCATGTGCTGGTGGGCAAACCCATAGGGCAGGTCAAATAGGCCTTCGGCCGTGGTTTTGTCCGGCATGTCCACCGGGCCCGACAGGGCGGGCAGGCCCCGCGCCATCCAGCGCGGGCTGATGGCATCACCGGCCGATTTGATGCGCAGGCTGCTGACCTGGCCTTGTGCATCCACCGCTGCGCGCAGCTGTGCCACGTGCATGGGGCGGTAGAAGTCGTGCGTCATGTCCTCCTCGCGCGACCAGACCAGTTGCACCGGTTTGCCGTCACACGCCATGGCGACCTGCACGGCCTGGGCGACATAGTCCACCTCCAGCCGGCGCCCAAAGCCGCCTCCCAGCAGGGTGACGTGCAGCGCCACGTCCTTGGCATCCACACCGGCCACCTTGGCGGCCATGGCGCGCGCCATTTCGGGCACCTGGGTGGGAGCCCACACGGTGACCTTGCCGTCCTTCACTTGAGCAGTGCAGTTCATGGGCTCCATGGTGGCGTGCGCCAGGTAGGGGGCCTGGTAGCTCGCTTCTACGAGCTTGGCGGCTGACGCTTCGGCCTGGTTGGCGTCGCCTTTCTCGTAAAAGGCAAAACCGTCTTCCGCCTTCAGCGCCTCCAGCATCCGGGCCTCAATGGCCTGGGTGTCCAGGGCCCCATTGGGCGGGGCTGCCCATTGCGCCTGCACCGCCTGCGCGGCCTGGCGGGCGTGCCAGGTTGTCTGGGCCACTACGGCAAAACCGGCGGTGGAGCCCCCCAGGGCCTCTAGCGGCACCACCTTGTGCACACCGGGTAGGGCCAGGGCCGCTTGGGTATCCAGGGCTTTGACGCTGCCGCCGATTTGTGGCGCCAAACGCAGGCTCGCGAACAGCATGCCGGGCTGGCGCACGTCAATGCCGAACTGCGCGGCCCCGGTGGTCTTAGCCGGAATGTCGCCACGCGGGGTGGGCTTGCCCAAGAGAGTCCATTGTTCGCGGGCCTTGAGGCTCACATTCTTGGGGCTGACACCGGCCGCACCCGCGGCCAACTCTCCAAAATGGGCCGTCTTACCGGAGGCGTGTTGCACCACACCTGCTGTGATGCGCAGCTCGGAGGCCGGCACTTGCCATTGCTTCGCTGCAGATTCCAGCAGGGCGGCGCGCGCTGTGGCGGCAGCGGTGCGCAGGGGTTCCCAGGCATCGGCCACACTGGACGAACCGCCGGTGGCATTGATGCCCAGCTCGCGTGCAATCTTGCCCACAAACCATTCGCCGAGTTTCACTTTGGTGGGTTTGCTGCCGCCCTCGGATTCCAGCGGGTGGAAGGGCAGGGTGGCGGTGAGCATGACCACGTTGCCATAAATGGTGTCAGGTCCGGCCTGTTGCAGCCGCAGCTTGGCCAGCGGCAGGTCCAACTCTTCAGCCACCAGCATGGACAGGGCGGTGTGCACACCCTGGCCCATTTCGCTGCGGGGCATGGCCAGCACCACCGTGCCATCGGTGGCCACCTTGATCCAGCCGTTCAGGGCCACTTCGCCGCCTTCGGGCAGCATCAGTTCGGCGCTGCCCATGCGGGAGCGGGCGGGCAGCACGCCCCAGCCCACCACCAAGGCACCGGTTGCGCCCAGGGCGCTCAGTATCCAGGTGCGGCGCTTCATGCTGCGGCTCCTTGCAGTTGGCCGGCAGCGCGGTGGATGGCGGCGCGCACACGCTGGTAGGTGCCGCAGCGGCAGATGTTGGTCATGGCCTCGTCGATGTCGGCATCGGTGGGTTTGGGTTTGCGCGCCAAGAGGGCGGCGGCGGCCATCAGCATGCCGCTTTGGCAGTAGCCGCACTGGGGCACCTGCTCGGCAATCCAGGCGGTTTGCAGGGCGTGCAGCTTGTCGGGGCTGCCCAGGGCTTCGATGGTGGTGATCTTTTGGCCTACCACTGCAGAGGCTGGCATGACGCAGGAGCGTACCGGCTGGCCATCCACATGGACCGTGCAGGCACCGCAGGCGGCGACACCGCAGCCAAACTTGGTGCCGGTCATGTTCAGGGTGTCGCGCAGCACCCAGAGCAGGGGCATGTCGGGTGGGACGTCGGCCGTGACGGCCTTGCCATTGATGTTGAGTTCCATGGGGCGCACTCCTTGCGGGTTCTTGTGGCCCGCATCATAGAGGTGGCGCCCGCGCCCTTGTGTCACGCAGGGCCACACAGCGGGTAATCCATGAGGGCTTTTAGAGCGCCCAAACAAAAAGCCAGACGTCTTGCGAACGTCTGGCTTGTATGTGGTGCCCGGGGCCGGACTCGAACCGGCACGCCTTGCGGCGGGGGATTTTGAGTCCCCTGAGTCTACCAATTTCACCACCCGGGCAGGGTATTCTGTGAAGCGCGAATTATGGCACATTTATGGGCATGACATTTCCCACCATCGAAGACGCCATCGGAAACACCCCCTTGGTCGCACTGCAGCGCATCCAGGCCAACGACAACCAGTCCCGCAACACCGTGGTGCTGGGCAAGCTCGAAGGCAACAACCCCGCCGGCTCGGTCAAAGACCGCCCGGCCCTGTCCATGATCCAGCGTGCGCAGGAGCGCGGGGACATTAAGCCCGGCGACACGCTGATTGAAGCCACCTCGGGCAACACCGGCATTGCGCTGGCCATGGCCGCGGCGGTCAAGGGCTACCGCATGGTCTTGATCATGCCGGAGGACCTGTCCATCGAACGCGCCCAGACCATGAAGGCTTTTGGCGCCGAACTCATCCTCACGCCCAAGAGCGGTGGCATGGAGTACGCGCGGGATCTGGCCGAGCAAATGCAACGCGATGGCAAAGGTCGGGTGTTGGACCAGTTTGCCAACGGCGACAACCCCCGCATCCACTACGAAACTACAGGCCCCGAGCTGTGGAAGCAAACCGACGGCCGCATTACCCACTTTGTCAGCGCCATGGGCACCACGGGCACCATCACCGGCGTGTCACGGTTTTTGAAAGAAAAGAACCCGGCCATCCGCATCATTGGCGCTCAGCCCTCCGAGGGCTCCCGCATTCCCGGCATCCGCAAATGGCCTGAGGCCTATTTGCCCAAAATTTACGACCCCAAAAACGTCGACGAGCTGGTCTACGTGAGCCAGGCCGATGCCGAAGACATGTGCCGTCGCCTGGCGCGCGAAGAGGGCATCTTTGGCGGCATCTCGGCCGCCGGTGCCTGTTGGGTGGCGCAAGAAATTGCCAAACGCGAGCGCGATGCGGTGATTGTGTTTGTGGTCTGTGACCGCGGTGACCGCTACCTCTCCACAGGTGTATTCCCCGCCTGAATTTGAATGAAATTGGCCTCTAGCTCCCGCGGAATATGCGCGGGCAGCTATTGAATGCATAGCAAATAAATCGGTAAAAGGGTGGGTATGTCAGCAGCTTTCAAGTTCTGTCCGCAGTGCGCCACGGCGCTGGAGCACATCACGCTGGCCGAAGACGGTGGCGACAAGACCCGCCTGCGCTGCCCGGCCTGCGACTTCACGCACTGGAACAACCCCACGCCGGTGCTGGCGGCGGTGATTGAGTACAACGGTCAAATTTTGCTGGCACGCAACGCGGCGTGGCCCGGCAAGATGTACGCGCTGATCACCGGCTTTATGGAGGCCGGCGAGACGCCCGAAGAGGGCATTGCGCGCGAAATTTCTGAAGAGACCAACTTGACCACCAGCGCGCTGAAGCTGCTGGGTGCGTACGACTTCCAGCGCATGAACCAGGTCATCATTGCCTACCACGCTGTCTGCCATGGGGATGTGAAGCTGAGCCCCGAGCTGGTGGACTACCGCCTCTACAACCTGGAAGATGTGAAATGCTGGCCCGCTGGCACTGGTTATGCGCTGGCCGAGTTTTTGCGCTCACGTGGGCATGAGCCCACCTTCATCGACCCGGTGTGGCGCCAGGACGCCGAGAAGCTGGCGACTTAAAATTGGCCCCTACGCCAGAAAGCCCCATTGCATGCACACCGACAAAGAAGTTGACACCCGCGGCCTGAATTGCCCCCTGCCCATCCTCAAGGCCAAGAAGGCCCTGGCCGAGCTGGTGAGCGGCCAGACGCTCAAAGTGGTGGCCACCGACCCCGGCTCCATCCGCGACTTTCAGGCTTTTGCCAAGCAAACCGGCAACGAGCTGCTGGAACAGGAAACCGTGGGTGCGGAATACATCCACGTGCTGCGCAGGCGCTAGTTTCTTGTACCCCCAAGAAAAAAGCCGCCAGGGCAACCCGGCGGCTTTTTTTTATGGACGCGCTGCTTAGTTCAGGCGGGCCAGTTGCTCTTTCACCTTCTCCAGCGTGGCAGCAAAGTCGGCCACGCGCTTGCGTTCCTGCTCCAGCACGGCGGCAGGGGCCTTGGCCACAAAGGCTTCGTTGCTCAACTTGACGCTGGCCTTGGTGATCTGCTCTTCCAGGCGGGCCACTTCCTTGCCCAGGCGGATCTTTTCGGCGGCCACATCCACTTCCACAAACAGGCACACACGCGCCTCGCCCACCACCGCCACGGGGGCGGACTGGGCGGCGGCTTGCCAGCTGGTCTCATCCGCAAACACCTTCACCTCGCTGAGCTTGGCCAGCGACTGCAGCACGGCGGCGGATGCCTGCAAGAATTCGCCTTCTGCCGCGCTGTGGGCCACCACAAACAGCGGCAGGCGTGCGGCGGGCGACACGTTCATCTCGCCGCGCAGGTTGCGGCAGGCGTCCACCAGGGCCTTCAGTTTGGCGACATGGGCAATGGCAGCTTCGTCGATGCGTTCAGGCTGGCTGACGGGGTAGGCGGCCACGGCCACCGAGGGACCTGCACGGCCTGCCACCGGTGCCACTTTTTGCCACAGCTCCTCAGAAATGAAGGGTGTGATGGGGTGGATCAGGCGCAGGATGACTTCCAACGTGCGGATCAGCGTGCGGCGGGTGGCGCGTTTTTGGGCGTCGGTGCCGGTGTTGATTTGCACCTTGGCAATTTCCAGGTACCAGTCGCAGAACTCGTTCCACACGAAGTCATAAATCGTGTTGGCCACGTTGTCCAGGCGGTAGTCTGCAAAGCCCTTGGCCACTTCGGCCTCGGTCTTTTGCAGCAGCGAGACGATCCAGCGGTCGGCCTGGCTGAATTCCAGGTAACCATGGGCTTCGCCACCGGGTGCGCACTGCTCCTTGGTGTGCTCGTTCAGCCCGCAGTCGTTGCCTTCGCAGTTCATCAGCACAAAGCGCGTGGCGTTCCACAGCTTGTTGCAGAAGTTGCGGTAGCCCTCGCAGCGCTTGCTGTCGAAGTTGATGCTGCGGCCCAGCGACGCGAGCGCCGCAAAGGTGAAACGCAGCGCGTCCGCACCGTAGGCCGGAATACCCTCGGGGAATTCCTTTTCGGTGTTCTTGCGCACCTGGGGTGCGGTCTCTGGCTTGCGCAGGCCGGTGGTGCGCTTGTCCAGCAGGGGTGCCAGCGAGATGCCGTCGATCAGATCGACCGGGTCCAGCACATTGCCCTCGGACTTGCTCATCTTCTTGCCCTGCGCGTCTTTCACCAGGCCGTGGATGTAGACATGCTTGAACGGCACACGCCCCGTGAAGTGCGTGGTCATCATGATCATGCGGGCAACCCAGAAGAAGATGATGTCGTAGCCCGTCACCAGCACGCTGCTGGGCAGGTACAGGTTGTAGTCGTCGGTGGCGCCGGTGCCCGCGCCTTCATTGCCCCAGCCCATGGTGGAGAAGGGCACCATGGCGCTGGAGTACCAAGTGTCGAGCACATCCGGGTCGCGCTTGAGCGTTTTGCCGGGGGCTTGCGCCTGGGCTTCGGCCTCGTTGCGCGCCACATACACCTTGCCGTCTTCGTCGTACCAGGCCGGAATCTGGTGACCCCACCACAGCTGGCGGCTGATACACCAGTCCTGGATGTTGTTCATCCACTGGTTGTAGGTGTTGACCCAGTTCTCGGGCACAAACTTCACCTCGCCACTCTGCACCACGTCGATAGATTTTTGCGCGATGGACTTGCCCGTGGCGTCGCCCTTGCCCACGGTGTTCATGGCCATGAACCACTGGTCGGTCAGCATGGGTTCGATCACTTGGCCGGTGCGTGCGCAGCGCGGCACTTGCAGCTTGTGCTTTTTTACTTCCACCAGGAAGCCGCTGGCTTCCAGATCGGCGACTACTTTTTTGCGCGCCACAAAACGGTCCAGGCCCTGGTAGGGCGCGGGGGCGTTCTCGTTGATCTTGGCGTCCAGCGTCAGCACGCAGATCAGAGGCAGCTTGTGGCGCTGGCCCACGGCATAGTCGTTCTGGTCGTGCGCGGGCGTGACCTTCACCACGCCGGTACCAAAGGCCTTGTCCACGTAGTCGTCGGCAATCACCGGGATCTCGCGGTCGCACAGGGGCAGCTTCACCATCTTGCCGATCAGCGCCGTGTAGCGCTCGTCCTCGGGGTGCACCATCACGGCCACGTCGCCCAGCATGGTCTCGGGGCGGGTGGTGGCCACGGTGATGTCGCCGCTGCCATCGGCCAGCGGGTAACGGATGTGCCACAGCGAGCCGTCTTCCTCTTCGCTCTCCACCTCCAGGTCACTCACCGCGCTCATGAGGATGGGGTCCCAGTTCACCAGGCGCTTGCCGCGGTAGATCAGGCCTTGTTCATACAACTGCACAAAGGTTTCGGTCACCGTTTTGGACAGCTTGGGGTCCATGGTGAAGTACTCACGGCTCCAGTCCACGCTGTCGCCCATGCGGCGCATCTGGCCGGTGATGGTATTGCCGGATTTTTCCTTCCACTCCCACACCTTGGCGGTGAAGGCTTCGCGGCCCAGGTCGTGACGGCTGATCTTTTGCTCTTGCAACTGGCGCTCCACCACGATCTGGGTGGCAATGCCGGCGTGGTCGGTGCCCGGAATCCAGGCGGTGTTGAAACCGGCCATGCGGTGGTAGCGCGTCAGGCTGTCCATGATGGTCTGATTGAACGCGTGGCCCATGTGCAGCGTGCCCGTCACATTGGGCGGTGGCAGCTGGATGGCAAAGGCGGGCTGGCCGGCCTGCGGGGCCTGGGTGCCGCGGTAGCCCGCTACGCCATAGCCGCGCTTTTCCCATTCGGGGCCCCAGTGCGCTTCCAGCGCGACGGGCTCAAACGATTTGGACAGGGACTGTAGACCCGGTTGTTCGGGGGCTGTGGGGGCGGCGGTGGAGGGCGTGGAGGCGGTGTCAGACATGGGGGGTTCTTCTAAGAGCGAGCGGCGATTTTACCGGGGCAGGGCTACGGCCCGTAAGGTGCTATTGTTTTAGGAGCTGTTGGCGCAGTATTTACGAGGGCTAGGTGCCAATTTGATGCCAAAAATAGCTGCGGTGGGCGGCTCTGCCGGATCACCGCAGGTAGATACCGCTTGCTTGACTTGTATCAAGCGGGTGCGGCGGGGCAGTCCCCACAATCCGGCCATCCTTCCTGCCACATCGCCATGTTCCACACCCACGCGACCTCCCTGTCCAGCAAGCTGGTGCGCATTGGCGTGGCCTTGCTGGTGGTGGCGCTTACGTCCATTGGGCTCACGCTCTGGGTGACCTGGCAGCTGGAAGGCGGGGCCGCCTCGGTCAACGAGGCCGGACGCATGCGCATGCAGACCTGGCGCATGGCCAGCGAGATCCAGGCCGGCATTGCCGAGGACCAGCGCATGGCGCGTATTGCCGAGTTTGACCAGAACCTGTGGGTGCTGGAGCAGGGCGATCCCTCGCGCCCGCTGTTTGTGCCCTGGGACCCGGTGGTGCGCGGCAAGTTCAGCGCAGTGCAGGCGCTGTGGCGGGCCCAGCGGGCCGGTTGGGTGTCGGGCGCGGCGGCGCAGCCGGGCACCATTCTTCCGTCGACCCATGCGTTGGTAGAGGCTATTGATGGGCTGGTCAGCGCGATTGAGCAGCAGTTGGCCAAGCTCACCGCGGTGCTCAACCTGTTTCAGTTCGTGATGATGGTGCTGGCTATCTTTGCTGCGGTGGTCATGCTCTACACCGGGTACTTGTATGTCATCAACCCGCTGGACCAGCTGCAACAAGGGCTGCGCCGTGTGGAGGAGGGGGATTTCCAGGTCCGCATCGAGGTGGACAGCAAGGACGAGTTTGGCCTGGTGGCGCAGGGCTTCAATGGCATGGCGGTGCGGCTGCAGGACATGGTGGATGGCCTGGAGGCGCAGGTGCGGGCCAAGACCCAGCACATCGAAGCGCAGCGTGCGCGCATCGAGACGCTGTACGACTTCAGTGCCTTCCTGGCAGGGGTGAACTCGATTGAAGAGATGTCACGCGGCTTTGCCCAGCGTCTGCGGAAGGTGATGGGGGCCGACGCGGTGACCGTGCGCTGGTCGGACGAGGCCAACCAGCGTTACCTGATGCTGGCGTCCGACTGTTTTCCGCAAGACATGCTGGATGAAGAGCGCAGCCTGCTGGCCGGGGCCTGTGCCTGTGGCAGCCCCCTGCAGGAGGCGCGCACGCGGGTGATCCCGATCCAGAGCGCCGAGGCCGCGCCCATGCGCCATTGCGTGAAGGCGGGCTACGAGAGCTTGGTGAGCGTGCCCATCCGCCTGCAAAGCCGCCTGATGGGCGAGGTGGACCTGTTCTACCGCAAGACGCTGGAACTCTCCAAGGACGAAGAGGTGCTGCTCGATGCCCTGGCCAGCCACTTGGCCAGTGCGCTGGAGGGGCTGCGGGCCTCGGCCTTGGAGCGCGAGGCGGCGGTGGGAGAAGAGCGCACCCTGCTTGCCCGTGAACTGCATGACTCCATTGCGCAGTCGCTGGCCTTCCTGAAAATCCAGGTGCAGCTGCTGCGCAGCGCGGCCGACAAGGCGCAGGGCCCGCAGATGCAGGTCGCGCTGGACGAGCTGGACGCGGGCCTGAAAGAAAGCATTGGCGATGTGCGGGAGCTGCTGGTGCACTTTCGCACCCGCACCAACACCGATGACATTGAGGCAGCCTTGCAGGAGACGCTGCAAAAGTTCCGCCACCAAACCGGACTGCACACGGAGTTGACCGTCAACGGTACCGGCCTGCCGCTGCCCTCCGACGTGCAGGTGCAGGTCTTGCATGTGGTGCAAGAGGCCCTGTCCAATGTGCGCAAACATGCCCAGGCCACGTCGGTGGCGCTGCGGGTAGAGAAAGGTCAGTTCTGGACTTTCACGGTGCAGGACAACGGTAGCGGCTTTGCCCCTGACGCGGTGCTGGGCAGCCAGCATGTGGGGCGACACATCATGCAAGAGCGCGCACAGGCCATTGGGGCCACCGTGCACCTGAGCTCTGAGCCAGGGCAGGGCACCTGCGTGCAACTGCGCTTGCCTGAGCACCCCGTGACCACTCCGGCCGCCCAGGCCCTTTGACTGTTCTGGAACTTCCCATGCCCCTGATCCAACTGCTAGTGGTCGACGACCACAACCTCTTTCGCCGCGGGTTGATTGCACTGCTCAAGCAGGATGGGCGCTTTGACGTGGTGGGCGAGGCTGCGGACCTGGGGCAGGCGCTGCGCTGTGCGGGGCAGGTACAGCCGGACCTCATCTTGCTGGATAACCACCTGCCCGGTGTGCGCGGCATTGACGGCATTGGCGCACTCAAGCAGGCCTTTGGCCGTGCCCGGATCCTCATGCTCACGGTGAGCGAGAACGAGGAAGACCTGGCCGCCGCCATGCAGGCCGGGGCCGATGGCTACCTGCTCAAGACTGTGGAGTCGGACCAGCTGTGCCAGGCCATCGTGCGGGTGCTGGCGGGTGAGCCGGTCATCAGCCCCGAGATGATGACGAAGTTTGTGGCGGCCTTTCGCACCAAGCCACACGCCAGCCTGCCGGTGCAGGCCTCGCCAGCGGCGCCACCGCCCGGCTTGCAAGAAACGCTGTCTGCCCGCGAGCGCGAGATCCTGCTGCTGGTCGCACACGGCCACAGCAACAAGCTGATTGCCCGCCAGCTGGACATTGCCGAGGCTACGGTCAAGGTGCATGTGCAAGGCATCCTGCGCAAGCTGCAGCTCAGCTCGCGGGTGCAGGCTGCGGTATACGCCGCCGCCCACGGCCTGGTTTGATCCAGATCAGGTCGCGTGTGGATAACACGCCCACTACGCCTTTGGAACTAGGCCCGCCCCGGCGGGCCTAGTTCTTTTGCAGGGTGCCACTCGTCCCAATGGGGGATGGGCAGCAGGCCCCCAAAACGCGACAGTCATTCCATCCCTAGGAGATGGAATATGGCCTCTGATTTAAGCAACGCACGCAAAGCCTGGTCGGTGCTCATCGTCAGCACGCTGGCGTTCACCGTGTGCTTCATGGTCTGGATGATGTTTGGCGTGATCGGCATCCCGATCAAAAAGATGCTGAACCTCAACGCCACTGAGTTCGGCCTGCTCACCGCCACACCGGTGCTCACCGGTTCGCTGATCCGTGTGCCCCTGGGCATCTGGACCGACCGCTTTGGCGGCCGCATCGTCATGGCGGTGCTGATGGCCATCACCGTGCCCGCCATCTGGATGATGGCCTATGCCACCGCGTACTGGCACTTCATTACCATCGGCCTGTTTGTGGGCCTGGCCGGCGGCTCGTTCTCGGTGGGCACCCCGTACGTGGCGCGCTGGTTCCCCAAAGCCAAGCAGGGCACGGCCATGGGCATTTATGGCGCGGGTAACTCTGGCTCGGCGGTCAACAAGTTTGTCGCACCGGTGATTCTGGTGGCCTTTGGCTGGAGCATGGTGCCGCAGGTGTATGCGGCCATCATGCTGGGCACGCTGGTGCTGTTCTGGATGTTCAGCCACAGCGACCCGGCCCACCTGGTGCCCAACAACGTCAGCTTCAAGGACCAGCTCAAAGCACTGAAGGACCCCAAGGTCATCAAGTACTGCCAGTACTACAGCATCGTGTTTGGCGGTTATGTGGCACTCGCCCTGTGGATGGTGCAGTACTACGTGGGGGAGTTCGGTCTGGACATTCGGGTCGCGGCGCTGTTGGCGGCTTGCTTCTCGCTGCCGGGTGGTGTGCTGCGCGCCTTCGGTGGCATGTTGTCCGACAAATACGGCGCCCACAGCGTGACTTGGTGGGTGTTGTGGGTGAGCTGGATTTGCCTGTTCCTGCTGTCCTACCCGCAGACCGATTTCACCGTGATGACGGTGAATGGCCCCGCCACTTTCCACATCGGTCTCAACGTCTATGTATTCACTGGCCTGATGTTCATCCTGGGCATTGCCTGGGCCTTCGGCAAGGCCAGCGTCTTCAAGTACATCAGCGACGACTACAGCCACAACATCGGTGCCATCAGCGGAATCGTCGGCCTGGCCGGTGGTCTGGGCGGCTTTGTGTTGCCCATCCTGTTTGGGGTGCTGATGGACCTGACCGGCATTCGCTCCAGCGCCTTTATGTTGATGTACGGCGTAGTCTGGGTCTCGCTCATCTGGATGTACTGGACCGAGGTGCGCAAGGCCGAAGTCATGGGCCACAACGCCAAGAACTTTTCCCTCCAGAACTAGGACTCTGCATATGACTACCAACAGTCCATCCCGCGCGGACATTGCCCACTGGCAACCGGAAGACGAGCGCTTCTGGGAAAGCACGGGCAAAAAGATCGCGTATCGCAACCTGTGGATATCCATTCCGGCCCTGCTGTGCGGCTTTGCCGTGTGGGGTATGTGGGGCATCATCACCGTGCAGATGCTCAACCTGGGCTTCCCCTTCACCCAGGCCGAGTTGTTCACGCTGACCGCCATTGCCGGCATCTCGGGTGCCACCATGCGCATCCCCGCGTCCTTCCTGATCCGTATGGCGGGCGGGCGCAACACCATCTTCTTGACCACCGCCATGCTGCTGGCCCCGGCCATTGGCACCGGTGTGGCGCTGCAGCACCCCGAGTGGCCGCTGTGGGTGTTCCAGCTCATGGCGCTGTGGTCGGGCGTGGGCGGCGGCAACTTTGCCAGCTCCATGTCCAACATCAGCACCTTCTTCCCCAAGCGCCTGCAGGGCACGGCCCTGGGCCTGAACGCAGGGCTGGGCAACTTCGGGGTGACGACCATGCAGATCGTCATCCCGCTGGTGATGACCGTTGGCATCTTTGGCGCCTTCGGTGGTGAAGCCAAGGCGCTGGTGAAAGACAGCGGCTGGATCTTCGGCAAGATTGCCGCGGGTACCCCCACCTACATCCAGAACGCCGGCTTTGCCTGGGTGTTGTCGCTCATTCCCTTGTCCGTCCTCTGCTGGTGGGGCATGAGCAACCTCAAGACGGTATCGCCCGCTACCGGCAACCCGGTCGTTGCGTTTGCCAAGATCACCTACCTGTACTCGCTGGCCTTCATCCCGTCCATCGGCATGTTGTACCTGTACCTGCCGGCCCCCACCGGCCTGGGCCTGTTGAACATGTGGGTGGCCATCCCCTTGGACATCGTGGCAGCCTTGGTGGTAATGCGCCTGGCCGCTTTTGGTGCCATGAAGGAGAACGTGCAAAAGCAGTTCGCCATCTTTAGCAACAAACACACCTGGAGCATGACCGCGCTGTACGTGGTCACCTTCGGCAGCTTCATTGGCTTCTCCATGGCGCTGCCGCTGGCCATCACCGTGATCTTCGGTTTTCAGCACATCCCCGATGCCGCAGGCGTGTTGCAGCACACGCTCAAAAACCCCAACGCACCCTCGGCCCTGACCTACGCCTGGATCGGTCCCTTTGTGGGCGCCGCGGTGCGCCCCGTGGGCGGCTGGATCTCGGACAAGGTGGGTGGCTCCATCGTCACGCAAATCATCTCCGCCATCATGGTGCTGGCCTCGGCTGCGGTGGGTTACGTGATGTTGCAGGCCTACCAGTCGCCCACGCCCGAGCAGCACTTCATGGCCTTCATGGGCCTGTTCATCGTGCTGTTTGCCGCCAGCGGCATTGGCAATGGCTCCACCTTCCGCAGCGTGGGTTTCATCTTTGACCGCCAGCAGGCTGGCCCTGTGTTGGGTTGGACCTCCGCGGTGGCGGCCTACGGCGCCTTCATCGCCCCGGTGCTGATTGGCCAGCAGATCAAGGCCGGCACACCGCAGTACGCGTTTTACGGATTTGCCGTGTTCTACGCCGTGTGCCTGGTGTTGAACTGGTGGTTCTACCTGCGCAAGGGCGCCGAGATTCAGAATCCCTGAGACATTCAAAGTGCTACCAAATGTATAGCTGCTTGCGCATATTTCACCTGGGCTATGGCCCGATTTCATTCAAAAAATCGACTGCAGAGGTATCCCTATGAGCCATTTTCTGGACCGCCTGAGCCACTTCTCGGCTCCCAAAGAGGAATTTGCCGATGGCCATGGTGTGGCCACCGGCGAGGACCGCACCTGGGAAGACGCCTACCGCGACCGCTGGGCCCACGACAAAATCGTGCGCAGCACCCACGGCGTGAACTGCACCGGCTCCTGCTCGTGGAAGATTTACGTCAAGGGCGGCATCGTCACCTGGGAAACCCAGCAGACCGACTACCCCCGCACCCGGCCCGACCTGCCCAACCACGAACCGCGTGGCTGCGCCCGCGGCGCCAGCTACAGCTGGTACCTGTACAGCGCCAACCGCGTGAAGTACCCCATGATCCGCGCCCGCCTGCTCAAACACTGGCGTGCGGCCCTGCTGGTGGCCAAGAGCCCGGTAGACGCGTGGGCCAGCATCGTGGAGAACCCCGAAGCGCGCCTGGAGTGGCAAAAGCAGCGTGGCCTGGGTGGCTTTGTGCGCAGCACCTGGGAAGAGATCAACCAGTTGGTCGCCAGCGCCAACGTCTACACCGCCAAGAAATACGGCCCGGACCGCATCATCGGTTTCTCGCCCATTCCGGCCATGAGCATGGTGAGCTACGCCGCGGGCAGCCGCTACCTCAGCCTTATCGGTGGTGTGTGCATGAGCTTTTACGACTGGTACTGCGACCTGCCACCGGCCAGCCCGCAGGTCTGGGGCGAGCAAACCGACGTACCCGAGAGTGCCGATTGGTACAACAGCACCTTCATCATTGCCTGGGGCTCCAACGTGCCCCAGACCCGTACGCCCGATGCCCACTTCTTCACCGAGGTGCGCTACAAGGGCGCCAAGACGGTAGCCATCACCCCCGACTACGCCGAGATCAGCAAACTCGCCGACCTGTGGATGCACCCCAAGCAGGGGACGGATGCCGCCGTGGCCATGGCCATGGGCCACGTCATCCTCAAAGAGTTTTACTTTGACAAACGCAGCGCCTACTTTGACAACTACGTGCGCCGCTACACCGACATGCCCAATCTGGTGCAACTGGAGGAGCGCACGCTGCCCGATGGCCGCAAAGTCATGGTGCCCGGCCGCTACCTGCGCGCCAGCGACTTCAACGGCAAGCTCGGCCAGGACAACAACCCCGAGTGGAAGACCGTGGCGCTGGACCAGAACGACAAGATGGTGTTGCCCAACGGCTCCATCGGTTTCCGCTGGGGCGCGGCCGAGCGTGAGGATTTGGGCAAGTGGAACCTCGAGAACAAAGAGGCCCGGGGAGACACCGAGGTCACGCTCAAGCTCAGCCTGATGGAGGCCGGCGCGAATGGTGCCGCTGCCGACTACGAGGTGGGCGAGGTGGGCTTCCCGTACTTTGGCGGCATAGACACCCCCAACTTCGACGCCAACAAACAAAGCGCCGCCGTGGGCGATGTGCTGGTGCGCAAGGTACCGGTACGCCGCGTCAAGCTGGGCAAGGCCGGTGAAGAACGGTACGCGTTAGTCGCTACTGTGTTTGACCTGACCGTGGCTAACTATGGCGTGGCCCGTGGCATCGCTGGTGAGAACGCGGCCACCAGTTATGACGACGACACCCCTTACACCCCCGCCTGGCAGGAAAAGATCACCGGCGTGAAGCGCGATCAGGTGATCGCCGTGGCGCGCCAGTTTGCCGACAACGCCGACAAGACCCAGGGCAAGAGCATGGTCATCATCGGTGCGGCCATGAACCACTGGTACCACAGTGACATGAACTACCGCGGCATCATCAACATGCTGATGATGTGTGGCTGCATCGGCAAAAGTGGCGGCGGTTGGGCGCACTACGTGGGCCAGGAAAAGCTGCGCCCCCAGACCGGCTGGACTGCCCTGGCCTTTGCGCTGGACTGGGTGCGCCCACCACGCCAGATGAACAGCACCAGCTTCTTCTACGCCCACACCGACCAGTGGCGCTACGAGAAGCTGGGCGTGGACGAAATCTTGTCGCCCCTGGCCGACAAGGCCAAGTTTGGCGGCAGCCTGATTGACTACAACGTGCGCGCCGAACGCATGGGCTGGTTGCCCAGTGCGCCGCAGTTGCAGACCAACCCCATGCAAGTAGTGAAAGACGCGCAGGCCAAAGGGCTGGACCCCAAGAACCATGTGGTGCAGTCGCTGAAGGACGGAAGCCTGAAACTGAGCTGTGAAGACCCGGACAACCCGCTCAACTGGCCGCGCAATATGTTTGTGTGGCGCTCCAACATTCTGGGCTCCAGCGGCAAGGGGCATGAGTACTTTTTGAAGCACCTGCTGGGCACCACCCACGGTGTGCAGGGCAAAGACCTGGGTGCCGAAGAAGCCAAACCTACCGAAGTGGTGTGGCACGACAAGGCCCCCGAAGGCAAGCTGGACCTGCTGGTCACGCTGGACTTCCGCATGAGCACCACCTGCCTGTACTCCGACATCGTGTTGCCCACCGCCACCTGGTACGAGAAAAACGACCTCAACACCAGCGACATGCACCCCTTCATCCACCCTTTGAGCACTGCGGTGGACCCGGCCTGGCAGAGCCGGAGCGACTGGGATATTTACAAAGGCTTTGCCAAGGCCTTTAGCGAGGTGTGCGTGGGCCACCTCGGTGTGGAAAAAGAAGTGATGCTGACCCCGCTAATGCACGACACGCCCGCCGAACTGGCCCAGCCCTTTGGCGTGGCCGAGTGGAGCAAGGGCGAGTGCGAGCTGATTCCTGGCAAGACGGCTCCCAGCATCCAGGTGGTGGAGCGCGACTACCCCAACACCTATGCCCGCTTTACCGCCCTGGGCCCTTTGCTGGACAAAGTGGGCAACGGCGGCAAGGGGATTGGCTGGAACACCCAGACCGAAGTGGCACAACTCAAGGAGCTCAACGGCAAGGTGCACACCGCGGGCGTGACCCAAGGCATGGCCAAAATCGAAACCGATATTGATGCTTGCGAAGTAGTGCTGCAGCTGGCCCCCGAGACCAATGGCCATGTGGCCGTGAAGGCCTGGGAGGCGCTGGGCAAACAAACGGGTCGCGACCACACCCACCTGGCCATCCACCGCGAGGACGAGAAGATCCGCTTCCGCGACATCCAGGCCCAGCCACGCAAGATCATCAGCTCACCCACCTGGAGCGGCATTGAGAGCGAGACCGTGTCCTACAACGCGGGCTATACCAATGTGCATGAACTGATCCCATGGCGCACGCTCACCGGCCGCCAGCAGTTCTACCTGGACCACCCCTGGATGATCGCATTTGGCGAAGGGCTGACCAGCTACCGCCCACCCGTGGACCTGAAGACCGTGGGCGACATCATGGGCCGCAAGCCCAATGGCAACACCGAAATTTCGCTCAACTTCATCACGCCACACCAGAAGTGGGGGATTCACTCCACCTACACCGACAACCTGATGATGCTCACGCTCAACCGCGGCGGCCCGGTCATCTGGCTCAGCGAAGACGACGCCAAGAGCGCCGGCATTGTGGACAACGACTGGGTCGAGCTGTTCAACACCAACGGTGCCATTGCAGCCCGTGCGGTGGTGAGCCAGCGCGTGAAAGTGGGCATGGTGATGATGTACCACGCCCAGGAAAAAATCATCAACACTCCCGGCGCCGAAATCACCGGCACCCGCGGCGGCATCCATAACTCGGTGACCCGCATCGTGACCAAGCCCACCCACATGATCGGCGGCTACGCGCAGTTCAGCTACGGCTTCAACTACTACGGAACCATCGGTACCAACCGCGATGAGTTTGTGGTGGTGCGCAAGATGCGCAAGATCGACTGGCTGGACGGTGAAGGCACCGATACGGTTCAGAAATAACGCGCACCCAAGGAGAAACACAATGAAAGTACGCGCACAAATCGGCATGGTGCTGAACCTGGACAAGTGCATCGGGTGCCACACCTGCTCGGTCACTTGCAAAAACGTCTGGACCAGCCGCCCCGGTGTGGAATACGCTTGGTTCAACAACGTGGAAACCAAGCCCGGCATTGGCTACCCCAAGGACTGGGAAAACCAGGACCGTTGGAACGGCGGCTGGGTTCGCAAGGCGGATGGCTCCATTGAGCCCAAGCAGGGCGGCAAGTGGAAGTTGCTCATGCGCATCTTCGCCAACCCCAACATGCCGCAGATTGACGATTACTACGAGCCCTTCACCTTCGACTACGACCACCTGCAGACGGCCAAGGAAACCAAGGCCGCACCCACCGCACGGCCACGCTCGCTGATCACCGGCAAGCGCATGGAGAAGATCGAGTGGGGGCCCAATTGGGAGGAAATTCTGGGTGGCGAATTCAGCAAGCGCAGCCAGGACGCCAACCTTGCCAACTTCGACCAGATCCAGAAGGACATGGTGGGCCAGTTCGAGAACACCTTCATGATGTACCTGCCCCGGCTGTGTGAGCATTGCCTCAACCCGGCGTGTGTGGCCAGCTGCCCCAGCGGCTCCATCTACAAGCGCGAGGACGACGGCATCGTGCTGATCGACCAGGACAAGTGCCGCGGCTGGCGCATGTGTGTGTCGGGTTGCCCCTACAAGAAGATTTACTACAACTGGCAAAGCGGCAAGGCCGAGAAGTGCATCTTCTGCTACCCCCGCATTGAAGCCGGCCAACCCACTGTGTGCTCTGAAACTTGCGTGGGCCGCATCCGCTACCTGGGTGTGGTGCTGTACGACGCCGACCGCATTGCCGAGGCCGCCAGTGTGGAGAACGAGAAGGACCTGTACCAAGCCCAGCTCGACATCTTCCTCAACCCCAACGACCCCGAGGTGATCAAGCAAGCCCGCCTGGACGGCATTCCCGAGGCGTGGCTGGAAGGCGCGCGCAAGAGCCCTGTTTACAAGATGGCGGTGGAGTGGAAGGTGGCTTTGCCCCTGCACCCCGAGTACCGCACGCTGCCCATGGTGTGGTACGTGCCACCGCTCTCGCCCATCACCTCTGCAGCCAATGCCGGCCACATCGGCCCCAATGGCGAGCTGCCCGACATTGCCCAGATGCGCATCCCCGTGCAGTACCTGGCCAACCTGCTCACCGCCGGTGACTGCGGCCCCGTGGTGCGGGCGCTGGAGCGCATGCTGGCTATGCGTGCCTACCAGCGCAGCAAGCATGTGGACCAGACCGAAAACCTGGCCGTGCTGCAGCAAGCCGGCCTGACCGTGGCCGAGGTGGAGGAGATGTACCAAATCATGGCGATTGCCAACTACGAAGACCGCTTCGTCATCCCCAGCAGCCACCGCGAGTACGCCGAAAACGCGTTTGACCTGCGCGGCGGCTGCGGCTTCTCGTTTGGCAATGGTTGCTCGGACGGCGCCACCGAGACCAGCCTGTTTGGTGGTAGCAAGGCGCGCACCATCCCCATCAAGTCCATGCTCTGATCCAGGAGAATCTTCATGAAAGACAACCGCTATTCCCTGCGTGCCCTGGCCTTGCTGTTGGGCTACCCCGACGCTGCGCTGCGTGCCCAATTGCCCGCCCTGATGGACGTGCTGGACCAGGAGGGCACTGTGCCCGCCGAGCGCCGTGCCGAGCTGCGCAGTCTGGCCGCCGATCTGAGCCGCCGCGACCCACTGGACGTGGAAGCCCAGTATGTGGAAACCTTTGACCGGGGCCGCGCCACCTCGCTGCACCTGTTCGAGCATGTGCATGGCGACTCGCGCGACCGCGGCCCTGCCATGGTGGATTTGGCGCAGACCTACGACAAGGCTGGCTTGTACCTGGCGCCCGAAGAGTTGCCTGATCACCTGTGTGTGGTGCTGGAGTTTGCATCCACCCAGCCGCCGCAAGTGGCCCAAGACTTTTTGGGCGAAATGGCCCACATCCTCACCTCTATCTTCAGCGCCTTGCTCAAGCGCGGAAGCCCCTACGCCGCTGCAGTGGCCGCCGTGCTGGAGCTGGCAGGTCAGCGCGTGCAGGCTGTGCCCTTTGCGGCCGATGAGCCGCTGGATGAGAGCTGGTCTGAGCCCCAAGCTTTCGATGGTTGCAGTACCAAAGGCCAGGCTCGCCCGGGCGAGGCTCAGCCTATTCACATTGTGCGCAAGGCCCCGGCCGCGCAAGGAGTCTCTGTATGAACTACCTCGACAGCTTTCTCTTCGGCATCTACCCCTACATTTGTTTGAGCGTCTTCCTGCTGGGCAGCCTGCTGCGCTTTGACCGCGACCAGTACACCTGGAAAAGCGACTCTTCGCAGTTGTTGCGCGCCGGCCAGCTGCGCTGGGGCAGCAACCTGTTCCATGTGGGCGTGTTGTTTCTGTTCTTCGGCCACAGCTTTGGCATGTTGACGCCGCACTTTTTGTACGAACCCTTCATCAGCGCCGGTGCCAAACAACTGGTGGCCATGGTCTCGGGCGGTGCGTTCGGCCTGCTGGGTTTCATCGGGGTCAGCCTCTTGCTGCACCGTCGACTGAGTGACGAGCGTATTCGGGCCAACTCCAAAACCAGCGACATCGTGTTGCTGGTGCTGCTGTGGCTGCAACTGGCCCTGGGCCTAGCCACCATTCCCTTGTCGGCCCAGCACCTGGACGGCAGCATGATGATGAAGCTGGCCGAATGGGCCCAGCGCATCATGACGCTGCGCGTCGGTGCTCCCGAGCTGCTGGCCGAGGCGGGTTGGATCTTCAAGGCCCACATGTTCCTCGGCATGTCCATCTTCCTGGTCTTCCCCTTCACCCGCCTGGTGCATGTGTGGAGCGGCTTTGGCACCGTGGCCTACCTGGTGCGCCCTTACCAGTTGGTGCGCAGCCGCCGCATTGGCATGACGCCGCGCGAGCCCATGAGTCGCAGCCATACCCACCGTTGAAAGGACACGCTCCATGAACGCCTCCACCTCCCATTCCGGCGGCTGCGGCAGCGGCAGCTGCCAGTGCGCTGCAGCAGCCTCCAATGCCGTGCCTTTGGCCAGCATCAATGGCATCAGCCTGCATGCACCCGGCGAGCAGCCCGATCCGTTGACCCTGCAGGAGCTGGCCTACACCGAGATGCTGCGCCAGCAGGCGGTCAAAGCCGGCCTGCTGCCACGCAGCAAGGGCCTGAGTGCACCGGTGTTGAACGACGCAGAGCGCCAAGTGCTGGAGGGCATGGTGGACGCCGCCGTCACCAGTCCACAGCCCACCGAAGAAGAATGCCAGCGCTACTACACGGCCAACAAGGCGCAGTTTGTGGTGGGGCAGGCCGTGCATGTGCGGCACATTCTGTTTGCGGTAACCCCCGGTGTGAACGTGCACGCCCTCACCGTGCGGGCTGAAAAGGCCTTGATTGAATTGCTGGGCAAGGACGTGGCGCCCGACCGCTTTGCCGCACTGGCGGCCGAGCTGTCCAACTGCCCCACCAGCACCCAGGGCGGTGACCTGGGCTGGCTGCAGCCCCACGACTGTGCCCCCGAGCTGGCCAACGAGTTGTTCCACCAGACCCAGCAGGGGCTGGGGCTGGGCGTGCACCCGCGGCTCATTCACACACGGTTTGGCTTTCACATCATCCAGGTGCTGGGCAGCCGCAAGGGCAAGCAGGCCCCGTATGAGGAGGTGCGGGAACGCATTGCCGCGCAGCTCACGCTGCAGTCGCGTGCCAAGGCCTTGCACCAGTACATGAGCCTGCTGGTGGGCGAGGCTCTGGTGGAAGGGGTGAGCCTGGAGCGGGCCGACTCCCCCCTGGTGCAATGAACGAAGCGACGACAGCCCCTGACGAGCTGCTGCTGCGGCTGCGTCGCTTCCATTCCAATTACTTTCCGTTGCACCAGCAGCGCTTCCAGGACCTGGTGGCAGACGGGCAGCACCCCAAGACCCTGTTCATCGGCTGTTCCGATTCGCGCCTGGTGCCCTACCTGCTGACCGGCGCAGGCCCAGGCGAGCTGTTCATTGTGCGCAATGTCGGTGCTTTTGTGCCGCCCTACGACGGTTCGCATGGCTTGCATGGCACGACTGCGGCCATCGAGTACGCCGTGCTGAACCTGCATGTGGAGCGCATCATCGTCTGCGGCCACAGCCACTGTGGCGCCATCCGCGCCGCCTACGACGGGGTCCCCGACGAAGCCCGGGCCCTGCAGGCTTGGCTCAAGCTCGCGCAAGAAGCTTTGCTACCCGTACAAAGCAGTCCCGAAGCCCTGCTGCGGACCGAGCAACGTTCGGTGGTGCTGCAGCTGGAGCGGCTGATGGACTACCCCATGGTGCGCCGCGAGGTGGAGGCCGGTCGGCTCACGCTGCATGGCTGGCACTACGTGATTGAAGACGGCGAGATCCATGTGTTTGACGCCCAACAGGCCGGCTTTGTGCCGGCCTCCACGGCCTCGAACAGCGGCACTGGGCCCTACCAGCCCTATGTGGAGTACGACGGCCAGGCCTTCACGGTGCCCGAGGAGGAACTGCCATGAGCGAAGCCGCCCGCCTGCGGGCCCAGCAACTCCGTTATGCCCAGCTCCCCCTCGTGTATGCCTGCTCGGGCTGCTCCAGTGCAGCCCAGTTGTCCAACCAGATGGCGCTGCGCCTGGACCATACGGCGCTGGCGTCAAGCCGCTGGCGCGCACCGCCCGGTCCGGTCGGCCCATCCTGGCGCTGGATGGCTGCCCGCTGCATTGCGTGCGCCACGCGCTGGCCCAGCAGGGTGTGCAGCCCACGGTGCATGTGGACCTGTCGGTCCACGGCGTGCGCAAAGATTTGCACCGCCTGCCCGGCAGCGCTGAGAGCGAGGCCGTATGGACCGCCGTGGTGCTGCCGGCCCTGCAACAGACCCTTGTGTCCGCATCTGCGGACCTGATTCCTAAGGAAGAAACGTTATGACCTCCCACGGCCTGAACGCCGACAAGCCCCAGCCCATCAGCCAGGATGTGTTGGCCGAGAAATACCTCAAAGCCGGCGAAACCTGTGCCGACGATGTGTACCGCCGCGTGGCGCGGGCCCTGGCCAGCGCAGAAGCGCCGGAGCAGCAGGCACATTACGAGGCGTTGTTTCTGGACAATCTGCGGGCCGGTGCCATTGGTGCAGGCCGCATCATGAGTGCGGCGGGCACCAGCATCCAGGCCACCCTGATCAACTGCTTTGTGCAGCCGGTGGGTGATTGCATCCAGGGGGCGGACGACGACGGCTACCCCGGCATTTACGAAGCCCTGCGCGAAGCGGCCGAGACCATGCGCCGCGGCGGCGGTGTGGGCTACGACTTCTCGCGCATCCGCCCGCGCGGGGCCGACGTCAAGGGCACGGCCTCGCTGGCTTCGGGCCCCTGCAGTTACATCAATGTGTTCGACCAGTCCTGCTCCACAGTAGAGAGTGCAGGCGCGCGGCGCGGTGCCCAAATGGGCGTGCTGCGCATCGACCACCCGGATGTGCTGGAGTTCATCACCGCCAAGCGCACACCCGGGCGATGGAACAACTTCAATGTCTCGGTGGGCGTGCCCGACGCCTTTATGCAGGCCCTGCAGGCCGATGCCCCTTGGCAGCTGGTGCACCGTGCCAAGCCTGGCGCGGCGCTGCTGGCGCAGGGCGCACATCAGCGTGCCGACGGGCGCTGGGTCTACACCACCGTACCGGCCCGCACCCTGTGGGACACGGTGATGCGCTCCACCTACGACTTTGCCGAGCCCGGCATCCTGTTTCTGGACCGCATGAACCAGGACAACAACCTGGCCTATTGCGAAACCATAGAAGCCACCAACCCCTGCGGCGAGCAGCCGCTGCCGGCCTACGGTTGTTGCGACCTGGGGCCTATCATCCTGCCGCGTTTTGTGCAGCACCCGTTGGGCGCGGGTGGTACGGCGGCGTTTGACATGGCGGCCTTTGCCCGTTCGGTGGCGCTGCAGGTGCGTGCGTTGGACAATGTGCTGGACGTGACGGTGTGGCCCCTGCCGCAACAGCAGGCTGAGGCCGCTGCCAAGCGCCGCATCGGTGTGGGCTTTACCGGGCTGGGCGACACGCTGACCCTGCTGGGCCTGCGCTACAACAGTGCCGAGGGCCGCGCCCTGGCCTTGCAGATTGCCACCTGCATGCGCGACAGTGCCTACGCGGCGTCCGTGGCACTGGCGCAGGAGAAGGGCGCCTTTCCCCGGTTTGACGCAGACGGCTACCTGGCGGAGGGCACCTTTGCCAGCCGCCTGCCCGCCAATCTGCAAGCCGATATCCGCACGCACGGCATTCGCAACAGCCATTTGCTCTCCATCGCCCCCACCGGCACGGTGAGCCTGGCCTTTGCCGACAACGCCTCCAACGGCATCGAGCCTGCGTTCTCCTGGACCTACACCCGCAAAAAGCGCGAGGCCGATGGCAGCACCAGCGAATACGCGGTGGAGGACCACGCCTGGCGCGTTTACCGCGCACAGGGCGGCGATGTAAACCAGTTGCCCGCCAGCTTTGTGTCTGCGCTGGAGATGGCTGCGCAAGACCACATTGCCATGATGGAGGCGGTGCAGCCGCTGGTGGACACGGCCATCTCCAAGACCGTGAACGTGCCCGCTGACTACCCCTATGAAGACTTCAAGGGCCTGTACCTGCAGGCCTGGCAGGCGCGGCTCAAGGGCCTGGCCACCTACCGCCCCAATGCCATCCTTGGCTCCGTGCTGCAGGTCACACCTGCTCCTGCAGCAGCGGTGCAGAATGCTCCTGATTTGATAGCTAATCGCGCAGATCCCATGAGGGCTGTGATCGAAAAACGCCCCAAAGGGGCTCTGGCCGCAGTGGCTGAGAAGGTGGAGTACTGGACGCAGGAGGGCCACAAAACCCTGTACCTGTTGGTGTCCTTTCTGCCGGTGCCCACGCCCGATGGCACCGGCATGGTGGAGCGCGCCATCGAGTTCTTTATGCCTCTGGGCCAGAGCGGCGAGTCGCAGCAGTGGATCACCTCCAGCATGCGCTTGCTGTCGCTGGCCGCACGCGGGGGCTTTCTGGAGCGGGCCCTGCGCGACATGCGCAAGGTGGCCTGGGACCGCGGCCCGGTGCGCCTGGGCCACTACACCAAGCAAGATGGTAGTCAGGTACCGCTGTGGCATGACTCCGAAGTGGCCGCCATTGCCTACGCACTGCAGCAAATCATTGCGCGCCGCCAAGCGCAGGCCGATGCACCGCAAACGGCGGACGCGGCCGACGACGACAGCCTGGGCCTGAGCACTCCGTCTGCCAGCCCGGTCATGGTGGGCAAGAAGTGTGGCGAATGCGGCGCCTATGCCGTCATCCGCAAGGACGGCTGCGACTACTGCACCCAGTGCGGCCATGTAGGGACCTGCGGATGAGCGCCGCACTGCCTTGGCGTCTTCGCCATCTGCTGCTGGCGCCGCACCGCTTGGGGTTTTTTCTAGCAATGGTGTTGCTGTGGTGCGCCGGCCTGTGGTGGGCCTTGGTGCAGTGGGACCGGCTCAGCGGCACGCTGGGCCTGGCCTATGTGCTCTCGCCCTCGCTGGTGCATGGCGCGGTCATGACGTTTGGCTTTATTCCGCTGTTCTTCTCCGGCTTTTTGTTCACGGCGGGCCCCAAGTGGCTGGGCGTGGCGCCGCCTGCGGCACCGCAGCTGCTGGCGCCCTTGCTGTTGCAGGCCAGCGGCTGGCTGCTGTGGCTGGCCGGTGCGCATTGGCACCTGGCGTTGGGGCTGAGCGGCTTGGCCTTGGCCTGTGCGGGGCTGCTGTGGATGAGTGCCCTGTTCTGGCGTCTGCTGGCGCGCAGCCCGGTGGTGGACACTCTGCACGCATTGGTGATTGCGCAGGCCTGCGGCGTGGGCTGTGCCAGCCTGTTAGGCCTGACCGCCAGCGTATGGGCCGGGGCCGATGCCGTGGCCCTGGCCTGTGTGCTCACCGGCTTGTGGGGCTTTGTGGTGGCGGTCTACGTGGTGGTGGCCCACCGCATGATTCCCTTTTTCACCTCCAGCGCCATGCCGCAGCTGGCCGCGTGGCGGCCGTTTTGGGCGCTGGGTCTGATGTTGTCGGTGGTAGCGCTGGAGGTCCTGGCTGCCTGGCTGGACCTGCTGCAGCCCGCGGGCACGGCCTGGGGCATGGTGTGGCAGCTGCTGCGCGGCACGCTGGAGCTGGCGGCCGGTGCCGTGCTGCTGTGGCTGGCTTGCATCTGGGGCCTGGTGCAGAGCCTGAAAAACCGCTTGCTGGCCATGCTGCACATCGGCTTTGTCTGGCTGGGCCTGGCCCTGCTATTGGGGGGCGCCAGCCAGTGGCTCAGCTGGGGCATGGGGACACCAGTGCTGCCGCTGGGTGCCTTGCATGCGCTCACCATGGGCTGCCTGGCCTCGCTCATGCTGGCCATGGTGACCCGCGTGTCTGCCGGCCACAGCGGCCGCGCGCTGGTGGCAGATGGCCGGGTGTGGGTGCTGTTTTTGCTGCTGCAGGCCGTCACGTTGCTGCGTGTGCTGGCCGCCTGGCCCAGCGGCTATGGTGCATGGCTGCTCTGGCTGGCGGCGTGCGCGTGGTTTGGCCTGATGGCGCTGTGGGGTGGCCCGTTGGCTAGCTGGTACGGACGGCTGCGCCCGGATGGGCGTGCCGGATAACTTTTCAAGCGAGGACGTGTTTCGATGATTTCTAACTTTGACGATTTGCTGCAGGCCGCCCGTGCCCAGGCCGTGCCGCAGTGCCTGCTGCTGGTGTTTGTCGGGGCCGAGCTGCCAGACGATGCCACGCCCGCGCAGCGCGCTCAGTTTGAGGCGGGGCTGGGCGGCGCCCTGGTGCCGCTGATGTGTGTGGACAAGCGGCCCGAGGAGTTGGCATCCTTTGCCGCGCTGTGTGCCGAAGCCGATGGCCAGCACAGCGGCTGGCGGGTGGTGCTGGCGGGCGCGTTGTCGGGTCCGCAGGGGCAGGCGCCCAGCGATGCCTCGGTGGACGAAGCGCTGGAGCGCTTGCTGGGATTGATCCAGGCCGGCCGCATGGACCAGGTGCTGGCCCAGACCCTGGCTTTCACGCGCGACGGGGTGGCGGTGCCCCTGCAGGCCTGAGTGCGGCGGGCAGGGCCGCACGGGGCAGGCTAAGCTTGGGCTCCCAACCTTTGTTGACTGTTCCAGGAGGCGCGCATGCCCGACCCGTCCCAGTTTCGCCTGCCCATTGCCGTAGTTGCCACCGAGGTGGCACCGCGCACCAAGCCGTCCAACTACCCCGAGCCCTTTGCCTCACGCATGGCCGGGCGCGAGAAGCGCCAATTGGGCGATATCTTTGGCCTGAGCAACTTTGGTGTGAACCTGGTGCGGCTGGCGCCGCACTCCGTGTCGTCCCTGCGCCATGCGCACACCAAGCAGGACGAATTCGTCTACATCCTGCAGGGCCACCCCACCTTGCAGACAGACGAGGGCGATACACCGCTGGCGCCCGGCATGTGTGCGGGCTTCAAGGCCGGTACGGGCAATGGCCATTGCCTGCAGAACCGCACGGCGGAAGAGGTGGTGTACCTGGAGGTGGGCGACCGCACGCCGGGCGATGAGGGCAGCTACCCAGACGACGACCTCAAGGCCCTCTTGGTCGCCACCGGCCAATGGCGCTTTGTGCACAAGGACGGCACGCCCTATTGAGGCGCAGGCCGTCTTTTCGTCAGGTGGTGGGGGCGGCTAGGTAGGTGCCCGACTTGCCGCCGTGCTTCTCCAGCAGCTTCACGTCCGTCATCACCATGCCTTTGTCCACGGCCTTGCACATGTCGTAGATGGTCAGCAGGGTGATTTGCACGGCGGTCAGGGCTTCCATTTCCACGCCGGTGCCGCCTGTGGTTTCGGCAATTGCCAGGCACTGCACGGCGGGGCTGCTGGTGGCGGTGGCGGGTACCACTTCAAACTCGATGGCCACGCGTGACAGCATGATGGGGTGGCACAGCGGGATCAGGTCGCTGGTGCGCTTGGCGGCCATGATGCCGGCCACACGCGCCACGCCCAGCACATCGCCTTTGGCGGCCTGGGCGTTCTGGATCAGGTCCAGCGTGCTCTGTTTCATCTGGATGCGGCCACCGGCCACGGCCTTGCGTGCGGTCAGCGGCTTGCCGCCAATGTTCACCATGTGGGCGTCGCCCTTGGTGTCGAAGTGGGTGAGGGCAGAGGGGTTGGTGTCGGTCATGGTCAATCCTGTCGTCTATGGCTTACAGCGGACGCAGCGCGCCGTCGATATGCGGCTCGCCGCTGGGCTGGACTCTTAATACAAAGCGGGTGGCGCCCGAGTCTTCGGTCGCGTCCTGTGCCGTATGTAAGGCCACTTTTCCCGGAATCAACAGCGGGCGTTTGAAGCGCAGGTCCAGCGCCACCGGCGCGTTGGCGGGCAGGTCGTTTTGCAGCAGCGCTAGGCAGCGTGCGGCGCTGAACATGCCGTGGGCGATGGCGCGCGGGTAGCCAAACAGGCGGGCGGTCAGCGCGCTCACGTGGATGGGGTTCCAGTCACCCGAAGGGCCGGCAAAGCGGCGCCCGGCGTTCCCAGCCACAGCCCACTGGGCGACGGGCGGGCCCCAGTCGGGTTCGCTGCCGTCGGCCACGGACTTTTTGCCGCTCTTGCTGCGTGCCAGGGGCGACAGAAAGGTGCTGGTCTCGCGCCAGGCGACCGTGCCACCGGTGCTCAGCGTGGTGTGGATGGCAAAGCACTGGCCGCGCTCGGTGGTATGGATGCCGTCCAGCGTGCAATGCATGTCCACGGCTTCGCCATTGGCGATGGGGCGCAGGCTCTCCAGCTGGTTGCTCCAGTGCACCAGGCCCAGCAGGCGCAGCGGAAAACGCGCGTGGCTGAGGATGGCCATGTGCAGTGGCATGGCCATGGCGTGCAGATACAGAAGGGGCAGGGTGCCGGTGTCGGGCAGCTCGCAGACCTGGCGGTACTGCGTCAGTCGGGTGGCATCGGCGCGGGCGCCTTGCCAGCGAGCGTCAAAACGGATGGCCTGCTGCGCTGGGGCTACCTGGGTCGGGCGGCCTGCAAAGAGGCTGCGCACCAAGGCCCCGCCGTTGCGGGGCGGGGCTTGGTACTGAAGGGAAATGGGTGCGTCGGACATGGCCGCCATTGTGCATGGCGACCATGTCCGAATCGTCTTACTTGGCTTCGACGAGAGCCTTGATGTCCAGCAGCGTCAGCTCGTTGTCGTCCGGCTGGCCCAGCGTGCGGCCGCTGGAGTAGGGGAAGTTGTTGTCGTTCACTACCACGATGTGCGTCGCGTCCACCACGCTCAGGCCTTCAGGGCCCAGGTGGGGCAGCACAAAGTTGGCTTCGTTGGGGCCGCGTTTGGCTTTGCCATTCGGGTTGGCGATTTTGGTCAGGTCAATAAAGGCCACTTTCTTCACAAAACCATCGGCATCCAGCTGCGACAGGTCGATCTTGTAGATGCGCTTGAACTTGGCAGGGCGGGTGAAACAATCGGTGCGTGGCTCGTCCTTGCAGACGTTGCCCGAACCTTCCGTCGCGTCGTCGCGCTCGATCACCAGGCCGGTGGTCGCGTCCAGCATCTGGAAATCGGCGGCTACATTGCCCGCCTCTTCAAAGCTGTACTTCCACTGGCGCGTGCCATAGGTGCGGGTGGCCACGTCCAGCTCCAGAATGCGCGTGAAAGGCTTGCCGTTGCGGCTTTCCTGGGCCTTGGCGGCGGCGTCCCACAGCGGCCATTCGAACATGGGGTACACGGTTTTGCCGTCTACCGCCTTGGCCATGGGCTCAAAACCGCCGCTGCGGCGGGTCTCGAAACCGGCGTCGCCCGGGTAGTTGGGCAGGCGGCCGTTCATGTAGTGATCGGGGCTGCGGTGGGCCTTGCCACCCACCACCGTTTCCACCACACCCAGCACCTTGCCTTTGGGGTCCACGCGCAGGATGTAGGGGCCAAATTCGTCACCAATCCACCACTCGTTGCCCACCACCTGGATGGACTCGGGGTCGAAGTCGATGCCGGTCAGGAAACGTTCGGCCGTGGCTTCGTTCTGGATGGCGAAGGGCACTTTGCGGTCGGGATCACGCAGAAAGGTGGTCTGCTGGCGCTTCACGCTGCCTTGGGCCCAGTCGGCCTTGACGTGGTGCACCATTAACAGTGCGTCTTGGGAGTTGATCTTGCTGCCAAAGCCGTTGTCGGTGAGGGCCAAAAATTCGCCCTTGCCCAGCGACACGATGCCCGAGAAGCCTTGCACGGCCTGGCCTTTGATGGGCAGGGTGCCGCCGGACTTGCGCGGGTACTTGGGGTCGCCCACAAAACTGATGCCGTCGATGCTGTTCAGCACCTCGGTGCGCTGGCGGTTGGCGGCGGCAAACTTGCCCGCGGTTTCAAAAAACTTGCCGGCCGACTTGGGTGCGGTCACGGCGGTGCTGGAGGGCAGGGCGGCGTGGCCGGCCAGGGTGGCGGTGACCTCGGTTTGGGCGGATGCCGCAGCGGCGCCCAGGGTCAGGGCCGCGGCCAGGGCCAGGTGGGTCGGGTTGAAAGTGCGCATGGTCAAGAGAATTCCCGGTGGTGATGAACAAGCGGCGAAGCCTAGGCGCCCCATGTGAAACCTCCGTGACTGCCCGCCGTGGCACAAGCCCCGCCGCCCCTCTGGCCATGCCTTTCACGCTAAACTGCCCCGCACTCCCTCTGGCGCACCCTGCCTGCCTTGCCCTCACCACCATGCTGTTTCTGCTTTCTCCCGCCAAATCCCTGGACTACGACACCCCGTTGAACGGCCAGCCGCACACCGCGCCGCTGTTCGTCAAACAGTCCAAAGAACTCATCACTCTGCTGCGCGACTACTCCCCGCAGCAAATTGCCGGGCTCATGGACCTGAGCGACAAACTGTCCACGTTGAACGTCGCGCGTTATGCGGCCTGGTCGTCCCGCGCCACGCCCAAAAACGCGCGCCAGGCGGCGCTGGCCTTTGACGGCGATGTGTACGACGGCCTGCAGGCCAAAACCCTGGGCGCGGACGACCTGGCCTGGGCGCAGGACCACCTGTGCATCTTGAGCGGCCTGTACGGCGTGCTGCGCCCGCTGGACCTGATGCAGCCCTACCGGCTGGAAATGGGCACCACGCTCCAAGGGTCGCACGGCAGCAACCTGTACCACTTCTGGGGCAGCCAGATTGCCGACTACCTGAACACCCGCCTGCGCAAGGACGCGTCGCCTGTGGTCATCAACCTGGCCTCCAACGAGTACTTCAAGGCGGTGGACCGCAAGGCGCTCAAAGGCCGCGTGGTGGAGTGTGTATTCCAGGAGTACAAAGACGGCCAGTACAAGGTGATCAGCTTTTTCGCCAAAAAGGCACGTGGCCTGATGGCGCGTTACGCCATCGAACACCGCCTGATGACGCCCGACCAACTGCGCGCCTTTGACGTGGACGGCTACGCCTACGCCGCCGCTGAGTCCACCCCCGAGCGCCTGGTTTTTAGACGAAAACAGGCCTAAGCCCCCGAATTACTTGCGCGAGCAGCTACTAAAACAGGAGCAATGACCAGTGCAGCCCAAGATCATCATCATTGCGGGACCCAATGGCGCAGGAAAGACGACCTTTGCACGGGAGTTCTTGCCCAATGAGGCTGCGTGTCCGGTGTTTGTGAATGCGGACTTGATTGCTGCCGGTTTGTCGCCTTTTGCACCTGAGCAGGCCGCCATCCAGGCGGCGCGCTTGATGCTGGATGCGATTGCGCAGCATGTGGCGAGACGGGAGAGTTTTGCGTTTGAGACCACCTTGTCCGGGAGGGGTTATGCACGGCAGATTCCCCAGTGGCGCAAAGCAGGATATTTGGTGGAGCTTTTCTTTTTGAGTCTTCCGACTGCTGATATGGCGGTTCAACGTGTTGCGGAGCGTGTGCGCCAGGGCGGCCACCACATTCCCGAAGACACCATCCGCCGTCGGTTCGATTCCGGACTGCAACTGTTGCGTACGGTCTACCAACCGTCGGTAGACCAATGGGCGGTGTATGACAACGCGGGCGATGAGCCCCAACTGATAGATTGGAGTGACAAACCATGACAAAGCCACCTCAAGTCAATGAACCCCAGCCTTCTTATGGGCCAAGCGTTTCAGACGCCAAGTCCGACATGGCGGGGGCACAGGCTGCCATGCACCGCGCGGCACAACGTGCGCGGCAGATTGCGCAACAAACGGGAACCGATTTGATCGTTGCGCGCGCGGGCCATGTTGTACGCATTTCGCCAGGAAAAATTGAAACCAAATAGGGCCTAAGCCCCCGAATTACTTGCGCGAGCAGCTATGAAAATAAGAGCAAACGGAATCGACATTGAAGTGGAAGACAGCGCCCAGATGGATGCGTCGTTCGCCAGTAAACCCGCGGTGCTGCTCATCATGGGCCTGGGCATGCAGCTGATTGCCTGGCCGCCGGAGATGGTGCACGCGCTGGAAGAGGCGGGCTACCGCGTGGTGCGTTTTGACAACCGCGATGTGGGCCTCTCCAGTCACTTCGATGCACTGGGCAAGCCCAATCTGCTGTGGGCCAGCCTCAAGTACAAGCTGGGCCTGGTGCCTGCTGCGCCCTACAGCCTGGCCGATATGGCGGCGGATGCGATTGGTGTGCTGGACGCGCTCAAGATCGACAAGGCCCACGTAGTGGGCGTGAGCATGGGCGGCATGATTGCGCAGCGCGTGGCGCTGGCGGCACCCGCGCGCACCTTGAGCCTGACCAGCATCATGAGCACCAGTGGCGCGCGCGGCCTGCCGCAGGCGGCGCCTGAGGTGGTGCGCGCTCTCATTAGCCGCCCGGCGGGGAGTGGCACCGATGCCGTGGTCGCCCATTCGGTGCGCCTGTTTCAGACCATTGGCAGCCCTGGCTACCCCACGCCCGAAACCGAACTGCACACACGCGTGCGCGCCAGTGTGCAACGCGCCTTTCACCCCGTGGGCACCGCGCGCCAGATGTTGGCCGTGGTGGCCGACATCACACGTGCCGCGCTGCTCTCGCGCATCACCGCGCCCACGCTGGTGGTGCACGGCAAAGCCGACCCGCTGGTGCCGCTGGCCTGTGGCGAAGACACCGCACGTCGCATTCCGGGCGCCCAGCTGCTCGTCATTGACGGCATGGGCCACGACCTGCCGCCCGAACCGGTGCGCCAAATCCTGGCCGCGCTGATCCCCCATTTGAAAGCCACCGCATGAACACCCCCGAACAATCCCAGCTTGGCAAGGCCTCGGCCTATGTGGACCAGTACGACGCCTCGCTGCTGTTCCCCATCCCGCGTGCGGGCAAGCGCGTCGAGATTGGGATCACCGGCGCCGCGCCGTTTTTTGGTGCCGACATGTGGACTGCGTTTGAGCTGAGCTGGCTCAACCTGCGCGGCAAGCCGCAGGTGGCGCTGGTGCACTTCACCATTCCGTGTGAGTCGCCCAACATCGTGGAGAGCAAGTCCTTCAAGCTCTACCTCAACAGCTTCAACAACACCCGCTTTGCCGATGCCACCGAGGTGCTGGAGCGGCTGCGCACCGACATCTCTGAAGCCGTGTGGCGCGGCGGCGTGGTGCAAAGCTCCATCGGGGTGAAGCTCATTGACGCTGCGCTGTTTGACCGCGAGCCCGTGCACGAGCTGGACGGGCTGAACCTGGACCGGCTCGACGTGGAATGCACCCACTACCAGCCTGCGCCCGAGCTGCTGACCACCGTGCCCGATGAGGGCGCTGTGGACGAGGTGCTGGTGAGCAATCTGCTCAAAAGCAACTGCCTGGTGACCGGCCAGCCCGACTGGGGCAGCGTGCAGATTCGTTACGCGGGCCTGCCGATCCAGCAGGAGGGGCTGCTGCAGTACCTGGTGAGTTTTCGCAACCACAACGAATTCCATGAGCAGTGCGTGGAGCGCATCTTCATGGACATCTGGACGCGCTGCAAACCCACCAAGCTGACGGTGTATGCGCGCTACACGCGCCGCGGCGGGCTGGACATCAACCCCTTCCGCACCAGCCACCCACAGGCCCTGCCGGGCAATACGCGCACAGCCCGCCAATAGGCTGGGTTGCTATTGTTTTAGGAGCTGCTTGCGAAGATGGCGCGGGCGCTAGGCCGCGATTTCCTTCTGATTCAGCAAGACTTCCAGCCCGGCGGCAGGCAGAGGTCGCGCAAACAGGTAGCCCTGGAACAGGTGGCAGCCGTGGGCAGCCAGAAAGTCGCGCTGGTCTTCGGTTTCCACCCCTTCGGCAATCACCTCCAGCCCCAGGGTCTCTGCCATGCCGATGATGGTTTGCACCATCACGGCGTCGGCGGCCTGCTCCCCCAGGTTGCGGATGAAGGACTGGTCGATCTTGAGCTGGTCCAGCGGCAGTTTGGTCAGGTAGGTCAGCGAAGACTGGCCGGTGCCAAAGTCGTCCATTGAGAAACGCAGGCCCAGCGCCTTCAGGGCCTGCATTTTTTCAATCGTGTCTTGCACGTTGTCCAGCACCAGGCTTTCGGTCAGCTCCAGCTTGAGCAGGTGCGGGTTGGCGCCGGTGTCTTGCAGTGCGGTGCGCACCAGGTCCACAAAGTCTTCTTGCCGGAACTGGAGTGCGCTCACGTTCACCGCCATTTGCAGCTCGGCGCGCAAAGGGTGTTGCGCCCACAGTGCAAGTTGCGCACAGGCGGTGCGCAGCACCCACGCCCCCAGTGGCACGATGAGCCCGGTCTCTTCGGCCAGGCCAATAAATGTCAGGGGGGACACCATGCCGCGCACCGGGTGGCTCCATCGCACCAGTGCCTCGGCCCCAACGGGTTCGCCTTGGCGGGTGACCTGCAACTGGTAGTGCAGCTGGAACTGGTCCAGTGCCAGTGCCTGGCGCAGGTCGCGCTCCAGCTCGGCACGCGACTCGATGGCTGCCAGCATTTGGGGGTCAAAAAAGCACAGCGCATTGCGCCCCGCATTTTTCACCTGGTACATGGCAATGTCGGCCTGCTTGAGCAGGTCAGAGCTGGGCTGCTGGGTGGCGCCAAACAGCGTGGCGCCCACGCTGCAGGTGCTGCGGTACACGGTGCCGTTGAGCTCGTAGGGTTCGTTCAGCGCAGCCAGTATGTTGTCACCCACCATCTTGGCTTGTGATGCGGCTTCCATGGCGTGCATGCTCAGGTCTTGCAGCATCACCACAAACTCGTCGCCACCCAGGCGGGCCACCGTGTCGGTCTCGCGCACACAGGCCTTCACGCGCTGGGCCACTTGCTGCAGCAGCAGGTCGCCTATGTCGTGGCCCAGCGTGTCGTTCAGGGTCTTGAAGTGGTCCAGGTCCATGAACAACAGCGCCCCCCTGTAGCCGTTGCGCGCACTGGCCATGATGGCTTGCTGCAGCCGGTCGCTCAGCAGGCGGCGGTTGGGCAGGCCGGTCAGCGGGTCAAAAAACGCGAGCTGCTCGATCTCGGCGCTGGCGCGGCGGATGTGGGTCACGTCCTGGTAAACGATGACCACGCCCCCGGCGGCGGTGGAGCGTTCAGTGATCTCGATCACATGGCCATTGGGCAGGTGGCGCTCGTGGCTGTGCAGGCGTTGGTGCAGCAGGGCCATGCGTTCCAGAATCCAGGCGCGCTGCACCTCGTCGCTGGCCTGGGGCAGCGTCATGCTGGCGGTGGCGGTCAGCAGGGTTTCAAACGGCGTGCCCACGGCGATGTGTTCGCGCTGCCAGGGGTAAATCTCCAGGTAGCGCCGGTTCCAGCTCAGCACGCGGTGTTGTGCGTCCAGCAGCAGGAAACCGTTGTCCATGGACTCCAGCGCCTGGTCCATGGTGGACTTGGCCTCCGAGATGTCGCGCTGGGCCTGGGCCATGCGCTGCAAGTAGCGCAGAGCCACCACGCCAGCCCCCAGAATCATCAGCACAAACACGGTGGTGACGCCGGCCATCAGCCAGCTCTCGCGCCGCCACTCGCCCAGCACCGTGTCCATGGGAATGCTGGCCGTGATGAGAATGTCGTGGTACAGCATATTGCGCTGCACCACCAGGGCGGGGGCACCACTCAGGCGTGCCGGCATGCGCAGCGCGCCGTCTAGCGTGGCCCGCCCGCCCAGCGCGGGCTTGAGCAGCGTGCCAGAGAGCGAGTCCATGGCGGGCACGCTGGCCAGCAGCTGGCCGTTGCCACGCTCCAGCGTGGCCTCCAGCCGTTCAATGTCCACACCCTGCACCAGGATGGTGGCGAGCAGGGACACCTGCACCTCCGCGATGGCGAGCACCTTGGAGCCATCGGCCAGGCGGATGTGGCGTGCCAGGTACATGACCTGTTCGGAGCTGTTGAAGTTCACCACCGGTGCGCTGATGGCCAGGCTGGAGACCGGCTGGTTCAGCGCCTGCGCAACAAAGCCTTCTGGCGTGGCCAGCACCAGCTCGGCACCGCGTGGGTCGGACGACGCGAGCATCTGGCCCTGCGCGTCCAGCAATGCCACATGGCGCACCAGCAGGTTTTGCCGCAGCGCCCCCTGGATCAGGCGGCTGGCCAGCGGGCCGTCAATCCATTCGCGCTGCAGGTTGGACAGGCCCAGCAGGTTGTCCAGGCTGGCCAGCAACACGTCCACGCCCAGCAGGTTGCGGTTGACGGCGGCCTCGGCGCCAGCCACAAAACGCAGGGCCTGGCCCTCGCTGTTGGCCAGCGTGGTGCGGTAGTTGTCGCGCACCAGCAGTGCAGCCAGCACCACCACGGTGATGGCAAAAAACAGCACCGAACCGATGACGGCCCGGGTGGCGCGGGACGATACCAGTCGTGTCACTTGGGGGTTGGTGCCACGATGCCGTGGGCTTGTCCGATGGTTTGGTCCCACAACTCTTTGCAACGCTGGTTGCAGCGCTGCAACCAGCGCGGCAGCACCGTGCCCACAAGAATTTCCTTGCGCCAGCGCTCGTCTTCCTTGGTGCTGGCCACTTCGGTCATGCTGCCCTTGCGGGCGGTGGTGCAGCTGGGTTGGCCGCGGTTGCAGGCCAGGCCCTCGGCGGTTTCGCGTTCGCTCTCGGCCCAGATGGCGGTTTCCAGCTTGGGCAGCTCGTGTGAGAGCACCGCCCGCAGGTCACCGGGCAGGGCCTGCCAGGCGGCCAGGTTGGCGCCAAACACGGCCAGGCCCCAGGTCACCGGCAGGGTGTGCACATGGGTGGTGACCTCATGCAGGCCCAGCAGGTTGCCAGACATGGTGCCCGTGATGGCGCACTCGGTGTTGCCCGATGCCATATTGGGCAAGAGCTGTGCAAAGCCCACCAGTACCGGGATGGCACCCAGTGCGGTCATGAAGTCGGCTTGGGTGGCAGACGACACGCGAACGCGCCGGCCCTGCAGGTCAGTCAGCGAGGCCAATGCACGTTTGCAAAACAGTACCTGCGCCGGGTACACATATACCGCTAGCACCTCGATGCCATGGCGCTCGCGCAGCGATTTTTCGAGGTAAGGGCGAAACGCCGCCAGGGTTTTGCGCAGTGTGGCAATGTTGGGGTTCAGGCCCGCTAGGTCGGGGGCCGCGTACTCGGGGTACTGGGCCGAGATATTGCTCAGCAATGCCGTGCCAAAGGGCACCACCCCCAGTTGGATGAGGCGCAGCATTTCGGTGCCCGGCACGCCAGCACGGTCAAACGGCGCAATTTCGGCGGTGTAGCGGCCCTGCGTCAAGCGCGGCAGCTCCTTGGTCCAGAACGGTTCTTCGTTGCGGGTGTACTGGTTCAGGCCGGCCAGCCCGCCCACAATGCGCAGTTTTTGGGGCGGCGCGGGGCTGCTGGGGGTTTGCGCCCAGGCGGTCAGCGCGCTCCCCAGTGCCAGTGCCAGTGCCAGTGCCAGGGTGCGTAAGCCCGCGGTGGTGTGTGTGTTCATGACGACCTTTCGCGCTTGGTCGGGTGCTGACCTGCCTGCGCTCTGTGGCACAGCTTGGGCCCGGTTATCTTCCTGGCGCCAAGTCTAGCGGGTCTGCCAGCGCCTGAACATCTAGTTCCCGTGCGGGTGCCGGGCGGCCCAAAAAGTAGCCCTGAAAGGCGTCGCAGCCCATCTCGGCCAGCGCATCGCGCTGGGCTGCCGACTCCACACCTTCGGCAATCACATGCAGGCCCAGGCTGTGGCCCAGCGCCACGACAGTGCGCGCAATCACCGCATCGCTGGGGTCGGTCAGCACATCGCGCACAAAAGACTGGTCGATCTTGAGCTGCGACAGCGGAAGACGCTTGAGGTAAGACAGCGAGGAGTACCCGGTGCCAAAGTCGTCCAGCGAGAAACTCACCCCCAGCGCCTGGATGGCACCCATCTTCTCAATGATGTCTTCCATGTCGTTGACCAACATGCTTTCGGTGATTTCTAGCTTGAGTTGCGCCGCTGGCGCGCCCGACTGGCGCAGAGCCCTGCCCACGCTGCAGACAAATTCCGTCTGCGCGAGTTGTGATGCGCTCACGTTGACGGCTACCGTCCAGTGGGCGGTGGCAGGCTGCTGGCTCCAGGCCAGCAGCTGGGAGCAGGCGGTTTCCAGCACCCACTGGCCCAGCGGCAGGATCATGCCGGTCTCTTCAGCCAGCCCGATGAACTGGTTGGGTGCTACCAAGCCGCGTGTCGGGTGGTTCCAGCGCACCAGAGCCTCCACGCCCAGGCAGCGCCCCTGCTGGTCCACCTGCACCTGGTAGTGCAGGACAAACTCCTGGCGCTGCAGGCCCTGGCGAATTTCCTTGGCCAGCTCGGCGTGGGTGGCCACGGCGGCCTGCATCACGGGGTCGAAGAAGCGTGCGGTGTTGCGCCCGGCGGCTTTGGCCTGGTACATGGCGACATCGGCTTTTTTAAGCAGGTCGTCCATGCTCTCCACGTCTTGCATGAACACCACAATGCCAATGCTGGGTGTGCTGCTGTAGCTGTGTTGGCGCAGGCTGTAGGGCTGGGCCAGGGTTTCCAGAATCTTGTGGGCCACCAGCTCGGCCTGGGTGGCGGCCTCGCTGGCGTGGGCGTTCAGGCCTTCGAGCAGCACCACAAACTCATCACCGCCCAGGCGGGCCACACTGTCCCCGTCGCGCACACAGCTGCGCAGGCGTGTGGCTACCTGCTGCAGCAGTTCGTCGCCCACGTCGTGGCCCAGGGTGTCGTTGAGCACCTTGAAGTGGTCCAGGTCCAGAAACATGAGCGAGCCATGCTGCTGCAGCCGTGCGGCGTTGGCCATGGCGTGGCGCACCCGGTCCAGCAGCAGGCGGCGGTTGGGCAGGCCGGTCAGCGGGTCGTAGAACGCCAGGCGGCGGATTTCTTCCTCGTCCTGGCGCTGCTGGGTGATGTCGCGCAGCAGCACCACGTAACTCTGGTGTGTGGCATGCGGGATTTTGGAGAAAGACAGGCTCACCGGAAACGTGTGCCCGTTGTGGTGGTGGGCCCGGGCTTCCACGGTTTTGCCGCTACCGCCCAGGCTGTCTACCTCTTGCAGCAGCGCCAGAACGTCGGTGGGGGTGGCCAGCAGATCCGACAGCGGCCTTGGCTCCGCCCGAGGGGCCTGCAGCCCCAGCATGTGGCCGGCGGCATTGTTGTGGCTCAGGATGCGACCCCACCGGTCCACCGTGAGCAGGCCGTCCACCATGCTGTCCAGAATCGCCTGGCGGTAGCGTCCGGCATCCTCTAGCGCGTGCCGGGTGGCGTCCATGTGGCGCAGGTTGCGGTCCCGCTCGATGGCCAGGCCCAGCAAGTAAGCACTGCGCTGGATGGCCCCCAGCTCGGCCTGTGAGGGCGAGCGCACATGTTGGTAGTAATTGCCAAAGGTGCCCAGTGTGCGACCCTGCGAGGATCGGATCGGGATGGACCAGCAGGCTTTGAGCCCGTGGCCCAGCGCCAGGTCACGAAACGCGGCCCAGATGGGGTCGTTGGCAATGTCGGCCACCAGCACGTCCTGGCCCGTGAAAGCCGCCGTGCCGCAGGAGCCCACCCCCAAGCCAATGGCCGTGCCGTCCAGCGCCGCGCAGTAGGCGGCGGGCAGACTGGGGGCGGCACCGTGGCGCAGGTGCACGCCATCGTCGTCCAGCAGCAGCACCGAGCAGTGCACGTCCGCAAAGGTGGCCTCAAAGTCGGTGATGAAGCTGTGCATGATGTCGCCCAGCGTGGCTTGGCTGACCAGCATTTCCAGCAGCTTGCGTTCGGAGTGGGCTTGCTGTTCCAGGTGCCGTTGTTCGGTGATGTCCTGGGTGGTACCCACCAAAAATTGCGGCGCACCCGCGGCATCAAAGACCGGGGCCAGCGTGGTGTGCATGCGGCGGCGGTGCACTGCATCGGCCTGCCAGACCAGGTCTTCGTTGCTGATGGCATGGCCCTGGGCGAAGGCCGCCTGGTCCTGGGCCGCAAACCGCGCCATTTGGGCGGGGGTGAAAAACGCCGCGTCGGTGCTGGGCGCCATGGGGGCATCGCCCAGCGCCAGCGTGTTGCGCCAGGCTTGGTTCAGAAACAGCACTTCGCCCTGCGCATTTTTGATGAACAGCGGCACCGGCACCGCGTCCAGCAGGCGCTGCAGATCGCCAGGGGGGAGGGTGTTGATCAGCGAAGCGGACATGGTCAACACTGTAGCCGTGTTGACCCCTGCTTATGGCAGCTTGAACACCTGCACCGAGCGCGCCAGGGTGGCGGCGCTGGAATTCAGACCCGCTGCGGAGGCGGCCGACTCCTCCACCAGCGCTGCGTTTTGCTGGGTCACGGTGTCGAGCTGGGTGACGGCTTCATTCACCTGCGCAATCCCCACCGCTTGCTCTTTGGTGGCATTGCTGATTTGCTGGATCAACTCGCCCACCTCTTTGACGGACTTCACCACCTCGTCAATGGTGCGGCCGGCGCCGGTCATCTGCTGGTAACCGGCCGAAATTTGCTCGGACGATTGGGCAATCAGCTCACGAATTTCCTTGGCCGCCACGCCGCTGCGCTGGGCCAGGGCCCGTACCTCGGTGGCCACCACGGCAAAGCCGCGCCCTTGTTCACCGGCACGTGCGGCTTCCACCGCCGCGTTCAACGCGAGGATGTTGGTCTGGAAGGCAATCCCCTCGATCACCCCAATGATGTCGCGCATCTTGCCGGAGGACGCGTCAATGGCCTGCATGGCCTGGCTCACCTGGTGCACGGCTGCACCGCCTTGGGTTGCAATGTCGGTGCTCTTGGCGCTTTGGCCCGACACCCGGTTGGCTGTCTCGGCGGTTTGCTTGACGGTGCTGGAGAGCTCTTCCATCGAGGCGGCGGTTTCTTCCAGGCTGCTGGCCTGGGATTCAGTGCGCGAGGACAGGTCCATGCCGCCCTCGGCAATCTCGGCGGCGGAGCGCGTGAAGATCGCAATCTCCCCACGCACATCACCCACCACGGCGCGCAGATTGATCTGGATCTGCCGCAGCGCGCGAATCATGGTGCCCAGGGGCGGCGGGTACTGGCCGTCCACCGTGGTGGTCAGGTTGCAGCCGGCCAGGTCATCGGCAAAGGTTTCGGCCGCACCAATCGCGGCGGCAAAGCGCAGTTGGAACCAGGCCAGTACGCAGCCCGCCCCTAGCAACAGAGAGGCAAGCTGTGCGGCCACCGCCTGCCAGCCCTGCATGCCCAGGAACTGCGGAACCATGGCCAGCAGGGTCATGCCCAGCAGGGCCAGACCCAGGCGGGCCGTCAGGGTAATGCGCGTGAGGGCGCTAAACCAGCCGCGCGGGCCTTTGTAGCGCACCTCGCCACCACGCAGGTAGATCGATCCACCGCCTTGTTGTGCATCGGCCCGCATCTGTGCGTACAGCGCTTCGGCAGCCTGGGCGTCCTGGCGGCTGGGTTTGATACGCACCGACATGTAGCCCTTGGGCTTGCCGTTTTCCAGAATCGGGGTGACGTTGGCCTGCACCCAGTAGTGGTCGCCGTTTTTGCGGCGGTTTTTGACCAGGGCGGTCCAGGGGTGGCCGTGGCCTATGGTTTGCCACATGTCCTTGTAGGCCTCGGGCGGCATGTCGGGGTGGCGCACCAGGTTGTGGGGTTGGCCTATGAGTTCTTCGTAGGTGAACCCACTGGTTTCTACAAAAGCATGGTTGCAATGGGTGATGATGCCCTTGGTGTCCGTCATGGACACCAGCATCTGGTCGGCCGGGTACTCGTACTCCCGCTGGGTTACCGGTAGGTTGGTGCGCATCAGATCTTCTCCCTAGTTGTTTGGACAAACTGTTCTTGATCAACCGCAAAAACATTTAGCAACAATCTCGGGGGGCGCGTCAACCCGGATGGCGCTGGCGTGTGCTGCCTAATTGACTTGGATCAAGCTTTTTTCCAGTCTGACTTCTAATCAGCAGGCGGTATGATTTTTGCCATGCAACGCCGTCACTTCCTCATCGCCCCCCTCGCTTTCACCACCGGAGCCACCATGGCCGATACCCCCAAGGTCCAGTCGCTGGACGATGTGCTGCGCTGGCTGGACAAGCTGGACCGCGCCAACCAGGTACAGAGCACGACGGTCTGGAAAATGTCCGCCGTGCTCGAGCACATGGCGCAGAGCGTGGACATGAGTCTGGATGGGTTTCCACAGCCCAAAAGCGCGCTGTTTCAGGCCACGCTGGGTTCGGCCGCGTTTGCGGTGTTCCGCCTGCGCGGCCAGATGACGCATGGATTGACCGAGCCCATCCCTGGTGCGCCAAGCTTGCCGCAGACCGAGGGCTGGAAACCCGGCGTGGCCCGCCTGCGCACGGCGGTGCAGCGTTTTCAGGCCCATACCGGCCCGCTGCAACCGCACTTTGCCTATGGCGCGCTGAGCCGCACCGACTTCGCGCTGGCGCATGCGCTGCACATTGCCAACCACCAGGACGAGATCTTGGTGGCCTAAAACAGCTGCCCCGTTAGGGTGTCTTCTGCTCCTGAATTGATAGCTGTTTGCGCAATATCTACGGGGGCTAGAGGCCTATTTTGCTTGTAATTCAGGGCTTCCTCGGCACTCAGCAGCGCACCCATGCGCACGCCCAGCAGGCGCAGCTTCTTTTGCAGCGGCGCGCGTTTCAGGCACAGGCCGGCCACGCGACGGATTTCCTTGGCGTTGTCGATATGGCGCTCGATGGTGATGTCACGCGTCACCGCGGTGAAGTCCTCGTACTTGAGCTTGATGCCCACCGTTTTGCCCACATAACCCTTGCGCTGCAGGTCGTCGGCCAATTGTTCGCACAGGCGCGTGAAGATGGCGCCCAGCTCGGCCTTGTCGCGCACCGCGTGCAGGTCGCGCTCAAAAGACGTTTCGCGGCTGATGCTGACCGGCTCACTCTCCAGAGAGATGGGCCGGTCGTCCAAGCCACGTGCGGCATCAAACATCCAGGCGCCGGTGCGCTGGCCAAAGGTGTCCATCAGCCACTGCAGGTCTTTGGACGCGAGCTGGCCGATGGTCTCTATGCCATGGCCCTTGAGCTTGGCGTCCGCCTTGGGGCCTATGCCGTTGATCTTGCGGCAGGCCAGCGGCCAGATCATGGTTTCCACGTCCGTGTCATAGACGATGGCGATGCCGTTGGGCTTGTTGAACTCGCTGGCCATCTTGGCCAGCAGTTTGTTGGGTGCCACGCCCACCGAGCAGGTCAGGCCCGTGTCGTCAAAAATGGCTTTTTGGATCAGTCGCGCCAGCACGCGCCCGCCTTCGCGCTGGCCACCGGGCACCTCGGTGAAGTCGATGTAAACCTCGTCTACGCCACGGTTCTCCATCAGCGGCGCAATCTCGGTGATGAAGGTTTTGAAGCGCTGCGAGTAGTGGCGATACTGCGCAAAGTCCACCGGCAGCAGGATGGCTTGCGGGCACAGCTTGGCCGCCTTCATCATGCCCATGGCCGAGCCCACGCCAAACTGCCGCGCGGCGTAGGTGGCGGTGGTGATGACGCCGCGCCCCGTGTAGTCGCGCAGCAGGGGGAAGGCCGCTACCGGAATCTCATGCAACGGCAGCTCGGCGTACGCGTCACGCAGTGCATCGTCCAGCGCACGGCGTCCACCGCCAATCACCACCGGCAGCCCCTTGAGCTGCGGGTAACGCAGCAGCTCCACCGACGCGTAGAAGGCGTCCATGTCGAGATGGGCGATACGGCGTATCGGAAGGGTTGGGGCACGCATGGCACCCGAGGATAACAAGCGTCCGGTGTCACAATACGGGCGGGTGAAACCCTTTATTCCCATTGCCAGCATGACGTCGTTGTTACCGCCCAAGCCCGTGAACCTGCGGCCACGTCGCCAGGTCTTAAAAAATGCTGTGGCCGTGTTTGGTGCCGCTCTGCCCCTGGCCAGCAGCCGCGCGGCGGACCGGTATGCTAAGTACCGTGGTCAGACCGTGGCGTTCAGCATTCCAGACCACCCGCACTATGACGCTATGGTCAAGCTGCTGCCGCGGTTTACCGAAGAAACCGGCATCAAGGTGGAACTGGCGCGCGAGCACATCCTGCGCATGAAGCACCGGCAAATGGCCGAAATGTCGCAGGCCCAGAGCAAACTCGATCTGGTGACCTATGTGGTCACCTGGAAAAGCGAGTACGTGCACCACCGGCTTATCCGTCCGTTGCAGCCTTTCCTGAGCGATCCGGCGCTGGCCGACCCGACGTTTGACCTGGCCGATGTGGTGCCCGGGTACCTGCAAAACATGGGTTTGGTGGGTGGCCCCAAAGGCTACCTGCCCGGCCCCGGCGCGCGCCTGTATGGCCTGCCGTATGGCGCAGAAACCTCACTCTTGGCCTACCGGCGCGATGTGTTTGCCGCGCTGAAACTGCAGCCACCCAGCACCTACACCCAGCTGCGCCGCCTGCTGCCCGTGTTGCGGGACAAGGCGGGCATGGCCGCGCTCACCTCGCGCGGGCAGGCCGGGCACAACTGCGTACACGCCTGGTTGTTGCACCTCAACCCACTGGGCGGGCAGGTGTTTGATGCGCGCTGGGTTCCGACCTTTCACCAAACACCCGGTGTGCAGGCGCTGCAATTGCTCAAGGACATTGCCGACACCGGCCCCGCAGGCATGGGCAATTTTGACTACAACGAGATGCTGCACACCTTTCTGGAAGGGCGCAGCGCCATGTACCTGGACTCCACGGCCGTGTTCGGCGCGGTGCGCAGTTCGCCGCTCTCCAAGGTTGCTGGCAAGGTGGCCTATGCCTTGCACCCGCGCGGCACCCGCATGGCTTCGCAGGCGGGCGGTTTGGGCCTGGCGCTGGCCCGCACGTCCGAACGTGCCAATGCAGCGTTTTTGCTGATGCAGTGGCTCACGTCCAAAGCGCAAGACAAGGCGGTCTGCCACTTGGGGGCGGCGCCCATGCGCCTGTCCACCCTGCGCGATGCTGAGCTGGTGCGGCGGTATCCCGAATTCACCCTGCTGCGCGAGCAGCTGCGCCATGCCGACCCGGACTGGCGCCCCATCATCGCCCCGTGGGATGAGATCAACACCGGGCCGCTGGGGGCTGCCGTGCACCAGGGACTCACCGGTGCCCTCCCGCCCGACCAGGCGCTGGGTGCCATTCTGGGCCGGGTGACCGACATCATGGTGGCTGCGGGCTACCGCTGAAGGCAGGCCGCCCTACCGCGGCTTGGCGGTGAACTTAGTACGTGCCGGGAATCAGAATGCCCTGGTCCACATTCTGGATGTTGGTGTGGCCGCAAAAGGCCATGGTCACGTCCAGCTCCTTGTGGATGATTTGCAGGGCCTTGGTCACACCGGCTTCGCCCATGGCGCCCAGGCCATAGACCATGGCACGGCCAATCATGGTGCCCTTGGCGCCCAGGGCCCAGGCCTTGAGCACGTCTTGCCCGCTGCGCACGCCGCCGTCCATCCACACCTCAATCTGCGAGTCCACGGCGGCCACGATGGCGGGCAGGGCGCTGATGCTGCTGGGCGCGCCGTCGAGCTGGCGGCCACCGTGGTTGCTCACCACAATCGCATCGGCTCCGCTGGCCACGGCCAGCTGCGCGTCCTCCACGTCCTGAATGCCCTTCAGAATCAGCTTGCCGCCCCATTTCTCTTTGACCCACTTCACGTCGTCCCACGACAGGCGCGGGTCAAACTGCTCGTTGGTCCAGGCGGCCAGCGACGACATATTGCTCACCGCCTCCACATGGCCCACCAGGTTGCGGAAGGTGTGGCGTTTGGTGCCTAGCATGCCCAGGCACCAGCGCGGCTTGGTGGCCAGGTTGATGATGTTGGCCAGCGTGGGTTTGGGCGGGGCGGTCAGGCCGTTTTTCAAATCCTTGTGGCGCTGGCCAATCACCTGCAGGTCCAGCGTCAGCACCAGGGCACTGCAGCGCGCGGCGCGGGCGCGTTCGATCATCTTCACCATGGCACTGCGGTCCCGCATCATGTAGAGCTGGAACCAGAAGGGCGCGCTGGTGTGTTCGGCAATGTCTTCAATCGAGCAGATGCTCATGGTTGACAGCGTGAAGGGAATGCCAAATTTCTCGGCCGCGCGCGCCGCGTGGATCTCACCGTCGGCATGCTGCATGCCGGTCAGGCCCACGGGGGCAATGGCCACCGGCATCTTGGCGTCTATGCCAATCATCTTGGTGGCCGTGCTGCGGTTCTCCATGTTCACCGCCACGCGCTGGCGCAGCTTGATCTTCTGGAAGTCGTCTTCATTGGCACGGTACGTGCCTTCGGTCCACGAGCCGGAGTCGGCGTAGTCGTAAAACATGCGCGGCACGCGCTTTTCTGCCAGCACGCGCAGGTCTTCAATATTGGTGATAACGGGCATGGAGTCTCCTGTAATGGCGCAAATGGTAGCGGCGCAGGGACAAACGGTGCGTGAAATCACCCCCGGGTCGATTGAAATTATTTGCGCCGGTCTTGGGCTAGACTGGCCCGCCACAACGGCAGACAACAAGCACAGGGAGTCACAGCATGGTGATATGGGGCGCAATCTGGGGGGCCATCGTGGGTTACCTCACGGTGGAGTACGACGAGGAGGTGGGCCTGTTCATCGGCGCCATCCTGGGAGCCATTGCGGGCCTGACCCTGCGCATGGCGGTGCGCCGTGAGATTGCCGCGCAGCAAACCAAGGCCCCTGTGGCAGACGTCATTGCCGCGGCACGCGCCACGGCCGCCGAGCAGTCCCCAGTGCCTGCAGCCGCTGCAGCCATTCCCACGCCGGCCACTGCCGTGCCTGCCGCGCTACCCGGACTGCAGCGTGCGGACGAAGAACCCGACGAATTTCTGGATGCGCCGTTGCCACGTGCACCGCAACCCACTACCGCCCGCGAACGCGTGGGCCGCGTGGAAGACCTGCCCGACACCGACGAATGGGTGGCTCAGCCGCCCGACGTGTTGATTCGCCTGGTGGCGCAAGCCAAGGGCTGGCTGCTGGGCGGTAACACCATCGTGCGCGCGGGTGTGCTGGTGCTGTTTGTGGGGCTGGCATTTCTGGCCAAGTTCGCCATGGACAACGCGCTGCTGCCGCCCGAGCTGCGCCTGGCCGCCATTGGCGCGGCGGGTATTGCCTTGTTTGTCTTCGGCTTTCGCCTGCGTGGCCGCCAGCCCGAGAAACTGGCCTACGCGCTGACGCTGCAGGGCGCCGGGGTGGGTGTGCTCTACCTCACGGTGTTTGCGGCTTTCCGGCTGTACCAGTTTTTACCTGCCGGTGCGGCGTTTGGTGTGCTGGCGCTGGTGTGTGCGTTTTCTACCGCCATTGCCTTGATGCAAAACGCCATGCCCATGGCCTTCATCGGTTTTGCGGGTGCGTTTGCGGCCCCCATCCTCGTTTCCACGGGGCAGGGCAACCACGTGGGTCTGTTCAGTTATTACCTGGTGCTGAATCTGGCCATCGTGGCGGTGGCCTGGCTGCGCGCCTGGCGCCCGCTGAACCTGCTGGGCTTTTTTGCCACCTTTGGCGTGGCTACGGCCTGGGGGGCGCTCAAGTACCAGCCCGAACACTTTGCCAGCACCGAGCCGTTTTTGCTGGCCTTCTTCGCCATCTACCTGCTGGCCAGCCTGCTTTATGCCACGCGCCATTCGCTGGCGCCCAAACAGGCGGTGGACGCCACGCTGGTGTTCGGCACGCCGCTGGTCGCCTTTGGCCTGCAGGCCGCGCTGGTGCAACACATCGAATACGCCACGGCCTTCTCGGCGCTGGCGCTGGGCGCCTTGTACCTGGGCCTCGGCTGGTGGGCCGTCAAGCGCCAAGGCGCCAACCAGGCCGTGGGCCAGTGGCTGGCCGAGTGTTTTGCGGTGCTGGGCCTGGGTTTTGTGACGCTGGCCGTGCCATTGGCACTGGACGCGCGCTGGACCAGCGCCGTGTGGGCTGCCGAAGGTGCGGCCGTGTACTGGATGGGGCAACGCCAGGGCCGCTGGCTCGCGCGCCTGGCAGGTTTGGTGCTGCAGGTGCTGGCCGCGGGCAGCTACCTGCAGGGCCTGGACCAGATGCACACCAGCGCCTGGCCGATTGCCAACCCGGCTTTCATCGGCGCGGTGTTGCTCGCCGCTTCCGCCCTGGCTTTGGCGCACTGGACACGTTTTGCTGCCGAGCCTGCTGCGTCGGGTTCCGGCGCCAGCTGGCTGCTGGCCAAGCTGGAACAGCGGTTGTCGCCGGTGTTGTTCTGGGTGGGTTTTCTGTGGTGGCAGTTCGCGTTGCTGCATGACATTGAACGTGCCTTGCCCGGGGCCGATGGCAACTGGGCACCGGTACTGAGCAGCGCGCTGCAGTCGCACCTGGAGATGTTGGGCTGGGTGGCCAGCGCCTGGGTGGCACACCGCTGGGCCCTGCCCACACGCGCCAAGCCCTGGGCCATTGCGGCCACACCGACCTGGTTCTCGCTGCCCATCATGGCGCTGTTTGCGCTGGAGGGCGTGGTGGCGCTGGACCATGTGTTCCAGGCCTGGGGCTGGCTGGTCTGGCCGCTCACGCTGGTGCTGCATGCCGTGACCCTGCGCAAGCTCGATGCACTGGCGCCCCAGCCCTGGTGGCGCGCAGTGCACACCGGTGGTGTGTGGCTGCTGGCCCTGCTGGTGGGCAACCTGCTGGTCTGGGCCGTGGGCCAGGCCCAACTGGGTGGCACCGCCTGGGCCAGCGTCATCTTTTTGGTGGCCAGTGTGCTGGTGCTGCTGGCGCTGTGCACACGCAGCCTGTATGACGCGGGCAGCCGTGTGCGCCAGGCTTGGCCGCTGGACCGTTTTGCCATGTCGTATTTGTGGCACGCCGCCGCACCGCTGGCGGTGGCCGTGGGCCTGGGGGCTTTGCTGGTAGCGGTGTCGTCCAACGGCAATGCACGCCCCTTGCCGTATGTGCCCTTGCTCAACCCCACCGACCTGACCGTGGCGCTGGCGCTGCTGGCCACGGCCCTGTGGCTCACGCGGGTGCGCCAGAGTGATTTGCCGGTGCTTGCCTGGGTGCATGACCGGCGCTGGACGCTGCTACTGTGCGCGCTGGGGTTTGTGGCCGTCAACACCGTATGGCTGCGCGTGGCGCACCAGTACGCGGGTGTGCCCTGGGATGCCGAGCGCCTGTTTGAGTCCTTCCTGGTGCAGGCCGGTTACTCCATCTTGTGGACGCTGCTGGCCCTGGGCCTGATGCTGGTGGCGCACCGCCGCCATGCGCGCCCGGTGTGGATGGGGGGTGCGGCCCTGTTGGGGCTCACAGTGGCCAAGCTGTTCCTGGTGGATCTGAGCAACCGCGGTGGCTCCGAACGCATCGTGGCCTTTATTGCCGTGGGCGTGATGATGCTGGTGGTGGGCTACTTTGCGCCCATCCCACCCGCTGCCAAGCCGCCTGCGCAAGATGGTGAAGAAGGGAGCACCGCATGAGCACGCCCCGAATCGCCCGCGCGTTGCTGGCCCTGTGCAGTGTGATGAACATGGCGTGGGCGGCAGATGCCCCCACGCCCGCCGAATTTGCCTGGCGCGGCCAGCTGGTGCTGCCAGTCGGTGCCAGCCTGGTGCGAGCCGAGCTGCCGGTGGAGGCCTTGCTGCGCATGCAAAGCAGCGCTGGCCATGACGTGCGTGTGTTCAATGCCGACGGCGCCGTGGTGCCCTACGCACTGTTGCGCCCGGCCGACCTGGAGCGCAGCGCCCCGGCCGTGCAAACCCGCGCTTACCCGGCCTACCCCTTGTTTGCCACCGCCGCCGGTGCCCCGGCCGCACGCGGTGCGGTAGAGGTGCGTGTGTCGGCCGACAGTGCCACTCCCGGCAGCGCCTGGGTGCGCTGGGATACAGCAGGCAAGGCAGGTGACAAGGCCAGTGCCGCACTGCCTGCCGATGCGCAGCCGTTGCAGGCCGCCCTGTTTGACACCCGGGCCGAACAGCACACGCTGTCCGCGCTGCGCCTGAAGGCAGAGCTGCCGCGCAATGCGCTGGTCCACCTGCAGTTGGAGAGCAGTGCCAACCTGCAAGACTGGCAGACCGTGCCCGTGAAAGGGCCACTGTTTCGTTTTGACGGTGCTGACGCGCCTAACAGCACGCTGCTGGAACTGCAGCAGCCACTCGATGTGAAAGGCCGCTACCTGCGCCTGGGCTGGGCCGGGCAGGACGGTGTGCAGGTCAGCGCGCTGACCGGCCAGGTGGCCACACCCCATACGCAGCCCCCGCGTGTGCGCGCCGCCTTGCCGGCAGGAACAGCCGATGGCAACAGCCTGGTGTGGACGTTGCCTTTTGCCACACCGCTGATGGCCCTGCATTTGCAAGCCGCACAAGACAACACCCTAGTGCCGGTGCGCATTTCGGGCCGCAGCGATGCGACCCAGCCCTGGCGTGCCTTGGCATCGGCGGTGGTCTACCGGCTGGACACGGTGGGCCAGGGCAGCAGCAACAGCGCGCTGACCTTGCCACCTACATCGGTACGGGCGCTGCGCGTGGAAGCCAGCAATGGCCAGCCGCTGCCTGCGGGCGGGCTGAAGGCCACGGTGGAATTTGCCCCGCTGCAACTGGCCCTGCTGGCCTCGGGTACCGGGCCGTTCACGTTGGCCGTAGGCCGCGCCAACACTGCATCGGCGGCCGTGGAAGCCAGTGTGTTGGGGGCTGTCTCCCCGGCCAAGTTGGCCGAATTGCCCGCCGCTGCGGTGCAGCAGCTACGGGCCGATCCGCCCGATGCGCCCCAGCTCTGGGCCGCCAAGCTGCTGCCCAGCGGCGTGAGCCTGCGCACCGCCGCGCTGTGGCTGGTGCTGGTGGCCGGGGTGCTGGTGTTGGCAGCAGTGGCCTATGGCCTGCTGCGCCAGATCACTGGTTCAAAATGATCTGCGCAATGATGCCGGTGGCGATGGCGATCAGTACATAGTCGCCGCCCACCTGCACCCACTGTTGGCCACGGCGTGGCGCGGGCAGGTGGTGGCCGTAGTAGTTGTTCACCACGTAAATCGGGCGGCGGTATTCGTGCGGCATGTAGCCGCCACGGCGGAAGTCGGGCCCGCGGGCGCCGTAGTAGCCGGGGTGTCCATCCCAGTGCTTGTTCCCTCGGCTATCGCGGCGGTCATCGTGCCGGTTGTCGTATCGGTCATCCCGGCGGTCATCGCGGGCGTCGTTGCGGCCATGGCCACGGCCGTTGTCGTGGCGTCCCCGGTCTTGCTGGCTCCAGCGCTCGTCGTCCGGCCCGTGCCGACCACGGTCCTGCGCCTGCGCCAGGGTGCCAAACCCCATGCTGGCGATGACGATGGTGCACACAATGGCGGTGGATTTCATAAGGGGCCTATGGAAGTGAAGGAGCTTGCATAGTCCCCCGCGCAGGTGTCGGGCATGTAAAGCCTTTGCGCTTTTGTGCAAGCAATGGTTGCACGCTGTGGTGCCCCGTTTGGCATTCAAATCACCCTCTAGCCCTTGTGGAATATGCGCAAAAAGCTACTGAATTGATAGCGAAATGTGCCCGACTGGACGGGCTCAGTCGTCAAACAAACCCGGCCCGTTGAAGTGGGCCCGCTCGGCCAGCAGCATGCGCAGCTTGGTGTTCACGCCCCCAGGCGCCGAGAAACCACCTGCGCCGCTTTGGGCTGCCAGGATGCGGTGGCAAGGCACCACTGGGGCAAACGGGTTGGCACCCAGTGCCTGGCCCACTGCGCGTGCCGCACCGGGCTCGCCCAGCAGGTGCGCCAGCTCGCCATAGGTGAGTGTTTCTCCGGGTGGAATGTGGCGCGCCAGCGTGTAGACGCGCTGGTGAAAGGGCGGCACACCCTCCATGTCCAGCACCAGATGGCTCAGGTCGCGTGGTTCGGTGGGCTCACCTGCCAGCAGTGCCGTGATGGCATCCATGGCAGCTTGCACGGTTGGCGGCGGTGCGGCTTCGGGTGCGCGCGGGAAGCGGGCCTGCATACGCAGCCGGGTGGTGGCTTCATCGGCCTCGGGCAGTTGCACACCGGTCAATCCCTTGGCGCCCCACGCAATGCCGCAGTGGCCCAGCGCGGTGGCAAACAAGGCAAAGGCTGTGGTGGTCATCGCCGTGGCTTAGATAGCCTTTTGCACCACCGCGCCCTGGAACAGGTAGGGCAGGCGCGGGCCGCGTTCGCTGGGCACGCCACCCTTGTCTTCCACACTGATGGCGAGCTGCGCCACGCCCTGCAGGGGGTCGGCGCTGGCGGGCAGTGTCAGCGTGCCGGCCTTGCTGCCCAGCACCCCCAGCGATTGCGGAGCCTGCCCCTGGCGCAGCGCCCAAAGTTGCATGCTGTCTTCGCGCCCCTCTTTCACGGCATTGAGGCGCTGCAGCTGCAGCACACCGCTGGCGGGGTCGTGGGTGACCAGCAGCGCCGGGGCCTGCGCGGCGTCCAGCAGCACTACCAGCGTGCGAATTTGGGGCTGTTGTGCCAGTTGTTGCTGCTGGTGGGCAATCTGGGCCTTGAACTGTTCGAACATGCTGGCCGTGCCTGCGATCAGCGTGGCCAGCAACACCGCCAGGGTGATGGCGCCAGCGCGCCACCAGGGGCTTACGCCTGGGCGTAGCGCGGTGGAGTCAGACGAGGTGGGGGACGTTTCGTTCATGGGTGTGGCAGTGGGCTAGTGCAGGTGTGCATCGTAGTCCTTTGGTCAGGCAGGGGCACAGCCACTCAGCCCGCGGCGTGCAGCGCCTGGCCCAAAGTTTGCGCGCCTGGTGCGTAGGCAGTCAAACCCGCGCCCACCAGTGCCACAAACACTGCGGTTAGCGCAAAGGGCAACACAGTACGCCTAAACGCCGTGCTGAGCCAGTGGCTGCTGTCGGCGTTGCGCAGGCGGCGGTACAGCGTGTACGAAAGCACGCCGTCAAACAGCAGCTCGGCAAACAGCGCGGGCGCCAGGTAAACCACATACAGCGACGCAAACGCCAGACCAACGGCCAAGGCAATGGCCAGCAGCGGAATGGCAAATTCGTCTGCATCGCCCACCGCATCGCCGACCGACGACAGCACGCCGGGCTCGTCCGCAGGCAACGCGGCCTGCGTATCAAAGCTGCCACTGGCGCCACCGCCCGCAAAGTCTCCACCGTCCCCGCTGTGCATCGATGGCAGCCGCACTTCGCCCGCGCCACTATCGCAGCCACTTGAGGAATTCACTTCCACAAGATTGGGGATGTCTTGGTAGTCCTGCGCCTGGGTACGCAGCCACAACCACAGCAGCCCCAGAAACACGAGGTAGGCCCCACCCAATGCCACCGGGTAGCGCAGCGCCATCTGGTCCATACCCAGCGCTAACAAGAGGGCGGACAGCAGCCAGCCCGCCACCCCCGTGAGCGCCACGATCAGCCCCATCTGAAGGCGCGGATAGGTGCCCAGCTCCAACTGGCGCTGCAGGCGAACGATGGCAAGGTAACGGGTGATGCGGACATGGCGGGTCATGGCGCAATGCTAGCGCCAGCGCTGGATTATTGACATGCAAGTAAATACCTGCATATACTGCATCCAGTCATCCCAACCCTGTTCCACCCCGACTAGAAAGGCCGCCCATCGACAAGGTATTCAAAGCACTGGCCGACCCGACCCGCAGGCGTCTGCTCGACCAGTTGCACAAGGAGAACGGCCAGACCCTGTCTGCCCTGTGCGAGCACATGGACATGACGCGCCAGGCCGTGACGCAGCATTTGCAACTGCTGGAAGACGCCAACTTGGTGGCGGTGGTCTGGCAGGGGCGGGAGAAGCTGCACTACCTCAACCCCGTGCCCCTGCACGAGATCCACACGCGATGGATCGCCAAGTTCGAGCATGGCCGACTTGACGCCTTGCATCACCTGAAGAAAACACTGGAAGGACCCAAAGATGACAACGACAACCGCAAAACCTAGCTTTGTCTACGTGAGCTATATCCAAACCACGCCCGAGAAGGTGTGGCAGGCCTTCATGGACACCGACGTGATGGCCCAGTACTGGGTCGGCCCGACATCGGAATGCGCCCGCGTCAACGTGTCGGACTGGAAGGTCGGCTCCGTCTGGGAGCACCAGCGCCTGGACGCCGCGCGCACGGTCGACATCTGCGGCACGGTGGTGGAGTGCACGCCGCCAAGCCGTCTGGTCTACACCTGGGCACGGCCCGGCGATGCCGCGGATGCGTCCAAACACTCGCGGGTGGAGATCGACATCGAGCAACGCATCGACGGCCTGGTGCGCCTGACCGTCAGCCATGTCGACCTGGAGCGCGACCCGAAGATGCTGGAAGGCATCTCGGGCGGCTGGCCTGCGGTGCTGTCGAACCTGAAGACGCTGCTGGAAACCGGGCACGTGCTGCCCAGGGCACCAGCGGCCTAAAGCCGACGCGCGCGCTGGCGTGGCTAGCGCGCTGCCGCGCGCTGTGAGCCCTTCACCCCCGCCCCGCGCACTTCCAGCCGCACCTGGTCCAGCACCTGGCCTTTGGCATCGGTAATCTGGATGAGATGCCGGCCTGGCCAGATGGGCCACTGGGTGGCATTGCCTTTGGCAAACGGTTTGCCATCTACCAGCCAGCGCAGGTTGCTGCCCTCGGCCTGCAGCGTCAGGCGCTGTGCCTGGGGCGGGATGTCGGGGTCCAGGGCGATGATGGTGCCGTTGGTGGGCGCAGTGATGCGGGCGGTGGGTGCTGAGCCATTTTTTAAGCCTTTTTGGCGAAACCCCAAGTCCTGGCCTCCGGCCCCCGTGGATATTGCGCGAGCAGCTCCTGAATCCATAGCGAAATTGGCTTGCTGCGTGCCGCTGACAAACCACTCGCTGCGCGCAGCTTCTAGGCTGGGGGCGCTGGGGGTGTTGGCAAACTGCACCCGTTTTTGTTCTACCCCGGCAGGCGGCTTGGGCGCGCGGCTGGGCTGCTTGGCGTGCAGAAAATTCATCATCGCGGCCCAGATGGGCGCCGCGCCCGTGGTGCCGCTTACGTCCCACATCGGCGCGCCGCTGGCGTTGCCCACCCACACGCCCACGGTGTAGCGCTGGCTGTAGCCCACGGCCCAGTTGTCACGCATGTCTTTGCTGGTGCCGGTTTTCACCGCGCTCCAAAAGCGTGTGGCCAGCACGCTGTCGGTGCCAAAGGTGCGGGCACGGGCCATGGGGTCGCTCATGATGTCGCCCACGATGAAAGCGGCGCGCGCGTCCAGTGCCTGGGTGGCAGGCGCTGGCTTGCCGGGCAGCAGCGTGGAGGGGCTGGCGCGCCCGCCGTTGGCCAGCGCGCGGTAGGCATTGGTCAGGTTCAACAGCGACACCTCGGCGCTGCCCAGCGCCAGGCTGTAGCCGTAAAAGTCGCCGCTTTCCTTCAGCGGCAGGCCCAGGCGCACCAGTTGTTTCTGAAACGCATCGGGCGACACCATCACCAGCGTGCGCACCGCGGGCACGTTGAGCGAGGCACCCAGTGCCGTGCGCGCCGACACCCAGCCCTTGAAATGCCGGTCGTAGTTTTGTGGGATGTAGAGGCCACCCGTGGTCTGGATCTGCGTGGCCGAGTCTTCCAAGAGCGAGGCCGCGGTGATGCGCCGTTCGGCAATGGCCTGTGCGTACAAAAAAGGCTTGAGTGTGGAACCGGGCTGGCGCAGCGCGGTCACCGCATCCACATCGGCCGCGCTGCTTAGCGGGCCACTCGAGCCGACCCAGGCCAGCACCTCGCCCGTGGCGTTGTCCAGCACCAGCAGGGCCGCGTCTTCCACATGGCGGCCGGCCAGTTCGCGCAAGTGGCTTTGCAGCGTTTGCACGGCAAAGCGCTGTAGCGGGGCACGCAGGGTGGTGCGGATTGTTGCCGTTCGGGCTGCGCTCGTCGAAGCCTTGAGGTTAGGCAACCCTTCGACAGGCTCAGGGCGAACGGCCGTCAGTTGTCGGGCCACATGTGGCGCCACGCCTTCACTGGCCGCATAGTCGCGCCGCTGCAGCGCACCGGTCACAAACAGGTCCAGTGCCCCGCAGTTGGCTGTTGCCGTCTCCAGACTTTTGAGTACGCTGCAGGCGCGCTGCACCACTTGCGGCTCCTTGGCGTTGGGCGCGCGCACCAGGGCGGCGGCCACGGCGGCTTCGCGGTTGTCCAACCCGTGGGCGGCCTTGCCAAACAGGGTCTGGCTCAGGGCGTCAATGCCCACCAGCTCGCCGCGAAACGGCACCAGGTTCAGGTAGGCCTCCAGAATCTGGTCCTTGCGCCAGCCGCGCTCCAGGCTCTGGGCGGACCAAGTTTGGCCCAGCTTCTGCACCACGCTGCGCCCGCCGTTGCCGCGCTTCAGGTCTTCGTCTAGCAGGCCGGCCAGCTGCATGGTGATGGTGGAGGCGCCCCGCGTTTTGGTGTTCCACAGGTTGCCCCAGGCCGCGGCCGACACAGCGCGCCAGTCCACCCCGCTGTGTTCGTAAAAGCGTTTGTCCTCCGACAGCACCAGCGCAGTGCGCAGGGCGGGGGACACATCGGCCAGCGCCACCCACTGCCCACGCCGCACGGTGGCGTCGGTGCGCAGGCGGTGCAGCAGCTCGCCTTCGCGCGAGAGGATGTGGGTGTCGGACGACTGGTAGCCCGATTTTATCTCATTAAAAGTGGCTGCAGCACCCGTGGAATAAGCGCAAGCAGCTACAAAAAAAGTAGCAATTGCCCGGACGGAAAACTGCAGAAATCCACGCCCACCCCGGCCCACAGGGCCTGTAGCCTTGGTGACCCTGCGGCCCCATGGGTTGGGCGCGCGCCCGTAAACTGGTTTCTCTTGCAACTTATCCATCCCTGTCTGTATGTCCCACGCCGCTCCGTTGTTCCAGCCCTTCACCTACAAGGGCCTCACGCTCGCCAACCGCATTGTCATGGCACCCATGACACGTTCGTTTTCGCCCGGTGGTGTGCCCACCAAAGAGGTGAGTGAGTATTACCGCAAGCGTGCCGCATCCGCCGTGGGCCTGATCGTGTCCGAGGGCACGGTAGTGCAGCGCCCGTCGGCTGCCAACGACCCCGATGTGCCGCACTTCTGGGGCGATGCCGCGCTGGCTGGCTGGCAAGACGTTATCAACACCGTGCACGGCGCCGGTGGCGTGATGGCGCCGCAGCTCTGGCACGTGGGCGCCGCGCGCAACCCGCGCACCACCTGGGTCGCACCGTCGCCTGTCGATTCGCCCTCTGGCCTGTCACGCCCCGGCAAGCAGTTTGGCGCGCCCATGAGCGATTCGGATATTGCCGACACCATCACCGCCTTTGCCAAGGCCGCTGGCGCCGCCAAACGCTTGGGCTTTGACTGCATCGAGTTGCATGGCGCCCATGGCTACCTGATCGACCAGTTTTTCTGGGAAGGCACCAACCAGCGCAGCGACCGCTTTGGCGGCAGCGACTTGGTGGCACGTGGCCGTTTTGCAGCCGACATTCTGAAAGCCGTGCGCGCCGAAGTGGGGCCAGACTACCCGGTCATCATCCGCCTGTCGCAGTGGAAGCAGCAGGACTACAGCGTGCGCATGGCGCAAAACCCCGACGAGATGGCCGCCTGGCTGCAGCCCCTGGCCGATGCGGGCGCCGACATCTTCCATTGCTCGCAACGCCGTTTCTGGGAGCCGGAGTTTGATGGTTCCGATTTGAACTTTGCCGGCTGGGCCAAGAAGCTCACCGGCCGTCCCACCATCACCGTGGGCTCGGTCGGCCTGAGCGGCGAGTTCATCGCGGCCTTTGGCGGCGAAAGCTCCAAGCCCGCATCGCTGGACGAGCTGCTGCGCCGCTTTGACCGCGGTGACTTCGACCTGGTGGCCGTGGGCCGCGCCCTCATCAGCGATCCGGATTGGGCGCTGAAGGTGCGCGAGGGGCGCATGGACGAGCTGTCGGACTTTTCGCCGGCGGCCTTGGCGAGTTTGGTTTAGGCCCAGGTGCCCACAAGGAGCATTGCATGCAGAAACTACTTCGCCGCAAACAGGTGTGTGTATTGGGAAGTGCAGAGCCCGGCTCTGCGGCCTACGACCTCGCAGGGCAGGCCGGGGAGTTGATGGCCCGCTTGGGCATTACCGTGGTCAGTGGGTGCGGCAGCCCGGCCACCCGGTTTGCCGCAGAGCGTGCCATGGCGGCCGGTGGCACGGTGGTGAGCATCATTCCCGAAGGGGAAATGCCCGCTGCGGACTGGCCGGCGACGGTGGTGATTCCTTCGGGTGTGGGCGATGCACGCAACCTGTTGATGGCGCTGGCAGGGGATGCCTGTCTGGTGATTGGTGGCCGCGCTGGCACTATCTCGGAGGTGTGTCTGGCCTGGCTGCACAAGCGCCCCTTGTTGCCGCTCACGGGTTGTGGTGGTTGGTCTGACCAGCTGGAACAGAACCCGCCCGACGAACGCAAAAACTCACTCATCCTGCCCTGGAACAGCGTGGACACGCTGGAGCAACAGCTGCGCGCCCTGGGCCTGGTGCAGGCTTAGCGCCTGCAGCGCCAGGCGCTTTTACAGCAGGTACAGCGCGGCCAAGCCCAACACCGCGGGCACGGTCTGGATGTAGAGAATGCGCACCATCACCGTGACTGCGCCCCAGATGCCTGCCACCGCCACACAGGCCAGTCCAAAGGTGGCAAAGGCCTTGGCAATGGCCGAGTCGGGGTAGACCAGGCCCAGCAGGCAGGCCGCAGCCAGAAAGCCGTTGTAGCAGCCCTGGTTGGACATGGCTGCCTTGCGCATGGCCACCTCGGCTTTCGGGATGCCAAACACCTTGACCCCACGCGACTCAAACAACACGGTTTCCAGCAGGAAGATGTAGACGTGAATCAGGCAGACCACGGCAATGAGGATTTGGGCAAGGATGTGCATGGAAAAATCTCTGGTTGATGAAGTGAACCGAAGAATACATAATCACGTTATGTTTGTAAAGCTATCCCTTGTCTCCCACGTTACCCATGGCTGAAACCCCCACCAAACGCGACGGCCGCAAAGAAAACGCCAGCGCCACCCAGGCCGCGCTGCAGATGGCCGCGCTGCGCTGGTTCGGCGCGCAGGGCTTTGAAAAGGCGCCCGTGGGCAGCATCTGCGCCGATGCCGGCGTGACCGTGGGCGCGCTGTACCACCACTACGGCGACAAAAAAGGCCTGTTTGCCGCCGTGGTGGAGCAGGTGGATGCCGGGCTGGTGCAGCAAGCCTTGGGCGCACGCCAGGCGGTCATTGACGGCGGTGGCAGCGCTTGGGAAGCGTTTCTGGCCTCCATCGACACCGTGCTGCAGTCTGGCACCAACGCGCCGCTGCGCCGCCTGATGCTGGTGGACGCACCCGCCGTGCTGGGCGCGCAGGTGTGGGGTGAGATTCGGCAACGGCAAGGCCTGGGCGCCATGCGGGGCAGCATTGCCGCTATCCAGGCACACGGCATTTTTCAGGGGCACGATGCGGAGCGGCTGGCGCGCATCGTGTTGGGCGCGCTGTATGGCGGCATGGAATCATTGCCCGAAGATGAAACGGGTGTTCAGGATGCGCTGGCGGATACGCGGCAATGCTTGATTGCCATGCTCGATGGATTGCGAAACAAGGACGCGTTATGACCGTACAGACCGCACTTCAGCTCGGTGCCGAAACCAGCACAGTGCTGTGTACCGAAGACGGCCAAGTCGTTCTGCAGAAAGAACTGCAGCTCGGCACCGCATCGCTGGCGCGCCTATGGATGCGCCACACACCACCCACCCCGCTGGACATTGAACATGCGATCGAGCAGACCGAAGACGTGGTGATGCCCCTGGCCGCGAAGCTGGTGCGCACGGAGCAGTTGCAGTTCCGCGGGGAGGGCGCTGCCTTGATTCTGCAAGGTGTGGGTGCAGCGCTGGATGCAACGCCGCGATGGAGTTTGGACGAAGTGGAAGACCTGTTCAACCGCATCGCCATGGTGAGCCAGGGGCGGCCCAGCGGGCAGGAAGCTTTGCCTACTGCGCCGGAGTTTTATGCGGCGATGGTGATTCTGCGGGAGTGCTTGCACCACCTGAGGTTTGGTGAGGTGGTGGTGCAGGTTTAGTCGCCTCTGAATACAAGTTCCCCATTCAACTTCATGGCGACTTCAATCATCTCAACCGTTTTATCGATGATTGCAATAACGATGTCGCGATTGACCTCATATGAATGGCGACCTCCTTCACTGGTTTCCGTGACTTGCCACGTCGGTGTCTTACCCTCCCAATAGCTGCGTTGCCACTGAAGATGTGTACGCAAACGCTTAATGGATGCGTTGTCAAAGACAGTGGATCCATATTCGTCAATTGGTCGGTCTCCCACATCGAAGTACGGCAGTAGATACGTCTGCGTGTCGAAATCGGGAAACCAGCAACCATCTTTGTGCTGATCCCACCCGTTTGGGAACTGTCCATCAATGGTTACTTGCCAATCGATCATTTCACTTCGCCCCCACCACTTTCACCCGCGCATTCGGTGCCTCCCCAAACATCTCCGGCGCATACATCGCTTCCACGCGTGACGGTGGCAGCGAGAACTCGCCCACGTTGTTGAGGCGGATGGTGTATTCCATCTTCACCACGCCCTTGGGCAGGTACTCGTAGTAGCTGCGGAAGGATTCGAAGCTGCGTTCCTCGAACGCGGCCCAGCCGTAGCCTTCTTTCTTCTCGCCTTGCGTGGCAATCTCGCTGTCGCGGCCCAGGCCGCTGCCCAGAATCGTGGCGCCGCCGGGCACGGGGTCTGTGATGGCGACCCAGGTCATGTCGGCGCTGGCGTTCACCTCGATGCTGATGCGCAGCACGTCACCGCGCGTGTAGCTGCCGGCGGGCAGGCTCTTGTTGGCCTGCTCCACGGGGGTCACCGTCTTCTTGATCTGGTAACCCGCAAAGAACGGCGCCTTCAGCTGCACCGCCGCGACGGACTGCAGCGTGAGCCAGGGCTTGCCTGCGCCTTGGTGGGTCACGTTCAGCGTGTCTTTGGCGGCGGTGTTGCCCCAGGGCAGGAACATGGTGTTGTTCTTCAGGTTGCCCGGCGATGCGGGCGCGCCAAACATGCTGGTCTGGTGCGCAGCGCCTGACGCATCGGTGGTCTTGATGCGTTCGACCTTGCTCCAGTCCACGCTGGCCGCACCCGTGCTCATGCTGGCCTTGGTCGTGCCCGCCACCGGCACGGCTTCAAACTTGGCGCTGAACTTTTCCAGGGCCAGGCCACCCCACAGGTTGGCCGTGGTGGTGTGCCATGCGCCGTTCTGTTGGCGGCTGATGAAGCCGTTGGCCAGGCGGCCCATGTCGTCTTTCCAGGCCGGGTCGTCTAGCACGCTCAGGATCAGGCGCGCGGTGTTCACGTCGCCGTTTTGCATCAGCCACCACCAGTAGTCGTCCTTCTCGCTGCTGAAGATCATCTTGGTGCCCTGGTAGCTGATGCGGCTGCGCAGGATCTGGTTGGCCTCTGCGATGCGTTTGTCGCGCTCGGGCACATCGTTCACGCGCTTCAGGATGTTGAGCCAATCAATCACCGCATGTGTGGGCCACTGGTTGGGCGCGATGGTGATGCTGTTCACCATGCGGCCCTGCGCCTTGCCGTAGCGCGACAGGGCTTCGATGGCGGCCAGCTTGCGCATGTCCAAGTCCTTGCGTGGGCTCCAGAAATCGCGCTGAATGCGGCCCTCCACAAAGGCGATCAGGCCGCGCTCCATGGGCGCGCGAATCTCGTCGCTGAGCGCAAACGCAGGGTTGATGGTGGAGGCTTCATGCGTGGCGGCCAGCAGGTAGGCGGTCAGCGTGTCGCTGCCGCGGTTGGCCTCGCCGTCGCGCGGCGGGAAGTAGTTGGCCAGGCCATCGCTGTCCAGGTAGCTGGGGATCTGCGTGGCCACGGTCTGCCACAGCTTGCCGTCGCGCAGGCCCACGCTCTTGCTGGTCTTTTGCTCCAGGCAAGCAAACGGGTACAGCGCAAACCAGTCACGCACACCGGGCAGGCCTTCGGCCAGCTTGGGCTGCAGCGCCATCTTCAGGCCGCCGCGGCCGGGCAGGGCGTCCGCTGGGGCATTCACGTCCAGGGTGAACGGTCCATCCACTTGAACCAAAGTTGCCTGCTGCACCGTGAGCGGCACCGCCGGGATGATGCGCTGGCGCGCCTTCAGCGCGTCGCGTGCGCCGCTGAGGGTGTCCTTGGCCTCAATCTCCCACAGGATGGCTTCGTTGCGCGTGAGCGCCAGTTGTGCAGGGGCGGTCACATTCCACGCCACTTCGCGCGCATCACCCGCGGGGATGTCCACCGTTTGTGGCTCCAGGGTGAGCAAGGTGGCGCGCGGCGTCACCAGCACCTTCATCGCCTGCTTGGTGGTGTTGCGCAGGGTCAGCTGCGCGCGGTACTGGTCGTCTTCGCGCACCAGGGGCGGCAGGCCGCTGATGATCTGCAAATCTTGCGTCGCGCGGATGCTGGTGGAGCCGGTGCCAAACATGCCGGTGAAGGCATCGGCCACGGCCACGATCTTGAAGGTGGTGAGTGCATCGTTCAGCGGCACGGTCACCACGGCCTGGCCGTTGGCGTCCAGCTTCACGCTGGGGTTCCACAGCAGCAGGGTCTCCAGCAGTTCACGCGCGCCGCTGTGGCCACCACCGCCACCGGGTGCCACGGCCTTGCGGCCGTAGTGGCGCCGACCAATGATTTCCATCTGCGCGGTGGATGTTTCCACGCCCCAGCTTCGGCGCTGCAACATGGCGTCCAGCACATTCCAGCTGCCGTTGGGCATCAGCTCCAGCAGCGCCTGGTCCACGGCGGCCAGCGCCACTTCGGCGCCCGCTGCAGGCTGGCCGTTGGGCAGTTTCACGCTGATCGTGACCTTGGCCTGGCTGCGCACGGCGTAGCTTTCCTTGTCGGCCTTCACGCTCACCGCCAGCTCATGGGCCTTGGTGCCCACGCGGATTTCTGCCACGCCCAGACGGAATGCGGGCTTGCTCAAGTCCACCAGCGCCGTGGGCGCCACGTACTCGCGGCCTTCGTACCAGAAGCTGGTCCACCACTCACGCGGTGCCTTGTAGCCCCAGGTGAAGAAGCTGTACCACGGCACCTCGCGCAGGCGGCCGCGCAGCACCAGCGCGCTCACATACACATTGGGGCCCCAGCCCTCCTGAATTTTGAGGCTGATGGTGGGGTCTTGGCCGTTGAGCTGCACCACCTCGCTGTGCACTATGCCTTCGCGTTCCACAGACACCAGGGCGGTGGCAAAACGAAAAGGCATACGCACCTGGAACTTGGCGGTCTCGCCGGGTTGGTAACTCTTTTTCTCGGGCAGCAGGTCGATGCGGTCGGTGTTCTCACCGCCAAACCACAGCTCGCCCTGCTTGGTGACATACACGCTGCTGGCCGCCTGGATGCTGTTGCCACTGCTGTCTTTGGCAGTCACCACCAGCTCCACTTCACCGGCTTCGTTCAGCTCGGTTTCGCACAGCAGCAGGCCGCGCGAATCGCTCTTGCCGCTGCAGACGCCGCCCATTTCCTTGGTGCTGGTTTTGTTGTCGTAGGTGTAGAAGCCGCCCACCATGCGCTTGCGTGTGGTGGTGGTGATGCGGGCGGTGGCTTTTACCTCCAGCGCCACGCCTTCTTGGGGCTTGCCCGTCAGGTCCAGCGCCAGCGCGCGGAACTTGATTTTTTGCCCGCTGGACACCCAGCCCTCGGTGCGAATGCCGGCCACCACATGGGCGGGCCACAGCGTTTGTGTGCTGCGGATGGTTTGCACCTCGCCATTGGGGTCGGAGTAGGTGGCTTCCAGCAGCAGGTCTTGCGGCTGGCGACTTTTTGGCACTTGCTCCAGCGTGAGCTTGCCTGCGCCGTTTTTGTCCAACGTGAGCGGCAGCTTGTCGGCAATCACACGGTTGTCCGCACTGGCGTTGGCGTCCTCTTCGCCTTCACCACTGCTGGCCTGTTGGTTGCCACGCGGGGCGGAGAAGTTGAACTCACTGAAATCCGAAAAGCTCAGGTATTTGCTGCGCACCAGCGCCGATACACGCACCGGCAGGTTCACCGCACCGCCGCCCGACACGTAGTTGATCTGCACATCCACCGGCACCTTGTCCACGCTCACCAGTGCCTTCTTCTCGGCCGGTGTCACGCGGCCCTCTAGCACCGGCAGGCGGAACTCTTCCACGCGGAACTGGCCGGTGTAGAAGTCCTGCTCTTCCCTGCGGCCCGACAGCTGCACCTGGTACACACCCAGCTTGGCCGCGGGCGGGATGGAGAAGCTGTTCTCGGCACTCAGGCCGCCCGTGGCGGTTTTGCGCCATGTCAGGTCCAGCTCGTATTGCTGGCCGCTGCCCACGTGGGTGATCAGCAGGGTGTCGGGTTGCTGCGCGGGCAGGCCAAAGCCTTTGGATGTTTCGGTGCGCAGCAGGTGTTTCATGGACACGGTTTCGCCCGCGCGTAAGAGCGTGCGGTCAAACACAGTGTGGGCGCGTTCATCGGGCACCACATCGCGGCTGGTGGGCACGTTAAAGCGCCAGGGCTCGATGCCGCGGTTCCAGTCGCTCCAGGTAAAGGCCAGGTCTTGCACCGTGCCTTTGCCGTCGCCCGCAGGTTGGGTGGCGCGTGCGCTCACAAAATAGGCTTGACCATAACCCTCTTCGCCATTGCAGCGTGGCGGCTGGGGCGAGAGGCCTTCAAAGTTGGCCACACCCTGCGCATTGGTCACGCCGGTGGCCAGCTCTTTGCCACGGCAGTCCGACACCCGCACCGTGGCACCGGCCACGGGCACGCCCTTGTCCAGCGAGGTGACCCAGGCCAGCGCGTTCTCGCGCCCCAGCTTGAAGTGCACGCCCAGGTTGGTGACCAGGGCCGAAGTGCGCACATACATGGTGCGGCCGTCGCCGTGGCGTTCGTCCAGCAGGCTGGTGCCCAGCTTTTGCGAGGCAATCTCCACCACATGGAAGCCGGGGGTGAGCGGAATGCCCACCACCTCAAACGGGCGCGGGTCCTTGTTTTCGGGTTTGGGCAGGTCCAGCGTCTTCACGTTGGGGCGGCCCTGCAAGAGCGACACCATGCGCGTCTGCACATAGTGCGTGTCCATATCACTCACGACCTTGGGCAGGGGGCCCTGCACATCGGCCGCGGCCTGTTTGCGTGTCACGGTGTAGCTGTCATACCGCTGCAGCTTGCGCCACCAGGCAATGATGTCGGCGTCGGTACCGGGCTGGAAGGTGCTGACCTTGCCGGCCGGTGCTTTGGGCGCGGCGGCTTTGGCCTGTTCGGTGTTCAGCCCCTTCACATTCAGGGCAACTTCCACATTGCGCAGCGTCACCGGCAGCAGCGCCACGCCATTGGGTTCGGCAAAACGCTCCACGATGCCAAAGGGCGACGCTGCAAACTTGGCCAGCGGTGGCATGGCGGCGGTGGCCGTCTTGAGCGGAAAGCTGTCTGCATTGCGCAGCGTGCGGCCCGAGGCGTCTTTGAAGTTTTTGGGCAGCTCGATGGTGAACGGCGTTTGCTCGGGCAGTGGCGCCGCGAAGCTGATGCCGTTGACCACGCCATCCTCATCTTCGTTCTCCCCCAGGTTGGGCTTGAAGCTCTCTTTGCCACCCACCAGGCGGATGCCTTGCAGCAGCTTCACCGGCACTGGCGCGTTGAAGTTCAGCGTCATTGGGCGAATCGGCAGGCAGGCGCTCTGCGCGTTTTCGCGTTCGCAGCTAAAGGTGGCGGCAAACGGCTCGCGCACCTGGAAGTTAAAGCGTTTTTCCACGCTGTTGGGCACGCCCGTGGCGGTGCCACCACGCGCGGGCGTAGCCACGCCTTTGCCAAACACAATTTGCACCTTGGCCGACGAGGACAGCTTGCGATTGCACGCCAGCGTCACGATGGACAGCGGGTTGGCTTTGGCCTCGTGCTCCATGCCCTGGGCTTGCAACAGGCCGTCGCGCTCCTTGCCGCTCAGCAGGCGCACCGCCACGCGTTCACCCAGGCCCTCCACTGCGCACCACACATTGGCCTGCACGCTCTCCAGCGTGGCCGCGCCGTTCAGGCGCAGGGTGAAAAACTGCTCTTCGTCAATGCGGTTGCCTGAGTAGGGGCGAATGCTCTGCACAAACGGGCCACCGCTATTAAATTTGTAGCTGCTCGCGCCCGTCAGATCTGCGCCTTTGGGCGATTTGAAGCCTGCTTTGGCCTGCACGGTGCAGCTGATGCCGGGTGGCAGGTCGTTCTCAAAGTCAAACGCCCACACCCGGTCGTTCACCCAGCGGCCGGTGCCCTGGGTCACCTGGGCGTCGCTGCAGCTCAGCGTCAGCGGGGCTTCGGCCTTGGGGTCGCCAAAGTTGACGGCACTTTCGTCAAATTTGGCCACCAGCTGGCGCACCTGGGCGACTTCACCCTGGGGGGACAGGCTGGTGATTTGCAGGGCCAGCGCGGCCCAAGAGGACGCGGCCAGGCCGCAGGCGATGATGATTTTTGATGTTTTCACGCGGGCTCCCGAAAAGCAGCTTGGAGGGTAGCCGAAAATTTTTTCAATTGAGTTGAATCCAAGCGGCGGCGGTCTGCGTACCTGTAACAAGTCGCAACACTTTCCCTGGGGCGGCATGTTCACCACCATTTCGATTGGAAAACCCATGAACCACCTTCGCATCGCATTGCTGGTCAGCGCCGCCAGCCTGTGCAGCGGCCTGGCCTCTGCCGACACCGGCAAACTCCTGCTCACCGGGGGCGTCAGCTCCATAGATGGCGCCGCCGGCGGGGGCCTGACGCCCTGGGCCGTGATTGGCACCAACGCCACCGAGGGCGAGATGGGTGTGTCCGCCCACGTCAGCCGCGCCACCACGCAGGACTACAGCCTCAACACCATGGGCGTGGCCTTTGCCTTTAACGACCGGCTGGAAATCTCGCTGGCGCGGCAAGACTTTGACGCTTCGCCTGTCACCGCGCTGAACGGCCTGGGTTTTGCGGTGCAAAACGGCCAGCGCGTGAAGATGGACGTGCTGGGCGTGAAGGTGAAAGTGGCCGGCGACGCCGTGCTGGACAGCGACAGCTGGATGCCCCAGATCGCCGTGGGCGTGCAGCAAAAGTCGGTGGATGCGGGCTCCATCAAGCCGGTGCTGGACTTCTTGGGGGCCAAGACCACAGGCACCGACTTTTATGTGAGCGCCACCAAGCTGTTTTTGGGCCAAAGCCTGCTGGTCAACGGCACGTTGCGCTATACCAACGCCAACCAGAACGGCCTGGTCGGATTTGGCAGCAAAGCGCCGGGCACCAACGAAGGCAGCTGGGTACCCGAGGTGTCGGTCGCCTACCTGCTGAGCAAGAACCTGGCCATCGGCGCCGAGTACCGCGCCAAGCCCAACAACCTGCGCGCACTAGGCCAGTCCGCCGGCCTGGGCGAAGGCTTGCAGGAAGACGCCTGGAAAGACCTCTTTGTGGCCTGGGCGCCCAACAAAAACACCTCCATCACCCTGGCCTATGTGGATTTGGGCCGCGTGTTGCCCGGCGTCACCGCCAACCGCAGCCAATCCGGCTACTACCTCTCGGCCCAAGTGGCGTTTTGATTTGAAACACAGCAAGGATCTGACATGAAACACCTCCTCATCACACTCGCCCTGGCCACCCTGGGCCTGACCACCGCCCCCGCCATGGCGCAAAGCAACGCTCCTGCGCAAAACGACACGCTCTACCAAGCCCTGGGCGCCAAGCCTGGCCTGCAGGCATTGATGGAAGTGTTTGTGGCCGGCCTCAAGGCCGACCCGCGTATTGGTGTGCAGTTCAAAGACACCAAATCGTCGTACCTGCAAGAGCAGCTGGTGGACCAGTTTTGTGTGGTGAGCGGCGGCCCCTGCAAATACCAGGGCGCCGACATGAAGGCCGCCCACGCGGGCATGGAAATCAACAAGGCGCAGTTCAACGCGCTGGTGGAAGTGCTGCAGGTGGCCATGGACGTGCGCAACATCCCGTTTGCCACGCAAAACCAGCTGCTGGCCCGCCTGGCGCCCATGCACCGCGATGTCATCACCGCCAAGTGAGCACCACACCATGCGTTTAACTGTGAGCATGGCCGCCACCTGCGCGGCCTGGGTCCTGGCCGCCAGCGGGGCCGCTGCGGCCGGCACGCTGGAGGTGCTGGTGCTGGACCGCGATGGCAAACCCACCCCCGATGTCGTGGTGATCGTCACCCCCAGCGCCAAAGGCCAGCCCAAAACACCGCTGCCCAACAGCGCGGTCATTAACCAAGAGAAGCAGCAGTTTGCACCCGCCGTCACCGTGGTGGCCGTGGGCGCCCGCGTGCGTTTCATCAATAGCGACCCGTGGAACCACCATGTGCGTGTGGGCACGGCTGGCGCTGCGGTGGGCGCGTCAGACGGGCAATCCGCCTTGCTGGAAGGCAAGGCAGACGGCAAGCCCGCCAGCGCCGCCGTCTTCACCATGGACAAACCCGGCGCCATCGGCGCAGCCCTGCTGGGCTGCTTTATTCACAGCCGCATGGGCGGCGCCATCTACGTGGCGGAGTCACCCTGGACGGTGAAAACCAATGCCGAGGGTGTGGCTGTGTTGGAGGAGGTGCCGGAGGGCGCCGCCAGCATCAAGGTTTGGCACGCCGCGCAGCTGGTGGAGAAAACGCCGCTGCAGGTGAATGTGTCGGGCGCACCCGCGAAGGTGACGTTTCAGCTGGACGTTGCGCCACGGCGGCGCAGCTGACCGTGCGGGGAGTGGTGCCTGGCGCTTAGCGGCCAGGTGCCAAAAGCAACCCACGCCACTTCCACTCCAGGCTCGCCAGCCTGCCCACAAACAAAGCCTCGGCCAGCAGGTGCGCCATGCCAAACAGTGTGGCCGTTCCAGCCCAGCGCACGGCCAGCCCCACGCACACCAGCGCCCAAACGCCGTTGGCGATGATCAGAGCGTTGAGCAACAGTTGGGTGCGTGTGCGGCGGATGGCCAGTGACAACGAGTAGCTCGCATAGAGCACGTTGGCGACGCCAATAAATACCAAGAGCTCTGTGGGCATGCCGTACAGCGCGGCAAGCCAGTCCAGCAGTAATAGCATGGCGACACCGGCAAGCGCACCGGCGGTGCAGTCAATCCAGAGTAGGTGTTTCATGCTCATCGGCATTCGGTTTGCCATTTAGTATGCGTACGTGCGTTCGGAGTGGCCTATCAGTGGCTTACGCTGTGAGTAGCGCTTTATCAGTTGCTGTAACCAGGCTTTTGAGAAAACGAATCGCTTTTTCGAGTTCCTCGCGTTTGACCAAGTGTGGCCCAGGTGGCGTTCCCGGCATCGATGCTTTGGAGCGGTGCACTGCGTCACCGCGCTTTGAAATGAGATCGTCGAGTGTCTTTTTTGCTTTTGCGCTGTCGTAGTTGGCCCATTCCCACCCTGCTGCAACATCAACTTCCAAGAAATCGTGAAAAAGCTTCTTTGTCTTTTCGGCGGTTGGGTTGTGAAAACGCTTCAGCTCATCTTCCAGCCGTTTGGCAACGAACATTCCTACATAGCTGCCGCGCACCACTTGGAGGCGTTTCTCAACTTCTTCCCGCACTCGATCTTCGACGTATGTTTCCCATGCAGTCAGTGCCATGACCAGCCCAGCTCGTTTGAGAACTTCCGCGTTGTCTGGTGGAGGCTTCGGCATTGCATCAAAGTGCGCCAGCAGATCTTCCGCGTCTTTTATGGAGCCTTCAAAGGAGGCAAGTGCTTTTGACATGTTCAATGGGTTCTATCTTTTAAGTTCGATGAGTGGCCGTCCAGAGTGATTTTGACGCTCCCACATCTGCTTGCCCATCCCCCAATCGGGTGAGCCACAACAACCTCACCCGCAGAGCTGGGGCTATGGGTCCCCGCCGATTTCTGGGCATTTGACAGTATGAGGCGGGGGTCCATAGCCCCGGCTCTGCGCGCCCACACCTCCCGATCAAGATCAATGACAAGAATTTGCTATAAATTCAGTAGCTGTTCGCGCATATTCCACGAGGGATAGAGCTCAATATCGACCAAATTTTGCACTGCAATGGTGGCATACCGGGTTTGCTCGATTAGTTTCGGAATAACGAAATAAACGATCAAAATAGGCTGTTAGACTTAATTGTTTCGGTTTTCCGTAACTAATAGGTCAAAATACAGCGAAGCCTCATTAATTCCGTTAAAGCGAAACAATGTCCCGAAAACTTCCTACCGTTGACCCGGACACCTCGCCCCGCATCAGCGACATTGCCGCGCTGGGCAAGCTGGTGCGCAACCAGCGGGCGCTGCATGGCTTGCGCATTGACGATGCTGCGGCCTTGTGTGGCGTGTCTTCCGACGTGCTGTCGCGTCTGGAGAACGGCAAGCCCGTCACCTTGGACAAATTGCTGCTGATTTTGCAGGGGCTGGGCGTGCACCTGATGGCCTTCACGGCGCGGCAGGTGGCGGCGCTGGAGCCTGCCATGCAGCAGCTGCAAGCGCCGCAGGAGGTCGCGTCATGAGCACCAGTGACCTGGATTTTCAGGACCTCGATTACGCGCTCGACATCTACGCTGGTGGTGCCCATGTGGCCCGCCTGGGCTTGGACAGAAACGCGGACCGCTACCACCTGCAATACACGCAGGCTTGGCAAAATTCGGCAGAGGGGTATGCACTCTCGCCCCACTTGCCCTGGGGGCAGGCTGCGGACACCCACGCCATTCGACGCTTTTTGGAAAACCTGCTGCCCGAGGGACGGGCACTGGATGTGGCGTCTGTGCACAGCAACATCCAGAAGAACAATATCTTTGGTCTCATTCGGTACCTGGGCCGTGAGACCACCGGCGGCCTCACGTTTCTGCCAGCCGGGCAGACGCCAACGTCGCTCACGCCCACGGCTCGCGAGATCACGCCTGACGAACTGCAAGAGCGCATCGCCCGCCGCAACCAGGTGCCGTTCACGGTATGGGATAGCAAGGTGCGCATGTCGGTGGCTGGGTTTCAGGACAAGCTCCTGGTGCACCAGCACCTGGGGCGCTGGTATTTGGCGGAGGGCGCGCTGTCGTCCACCCACATCTTGAAACCGGAGCCGGTGAACGCGGACTTGGTGCACATGGTAGCCAACGAGCACTTCTGCATGCAACTGCTTGCACGCATCAGCCTGCAGCGCTACCGGCAAAGCCATGTGGCGCAGGTGAACATCCTGCGGGTGCCTTCCCCGGTGCTGTCCATCCAGCGATTTGACCGCCAGGCGACACAACACGCCCAGCCAGTGCAAGTCTTGGCGCCCGACGGTGTGCCTACCGGACAGACTCTGGCCATGGATGTGCAGCAGCGCCTTCACATCATTGACGGCTGCCAGGCCGCTGACTTGTCGGTGGCGGCCAAGTACGAGCGTAACCTGGGCAATGGCAAAGATGTGGCCCACATCCGGGATGGCGCGAGCTTTGAAAAAATCTTCGCCACCCGGGCGCACCTGGAGACACCAGCGGCCGGCCTACAGCGCCTGGTGCTGTGGGTGGCCTCCACCTTGCTCTTGGGCAATAGCGATGCGCATGGCAAAAACATTTCCTTCCACGTGGGCCGCGCCGGGCTCAATGTGGCGCAGCTGTATGACTTGGTAAGTGTGATGCAGTACGACCCGGCCAAGCTGGAGCATTCCCTGGCGATGGCGTTTGGCGATGTGTTTGAGCTGGACGCCGTGAAGTCTTTTGCCCTGGCGGATTTTTGCGAGCGCTGTGGCATCAGCCGAGCATTTTTTGCCCGCGAGCTCGACAACATTTGCTCCAGCGCGCTGGCGCAAGCACCGTTGCAAGCGCAAGACCCCGCCTACGCCGATGACGAGCGGGAGACCGTGCAGCGCATTGCCGCATTCGTGGTGCAGCGGGCAACCCTGCTGAAGGCGCTGGTGAAAGACATCCCCCGCTTCAAGAAAGACGCCTTCTGACTCGCCTCACAGCATCTTCTGAATCAACGCCCCCTTGAACAGCACCGGCCCGGTCGGCCCAGTCTCGCTGGGCACGCCGCCCTTGGGCTCCAGGCTGATGGCCAGAGTGGGTACTTCGCGCACATCGCTCTCACCGGCGGTCAGGCGCAGCAGCTTGTCGCTGCCCAGCACGCCGAGTGACTTGGGGCCGCCGGAGGGAGGCAGGGCCCAGAGTTGCAGGGAGCGGTCGCCGGCCTCTTGGTAGGCGCCCACGCGTTGCAGGGTGAGCTTTTTGGCCTTGGGGTCGAAGGTGACGAGCATGGACGCGGCGGCCTTGTCGTCGGCCAGCACGGCCACGTATTCGATTTGCGGCGCGCTTTGCAGCTGCGTCTGCAGGCGGGCAATTTCGCCGCCCAGTTCCTCGCGCATGCCAATGCCCACCGACACGGCGGCGATGGTGGCGAAGGCGCCCGCTGCGGTGGCGGTGCGCCACACGGTCAGGCTGCGCAGCCAGCCGCCCAGGCCCGTGGCTTCGGCCGCAGCAGCGGCTTGCGCACGCACGGCTTGCTGCACCGCACTTTGCTTTTCGCCCTGCACCAGGTTGTCAATGCGCGTCCACACCGCGCCGCTGGGCTGGGCCTGCGGTTGCAGTTCGTTCAGACTGGCCAGGCGGCTTTGCCAGATGAGGGCGGCGGCGCGCACGGGGGCTTGTTCGCGGGCCAGGGCTTCAAAGCGGCGGCGGGCGCCACCGCGCAGGGTGCCCAGGGCGTAGCTGCTGGCCAGGCGGTCCAGCAGTTCGGGGTGTTGCATCAGGTTCATGCCGGGCTCCTTAGGCAAAGCGCGCCATGCACAGGCGCAGTTGGTCCAGCCCGCGGCGGATCCAGGTTTTGACCGTGCCCAGTGGCAGGCTGAGTTGCTGGGCTAGCTCGCTGTGGCTCAGGTCGCGCACATAGGCCAGGCTCACCACCTCGCGTTGTTTGTTTTCCAGCTTGCCCAGGCATTGGTGCAGGGCCCAGGCCTGTTCGCTGGCTTGCGCGGTGTCCATGGGGGTGGGGCCGTCGCCAGGCAGGGTGTCGGCCAATACCTCGTCCAGCTCGTCGGTGAGGTGGCTGCGCTCGGCAGCGCGGCGGCGCAACATGTCCAGGCCACGGCTGCGCACGATCAGGCCCAGCCAGGCCATGGGGGGGCTTAAAGAGGCGCGGTAGTCGGCGGCCGATCGCCATACGGTCAAAAACGCCTCCTGCAACACGTCTTCGGCCAGCTCGCGCTGGGGCACCACGCGCAGGGCCAGGCCATAGAGTTTGCTGGCGCACTGGTCGTACAGGGCTTTCAGTGCGGCTTCGTCCTGGTGGGCAATGCGGTCCAGCAGGACGATGAGCAGGGCGTCGTGGTTGTCGGTGGTCATGCTGCCATTGTCTGGCATGCGTGGTACCGCAGTGGGGCGCTGCGGCTTGCGCACAAAGCTGCGTAGCTTGCTATGAAAAGAGGAGCTGCTCGCGCTGGTTGTACCGGGGCTAGAGGGCAAAAACATGCTGAATTACCAGGGTTGCAAGCCAACAGGGCTTGTACTGGGTACGCAATGCGGGCGCCGCCGGATTCAGCCAGGGAATGCCCGACTGTGGCGCGGGGGCAATCTGAATCCAGTGGGGCGCGGACTGCGTATTGGCAGCGTGGGACGGTTTTTTTCGTGCCCTACGGTCTCCCTCGTTTCCGCCCTTACCGATGCAAAGGACAACACCATGGCGCCCCTGATTCACCCCTCGACTGCGGTTTCTGCCCAGGCTTCACGCAGTGCTTGCATGGGCCGTACGGGCATGTGGCCTGTGGGCGCTTTGTCTTTTGGTGCGTGAGCGGCCGCATGCGATGGCCTGTGGGTTTGCTGCTGGGCTTGTTGGGTCTTGGCATTGCAGCCCAGGCCCAGTCGGTGGCGCGCGGGCAGGCGCTGTTTGAGAGCCGCTGCACAGCCTGTCACAGCCTGGACGCCAACCGCGCGGGGCCCGCTTTGCGTGGTGTGCTGGGCCGCGCGGCGGGCAAGGCCAATGGCTATTTTTATTCCGAGGCCATGGCCGCGGCCACCCATGTGTGGGATGTGCCCCAACTCAAGGCTTGGCTGACCAACCCCGAAACCGTGGTGCCCGGGCAGGACATGAACTACCGCCTGGACATGCCCCAAGACCGCGACGACATGGTGGCCTACCTCGCTTCCGTATCGCCCGCACCTCCCATTTCCCCCATTTCCTCCACCCCCAGAAAGTAGAACCATGAAAACACGTACCGCCTTGTCCCTCTTGCTCGTTGCTGGTCTGGCCGCCTGTGCCAACCAGCCCATGCGCGCACCGTTTAACCAAGACAGCCTGCCCGCCGCCGTGAAGGTGCCCACAGGCCACACCGTGGCCATGGAAACAGCCGCCGCAGGCGACATTACCTACCAGTGCCGCGCCAAGAAAGACATGGCCGGCCAGTTTGAATGGGTGTTTGTGGGGCCAGCCGCCGGCCTGAAGGACCGCAGCGGCAAGACAGTGGGCAAGTACTACGGCCCGCCCGCCACCTGGGAGAGCACCGACGGCTCCAAAGTGACCGCAACCCAAGTGGCCGTGGCCCCCAATGGCGACGCCAACATTCCGCTGCAACTGGTGAAAGCCAACCCCGCCACGGGCATGGGCGCCATGCAAGGCGTGAGCTACATCCAGCGCGTGGCCACCGTGGGTGGCATTGCCCCCAAGGCCGCGTGCGCCCAGGCCAACGAAGGTGCCCAGCAAGTGGTGCAGTACCAGGCGGACTACATCCTTTACAAAGCCATGTAAGCGCTGCGCCGCAGTCAGGCACGGAAGGTGCTGCGTCGAAGCTGCAATATACTGTTCTTAAAAACAGTATTTGCATTTTGAACAGGGAGCCCTTCCATGCTTGACGACACCACTGCGCCTACCGGCCTGTTTGCCGACGACACCCAGGTCACCCGCTGCGTGTGGTGCCGTGCCACACCGCACTACCAGCACTACCACGACCACGAGTGGGGTTTTCCGGTCAGCAGCGACACGCGCCTGTTCGAAAAGATTTGCCTGGAAGGGTTTCAGGCAGGCCTGAGCTGGCTCACCATCCTGAACAAACGCGAGGGTTTTCGCGCGGCCTTTGCCGGTTTTGACATGGACAAGGTGGCCACGTTTGACGACGCCGATGTGAAGCGCCTGGTGCTGGACGCCGGCATCGTGCGCCACCGCGGCAAGATTGTCTCCACCATCAACAACGCGCAGAAGGCGATGGAGTTGCGCCAGGAGTTTGGCTCGCTGGCCACCTATTTCTGGCGCTTCGAGCCCGAGGCCACTACGCGCCCCAGCCAGATCACACGCCAGACCCTGAGCGGCGTGACCACCTCGCCCGAATCCATTGCCCTGTCCAAAGACCTGCGCAAACGCGGTTGGAGTTTTGTCGGGCCCACCACCATGTACGCCTTCATGCAGGCCATGGGCCTGGTGAATGACCACCTGGAAGGCTGCCACGCGCGCGAACGTGCGCTGCAGGCGCGCCAGGTTTTCAATGTGCCGACGCGCGCATGACGCGGCAGGCGGTGTGGCCCTAAGCCTGGGCCAATGCCGCCCGCAAATTCTCCACACTGCCGTACAAGGCATTGCCCTGCAGCAGCCGGTCGCCCGCGGCGCTGTGCACCACCAGTGCCGGCACGCCTTGCGCGCGGTGCTGGCGCATCAGGCGCTGTGCGGCCTGCACACGGGTGGCGTGGGCTTCGTGCAAGTCGGCATCGGGGTTCAGCAAGCGCTTGGCCGCTGTGGCCAGGCCCAGCGTGCGCAGCAGCTGCACCACCACCTCCACATCGGCCGTGTCCAGGCCCTGCACATAACGCGCCTCTTGCAGCACCTTCAGCGCTTCCAGCTCTCGGGCTGGCTCCGTCAGCGCCACGGCGCAGAGCGCCAGTGTGCTGGTGGTGGAGTCAAAGCGGCTGCCCAGCTTGCCCAGCACGTTGGCGCGGTAGGCCTCGGTGAATCGCTGGCCGGTGAGCTTGGCAATGCGCTGGTCGTTGGACCAGGCGTAGTCGGCAAACGCCGCATCCATGGTGCGCCCGCCGCCAGAGAACATGCCGGTGGGCGCCAGCGCCAGCGAGACCGATGCGTCTTGCGCCAGCTGCTGGATGGCAGGGGCGGCGCCGTAACACCAGCCGCACAGGGGGTCGAACAAATAGGTGACTTGGGTTGACATGGATGTGTGCCTTTCGGGGTCAGGGTGTGGGGTGTTGTGCAAGTGCTGTTTCAAACAGCGCCAGTTCTTCTTCCAGCGTGCCACGGCTGCGGAAGTGGCGGTTGGCGCGGTCGTACCAGTTCTCTGCGTCTTCCAGATCGCCCTCCTGCAGGTGCAGGATGCCGTGCAACCACGCGCCCAGCATGGAGCTATCTTTTTGCACCAGGTCGTGTGCAGCGTTCCAGCGCCCTGCGTGCAGGTCTTGCAAAACTTGGTGAAGCATGGTCATGGTGGGCTCCTGGGCGCAAGCGGCATGCCTGCGTTACTGCATGGTGGCTGGGTTTACCACTTCATTTCGCCAGTGTTGACTTTGGCGCCAATGTCCAGCGATAGGGCACCGTCTGTCAAGGCGGGGTAGGCCTGCTTCATGGCCGGGATCAGCGTGGCGCTGGTTTTATTCGCGGCCAGGGTTTTCTCAAATGTCTGCAGATAGTCCTTGGTGAAGGTGATGGCACTGGCGTCCACCTGGGTGCCGGCCTTCATGTGGCCGGGGATCACCAGCGTGGGCTTCAGTGCCGCCATCTCGTCCAGCTGGGCTACCCAGGCGGCGCGCTCGGCGGCTGTCTGCGTGTCGGCCGTCCAGACATGCATGTTGCCGAACACGCCGATGTTGCCCACGATGGCTTGGATGGACGGAATCCAGGCGTAGGGGCGGTGGGCCAGCAGACCCTGCGTGCCGCGGATCTCGATGGTCTGGCCTTCCAGCGTCAGCGTGGTGCCTTCCAGTGCGCGGGGCACCACGGGTTTGCGCGGTGCGTTGGCGCCCATCTTGGGGCCCCAGAACGCGACCTTGCCGGACAGCTTGGGCGACAGCTTCGCCAACACGGCAGGCGTGGTCACCACGTCAGCCTGGGGGAATACTTCTTTCAGCGCTTCCACGCCAAAGTAGTAGTCGGGGTCGGCCTGGCTCACGTAGATGGTGGTGAGCTGCTTGCCGCTGTCCAGCACATTGGCGGCAATGCGCAGGGCGTCGGCGCGGGTGAAGCCGGCGTCGATGACGATGGCGTCTTTCTGGCCGTAGACCAGGGTGGAGTTGACGTTGAAGCTGTTGCCGTCGGCGTTGTAAACCTTGACGGTGAGCGGCTGCTGCGCGTGGGCAGATACAAAGGCGATGGCCAGAGAGGCGGCAATAACGGTGGTGCGGATCATGGGGAACTCCTGAAGGTGGATGGGACGCTGTGAGAACATCCCGTCAGCGGTGGAGTGAACTTTAGTTTCAATAATCGCGCAGATAAACCTGATAATTCGCGCATAACTGTTTCATAAAATGCGCAAATCATGGACCGACTAACTGCCATGCAGGTGTTTGTGGAGGTGGCCCAAAGCGGCAGTTTCAGCGCTACGGCTGACAAGCTGGACATGTCGCGTGCCATGGTCACGCGGTATGTGGGCGAGCTGGAGCAGTGGCTGGGCGCGCGGCTGCTGCAGCGCACCACGCGCAGCGTGACGCTGACCGATGCGGGTGAAAGTTGCCTACGCCGCAGCCAGCAGATGCTGGCGCTGGTGGAAAACGTGGAAGAGGAAACCAGCCACCACGGCAGTGCGCTGCGTGGCCAGCTGCGCATCACCTGCAGCATGTCGTTTGCCTACGCCCAGCTGGCGGCGGCGGTGGCAGACTTTTTGGCGCAGCACCCGCAGCTCAAGATCGACCTCAACGCCAGCGAAGGCGCGCTCAACCTGGTGGAGGCGCGCATCGACCTGGCCATCCGCATCAGCGCGGAGCCGGATCCGGCGCTCATCGGCCGCATGCTGGCGCCCTGTACCTCCGTGCTGGTGGCGTCGCCCGCGTATCTGGCGCAGCACGGCACACCGCAGCAGCCGGCCGACTTGGCCGCCCACCGCTGCCTGAGCTATGCCAACTTTGGCAAAAGTGTGTGGAAGCTGCAACAGGGTGACGAGCATGCGGAGGTGCGCGTAGGCAGCCACTTCAGCGCCAACGAGGCCACGGCGCTGATGTGTGCGGCCCTGGCCAGCGGCGGCGTGGCCCTGCAGCCCACCTACCTGGCCAGTCCGCACCTGGCCGACGGCCGCTTGCAGGTGGTGCTGCCCGACTGGGCGTTGCCGGACATGGCGATCTACGCGCTCTACCCCTCGCGCAAACATTTGTCGCCGGCGGTGCGGGCGTTGCTGGACTTTCTGGTGGCGCGCTTTGCCACCGTGCCCTGGTAACAAGTTTGGTAAAGGGGCGCAAATTCACCCGTTTGGGGGATAGGCATGTGGGGGGACACCCCCGCAGAATGGACGTGACGGCAGGGCAACCTGCCAAACGGACCAATTGGCCTCTCAACCCCCTGCGGGAAAAGCCTTGTGAAACCGATCTGGCAACGATTGATTCAGCGTTTGGGCGCACACAACCACCGTGAAGTCATTGGGCTCCTGGGTGGGCTGCTGATTTGCATTTGGGGGTTTGTCGGGTTCTGGTCCTGGTGGGAGTACACCAACACCATCAGCTCCAACACCCGGGTGCTGCAGCAGCTTACCGTCGCTGTGCAGGCACAGACCCACAGCCTGTTCAAGCAGGCGGAGTCGCTGCTCATCGTCACCAGCCACTGGATGGCCGACCACCCCAACCAGGACCCCTCCAAAAGCTCCGATTTCATTGCCCAGGTCGACAAGTTGCGCAAAGCTTCGAATGGACTGCTCGATGTGCGCCTGATCACCCACAGCGGGACAATTCGTTTTCTGCCTGACCAGGGGCAGGGGCAAAACGTCAACGTGGCGGACCGCGATTATTTTCTGGCCCAGCGCGACCCGACAACCCGTGGCCTGTTCATCGGGCAGCCCCTTGTGGGGCGCGTCAACAAAAAGTGGGTGATCCCCATCTCGGCCCCGGTGGACCGCGCTGGTGGTGATGTTGCGCTGGTGCTGGTGATCATTGAGCTGGAGCGTATCGACAGTGTGTTTGACGCCGAGCGCATAAAACCGGCGGGCACGATTGGCATGGTGCGCACTGATGGCACGGTGTTGTTTCGCAGCCCCATGGACCCCAAGACGATTGGCCAGTCGATTGCCAAAGGCCAGGCCTGGGGCAATTACATGAGCGTGATGGCCAAGGGGGTGTATGAATCTGCGGTCAGCCTGTTTGACAACCGGCCACGGCTGGTCACTTTCTCGCGGGTCGACGACTACCCGCTGGTGGTGTACGTCAGCGCCAGCAAAGAGGACCTGCTGGCACCCTGGCGGCGGCACACCGCCATCTTCGCCGCCTTGGCCGTATTGCTGTCCATCGTCAGCTTGGCCATGAGCTCCGCGCTGATGCGCGCCCTGACGCTCTCGCGCCGTTCTGAGGCCATCATCCATTCCACCGACGAGGCCATCGTCGGCAAGTCCCTGGACGGCATCATCACCAGTTGGAACCCGGGAGCCGAACGCATGTTTGGCTACGCGGCCGCCGAGATGATTGGCCAGCCCATTCTGCGGCTGTTACCTACAGAGCGGCTGGGGGAAGAGGCCGTCATTCTGGAGAAAATTCGGCGCGGTGATGGGGTCGAACACTTTGAAACGGTGCGTGTTTGCAAGGACGGGCGCGAGATCAATGTCTCCGTCACCATCTCGCCGATTCGCAACAGCTTTGGCCAACTGATTGGGGCCTCCAAAATTGCCCGCGACATCACCGCCCAGAAGATGGCCACCCGGCAATTGCGGCTCACCGCCAGCGTGTTCAACAACACGGGTGAGGGCATCATGATCACCGACCGGGCCGGCCTGATTGTGGAAGTGAATGAGGCGTTCACCCGCATCACGGGCTACAGCCGCGAAGATGTTTTGGGCAACGACCCCGGTATGTTCCGTTCCAGCCGGCAGGGGCCGGAGGTGTTCCAGAACTTGCGCCGCGCGCTGCTGCGGCAGGGCGAGTGGAAGGGCGAGATGTGGAGCCGCCGCAAAGATGGCGAGGCCTACTCGGCTTGGCTCACGGTGAGCAAGGTGCGGGGCAGCTCGGGCAAGGTGCGCAATTACGTGGCGCTGTTCTCCGATGTGACCGTGCTCAAGCTGCAGCAGGAAGAGCTGGAGCACGGCGCCCACTTTGATGCGCTGACTGATTTGCCCAACCGCCTGCTGCTGTCAGACCGCCTGCACCAGGCCATGACCATGTGCCAGCGCCATGGCCGGAGCCTGGCGGTGCTCTACCTGGACCTGGACGGCTTCAAGGCGGTGAACGACCAGTTTGGCCACGAGGCGGGCGACGCCTTGCTGGTGGCCGTGTCGCGGCGCATGCAGGCTGCGCTGCGCGATGTGGACACCCTGGCCCGCATGGGCGGCGATGAGTTTGTGGCAGTGCTGACCAATGTGGAAAACATCCAGGATTGCATCCAGATGGTCACACGTGTGTTGCTGGCCTGCTCGGAGCCGGTGCACATCGAGGGGCGCGATCTGAAGGTGACCGCCAGCATCGGCGTCACCATGTACCCGCAGGACAACGCCGAGGCCGAGCAGCTGATGCGCCACGCCGACCAGGCCATGTACGAGGCCAAACAAAGTGGCAAAAACCGCTTCCACATGTTTGACTCCGCCCAGGACGCCGAGGTCAAGAGCCGCAGCCTGCTGCAGGAGCTGATTGCACTGGGCATTGCCCAGCGCGAGTTTGTGTTGCACTACCAGCCCAAGGTGAACATGCGTACCGGTGCCATCGTGGGGGTGGAAGCGCTGATCCGCTGGCAGCATCCCCAAAAAGGGCTGCTGTCGCCCGATGCGTTTCTGCCTTCCATCGAGAAACACCCGCTGAGTGAGGCCCTGGGTGCCTGGGTGGTGAATGACGCGTTGCGGCAAATGGGCGTGTGGAACGCGCAAGGCCTGACGCTGCCGGTGAGCATCAACATTGCGGCGCGGCAACTGCAGCACCCGGACTTTGCCCACCACCTGGCTGGGCTTTTGGCCAAACACCCCGCGGTGGACCCCAGCCATGTGGAGCTGGAGGTGCTGGAGACCAGCGCGCTGAGCGACCTGAACTCAATTACCACCACCTTGCAAGATTGCCACCGCCTGGGTGTGCGTTTTGCGATTGACGACTTTGGCACCGGTTACTCCTCGCTCACCTACCTGCGCCATTTGCCGGTGGAAGTGCTCAAGATCGACCGCAGTTTTGTGCGCGACATGCTGGACGACCAGAACGACCTGTCCATCGTCAACGGCGTGATCGGGCTGGCCGCAGCCTTCCATCGTGAGGTGATTGCCGAGGGCGTGGAGAGTGTGGCCCACGGCCAGCGCCTGATTGAACTGGGCTGCCACCTGGGCCAGGGCTATGAGATTGCGCGCCCCATGCCGGCCGACCAGGTGCTGGCCTGGTGCGCCACGTGGAAGCCCCCGGTGGAGTGGACAGTCAGAGCCCACGAAGCGGCGGCGCAGGCCGGTTAGCTACTGTTTTAATAGCTGCTTGCGCATATTCTGCGGGGTCTGGAGGCCACTTTGGCTTGTTTTTAGCTCAGGTATTCCACCACCAGCAGCGCCTTGGCCAGACCCTTGCCGGTATTGCGAATCGCGTGTTGCACGTCCACCGCGTAGCGTGCGCTGTCGCCCGCTTTCAGCACCTTGCTGCTGTCGGCCGCTTGCACGGTAAGCGTGCCGCTCAGTACTGACAAATGTTCCTTGGCCCCCGCCTCGTGCGGTTCGGACGCCAGCACACCACCGGCCTCCACCGCCAGCTCATACCACTCCACCTTGCCGGCCAGCGCAATGGGCCCCAGGATGCGCAGCGTGCACTTGCCGTCGTTGCTGGTGGTGACGGGGATGCTGTGCGCGGCCACCAGTTCTACCGTGGGGGCGGCCTTGTCGGCCACGCCACCGGCCAGCAGGTCGGTCAGGTTGATACCCAGTGCGGTAGCCAGGCGCCACAACACGCCCACCGTGGGGTTGGCTTGATTGCGCTCCACCTCGGACAACATGGATTTGGACACCCCCGCGCGCTTGGATAGTTCGTCCAGCGAGAGTTGTTGCGCCTTGCGGATCTCCTGCAGCTTGGAGCCGACGGCCGGTGGGCCGTCGGTGAGGGGAATGGAGGAGGGGACTTGCGCCATGGTGGTTTTGGTCGGTAAAATGGATTTTTGTTCGATATACCGGAAATATCCGCTAATCCAATCTTACACCGCCCACGCCACCATGACCACCGCCACCCCCCTGCACCCCGGCTACTACCTGCAATTCGCCAGCGACAACACCTCCGGCATCTGCCCCGAGGCCATGCAGGCCTTTGCCGCGGCCAACACGGGTTTTGCCGCGTCCTACGGCAATGACGACGCCACACGCCTGGCCTGCGACCGGCTGCGCGAGGTGTTCGAGGCGGACGCTGAAGTGTTCTTCGTCTTCAACGGCACGGCGGCCAATTCGATTGCGCTGGCTTCGTTGTGCCAGTCTTACCAGGCCGTTATTTGCAGCGACACGGCGCACGTGGAGACGGACGAGTGCGGCGCCCCCGAATTCTTTTCCAACGGCTCCAAGCTGCTGTCGGCGCCACACCGCCACGGCAAGCTCACCTCGGCCGGTGTGTTGGAAGTCATCACCCGCCGCACCGATGTGCACTACCCACGGCCCAAGGTGGTCACGCTGACCCAGTCCACGGAGATGGGCACGGTCTACCAAAAGGGCGAGATCAGCGGCATCAGCCGCATCGCGCAGGAGCATGGCCTGAAGGTCCATATGGACGGCGCACGTTTTGCCAACGCGGTGGCCGCGCTGAAGGTGGCGCCGGCCGACATCACCTGGCGTGCGGGCGTGGACGTGTTGTGTTTTGGCGGCACCAAGATGGGCCTGCCGATTGGCGAGGCCATCGTGTTTTTTGACCGCAAGCTGGGCGAGGAGTTTTCTTACCGCTGCAAGCAGGCCGGGCAACTGGCCTCCAAGATGCGCTACCTGTCGGCCCCCTGGCTGGCCATGCTGACCGACGGCACCTGGCTGCGCCACGCGGCGCACGCCAACGCCATGGCGCAGCGTCTGTCTGACAAGGTGGCTGGCATTGCCGGCGCCGAATTGCTGCTGCCCACCGAGGTGAATGGCGTGTTTGTGAACCTGCCCGAGCCGGCCATCACCCGCCTCAAGGCCCTGGGCTGGACCTTCTACACCTTCATCGGCGGCGGTGCGCGCTTCATGTGTTCCTGGGCCACCACCGAAGAGGCGGTGGACCATTTGGCGCATGACCTGGAGCGGGCGCTGGCGGGTTGAGTGGTACGGCGGATGCTACTGATTTAATAGCTGCTCACGCATATTCCACGGGAGCTAGAGGCCTGTTTGGTTTGTAAAAAACTATTGAAGCGCCTTGGCGGCCCAGGCTTGCAGGGCCAGGCGCACCGTGTGGCGGGCACTGGCGTCGGCGCGGCCACCGAGCCAGTAGCTCAGCAGATCGGCTGCCATCTCGTAGGGGTGGTAGAGCCCGCTGCGATCGGGGAAGGCGTTCACATACGCTGCCACGCCCAGCAGGGGCTGGGTTACGGGTTGGCCCTCGCGCTCTTGCAGGCGCCACTCGCCCTGTTCTTGGCGGTACATCACGGCCACCATCTGGAAGTCGCGCGGCATGCTGGGGGTTTTGAGATTGCTGAGTTGCAGGTAGGGCAGTACCGCCTGGCCCGGCGCATCGGGCAGCGGGAAGATCCACTCGCTCAGCGGCGCATCAGGGTTGACCACACCGCGCGCCAACAGCGCTGGTGTTTGCGGTGCGGCAATGCGCGTAAAGCCCAGCACCTGGGTGGCCAGGGTGTCAAAAAGCGCGGCCTGGTTGCGTTGCAGCACATGGGTTTGCTCGTGCACCAGCAGGTAGCCCAAAAAGCCCAGCAGCCCAGACCGATCGCCCGCGCGGTAGGGCGCCAGCAGGTTTTGCATGAGGCCGGCACTGAACACGATGGTGTCACCGCGTGTATGCGGCAAGCCGCCTTCCACCTTGTCGCTGACTTTGGCAAATTTCCAGGGCGTGCGGGCGTAGAGCGGGGCTTTCTCGGTCAGCGTGGGCCAGAGCGTGCCCACGGCCCAGCGCAACATGGCCTGCTCGTCGGCAGAAAACTCTTGCACCTCGCTGGCATAGTGGGCGCGGGCTTGTTCACGCGCGGCGGCTAGCGGCAGGTTCAGCAGGTCCAGCCGGGTTTTGGCCACCAGCTCGGGGCCTTGCATGGCGTCGAAGTAGGTCTGTGCGCCGGGGCCTGCCATCAGGGTGGCAGCTTCGCTGCGGTTCAAAAACTGCAGCGCGGGCTCGGCGGCTTGGGCCAAGCCCAGCCAGCTGCTGCCGGCCAGGCACAGGGCCAGAAGTCCCAGATGGCGGCGCAGCATGGGCGCCTCAGACCAAGCGGGCGCGGTGCCGAGCAATCTGCGCACGCACCTGGGCCGGTGCAGTGCCACCCAGAATGTTGCGCGCGTTCAGCGAGCCGCGCAGGCTCAGGCATTCGTAGACATCTTTCTCAATGCTGGCATGGAAGCCCTGCAGCACGGCCAGTGGCAGCTCGGACAGGTCACAGGCATGCGACTGCGCCGCCTTCACCGCGTGGGCTACCGTCTCATGCGCGTCGCGGAAGGGCAGGCCCTTCTTCACCAGGTAGTCGGCTAGGTCGGTGGCGGTGGCGTAGCCCTTGAGTGCGGCGCGTTCCATGGCTTCGGCGTTCACGCTGATGCCACCTTCTTTTTTACCGGTGGCGGCGTTCACCTGGCCGCCAATCATCTCGGAGAAGATGCGCAGCGTGTCCTTCAAGGTGTCCACGGTGTCGAACAGCGGCTCTTTGTCTTCCTGGTTGTCCTTGTTGTAGGCCAGGGGCTGGCCCTTCATCAGGGTGATCAGGCCCATCAGGTGACCGACCACGCGGCCGGTCTTGCCGCGTGCCAGCTCGGGCACGTCGGGGTTTTTCTTCTGCGGCATGATCGACGAGCCCGTGGTGAAGCGGTCCGCAATCTTGATGAAGCCGAAGTTCTGGCTCATCCAGATGATGAGTTCTTCGCTCATGCGGCTGATGTGGATCATGGTCAGGCTGGCGGCGCTGGTGAACTCGATCGCAAAGTCGCGGTCGCTTACTGCGTCCAGGCTGTTCTGGCACACGCCATCCATGGCCAGGGTATTGGCCACGCGCTCGCGGTCCAGCGGGTAGCTGGTGCCAGCCAACGCGGCGCTGCCCAGCGGCAGACGGTTGGTGCGGCGGCGCACCTCGGCAAAGCGCTCGGCATCGCGGCTGAACATTTCCACATAGGCCAGCATGTGGTGGCCAAAGCTCACGGGCTGGGCTACCTGCAGGTGCGTGAAGCCAGGCAGGATGACCTCGGCATTCGCCTCGGCCACATCCACCAGCGACTTTTGCAGGTCCACCAGCAGTTCGCCGATCAAATCAATTTCGCTGCGCAGCCACAGGCGCACGTCGGTGGCGACCTGGTCGTTGCGGCTGCGGCCGGTGTGCAGGCGCTTGCCAGCGTCGCCCACCAACTGGGTCAGGCGCGCTTCGATGTTCAGGTGCACGTCTTCCAGGTCCAGCTTCCATTCAAAGGCGCCGGATTCGATCTCGCCCCAGATTTGGGCCATGCCTTTTTGGATGGAAGCGTGGTCTTCGGCGGCAATGATGCCTTGCGCGGCCAGCATGTCGGCATGCGCCAGACTGCCGGTAATGTCGGCCTGCCAAAGGCGCTTGTCAAAGAACACGCTGGAGGTGTAGCGTTTGACCAGATCGCTCATGGGCTCAGAAAACAGCGCGGACCACGCCTGGGACTTTTTATCGAATTGGTTTTGGGACATGGGAGACGCTTTGCAGAATGGAGTCAAAATCCGGTGAACATGAACGACACCCAAATATTATCGACGTTCCAGGAGCTGGCCCCAGCGCAGCCGACGGACGCCAAGGCCCCGGCCCTGGTGTTCGACGCCTGCCAAATGGGTGTGGTGCTGCGGGCGGTGTTGTTTGTGGAGCTGGGGGTGGCGGTGGCGGCCATGTTCGCGTCTACCACGATGTGGAGCTGGGTGCTGCGCTTCTCGCTCGTCACCGGCGGAGCTCTACCGGCCACGCTGGCCTGGCTGCTCTCGGCCTGCATGGCCAAGCGCTGGTTGGCGCGCCTCAAACCTGCGGCACAGTATTCGGTCGCCATTGGTTTGGGCGCGGTGGCGGGGCTGTATGGCTGTGGACTGCTCGCCATCTCGGGGCTGCTGCCCGATGCGCCCTGGGTGGGCAGCGCCAGCAGCGGGGCTTTGCTCTCGTCTATTTTGGTAGCGGCGCTGGTGATGCGTGCCAAGGGGCGCACCCCGGCCGATACGGCGGCGCGCCTGGCCGAGCTGCAGTCGCGCATCCGCCCGCACTTTTTGTTCAACACCCTCAACAGCGCCATTGCGCTGGTGCGCGCCGAGCCGGCCAAGGCCGAGGCGCTGCTGGAAGACCTGAGTGATCTGTTTCGCCATGCGCTGATGGACCAGGGCACGGCCGTGACCCTGGCCGACGAGATTGCGCTGGCCCAGCGTTACCTGGCCATCGAGCAGGTGCGTTTTGGCGAGCGCCTGGATGTGCAATGGGCGCTGGACCCCGAAGCCGAACAGGCCAAGCTACCCCCGCTGTTGCTGCAGCCGCTGGTGGAAAACGCGGTGCGCCATGGGGTAGAGCCCAGTGCCACCGGCGCGGCCATCCGCATTTCCACCCAGCGCCGGGGCTCCTCCGTGGTGGTGAAGGTAACCAACACGGTGCCCGCCGGGCAGGGTTCTGAGGGCCATGGCCTGGCCCTGCGCAATGTGCAAGATCGCCTGGCCCTGCTGCACGATGTGCAGGCCCAGTTTCGCTGTGGCTTGAAAGACGGCGTGTACCAGGTTCGCATGGAGTTCCCCGCATGACTGCAATTGCCCCTATGCGTCGCCTGCAGGTGATGGTGGTGGATGACGAGGCCCTGGCCCGTTCGCGCCTGCGTACCCTGCTGGGTGACTGCCACAACCCCGGTGCCGAGGTGGTGGCCGAAGCCGCCAACGCCGGCCAGGCCCTGGAACTGTTGCGCGGGCGCCGCCTGGATGTGGTGTTTCTGGACATCCACATGCCCGGTGCCGATGGCTTGACGCTGGCGCAAACCCTCAAAACACTGCCGCAGCCACCCGTGGTGGTGTTTGTAACCGCACATGCCGAGCACGCCTTGCAGGCCTTTGACCTGGAGGCCGCCGACTACCTGACCAAACCCGTGCGGCTGGAGCGGCTGCAAACAGCGCTACAAAAAGCAGAGCGGCTTGCGCATGTTCCATCAGGGCTGGGTGGTGTTTTTGCTTCAGACGAGGTGCTGGTCATCCAGGAGCGGCACCGCACAGAGCGCGTGCCGCTGCAGCAGGTGCTGTATTTCAAGGCCGAGCTGAAATACATCACGGTGCGCACTGCGGCGCGCAGCTACATCCTGGACGGGGCCCTCAATGACCTGGAGGCCAAATACGCCGAGCATTACCTGCGCATCCACCGCAACGCCATCGTGGCGCGCTGGGCCATCCGCGCGCTGGAGAAACATTACGACGCCGAAGAGGGTGAAGGCTGGGCAGTACGCTTGCAGGGGGTCGATGAGCTGCTGTCGGTCTCGCGCCGCCAGCTGGCCGCAGTGCGCAGCCTGATTGCCCAATGAAGCCTGCCCAGCGCCCCCAATGGTGGCAGGTGGCCCGCGTTGTCCTCTTTTGCTGGACGGCTGGTGTGGCTGGGGCCGGTAGTGCGACAGCGGAGCGCATTCGTATTGGCGCCGAGGACGATTGGCGCCCTTACTCCTATGTGGTGGAGGGCAAGCCTGTAGGTTTTGCGGTGGACTTGGCACGTGCGGCCTGGGCTGCAGCCGGTATCGAGCTGGAACTGGTGCCACTGCCCTATGCCCGTTGCATGAAAGAGGTGGACAACGGCACGCTGGCCGGCTGCTTTGACACCCTGCGCGACGCTCGCACAGAAGCCCGTTACCTCTGGCACAAACGGCCTCTGTTCAAGGCGCGCATCGCCATTTACGGGCGCAGCAATGCGCACAACACGCGCCCCGTGGATGCTGCGGGCCTGCTGGGGTTTCGCATTGGCGTGACCAATGGCTACGACTACGGGGAGGCCTTTGACAACGACGCGCGTATGCAGCGCGACGTGGCGCCGTCTGACCTGATATCCCTGCGCAAGCTGGTGGCCGGGCGGGTGGACTATGCGCTGGTGTTTGACCGGGTGGCGCAGCAGATTGCCAGTGTGCACCCGGAGTTGGCCAAGGGCTTCACGCAGCGGGGTGTGCTGGTGGAGCCTTTGCTGTACATCTCGTTTACAAAACGCATGCCGGGCCTGGAGGCCTTGATTGCCCGCTTTGACGCGGGCCTGGAGCGGGTGCGCCAATCGGGCGAATACGCCCGTATTGAAGCCCGTTGGCGCTGAAAATTACCCCGTGTTGCGCAGTCCGGCGGCAATCCCGTTGATCGAGATGTGGATACCACGCTGCACGCGTTCGTCGGCCTTGCCTTCGCGGTAGCGGCGCACCAGTTCCACCTGCAGGTGGTGCAAAGGGTCGATGTAGGGGAAGCGGTGGCGGATGGAGCGCTGCAAGGCCGCGTTGTTGGCCAGGCGGTTCTTTTCACCGGTGATGGTGGCCAGCGCTTGCGCGGTGGCGTGCCATTCGGTCTCGATGGCCGTGAAGATCTTCTTGCGCAGGCGCGCATCGCCCACCAGCTCGGCATAACGTGAGGCCAGGGCCAGGTCGCTCTTGGCCATCACCATGTCCATGTTGGACAGCAGGGTGCCGAAGAAGGGCCATTGCTTGTACATCTTCTGCAGCAGCGCCAAACGCTCTTTCTGCTCGGCCGCAGTGCCGTTGCTGATGAACTTCTGCACCGCAGAACCAAAGCCGAACCAGCCTGGCAGTGTCAGGCGGCACTGGCCCCAGCTGAAGCCCCAGGGAATCGCGCGCAGGTCTTCGATCTTTTGCGAGGCCTTGCGAGAGGCAGGGCGTGAGCCGATGTTGAGCTCGGCAATCTCGCGGATCGGGGTGGAGCTGAAAAAATATTCGGTGAAACCGGGGGTTTCGTACACCAGCGCGCGGTAGGCCGACATGCTGTTTTGCGAGAGCTCGGCGGCGGCTTCCAGAAAGGCCTTGGTGGCCGATTTGGTGGGCTGCAGGAGCGTGGCTTCTAGCGTGGCGGCGACCAGGGTTTCGAGGTTGCGCCGGCCGATTTCGGGGTTGGCGTATTTGGAGCCAATCACTTCGCCCTGTTCGGTCAGGCGGATCTGGCCGCGTACCGTGCCGGGGGGCTGGGCCAGGATGGCCTGGTAGCTGGGGCCGCCGCCACGCCCCACCGTGCCACCACGACCATGGAACATGCGCAGCTGGATCTTGTGTTGGGCGGCCAGCACGTCGAACAGCTCGACTAGCGCGATCTCGGCGCGGTACAGCTCCCAGTTGCTGGTGAAGATGCCGCCGTCCTTGTTGGAGTCGGAGTAGCCCAGCATGATGTCCTGCTCGGAGCCACTGCGTTTGACCAGCTCGGCCACGCCAGGCAGGGCGTAGAACTCCCGCATGATGGGCGCGGCGTTGCGCAGGTCTTCAATGGTTTCAAACAGCGGCACCACGATCAGGTCGGCCGTGGCCTGCGCGTCCAGCGTGCCGCGCATCAGGCCCACTTCTTTTTGCAGCAGCAGCACTTCGAGCAAGTCGCTCACGGTTTCGGTGTGGCTGATGATGTAGTGGCGGATGGCTTCGTGGCCAAAACGTTCACGCATGACCTTGGCGGCAGCAAAGATGGCCAGCTCGCCCTGGGCGTGGGCCGAGTACTCCACGCCGTGCACGCGCAGGGGGCGCGCGTCGTTGAGCAGGCCCAGCAGCAGGCTGCGTTTGGCGGCTTCGTCCAGTGCGCTGTAGTTGGCTTCCACGCGGGCCGTGGCCAGCAGTTCGGCCACCACTTCTTCGTGTTTGTCCGAGCTTTGGCGCAAGTCCACTGTGGCCAGGTGAAAACCGAACACGTCCACCGCGCGGATCAGCGGGTGCAGGCGTTGTTTGATCAGGGCGCCGCCGTGGTGGGCCTTGAGCGAAGCGGCGATGGTGCGCAGGTCGGCCACCAAGTCCTGCGCCTGCAGGTAGGGGTTTTGTGGCGCGACGGCGTGGCGTGCGGCCTCGGTGCCGGTCAGGCTTTTCAGGGTGGCGGCCAGGCGGGCGTACATGCCGGTCAGGGCGCGGCGGTAGGGTTCGTCTTTGCGGTGTTCGTTTTGGTCAGGCGAGCGTTCGGCCAGGGCCTGCATCTCGGGGGTGCAGTCGGCCAGCATGGCAGAGATGGACAACTCACCGCCCAGGTAGTGCACCTCGGTCAGGTAGTGGCGCAGCGCCACTTCGGCCTGGCGGCGCAGCGCGTATTCCAGGGTCTGGGCGCTGACGTTGGGGTTGCCGTCGCGGTCACCGCCAATCCACTGGCCCATGCGCAAAAAGCTGTGCACGGGCTGGGTGCCGAGCATGTCTTCCAGGTCGGCGTAGAGCTTGGGAATCTCGCGCAGGAAGGTGGACTCGTAATAACTCAGCGCGTTCTCAATCTCGTCGGCCACGGTGAGCTTGCTGAAGCGCAGCAGGCGGGTCTGCCAGAGCTGCATCACGCGGGCGCGCATCTGGGCTTCGTTGGCTGCCAGTTCCTTGGGCGTTAGCGCGTCTTTTTTGCTGTCCACCGAGACGGCGCGCAGCTTGATTTCATCACGCGTGGTCAGCAGCTGTGCGATGTCGCGCTCGGCATCCAGAATGCTCTTGCGTTGCACTTCGGTGGGGTGGGCGGTGAGCACGGGCGACACAAAACTTTGCGCCAGCGTCTGCGAGATGGTCTTTGGTGCAATGCCGGCCCAGCGCAGGCGCGACATGGCGACCTCGATGCTGCCTTCTTGCGTGTCGCCGGCACGTTCGTGGATGGCACGGCGACGGATATGGTGGCGGTCTTCGGCCAGGTTGGCCAGGTGCGAAAAGTAAGTGAAGGCGCGGATCACGCTCACGGTCTGGTCGCCCGAGAGGCCCTTGAGTAGTTTCTTCAGTGCCTTGTCGGCTTCGTGGTCGGCATCGCGGCGAAACGCCACCGACAGCGTGCGGATCTGTTCGATCAGTTCGTAGGCCTCTACGCCCTCTTGCTCCCGAATCACATCACCCAAAATTCGCCCTAAAAGGCGGATGTCTTCAACCAAGGGACGCTCGTTGTCTTTGCTGCGCTTGGCCGTCTCTGCGGCAGGTGCTTTTTTCATGGGTCTGGATGGAGGTGGGAGAGGGGGCTTCGAATGAAGCAAGGATCGCGCCCATGCTAGCATCGAAGGCATTCCACCGATTACTAGCAGGTTACGACTTTGCCCCATTTTACGATCGCCACACGCGAGAGCCGGCTGGCCCTTTGGCAAGCAGAACACGTCAAGGCCTTGCTGGAGCAGCAAGGCGCCGCCGTCACCCTGTTGGGTATGACGACCAAGGGCGATCAAATCCTGGACCGCTCGCTCAGCAAAGTGGGCGGTAAGGGCCTGTTTGTCAAAGAGCTGGAAGTGGCCTTGGAAGAAGGCCGCGCCGACCTCGCCGTGCATTCGCTCAAAGACGTTCCGATGGAGTTGCCCGCGGGTTTTGAGCTGGCCTGCGTGATGGAGCGTGAGGACCCACGCGACGCCTGGGTGTCTACCCGTTATGCGGGTGTGCTGGATCTGCCGCAAGGCGCGGTGGTGGGCACGTCGAGCTTGCGCCGTGTGGCGCTGCTGCGGGCCATGCGCCCAGACCTGAAGATTGAACCTTTGCGGGGTAACCTGGACACCCGTTTGCGCAAACTCGATGAAGGCCTGTACGACGGCATCGTGTTGGCCGCCGCCGGACTCAAGCGCTTGGGGCTGGCGTCTCGCATCCGCAGCACCTTTGCGGTGGAGCAGATGCTGCCGGCTGCCGGGCAGGGGGCTTTGGGCATTGAGGTGCGCACGGGCCGCGACGATGTGCGCGACGCGCTGCAGCACCTGGCCCACCAACCCACCTGGCTGGCCGTGGCCGCCGAACGCGCGGTAAGCCGCATGATGGGTGGTAGCTGTTCCATGCCGCTGGCGGCTTACGCCACGCTTGAGGGCACGCAGCTGCACATCCGCGCCGCCTGGGGCGATGCCGAGGGACGGCACCCGCTGGTGACCGCCCAGACGCAAGGCTCCGTACACAGCCTGGCTGATGCCACCGCGTTGGGCGAACAGGTCGCCCTGCAGTTGCAGGCCGGTGTACGGGCTTTGCCGCAAGCAGGAGTCTGATGCCATGCGTGTGATCGTTACCCGTCCCGAAGGCGAAGCCCAGAAGTGGGTCAGCACCCTGCAGAGTGCGGGTTACCAGGCCTTGAGTCTGCCTTTGATCAAGGTGCTGCCAGCCACCCAGCCGCAAGCGGTGCATGAGGCCTGGCAGCAGATCGCGCAGTGGGATGCCGCGATGTTTGTCAGTCGCAATGCGGTGGACCACTTTTTTGCATTAAAACCGGTTGAAACCCTCGTATTTTCTGCGCAGGCAGCTATCAAAAGTAGAGCGTATGTGACCGGCCCAGGCAGCTATTCCGCCTTGCTGCGTGTGGGCGCTGAGGCCTCGTGCATCGACTCCCCCGACCATACCGCTGGGCTGTTTGACTCGGAGGCTCTATGGCATGTGGTGCGCGGCCAGATGCGCCCAGGCTTTCGCTTGCTCATTGTCCGTGGTACCACCGTGGACGGCGCGGCCGGCGACGAGGGGGTGGGGCGCGACTGGTTTGCCAAGCAGGCCACGGCGGCCGGGGCCCAGGTGGATTTTGTGGTGGCCTACCAGCGTCAGCAACCCCAACTCGACCCCCAGCAGCAGGCCCAGGCGCAGATTGCGGCCAGCGATGGCACGGTGTGGCTGTTCAGCAGTTCGGAAGCGATTGCCAACTTGCAGGCCCAATGCCCTGCGCAGCTCTGGCAGGGCGCCCGTGCCGTTGTTACCCATCCACGTATTGGCAAGGCCGCGCGTGAGGCGGGCTTTGGTGTGGTGCGCGAGTCACGCCCAGCGCTGCCGGCGCTGATGGCGTCGATAGAATCGCTGCAATGAACGCCGAGTCCGCCGCCCCACCCGAAACATCCCCTGCGGAACAGGCACCGCCTGCAGCCTTGCTGCCCACGGTGAAGTCGTCGCGCCGCTGGTTGCGTGGCGTGGCCGTGGTGGCGGTGGTGGGTTTGGTGGGCAGCGCCTTGTTGTGGCAAAAACTCAGCACTATCCAGGAGCAGTTGGCGCGCCAGAGCGCCGACACCGGTTCCCAGGCCAACGAAGCGCGGGCCATCGCCCGCCAGGCGCAGGAGCTGGCCATTGAAACCGCGGCCAAACTCGCCATGACCGAAGCGCGGCTGAGCGAAGTGTCCTTGCAGCGCAGCCAGCTCGAAGAGCTGATGCAAAGCCTGTCCCGCTCGCGCGACGAAAACCTGGTGGTGGACATTGAATCCGCTGTGCGCCTGGCCCAGCAACAGGCCCAACTCACCGGCAGTGCTGAGCCCCTGTTGGCCGCCCTCAAAACTGCCGAACTGCGCGTGGCCCGAGCCGCGCAGCCGCGCCTGACCCCGGTGCAGCGCGCCATTGCCAAAGATGTGGCCCGTATCAAGGCCACGGCATTGGCCGATTTGCCCGCCTTGCTGGTCAAGCTCGATGAACTGGTGCAGATGACGGACGAGCTGCCCGTGGCCAATGCCGTGTCGGTGGCGCGTCCGGCCGAGAGCCTCAAGCGTAAGGAAGCCGAATCCATGGCCGGCTGGTGGAACCGCGCCATTGCGGTGGTGCATGCCGAATTGCAAAGCCTGGTGCGCGTAAGCCGCATCGACAACCCCGATGCCGTCTTGCTCACACCCGAGCAGTCCTTCTTTCTGCGCGAGAACCTCAAGCTCAAGTTGCTGAACGCTCGCCTGGGCCTGCTCACACGGCACAACGATTCGGCGCGTTCGGATCTGGCTGCCGCCTCCGCGGCCATGGCGCGTTACTTTGATGTGTCTTCGCGCAAGACCCAGGCTGCCCAAGCCTTGCTGCAGCAACTGCAAGGCCAAATGCGTGCGCTGGAGCTGCCGCGCGTGGATGACACCCTGGCGGCGCTGACCACGGCCGCAGCGGGGCGCTGAGATGCGGGCCGCACTTTGGCTTCTTGCCCTGTTTGCGGTGGCGGTGGCCACCGCCTTGTTTGCCGGTAACAACCAGGGCACGGTGACCCTGTACTGGCCACCGTACCGGGTGGACCTGTCACTCAACCTGGTGCTGGTGCTGCTGGCCCTGGTGTTTGTGACCCTGCACCTGGCTTTGCGCGCACTCTCGGGCCTGCTGCACATTCCGGTGCAGGCCAAGCGCTGGCGCCTGCTCTACAAAGAGCGCGCCATGCACGAGGCGCTGCTGGACTCTCTGTCCAACCTGGTGGCTGGGCGTTTTGTGCGGGCCCGCAAGGCGGCCGAGCTGGTGGTCACGCTCGAAGAGTCGCTGCGCAGCAGCGAAGAACACACGGCACACGGCGTGCGCCTGCGCACCATGTCCCACCTGATTGCTGCCGAAAGTGCCCATGCGCTGCAAGACCGCAGCCGCCGTGAGCAACATTTTCAGAGCGCACTGGAGCTGACCCGGCCGCGCGACGCGCAGGATGGTCGCGATGGCGTGCTGATGCGCGCAGCACGTTGGTCGTTTGAGGACCGTGACGCCTCTTTGTCGCTGGAGTGGTTGGACCAATTGCCCCAAGGCACAGCCCGCCGCACTATTGCCCTGCGTTTGCGCCTCAAGGCGGCGCGCCTGGCTGGCCAGGCGCGTGCGGCATTGGATGCGGTGCGCCTGCTCACCAAACACCGGGCGTTCTCGGAAGTGGCGGGTGCCGGTATTGCCCGCGGGCTGGCGCTTGAAATCCTGCGCTCGGCCCATGACCCCATGCAGTTGCAACGCGCCTGGGAGGCACTGGAGACGGCAGAAAAACACATGCCCGAGGTGGCACTGGAAGCCGCAGAGCGTTGTCTGCAACTGGGCGGCGATGTGGCCCTGTCACGCCAGTGGGTGCTGCCGCTGTGGGTGGCCATGGGCGAACGCCTGGATGCATTGAGCCCGGCGCTGCGCGTGCGTGTGGTGCGCGTGCTGGAAAAAGGTTTTGCCCAGGCCACCGGCACGCCCGATGCGCCGTGGCTGCAGCGCATCGAGTCGCTGCAGTTGGCCAACCCGGGTGACCCCTTGCTGCAGTACCTGGCCGGTGTGATGTGCGCGCGGCTGGAGTTGTGGGGCAAAGCCCAGCAGATGCTGCGCCAATCCTTGACCATGCTCAAGGATGCGGACCTCAAGCGAGACGCCTGGCGCGCCCTGGCCGAACTGGCCGAACACAGGCAGGATACGGCCGCCGCCGCACAGGCCTACAAGGAAGCCTCCAAAGCGTGACGTGCTGAACTTTCGGGGCTATTATCCGCCCCATGGCCACACTCATCGACCACCTGATCAAGCTCACAGACCACCGCGACCGCGACCTGTTGGAGCTCACCCTGTCCAAGGCATTGATTGACCTGGTGCCCATCCAGCGCGTCATCGTCGCGCGGGTGGTGAGTGAAGAAGGCATCAAGCGCTGGCTGGAAGTGGCCACACTGGACGCCAAGGGCGGCGGCAAGGTGGTGGACCCGCTCCGCGTGGACTTTCAGAAATTACCTTTGTTGGACGACAACCGCGATCGCCTGCGAGCCCTGCAAAACCGCGAGCGCATCGAGATCGCCTGGGCCGGCGAAGACGGGCCCCGCATCACCTACTTTCCGCTGTTTGCTGAGACCCTCAACGACGATGAAGGGGCGTTGGAGATTCACTCTGCATCCCCGCTGACGCAGGAGCAGTTGCAAACCCTGGCCCAGGTCCAGCATGTGTTTCGCAATATGTACCACCTGCTGGCTTACAGCGACCGCGATGCACTCACCGGCTTGCTCAACCGCAAGTCCCTGGATGACACGTTCTACAGTGCCGTGCTCGATGAGCTGGGCGAGGGGCCCGAGCCGCAGTCGGAGGCTTTGAAGGCGGCTGTGGCGCCTGGCCAGGAGCGCCGCCACCGGGTGCCGCCCAACTACTGGATGGGCACCATCAGCATCGACAACTTTGGCTTGCTCAATGACAAAAACGGCCACCTGATTGCCGAAGAAGTGCTGCTGCTGGTGGCGCGCATCATGAACAACACCTTTCGCACCTACGACCGGCTGTACCGCCTGGGTGGCGAGCAGTTTGCTGTGCTCATGCACTGCCCTGACGAGGCTCTGGTGCTGGCCGCGTTTGAGCGCTTTCGGGCCAATATCGAAAAATTTAACTTTCCGCAGGTGGGGCGGGTCACCATTTGTGCCGGCTTTACCCGTATCACGCCGGACGACTCCCCCAGCACGGCACTGGAGCATGCCGAGCGCGCGGTGGACTATGCGCAGCACAACGGCCGCAACAAGGTGTTCAGCCACGCAGAGCTGGTGCGCAAGGGCTTCTTTGGCGATGCGCTGAAGATAGGTGCTGTGGACCTGTTTTAAACCAGCTGCCGACAGGCCAAAAAAAGGGGCACCGTGGTGCCCCTTTTTATTTAACCCGCGTTGTTCTCTTCAAACGGCAGGCTCATGTTGCGCAAGTCGCGCCGGGTTTCCACCAGCACCAGCGGGCCAGCGTCCACCACCACAGGGGCCGGGCGCTCGCGGGGCACATGCACGGGCTTGGGTTCGGCGGCAATCGCCGCTTGCACGGCAGCAATCTTGGCAGCATCCGAATTCACCCACTGCAGGCCCGAACCTTGGGCGACTTGCTGCAAGGATGCAGTAGGCAGGGCATAACCTTCGACCTTGGGCATGCTGCCGGTGGTCACAGGGGCGGGTGCAGCGACAGGCGCAACCACGGCCACCACTGAGGCAGCCGGTGCTGGGGCTGCTGCCACGATAGGCTGCACTGGCTCCATGCTGACGGACGCAGCAGCGGCTTGTGGTGCTTCTTCGGTGTGCTGCGGGGCTGCAGCTTGTTCACCACGTTCCTGGCGATTGCCACGGTCACGGCCATAACGGTCGCGTGAGCGGCGCTGGCCATCGCCAGCATTGCGGCCTTCGGCCTGGGCGGCAGTTTCGCCATCGATTTGGTTCACATCGGCCTGGGTTGTCGGGGCCGTGTCGGCAAAGGCGAGTGCAGATTGGGGTTCTGCGTCAGCGCGGTTGCCGTCGTCCTGACGGGGGCCACGTTCATCGCGGCGGCCATTGCGATTGCGTCCACGGCCACGGCCTTCACGACCGTCTCCACGGGCTTCGGTATTCACGTCCGCGGCGCCTTCGGGGCGTGCGTCTGTGGTTTCCTCGTGGCGTGTGTCCTGGCGTTGCTCGGTGTTGCGCTCTGTGTTTTCTTCGCGCGGGCCACGGCCTTCGCCACGGTTGCGGCCACGGCCTTCACCACGCGGGGCACGGTCCTGGCGGGGCTCACCGCGGCCTTCGCCACGTGGCGCGTTGCCGTTGTCGGCGCCTGCAGACACCTGGACATCCTGGCCTGCTACGGTAGCGCCAGCGTCCATGCGTTCGTTGCGCTGGGCGCCGCCTTGGCGTTCGCCACGCTCACCACGTTCGCCGCGGTTGCGGCCATTGCGGCCACCGCGTTCACCACGCTCTGCACCACCTTCGGGGCGGGCTTCACCGCGGTTTTCGTCGCGCGGGCCACGGCCGTCGGCGCGGGGCTCATTGCGGCCACCGCGGCTGTTGCGGCCTTCACCACGCTCGCCACCGCGGTCGTTGCGTTCACCACGGCCACCGTTGCGGTTGCCATCGCGGCCCCGGCCGTCACGGCCTTCGCGCTTGTCGTCGGTCTTGGCCGTTGCCGGTGCGGGCTTGGCCACCGGTGCGGCTTCTTCCATGCCCAGCAGGCCCTTGATCCAACCAAAGAAACCTTTGCTGGCAGGTGCAGGCGCTGCTGCCGCGGGCTTTGCCGCAGGCGCTGCAGCCTGGGGTTTGGCCACTTCGGGCTTGGGCGGCGCGATGGGGGCGGGTGCGTCGGGCAACACGCCCTTGATCACGGGCGTTTGTTTGTTGGTTGGCTCTTGCGAACGGCGGGTCACGCCGGTGGCTTCTTCCATGTCATCGGCCATCTTGTAGCTGGCTTCGATGTGGTCCAGGCGCGGATCGTCGTGTTTCAGGCGTTCGAGCTTGTAGTTGGGCGTTTCCAACGTCTTGTTGGGCACCATCAGCACGTTGATGCGCTGCTTGAGTTCGATCTTGGCGATTTCGGTGCGCTTTTCGTTCAGCAGGAACGAGGCTACATCGACGGGCACCTGGCACATGACCGAGGCCGTGTTGTCCTTGAGGGACTCTTCCTGGATGATGCGCAGAATCTGCAAAGCGCTGGATTCGGTGTCGCGGATGTGGCCGGAGCCGCCGCAACGGGGGCAAGGAATCGACGCACCTTCAGAGAGAGCCGGACGCAGGCGCTGGCGGCTCATTTCCATCAGGCCGAACTTGGAGATGGTGCCGAACTGCACACGGGCGCGGTCCTGGCGCAGCGCATCGCGCAAGCGGTTTTCCACTTCGCGGCGGTTGCGGGACTCTTCCATGTCGATAAAGTCGATCACGATCAGGCCACCCAAGTCGCGCAAGCGCATCTGGCGCGCCACTTCGTCGGCGGCTTCCAAGTTGGTGCGGGTCGCGGTTTCTTCGATGTCGCCGCCCTTGATGGCACGGGCCGAGTTGACGTCCACGGACACCAGAGCTTCGGTGTGGTCGATCACGATGGCGCCGCCGGAAGGCAGTTGCACCGTGCGGGCGTAGGCTGATTCGATCTGGTGTTCGATCTGGAAGCGGCTGAACAGCGGCGCGTCATCACGGTAGCGCTTCACGCGGGCTGCGTGCTCTGGCATCACGTGGGCCATGAACTGCTGGGCCTGTTCGTACACGTCGTCGGTGTCGATCAGGATGTCGCCGATGTCGTGGTTGAAGTAATCGCGGATCGCGCGGATTACCAGGGACGACTCTTGGTAAATCAGGTAAGCACCCTTGCCACCCTTGGCGGCGCCGTCAATCGCGGTCCACAGCTTCAAGAGGTAGTTCAAGTCCCACTGCAGTTCAGGCGCGCTGCGGCCAATACCTGCGGTACGGGCAATGATGGACATGCCGTTGGGGTATTCCAACTGGTCCATGTTTTCTTTGAGTTCCGCACGGTCGTCACCCTCGATACGGCGCGATACGCCACCGCCACGGGGGTTGTTGGGCATCAGCACCACATAACGGCCAGCCAGCGAGACGAAGGTGGTCAGGGCTGCGCCCTTGTTGCCACGCTCTTCTTTTTCCACTTGCACCAACAGTTCCTGGCCTTCGCGGATGGCGTCCTGGATGCGGGCGTTGCCGGCGGAGACACCTTGCTGGAAGTAGGTTTTGGAGATTTCCTTGAACGGCAGGAAGCCGTGGCGGTCTTCGCCGTAGTCGACAAAACAGGCTTCCAGCGACGGCTCTACGCGGGTGACGACGGCCTTGTATATGTTGCCCTTGCGCTGTTCGCGCCCTTCAATTTCGATTTCGTAGTCGAGGAGTTTTTGTCCGTCGACGATAGCCAGGCGGCGTTCTTCAGCCTGCGTGGCGTTGATCAGCATCCGTTTCATGGATTGCATCCTTCTTCAATAAGCACATGCCCGAATTGGGCGTACGGTGCCGGACTGACGAATTGAAGTGAGGTGGAATTGCCGGAGAACTTCAGGTCACACGAGGTGACGAAGCGTAGGCGCAGGGATGGGGACGAGGGGGTGCGTTTGTGAACTTGCTATCAAAAGGATAGCTCGTTGCGCAGGTTGTACCGGGGCTGCAGGCCGATATGTGCCACCCAACGGGGCGTAAACGCTCCGCAGGCACAAGGTCATCAGGCTTAGCAACACAAACATCTCGTTTCATTCCATTCGCAAACCGTGGGTTTACGAATTTGGGGTATTCCGTTTCAGGGTTTCAATTCGTCGGCTTGACCATGTTGTTTGCGGGCCATCACAGGCAGGTGGCGTGTGATTTGCAAGCAAGGCAGTGTGGCGGCATCGACCTTCCAGCGCAGCGCTTGGTGGGGTGTGGACTAAACTCCAGACAAATCAACCACTTACGGCGCGACGCTAGTGAAACACATTATAGGGGGCAATCCAGCCTCAGCCCTGCCGCAAGTCAAATCCGTGACGGTGGACGAAGACAGCGCCGGCCAACGCCTGGACAACTTCCTGATGCGTGAGCTCAAGGGTGTGCCCAAAACCCATGTCTACCGCATCATCCGCAGCGGTGAGGTGCGCGTGAACAAGGGCCGCGCCAGCGCCGACACCCGGGTCGCGGTGGGGGATGTGGTGCGGGTGCCACCGGTGCGCATGTCCGAACGTGTGGAGCAAAAAGCCCAAGCCATGGCCGAGCAGGTGGTGGCGCAGGCGGCCAGCCGCACGCCAGCTAAAACCTTCCCGGTGTTATTTGAAGACGACCATTTTCTGGTGATCGACAAACCCGCCGGGGTGGCGGTGCATGGCGGCTCGGGCGTGAGTTTCGGGGTGATTGAGCAGTTGCGCATGGCGCGACCCCAGGCCACGTTTTTGGAGCTGGTGCATCGCCTGGACCGGGAAACCAGTGGCATTTTGCTGATCGCCAAAAAGCGCAGCGCCCTCAAAAATTTGCAGGACCAGTTCCGCGAACGTGAAACCGGCAAAACCTACCTGGCCTTGGTGGTGGGGCAGTGGCCTACAAATAAGAAGGTGTTGGACAAATCCTTGCACAAATACTTGTTGGCCAGCAAGGACGGTGGTGCGGATGCGGGTGAGCGCCGCGTGAAGGTGGTCGAGAAGGACCACCCCGACGCCATGCCCTCGCTGTCCTTGGTCAAGGTCCGGGCCACCTCTGGTGTGCCAGCGGTCGCCGATGCCATCGGCCAGCGCGGTTACTCCCTGCTGGAGGTGACCATCAAGACCGGGCGCACCCACCAGATCCGCGTGCATTTGGCGTCGGAGGGCATGCCGATCGCCGGCGACGACAAATACGGCGACTTTGACCTGAACAAGGAATTGGCGCGGGGCATGGCGCCGGTGGCGCTCAAGCGCATGTTTTTACACGCCTGGCGCTTCCAGTGCCGGCACCCGCTCACTGGCGACAAGATCGAGTTGTTTGCCGCGTTGCCACCTGAACTGGCCGATTTTCTGCGGCTGGCCGTACCGGCCGCGACCTGATTTCCACCGAACCTGCTGTTTCTTATGTCTTCCAACCCGACCCGCACTCGCCAGTTTGACCTGATCGCCTTTGACTGGGATGGCACCCTGTTCGACTCCACTGGCATCATCACCCGCTGTATCCAGGCGGCGGTGGCCGATGTGGGCGGCACCGTGCCGAGCGACAAAGACGCCGCCTACGTGATTGGCCTGGGCCTGATGCAGGCGCTGGCCCACGCTGCGCCCGATGTGCCCAAGGAGAAATACCCGTTGCTGGGCGCACGTTACAAACACCACTATGTGCTGCACCAGAACGACATCAGCCTGTTTGACGGCGTGTTGCCCATGTTGGACGCGCTCAAGGGTGCAGGCCATTTGCTGACCGTGGCCACTGGCAAAAGCCGCTCGGGGCTCAACGAGGCCTTGCAGGCGGTTGAGCTGCGCGGTGTGTTTGACGGCTCGCGCACTGCCGACGAGACCGCGGGCAAGCCGCATCCGCTGATGCTGCAGGAGCTGATGGCCGAATTTGGTGTACCGCCCGAGCGGATGCTGATGATTGGCGACACCACCCACGATCTGCAACTGGCCCTGAATGCCGGTTGTGCCAGTGTCGGCGTGAGTTACGGTGCGCACGAGCACACGGCCTTTGCGCCACTGCAACCGCGGCATGTGGCGCATTCGGTGGCCGAGCTGCACACCTGGCTGCTGGCCCACGCCTGAGGGAGTTGCCATGACATTGGGACCCGCAGGTGTGGCGATTGCGCTGTGCAACAGCGCTGATTTGGTCAACAGCGGTGACGCTGTGCCGTTTGATGTGGTTTATTGCGGCCAGACCTGCTACGGATTTGCCATCCGGTATGCCGACAAGGTCTACGCCTACCTGAACCGCTGCTCCCACGTGCCCATGGAAATGGACTACCAGCCCAACCGGTTTTTTGACATGACCGGCCACTGGTTGATATGCGCGACCCACGGCGCCATGTACAGCCCACAAACCGGCCAATGCCGCACCGGCCCCTGCCGTGGCGGCCTGGTCTCCATTGCCCTCACGGAAGTGGATGGTGTCGTGCACTGGCATACTGCCCACAACTTACAACCTGTCGCCTTCTGATATGTCCGAATCTTCGTTTCCTCCACCGCCCGGTTCTGGCTCCAATATGCCTCCAGAGCACACCGATTATGCGCAAGCAGCTATCAATAACGTAGCAAACTCGGCTCCTGGCTGGGAGCGGGCCACGCTGGAGAAACTGGCCATGGCGACGCTGGTGGAGCAGCGCGCTGCGCGGCGCTGGCGCAATGCCATCCGTATTGCCTGGCTGGTGTTTCTGTCGGCCCTGCTGTGGCTCGGCCTGCAGCAAGGGGGCACCACCACCGATGTCAGCATGCCGCATACGGCGGTGGTCTCCATCCAGGGCGAGATCGCCGCGGGTGCCGATGCCAGCGCCGAATTTGTGGTGGCGGCCATGCGCACTGCCTTTGAGGACGATGGCGCCAAGGCGGTGGTGTTGCTGATCAATTCACCCGGTGGTAGCCCGGTGCAGGCCGGCATCATTAACGACGAGATCAAACGCCTCAAGGCCCAGTACAACAAACCCGTGTATGCCGTGGTGGAAGAAACCTGTGCCTCGGCGGCGTACTACATTGCCGCGGCCGCCGACCAGATTTTTGTCGACAAGGCCAGTATTGTGGGCAGCATTGGCGTGCTGATGGACGGCTTTGGTTTTACCGGCCTGATGGACAAGCTGGGTGTGGAGCGCCGCCTGATGACGGCCGGTGAAAACAAGGGGTTTTTAGACCCCTTCAGCCCGCAGACTGAGAAGCAGCGCGCCTTCGCCCAGGCCATGCTGAACCAGATTCACCAGCAGTTCATTGCCGTGGTCAAAGACGGCCGAGGCACACGCCTGAAAGAAACCCCCGAGATGTTCAGTGGCCTGTTCTGGACCGGCCAGCAAGCCATTGAGCTGGGCCTGGCCGACCAGTTGGGCAACCTGGACTATGTGGCGCGCGAGGTGGTGAAGGCCGAAGACATCATCGACTACACCCGCAAGGACAACGTGGCCGAGCGCCTGGTCAAACGTTTTGGTGCGTCGATTGGTGATGGCGCGGTGCGCGCACTGCGTTCCTTGCCAGCCATTCACTAAATAACTCCCCGGGCTCCTCTGCTTGCGCGGGGCGCTGCCTAACGGCCGATCGCAAACACCGTGGGCGTGGCGTTGTCCAGCGACCAGCCACTCTGCTTCCACTGTTTCACCAGGTTGCTGTGGGTGCTGGCTGTGTCCAGCGTGAGCCCGCTGGAAGTGGCCAGCCGGGTGTTGTGTTGCAGGGTTTGCAGCAGGCCCTGCAGCAGCGCGGTGTTGCGGTAGGGCGTCTCGATAAAAAGCTGGGTTTGCCCGGTTTTCAGCGCCAGTGACTCCAGCTCGCGGATACGTTTGCTGCGCTCGGCCGGGTCGGCTGGCACATAACCCACAAACGCAAAGTTCTGCCCATTGAGCCCGCTGGCGGCCAGCGCCAGCAACAGCGACACGGGCCCCACCAAGGGCACCACGCGCAAGCCCAGGTCGTGCGCGGCGCGTACCACGGATGAGCCCGGGTCTGCGATAGCCGGCATGCCGGCTTCGCTGACCAGGCCCACGTGGTGGCCCTGCAGGGCTGCGGCCAGCAGCGGCGTGGCGTCAAAGCCACCCGCTGCCCCAGTCAAGTGGTCGCCTTTTTTATGCACTTCGCGCGGAAGTTCCTGAATAGCCAGTTCCTGCAGGGCCACGCCCAGCGGGTGGCTGGTGTCTACGCGTTTTAAGTAGGCACGCGTGCTTTTTGCGTTCTCACAAATCCAGTGCCTCAGGCTGGCGGTCACGGCCAATGTGTGGGCGGGCATGCTCTGGTCCAACGGGCTTTGGGTGGCACAGCCAAAGTCCAGCGGCGCGGGCACCAAATACAGCGTGCCTTTGACGGAAGAGGGCGCCTGTGTCATACCGGCCCCAGCAGCGTGATGCCAGCCGCACGCAGCATGCGGCTGGTGCGGATCAGTGGCAGACCGACCAGGGCGCTGGGGTCATCGTTGTCGATGGATTCCAGCAGCGCAATGCCCAGGCCTTCGCTCTTGGCGCTGCCGGCGCAGTCATAGGGTGTTTCGGCGCGCAGGTAGTTTTCAATGTCGGCATCGCTCAGGTCGCGGAACACCACGCGCACCGGCGCCACGTCTTCCTGTACAAAGCCACTGGCCTGGCAGACCACGGCCACCGCGGTCTGGAAGACCACGGTTTTGCCACGCATTTTTTGCAACTGGGCCACTGCACGTTCGTGGGTGCCGGGTTTGCCCAGCGGTTCGCCGTCCAGATCGGCCACCTGGTCAGAACCAATCACCACACAGTCGGGGTATCGCTGCGCTACGGCCTGGGCCTTGGCCAGCGCCAGCCGGCGCGCCAGGGCAAGTGGGGTTTCATGGGGTTGGGGTGTTTCGTCCACATCGGGCGCGGCCACGGCAAAGGGCACGCGCAGGCGCTGCAGCAGTTCGCGGCGGTAGGCGGAGGTGGAGCCTAAAACGAGTTTTCGGGGGGCGGAGTCTTGCATATGGGGCGATTCTCTTACACTGCGCCCATGACATATGAATATTCAGCCAACAGCCTGAACATCCTGACTTTCGCCAAGAGCGAAGGGCAGTTGAAGGGCCAGGTGCCTTTGGCCCACATGCCGCGCCTGCGTGAAGAAACCCAAGGCGCGATGGATACCGTAGCCGTGCATTTTGACGCCCAGGGCGACATCCGTGCGGACGCGGCCGGGGTTGATGAACCCTGGTTGCATCTGAATGGGCACACCACCCTGACCATGACCTGTCAGCGCTGCCTCACGCCGGTGGATGTGGGCATCGCGTTCACCCGTGACTTCCGTTTTGTGGCCACCGAAGCCCTGGCCGAGATTGAAGACGAAGAGTCGGAAGAGGATGTGCTGGTGTTGAGCCGCGAATTTAATGTGCTGGACTTGGTGGAGGACGAGCTGCTCATGTCCATTCCCCCAGTGCCCAAACACGAGACCTGCCCCCAGTCCGTCAAGCTGGAGGCCGTGGACCCGGATTTTGACGCGACGGCAGAGGACAAGCCCAATCCGTTTGCGGCGCTTCAAAAGCTCAAAGACAAGGGCCTTGGCTAACAGGCCGGCTTTGGGCTATAATCCGAGGCTTCGCGCGCAAATCCGCCGCGTTTTACCAACCTAACCCGTGTTGCCACACCCTGTGCAGCACTTTTGCTCAGGAGCCGACCATGGCCGTTCAACAAAACAAAAAATCTCCTTCCAAGCGCGGTATGCACCGTTCGCACAACGCTCTGGTGGTGCCCGGTATTGCTGTGGAATCCACCACCGGCGAAACCCACCTGCGTCACCACATCAGCCCCACCGGTTTCTACCGTGGTCGCAAGGTGCTGAAGACCAAGTCCGAAGCCTGATTCCCCTGAATCTCCAAAAGCCCGAAGCTACAGTGCCTGTAGCGACGGGCTTTTGTCATTTATGGCCTCTATATTCGGAAGTTTGACTTCGTTGTCGTTGGAATGATGCACGCATGATTACTGTCGCCGTCGATTGCATGGGGGGAGACCACGGTCCCCAGGTCACCTTGCCCGCCTGCACCCACTTTCTGGAGCAGCACCCCGAGGCCGCCCTGGTTTTGGTGGGTTTGCCCGAGGCGTTGAAAGGTTTTTCCCACCCGCGTGCTACCTTGGTCACGGTGACTGAAGTTGTCACCATGGACGACCCGCTGGAAGTGGCTCTGCGCAAGAAGAAGGACTCTTCCATGCGCGTGGCCATCCAGCAGGTCAAGGACGGCGCCGCCCAGGCTGCCGTCTCGGCCGGTAACACCGGCGCGCTGATGGCCATTTCTCGCTACATCCTCAAAACCATGGACGGCATTGAGCGTCCGGCCATCGCGGGTCAAATTCCCAATGCGACCGGCGGCGCCACCACGGTGCTGGACTTGGGCGCCAATGTGGACTGCACGGCAGAGCACCTGCTGCAGTTCGCGGTCATGGGCTCGGCGCTGGTGTCAGTGCTGACCAACCAGGAATCACCGTCGGTGGGGCTGCTCAACATTGGTGAGGAAGTCATCAAAGGTAACGAAGTTATCAAGAAAGCAGGTGAATTGCTGCGAAATGCAGCCAAGTCTGGCGATTTGAACTTTGTGGGCAATGTCGAAGGCAACGATATTTTCAAAGGTACGGCCGATATCGTCGTGTGTGACGGTTTTGTCGGCAACGTGGCACTCAAGACCAGCGAAGGCCTGGCATCCATGATCGGTAACTTCCTAAAGGCCGAGTTCTCCAAAAATATCTTCACCAAAATGGCGGCTATTGCGGCCTACACGGTGTTAACAGCGCTTAAAAATCGCGTGGATCACCGCCGGTACAACGGTGCGGCCTTGTTGGGTCTGCGTGGCTTGGTGTTCAAGAGCCATGGCTCGGCCGACGTGCTGGCCTTCAGCAACGCATTGAACCGGGCGTATGATGCAGCCCGAAACAACTTGCTGGACCGCGTTCAGGTCCGCATTGCCCATGCAGCCCCCTTATTGGCTGTGTCTGACGCAACGCAATAGCCTGAACGGGTGCCCGCCATAACACCCATGAGACGATATTCGCGAATCACCGGCACCGGCAGTTATGTGCCTCCCCGCCGCCTGAGCAACGCCGACCTGGTGACCGAGCTGGCAGCCAAAGGCGTGGAAACCTCGGACGAGTGGATCGTGGAGCGCACCGGCATCCGCGCCCGCCACTTTGTGGACGACGGCGTGTACAGCAGCGACCTGGGCCTGGAGGCCTGCAAAGGCGCGCTGCAGGCCGCAGGCCTGGAAGCCAAAGACATTGACCTGATCATTGTGGCCACGTCCACCCCGGACATGGTCTTCCCATCCACCGCTTGTATCTTGCAGAACAAGCTGGGCGCCAACGGTGGCGCGGCGTTTGACGTGCAGGCTGTGTGCAGCGGTTTTGTTTACGCCCTGACCGTGGCCGACGCCATGATCCAGACCGGCGCTGCCAACAAAGCGCTGGTGGTGGGGGCTGAAGTGTTCTCCCGCTTGCTGGACTTCAACGACCGCACCACTTGCGTGCTATTCGGCGACGGCGCAGGCGCCGTGGTGCTGGAGGCCTCTGACACGCCCGGCATTCTGGCCAGCGACCTGCATGCCGATGGCAAGCACGTGGGCATCCTATGCGTGCCCGGCCATGTGGCCAACGGGCACATTCTGGGCGACCCTCTATTAAAGATGGATGGCCAGGCCGTTTTCAAGCTGGCCGTGGGCGTGCTGGAAAGTGCGGCCCGCGCCACGCTGGCCAAGGCTGGCAAGACCGAGGCGGATATTGACTGGCTGATTCCCCACCAGGCGAACATCCGCATCATGCAGAGCACTGCCAAAAAACTGAAACTTCCCATGGATAAAGTGGTGGTGACGGTGGACCAACATGGCAACACCTCAGCGGCCTCGATTCCGCTGGCGCTGGACGCGGCGGTGCGGACAGGGCAGGTCAAGCCCGGCCAGACGCTGATGCTCGAAGGCGTGGGCGGCGGTTTCACCTGGGGTGCTGTGCTCCTGACTTTGTAGCTGCTCGCGCATATTCCATGAGGGCTAGAGCCCTATTTCATTGCCAATTTCTATGAAACCATTTGCATTTGTATTTCCCGGTCAAGGCTCCCAAGCGGTGGGCATGCTGGACGCTTGGGGCGACCACCCCGTGGTGGCTCAAACCCTGCGCGAAGCGTCAGACGCTTTGGACGAAGACGTGGCCCAACTGATCCACGAAGGCCCCAAAGAGGCGCTGGCCCTGACCACCAATACCCAACCCGTAATGCTGGTGGCGGGGGTGGCGGCTTACCGCGTCTGGATGTCCGAGACCGGCGAGGCCCCTCAGGCGGTGGCCGGCCACTCGCTGGGCGAGTACTCCGCCTTGGTGGCCGCCGGGTCGTTGACGCTGGCGCAAGCGGCGCCGCTGGTGCGCCTGCGCGCCCAGGCCATGCAGGAAGCCGTGCCCGTGGGCGTGGGCGCCATGGCGGCCATCCTCGGTATGGATGCTGCGAAAGTGATAGCTGGTTGCGCAGAGGCGACGGGGGCTTTCGGCCCCAACAGCACCGAAGTGGTGGAAGCTGTGAACTTCAACGATGCCGCCCAAACCGTGATCGCCGGCAGCAAGGCCGCCGTGGATAAGGCTTGCGAAATCCTCAAGGCCAATGGCGCAAAACGCGCGCTGCTGCTGCCCGTGTCGGCGCCATTTCACTCCAGTTTGATGAAGCCTGCGGCCGAGAAGCTCAAGGCGCGGCTGGAAGACATCGAGATCGCTGCGCCTCAGATGGCTCTTATCAACAATATCGATGTGGCGGTGGAAGTGGATGCCGACCGTATCCGCGACGCGCTGTACCGCCAGGCCTTTGGCCCGGTGCGCTGGGTGGAGTGTGTGCAGGCCATCAAGGCGCGCGGTCTGACCACCTTGGTAGAGTGCGGTCCCGGCAAGGTGCTGGCCGGTATGGTCAAGCGCATCGATGCGGACATGACCGGCGCAGCACTGTTCGACCCCGCCAGCCTGGAAGACGTCAAGGGAGTATTGGCATGAGTGAAGTGAAATTTGAAAGCCAAGTGGCCCTGGTGACCGGCGCCTCGCGCGGCATTGGTGCGGCCATTGCGCTGGAACTGGCCCGCAAGGGTGTCAAAGTGATTGGTACGGCCACGTCTGATGCAGGCGCAGCCAAGATCCGCGAAGCCCTGGCCGCCTTTCCCGGTTGCGACGGCCGCACACTGGACGTAACGGACGGTGCCGCCGGCGACGCGTTGGTAGACGCCATTGCCAAGGAGCAGGGCGGCCTGCACGTGTTGGTGAACAACGCCGGTATTACCCGCGACACGCTGGCCATGCGCATGAAGGATGACGACTGGGACGCCGTGCTGGACACCAACCTCAAGGGCGTGTTCCGCATGAGCCGCTCGGTACTGCGTACCATGATGAAACAGCGCTACGGCCGCATCATCAGCATCACCTCGGTGGTGGGCGCCTCCGGCAATCCCGGCCAAGCCAACTATGCCGCGGCCAAGGCCGGCGTGGCGGGCATGACCCGCGCACTGGCGCGTGAACTGGGCTCGCGCAACATCACCGTCAACTGCGTGGCCCCCGGTTTCATTGAGACCGACATGACCGCCGGTCTGGGCGAAGAGCAGCAAAAAGCCTTGCTGGGCCAAATTCCCTTGGGTCATCTGGGCAAACCCAGCGACATTGCGCACGCGGTGGCCTACTTGGCCTCGCCCCAGGCCAGCTACGTGACGGGGCAGGAACTGCACGTCAACGGCGGCATGTACATGTAAGTGATTCAACCCCGCCGATGTCTGAGCGGCGGCCCGGTTAGAGACAAGTCTCTAGGGCGGGTAAAATCTCGGATTCTTTTACAACCCTTAGAGGGAACCCATGAGCGATATCGAAGTCCGTGTCAAAAAAATCATTGCTGAACAGCTCGGCGTTGAAGAGTCTCAAGTCACCAACGAAAAAGCCTTTGTGGCCGATCTGGGTGCCGACTCCCTGGACACCGTGGAGCTGGTGATGGCTTTGGAAGACGAATTCGGGATCGAGATCCCCGACGAAGACGCGGAAAAAATCACGACCGTGCAAAACGCGATCGATTACGCGACGTCCCACAAAAAGGCCTAATCGGCTTGGGCAGCACCCTGGGGGTGCTGCCGCATCCCCGCATGCTGCCGCTGCTGGCGGTATTTCATTGACGAACTGCTGAATTTCAGATTTCTATGTCCCGTCGCCGCGTCGTTGTTACAGGTTTAGGTTGCATCAGTCCCGTGGGTAATACGGTGGCCGAGGCATGGTCAAACGTGCTGGCTGGCAAGTCGGGCATCGCCACGATCACCAAATTCGATCCCGAGGCGTTTGCCTGCAAGATCGCCGGTGAGGTGCGCAACTTCGATCTGGAGTCTTATATGAGCTCCAAAGAAGCCCGCACCATGGATACCTTTATCCATTACGGCATTGCCGCAGCGGTGCAGGCAGTGAACGACAGTGGCTTGAAGACCGGTGATGCACTGGGTGAAGAAGAATCCACCCGCATCGGCTGTGTGATCGGCTCCGGCATTGGCGGTTTGCCAATGATCGAGAACACCCACGCCGAGTACACCAACCGCGGCCCCCGCCGCATTTCCCCATTTTTCGTGCCGGCCTCCATCATCAATATGACGGCCGGCCACGTGTCCATGCGTTTTGGCTTCAAGGGGCCGAACATCGCCATCGTGACCGCCTGCACCACTGGCCTGCACTGTATCGGTGAAGCTGGTCGCATGATCGAGTACGGCGACGCCGACGTGATGATTGCCGGTGGCTCGGAAGCCACGGTGTCGCCTCTGGGCATTGGCGGCTTTGCCGCCATGCGCGCACTTTCCACCCGCAACGACGACCCCGCAACTGCATCACGCCCCTGGGACAAAGACCGCGACGGTTTTGTGCTGGGTGAGGGCGGCGGCGTGATGGTGCTCGAAGAGTACGAACACGCCAAGGCCCGTGGCGCCAAGATTTACGCCGAGCTGGCGGGTTTTGGCATGAGCGCCGATGCTGGCCATATGACCGCCCCCAATATGGACGGCCCACGCCGCGCCATGCTGAGCGCCATGCGCAACGCCGGTGTGAACCCGGACCAGGTGGACTACCTGAACGCGCACGGCACCTCCACCCCGTTGGGCGACATCAACGAAACTAACGCGATCAAGGCTGCGCTGGGTGACCACGCCAAGAAGATGGTGGTTAACTCCACCAAGTCCATGACCGGTCACCTTTTGGGTGGTGCGGGTGGCCTGGAGTCAGTGTTCACCGTGCTGGCTCTTCACCACCAGAAGAGCCCACCCACCATCAACATCTTCAACCAGGACCCCGAATGCGACCTGGACTACTGTGCCAACACCGCACGGGACATGAAGATCGACGTAGCCGTGAAGAACAACTTCGGCTTTGGTGGGACTAACGGCACGCTGGTGTTCAAGCGCATTTGATTTTCGCCATTTCCCCAAGGGACGATGCACCGGCCTCCTGCGGTTAGTTTCCTGGTAGGCCGTTCGCGTTGGCATGCCACCGTGCTGGTTGCTTGCATGTCGCTGGCATTGTTGAGCCTGTTCCCATTTGCATGGGCCGCGGACACTGAATTTCCGGCCTGGGCTGTGTGGGTGCAAGCTTTGTTGGTCCTGCTGGCGGGTATCGGCGCTGTTGTGGCGTGGCGTCTCTCCCCTGTAGGGACGTTGCGCTGGGATGGTGAGCACTGGTTGTGGGTGGCATCCCAAGACCAGCCGGTTTCCGGTCTGCGCATCGTGTTCGATTTTCAGCGCCTGGTGCTCGTGTCGCTGCAACGCGCGGGGCAGCCGCTTCTGTGGTTGTGGCTGGAGCCGGTGCATGGCACGCCCCACAGTTGGCTGGCGTTGCGCCGTGCCTTGGTGCATTCCACCCAACATGGTTTGCGGGCACCGTCGCAGTCTACCGATCCGGAGGGCCTGTTGCCATGACTGAGCCGCTGACCACTCCCAACGATACCGATTTGCTGTTGGTGGAACGTACTCTGGCGGGAGACCAGCGTGCCTACGGCCTGCTGGTACTGAAGTACCAACGCCGTATCCAACGCCTGGTGGGCCGGATGGTGCGGGATGTGGACTTGGTGGAAGACATTGCCCAGGAGACCTTTATCCGGGCTTACCGCGCCTTGCACCAGTTCAGAGGGGATGCCCAGTTTTATACCTGGCTATACCGCATTGCGGTAAACACCGCGAAAAAATTCCTGTTGGAACTCAAGCGCAACCCGACGATGTCGGAGAGTTTTCTGTCCTCTGCGGACGAAGATGAAACTTCTGGCCCGAAATACGAACCAACCACCGAAGAAACCCCGGAATCTGAGCTGGCGGCCAAGGAGATTGCCGGGGTGGTGAATGCCGCCATGGATGCTTTGCCAGAGGAGTTGCGCCAAGCCGTTACGCTGCGCGAAATCGAAGGTTTGAGTTATGACGAGATTGCGTTGGCCATGGACTGCCCCATTGGCACCGTGCGTTCCCGCATCTTCCGGGCCCGCGAGGCGATTTCGGCAAAAGTGAAACCCCTACTGGAAAAGCAGACCGGGAAACGTTGGTAGGAATGAAATCTATGAACACGCAGAGCCAGCCCTTGAACGAGCGTATTTCCGCCTTGATGGACGGAGACTTGCCTGCAGCCGAGCTGGACGTGCTGCTGGATGACATGGCGAAGCAGGATTCGTCTGCTAACGATTGGCACCTCTACCATCTGGCCGGTGATGTGCTGCGCAGCAGCGCCTTGGCGCCACAGCGTGCAGACCTGGCTTTTTTGGGGCGTTTGGAACAGCGCCTGGTCCAAGAGGGCGGCTCGCCTGCCGTGTTGCTGCAGCCTGTGCGTCCTGTTTCTGCCGGGCAGGCGCCCCAACGTGCACCTGCCAATGGCCCGTGGCGCTGGGTGGCTGGTGCCACCTTCACGGTCTTGGTGGGTGTGTTGTCCATCAGCATGTGGGAGGCGGTTGCGCCTGCGTCTGCACCACAACTGGCGGTGGTACCCGTGCAGGGTGCCGCGCCGGTTGCCCTGCAGGCGCCCGCTGTCATGCTGCGTGACCCGGAGCTGGATGCGTTGATGGCCGCCCACCAGCAGCTTGGAGGCCATTCGGCTTGGCAGATGCCATCGGGCTTTTTGCGCAATGCCACCTACGAAAGGCCTGCGCGGTGAAAACCATGCGTTTGATCGTTGCGGGCGTGCTGGCACTGGTTGGGGGCTTGCTGCCACTGGGGGCTGTTGCGGAAGAGCCCTCTATCAATGCCTGGTTGATGCGTCTGCATGAGGCATCGCGGCATCGCACCTACACCGGCACCTTTGTGGTCTCAGCCGCCGGGCAGATGACGAGTGCGCGTATTTGGCATGTCTGTGATGGGGAGCAGCAGGTGGAGCGCGTGGAGTCGTTAAGCGGAACCCCGCGTGCGACCTTTCGCCGTAACGACGAGGTGGTGACGTTTTTTCCTGAGTCCAAGGTGGCGGTGGCAGAAAGCCGCGAGTCCCTGGGGCTGTTTCCCAACCTGCTCAAGTCCAATACCGCGGGCATTGCTGAGCACTACCTCATGAAGCCGGTGGGGAGCGAGCGTATTGCGGGGCTGGACGCTGAGGTGGTGCAGCTGGTCCCCAAAGATGCCTTGCGTTATGGCTATCGGGTGTGGAGTGAAAAGCGATCCGGCTTGGTAGTGCAACTGCAAACCCTTGACCCTGAAGGCAAGGTGTTGGAGCAAGCCGCCTTTTCGGAGCTGCAGCTGGATGCGCCTGTCAACAAAGCGAAACTCACCCAAATGATGGCGGCCACGGAGGGCTACCGCGTGGAGCGCCGTGACCTGCAAAAGACCACGGCCAAGGCGCAGGGCTGGGATATGGCCAAGTCGGTGCCCGGCTTCAAGCCCATGGGCTGTTACACGCGCCCGGTGGCCCTGCTGGCCGGTGCTGCGGGGCGTACCGAACAAACCATGCAGTGGATGTTCTCCGATGGATTGGCCACGGTGTCGTTGTTTGTGGAGGCCTTTGATGCGCGCCGCCACAGCCGTGAGGGGGCAACAGAACTTGGTGGCGCTACGCGCACACACACACGGCGGCTGGAAGCCTGGTGGATTACGGCGGTAGGCGAGGCCCCGGCGCCGACCTTGGCCCTGTTTGTGCAAGGCCTGGAACGCAAGAAATGAGTCATCGTTTGCCATGGACGTTGCGTTGAAGGCAAAGACAGATTGAAGGGAAACTGGAGCAATGAAATCTATGCAATTGAAACCTTTGCGAGCCCTTTGGGTAGCTGCATCGTTTTGCCTGGTGGCAGTGGGGACGATAGTGCCCGTCACGTCGGCTTCCGCGCAGGCCGTCAGAGGCTTGCCTGACTTCACGGACCTGGTGGACCAGGTCGGTCCTTCGGTGGTGAACATCCGCACCCTGGAGAAGGTGAGCACGCGTGCCCCAACAGGCGCACCGGGCGAAGAGGAAATGCTGGAGTTCTTCCGCCGTTTCGGTCTGCCCATTCCCAATGTGCCACGCCAAGCCCCGCGGCAGAACCGTCCGCAGCAACCAGAAGAGCCACAACCGCGTGGTGTGGGATCCGGATTTATTTTGACCTCGGACGGTCTTATCATGACCAACGCCCATGTGATTGAGGACGCCGATGAGGTGCTGGTGACTTTGACCGACAAGCGCGAGTTCAAGGCCCGCATCATTGGCGCAGACAAGCGCACCGATGTGGCGGTGGTGAAGATTGATGCCTCGGGCCTGCCGGCCGTGAAGGTGGGCGATGTGAGCCGCCTGCGCGTAGGGGAGTGGGTCATGGCGATTGGTTCCCCCTTTGGCCTGGACAACACCGTGACCGCCGGCATTGTGAGTGCCAAGCAGCGTGACACGGGTGACTACCTGCCTTTCATCCAGACCGATGTGGCGATCAACCCTGGCAACTCGGGCGGCCCGCTGATCAACATGCGTGGTGAGGTGGTGGGCATCAACAGCCAGATCTACTCGCGCTCGGGCGGCTCCATGGGCATTTCGTTCTCCATCCCCATGGATGAGGCGGTCCGGGTCAGTGACCAGTTGCGCAGCAACGGCCGTGTCACGCGGGGGCGTATTGGTGTGCAGATTGACCAGGTCAGCAAAGAAGTGGCGGAGTCCATTGGTTTGGGCAAACCCATTGGCGCACTGGTACGTGGCGTGGAAACCGGTTCACCCGCAGAAAAGGCGGGGGTGGAGGCCGGCGACATCATTACCAAGTTCGATGGCAAGACGATTGAGAAGTCCAGCGACTTGCCGCGCGTGGTGGGCAGCACCAAGCCAGGCTCCAAAAGCACGGTGACAGTGTTTCGCCGTGGTGCCAGCAAAGACCTGAGTGTGGTGATTGCGGAGGTAGAGGGTGACAAACCCGTGGCCAAGGCCGCAGCCAAAGAAGAGAAGCCGCGTGCGTCCACGGCCGCGCAGGCGTTTGGTTTGGTAGTGGCGGATCTGACAGAGGCGCAGAAAAAAGAAGCGAACCTCAAAGGTGGCGTGCGGGTGGAGGCCGCTACGGATGCGGCTGCACGTGCCGGTTTGCGCGAGGGGGATGTGATTGTCCAGGCGGCGAATGCGGAAGTCGGCTCCGTCAAGGAGTTTGAAGCGGCGCTGGGCAAACTGGAGAAGTCCAAACCGCTGAATGTGCTGTTCCGTCGTGGGGAATGGACGCAGTTTGCAGTGATCCGCCCCACCCGTTAAGCCTGCTCCATGACCCTAAACCACAGTTGGGTTTGGGGTTGTTCGCTGGTTTTGCCTCCTTTTTGAGGCTGCCCACTGTTTTCGTAGAAATGTGGGTGGCCGCTAACTTCCAAGGCTTGTTGAAAGCACTGGTTAGAATACGGGGCTTCTACGGAAGTCATTGGATATATGTATGGGCCCAAAGTCCATCATATGGGACGGTGGAAAGAACCCCACAGTTGATCCACAACTCTCCCACATGTTGTCCCATGCTTATGCTGTAGATTTGTTAATAAGTTGTTGATAAGTATTTTGTTGCGGTGTCGCAACTCCCCCTGAATCAGGTTTTTTGGGCTGTGCTCTCTGGACTTTTTGCCTACAATGGGCTTCCAACCTTCGCAGTTGCCAAAGATTGTTGGTTCAGGGCGCGTCGTCTTACGATGCGCCCTTTTTTCTTGTCTGCTCGTTTTAATTCAATCACTTGAAGCTCGTCGTTGATGAATCACATCAGAAATTTCTCGATCATTGCCCACATTGACCACGGCAAATCCACGCTCGCTGATCGCTTGATCCAGCGTTGCGGAGGGTTGGAGGCGCGTGAGATGGAGGCCCAGGTTCTGGACTCGATGGACATCGAAAAAGAGCGTGGGATAACCATCAAGGCGCAGACCGCCGCGCTGCAGTACAAGGCCAAGGATGGACAGGTCTACAACCTCAACTTGATCGACACGCCCGGGCATGTGGACTTCTCGTATGAAGTGAGTCGTTCGCTCTCTGCATGTGAAGGCGCATTGCTCGTGGTCGATGCTTCTCAAGGTGTGGAAGCACAGACGGTGGCCAACTGCTACACCGCACTGGACCTTGGTGTGGAAGTGCTGCCGGTGCTGAACAAGATTGACCTGCCCAACGCCGACCCGGACAACGCGCGCAGCGAGATCGAAGATGTGATTGGTATCGACGCCACCGATGCGATCGTGTGCTCCGCCAAAACCGGTCTGGGTATCGACGACATTCTTGAAGCCATCGTTGCCAAGATTCCATCGCCCAAGGGCAACCCCCAGGGCCCGCTGCGCGCCATGATCATCGACAGCTGGTTTGACAGCTATGTAGGTGTGGTGATGCTGGTGCGTGTGGTGGACGGCCGCCTGGGCAAGGGTGAGCGCATCAAGATGATGGCCTCCGGTGCCACCTACAACGCCGACAACTTGGGTGTGTTCACTCCCGCCAACCAGCCACGCCAGTCGCTGGAAGCGGGTGAGGTGGGTTACATCATTGCTGGCATCAAGGAACTGCAAGCCGCTAAGGTGGGCGACACCGTGACCTTGATCAAGCAGGGCACAGGCGGTGCGGCGTTTACCGCCACCGAAGCCTTGCCGGGCTTCAAGGAAATTCAGCCGCAGGTGTTTGCCGGTTTGTACCCGACCGAGGCCAGCGAGTACGACTCGCTGCGCGATGCGCTGGAAAAACTCAAACTCAACGATGCCTCGTTGCACTACGAGCCTGAAGTGTCACAAGCGCTGGGCTTTGGCTTCCGCTGTGGCTTCCTGGGCTTGCTGCACATGGAAATTGTGCAGGAGCGTCTGGAGCGCGAGTTCGACCAGGACCTGATCACCACCGCGCCCAGCGTGGTCTACGAGGTAATGAAGAACGACGGTGAAGTCATCATGGTGGAGAACCCCTCCAAGATGCCCGAGGTAGGCAAGACGGCCGAGATCCGCGAGCCCATCGTCACCATGCACCTCTACATGCCGCAAGAGTATGTGGGCGTGGTCATGACCTTGGCCAACCAGAAGCGCGGCGTGCAGATGAACATGGCCTACAAGGGCCGCCAGGTCGTGCTGACCTATGAAATGCCGCTGGCTGAAATCGTGCTGGACTTCTTTGACAAACTCAAGAGCGTGAGCCGGGGTTATGCCTCCATGGACTACGACTTCAAGGAATACCGCGCGGCCGACGTTGTGAAGGTCGACATTTTGCTGAACAGTGAGAAGGTGGATGCCCTGTCCATCATGCTGCACCGCAGCCAAAGCCTGTACCGTGGCCGGGCTGTGGTGGGCAAGATGCGCGAGATCATTTCGCGCCAGATGTACGACGTGGCGATCCAGGCCGCCATTGGGGCCAATATTATTGCGCGTGAGACAATCAAAGCGCTGCGCAAGAACGTGTTGGCCAAGTGTTATGGCGGTGATATTTCACGCAAACGCAAGCTCCTTGAAAAACAAAAAGCAGGTAAGAAGCGCATGAAACAGATCGGCTCCGTGGAAGTGCCACAGGAAGCATTTTTGGCCATTTTGCAGGTGGAAGATTGATGCAAGCTTTGACGGCAGCCGTTCTCGCGGCGTTTGGGCTCTACGCGGGCTCCTGGTACTTTGGCTTGGTAGACGGCAACTTCGCCCTGTTGTTATTTTTGGCTACGGTGGTCACCGGCCTGTATTGGTTGGCGGAGCGTTTCTATTTCCTGCCGCAGCGCCAGCAGGCGGTGGCGGTGCTAGAGGCCAACGACCTCCAGCGCCGTGCCGAACTCAGCAAAATGGGCATTGCCCAGGTGGACGGTGATATCAGCGAAGCCAAGGTCAAGCTGCTGATGCAGCCCTGGTGGCTGGATTGGACCGCGGGTTTGTTCCCGGTCATCATTGTGGTGTTTTTGTTGCGTTCGTTTTTGTTCGAACCCTTCAAGATTCCCTCGGGTTCGATGATCCCTACGCTGCTGGTGGGGGACCTGATTTTGGTGAACAAGTTCACCTACGGCGTTCGCCTGCCGGTGCTCAACATCAAGGTCACCGAAGGCAACAAGCCCCAGCGTGGGGATGTGATGGTGTTCCGTTACCCCCCCAAGCCTAGCCTGGACTACATCAAACGGGTGGTCGGCGTGCCGGGTGATACGGTGGCCTACCTGAACAAACGCCTCACCATCAATGGCAAAGCGGTGGAAACCACTGCTTTGCCAGAGTTCTTCGACGAAGACGCCATGCGGTACTTCAAGCAGTTTGAAGAAACTTTTGGCGACAAGAAACACCGCGTCCTCAATGACACGGACCGCCCGGCCTTTGTACCCGGTGCGGACAAGTTCGAAGGCTACGAGGCTTGCAGTTACACCGTGGAAGGCGTGACCTGCAAAGTGCCTGAGGGCCACTATTTCATGATGGGTGACAATCGCGATAATTCACTGGATTCGCGCTACTGGGGCTTTGTGCCGGATAAGAACATTGTGGGCAAGGCATTTTTTGTCTGGATGAACTTTGGCAACCTCAAGCGCATCGGCGGATTCAATTGACGTTTCAACGCAAACCATGGGGTAGGGATAAAAAATGACAGTGCAAACCAAATCCAAACAACGCGGCATTTCCTTCATCGGCCTGATTTTTGTTGGTGGTGTGTTGGCTATGGCCGGCGTGGTGGCCGCGCAGGTGTTTCCCACCATGCTCGAATTCATGGCCGTGCAAAAAGCAGTGCAGCGCGCGGCGGCAGGCCAGTCGGTGGTGGAAGTGCGTTCCCTCTTTGACAAGCAAACGGAAGTGGATGCCATCAGCTCCATCACAGGCAAAGACTTGGAAGTGGGTAAACAGGGCGACAAGGTGGTGGTGAAGTTTGCCTACCAGCGTGAGATCCATCTGGTGGGCCCCGCGTTTCTGACGCTCAAGTACACCGGGCAATCCAAATAACGTGGCAGATGGCTTAACCGCGTTGCAGCAGCGCCTGCAACACCAGTTTTCGAACGTTTCCCTGCTGTCGCGGGCACTGACCCACCGCAGCTTTTCGGCCGACCACTACGAGCGCCTGGAGTTTCTGGGTGACTCGGTCTTAGGGCTGGCCATCTCCGATTTGCTCTACGCCCGTTTGGGCGCACTGCCAGAGGGTGACTTGTCCCGGGTGCGCGCCAACCTGGTCAAACAAGACACATTGCACCAGCTTGCCTTGGGTTTGGGGCTGCCCGATGTCCTCAAGTTGGGCGAGGGCGAAATGCGCTCGGGTGGACCCAAGCGCGCCTCCATCCTGGCCGATACCCTCGAAGCCATCATTGGCGCGGTCTACCTGGACGCCGGATTTGCCAAGGCCCAAGCGCTGGTGCATCGGCTGTTTGAGGCGGTAGAGATCACTCCGCAAATGGAGGCCATTGGCAAGGACCCCAAAACCGAGTTGCAGGAGTGGCTGCAGGGTCGCAAAATGAAGTTGCCGGTGTACACCGTGGTGGGCACCCTGGGCGCGGCCCACAAACAAAGCTTTGATGTGGAATGCGAGATCCCCGAACTCCGCCTGTCCGAGCGCGGTATTGGCGGATCACGCCGAGCCGGAGAACAGGCCGCTGCGGCGGCCATGCTGCAAACCATCAAGTCAAAGGTCAAACCATGAATGCTCCTAAAAAAATAGCTGCTGGCGCAGAATCCACGGGGGCTAAGGGCCAAAAAGACTCCAAACCCGAAGTCCAGGAAGACCTGGATGCCATGCTGCAAGGCCTGCTCAAGAGCACGCCCAAGCTGGCCCTCCCTGGTGCCGACGGTGCTGGTCAGCGTTGTGGCCTGGTGGCCATTGTGGGCAAACCCAACGTGGGCAAGTCCACGCTGCTGAATGCCCTGGTCGGCCAGAAGATCAGCATCACCTCGCGCAAGGCGCAGACCACACGCCACCGCATTACCGGCATGCACACCCTGGGCAACACCCAGTTTGTGTTTGTGGATACCCCGGGTTTTCAGACTCTGCACGCCAATGCGCTTAACAAGTCATTGAACAAAGCCGTGCAAGGTGCCGTGGCCGATGTCGATTTGATTTTGTTTGTGGTGGAGGCTGGCAGCTTTACGCCTGCCGATGCGCGTGTGCTGACCTTGCTGGGCAAAGACATTCCCACGCTGCTGATTGCCAACAAGCTGGACAACGTTCACCGCCGTGGCGACATTGCGCCTTGGTTACAGACCATGACCGACAAACACGCGTTTGCCGAGTTCGTACCCATGTCGGCTAAGAATGCCAAAGACATTCCCCGCTTGCTCACGATCTGTGAGAAGTACCTGCCCGAGCAGGCCTGGTGGTACGCCGAAGACGAGTTGACCGACCGCAGCGAGAAGTTTTTGGCCAGCGAACTGGTGCGCGAAAAACTCTTCCGCCTCACAGGGGACGAGCTGCCTTACACCTCCACCGTCATCATCGACAAGTTTGAAGAAGAGCCACCGCAGAAAAAAGGCCAAAAACGCCTGCTGCGCATCGCCGCCACCATCGTGGTGGAGCGCGATACACACAAGGCCATGGTGATTGGCGACAAGGGCGAGCGCATCAAGCGCATCGGCATGGAGACCCGGGTGGAACTGGAAAAGCTGGCCGACGCCAAAGTGTTTTTGGAGATGTGGGTGAAAGTGCGCTCCGGCTGGGCCGATGACGAAGCCCGCGTCCGTTCTTTCGGTTATGAATAGTGCCCCCACGCTCCGCCGCTGTGCGGGTCGCTGCCCCCCAGGGGGGCACGTTTGGCAAAACCCCAAGTCCACAGCTTGGGGCGGCCCGGCGCTGAAACCCACTCTCACGTCCTGCCCCTGAGTCGTGGCGACCAAACGTATTGCTGACGAGCCCGCGTATGTGCTGCACCGCTACGACTGGAGCGAGTCCAGTCTGATTTTGGAAGTGTTCACTCGCCACTACGGGCGCATTGCGCTGGTGGCCAAGGGGGCGAAGAAACCCAGTTCCAGCTTTCGCCCCATTTTGCTGCCGCTGCAGCCCCTGCATGTGGCCTACGGGGGCGATGCCGAGATCCGCACCCTGCGCAGTGCCGAGTGGCAGGGCGGCCATGTGATGCCCACGGGCGATGCGTTGCTCTCGGGTTATTACCTCAATGAATTGCTGCTGACCCTGTTGGCGCGTGACGACCCGCATGCGGTGTTGTTCGATGTCTATGCCAATGTGGTGCAGATCATCGCCAGTGAACATGGCGAGGTGTTGCAAGGTGCGCTGCGCACCTTCGAGCTGCTGTTGTTGCGTGAGGTGGGTTTTTTGCCCCGGCTGGATGTACAGACCATGACTCTGGGGGCGCTGCATGCCGACGACCACTACGTGTTGGTGCCCGAAGGTGGGCTGCGCCAGGCCCATGCCGAAGACCGGGCCAGCCTGACCGGCGCACAGTGGCTGCGCCTGCAGGCTGCCTTGCATGACGATGCTCCTTTCACCACTACGCTGCGTGCCTGTGCTGAACTGATGGGCGCCCTCAAACCCCAGCTGCGCGCGCTGCTGCACTACCATTGCGGCGTCAAGACGCTGCGCACGCGGCAGATGATGATCGACATTCAGGCTCTGTAGCTAGGTCCCCGACTATGAAAACCCATCTTTCAGTCAACCTCAACAAGGTCGCGCTGGTGCGCAACACCCGCCACCTGGGCATCCCCAGCGTCACGCGCGCGGCCACGGTGTGTCTGCAAGCCGGCGCGGCAGGCATTACCGTGCACCCGCGGCCCGACGCACGCCACATCCGCGCGCAGGACGTGCTGGACCTGGCCGAGTTGCTGCAGGCCTGGCCCGACAGCGAATACAACGTCGAGGGCAATCCCTTTCACAACCTCATGGACTGCGTGCGCGATTTGCGCGAGCGTGGCCTGCCGGTGCACCAGGTGACCTTTGTGCCGGACTCTGAGGGCCAGTTCACCAGCGACCACGGCTGGGTGTTCCCCGATGACGCGGCGCGCCTCCAGCCCTTGATTGCCGATGCCCACGCGCTGGGCCTGCGCGTGAGCCTGTTTATGGATGCCGACCCGGCTGCCATGGCCGCCGCCAAGGCGGTGGGGGCAGACCGTATTGAGCTCTACACCGAGCCCTATGCCGCCGCCTGGGGCACGGCAGAGCAGGGCGCGCAACTCGCGCGGTTTGCTGCAGCAGCACAAGCTGCGTTGGATGTGAAGCTCGGCGTGAATGCAGGCCACGACCTGAACCGTGACAACCTGGCCGCGTTTGCGCAGCAAGTGCCGGGGCTGCAAGAGGTCTCGATTGGCCACGCGCTGATTGCCGACGCGCTGGAACTTGGCTACGAGGCCACCGTCAAGGCCTACCTGGCCTGCCTGGGGCAGTGAAACACAGTGAGGGGTAGGGCGTGATCTACGGCATAGGCACCGATATTTGTGATGTGCGTCGCATCCGCGCCAGCCTGGACAAGCATGGTGACCGCTTTGCGGCCAAGGTGCTGAGCGACGCCGAATTCAACATATGGAAAGCGCGCAGCGCCCGTTGGCCGGAGCGTGGTGTGCGTTACTTAGCCACCCGCTTTAGCGCCAAAGAGGCCTTCAGCAAAGCCATTGGGCTGGGCATGCGCATGCCCATGACCTGGAAGCTTTGCGAGATTGCCAACGAGCGCAGCGGCAAACCCACCATCGTGTTGCACGGTGGGCTCAAAGACTGGTTTGAGGCCCGGGCGTTGACGGTACACGTGACTGTGACCGATGAGACCGACTACGCGGCCAGCTTTTGCGTGGTGGAAACCACGTCCGAGCGCACTGGTTAGAGCTTGCCGTACTGGGTGCCGCCTATCATGATGCCGCCATCCAGCGGCGCCAAGTCTGACTGGTACTCCAGATCGCCCACATGCACTGCGGGCAGGGTGGCGCCGCGTTGCAGCGCTTCCATAAACGCGGCTTGCTCTTCCACCGAAATGGCCTGGTAGCCCGCCCGTGACAGCTTGCTGCCGGGGCGTTGGTCCTGGTGGTCCTGTCCCATGGGGGCAAAGTCGCCACTGCGTGCCGGGTCACTGGCACGCGCATGGCGTTCAAACTGCTCTTCGGTTTCGCTTACGCGCCAGTAGATGCCATCAATCAGGATGCCAAAGCGCTTGTAGGTGTTGATGCGCATGCTTTGCTCCATCGCTGCAAAACTTTTGGTTTTGCTGTTGGCGCCGGTTACAAAGGACTTGGCCACATCAATCATGGCAATGAAGCGGTGGTGCCGCTCATCCACCGGCATGACCTTGAAGCGGTACATATGGGACACCACTTCCATGGACAGAAACGTTTCGCGGATCGACTGGTACAGGCGCTCGCGCCGGTACGCCATGCGCTCTTCCAGCTCCATGCGCCGTACGACAGGCTCTTCGAGCAACACGGCCTGAATTGGTGTGCTGCGTTCACGTTTTTTGAGGAATCCAAACACGGTTAGGGGCGTTTCCAGGGCTGCGGTGGTTGGGGCGGTGCACAGGGCGCCGCAAGTGGGAATGAGTCTATCAGCAGCTTTTGGGGCAACCTGTAACAAATTGGTGCGGGACGCGTTGCGCCCCAGGCCTCATGCGTACTCCTTTTCGTCTGCTTTGGGCATCAAAAATGCCACTGGTGCCCATAGAATATGCGCAAGCAGCTCCTAAATACATAGCAATTCAAAGCGCACACCATGACCTTTCACGCCCCTCTCATCATCGACATCGCAGGCACCAGCCTGACCAAGCAGGACCGCCAGCGCCTCAAACACCCGCTGGTGGGCGGTATGATTTTGTTTGCCCGCAACTGGCAGAACCGTGAGCAGCTCACCGCCCTGTGCCGCGACATCAAGAAGGTGCGTGCCGACCTGCTGATTTGTGTGGACCACGAAGGCGGGCGGGTGCAGCGTTTCAAGACCGATGGGTTTACGCATCTGCCTGCCATGCGCAGCTTGGGCGAGACCTGGCTGCGTGAACCAGCGGGCACGGTGTCGGCCAAAAAAGCCGGTCCGCTGGACGCCACCAACGCGGCCACGGCCACCGGTTATGTGCTGGGTGCCGAGCTGCGTGCCTGTGGCGTGGACCTGAGCTTCACCCCGGTGCTGGACCTGGACTATGGCGAAAGCAGCGTGATTGGCGACCGTGCCTTTGCGCGCGACCCGCGCGTGGTTAGCCTGCTGGCCAAGAGCCTGATGCATGGCCTGCAGAAAAGCGGCATGGCCAACTGTGGCAAACACTTCCCGGGTCACGGCTTCGTGAAGGCCGATTCGCACACCGAGATCCCGGTCGACAAACGCAGCCTCAAGGCCATCCTGGCCGACGACGCTGCCCCCTACCGCTGGCTCAATACCGTGACCAGCAGCGTCATGCCCGCCCATGTGATTTACCCCAAGGTGGACGCACGGCCCGCCGGCTTCTCCAGCCTGTGGCTCAACAACATTCTGCGTGCCCAGTTGGGCTTCACTGGTGCTATCTTCAGCGACGACCTTTCCATGGCCGGTGCGCGCCTGATTGACGGCCAACAAGTGAGCTACACCGAAGCGGCCGTGGTCGCACTGAATGCGGGCTGCGACCTGGTGCTGCTGTGTAACCAGTCCCTGCCCAGCGCCGAAGGCGGTGGCAAAGCGGTAGATGAATTGATTGAAGGGCTGACCGAAGCCCAACTGAAAGGTCAGTGGCAGGCACTGGAAGCCAGCGAAGCCCGTCGCCGTGCCCTGCTGCCCAGCACACCCGCGTTGGCCTGGGATGAGCTCATGGTGCACCCCTATTACATGCAGGCGCTGGACTGGATTGCCTGAAGCACTTGCGCCAGCCCTGATGCGCCCCATAGTGGTGTGGGGGCTGGTGTTTGCTGCGGTGTGTGCCACTGCCCAGGGGCTGGAGACTGCAGGCATGGCCTTGCAGTTTCAGCGCATGGCATGGGCGCAGGGGGCTTGGTGGCAGTTGCTTACCGCCCAGTGGGTGCACTTGGGTTGGGGGCACTGGCTGGGCAATGTGCTCGCATTTGTAGTTCTGTGGGGGGCGCTGCGATCTTCCCTGTCTGTGCGGAGTCTCTTGGTGGTGCATGCCGGCGGGTTGGTGGGTGTGGCTGCCGTGCTGCTCTGGGACGCGCAATGCCAGTACTACGCGGGTTCCTCGGGAGCCCTGCACGGCGTTTGGGCTGGCGGGGCCGCGTTGCTGTTGTTGCGCGGGCCCCGCAGTTGGGGCGCTGCCTGCGGTGTCCTGCTCGTGCTCAAGCTGCTGCTTCCCTGGTGGTTTGGCGGGGCGCTGCCAGACCCCGGCTTCCCGGTGTACCACCCCGCCCATTGGGCGGGGGCGCTGGGTGGTTTAGCGACTGCCTTGGCCTTGGCTGGTGCGTCGCCTCAGTCCCCACGCCGCAGCCAGCAAGGTCACTAGCCCGCCCAGCTCCAGCCAGCCGAAAGAACCGCCACCACCTCCGCCACCGCCGCTGGATGGTGTGGTTGGTAGGGAGCCAGATATAAAGACGGAGACCGTTTGTGCCCCGCTGCTTGCTGCACCATCGCTCGCCTGGATGGTGAAGGTGTGGGTGCCCGGAGCTTGAATGTTGCTCCAGCTGAACACACCACTGGCGGTATTCAAGCTGGCGCCACTGGGAAGGTTGCTGCCCGTGTAGATAAGTTGATCTCCATCTGCATCAGAGCCCGCTGCCGTGAATTGCAAAGTGGTGAGCACAGGAGCGGTTTGTTGCGCAATCGGTGACAAGGTCGGCGTGCTGTTGGAGCCACCTTCTGCAAGAAGTAGCGCATTCACACTGCGGAAAGCGTCCAGCATGCCCGCTCCGCAATCTGTGCGGTTTGCACAGTAGGTGCCCGCAGGAAATGGACGGCTGTTGGACGTGAGGTAACTGCTGATTTGTGCCGGCGTAAGTGTTGGCTTGATCTGAAACAGCAACGCGGCGACCGCGGCTACATGGGGGGCAGAGAAACTGGTTCCTCGCGCACTGGTGTAGGTGTCGGCCGAGGGTGTGGTCAGGCCCGTGTTGCTCGTGCTGTAGATCCCGCTGTTGTCGCCGGTAATTCTTTGTCCTCTTCCTCCGCCAGGTGCACTGATCGTAGTGCCGGCGCCGATATTGGCGTAGTCCGCGTTGTCGCCTACGCGGGTGTGAGCCGTGACGGCGATCACTCCGGTGCAGTTTGCAGGCGATGAAATACTTGTGCTGGCTTCATTTCCGGTGGAAACCACGATGACACTACCGGCGGCCAGCACATCGTTCACCGCCGTCTGGTAGAGCGGGTCGCAGCTGCCTGTTCCGCCCAGGCTGAGATTGATGACCTTTGCAATGTTGGTGTTGTTTGACAAGCCTGCTACAGAAAGGCCGGCAGCCCAGCGCATGGCGGGCAGAATATCGCTGTCCCAGCCGCCACACACGCCCAGTACGCGCAGCGGAAGAATGCGGGCACCGTAGGCAAGTCCGGAAACCCCAGTGTTGTTGTTGCTTACAGCGGCGATCACGCCTGCTACTTTGGTGCCATGCCAGGAAGAGTCTTCTACGGCGCAGCCCGACGTGGAAATGCTCCAGTCGCCGGGGTCCGATGCATTACTGTCGCGGCCATCGGTGTCGTTGGACTTGGCTATGTCACTTACAAAGTCATATCCCCCTGCGGCGAGGATGTTGGCTGCCAAGTCCGTGTGGCCCAGGTATCCCGTGTCCAGCACGGCTACGATTACCCCGCTACCGTTGACAGGCGTTGCGCCCGTAGTGCGTTGCCAGGCATTGGGCAGGTTGGCGCTGCCAGCCTCTAGCGCCGCAGATTTCAGGGCCCACTGTTGCGATGCAAAATGTGTGTCGTTGGGGGTGTAGTGGGCAAAACGTTTGCGGTCTTCGCGGACGGACTCTACTTGCGGGTCCGACTGAATGCTTTGTACCAGTGCATTTATTTCTGCAGTCGACAGACGTTTTGAAGCCACCGCAACGTGGGTTCTGGGTCCAATCGCTTTGAGATAGTTGATCTCCGATGCCGCGCTGCCTTGCGCGCGCTTGTGTTGCTGTTGCGTGGCAAAGGCCTCCAGGCGCGTCCGCCCTCCAGAGGTATCTGCTTCTTGCGTGAAAACCGCTGGTTTGTATTGCACTAGCAACCGAGTAGCAGATTCATAGGCACTCGCAGAGCCGGTGAAAAATGCTGCCATGGCGATAAGCAGGGACGTAGAGGCTTGGAAAACGGGAGGTAAATGCATGGTCGTATTCAGTGGCGCTGGCGTTGCTGATCCAAGGAGACGTGCCGTACTTGAGGCGCAGTGCGCAGCCGTGCAAGCATCGCAAAAATATCTTGGTTCGCAGCAATCCGCACGCTGTAAATATGGGTGGTACTGGAAACACTGTCCAAGTAGCTGACCGGGGCCTGTGCATGCTCCGACAGCATTTTTAAAGTTTCGGGTGCATTGGGGGCGGATGCGTCGCTCAGCGCCACAATGCACCGCAGGGGGGCGGGTTCTTTGGGGGCGAGGCCCAGTGCGGAAGCCGAATGGTGAGCAGCGAGCCAAAACAGTACTGCGCCAATGCTCAGTTGCGCCCAGCGGCGTCTGCGTGGCACGGGTGTCACGGCGACCGGTGCAGCCTCGGTGCCGACAGCGCCACAATTTGATCCGCCGTGGCTTCATCCACCAGCCGATTTTTGCTGAGCAGGCCCTTGGTGGTGAGCAGGCTGCGCAGTTGCTGCAGGTCTTTCACGGTAGGTGCTACCTTGATTTGCGCCAGGGCGGCCTGGCTGTTGCCTCCCTGGATCAAGGTGGCCACTTTGGTGGCCCATAGGCTTTGGCGATTCATGGTGTGCTCGACTCCCTTATTTTGAATATGGGCAACATTTTGGCACACGGGGTATGTCCATACGGCGCAAATAGCTATCAAAATGATAGCGAATGGTGGATGTGAACGGCCAATGGGGCCGTGCACATCCGTTACCATTGCCGCTCCAAATTCAGGGAGTGCGGCGTGATGGGTTATCAAGGCGTTGGGAGGCTGCGTAGCGCAGTGTTGCTGGGCTTGGTGTGCTGGGCCTGCCAAGGAGCTTGGGCCCAAGAGGTGCGCAGTGGCACGCTCAAGAGCGTGCAAGGCAACGTGCAGGTGGGCAAAGGTGAGGCATTGCGCCCCGCGGCACCGGGCGGCGGGGTGGCCGAAGCTGAGCGCATTGTGACCGGACCCCAGGGCTCTGCGATGCTCCTGTTGCGTGACGGCACACAGATCACCATTGGCCCCAATTCGCAGGTGGACATCACCCGTTTCCAGTTCGATGCCACCACCCAGACCGGTAGCCTGACCGTGCAAGTGCTGCTGGGCACCATCCGCATGGTGACTGGCTTGCTGGGCAAGTTGCAACCCGACAATGTGAAGGTGCAAACACCCTCGTCCACGGTGAGCGTACGCGGCACCGATTTCATTGTGGAGGTGCCATGATGCGCGCGCCGATGTTTCCCCGTATGCGGGTACCCGTGCTGCTGGCGTTTTTGGTGTCCATCCTCTCGGCCTGCACACCGCTTAGCCGCGTGACCCTGTTGCCCGAAGCCGATGGGCGCGGCACGGCAGTGCTGGTGCAAGGCACAGCTGGTGGCACCCAACGGCTGGACCAGCCCTATGCCGTGGCTGCCGTGCAACGCTCGGGCGCGGTGGACCGCGCCCAGACCACGGCCGATGACGTGCAAAAACGCCACGGCGCCTTGCTGGCGCTCCAGCCACCGGGTGTACAGCGCTTTGTGCTGCAGTTTGAGCCGGGCACGGCCACGCTCACGCCCGAGTCGCAGGCGCAGCTTCCCGGCATCCTGGTGCAGGCGCGCGCACTGCCAGGTGGTGAGCTGGTGGTGGTGGGCCATACCGATCGCACGGGATCGCCGCAGGCGAATGACATTTTGTCGCTGCAACGCGCGCAAGCGGTGCGTGAGTTGTTGCTGGCGCAGGGCTTCCAACCCGAGTTGGTGGAGGCTGTGGGCCGTGGCGAACGCGAGCCCGTGGTACCCACCGAGCCCAATGTGGACGAGCCGCGCAACCGCCGCGCGGAAATCATCCTTCGCTAATTTCTCTGTCCAGCTAGGCCATGGCCAAACTTTCTTTGTCCGATCTGGGTGGCTTGGTGTACTCCACCGAGGTGGGCCGCACCTGCCCGGTGTGCCGCCAGGCCATCACTGCCTGCACCTGCAACTCCCCCAAGCGCCCGGTGGGTGATGGCGTGGTGCGCGTCTCGTGTGAAACCAAGGGCCGCGCTGGCAAGGGGGTGACCCTGGTGCGTGGCGTGCCGCTGGATGACGCGGAACTGGTGGTACTGGGCAAGCAGCTGAAGGCGGCCTGCGGCTCGGGCGGCACGGTGAAAGACGGCGTGATTGAAGTGCAGGGCGACCATGTGGAGCGCGTCATGCAGCTGCTGCAGGCGCAGGGGCACAAGGTCAAACGGGCGGGGGGCTGAGATGCAGCCAGAGGATTTACAAAAACTGGTGGAGCGTGCCATGCCCTTTGGCAAATACGAAGGCCGCCTGATTGCCGACCTGCCTGGCGACTACCTGAACTGGTTTGCGCGCGAGGGCTTTCCCAAGAGCGAGATTGGCCGCTTGCTGCAGCTGATGCACGAGATCGACCACAACGGGCTGAGCGACTTGCTCACGCCGTTGCGTAAGCCACGCTAACTGCTAAGGCAGCGGCACGTCACGCAAGGTGCCGGGTGCCAGGTCTTCCAGCGTGTAGGGTCCAATGGCCGCGCGAATCAAGCGCAGGGTGGGGTAGCCCACCGCCGCGGTCATGCGGCGCACCTGGCGATTGCGCCCTTCACGGATCCCCAACTCTAGCCAGCGCGTGGGAATAGACTGGCGAAAGCGCACCGGCGGGTCGCGCTCCCAGAGTGCTTCGGGCTTTGCGATCAATTGCGCGCGGGCGGGCAGCGTGAGGCCGTCGTTGAGCTGCACACCTTGGCGCAGCGCCACCAGGGCCGCGTCATCGGGTTCGCCTTCCACCTGCACCCAGTAGGTCTTCTCCATCTTGTAGCGCGGGTCGCTGATGCGGGCCTGCAGCTTGCCGTCGTTGGTGAGCAGCAGCAGGCCCTCGCTGTCGGCATCCAGCCGGCCCGCCACATAGATCCCCGGGATGTCGATGAAGTCCTTGAGCCCGCGCCAGCGCCCCTCGGGCGTGAACTGGCTCAGCACCCCGTAGGGTTTGTTGAAGCAGATCAGGCGGGAGTCGGTTGGTGCAACCATGCTAAAGGCTCAGTCAGCTGCGGCAGTGGCCCACAAGCGCTCACCCGTAGCCTCCAGGTGCGTAAGGTAGATGCGCACCTCAAACTCCAGCTGGTGGTAGCTCGGTTCCATGTGGGTGCAGAGCTTGTAGAAGGCCTTGTCGTGCTCGCGCTCGCGCAGGTGGGCCAGCTCGTGCACCACAATCATTTTCAGGAAAGGCTCAGGTGTGTCTTTGAACAGGCTGGCCACCCGGATCTCGCGTTTGCTTTTGAGTTTGCTGCCCTGCACGCGCGACACGGTGGTGTGCGTGCCTAGCGCGTTCTTCACCACATGCAGCTTGCTGTCAAAGGCCACCTTGCTCAGCGGCTCGGTGCTACGCAGGTAGTCAGACTTGAGGTCCTGCACGTAGTCGTACAACACTTTGTCGGTCCGCACACCGTGGGCTTGCGGGTAGCGCTGGGTCAACCAGCTGCCTACGCGGCCATCAATCAGCATGCGTTGCACCTGGTCCAGCGTCTCTGCGGGGTAGCCGTTCAGGTAGCGCAGCGTGGGAGTTGCTACCATTTTGATAGCTGCTCGCGCAGATTCCGCGGGGGCTAGATGCCGATTTGGCTTCAAATCTGAATCAAACCTCGCGGCGCAGGGCCGGGAACAGGATCACGTCGCGGATGCTGGCGCTGTCGGTCAGCAACATCATCAGGCGGTCGATACCGATGCCGCAACCGCCGGTGGGGGGCATGCCGTATTCCAGTGCGCGCACAAAGTCGTGGTCGTAGAACATGGCTTCGTCATCGCCACCGTCCTTGGCGGCCACCTGCGCGTTGAAGCGCGCGGCCTGGTCTTCGGCGTCGTTCAGTTCGCTGAAGCCGTTGCCGAATTCGCGGCCCGTGATGTAGAGCTCAAAACGCTCGGTCACTTCGGGGCGGTCGTCGTTGGCACGGGCCAGTGGCGAGATTTCGGTGGGGTGCTCCATGATGAAGGTGGGGTTCCACAGCTTCTCTTCCACGGTCTCTTCAAAGTACAGCACCTGCAGGCTGGCCAGCGTGCGGCCGGCGAGCTTGTTCTTGGCTTCGTTCAGGCCCAACTTCTTCAGCGCGTTGGTCAGCCACTCGGCGTTCTCGACGTTGTCACCGGCTTCTGTGTACTTGCGGATGGCTTCCACAATCGTCAGGCGCTCGAAGGGCTTACTCAGGTCCACCGGTTTGTCGGCGTAGGTGAGTTGCAGCGAACCGGTGGCGCGCTGGGCCGCATCGCGGATCAGCTTTTCGGTGTAGTCCATCAGGTCCTGGTAGTTCCAGTACGCTGCGTAGAACTCCATCATGGTGAACTCGGGGTTGTGGCGTACCGAAATGCCTTCGTTGCGATAACTGCGGTTGATTTCGAACACGCGGTCAAAGCCACCGACGATCAGGCGCTTGAGGTACAGCTCAGGCGCGATGCGCAGGAACATTTCCTGGTCCAACGCGTTGTGGTGGGTCTTGAAGGGCTTGGCATTGGCACCACCGGGAATGGGGTGCAGCATGGGCGTTTCCACTTCCAGGAAGTTGTGGCCCACCATGAACTCGCGCAGGGCGCTCACGGCCTTGCTGCGTGCCACAAAGCGCTTGCGGGTCTCCACGTCGGTCATCAGGTCCACATAGCGCTGGCGGTATTTCACTTCCTGATCGGCCATGCCATGGAACTTGTCGGGCATGGGGCGCAGGCTCTTGGTCAGCAGGCGGATGCTGGTGGCGTGGATGGACAGCTCACCGGTCTTGGTTTTGAACAGCGTGCCTTCGGCGGCCACGATGTCGCCCAGGTCCCAATGCTTGAACGCAGCGTACAGCTCCAGACCCACGTCTTCGCCGCGCACATACAGCTGGATGCGGCCACCGCTGGGGCCGAAGGAGGCATCCTGCAGCGTGCAGAAGCTGGCCTTGCCCATCACGCGCTTGAGCATCATGCGGCCGGCCACCTTGGCCGTGGTGCCCAGGGCCACCAGCTCTTCGGCCGTCTTTTCGTTGTAGGCCTCAAACAGCTCCGCCGCTTTGTTCTCAGGCTGGAAGTCGTTGGGGAAGGCCACGCCCTTGCCCTCGGCCTGCTGCTGGCGCAAGGCCTTGAGTTTTTCGCGGCGCTCCAGGATCAACTGGTTTTCGTCTTGCGGGGCGGGAGCAGCTTGGTTTTGGTCAGACATGGGGTGGTAGGTGTACGGTGGCAGAACCAGCCAAGCCGTGGGGCTTTGGCCGTAACCCTCCATTGTAAGAGGGGTGGCTGCCGCTATGATGCGCGGGCACTGCCCCCATCTCGCCATGCTCTACCAAATCATTTCCCTGTTGCTCGAAGTTACCGCTGGCCTGCTCACCAGCACCTGCCTGCTGCGCCTGTACATGCAGCATCAGCGTATTCCCCTGTCCGCGCGCTCGGGCAACCCACTAGGCCGCTTTGTGTTCGCGCTGACCGACTGGCTGGTGTTGCCGCTGCGCCGGGTGCTGCCGGCAATGGGGCGTTGGGACACGGCCAGCCTGGTGGGCGCGTTTTTGATCCAACTGGCGCAGTTCTCCATCCTGTGGCTGCTCAATGGCCTGGGCGCCAGCCTGGTGTCCGTACTGGTGCTGGCGCTGTTTGGCGTGGTGCGCATGGCGCTGTCTGGCATGACGGCGCTGGTGTTGGTCTACGCCATTCTGTCGTGGGTGCAAACCCAGTCGTATTTGGCCGATTTGCTGGACCGTTTGGTGCAGCCGCCCTTGACTCCCATTCGCCGCGTGTTGCCGCTGGTGGGGGGCGTTGATTTGTCACCGCTGGTGTTGCTGGTGTTAATCCAGATCGCGTTGATCGTGCTGGGTTCGTTGCAGGCCATGGTGCTGGTGGCCACTGCTGGATAGACCCTGCTGGTGCCAAGCAAAAGAGGCCCTTTTGGGCCTCTTTCTCTTTGGAGCGTCGGTTGGGTTTAGATCACTGCATCGGCCGGCTGGCGTTGCAGCATGGCCAGCGTGTCGGCCACGGTCTTGCGCAGCTCACGGCGGTCGCAAATGAAGTCGATAGCGCCCTTGGTCTGCAGGAACTCGGCGCGCTGGAAGCCTTCAGGCAGCGTCACGCGCACGGTGGATTCAATCACGCGTGGGCCGGCAAAACCGATCAGCGCCTTGGGTTCGGCAATCACCACATCGCCGAGGAAGGCGAAACCGGCACTCACGCCGCCCATGGTAGGGTCCGTCAGCACGCTGATATAAGGCAGGCCCTTCTTGGCCAAGCGAGTCAACGCAGCATTGGTCTTGGCCATTTGCATGAGCGAGAGCAGGCCTTCTTGCATACGCGCACCGCCGGTGGCGGTAAAGCATAGGAAGGGCACTTTTTGCTCGATGGCAGTTTCCACGCCACGCACAAAACGCTCGCCGACCACGGAGCCCATCGATCCGCCCATGAATTCGAATTCAAAACACGCGGCCACCAGGCTGATGCCGTGCACGGCGCCGCCCATGACGATCAGCGCATCGGTCTCGCCCGTGTTTTCCAGCGCCTCTTTCAAGCGTTCGGGGTATTTGCGGCTGTCCTTGAACTTGAGGGCATCCACCGGCAGGACTTCTTGGCCGATTTCGAAACGGCCTTCGTTGTCCAGAAAGGCGTTGAGGCGCGCGCGGGCGCCAATGCGGTGGTGGTGGCTGCAGCTGGGGCAGACGTTCTGGTTTTGTTCCAGATCGGTCTTGTAGAGCACGGTTTCGCAGCTGGGGCACTTGATCCACAGGCCTTCCGGCACGCTGCGGCGGTCCGCAGGATCGGTTTGCTGAATCTTCGGGGGTAGCAGTTTTTCCAACCAGCTCATTTCAGGTCTCCTTGCAGTGCCCAAACGGGCGTCCAACCAACAGGGGGCGATTATCCGCGAAACCGCCCCCGGTGCTTTTTAGAGCTTAGCCCTGGTCCATCGCCGTGCGGATCTCGCGCAGGAAGGCCTGCGCCGTAGGGCCTACCTGGTCCCGCGGCTGGTCTTCCAGCAACTGGATGATCTTGCTGCCAATCACCACGGCGTCCGACACCTTGGCAATCGTCTGGGCCGTGGCCGCGTCCCGAATGCCAAAGCCCACGCCCACCGGTGTGCTGATGTGCTGGCGGATGCGCGGCAACATGGCCTCCACCGCGCCCACATCCAGCGCGCCCGAGCCGGTCACGCCCTTGAGCGACACGTAATACACATAACCGCTGGCCACACGGGCTACCTGGGCCATGCGTTCATCAGTGCTCGTGGGGGCCAGCAAAAAGATCAGGTCCATGCCATGCACACGCAGGTCAGCGGCAAAAGCCTCGCACTCCTCAGGCGGGTAGTCGACGATCAGCACGCCGTCCACGCCAGCCTCTGCCGCGTCCTTGACGAACGGGTTGCTGGTGCCAGGCTTGGCGTGTTTCTGGTCGTAGCGTTCTACCGGGTTGGCGTAGCCCATGAGCACCACGGGTGTGGTGCTATTGGTCTTGCGGAACTCGCGCACCATGGCCAGCACCTGCACCAAGCCAATGCCAAAGGCCAAGGCCTTGTCGCCAGCCTTCTGGATCACCGGTCCGTCGGCGCTGGGGTCAGAGAAGGGCACACCCAACTCAATCACATCGGCACCGCCCGCGACCATGGCGTGCATGAGTTCGGGTGTCACGTCCGCGTAGGGGTAGCCCGCCGTGACGAAAGGAATCAGCGCTTTGCGACCCTGGGTTTTGAGTGTGGAGAAAGTGGAGTCAATGCGTCCCATGCTCATGCTCCCTTCACCACGTGGCCGCGCATCGACGGGCGGTCGTACACGTCGTCACCCGACAGGTCGGCCACGGTACCAATGTCCTTGTCGCCCCGGCCTGACAGGTTGATCAGAATTGATTGATTCGGGCGCATGGTCTTGGCCAGCTTCATGCCATAGGCCACGGCGTGGCTGGATTCGAGCGCAGGGATGATGCCCTCGGTGCGGCACAGGTAATGGAAAGCGTCCAGCGCCTCCTTGTCGGTGATGCCCACGTACTCCGCACGGCCGATATCACCCAGGAAGGCGTGTTCCGGGCCTACGCCAGGGTAGTCCAAGCCGGCGCTGATGCTGTGCGTCTCAGTCACCTGGCCGTTGTCGTCCTGCAGCACATAGGTGCGGTTGCCGTGCAAAACGCCCGGGCTGCCGCGCTGGATACTGGCGCTGTGTTTACCACTGTCCAGGCCTTCGCCGGCGGCTTCGACGCCGATCAGGCGCGTGTTCTCGAACGGAATGTAGGGGAAGAAGATGCCCATGGCATTCGATCCACCGCCCACGCAGGCAATCACCGCGTCGGGCTGCTCGGTCTTGCAACCCGCGGCGGCCAGCATCTCGGGCATTTGCACCAGGCATTCGTTGCCGATGACACTTTGGAAGTCGCGCACCATCATCGGGTAAGGGTGGGGGCCGGCCACGGTGCCGATGATGTAGAAGGTGTTGTCCACGTTCGCGACCCAGTCGCGCATGGCTTCGTTCAGCGCATCTTTCAGCGTCTTGCTGCCGCTGGTCACGGGCACTACGGTCGCACCCAGTAACTTCATGCGGTAGACGTTGGGGCTTTGGCGCTTCACGTCTTCGCTGCCCATGTAGACCACACATTCCAGGCCGTAGCGCGCGCAGATGGTGGCGGTGGCCACACCGTGCTGGCCTGCACCGGTTTCGGCAATCACGCGCGGCTTGCCCATGCGTTTGGCGAGCATGGCCTGGCCGATGGTGTTGTTGACCTTGTGCGCGCCGGTGTGGTTCAGGTCTTCGCGTTTCAGAAAGATTTGCGCGCCGCCCATTTCACGGCTCATGCGGTCTGCGTGGTAGACCGGGGAGGGGCGGCCTACGTAGTGGGCCAGCTCGGACTGGAACTCGGCCAGGAAGGCCGGGTCGTGCTGGTACTTGGCGTAAGCGTCTTTCAGTTCATTGATGGCGTGGGTCAGCGTTTCTGAGACAAAGCTGCCACCGTATTTGCCAAAGTGGCCTTTGGCATCGGGTTGTTGGTAGTCGTACATGGTGTGTATCCATTCAGGACAGCGTCTGCCACCACCGGTGTGGCGTTTGGGGCGCTGCCGCGCAAGTGAGGGAGGTTTATCGGTCTGCAGCGCGCACGGCGGCCACAAACTGGCGGATTTTTTCGGGGTCTTTGATGCCCTTGAGGGGCTTGCCCTGAGCGTCGACGGCTTCCACGCCGGAGCTCACGTCCACGGCCAGCGTTTTACAGCGCGGCCGTACCGACGTGATGCCATCGCCCACGTTTGCACTGGTGAGTCCACCACTCAAGACGAGGTGAGCGTTGACGCTTGGAGGAAGAAGTGACCAATTGAATGTTTTGCCACCACCACCGTAGCCGTCCACATGGGCGTCTAGCAGGATGGCTTGGGCGTTCGAATAATCGTGGGCATATTTTACGAGGTCAAACGCCTGCGCGTCATCCCCCAGCGGAATGCGGGCTGCACGCAGGTAGGGGCGGGCACCGTGGCCAGTCGCATCCAGGCAGTCTTGCGGGCTTTCATCGCCATGAAATTGGGCTGTAGCCCCCGCAATCATTGCGCAAGCAGCTCCTATTTCTATAGCAGATGCGTTGACGAACAGCAGTACGGGGGTGATGAAAGGTGGCAAACGCTTGGCCAGTTCGGCTGCGCGCTGCGGCGTCACAGCGCGTGGGCTCTTCGGGTACAGCACAAAACCAATGGCGTCTGCACCTGCCGCCACTGCCGCATCGACATCTTGCTCGCGGGTCAGGCCGCAAATCTTGATGCGGGTTCTATTAAACGTGGTGAATCCGCCGCCGGGCCGCCCCAAGGCGGATTGCGCCCCCTCGGGGGGCAGCGCAGCAGACGGAGTCACAAGCGTGGGGGTAAATGTCATGGCAACGCATCATACGCAGGCGTGCGGTCGGGTATGCCCCACTTGGCGTCGTAGCGCGGGCCCAGGAAATACAGGCCGTCCGGGGAGAAGGTGGGTGCTGCAGCGTTGCGGTCGCGTGCAGCCAGCACCTCGGCCATCCATTCAGGCGGCTTCTTGCCCTGGCCAATTTGCACCAGGCAACCCATGATGTTGCGGATCATGTGGTGCAAAAACGCATTGGCTTCGAATTCGATGCGCCAGTAAGCTCCACGCTTGTGCAGGCTGATCTCCAGCAGGTTTTTCACCGGGCTCAGTGCCTGGCATTGCGAGGCGCGGAAGGAGGTGAAGTCGTGTTCGCCCAGCAAAATGTCAGCCGCCTGGCGCATCGCGTCGTGGTCCAGGGCGCCAAAGGTCCAGCCTACGCGGCCAAACTCCACGCTGGGGCGGATGGTTGATTCGAGCAACACATAGGCATAGCGGCGCGATGTCGCGCAGGCGCGGCAATGGAATTCATCGGGGGTTTTGATCGCCCACTGCACGGCAATGTCGCGCGGCAAGTTGGCGTTGGTACCACGCACCCACGAGTAAGTGTCGCGGTCCAGTTCGGTGTCAAAGTGCACCACCTGCATGAGGCCGTGCACGCCCGCATCAGTGCGGCCCGCGCACAAGGTAGAAACGCGCTGGGCAGTGAACTTGCCCAGCGCGGTTTCTAGTTTGTCTTGGATAGTGAGGCCAGAGCGCTGGCTTTGCCAGCCCTGGTAGGCCCCACCGTTGTAGCTAACGCCTAACGCAATGCGCACAAGCTCTGGATCCTGCGATGTGCCAAGCCCCGTGAGGGGCTTAGCTCAGTTTGGCCAGGGCGCGTTGGGCTTTGGCGCGCATGTCGCCGCTGGCCTCGGACACCACTTCTTCGATCAGCGCACGGGCACCGTCTTCGTCTCCGATGGAGATGAATTCCTCGGCCAGGGCCAGTTTGGTTTCCAAGGGGTCTTCGTTCATGCTGTCGGGAGCCTGAGTAGGGCCGTCGGCAGGGGATTCCAGGTCCAGTGAGAGAGAGCCCAAGTCGAACTCCATCAGACCAGTGTCGGCGGTTTGCGACGGCATGGCTTGTGGTGCGACAGGCAAGGGGCCTGTGGCTTCAAACTTGAGGGCCTGTGGCTCGTCGTCCTGCATGGGGGTTTCCAGGTCGTCCATCGACAAGGAAATCTCAGGCATGGATGCGACTGGCTCAGGTGCTGTTTTTGCCAAGGGCTGCACGTCGGGCAGGTCAAAGTCCATGTCCAAAGAGTTGTCTTGCGGCTGTGCCGCCATCTTGACAGTCCGGTCGGCAGCGGGGGCCATCGTGCCACCCGTTACATCGCTGATCGCACTGGCCGCGGGTTCGTCGTCCAGCGAAAAATCAAGGTCCAAATCAAGGTCCATGCCGGCTGCGCCAGCGGAGCCCAATTCTGCATGGGCTGACTGGGGCACCGTGTTATTGCCGAAGCTGGAGTTGCTGGTGGGTGCTGGCGCACCCCCTGCGGATGCAGGGGCCCCACCGGGCTGGTACAGGGGATTGGTTGGGTCAATGGCCAAGCCCATTTCACAAATGCGGGTCCAGTCTGGGCTGGTCGCACCGGTTAATTTGTAGGCCTGTGCCGCCGTGCTTTCAAAGCTGCGGGTATCACGGCGTTTGCTGAAGATTTCCAGCAGCTTGGTGTGGATGGCCAGGCGTCCCGGATTGGTTCGAACGGCTTCCTTGAGAATTTCTTCGGCCTGCAAGTCGCGGCCATAGGCCAAGTAGACATCGGCCTCTGCCACGGGATCCACATCATCTGCGGCATCCAGTTGGCTGGCGGAGTACACCATGGACGACGCACTGGACGGACCATTCTGGTTGGTGTCTACGCGCTGCCCGCCGCTGGCGCCAAAAAATGAGTCGGGCTGCAAACGGCTTTCCAGGAAAGCGCTGTCAACCTGTGCAGAGTTTTTCTTGCGTTGGCGAATACGGTAAACCGCATAGCCGCCCAGCAGCGCAATCAAACCAGCGGCACCGGCGGGAACCAGAGGGTCTGCCAGCAGCTCGTCGAGCAAGGCTGGTTCTTCCGACACGGGTACCGGTACTGCGACCTTGGGCTTGACCGGTGCAGAGGCTGCGACCTGTGGCTCTGATGCCGCAGCCAGTGGGGCCACCGCCTCAATCGGTGCTGACGCCGCCGCAACGGGTGTGGGTGCAGATGCTGCAGGGGCAGGAAGCCCCGCTACGGCCACTGCCGGGGTGCTTGGTGCGGCTGCCGCTGGGGCCGAGCTGCCAGCCACGGGTGCTGCTGCCGTTCCAATTTTGCTCAGCTCAGTGATGTTTTTGGAAATTTCTGCCGCGCGAGCTGCCGCGTCTTTGGCTTCACGCTCTTTGGCAATCTTGGCCTCGTCTGCCTTGCTCTGCACAGAACCTTTGGACAGCGTGAGCTTGTCGGGCGTGGGGCTGGTGGGTTTTTTGTCTTCCACCTTTGCTTCGACCGTGCCACTGGCTTTGCGGTCCGCTGCCGCTACAGCTGCAACAGGTGCATTGGCTGCCAAATTGCGACGGAAGTCATTGAAGTCTTTACTCTGCGCTACCACCAGTTTTGAGGCTTCGGCGGGTGAAACGCTTTGTGCCAGTTCCGGGGTGGGGACGTTGAGGACGGCCCCGGCACGAATGCGGTTCAGGTTGTCATTGACAAATGCATCGGGGTTGCTGCGCAACATGGCCACCAACATCTGGTCCAGGGAGACGTCTGCAGGCTTGATGCTGTTTGCAATCTTGCTGGCGGTATCCCCTTTGTTCACAGTCAACTGCTGGCCACTGGACTCCGTGGCTGGCCGCGTGGCTGGCGCAGTGGCCTTTGGTGCTGCCGTTTTTGCAGGACTTGTGGTGCGGGCAGAGGGTTCTGTGGCTGAAGCCGTCGGCGTTGCCGCAGCGGTGCGGGATGGCAATGTAGTGACCACGGGAGCCGTCGGCACCTGCGCTAGGGTGGGCGCCGCTGGGGTTTTGCGCAGCGCAGGGGGATCAAACAGCAGGGTGTAGTCGCGAACGATGCGGCCTTGGGCCCAAGTAGCCTCCAGGATCAAGTCCACAAAGGGGTCATTGATCGTGCGATCGCTGCTCAAGCGCAGGTAAGCACGGCCATCCGCACGGCGCTGCAAGGTGGCCTGCAGGCTGGACATGGCGGGGCTGTATTCCAGCCCTGCTGCAACAAACGCGTCTGGCAGCGCCACACCCGCCTTGAGCGATGCAGCCTCTTCGGCGGTGATTTCAGGGATGTCGATTTCCGCACGCAAAGGCTCGCCAAGCGCTGACTGGACCGTGAGCCGACCGAGCGAAAGCGCGTAAGCCCCGGTTCCCGACAAGCCTAGTAGCGCAAGGGCTGCAGCCGCCAGGGCGGTCTTCTGCCAACGATGTGACTTAGCAATCAATTTATTAGCCTCCGGTGCTCGGTCGAGCGGCAATTAACTTATCAGTTTTCAGGCGAACAAGCCCGACTCTCAAAACGTAAAAAGTACAATAGCATCAATGTATTAGCCTGACAAGCTAAGAAACGTTTTAACTTTAAAAGCCGGGTGCCTTCGCTATCCGCTGCTGAAGTTTGTGTTGCCTGTCGACAACGAGCTGTAACGGCGTGTTACGCGCCCAGGAGAATGCGCAGCATGCGGCGCAAAGGCTCTGCGGCGCCCCACAGCAACTGGTCGCCGATCGTGAAGGCGCCCACATATTCCGGACCCATGGCGAGCTTGCGGATACGGCCCACGGGGATGGTCATGGTGCCGGTCACGGCCACCGGTGTCAGGTCCTGGATGGTGGCTTCGCGGGTGTTGGGTACCACTTTGACCCATTCGTTGTCGGCCGCGATCATGGCCTCCAGGTCGGCCAGAGGCACGTCCTTCTTCAGTTTGAAGGTCAGCGCCTGGCTGTGGCAACGCATGGCGCCCACACGCACGCAGAATCCGTCCACGGGGATGGCGCTAGAGCCAAAGCCTTCGCCCATGCCCAGAATTTTGTTGGTTTCGGCCATGCCTTTCCACTCTTCCTTGGACATGCCGTTGCCCAGGTCTTTGTCGATCCACGGGATCAACGAGCCGCCCAGGGGGACGCCAAAGTTTGCGGTTTCAGCACTAGTCAGGGCGCGTTGCTTTGCGATCACCTTGCGGTCGATTTCCAGAATCGCGCTCTTGGGGTCGTCCAGCAGGGCCTTCACTTCAGCGTTCAGGGTGCCGTACTGGGTCAGCAGCTCACGCATGTGCTGGGCGCCGCCGCCCGAGGCTGCTTGGTAGGTCTGGGTACTCATCCACTCGACCAAACCGGCCTTGTAGAGTGCGCCCACACCCATCAGCATGCAACTGACGGTGCAGTTGCCGCCCACCCAGTTTTTGCCACCCTTGGCGAGCGCGTCCTGGATGACGGGGAGGTTGACCGGATCCAGGATGATGACGGCGTCTTTGTCCATGCGCAGTGTGGAGGCGGCGTCGATCCAGTGGCCGTTCCAACCTGCTGCGCGCAGCTTGGGGAACACTTCGGTGGTGTAGTCGCCACCTTGGGCGGTGATGATGATGTCGCAGCGCTTGAGCGCGTCAATGTTGAAGGCGTCTTGCAGCGTGGTTTCGTTCTTGGCCCAGGCCGGGGCTTTACCGCCGGAATTGCTGGTGGAGAAAAAGAGGGGTTCGATCAGGTCGAAATCCTTTTCCTGCGCCATGCGGTCCATCAATACCGAGCCGACCATGCCGCGCCAGCCAACCAAACCTACCAACTTGCTCATATCAACGCCTTTTCAAATAGTTAAACAAACGATGCTCTTACACGGCTGTTTATGGACTGTTTGCCCGGCTCGTCTGGCCGGGTGGGCGCACGACGAACCAGGCTGGGTCAGCCCTTAATGGTCGTGGTTTTGGTGATGGTTGCGCGCGCGGCCTTGCTTGCCAAGGCGGCAGAAGCAATGCTCAGGGAGAGGAGGCGGGCGGCAAACATGGCTTTATTGTAGCCCAAAACAGGAATTTTTTGCCCCGCGCGGACTGAATTGGTTTTGACGTGGCAGGGCAACAACGCCGTGTGTCGCCCTGCGGAGGGTCGTTACGCCAATGCTTTCACCACGGCGTCGCCCATCTCCTTGGTGCTCGCGCGGATGGTGCCTTCGCTGTAGATGTCGGCGGTGCGGAAACCTTGCTCCAGCACCTTCTTTACTGCGGCTTCGATACGCAACGCAGCGGCTTCCTGGTTCAGGCTGAAGCGCAGCATCATGGCCGCACTCAGGATGGTGGCCAGCGGGTTGGCAATGCCTTTGCCCGCAATGTCAGGCGCACTGCCGTGACTGGGCTCGTACAGTCCCTGGTTGCTGCTGTTGAGGCTGGCCGATGGCAGCATGCCGATGGAGCCGGTCAGCATGGAGGCTTCGTCCGAGAGGATGTCGCCAAACATATTGCCGGTGACCAGCACGTCAAACTTCTTGGGCGCCTTGACCAGTTGCATGGCCGCGTTGTCCACCAGCATGTGGTCCAGCTCCACGTCGGGGTACTGCTGGCCGACTTCGACCATCACGTCTTTCCACAGCTGCGAGGTTTCCAGCACGTTGTTCTTGTCCACGCTGGTCACGCGCTTGCTGCGCTTCTGGGCGGCCTGGAAGGCCACGTGGGCGATGCGTTCGATCTCGGGGCGGCTGTAGCGCATGGTGTCAAACGCTTCTTCGGCACCGGGGAAGTGGCCATCGGTGGCAATGCGGCGGCCGCGCGGCTGGCCGAAGTAGATATCGCCGGTCAGCTCGCGGATGATGAGGATGTCCAGGCCCGCAATCAGCTCGGGCTTGAGGCTGGATGCGTCCACCAGTTGCTTGTAACAAATGGCGGGGCGGAAGTTGGCGAACAGGCCCAGGCTCTTGCGCAGGCCCAGGATGGCCTGCTCGGGGCGGAACTGGCGTTCCAGCTTGTCGTATTTCCAGTCGCCCACGGCGCCGAACAGCACGGCGTCCGCTTCTTTGGCGAGCTTCAACGTGGCCTCGGGCAGGGGGTGGCCATGCGCGTCATAGGCCACGCCGCCGACCAGGGCGGTTTCCATTTCCAGGGGGAGGGCCAGCGCGTTCAGAACCTTGACGGCTTCCGCGACGATTTCGGTGCCAATGCCGTCACCTGGCAATACTGCGATTTTCATATTCAGACTTTAAATTTGGTGGGGGCAGGTTGGTGCCATGCGCCATACCCTACCTGAGTTGCTATAGTTTTAGTAGCTGTTTACGCAGTCATCGTGCGGGCTAACCATGGTTTTTGTGCTAAACGTTGGGCCTCAAAGGCCTTGATCTTGTCGGCGTGGCGCAGGGTCAGGCCAATGTCGTCAAAGCCGTTGAGCAGGCAGTACTTGCGGAAGGCTTGCACGTCGAAAGGAATCTCTTCGCCCTGGGGTTTCACGATGACCTGACGCTCCAGATCGATGGTGAGCTGGTAACCAGGGAACGCGAGCGCCTCGTTGAACAGCTGGTCCACCTGGGCTTCTGTCAGCACGATAGGCAGCATGCCGTTCTTGAAGCTGTTGTTGAAGAAGATGTCGGCGTAGCTGGGCGCAATGATGGCGCGAAAGCCATACTGGTCCAGCGCCCAGGGCGCATGTTCGCGCGACGAACCGCAGCCGAAGTTCTTGCGCGCCAGCAGGATGCTTGCGCCCGCATAACGCGGCTGGTTCAGCACGAAGTCCGGGTTGGGCTTGCGGCTGGCGGGGTCCTGGCCGGGAAAGCCCGCATCCAGGTAGCGCCACTCGTCAAACAGGTTCTGGCCAAAGCCGGTTTTACGGATGGACTTGAGGAATTGCTTGGGGATGATGGCGTCCGTGTCCACGTTCTCGCGGTCCATGGGGGCGACCAGTCCCTTGTGGATGGTGAATTTGTTCATTTTTTGGCAGCGCCTTCGATTTTTTCGCCGGCCTTCTGGATGTCCTGGCCCACGCCTTTGACGGTGTTGCAGGCGGTCAGCAACAACAGGGCAGATGCGCACACAGCGTAAACAATGGTTTTCATGGTGGTGTGTCCTTGGTGGAGCAGGTTCAGGAGAACTTGCGGATATCAACAAAATGGCCATGGATGGCGGCAGCGGCGGCCATCGCGGGGCTGACGAGGTGGGTACGTCCACCGGCACCCTGGCGGCCTTCGAAGTTGCGGTTGCTGGTGGAGGCGCAACGTTCGCCAGGCTCCAGCCGGTCGGCATTCATGGCTAGGCACATGGAGCAGCCAGGTTCACGCCATTCAAAGCCCGCGGCCTTGAAGATCTCGTGCAGGCCTTCACGCTCGGCTTGCTCTTTCACCAGGCCGGAGCCGGGCACTACCATGGCCAGCTTGATGTTCTTGGCCACTTTTTGGCCCAGCTTCTTCACCACGGTGGCCGCTTCGCGCATGTCCTCGATGCGGCTGTTGGTGCAGGAACCGATGAACACCTTGTCGACAAACAGATCGTCCAGCGCCTTGCCGGGCTCCAGGCCCATGTAGGTGAGTGCGCGCTCAATGGCGCCGCGTTTGTTGCTGTCTTTTTCCTTGTCAGGGTCAGGCACGCGGGCATCAATGCCCAGCACCATCTCGGGCGAGGTGCCCCAGGTCACTTGCGGCACGATTTGGCTGGCGTCCAGTTCCACCACGGTGTCGAAATGTGCGCCTGCATCGGAGTGCAGTGTTTTCCAGAACGCCACAGCCTGGTCCCATTCGACGGCTGCAGCTTCAGGGCTGGCGGCGTTGGCGCCAGGGGCCAGGGGGCGGCCCTTGACGTAGTCAATCGTCTTCTCGTCCACGGCCACCAAGCCGGCGCGTGCGCCCGCTTCGATGGCCATGTTGCAGACCGTCATGCGGCCTTCCATGGATAGTGCACGGATGGCTGCGCCGCCAAATTCAATGGTGTAACCGGTCCCGCCTGCGGTGCCGATCTTGCCGATGATGGCCAGCACGATGTCCTTGGCGGTAATGCCCTGGGCGACGGTACCTTCTACCCTCACCAGCATGTTCTTGGCCTTCTTGGCCAGCAGCGTTTGCGTGGCCATCACGTGCTCCACCTCGCTGGTGCCAATGCCGTGGGCCAGCGCGCCAAACGCGCCGTGAGTGGAGGTGTGCGAGTCGCCACAGACGACCGTCATACCGGGCAGAGTAGCGCCGTTCTCGGGCCCGATGACGTGGACGATGCCCTGGCGTTTGGACAGGAAGGGGAAGAAGGCTGCAGAGCCGAATTCCTTGATGTTCGCGTCCAGCGTGGTCACCTGCTCTTTGCTGGTCGGGTCGGTGATGCCGTCATAACCCAACTCCCAGCCGGTCGTGGGGGTGTTGTGGTCGGCGGTGGCCACGATGGAACTGACGCGCCAGACCTTGCGGCCCGCCACGCGCAGACCTTCAAAGGCCTGGGGGCTGGTCACTTCGTGGACCAGGTGGCGGTCGATGTAGAGGATGGACGTGCCGTCCTCTTCGGTGTGGACGACGTGGTCGTCCCAGAGTTTGTCGTAAAGCGTGCGTGCCATGGATGTCTTCCTTTTGAAATTCAATTTTAGGCCTTGGCTCCCTGTGGGGCCATAGCGGTGAGGTGGTCCACCAACAGCCGCGCGGTGCGCGGCAGGGTAGAGAAGTCGCGGGCGACCAGCTCGATCTGGCGGGTGGCCCAGGGGTCGCACAGGGTGATGGCGCTGAGCTCGCCCGTGCTGTGCATCAGGGTGAAGGCGCGCAGGGGCATCACACCAATGCCCAGGCCGTTGTGGATCATGCGGCCCATGGCGTCCAACCCGGTGACCTGGATGCGCAAGCGGATACTTTGCCCCAGCGCGGCAGCGGCCTGGCGCATGGCCACGTAGATGGAACTGTTGGAGTGCAGTCCGACGTGGTCAAACGCCAGCGTGTCTTCAAAGGCCACCGTGCCCTGGTCGGCCAGTGCGTGGCCCACGGGGACGACGAGCACCAGTTGGTCTTGCCGGTAGGGCCGGGTTTGCAGTTCGCCCACACCATCGGCCGTGTTGCAGACGCCCAGATCCGCGGCTCCTTCTTGCACCGCGCGGATCACTTCGCTGCTCAGGTGTTCTTCCAGGTCAATCTTGATGCCCTGGTGCGCGCGGATAAAGGCGCCCAGGTCTTCGGGCAAAAACTGCACGGTGGCCGAAATGCTGGCATGCATGCGCACCTGGCCGCGCACGCCGTCGGCATATTCGCTGAGTTCGGACTGCATACGTTCCAGGCTGAACAACACGCTGCGTGCGTGGTGCAGCAGGTTTTGCCCGGCGGGGGTGAGGTGCACGCCGCGGGAATGGCGGTGTAGCAGTGCGGTCCCCAAGGTCGCTTCCAGATCGCTCAGGCGCTTGCTCAGTGCGGATGGCGCAATGAACTCCCGCTCCGCGGCCTTGCCGATGCTGCCCAACTCGCAGACGGCCACAAAGAGCTGGAGCGAGGCCAAGTCAAGGCGACGGGTGAGGTTGGGAGGGGCGGATTTCATGGAGGTATGCCATCGCCATTTGCGATTGCCTTCGCTATTTTCCTACCTAAATCGCAGTTTAGGCATCGTGGTTGGCGATGTCTTGTGTCGGCAGTGGTTATGACCCAAGGTGCTATGAAAAGAGTAGCTGCTGGCGCATATTCCACCGGGGCTAGAGGTCTTTTTCATATAAAAAAGCCCCGCGGCCATTGCTGGCGGCGGGGCTTTGGGTCTTTGGCAGCGAGCAGGGCTGCCGGCGATCAGCGTTGGCCGATAGGCGTCACGTCACGTTTGACAGAGCCAGTGAACAACTGGCGGGGACGGCCGATTTTGTACTCGGGGTCACCAATCATTTCGTTCAGCTGGGCAATCCAGCCCACGGTGCGGGCCAGCGCGAAGATGGCGGTGAACAGGCTCACGGGGATGCCGATAGCACGTTGCACGATGCCGGAGTAGAAGTCCACGTTGGGGTAGAGCTTGCGCTGGACAAAGTAGTCGTCTTCCAGGGCAATCTTCTCCAGGGCCATAGCCAGCTTGAACAGCGGGTCGTTTTCCAGGCCCAGGGCGGTCAGCACTTCCTTGCAAGTCTCTTGCATGAGTTTGGCGCGGGGGTCGTAGTTCTTGTACACGCGGTGGCCAAAGCCCATCAGCTTGACGCCGGAGCTCTTGTCCTTGACCTGGTTCATGAATTCGCCGACCTTGCTGATGCCACCCATGCGCTGGATGTCTTCCAGCATGTTCAGGCAGGCTTCGTTGGCGCCGCCGTGCGACGGGCCCCACAGGCACGCCACGCCGGCTGCAATGGCCGCAAACGGGTTGGTGCCGGACGAACCGCACAGGCGTACGGTGGAGGTGGAGGCGTTTTGTTCGTGGTCGGCGTGCAGGATGAAAATGCGGTCCAGCGCACGTTCGATCACGGGGTTGACCTTGTACTCTTCGCAGGGGGTGGCAAACATCATGTGCAAGAAGTTGCCCGCGTAGCTCAGGTCGTTCTTGGGGTACATGAAGGGTTGGCCAGCGCTGTACTTGTAGGCCATGGCCACCAGCGTGGGCATCTTGGCAATCAGGCGGATGGCCGAGATTTCGCGGTGTTCCGGATTGTTGATGTCGGTGCTGTCATGGTAGAAGGCTGACATGGCGCCAACTAGGCCGGTCATGATGGCCATGGGGTGCGCATCGCGGCGGAAGCCACGCAGGAAGAACTGCATTTGCTCGTTGACCATGGTGTGGTTGGTCACGCGTTTGGTGAAGTCGGCCTTGCCAGCGGCGTCGGGCAGGTTGCCGTACAGCAGCAGGTGGCAGGTTTCCAGGAAGTCGCAGTTGGTGGCCAGCTGTTCGATGGGGTAGCCGCGGTACAACAACTCACCCTTGTCGCCATCGATGTAGGTGATGGCCGACTGGCAGGAAGCCGTCGACAAAAAGCCCGGGTCGTAGGTGAACATGCCCGTCTGCGCGTACAGCTTGCGGATGTCCACGACATCGGGACCCACATTGCCCTGGTACACGGGCAGGTCGACGCTGGGGCTGCCGTTACTGAACGACAGGGTGGCTTTGTTGTCAGCTAGTTTCATCTTTCGCCTTTCAGAGAGGTTCTCTCAACATTTTCAAAACTTCGTGCACGTCCGCGCGGTCCAGCTGCGCATCCACCTGGGCCAGCGACTTGCGTGCCAGTTGCACGTCCAGCAAGTCGTTGTCGCTCAGGTCCATCAGGGCTGCCAAGGCATCGCCCTGGCGGACCGTCAAAGAGGGGCTGAACCGTTGGAAGAAGCGCTCAATGAAGAGGTCGTTTTCCAGCAGACCGCGGCGGCAACGCCACTGCAGCTTGCTCAGGGCCCGTTCGTCAATCAGTGCTTCTGTCACGTGCGGTTTACCGGGTAAAGGTCAGACGGTCCGCAGGACCATCATTTCCTTGATCTTGCCAATCGCCTTGGTGGGGTTCAAGCCCTTGGGGCAGACGTCCACGCAGTTCATGATGGTGTGGCAGCGGAACAGGCGGTAGGGGTCTTCCAGGTTGTCCAGGCGTTCACCGGTGGCTTGGTCGCGGCTGTCCGCAATGAAGCGGTAGGCCTGCAGCAAACCTGCGGGGCCCACGAACTTGTCGGGGTTCCACCAGAAGCTGGGGCAGGAGGTGGAGCAGCTGGCGCACAAGATGCATTCGTACAGGCCGTTGAGCTCTTCGCGCTCTTCGGGGGACTGCAGACGCTCTTTTTCGGGCGGCACGGTGTCGTTGATCAGGTAAGGCTTGACCGAGTTGTACTGCTTGAAGAAGTCGGTCATGTCGACGATCAGATCGCGAACGACGGGCAGGCCGGGCAGGGGCTTCAAGACAATCTTGCCGGGCAGGGTCAGCATGTTGGTCAGGCAGGCCAGACCGTTTTTGCCGTTGATGTTCATGGCGTCCGAGCCACACACGCCTTCGCGGCAGGAGCGGCGGAAGGAGATGGTGGGGTCCACGGCCTTGAGCTTCATCAGGGCGTCTAGCAGCATGCGTTCGTGGCCATCGAGTTCCACCTCGATGTCTTGCATGTAAGGCTTGGCGTCCTTGTCCGGATCGTAGCGGTAGATGGAGAAAGTGCGTTTGGTCATATCAATATCTCTCAGAAGGTCCGGACTTTGAGTGGCACAGAGTCAACCGTCAAAGGTTTCATCTGGACAGGCTTGTAAGAGAGGCGGTTGCCTTCGCTGTACCACAGCGTGTGCTTGTGCCAGTCTTGGTCGTTGCGGCCGTTCGGGTGCTCGGGCGTATCCGCGTAGTCATCCACGGTGTGGGCGCCGCGGCTCTCGTGGCGCGCTGCGGCGGACACGATGGTGGCCTGGGCGGCTTCGATCAGGTTCTCGACTTCCAGTGCTTCGATGCGCGCAGTGTTGAACACCTTGGACTTGTCCTTGAGGTTGATCGCGTTGACACGGTCGCGCAGGGCGGCGATTTTGGTCACACCTTCGTCCATGCTCTTCTGCGTGCGGAACACACCGGCGTGTTGCTGCATGGAAGCGCGCATGTCGTTGGCCACGTCCTGGGCGTACTCGCCGCTGGTGGCGTTGTCCAGGCGGGAAACGCGGGCCAGCGTGCGGTCGGCAGCATCCTTGGGCAAGTCTTTGTGCGACTTGCTGGTCTTGATGTAGTTGACGATGTGGTTGCCGGCTGCGCGGCCGAACACCAGCAAGTCCAGCAGCGAGTTGGTGCCCAGGCGGTTGGCGCCGTGCACCGACACGCAAGAACATTCGCCCACGGCGTACAGGCCGTTGACGACCTGGTTGTGCACATCACCGTTTTGCACGACCACCTGGCCGTTCACGTTGGTGGGGATGCCGCCCATTTGGTAATGGATGGTGGGCACCACGGGAATGGGTTCTTTGGTGATGTCCACGTTGGCGAAGTTCACGCCGATTTCGTACACCGAAGGCAGGCGTTTGTGGATGGTGTCGGCACCCAAGTGGTCCAGCTTCAAGAGCACGTAGTCCTTGTTCGGACCGCAGCCACGGCCTTCCTTGATTTCCTGGTCCATGGAGCGGGACACGAAGTCGCGCGGGGCCAAGTCTTTCAAGGTGGGCGCATAACGCTCCATGAAGCGTTCGCCATTGCTGTTCAGCAAAATCGCGCCTTCGCCACGGCAGCCTTCGGTCAGCAGCACGCCAGCACCGGCCACACCGGTGGGGTGGAACTGCCAGAACTCCATGTCTTCCAGTGGGATGCCAGCACGCGCCGCCATGCCCAGGCCGTCGCCGGTGTTGATGAAGGCGTTGGTGGAGGCGGCAAAGATGCGGCCTGCACCGCCAGTAGCCAGTAGCGTGGTCTTGGCTTCCAGAATGTGGATGTCGCCAGTTTCCATTTCGAGTGCAGTCACACCGACCACATCGCCTTCGGCGTCACGGATCAGATCGAGCGCCATCCACTCCACAAAGAAGCTGGTCTTGGCGGCTACGTTTTGCTGGTACAGCGTGTGCAGCATGGCGTGGCCGGTACGGTCGGCTGCCGCGCAGGCGCGTTCGACAGCCTTTTCACCGTAGTTGGCGGTGTGGCCGCCAAACGGGCGTTGGTAAATCGTGCCGTCAGGGTTGCGGTCAAACGGCATGCCCATGTGTTCCAGGTCGTAGACGACCTTGGGCGCTTCGCGGCACATGAATTCGATGGCGTCCTGGTCGCCGAGCCAGTCGGATCCCTTGACGGTATCGTAGAAGTGGTAGTGCCAGTTGTCGTCGTTCATGTTGCCCAGCGAGGCACCGATGCCGCCTTGGGCAGCCACGGTGTGCGAACGGGTGGGGAACACTTTGGATAGGACGGCGACGTTCAGACCGGCGCGTGCCAGCTGGAGGGACGCGCGCATGCCGGAGCCACCGGCGCCGACGATGACAACGTCAAATTTGCGTTTGGATACGGAGTAAGACATGAATGGATTGCCTGGTATGAGGGGAGATCAGAGACGCCACAGGACCTGGATGGCCCAGCCGGCGCAACCGACAAGCCACACAATGGAGAACACCTGCAAAGACAGGCGGATGGACACGGGTTTGATGTAATCCATCCAGATATCACGGATGCCGACCCACACGTGGTACAGCATGGCCACGATGACCGAGAAGGTCAACACCTTCATCCACTGGGAGGAGAAAATGCCAGCCCATTTGTCGTAGCCGATGGGGCCGCTGGAAAAAATCACCTGGGCCAGCACCACTAGGGTGAACAGAGCCATCAACACTGCGGTGACGCGTTGCGCCAGCCAGTCGCGCAGACCGTAGTGCGCGCCAACGACGACACGCTTGGAACCGTAATTCACTGCCATTTTTGTATTTCCTTTAGTAGGCGCCGAACAATTTCAAACCGAGCACCAGCGTCAATGCGGTGCCCAGGCCCAGGGTCGCGATGGCCGAAGAGCGACCAAACTCTTTGCTGACTGCGTGGTTGATGTCCATCCACAGGTGGCGCATGCCAGCGATGAAGTGGTGCAGGTAAGCCCACAGAATGGCCAGCGCCACCAGTTTGAAGAACCAGCCTGGCACCACGCCTACGCCCACGCTAAATACGCTGCTGAACTTTGCAAATGAGATTTCCGAGGAAATAGAGGTGTCGAACATCCAGATAATGAACGGCATCAGGATGAACATGATGGCGCCGCTGATACGGTGCAGGATGGACACCCAGCCTGCGGGCGGCAGACGGTAGGTGGGCAGGTCCGACAGAGCGTTGATGTTGCGAAATTCGGGTCGAGGGCGTTTGCTTGCGGAGGTGAGCTCAGTCATGGATGGGCTTTCTTGGTTGTAACTGGTATGTAATTTTGGCGCAGCCAGCCAAAATTCTATTGCACCGCACCAATCTGACATTGGTCTTGCACGGTGCAGCGGGTCAATTTAGCGCATTTCGATAGTAGTGTGTGTCGGTCAGGTACAGGCCGCGGCGCATCTCCATGGGGGTGTCGTTGTAGGTATAAGCCGTGCGCTCCACGCTGAGCAGCGGCGTCTGTGCCGTTGTGTGCAGCAGCTTGCATTGGTCCGCGTCCGGCAATACGGCGCGGATTTTTTCTTCGGCGCGCACCATGCGCACGCCAAATTCGGTTTCAAACAGGGCGTACATGGGGCCGCTGTAGTCGGCCAGGCGCTCGGCCGTCAGCCCTTTGAAGGGGGTGCCCGGCAACCACAGGTCTTCCAGAATCGTGGGCACGCCGGCAAACGACAGTACGCGTCGTACTTGCAACACGGCATCGGCCGGTCGCAGCGCCAATGCGCGTGCCACTTCTGCAGATGCCCGCAGGCGCTTGCAATCAATGATCTTGCGCTGGGCTGGGCCTTCGCTGTTGGGGTCGCCGTTGTCGGGGAAGAGCTTGAGAAAGCGGTACTGCACATGGTGCTCGGCATGGGTGGCCACAAAGGTGCCCTTGCCCTGGCGCCGCACCAACAGGTTTTCGGCGGCCAGTTCGTCAATCGCCTTGCGCACCGTGCCCTGGCTGACCTTGAAACGTGCCGCCAGTTCGAGTTCGCTGGGGATGGCGGCACTGGGTTTCCATTCACCGCTTTGCAGGCTTTGCAACATCAGCACTTTGATCTGCTGGTACAGCGGGCTGAATGCGGGGGTGAACGAGGGCCCGCTGGCCGCGCCCGTTTCGGCCTCTGCGGAGGCAGAGGGGTCGCTCGAAGGGGGGGGGAGGGCGGCCATGGTGCGAGGGGTTGCGTCAGCTACAAGTCAGTCTCGAAATTAACCCCAATCATATCTTATATAAGACATAAGACAAATTGACGCAGCGCAGAAATCGGGAGTAAACTCCTGCGCATTCTGCAGCGCAACACGGATTGCACAATGCGCTGGCCCCACGCCGTTTTCACAACACTTCCTGGAGTTTTACCATGAGCAAGAAACCCGTCCGCGTTGCCGTTACCGGCGCAGCAGGCCAAATTGGATACGCCATTCTGTTCCGCATCGCCTCTGGCGAAATGCTGGGCAAAGACCAGCCCGTCATTCTGAGCCTGCTAGAAGTTCCCGTGGAAAAAGCCCAGCAAGCCCTGCAAGGCGTGATCATGGAGCTGCAAGACTGCGCATTCCCCCTGCTGGTGGGCATCGAGGCGCACAGTGACCCGCTGGCCGCGTTCAAGGACGTGGACTACGCGCTGCTGATCGGTTCTCGCCCCCGTGGCCCTGGCATGGAACGCGCCGAGCTGCTGGCCGTCAATGCCGAAATCTTCACCGCACAAGGCAAGGCCCTGAACGCCGTGGCCAGCCGCAATGTGAAGGTGCTGGTGGTGGGCAATCCCGCCAATACCAACGCCTACATCGCCATGAAGAGCGCGCCTGACCTGCCACGCAAGAACTTCACCGCCATGCTGCGCCTGGACCACAACCGTGCCCTGAGCCAGATCGCCGCCAAGACCGGTAAGGCCGTGGCCGACATCGAAAAAATGACCGTGTGGGGCAACCACTCGCCCACCATGTACGCCGACTATCGCTTTGCCACCATCAATGGCGAAAGCGTCAAGGCCATGATCAATGACCAGGAGTGGAATGCCAACACCTTCTTGCCCACCGTGGGCAAGCGTGGTGCGGCCATCATCGCGGCCCGTGGTGTGTCGTCCGCAGCATCTGCCGCCAACGCAGCCGTTGACCACATGCGCGACTGGGCCCTGGGCACCAATGGCAAGTGGGTCACCATGGGTATTCCCTCGGATGGTCAGTACGGCATCCCCAAGGACGTTATGTTCGGCTTTGCCGTCACCTGCGAAGGTGGCGAGTACAAGCTGGTGGAAGGCCTGGAAGTCGACGCGTTCAGCCAAGAGCGCATCAACATCACGCTGAAAGAACTGCAAGACGAGCAGGCTGGCGTCGCCCACCTGCTGTAAACGGCTGCTGAAGTGCCCCATCCGCGCGACGTACTCTTAGGCGCCCAGGGCGCGGCAGGCATATTGCCTGTTTGCGACCATTACAGCGGTGTCGAAGCGCGGATGGTCAAAAGCCTGCAACTGCAGGCCGAGATGACCGAGGAGTTCGGGGCCTGCGTCTTTGACGTGACCCTGGACTGCGAGGATGGCGCCCCGGTTGGGGGTGAGGATGACCATGCAAATATGGTCGTAGCCCTCGCCAATGCTGCGCAAGCAGCTCCTAATTTGGTAGCAAAAGGTCTGCGCCGCCGCATTGGTGTGCGTGTGCATGCCGTGGACCACGCGGAGTTTGCGGCGGATGTGCAAACCGTGGTGGGCTTGGCCGGTGCCACGCTGAGTTACCTCATGGTGCCCAAAGTGGAAACGCTGTGGGATGTGGAGCGTGCCGTGGCGGCCATGGATGCGGCGACCGCACCAGGTGTTGCGCCCTTGCCCTTGCATGTGTTGATTGAATCACCCGCCGCCGTACACCGGGCGTTTGAGATTGCGGCTCACCCGCGCGTACAGTCCATCAGTTTTGGCCTCATGGACTTTGTTTCCAGCCACGGCGGTGCCATTCCATCGTCGGCCATGGGCGTGCGGCGCTCGGACGACAGCGACACGTTGGACCAGTTTCACCACCCATTGGTGCTGCGCGCCAAGCTGGACATTGCCAGCGCTTGCCACGCCCATGGCAAGGTGCCCTCGCACTGTGTGGTAACCGAGTTCAAGGATGTGGCGGCCCTGCAGCGTGCCGCGCGCAGCGCGTCGCGTGCGTTGGGTTACACGCGCATGTGGAGCATCCACCCGGACCAGATCCGTCCCATCGTGGACGCGCTGGCGCCGGATGCGGAAGAGGTGGCCTTGGCCGCACACATCGTGCAACAAGCCCAGTGTGCCGAGTGGGCACCGATTTCTGTGGATGGCAAGCTGCACGACCGGGCCAGCTACCGCTATTTTTGGCAGGTGCTGGAACGTGCGCACCAAACCGGGCGTGTGTTGCCCGATGGCGTGCTTTCTTACTTTTTGCCCGTGGTGCATTGATGTTGGAGTCCACCATGTTGAAGTCTCTGGTCGCAGGTCTGCTGGCGCTGGGTTTGTGTGGGGCCACCGTGCAAGCCGGCGAGCCCCCGAAAGCGCGCAGCAAGCCGCTGGTGAAGGCCAAACCCGCCAAGCAGTTGCCGGTTGCCACCCCGCCAGTGGAGCAACCACTTGCCCTGTCGGAGGAGTATTTGGCCGTGGCCCAGCGTGTGGTGCTGGGCAAGGTGCCTTGTGAGTTGGGCGCACACGTTGCCGTGTCCGCCCACCAGACGGTGCCAGGCCGCTTTGTGCTGGCGCATGGCCGGTACACATTCCACATGGTGCCGGTGTTGACCAGCACGGGTGCCATCCGCCTGGAAGACGCTGCCAGCGGCGCCGTGTGGCTGCAGCTGGCCAACAAGTCGATGCTGATGGACCAAAAGCAGGGGCGTCGCCTGGCCGACGCCTGCATGAATGCCGAGCAGGTGGTGGTGGCCGATGCCATGGCACGTTCACCGGCACCCAATTTGCTTGAACCTTTGCCGATGCCCCCCGCCGCCGTTGCGGACCCTGCCGAGCCACAGGCCGGCGTAGTCCGAACTGCTATTAATTAGATAGCTGCTTGCGCATATTCCATAAGGGTTTGCGCGGTATTTTATTGTTACTGAAGGAGAAAATGATGTTAAAAGCCTACCGTGACCATGTGGCCGAACGCGCCGCGCTGGGCATTCCCCCGCTGCCCTTGTCTGCCAAGCAGACCGGTGAACTGATCGAGCTGCTCAAAGCCCCTCCCGCGGGCGAAGAAGCCTTTCTGGTGGACCTGATCACCCACCGCGTGCCCGCCGGTGTGGACGATGCCGCCAAGGTCAAGGCCAGCTACTTGGCCGCAGTGGCCCACGGCACCGAAACCTGTGCCCTGATCTCCCGCGCCCGTGCCACCGAACTGCTGGGCACCATGCTGGGCGGCTACAACATCAGCCCCATGGTCGACCTGCTGGACGACGCAGCCGTGGCTGCCGAGGCCGCCGAAGGCCTGAAGAAAACCCTGTTGATGTTCGACCAGTTCCACGACGTCAAGGAAAAGGCTGACAAAGGCAATACGTTTGCCAAGGCCGTGTTGCAAAGCTGGGCCGATGCCGAGTGGTTCACCAGCCGCCCCGAAGTGCCACAAAGCATCACCGTCACCATCCTGAAGGTGACCGGCGAGACCAACACCGACGACCTGTCGCCTGCACCTGATGCCTGGAGCCGCCCCGACATCCCGCTGCACGCGTTGGCGATGCTGAAGAACAAGCGCGACGGCATCACGCCCGAAGAAGACGGCAAGCGTGGCCCGGTGAAGTTCATCGAAGACCTGCGCGCCCGTGGCAACCTGGTCGCCTACGTGGGTGATGTGGTCGGTACCGGCTCCAGCCGCAAGTCCGCCACCAACAGCGTGTTGTGGTTCACCGGTGAAGACATTCCTTACGTGCCCAACAAGCGTTTTGGTGGTGTCTGCCTGGGCACCAAGATCGCCCCCATTTTCTACAACACCATGGAAGATGCGGGCGCTTTGCCCATCGAGCTGGACGTGAACCAGATGAACATGGGGGACGTGGTCGAGCTGCTGCCTTACGCCGGGAAGGCGCTGAAGAACGGCCAAGTGATTGCCGAGTTCACCGTCAAGAGCGATGTGCTGTTTGACGAAGTGCGTGCCGGTGGCCGTATCCCCTTGATCATTGGCCGTGGCCTGACTGCCAAGGCGCGCGAAGCCTTGGGCTTGGCGCCTTCTACCTTGTTCCGTTTGCCCACCAACCCTGAAGACACCCACAAGGGTTTCAGCCTGGCGCAAAAAATGGTGGGCCGTGCCTGTGGTTTGCCCGTGGTGAACGGCGAGCAACAAGGTGTGCGTCCTGGTACCTATTGCGAACCCAAGATGACCTCGGTTGGCTCGCAAGACACCACCGGCCCCATGACCCGTGACGAGTTGAAAGACTTGGCTTGCCTGGGCTTCAGTGCCGATCTGGTGATGCAATCCTTCTGCCACACCGCTGCGTACCCCAAGCCTGTGGACGTGAAGATGCACCACGAGTTGCCTGACTTCATCAGCACCCGCGGCGGCATTTCGCTGCGTCCTGGTGACGGCGTGATCCACAGCTGGTTGAACCGCCTGCTGCTGCCCGACACCGTGGGCACTGGTGGCGACAGCCACACCCGTTTCCCTATCGGCATTTCCTTCCCCGCAGGCTCAGGCTTGGTGGCGTTTGCTGCAGCGACAGGTGTGATGCCTTTGGACATGCCTGAATCGGTGCTGGTGCGCTTCAAGGGCAAGATGCAAAACGGCGTGACTCTGCGTGACCTTGTCAATGCGATTCCGTTGTACGCCATCAAGGCTGGTCTGCTCACCGTTGAAAAGAAGGGCAAGAAGAACATCTTCTCCGGTCGTATTCTCGAAATTGAAGGTCTGCCAGACCTGAAGGTGGAGCAAGCGTTTGAGTTGTCCGACGCTTCAGCTGAGCGTTCTGCTGCCGGTTGTACCGTGCACCTGAACAAAGAGCCGATCATCGAGTACGTCAACAGCAACATCACCATGATGAAGTGGATGATTGCCAATGGTTACGCCGATGCTCGCACGCTGGCCCGCCGTATTGCCGCGCAAGAAGCCTGGTTGAAGAACCCCGAGTTGCTTAAGGGTGATGCCGATGCGGACTACGCAGCGGTTATTGAGATCGACCTGGCCGATATTCATGAGCCAATCGTGGCCTGCCCCAACGACCCGGACGATGTGAAAACCTTGGCCGACGTCGCCGGTGCCAAGATCGACGAAGTGTTCATCGGCTCTTGCATGACCAACATCGGCCACTTCCGCGCAGCGTCCAAGCTGCTGGAAAACAAGCGCGATATCCCGGTCAAGCTGTGGGTCGCCCCACCGACCAAGATGGACGCCAAACAACTGAGCGACGAAGGCCACTACGGTGTGTTGGGCAGCGCCGGTGCCCGTATGGAAATGCCGGGCTGCAGCTTGTGCATGGGCAACCAGGCGCAGGTGAAGGAGGGCGCCACCGTGTTCTCCACCTCCACCCGTAACTTCCCCAACCGCCTGGGCAAAAACAGCAATGTGTATTTGGGCTCGGCCGAGTTGGCTGCCATCTGCTCCAAGCTGGGCCGTATTCCGACCAAGGAAGAGTACCTGGCTGACATGGGTGTGTTGACCGCTGCCAGCGACAAGGTGTACCAGTACCTGAACTTTGACAAGATCGAGGATTACACCGAGTCTGCTGCGACCGTGAGCGCGTAAGCACCCCACGGCCGGAAGAGACAAAAGCCCCGCGGCGCAAGCTGCGGGGCTTTTTACATGGTCACGGGATAATTGGGGCCATGAGTTTTCTTTCTTCCATCCCCCTTTCGTGGCAAACCATTCTGCTGTTGGTTGCCAGCAATGTGTTCATGACGTTCGCCTGGTACGGCCACCTGAAGAGTCTGGCGGCGGTGCCCTGGTACACCGCGGCGCTGGTGAGTTGGGGGATCGCGCTGTTTGAGTATTTGTTGCAGGTGCCTGCCAACCGCATCGGTTTTCAGCAAGCCGGATTTTCGGTGGCGCAGCTCAAGATCATGCAGGAGGTGATCACGCTGCTGGTGTTCCTGCCGTTTGCCATGGTGTACCTGAAGCAGCCCTTCAAAATGGACTTTGTGTGGGCGGGTTTGTGCATGGTGGGTGCGGTGTACTTTATTTTTCGGACCCCCTAAAGGCCTCAAATGCCCCCGGGTGAGGGGCGGTTACACTCCGCGCAGTCCGGATTTAGTCACAAAACCGACATATTCATTTGTTAGGAGCCAGCGATGCTGTTTGGAAAGTTGTTGCCGCGTGAAGGCAATTTTTTTGAAATGTTCAACCAGCATGCAGACCGCATCGTCGAAGCGGCGCACGCGTTTTCCAAGCTGGTCGCCAATTACAACGACCTGGACTTGCGCGCCAAGTACAACCAGGAAGTGGACGATGCGGAACGTGCCGCCGACCGCGTGACCCACGAGTGCAACAAGGCGATCCACATCACCTTCATCACGCCGATTGACCGCGAGCAGATCCACTCGCTGATCAACACCATGGACGATGTGGCCGATTTGATCCAGGATTCGGCCGAGACCATGGCGCTGTACGACGTGCGCCACATGACGGAAGAGATTACCCGTCTGACCGACCTAAGCGTGAAGTGCTGCGAGCGCTTGCGTGATGCCGTCAAGCTGCTGGGGAACATTGCAGACCCCCACACAGCCGAAGCAGCGTTGAAAACCTGCGAGGAAATTGACAAGCTGGAGTCCGACGCCGATCGCGTGATGCGCACCGCCATGAGCAAGCTGTTCCGCGAGGAACCCGATGTGCGGGAGGTGATCAAACTCAAGGCCATTTACGAATTGCTGGAAACCATCACTGACAAGTGTGAAGACGTGGCCAATGTGATCGAGGGCATCATCCTCGAAAACTCCTGATCGCGCGGCTGGAATCACTATGGAAAACGTACAGGCAGCCCTGTGGGTCGTAATGTTGCTGGTGGTGCTGGCACTGCTATTTGACTTCATGAACGGCTTTCATGATGCCGCCAACTCCATTGCTACGGTCGTCTCCACGGGCGTGCTCAAGCCGGGGCAGGCGGTCTTGTTTGCGGCATTCTTCAATTTCATCGCCATCTTTGTCTTCCACCTCAGTGTGGCGGCCACCGTGGGCAAGGGCATTGTGCAGCCCGGCGTGGTGGATACCCATGTGGTGTTTGGTGCGCTGGTTGGCGCCATTACCTGGAACGTGATCACCTGGTACTATGGTATTCCCAGCAGCTCTTCGCACGCCCTGATTGGCGGTATTGTGGGGGCCGTGATTGCCAAGGCGGGCGCAGGGGCCCTGGTGTCCAGCGGCATCATCAAGACGGTTGCCTTCATTTTTGTGTCACCTTTGCTGGGCTTTACCCTGGGCTCGGTCATGATGGTGATCGTGGCCTGGGTGTTCCGCCGATCGCGGCCATCCCGAGTGGACAAATGGTTCCGTCGCCTCCAACTGGTGTCCGCCGGGGCTTACAGCCTGGGCCACGGGGGCAATGACGCGCAAAAAACCATTGGCATCATCTGGATGATGTTGATTGCCACCGGGTATGTGGCGGCATCCGATACCGCGCCGCCCACCTGGACCATCGTGTCCTGTTATGCGGCGATTGGTGCTGGCACCATGTTTGGTGGTTGGCGCATTGTGAAGACCATGGGCCAGAAGATCACCAAGCTCAAGCCCGTCGGTGGGTTTTGCGCCGAAACCGGTGGTGCCATGACCCTGTTTTTGGCAACCGCATTGGGGGTTCCCGTGTCGACCACACACACCATCACCGGTGCCATTGTGGGTGTGGGCTCAACCCAGCGCGCCAGCGCCGTGCGCTGGGGCGTGGCGGGCAACATCGTATGGGCCTGGGTGTTGACCATTCCCGCGGCAGCTTTTGTAGCTGCCATTGCCTACTGGGTCAGTCTGCAGATTTTTTAAGTGCAGTGCCTTGGGACAGGCTGCTGGCCTGTTCCATCTGGTACTCAAAGTAGTGTTGGATGCTGAAGGCCAGGCTGGCCATCAGCACCGTGGTTCCCAGCATCAGGGCCAGGCCCAAGCCGATGATGGTGATCCAGTTGCTCCTGCCCTCGGCGGCGTCTTCGGAGGCCTGGGGGTTGAACTTCCGGTTCCAATGTTCGGCGGACATCAGCCCGTAGACGATGGCCGTGAGCGCACACCCGGCCAGCGTAAAACCCAGCAAAGGCATCAGCACCCAGCTCCATGGATCGTCCACCCCGAGCGCGCGGGCACGCAGCACGCCGTACCAGCCCAGCAGGGTCGGTAGGGGTAGCAACAGGCCAAGAGTGTCAAATCGTCCCAAGAGGTAGCGGCGGTGCAGACCCAACGAGCCCAGCACCAGAGTGAGCCAGACCGCAATGGTTTTGCTCTTCATGCGGTGGTATCCGCTGCGGGGGTGCTGTTGCCGGCACCAATAAAACGCTCCATCAGCACCACATCCAGCCAGCGGTCAAACTTCCAGCCACACGAGGACAGCACGCCCACCGACTGGAAGCCACAGCTGCGGTGCACACCGATGGAGCCCTGGTTGGCGGAGTCTCCAATCACCGCGATCAGTTTGCGCACCCCGGCACGTTCGGCTTGCGCCATCAGTTCTTGCAGCAGCAGGCGACCCAGGCCTCGGCCCGCAGCTGCGGGTGCCAGGTAAATCGAGTCTTCAGCCGAGAAACGGTAGGCCGGGCGGGGCTTGAACCAGTTGCAGTAGGCAAATCCGATGACGCCCGTGCCATCCTCCAATACCAGGTAGGGCAGTCCCTTGGACAACACATCTGCGCGCCGACTCGCCATGTCGGTTTCCGTGGGGGGCGTGATCTCGAAAGTCCCGGTGCCGTGGAGCACGTGGTGGGCATAAATGGCGGTCATGGCGCCGACGTCGGCATCGGTGCTGGGGCGAATTTTTGTCATGAAGATGGAAAACGTTATAATGGAGAGCTATTCAGAGTGTCACTGGCCGGGTGGTCAGTTGCGTGTCTCAACTCTGAATTAAATGGCTGATTTATGTCAGTCACCCAAAGGATAAATCATGGTCGTCATTCGACTCGCCCGTGGCGGTGCAAAAGCTCGCCCGTTTTTCAATATTGTTGTGGCTGACAAGCGCACCCGTCGTGACGGCCGCTTCATCGAGCGTATCGGGTTTTACAACCCCATCGCTACGGCCAGCGAAGAAAGCATCCGCATTGCGCAGGATCGCCTGACTTACTGGCAAGGCGTTGGCGCCCAAGCGTCTCCCACCGTGGAACGCCTGATCAACCAAGCTGCCAAAAAAGCCGCTTAATGGTAAAGCTGGAACGCGTGGCCAGTCCGCGGGTTCCAGCGTTTTCTGCATACCATGTTGCCCGGTCTTGACGTTGCTGAATTGCCAGCGGACGCCATAGAGGTCGGCCGCATCGCGGATGCCTGGGGCATCAAGGGCTGGTTCAAAGTCCTCCCCTACAGTGCCGACCCGGAAGCACTGTTTTCTTCCAAACGCTGGTTTCTTCTGCCTACCGAAAAAGGTGTCAAAACCTTTGTGGGTACGGCTTCGCTGTCTGTCAAAGAAGCGAAAACGCATTCCGACACCGTCGTGGCCTGTGCCGAAGGCGTATTGGACCGCAACGCTGCAGAAGCCTTGCGGGGCGCGCGTATTTTTATTTCCCGTTCTAGTTTTCCTGCTGCTGCGGATGACGAGTACTACTGGGTCGACCTCATCGGACTGCAGGTTACCAACCGCCAGGACGAGGCGCTAGGCACAGTGCGTGAACTCCTGTCCACAGGGCCACAAACTGTCTTGGTGATTGAGTATGTGGTGGATGGCAAGGTGCAGGAGCGCATGATTCCGTTTGTCTCCGCGTATGTGGATGCGGTGGACATTGCCGCCAAAAACATCCGTGTGGACTGGCTCGCTGACTACTGAGCGGCGTGTGTATGCGCTTTGACGTCATCACGCTGTTTCCTGAGTTGTTTGATCCTTTTCTCAAGGTCGGCATCACGCGCCGTGCTTACGAAACCGGGCAGGTGCAGGTCGAGCTCACCAACCCCCGAGACTTTGCCAGCGGCAACTACCGCCGCGTAGACGATCGCCCCTTCGGCGGCGGCCCAGGCATGGTGATGATGGCCGAACCACTGGAAAAAGCGTTGCTGGCGATACGCGCCAGCCGCAAGGACCAGGCGCCTGTCTTGTTGTTCTCTCCGATTGGCCAAACCCTGAGCCACGCAGCCGTGGAGCGCTGGTCGGCCAGTGAAGGCGCCATCTTGGTCTGTGGCCGCTACGAGGGTATCGATCAGCGTTTTATCGACCGTTATGTCGATGGGCAAATCAGCTTGGGCGACTTTGTGCTGTCGGGCGGTGAGATTGCTGCGATGGCCATGTTGGATGCCATCGCACGCCTCCAGCCCGGTGTGCTGAGTGATGCCGACAGCCACCACCAGGACAGCTTTAACCCCGCATTGGATGGCCTGCTGGATTGTCCGCATTACACCCGGCCCGATACCTGGGCCGAGCAGCCCGTGCCTGCCGTGTTGATGTCCGGCCACCATGAGCAGATCGAGCGTTGGCGCCGCCAGCAGCGCCTGGCACTGACGGCACAACACCGGCCCGATTTGCTGGATACAGCGCGCCAGCAGGGGCTTTTGGACAAGCGCGATGAACAGTATTTGGCCGACAAGCCTTGAGCTTGTTATAATGGTGGGCTAACCGATCCTCTGCTCGGCCAGGCCACGCTTCTTTGGGAAGTCTGTGGTTGGTACCAATTCCGGTGCCGGCGCTTGCAAGATCACGAAGGAAATCATGAACCTGATCCAAACTCTTGAGCAAGAAGAAATTGCTCGCCTGGGTAAAACCATCCCAGAATTCGCCCCCGGTGACACCGTGGTGGTGAGCGTGAACGTCGTTGAAGGCACCCGCAAGCGCGTGCAGGCTTACGAAGGTGTGGTGATTGCCAAGCGCAATCGCGGCCTGAACAGCGGCTTCATCGTGCGCAAGATCTCCAGCGGCGAAGGCGTGGAACGCACATTCCAGACCTACAGCCCCCTGATCGCCAGCATCGAAGTCAAGCGCCGCGGTGATGTGCGCCGTGCCAAGCTGTACTACCTGCGTGACCGCAGCGGTAAGTCGGCACGTATCAAGGAAAAGCTGCCAGCGAAGAAGACAGCCGCGTAATTCAACGCACTGTTTCTTGGCAAAAAAGCCGCCCCAGCATTTGTCTGTGGCGGCTTTTTTCATGGCCTGGCCTAATTTCGTATTCTGGAGTGGCATGGAGTGAGCAACCCACCCTTGTTTGACCCGCGTGCGGTCCCCGTCATGGGGCGTGACGCCCATCTACCGGCTGTTTCTCCCCAGGCTTTGCAGGCCGACGCTTTGCGCCGGCATTTTGCGGTCCCGCCCGTGTGGTCGCCAGAGTTACGCGCCGAGCCTGCCTTTTCCAGCCGTACCCCGACCCAGGCCTCGGTGCTGGTGCCCCTGGTGATGCGGGAGGCATTGACTGTCTTGCTGACCCACCGGACCAGCCACTTGTCCAGCCATTCGGGGCAGGTTGCATTTCCTGGTGGCAAGGCGGATCCGGAAGATGCTGATGCGGTGGCCACGGCATTGCGTGAGGCCCAGGAGGAAATTGGCTTGGCACCTGGGTGCGTTGAGGTCCTAGGTACCATGCCCACGTACACCACGGGCAGCGCGTTTGTGGTGACTCCTGTGGTGGCGCTGGTGAATGCGGCCATGGTGATTGAAGCCAACCCGCACGAGGTGGCCCAGGTGTTTGAAGTGCCGCTGCCGTTTCTGATGAACCCAGCCAACCACCGCCGCCACCGCGTGCAGTGGGAAGGGCAGGAACGAGAGTGGTTCTCCATGCCCTACCACGATGGGCAGATGGAACACTTTATTTGGGGTGCGACGGCGGGCATGCTGCGCAATCTGTACCGTTTCCTGCAGGCGCACTGATTATGATTGCCGCATGAGTTTCATCGCCATCCTTCTCGCGCTCTTGTTGGAGCAAGCAAAGCCTCTGCCGCAAATCAATCCGGTGCACAACGTGGTGCGCAACTGGGTGCGTTGGGTCATGCGCAACTTTGATGCGGGCAAGCCCCAACATGGCTGGCTGGCCTGGTCGCTGGCCGTGTTCGGCCCCAGTCTGGCGGTGTTGGCCGTGCACTGGCTGCTGGTGTGGCAGTTCGGCTGGGCGCTGGCCGTGGTGTGGAACGTGGCCATTCTGTACGCCACGCTCGGCTTTCGCCAGTTCAGCCACCATTTCACGCTGGTGCGTGACGCCCTGCATGCAGGCGACGAAGCCGCGGCCCGCGAGGCCCTGGCGCAGTGGATGCGCATCGACACCAGTGCCTTGCCACGCAGCGAGATGGTGCGCCATGTGATCGAACACTCCGTGCTCAGCGCCCACCGCCATGTGTTTGGGGTGTTTGCCTGGTACTCCTTGCTCACTGCGCTGGGCCTGGGGCCGGCCGGTGCCGTGTTTTATCGGGTGAGCGAGTATGTGGCGGTGTTTGCCAAGCGCACACCGCGGCCCGAAGCTGCGCCTGTGAGTGATGCCGTGCGCAGCCAGGCGCAGCGGGCATGGGCGGTGATTGACTGGTTGCCCGCACGCGTAACCGCGCTGAGTTTTGCCTTTGTGGGCAGCTTTGAAGAGGCGGTGGACAGCTGGCGCCGCCATGAGGCGGTGCACCCGCTGGACAACGATGGTGTGGTGCTGGCCGCTACGGCTGGTGCCGTGAATGTGCGCCTGGGTGAGAACGATCCAGCTGCTAGCGGCCTGGTGCCGGAGCTGGCGCATTTGCGCGCCGTGGTGGGCCTGGTGTGGCGCACCGTGGTGATGTGGATGGTGTTTCTGGCGCTGCTCTCGCTGGCGCGCCTGATCGGCTGAGACGTCGCCCCCACGCTCCACCGCTACGCGGGTCGCTGCCCCCCGAGGGGGCTAATTTTGGCTTCGCCGCACTACGTGAGCTTTGGGGCGGCCCTGCAGAAAATTGCCACTTCAGTAACGGGTCTGCGAGAGTTCGGCGAAGAGGTCGTTATAAATTTTATAGCGGTTCGCGCTGATTCCATGCGGTACAGCGCCCTCTTTGACCTTGGTGATCACCCCGCAACCCGGCTCGTGCAAATGGCTGCAGTTGTAGAACTTGCAGGCCTGGGCATGGGCCTTGATGTCGGGCATCAGGCTGGCCAGGTGCATGGGTTCAATGTGGTTGAGGCCAAACTCCTGAAACCCCGGTGAGTCGATCACCGCCGTGGTTCGGGCCGCATCTACCCAGTACAGGTTGGTGCTGGTGGTGGTGTGTTTGCCGGAGTTCAGCGCTGTGGAAATTTCGTTGGTCAGCACCTGCGCGTTGGGAATCAACCGGTTGATCAGCGTGCTCTTGCCCGAGCCGGACGGCCCCAGCACCAGGGTTGTCTTGCCCTGCATCAAAGGCATCAGTGCGTCCAGTTCGGTGGCGCTGATGTCCTCTGCCTTGGGTTTGAGGGCGAGCGGCACCACCTGGTAGCCCATGTCGCGGTACACACCCATACGTTCCCAGGCGCGGCCAAAAGGTTCGGTCAAATCACTTTTATTCAGCGCGATGATGGGCCGGATTTTCTCGGCCTCGGCGGCAATCAGTGCGCGGCACAGCTGGCTTTCGGAGAACTCGGGTTCGGCGGCGATGAGGATCAGCACCTGGTCCAGGTTGGCGGCAAAGGACTTGGTGCGGATTTCGTCTTGCCGGTAAAACAGGTTGCGGCGCGGTAGCACCTTCTCGATGGTGCCCTCGTCCTGCGTGGCCTGCCACAGCACCTGGTCGCCGACCACGGTCTGGCTCTTCTTGCCACGTGGATGGCAGATCAGGCGGCGGCCATCGGGCGTTTCCACCCACACGTGGCGGCCGTGGCCTGCCACGACAATTCCGGGTTCCAGTTGGGGCGCAGCCAAAACGGGGGCCTAGGCGGGCAGCAGCGCGTCAACCAGCGCGGCGCATTCAAAGTCGGAACGCGACACGCCATGCACATCGTGTGTATTGAAACGTACGCTGCAGCTGCCGTAGGTGAGCAGCAGTTCGGGGTGGTGGTCTTGCTGCTCGGCAATGTAAGCCAGGGCATTCACAAACGCCATTGTCTTGAGGAAGTTGTCGAAGCGGTAGGTCTTTTCGATGGCCACATCGGCGCCGTCGCCATGCAGTTTCCAGCCTTCCACCTTGGCCAGGTTTGCTATGATTTGTGTAGCTGTTAGCGCAGTACGGACGGGGGTTGGAGGCACTTTTTGTTCTGAATCAAGGGTCATATCAGGTTCCTGCAGCAGGGGAGCGCATGCGGCCCAGGCGCTCGGAGGCGGGCGGGTGTGAGTAGTAAAACTTCACGTACACCGGGTCGGGCGTGAGTGTGGATGCATTGTCCTTGTAGAGCTTGAGCAGGGCCGACGACAAATCGGCACCACTGGTATTGGCCACGGCGTAGGCATCGGCCTCGAACTCGTGTTTGCGCGACAGCTGCGCAAAGACCGGGCCGACAAAGCTGCCCAATAGCGGCAGCACCATCATGAACAGCAGCAGAGCCAACGCGTCGTTGGCTCCCGTCATGCTGGGCACCACGCCCAGGCCGGTATAGAACCACACCTGCTGGCTGACCCAGCCCAAGAGCGCAAAACCCAGCAGGCTCAAGCCAAACAGTGACACCATGCGTTTGACGATGTGTTTGTGTTTGAAGTGCCCCAGCTCATGTGCCAGTACAGCGTCCACCTCGGCAGGGCTCAACTGGGCCAGCAGGGTGTCGTAAAACACCACACGTTTGGAGGCGCCAAAACCGGTGAAGTAGGCATTGGCGTGCGCACTGCGTTTGCTGCCGTCCATCACATAAAAACCTTTGGAGGTGAAGCCACAGCGTGCCATCAGGGCCGACACACGGTCTTTGAGTGCCGCGTCGTCCAGCGGTTTGAACTGGTTGAACAAGGGGGCGATCCAGGTGGGATAGACCAGCAACATGAGTAGGTTGAAACCCATCCACACGCCCCAGGTCCAGACCCACCAGTAAGCACCGGTGGCGCCCATCATCCAGACCACCAACGCCGCAATCGGCAGGCCAATGATGGCCCCTACCAACGTGGACTTGAGCAGGTCCTGCAGCCAGAGTTGGGGCGTGGTTTTGTTGAAGCCAAAGCGCTGCTCCAGCACAAAGGTGCGGTACAGCGTAAAGGGCAGGTCCAGCACGGAGCCGATGAGCATGAATGCGGCCAGCAAGGCGACCTGTTGCAGCACGTCGGGCGCCATCCATTGCAGCAGGGTCTGATTGAGCCACGACAAGCCACCCAGCAGCGTCCAACCCAGCACTACGGCCGTGCCAAACGCCAGTTCCAGCAGGCCCAGGCGGCCTTGGGCGATGGTGTAATCGGCGGCTTTGTGGTGGGCTTCCAAGCTGATTTGCGCGCTAAAGGCGGCGGGCACAGTGTCGCGGTGCTGGGCCACATGGCGCATCTGGCGCGTGGACAGCCAGAATTTGAGCATGACGCTGGCCACCAAGGCCAGGGCGAAAGCGGCGGTCATCAGCACGGAATAGTTGGGCACGGGGGAGGCATCGGTCATGGCGCCAGAGTTTAGGCCATCGGCGACAATGCCGGCATGGCTGAATCCAACACCCCCACAAGCGCCGTATTGGCAAAATCCGACAAAAACCTCGTCTGGCTGGACTGCGAAATGACCGGTCTGGAGCCGGAATCCGACCGCATCATCGAGATCGCCGTCATCGTGACCGACCCCCACCTAGGCAACCGGGTCGAGGGCCCGGTGTTTGTGGTCCACCAGACCGACGCGCAACTGGACACCATGGACGCCTGGAACAAGGGTACCCATGGCAAGAGCGGGCTGATCGACAAGGTCAAGGCGTCCACCACCACGGAAGCCGAGGCTGAGGCGGCACTGATCGCCTTCCTGAGTCAGTACGTGCCTGCCAACGGTTCGCCCATGTGTGGCAACAGCATCGGCCAGGACCGCCGCTTTCTGGTGAAGTACATGCCCAAGCTGGAAGCCTTCTTCCACTACCGCAACCTGGACGTGAGCACGCTCAAGGAGCTGGCCAAGCGCTGGAAGCCCGGTGTGGCCGAGTCCTTCAAGAAACAGCAAAAACATACGGCGCTGGCCGATGTGCACGAGTCCATCGACGAGTTGGCGCACTACCGAACCCACTTTTTGAAATTGGATTAGGTAGAAACCCGAATCCGTGCCATAATCGCAGGCTTCGCTGGTAACGCATGTTGCGGCCAGCGAATTTTGTACATCTCCCTTCATTCACCGGGCTCGCTTTTCCAAGCGATATACGCCCCCAGCACTGAGACCCCCATGGCGGGCAGAGCAGGTTCCGTTTGATGGTTGATGTTTTTTAACCATTGACGGAGCAGTCGCACAACCTGCGGCGCTCGCGTGTGAGAAAAAATATGACTGACGCTTTTGAAGTGACAGGCGAATTCGCGCCTGCCGAAAACATTTCCATGCCTTCCAACACTGTGGAGTCCCTGGGCGAAACCGCCGAGCTGGACGCTGCTGACGCCGTGGAAACCGTCGAAGCCCCCAACGGCTTTGTTGAACTGGGCCTGGCCCCTGAACTGGTGCAAGCCTGTAAAGACCTGGGCTACACCCAACCCACCGTGGTGCAAAACAAGGCCATTCCTTTGGCCATGGGCTCCGGCGCGACCAAAGACCAGGCGGCCAAATTCATCGACCTGATGGTGTCCAGCCAGACCGGTAGCGGCAAAACCGCCGCCTTCCTGTTGCCTGTGTTGCACACCCTGCTGACCCAATTGGCCCAAGCCGAAGCCGACGAGCGCGCCGAGTTTGAGCGCCTGACCGCCGAAGCCCTGGAGAAAGGTGAGCCTGCTCCCAAGCGCGCCAAGCGCAAGGACCCCACCAACGTCCGCAATTTCAAGGCCCCTACGCCTGGCGCCCTGATCGTTTGCCCCACCCGCGAACTGGCCCAGCAAGTAGCACACGACGCTATCGACCTGGTGCAACATTGCCGCGGTCTGCGCGTTGCCAACATCGTGGGCGGTATGCCTTACCAGTTGCAAATCGCCAAGCTGCAAAACGCCAACCTGGTGGTGGCTACCCCTGGCCGTCTGCTGGACCTGCAACGCTCCATGCAAATCAAACTGGACCAAGTCCAGTTCCTGGTAGTGGACGAAGCCGACCGCATGTTGGACCTGGGCTTCTCCGATGACCTGGCTGAAATCAACCAGCTGACCATTGGCCGCAAGCAAACCATGATGTTCAGCGCCACGTTTGCTCCCCGCATTCAGCAGCTCGCTGCCCGCGTGATGCGCGAACCCCAGCGCGTGACCATCGACAACCCGCAAGAAAAACACGTCAACATCAAGCAAGTGCTGCACTGGGCTGACAACGCCCAGCACAAGCGCAAGCTGCTGGACCACTGGTTGCGTGATACCGGCATCAACCAAGCCATCATTTTTGCCAGCACCCAGATCGAATGCGACGGCTTGGCCAACGACCTGCAACAAGACGGCTTTGACGCCGTGGCCCTGCACGGTGCCTTGAGCCAAGGTCTGCGCAATCGCCGCCTGATGGCGCTGCGCCAAGGCCAGGTGCAATTCCTGGTGGCCACCGATGTGGCGGCCCGCGGTATCGACGTGCCCACCATCACCCACGTGTTCAACTTCGGCCTGCCGATGAAGGCCGAGGACTACACCCACCGCATTGGCCGTACCGGCCGTGCCGGTCGCGATGGCCTGGCCATCACGTTTGCTGAAATGCGCGACCGTCGCAAGATTTTCGACATTGAAGCCTACACACGCCAGCCCATCAAGGCTGAAACGATTCCTGGCCTGGAACCCCAACAACGCGCACCTGAATCGCGCCCCGCCTTTGCAGGCCGTGGCAACGGTGGCGGCTTTGGCGGCGATCGTGACCGCAAGTTCAGCAACGGCCCCCGTGAAGGTGGTTTTGGTGGCAACCGCGGCAATGGCGGTGGTTTCGGCGGACGCCCACCAGCCGGTGGCCCCCGTGGTTTCGGTGAAAACTCCCGTGACTTCGGCGGTGCAGCCAAAGAAGGCTTCAGCTACGAACGCAAGGGCGGTTTCAACGACCGCTTTGCCGGCCAAGGCGCTCCCCGCGGTGATGCACGTCCTCCACGTGACTTCCAGCCGCGTGGTGACTTCCAAGCCCCCCGTGGCGATTTCGGAGCCCCTCGCGGTGACTTTGGCGCTCCCCGTGGTGACTTCGGTGCGCCGCGTGGCGACTTTGGTGCCCGCAAGCCTGCCTTTGGCAAGCCCACCGGTTTTGCCAAGCCCGGCAACGGCGGCAAAGTGTTTGTACCCCGTGACGCCAAGAAGCGCCCTGCACGCAACACGGACTAACCTGTTCCGGTTCGCCCAGTAAAAAAGGCCTCGTAAGAGGCCTTTTTTTCGTCCGCACGATGGTAGTTTGTCAGGCCATGCCGTTGCGGCTGGCCAGTTCCACAAACAGCCCCGCGTGGTCCAGGTCGGCCAGGCCGTGGTCTATGCCCTGGGCGTAGAGCTGTTCAAACAGGGCGGTAATGGGCGCATCAAACCCCACTTCGTTGGCCGTGGCCAGCGCATTGCGCAAGTCCTTGATTTGTACCGTCATGCGCGCACGCGGCGCAAAGTCGCGGTCCACCATGCGTTGGCCATGCACTTGCAGGATGCGGCTGTCGGCAAAACCGCCGGTAATCGCTTCCTTGACCTTGCCCATGTCGGCACCGCCGCGTTCACACAGCAGCAAGGCCTCGGCCACCACGCCAATGGTGGCGCCCACGATCATCTGGTTGGCGAGCTTGGTCAGTTGCCCGGAGCCAATGGGGCCCACATGGGTCGGGCGGCCAAACACTTTGAGCACCGGCGCCGCACGCTCAAAGTTGCTGGCTTTGCCGCCCACCATGATGGCCAGTGTGCCTTGTTCAGCCCCCACGGTGCCGCCCGACACGGGCGCATCCAGGTAGTCCACACCCAGCTCGCTCAGGCGGGCTGCGTGGTCTTTCGCTTCAATCGGTTTGATGGACGACATGTCGACCAGCAGCGTGCCGGGTGCAATACCGGCCGCGGCCCCCAGTTCGAACAACACGTGGCCCACCACACCCCCATGGTCCAGCATGAGGATGACCAGCTCGGCGTCTTTGACGGCTTGGGCCGGGGTGGTGTGCACCGTGGCACCCAGGGGCACCAGTGGTTCGGCTTTGTGCCGTGTGCGGTTCCAGACGTGAACCGAGTGCCCGGCTTCACACAGGCGGCGACCCATGGGCAGGCCCATGAGGCCAATGCCGAGTAATGCTATTTTCATGGTGACTCTTGTGCTCCTCGGCACAAGAATAGCGCCACCCGCCGCAAGGCGGGTGGCAGAGGGTATTCAAAGGCTGTCGAATCCCTGACAGCCTTCAACCCCTTGTTTACATCAGCAGGTGTTCGCCCGCGTTGTCACCGCCCAGCGTCACGTAGTTGACCTTGCGAATGTCCATGAGCTTTTTGCCACCCGCATAGCTGATGGAGCTTTGCACGTCCTGCTCCATTTCCACCAGCGTGTCGGCGAGCTTGCCCTTGATGGGCTCCAAGATGCGTTTGCCTTCGACGTGTTTGTATTCACCCTTGTTGAAGTCGCTGGCCGAGCCGTAGTACTCCTTGAACAGGGCGCCGTCCACTTCCACGGTCTTGCCAGGGCTTTCTTCGTGGCCCGCAAACAGCGAGCCGATCATCACCATGCTGGCGCCAAAGCGGATGCTCTTGGCAATGTCACCATGGCTGCGGATGCCACCGTCGGCAATGATGGGCTTGGTCGCCACACGGGCACACCATTTCAGCGCGGACAGCTGCCAGCCACCGGTGCCAAAACCGGTCTTAAGCTTGGTGATGCAGACCTTGCCCGGGCCCACGCCCACTTTGGTCGAATCCGCACCCCAGTTTTCCAGGTCAATCACGGCTTCGGGTGTGGCCACGTTGCCGGCAATCACAAAGCTGCGCGGCAGGTGTTTCTTCAGGTAAATGATCATGTCGCGCACGCTGTCAGCATGGCCGTGGGCGATGTCGATGGTGATGTACTCGGGCGTCACGCCCAGTGCCACCAATTGGTCTACGGTGGCGTAGTCCGGCTTTTTGACGCCCAGCGAGATGGACGCAAACAGGCCCTTGGCGTGCATGGCTTGGGTGAACTTGACGTTGTCCAAGTCAAAGCGATGCATTACGTAGAAGTAGCCGTTTTGTGCCAGCCATTCGCAGATGGACTCGTCCACTACGGTCTTCATGTTGGCGGGTACGGCAGGAATGCGAAATTTGCGGCTGCCCAGCTCGACGCTGGCATCGCATTCGGAACGGCTCTCCACCCGGCATTTGCGGGGCAGCAAGAGGATGTTGTCGTAGTCAAAAATTTCCATGGCCCAAGCTCCTATCCAAAGTTTTCAGGTTCAAAAACACTGGGCGCTTGGACTGACACCGGCCATAAAAAAACCGGGTGCCAATTGCTTGGGCCCGGTGCTTGATTCTAGGCGGGTTGGGGGCAGGGCGGTATATGGTTTTTTATATGGGTGCCAAACAAGTGGTTGTTAGGGGGAGGGGCCGGCTACCGGGGTGATTTGGTTAGGGTTTCTACAATCGGCTATTAAACCGAAACAGCTAGTGCTCTTATGACACTTGCCCACCACTTCAGCTAATGACCAAAATCGTTGACGGCGCGCATTTCACCAATCCCTTTGCTTTGAAAAATGGCAGTTTGGTCCATGTCGATTCAGTGCCTCGGGGAAAGGACTGTGGGTGTGTTTGCCCGGGATGCGATGGGCTACTCGTTGCAGCTCAGGGCGATGTCAGGGCGCACTACTTTCGCCACGACGTCGCTCCGGGCAATTGCTCGTGGTATTCGAGCCTGGGAGGCGCAGAAGAAACCGAATGGCATCGCGCAGCCAAATTGTGGTTTGTTGGTATTAAAACGATTGCCGGTCTGGATTTTCGGCGAATGGTTTCTGAACAGTGTTTGGACGGAAGTTTCCTTCGCGAAGAGGTCTTTGTTCCCTTTCCATTAAATGCCATTTCAAGTGTCGAGATTGAAAAGCCTATCGAAGGGTTTCGTCCGGATGTGGTACTCACATTTGATGATGGCCGTGAGTTATGGGTGGAAGTGACCGTCAGTAGCAAGCCTAGCTCTCAAAAAATTGAGTTTCTTACGAATCGGCGCATAGAAGCTGTGGAAATACAAGTTCCAAGAGCTTCGATTGATACCGTTACTAGCGCTGCCACTGCTAACGATGTGGTGAGCAACGCTAGCAAAGTGACGTGGATTTTTCATCAAGAAGGGTTTGCGCTTGTAAAAGCGGCAAGAGCTAGGTTGAAAGCGCAAAAGGAAATTCGCGACACGGAGTGGTTGGAGGACGAGCGGGCGCGAGATGAAGCGGCAAACGCTGAAAGAGCCGACGCACAAAAGAGAAAAAAAGAAGCTGACGACTTGCTTCAAGCCCAACGACGAGCGGATTCAGAGAAGTCTCAACCAACCCGGCCCGCGATCCCTAATGGGGGGATGTCCTTGACGAACGTGCCCCCCCTGCTTCACAACCTCAACCCCGAGCAACTGGCCGCTGTGACGCTGCCGGCCGAGCACGCGCTCATCCTGGCGGGGGCGGGTTCGGGCAAAACCCGGGTGCTGACCACGCGCATTGCCTGGCTGTTGCAGAACGGTTATGTGTCGCCCGGTGGCATTCTGGCGGTCACCTTTACCAACAAGGCGGCCAAAGAAATGAAGACGCGCCTGTCTGCGATGTTGCCGGTGAATGTGAATGGCATGTGGATTGGCACCTTCCACGGCCTGTGCAACCGCTTTTTGCGCGCGCATTACAAGAACGCCGGTCTGCCGCAGGCGTTCCAGATTCTGGATACGCAGGACCAGCTGTCCGCCCTCAAGCGCCTGTGCAAGCAGTACAACATCGACACGGAGCGCTTTCCGCCCAAGCAGCTGGGCTGGTTCATTGGCAACTGCAAGGAAGAAGGCCTGCGCCCCAAGGACGTGGTGGCCAGCGACCCCGACACACGCAAGGAGGTCGAGGTCTACCAGCTCTACGAAGAGCAATGCCAGCGCGAGGGCGTGGTGGACTTTGGCGAACTGATGCTGCGCAGTTATGAGCTGCTGCGCGACAACACGCCGATTCGCGAGCACTACCAGCGCCGCTTTCGCCACATCCTGATCGACGAGTTTCAGGACACCAACAAGCTGCAGTACGCCTGGGTCAAGATGATTGCGGGGCAGGGCAGTGATGGCCTGCTGAACGGCGGTGGGGGCGCTGTGCTGGCCGTGGGGGATGATGACCAGAGCATCTACGCCTTTCGCGGTGCGCGCGTGGGCAATATGACCGACTTTGTGCGCGAGTTTGCCGTGCAGCGCCAGATCAAGCTGGAAGAAAACTACCGCAGCTACAGCAACATTTTGGACAGCGCCAACGCACTGATCAGCCACAACAGCCGCCGCCTGGGCAAGAACCTGCGCACGGTGCAGGGCGCGGGTGAGCCGGTGCGCGTGTACGAGGCACCCACCGACTTTGCCGAGGCGCAGTGGATGGTGGATGAGATGAAACAACTCATTCGCGAGGATGTGGAGCGCAAGGAAATTGCGGTGCTCTACCGCAGCAATGCGCAGAGCCGGGTGATTGAAACCGGCCTGTTCAACGCGGGCATTCCCTACCGTGTGTATGGCGGCCTGCGCTTCTTCGAGCGGGCCGAAATCAAACACGCGCTGGCCTACTTGCGCCTGTTGGAGAACCCCAACGACGACACCAGTTTTCTGCGCGTGGTGAACTTTCCTGCGCGCGGCATTGGCGCGCGCAGCATCGAGCAGTTGCAGGACGTGGCCAAGGCCACGGGCTGCTCGCTGCATGATGCAGTGAGCACGCTGAGCGGCCGCCCCGGCGCGGTGATTGCGGGTTTTGTGGCCAAGCTGGATGTCATACGCGAGCAGACCGCGAACCTGAACCTCAAGGACATCATCAAGCTGATGCTGGACAACAGCGGCCTGCTGGAGCATTACCGCAACGAGCGTGAAGGCGAAGACCGCGTGGAGAACTTGGACGAACTGGTCAACGCCGCCGAAAGTTTTGTGATGCAGGAAGGTTTTGGCCGCGAAGCACCGGGCATGACCGCGCTGGTGAGTTCACCCGAGGCCCTGAGCCAAAGCCCTGCGAGCCAGGGCCTGAGCGGCGCTGCGCTGGATACCACTCCGGATGAGTTTGGCGACACCGGCGAAACCCTGTCGCCCCTGCAGGCCTTCTTGACCCATGCGGCGCTGGAGGCCGGTGACAACATGGCGGCCGCTGGGCAGGACGCGATCCAGTTGATGACCGTGCACAGCTCCAAGGGCCTGGAGTTTGACTGTGTGTTTATCACCGGTATGGAGGAGGGCCTGTTCCCGCACGAGAACTCCATGAGCGACCACGACGGGCTGGAGGAAGAGCGGCGCCTGGCCTATGTGGCCATCACCCGCGCGCGCAAACGCTTGTACCTCAGCCATTCGCAGACCCGCATGCTGCACGGGCAGACGCGGTTCAACCTCAAGAGCCGCTTCTTTGACGAGCTGCCGGAGGAGTGCCTGAAGTACCTCACGCCCAAACAGCAGCCCATGCTTGCGGGCGGCGGGTTCGGGGGCGGCTTCAGCGGTGGGTACGGCGGCAGTGGCGGCTCCGGCAACAGTTGGGGGGGCGGCGGATATGCTCCTAATTCAGGAGCTGGTCGCGCATATTCCACGGGGGCTGGAGGCCAATTTGGCTCTTATTCTGCACCGCAGAAGGAAGTGGTCCGCAAGGAAGAACCCACCGGCCTGCGCAAGGGCCAGAAGGTATTCCATGCCAAGTTTGGCGAAGGCACGGTGCTTACGCTGGAAGGTGCGGGCGACGACGCACGTGCGCAGATCAACTTCCCCCGTCACGGCACCAAGTGGCTGGCGCTGAGCGTGGCCAAACTCACACCAGTTCCTTGATTCCCAGACCTTTCAGAAAGCACCGCCCATGAGCCTGGAAATTGCCAACACTCCGCCCGCGCCCTATTACGCGGTCATCTTCACCAATCTGCGCACCGCTGTGGACGAGGGGTATGGCGACATGGCCGAGAAGATGGTGGCGCTGGCCGCGCAGCAACCGGGCTTCTTGGGCGTGGAGTCCGCGCGCGATGGCTTGGGCATCACGGTGTCGTACTGGGCGGACCTCGAATCCATCCGCGCCTGGAAGGCCAACGCCGAGCACCAGGTGGCCCAAAAACTAGGCCACGAAAAATGGTACGCCGCCTTCAAGACCCGCATTGCGCGGGTGGAGCGCGATTACGCGCTGTGAGTGGCCAATAAAAAAGGCCTGTCAACGACAGGCCTTGTACCGCAGCGATGACGAATCAGGCGGCTTTGCGCAACTGACGGCGACGTGCCACAGTGCCCATCAATCCCAAGCCTGCCAGCAGCAGGGCATAGGTTTCAGGTTCTGGCACGGCACTCACAGAAATATTGTCCAGTGCTGGTCCGGCCGGGCCGCTGACTTGGCTGGCAAAACTCAGAGTGGTGCTGGTGCTGACCGCAGCAAACTGCGTGGTGTAGCGGGTCCAACCCATGTTGGTCGTGGAGTGGCCTGTGGTGTCAAAGCTGTAGAGGCCGATAGGGCCCAAGTTCACTGACAGACCTTTGATCGCTGGGCCAGCAACGGGGTTACCAGCCAATTCGAAGGAGAGGGTGTAGACCTGGCCAACCACGGTGCTCAGTACCTGGGAGATCACACCTTTGCCCAGGCCATTGAGGTCCAAGCTGTTGTTGCCCGATGCGGCGGTCCAGTAAGCGTTGCTCACCAAGTCCACGGTACGCAGGTTCACGGTCCACCCAGTCAAGCCTTGGGAGATGCTGTTGAAGGTGTCAAAACCCGCGCCGGTGTTCAGCACGGTTTGGGATTCAAAGCCGCCGTTGGCAACCAAATTGGTGGCATTGGCTTGGGTAGCGCCTGCCAGCAGGGCAACGGCCAGTGTGAGAGCGTGAATTTTTTGCATTGTGTATTCCCTTGTTCAGTTCACTGGGCCGCAGCTTGGCGCTTGCGGCGTGCTGCAGCACCAATCAGCCCCAGACCGGCCAGCAGCATGGCGAAGGTTTCGGGTTCTGGCACTGCGGACACCGAGATGTTGTCCAGCGCCACACCGTAGGGAGAGTCCTGCAGGCCTGCAAAGTGCAGGGTGCTTTGGGTGCTGACAGCCTGGAACACAAAACTCTTGGTAGTCCAGCCCATGTCAGCACGGCTCTTACCAGTGGTGTCGAAGGTGTAGATCGGTTGCTGGCTCAGGCCCACTTGCAAGTACTTCAAGGCGTCGGTGTCGTCTGGGTTGCCTGCCATGTCGAAGGACACCACGTATTTCTGGCCAATCACCGTGGCAAAGCTCTGGGCAATGGTGCCGTCAGATCCACCGCTCAGGTCCAGGCTGTAATTGCCTTGAGAGGGTTGCCAATGCGACTTGATCAGGTCCACGCTGCCTGCGGTGATGTTCCAGCCAGTCAGAGCGCTAGAACCGGCGGCAAAGGTGGTAAAGCCGCCGTTGGTGAAGTCCGCACCATTGGATTCAAAACTGCCGTTGGTGATCAGATTGGGCGCTGCTGCGGCAAACGGAGAGAGCGCCACCAAAGCCATACCGGCCAACCATTGCTTAGAAATTTTCATAACCATCCCTGTATTTGATAGGGCAGAGCCGCATAGGCTTTGCACACTTGCAGGATTCTCCAGGGTTTACCCCCGGTCGGCCATAGTCCGTCCGGACTAGGTGCAACGCTCCTCTATAGTCCTGCCTGCCCATGTCCCGAGATTCCTCGCCTTCTGCCCATTCTTTGTCCCGCCCCTCCCTGCAGGTAGTGGCGGGGCGCTACCAGTTGTTGCGCAAGATTGGCAGCGGGGGCATGGGCGCGGTGTACCTGGCCAAGCAGCTGGGGGTGGGCAAGCAGGTGGCGCTCAAGTTTTTGCCGGCGCATTTGTCCGACGACCCGCAGCTGCGCAAGCGTTTTGAGCGCGAAGCGGCGCTGACGCTGGAGGTGAGCCACCCCGGTGCGGCGCAGTTGCTGGACACGGGGGTGGACGAGGACGGGCACCTCTACCTGGCCTTTGAGTATGTGGAGGGGGATGACCTCTCCACCCTGCTGGACCGCGAAGGCGCGCTGGCCTTTGCCGATGCGCAAGAGATTGCCTGCAAGGTGGCCGAAACCCTGGCCTTTGCGCATGCCAAGGGCGTGGTGCACCGTGACATCAAACCCGAGAACATCCGCGTGCGGCGCGACCTGGCCGGCTGGCATGTGAAGGTGCTGGACTTTGGCATTGCCCGCGTGATGGACGAGATGGCCACGCGCCTGACGATGGAGGGCGGGGTGGCCGGCACGCCACGCTACATGGCGCCCGAACAAATCAGCGCCGGAACGGTGGACGCGCGCACCGATGTGTACGCGTTGGGTCTGGTGTTGTTCGAGGCACTCAGCGGGCGCGAAGCCTTTGACCGCGACAACACCTCGCAGCTGCTGTGGGCCCAGCTCAACGACCCGGTACCGCTGCTGCGTGACGTGCAGCCCTTGCGCGACTACCCGGCGCTGGACGCGCTGATCGCCCAGGCCTGTGCCAAAGACCCGGCCGAGCGTATCCAGACCATGCAGGCGCTGGTGACCGAGCTCAAGGCCTTGCATGCGCCGCAGTGGTGGGGCCAGTCGGTCCCCGTGCGGCGCCGTTCGCGCCCCAGTTTTGCCCAAAGCCCGGAGGCCTCCGGCAGCGACGTGCGCGAGCCCGTGCAACTGCCACGCCCTGGGCGCAAAACCTTTTTGCAAATGCGTGCCAGCGTCTGGTTGGCGGTGCTGGTGGGCGCGTTGGCCGTAGGCCTTGCAGCCACGGCTTTGTGGGTGGCGTTGGATCGGCGCCCACCCGTGGCCGCGGCACCGGAGCAGCCAGTGGTCGCGGTGGTGCCCGCCACCAGTGCGCCGGTGCAGGCACCTGCTGCCGCTGCGGTGGCATCGGTGCCCAGGCCTGCGACCCTACCCGTGCCACCACCCGACATACCAGGTACGCGCCCGGCCAATCCAGCCGCGTCTGCCACCCAGCCACGCCCGGGTCCCACGACCGCGCAAGCTGCGCCTGCAGTGGCTCGCCAGACGGCAGAGCCGGACAGTGAGGAGCCAGCCGCCCCGGCGCGATCTTCCGGCGAAATGCCCGAGTGCCCGCAGCTGAGTGTGTACGACGACAGCCCCATGATCCGTATGACGGTCGCCCAGCTAGAGCAACGCGTGCGCGCTGTGAAATACATGTCGCCCTCTGTCATTGCCAACCAGCTGGTCACGCTCAAGGCCAGTGCGGACTCCTTTCACCGCAACGCGCGGGAATGTCTCTACCGCTCCATGCTGATCCGCGTGGTGTTGAATGAAAAAGTAGTGCTGGCCTCCAGCCCCACGCTGTGGGGTCACAGCCGCGATGTGCCTGAGTTGGAACGCCTGTTTCTGGAGCAGCCCCTCAAGCAGGACTGGAGCCTGGCCCAGCGCAAAGACGTGCTGCGCCAAGTGGAAACTGTCTTCATTGCCAACCTGCAGAAAGACGCGCCCGGCGACGATGTCTACTGGCGCCGCATGTACTACGGCCTGCTCTTCGCCTGCGAGGCCGATGACGATGCCCGCAGCAAAGCCGGTGCCAAGCGCATCCCCGAGAACAGCTGCCTCAAACTCAAGCCCACGCTCTGATTTAAAGTCAAATAGGGCCCTAGCCCTCGTGGATACTGCGCAAGCAGCTATCAAAAAAATAGCGGGTTGCATTACTGCAACCCGCTGGTCTTGCCGCCCCGCAGGGCGTGGCAAGGGGTTTAGCTACCGATCACACCGCCGTCTTTTTTGGTAATGACGATGGTGGCCGAGCGGGGGCGCTGGCCGGCACCGTAACCGGCGTTGGCAGGCCACTGGCTGGTGTACTTGGCAGGGTTGTTCACCTCGGCCATGGGGGTGGTTTCACCGGGGTGCTGGATGTTGATGAACATCGCTTTGCCATCCGGGGTTTCGCACAGGCCGGTGATTTCGCAGTCCACCGGGCCGACCAAAAAGCGCTTGAGGATGTCGGGCGACTGGGACTTGCCCATGTAGGTGTCGATGCGTTTTTCGCTGCCATCGGGGCGTTTGTAGCTCAAGGTCTTCTTGCCGCCGTCACCCACCTTACCGGGGATGCCGGCCAGCAACATGCAGTTGGTCTTGTCGGTGTAGGCGCCGTCGTCGGTCTGGATCCAGCACAGGCCGGTGGCCTGGCTGAAGGCCAAACCGTCGGGAGCGGACATGTCGTTTTCGTCGGTCAGGTTGGACAGGTTTACCTTGGATTTGTCGGCATCGGCTTCGGACGCAAACAGGTAGATGTCCCACTTGAATGCAGTGTCGGCCGGGTTGGCCTGGGCCACACGGATGATGTGGCCGTGCACGTTGCCCTTGCTTTCCTTGTTGCCCTTCATGTCGCTGTAGACGCGTGGGTTGGCCGCGTCGGCACCCATGTCGCCGTCTACTGTGCGGTTGCTGTTGTTGGTCAGCGTCATGTAGAAGTCGCCGGTGCGGGGGTTGATGCCACCCCACTCAGGGCGGTCCATCTTGGTGGCGCTCACGCCATCGGCCGCCAGGCGGGTGAAGATGGCCACGTCGGCATCGGATTTGAATTCGAAATCAGGGTTGGCGGCCACGACGGGGTTGTTCATGGACAGCTCAATCCAGGTACCAGTGCCGTCGTCCTTGAAGCTGGCCACAAACAGCGTGCCCTTGTCCAGGTACTTGTCACCCACGGCCATGCGGTTGCTGGCGTTGGCATCGGCGGCGTCCCACTTGGCGGCGGACACAAACTTGTACATGTATTCGCCGCGTGAGTCGTCACCCATGTAGGCCACGATGGGCTGGCCGGACACGGCCTTGGCAAAACTCACGCTTTCGTGGGCAAAACGGCCCAGGCCGGTGCGCTTGCGCACGGGCTGGCTGCCGTCGTAGGCGTCCATTTCCACCACAAAACCGAAGGTGTTCATCTCGTTGCGGTAGTCGGCTTTGGCGTTGGCAGCCAGGGCGCCATTGTTCCAGCGCACAAACTTGTCGTCGCTGCCTGCGCTCTCCCAGCCGTGGCGGCTGGCGGCACCGGCGGGGCGGCCGTAACGCACCAGGCCGGCCACTTGTTTGTCTTTTTTGCCACGGCGGTCGTCGTCTTTGGCATCGCGGTGGAAATAACCAAACCAGTTTTCCTCGCCCGACACAAAGGTGCCCCAGGGTGTTTTACCGGTGCCGCAGTTGTTCAGTGTGCCGCGCGCGCGGGTGGCGTCGGGGCTGAACTGGGTGACCAGGTGTTCGCTGCCCTTGGCGGGGCCGCTGATCAGCACCTCGGTCATGGTGGTGATGCGGCGGTTGTAGTTGGAGCCCGGTTTGTAGGTCCACTGGCCGTTTTGTGCAGCCACTTCCACCACGGACAGGCCGTGGATGGCGAGTTCTTTGTCCACTTCCGACGCAGGGCGGGGCAGGGTGGAGGTGCCACCGTTGCTGTGGATGAAGAAGGAGCTGAGTTTCTGGTCGGTGGTGGCTTCGTGGTTCACGGCCAACAGGCCGCGTGTGATGCCGTTGGCAGAAGGTTTGCCGCTGGCGTCCAGGCCAAAGTACTCCATGCCGTCATGGTGGTCACCGGCGCGGTTGTCCCAGTCGGTATCGGTGCCGTCGTTCTTGAAGGCGGCGGTGCCGGCCTTCAGCGGGTCACCCAGCGCGTAGATCACCTGCACGTTGTAACCAGCGGGCACCACCACTTTGTCGGCCAGGCTCTTGCCCACAGCGGCAAAGCCCAAGGTGCTCAGGGGGGCGCTCATGGCGGCGGCGGTGCCGGCGCTGGTCGATGCCGTGGCACAGCCAGTCAGGGCGCCCGCGCCGAAGAGTGACGTGGCAGCTGCACCCATACCGCCCAGCAGCAAACCGCGGCGGTTCAGGCGGGCGGTCATGATGTGGTCGATATGCGGGTTGGCAGTGGTGTTGGAGTCTTCGTTGTTGAAGATGTCGCTGGAGGAGCGGGTGGTGTCGGTCATGCAAGGGGCCTCAAGTTAAACAAGCCCTCGTAGCATGCGGCGGTGATGTTTCAGCTGTGTGACAAGTGGGGTGGACGCTCGGGTATTGCAGAGCCGCTACATTGCACACTCTTTCATCTTTTTTTGCAGGCGAACCATGAAGACACAACTGTTGCTGTGGGTGCTTCTCTGTGCCGGCGTATGCCAGGCCGCGGATGTGCCGGTCATGAATGTACCGACCCTGAACCAACGCATGAAAGCTGCGCGGGAGGCGATCGCCAAGTCCGACTGGCGCATTGCCAAATATGAAACGGGAAAAGTGATTGCGGACGAACCCGGCCATGCCGATGCCCACAACCTGCTGGCCTACGCCTACCGCAAGCAAAGCCAGCCTGACCTTGCCCAGGCGTTTGAGCATTACAAAATCGCCTTGCAGCTCAACCCACAGCACAAGGGCGCGCACGAGTACATTGGTGAAGCCTATCTCCTGGACCACAAGCCCGAGATGGCGGAACACCATCTGGCAGCGCTGGAGCAAATCTGCGGCAACCGCGTGTGCGAGGAATATCTGGATCTGGCCCACGCCTTGGCGGCCTACCGCAAGGCCAAGCCCTGACGCGCCAGGGCACTGCGGTTTAACAGCTCAGGAAATCAGCTTTTCAGCCGGGTGGGGCTGGTCGGGTTTTTCGTCCATGTAACCCTTGCCGTCTTTCACACCCTTGCGGCCCAGCACCTGCCAGGCGGTGCGTTGGTCCACCAGTTGGGCCAAAAACTCCAGCTCTTCGTCGGTGTGGTTCAGGGCTTTGGCCGGGGTCAGGCTGCGCCCATCCTTGGGCTGCACTTCACCCCAGAAGGCCTGGTGGTAGTTGGCGCGGCTCACGGTTTTGTCGCGGCCGGACGACATGTCCACCGTGCCATAACAGTTGCAGAAGTAGCTGCGCCCGCCCTGGTTTTCAAAAATCTCGGTGTAGACACCCGTGCCGCGGATACCGGCCGTCATGGTGGGGGTGACGATCTGGCGGTTGCTGCCCTTGCCCCACACGCTGACCACGGCACCCGTGACCAGGCGCAACAGGCTCACTGCATTGAGGCTGGCACCACGCTCCACGGTCATGCGCGAGTTTTGGCGCACATGGAAGGCGGAGTTGCCAATCACAAACACCAGGCGCGAGTCTGGGCCGGTCACAATTTCATCGCCACTTTGCACACCTTGCTGGGTCAGCAGCCGGCGGCCATTCACGGTGGCATCACCCACCAGCTCCACCACGTTGCTGCGCGACTGGGCGTGGGCGGCGGTAAAACCACCCATGCTGGTCCAGGCGGCGGCGGCCTGCAAAAAGCCGCGGCGCTGGAACCACAGAACTTCGCTGTCGCTGCGGCCGTCAAGGGTGTGCTGGGTCATGCGGGGTCTCCTGTGCTGACTTCAAACGAGTCGTCAAACGTGAAATAAAGCGAGGTAAAAAACATGGCTGCCATGGCCATACCTGCTGGCAGCAGTATGGCACCCACCAACTGCGGGCTGCCCAGCAGTGCGGAGATGACTGCCACCACCAGACCCATGCCCAGAAAGGCCGCCATCCAGGTCAGTCCGAACACCGTGAAGGCCCAGAAGTTCCGCCCACAGGCCACCAGGCTGAAGAACAGGCTTTTCAAGGGCGAAATGCCATGCCAGTGCACCAGGGCCGGGGCATGCCAAAATAGCAGCGACAAAGGCAGGTACAGCGCCATGGCGACCAGGGCGGCCGCCTCAAAGTCGCTTTGCATCAGCAGCTCGGCACTCAGTTCACCGCCCACCAGGTACAGGCGGGCAAACTGCCCACCGTCCACCAGCGCCGACAGGCCCATGACCAGCAAAAAACCCAGCGCGTAGAGCCCGCCCAGCACCAACATGCCGCGCAGCTGCTGGCGCCCGGCGCGGAAGGCGCTGACCAGCACCGTGGGCATGGGGAACTTGCCTTTGCTGGCTTCCTGGGTGGCGGCCATCAGGCCCAGTGTGGCGGCGGGCAGCAGGGCCAGCGCAATCACGCTGCCCAGCACTGGCACCAGGCTCAGTACCGACATGGCCGCCATAAACAGGAAAAACAAACCCGTGAGGGCCAAGGGCTGCTTGAAGAAGGTGCGCACACCCATCTTCACCCACGTGGCTCCCTGGCGGGCCGGCACCATGCGCAGCTTCATGCGGCCACCGCCGCGTTCTGTTCCAGCTGGGCCAGGGTCAGGGGCTGGGCCACACGCTGGCGCAGCACACGCTCAAAGTGGGTGGGGTCATGGGGTTTGAGCATGGAAGCTTCTCGCGGCAAATACCAATCCCAAAGGCGGGAGATCCAGAAACGCAGGGCGCCGGCGCGCAGCAGGGCGGGCAGCAGTTCGCGCTCTTGCGGGGTCAGCGGGCGCACGCTGGTGTAGGCCTGCACAAACGCGGCCGAGCGTTCCAGGTCGGCCACGCCGGTGGGCAGGTCAATACACCAGTCGTTCAGGCACACGGCCAGGTCAAACAGCCAGGCATCGGTGCCGGCAAAGTAGAAGTCAAAAAAACCGCTCAGCACCGGGGCGCCATCCACGCGGTCAAACATCACGTTGTCGCGGAACAGGTCGGCGTGGATAGCGCCACGCGGCAGGCCGGTGTAGGCGCTGCCCTCGGCAATGTGGTTTTGGTAAGCCATTTCGGCCTGCAGCAGCTGGGCCTGTGCGGGTTCCAGGTGCGGCAGCACCACGGGCACGGTCTCATTCCACCAGGACAGGCCGCGCAGATTGGGTTGCTGCATGCTGAAGTCGCGCCCGGCCAGGTGCATGCGCGCCAGCGTGGCGCCCACCTGGCGGCAGTGTTCCACACCCGGGGCCAATTCGCTTTTGCCTTTCAGGCGGTTCACCACGGCCGCGGGTTTGCCGTTCAGGCTGTGCAGCACATCGCCATCGCGGTTGGCAGCGGGGTCGGGCACGGGAATGCCGTGGAAGGCCAGGTGCTTCATGAGCCGCAGGTAAAACGGCAACTGCTCCGCACTGAGCCGCTCGAACAGGGTCAGCACATAAGGCGCCTGGTCGGTGGTGACAAAGTAATTGGTGTTTTCAATGCCCCCCGCGCAGCCTTCCAGGGTTTGAAGGTTGCCGAGCTTGAGGGATGTGAGGAAAGTGCTGGCCTCGTCGAGCGAGACCTCTGTATAAACCGCCATGGGCGCAATTGTAGGGGGCAGGCCACTCGCACAGTCGCTGCGGGCGAAGGCCAATTTTGCGCCGGGCCGCCCCAAGCAAAATTAGCCCCCTTGGGGGGCAGCGACCCGCGCAGCGGCGGAGCGTGGGGGCTATCAGTACTTGCGTGGGGGCACAATACATGCATGAGCGAACCCCGTAAAACCCTGCTGCTGGTCGATGGTTCCAGCTACCTGTACCGCGCCTTCTTTGCTGGCGGCGAGACCATGAGCATCACGCTGCCCGATGGCACGGTGCAAAAGACCGGCGCCATCCGCATCATGATCAACATGATGAACAGCCTGCGCAAGGAAGTGCCGGCCGACTACGTGGCCTGCGTGTTCGACGCCAAGGGCCCCACCTTCCGCGACGCCATCTACCCCGAGTACAAGGCCCACCGCGACCCCATGCCCGACGATCTGCGCAGCCAGATCGCGCCCATCCACGAGGTCGTGCGCCACCTGGGCTGGACCGTGCTGGACGTGCCCGGTGTGGAGGCCGACGATGTGATTGGCACGCTGGCCGTGATGGCCGCGCAGCAGGACATCGAGGTGATCGTGAGCAGCGGTGACAAAGATTTGGCGCAGCTGGTTAACGAGCGCATCACCATCATCGACACCATGAACGGCAAACGCCGCGACCTGGCCGGGGTGCAGGCCGAGTTCGGCATACCCGCCCACCTGATGCTGGACTACCAGAACCTGGTGGGTGACACCGTGGACAACGTGCCTGGCGTGCCCAAGGTAGGCCCCAAGACCGCCGTGAAGTGGCTGCTGGAATACGGCTCGCTGCAGGCCGTGGTGGAGAACGCGGACAAGATTGGCGGCGTGGTGGGTGAGAACCTGCGCAAGACGCTGGACTGGCTGCCCACGGGCCGTGCGCTGCTCACCATCAAAACCGATTGTGATTTGAAGGACTGGTTGCCCGGCCTTCCTGCTATGGATTCGATAGCTGTTGGCGCAGAGAATACGGGGGCTTTGGTCACTTTTTATGAGAAATATGGCTTCAAGGGCCTGGCCAAAGCCGCCGGTGCCGCCAGTGCTGGTGAGGCCCCTGCGCCCGCGGCCAAGGCGCCCAAGGCACCTAAAGCGTCGGCCGCTGCCCCCGGGCTGTTTGATGAGCCGGCCGACCCTGCGCAGGAATCAGCCCCCCGCGCCAGCAACCTGAACTACGACACCGTGCTGACCTGGGAGTCCTTTGACGCCTGGCTGGCCAAGCTGCAAGTGGCAGAGTTGGTGGCGCTGGACACCGAGACCACCTCGTTGGATGAAATGCGCGCAGAGATTGTGGGCATCAGCTTCAGTGTGGCGGTGGGCCATGCCGCCTACATCCCGGTCGCCCACCGTTACCCCGATGCGCCCGAGCAGCTCAACCGCGAAGAGGTGCTGGCCAAACTCAAACCCTGGCTGGAAAACCCGCAGGCCAAAAAGCTGGGCCAGCACATCAAATACGACCGCCATGTGTTTGCCAACCATGGCATTGAGGTGCAGGGTTATGTGCATGACACCATGCTGCAGAGTTATGTGCTGGAAGTGCACAAGCCCCACGGTCTGAGCAGACTGGCCGAGCGCCACCTGGGCCGCAGCGGCATCAGCTTCGAAGACCTGTGTGGCAAGGGTGCCAACCAGATCAGTTTTGACCAGGTGGAGATTGCCAAGGCCTCCGAGTACTCGTGTGAAGACTCGGACCAGACGCTGGATGTGCACCTGGTGTTATGGCCGCAACTCGCTGCCGACGCCAAGCTGACCTTCATCTACGAACTGGAAATTGCCAGCAGCGAAGCGCTGTACCGTATTGAACGCAATGGTGTGTTGATTGACGCCCCCACGCTGGCCAAACAAAGCCACGAACTGGGCCAGCGCATCCTGCAGCTGGAGACCGAGGCCTACGAGATTGCCGGCCAGCCATTTAACCTGAGCAGCCCCAAACAACTGGGCGAAATCTTCTTCGACAAGCTGGGCATGCCGGTGGTCAAGAAGACCGCCACCGGCGCACGCAGCACCGACGAAGAGGTGCTGGAGAAATTGGCCGAGGACTACCCGTTGCCCGCCAAGCTGCTGGAGCACCGGGGGCTGGCCAAACTCAAGGGCACCTATACCGACAAACTGGCGCTGCTGGCACTGCCACGCACGGGCCGTGTGCACACACACTACGCCCAGGCCGTGGCGGTGACCGGGCGCCTGAGTAGCAACGACCCCAACCTGCAGAACATTCCCATCCGCACCGCGGAAGGGCGGCGTGTGCGCGAGGCGTTTGTGGCACCTGCAGGCAGCGTGATTGCCAGCGCCGATTACAGCCAGATCGAGCTGCGCATCATGGCCCACATCAGCGATGACGCAGCGCTGTTGCGCGCCTTCCATGACGGCCTGGATGTGCACCGTGCCACTGCGGCCGAGGTGTTTGGTGTGCCGGTAGACCAGGTAAGCAGCGAGCAGCGGCGTTACGCCAAGGTCATCAACTTCGGCCTGATCTATGGCATGAGTGCGTTTGGCTTGGCGCGCAACCTGGGCATCGACAACACCGCGGCCAAAAACTACATCGCGCGTTATTTTGAGCGTTACCCCGGCGTGAAGCTCTATATGGAGTCCACCCGCGCGCTGGCCAAAGAGCAGGGTTATGTGGAAACCGTGTTTGGCCGGCGCCTGCAACTGGCGGGCATCCAGACCGCCAAAGGCGCACTGCTGGCCGGGCTGGAGCGTGCGGCCATCAACGCGCCCATGCAGGGTACGGCGGCCGACCTCATCAAGTTGAGCATGGTCAAGGTGCAGCAGGTGCTGGACAGCCAGAATAAAGCGACCAAAATGATCATGCAGGTGCATGATGAACTGGTGTTTGAAGTGCCTGACGCCGAGGTGGACTGGCTCAAGACGGAGATCCCTCGCATCATGGCCGAGGTAGCCGCGCTCAAGGTCCCGCTGCTGGCCGAGGTTGGGGTTGGCCCTAATTGGGACAAGGCGCATTAAGGTAGACGATGTGCTGGCGGCGCCCACCCGCCGCACGGTAGCGAATAACTAAACTAAAGAGGTCGACGTATGGGACTCAATGGACTGAAGATTGCCACCAAGCTGTGGGCATTTATTGTGTTGGTGATTGCCGCTATCTGTGCGGTGGCCATTGTGGGCTTGCTGCGCAGCGCGAGCATTTTGGCGGAAGGGCGAGCGCACCAGGCCCAGGTGGAAGAGCTGGTGCAAATCTCCACCGAATGGAATGGCCTGACCATGACCAATGCGGCACGCAACCAGGCCATCATGCTGGCCGAAGGTTCTGCGGTGAACGATTCGTTCAAGGACCCGATTACCGCCACCAGTGCCCAGATTGGCGAACTACAGAAAAAGATTGAGGCCATGCCGCTCACCGAGGCGGACAAGGCGCAGATGAAGAAGATCGGGGACCTGCGCAAGGCCGTGATTGACCTGCGTACCAAGGCCCGCGACGCCAAGACGGCGGGCAACGCGGAAGAAGCCCTGAAGATCATGAATGCGCAGTACCTGCCGACCATGGCCGCCTACATCGGGGCCCAAAAGGAGATGGTGGAACTGCAGAAAAAGCAGCTCAACGAGGTCAAGGAAACCACCGAGCGCCGCCGCGGTGCCAACAGCATGGGCATCATGGTGGGGCTGTCCGTGATCATTGCGATGATTTTTGCGGGCACCGCCTGGCTGGTGCGCTCCATCCGTGAGCCCCTGGCCCAGGCCAATGACCTGGCTGCGCGTATTGCCCAGGGCGACTTGAGCTCAGTCATTTCCACCAACCGCGCCGACGAATTTGGCACCCTGCTGGTGTCGCTGCGCGCCATGAACGAGTCGCTGGCCAGCATGGTGTCGCAGGTGCGCAGCAGCACCGACAACATTGCCATTGCCAGTGCCGAAATTGCTACCGGCAACAACGACCTGGCGCAGCGCACCGAGCAAACCTCCAGCAACCTGCAGGCCACCGCCTCCAGCATGGACGGCCTGACCATTACCGTGCAACAAAGTGCCGACAACGCCCGCCAAGCCAGCGGCCTGGCCGCCAGCGCCTCCAGCGTGGCCCAGCGCGGTGGCGAGGTGGTGACCCAGGTGGTCAGCACCATGCAGGAAATTGATGCCAGCAGCAAAAAGATCGCCGACATCATCAGTGTGATCGACGGCATTGCCTTCCAGACCAACATCCTGGCGCTGAACGCGGCGGTGGAAGCCGCGCGTGCCGGTGAGCAGGGCCGTGGTTTTGCGGTGGTGGCCAGCGAAGTGCGCAGCCTGGCCGGGCGCAGCGCCGAAGCGGCCAAGGAAATCAAGGGCCTCATCAGCACCTCGGTCGAGAAGGTTGAGTCCGGTACCAAGCTGGTGACCGACGCGGGCGCCACCATGCAGGAGATTGTGCAAAGCGTGCGCCGCGTGGCCGATGTGATTGGGGAAATCACGGCGGCCGCCAACGAGCAGAGCGCTGGCATTGCCGGTGTCAACCAAGCCATTGGCAACCTAGACCAGATGACGCAGCAAAACGCCGCACTGGTGGAAGAAAGTGCCGCCGCGGCCGAGAGCCTGCGTGAGCAGGCCGACCGCATGAAACAGGCGGTGGCGGTGTTCAAGTTGGGGGCTGCCTCTGAGCGTGGGGTGGTGCTGGCGGCGGTTCCGGTGCGTTCGCAGGCTCCCAAGGTGCCGCCTTTCAAGGGGCCAGAGCGCCGCAGCGCGGCTGATGCCGGTCCTGCCGCACGGGCAGCGTCGCCCAAACCTGCCCCGGCCAAAGCGCCTGCCGCCAAAAAACCGGTGCCCCCTGTCAACACCACCGCCAAGGTGGTGCCCCACACCTCTACCCGGGTAACGCCTGCCGGTGGCGACGAGGATTGGGAAACTTTTTGAGACGCCAAGGGTCTGCCAAAGACCCGCGGCCAGCACCCGCATCAGGCTTGTGCCTACACTGCGGGCTGCGCTGTTTCAACCCAAGGAGAATGCTGTGCTCGATGCTTTGAAAAATGAAGTGATGTCCCTGTTGCCCGGTCAATCCACCGAAGACGGGGCCACCCGCCGTACCGCCCTCAAGGCGGCGCTGGGCGTGGGTTATGCCGCCACCGCTATGCCCATCATGGCGCAAACCGCCATCAAGACACCTGCCACCGGTTTGGCCGCGGGAGAGGGTATTTTTGATGTGGATGGTTTTACGGTGCCCTTTTATTACGCCGCACCGGAGGGCAAAAAGAACCTGCCCATCGTGTTGGTGGTGCAAGAGATTTTTGGTGTGCACGAATACATCGCCGACACCTGCCGTCGTTTTGCCAAGGCCGGTTATCTCGCCATTGCCCCCGATTTGTTCGCCCGCCAGGGTGACGCTTCCAAGTACACCGACATTGGCAAGCTGATTGCTGAAGTGGTGTCCAAGGTACCGGATGACCAGGTCATGGGCGATCTGGATGCGGCGATAGCCTGGGCTGGTGAAAACGGGGGGAACGTCAAGAAAGTTGCTGTCACCGGTTTCTGCTGGGGTGGTCGCATTACCTGGTTGTATGCCGCGTACAACAAAAACGTCAAAGCCGGTGTGGCCTGGTATGGCCGTTTGGTCGGTGCCAGCAACGCAGTGAATCCCAAACACCCGGTGGAACTGGCCGCTTCGCTGAAAGCACCTGTCCTCGGCCTGTACGGCGGCCAGGACGGCGGCATTCCGCTGACCACCGTGAATGAAATGAAGGATGCGTTGGCCGCGGCCAAGGGCAATGCGGCGGCGCAGGCTTCCGAGTTTGTGGTGTACCCCACGGCGCCCCACGCCTTCCATGCTGACTACCGCCCCAGCTTCCGCAAAGATGCGGCAGAGGACGGTTTTGCGCGCGCGCTGGCCTGGTTCAAAGCGAAGGGTGTGGCTTGACGCTGATTGCAATCTTGATGGGAACCCTGGCGGCCGGCATTGGAAGTGTGTGGCTGGCCGCCGCCCTGAGTTTTGGCGCCCTGGGGCGCTACACCCAGCACATGTTGAGCCTGGCGGCCGGGGCCTTGATGGCCACGGCCTTCATGCACCTGTTGCCCGAGGCCTTTGAGAGTCAGGCCGGTGCGCGGGACCTGTTTCTGGTGCTGCTGGTGGGGCTGGTATTTTTCTTTTTGCTGGACAAGGCCGAGCTGTGGCACCACGGCCATGAGCACCACCACCACGCGGCAGACGCAGGCCCGGCGGACCACGACCATGGGCATGGGGCACACGACCACCATCACCACGGCCATGCGCATGCCGCAACCAATCGCCCGGCCGGCGCCTGGGCGGTGTTGGCGGGGGACAGCGTGCATTGTTTTGGCGATGGGGTGTTGATCGCCTCGGCATTTATGGCGGACATGCGCCTGGGCGTGATTGCCTCGCTGGCCGTGCTGGCCCATGAGGTGCCGCACCACATGGGCGACCTGGTGGTGCTGCGGGCTGGCACCGCCAGCCGCCGCGCAGCGCTGACCAAGGTGTCCTTGGCTGGTGCCGTCACCGCCATTGGCGGGTTCACCGGTTATTGGCTGGTGGATCAGTTGCAGGACTACCTGCCGTTTTTTCTGGTGGTGGCGTCCAGCAGCTTCATTTATGTGGCACTGGCCGACCTGATTCCGCAGCTACAAAAACGCCTGAGCGCGCGCGAAACCACGGCGCAGATCGCCTGGCTGTTGGCCGGCATTGCCCTGGTCACGCTGGTCAGCGGCCTGGCCCACGCGCACTAGCGCACACCGATACGCAGGTTGCTGATGTGGCAATGGCAACTGGCAGACAGTGAGCTGGCCGAGGTGCAGCAGCAGGGGGAGCGGGTGTGTTTGCACCTTTCTGCCGTGACGGCACGGGCCCTGGGCGCGCCCTCCAGCTGGGGCTATGCCCTGGTTGTGGCGCTGGACCTGGAGCAGGCCAACGTGCAGCAGTACGACACACACGCCTTGGGCCGCATCGCCGAAGGGCGCCTTAGCCCGGCGGGCCAGCCGCTCGCGCATTTGCCGCTGCCCGGTGGTGGACAGGGCCTTACCGAACTCCATCTGCGTTTTGCCAATGGCGCGGTTCTGCAGCTCACCGCACAGGCATGGCAATGCCGCTTTGTGGCGGAGCCCCGGTTTCGCGAGTCCTACGCCTGCTGAAACAGCAAAATCCCGGTTTTCAAACAGGGTTTTTGAGTCTAGTTAAATCAATCGTTTGATTTATTTGGCTAGAATCCGCGGCATGTCCCTTGCCCCGAATTCTGAAACCAGCGCACTTCCCGCGGGCAGCGCCACGCCCAAACCGCTGCGCAGCGATGGCCAGGAGGCCCGTACCCGCTTGCTCGATGCGGCGCTGGTGCTGTTTGCCGACAAGGGGTTTGCCAAGACGTCCACACGCGAAATCGCCCTGGCCGCCCAGGTCAATGTGGCCTCCATCAGTTATTACTTTGGCGACAAGGCCGGCCTGTACCGCGCCGTGTTCACCGACCCGCGCAGCAACCCCAGTGTGGAGCCTGCCAGCATCGACCACCCCGACCAAAGTTTGGCGGATTCGCTGCGTGCCATGCTGGACACCTTCACCGAACCCATGAAAAACGGCGTGGCCATGCAGAACTGCATGAAGCTGCACATCCGCGAGATGCTGGAGCCCACCGGCCTGTGGCAGGCCGAGATTGACGACAACATCAAACCCGCCCACATGGCGCTGGTGCAGATGTTGTGCCGCCATCTGGGTGTCACACAGGCCGACGACGATGTGCACCGCCTGGCCTTCTCCATCGTCGGGCTGGGCATGATCTTGCATGTGGGCAGCGACGTGATCCAGGCCATCCGCCCCGCGCTGATTGGCTCGCCTGCGGCGATTGACGCCTACGCCGAACACATGCTGGTAGCAGCCTTGTCCATGGTGGAGGGCGAAGCGCGCCACCGCCAGGCCCTGTCGTCCACCGCCGCTTTACCGTAACCCGACCTTTCTCTACCCCCATGGCACTTCATTTGCACCCACGCACCCCCATGCAACTCCTTGCTTCGCGCGGCACGCCCCGCCACCTCTCTGGTTTGGTTTTGTCGGCGTGTGTGCTCGCACTCTCCGGCTGCGCCATCACCATGCCCGCCACCCAGGTGGACGCCCCGGTCACCGCGCAGTGGCAGGCGCCCTTGCCGCACCAGGGCACCGTGGGCAGTTTGGCCCAGTGGTGGCAGCAGCAGGGCGACCCCGTGCTGGTGGAGCTGATCGAAGCCGCGCAAGCGGTGAGCCCCTCGGTGGCGCAGGCCATGGCCCGGGTGGAGTCGGCCCGCGCCCAGCGCACCACCGCCAGTGCGGCCTTGTTGCCCAAGGTGGATGCCTCGGTGGCGGCCAGCCGTGGCGTGAGCCAGCCCAATGTGCCCGTCGCCACCACCCAAACCATCGGCCTGCAAGCCGCCTGGGAGCTGGACCTGGTGGGGGCCAACCGCGCCGTGAGCAAAGCCGCCGACGCCCAGCTGCAAGGCACCCAGGCCCAGTGGCACGATGCCCGCGTGGCCGTAGCCGCCGAAGTGGCCAACACCTACTACAGCCTGTCCACCTGCTACCAGCTGCTGGACGTGGCCCGCAAAGACGCGGCCTCGCGCCAGGAAACAGCGCGCCTGGCCGACATCAGCGCCAAGGCCGGCTTCACCGCACCGTCGGTGTCGGCCCTGGCCCGCGCCAGCGCGGCCGATGGCAGCAGCCGTGTGACGCAGCAAGCTGCGGCCTGCGAGATTGACACCAAAGCCCTGGTGGCACTGACCGGTGTAGCCGAAGCAGATTTGAAGAAAAAACTGGCCCTAGCCCTTGCCAAACCTGCGCAAGCAGCTCCTCTTTCGATAGCAAGTGTGCCGGCCCAGACGCTCACCCAGCGCCCCGACGTATTCGCCGCCGAGCGCGATGTGGTGGTGGCCAGTGCCCAGGTGGGCAGCGCCAAGGCCCAGCGTTATCCGCGCCTGACCTTGAGCGGCAATGTGGGCGCCCTGCGTTACAGCAGCATGGGCACCGAGACGAACCTGGACACCTGGTCTTTTGGCCCGCTGGCGCTGACCCTGCCGATCTTTGACGGCGGTGCGCGCAAGGCCAATGTGGTGGCTGCCGAGGCCAGCTACACCCAGGCCGTGGCCGTGTACCGCGCCAAGGTGCGCCAGGCCGTGCGCGAGGTGGAAGAAGCCCTGGTCAACCTGCAAAGCACCGATGCGCGCAAGCAGGACTCCGAGGTGTCCACCCAGGGTTATGCCGAATCGCTGGCGGCCACGCAGTCGCGTTATGGCCAGGGCCTGGCCAACCTGGTGGAACTGGAAGACGCCCGCCGCTCGGCGCTGGCCTCCCAGTCGGCCCAGCTGTCCCTGGCCCTGGAGCGCAACCGCGCCTGGGTCGCGCTGTACCGCGCCCTGGGTGGCGGTTTTGAGCCTGCCAACTGAATTCCACTTTTTGTCTGATTGATTTTTAGCGAGACCTCACCATGAACCGTCTTTTGAACCGCCTCTCTTTCCAACCGCTACCCCTGGGCCTGATGGCTGCGGGTCTGCTCACCCTGGCCGGCCTGGGCCTGTTTGCCACACGCAGCCAGGCGGCTGATGAGGCCAAACCCGGTGCCAGCACCGCCACCAAGCCCTCGCTCACCGTGGTCACTACCCAGGCGCAGAGCGGCATGTTGCCCATCAAGCTGGCCGCCAATGGCAGCGTGGCCGCCTGGCAAGAAGCCAGCGTGGGGACCGAGGTGAGTGGCTTGCGTGTGCAGGAGCTGCACGCCGCCGTGGGCGACCACGTGCAACGCGGCCAGGTGCTGGCCACCTTTGCTGCCGAGAGTGTGCAGGCCGATGTAGCGCTGGCCCGCGCCGCGGTGTCTGAAGCGCAGGCCAATGCGGCCGAAGCCCTGGCTAACGCCGACCGTGCCCGTGCCGTGCAGGGCACCGGCGCCTTGAGCGCCCAGCAGGTCAACCAGTACCTCACCGCCGAACTCACCGCCAAGGCGCGCGTGGAGTCGGCCAAGGCCCAGCTCGATTCGCAGCTGCTGCGTCTCAAGCACACCCAACTGCTGGCCCCCGACAGCGGCACTATTTCCTCACGCACCGCTTCGGTCGGCTCCGTGGTGGGCGCGGGTACCGAGATGTTCAAGCTGATCCGCCAGAGCCGCCTGGAGTGGCGCGGTGAAGTGACCTCGGCCGAACTGGGCCGCATTACCGTGGGCACCAACGTATTGGTCACCTCGCCCAGCGGCGCGCAGCTCAAGGGCCGGGTGCGCATGCTTGCGCCCACGGTGGACGCTGCCACCCGCAACGGCACGGTGTATGTGGACCTGACGGGCGCTGCGGTGGGTGCCAAGGCCGCGCCGGGCGCGTTCAAACCCGGCATGTATGCGCGCGGTGAATTCGAACTCGGCAGCTCTGGTGCGCTGACCGTGCCGCAGACCGCGGTGGTGGTGCGCGATGGCTTCAGTTATGTGTACCGCGTGGGTGCGGACAACCGCATTGCCCAGCTCAAGGTACAGACCGGCCGTGTGGTTGGCGACCAGATTGAAGTGCAAAGCGGCGTGAAGCCCGAGGACAAGCTGGTGGCCACCGGTGGCAGCTTCCTGAGCGAAGGTGACCTGGTCAAGGTGGTGGAGGCGCCCAAGGCGGTTTCCAAGCCAAAAGAGGCTGTGGTGCCCGCCAATACTGCGCAAGCAGCTACTAAATAAGGAGCAAAACATATGAATGTTTCTGCTTGGTCCATTAAAAACCCGATACCGGCGGTCATGCTGTTTGTGCTGCTGACGCTGGCCGGCATCATGTCCTTCAACGCCATGAAGGTACAGCAGTTCCCCGATCTGGAGCTGCCCACCGTCACCGTGTCCGCCAGCCTGCCCGGTGCCGCGCCGGCGCAGCTGGAAACCGAAGTGGCGCGCAAACTGGAAAACGCCATTGCGCCGCTGCAGGGGTTGAAAAACATCTACACCCGCGTCTCCGACGGCAATGTGTCGGTGACCGCCGAGTTCCGCCTGGAGAAGGCGACGCAAGAGGCCGTGGACGATGTGCGTAGCGCGGTGCAGCAGGTGCGCAGCGACCTGCCCAGCGATGTGCGCGACCCCATCGTGAGCAAGATGAACCTGTCGGGCGCGCCCATCCTGGCGTTCACCATCCGCTCCAGCAACATGGACGACGAGGCGCTGAGCTGGTTTGTGGACAACACCATTTCGCGCGCTCTGCTGGGCGTGCGCGGTGTGGGCTCGGTGGTACGCGTGGGTGGTGTGACGCGGGAGGTGCAAGTGGCACTGGACCCGATCAAGCTGCAGGCGCTGGGCGCCACCGCGGCTGACATCTCGCGCCAGCTGAAGGCCGTGCAGACCGAGAGTGCTGGCGGCCGTGCCGACTTGGGTGGATCGGAGCAACCCATGCGCACCCTGGCCACCGTGGCCACGGTGGAAGAGTTATCGCGCCTGGAGCTGAGCCTGTCCAGCGGCAAACGCGTGCGCCTGGACGAGGTGGCCACTGTCAAGGACACGGTTGCCGAGCAGCGCAGCCTGGCTTTGCTCAACGGCAAGCCGGTGGTGGGGTTTGAGATTACCCGCAGCAAAGGCGCCAGCGAAGTGGAAGTGGGCGCTGCTGTGCAAAAGGCACTGGCGGAGCTGAAGGTGCAACACCCCGATCTGGAACTGACCCAGGCCTTTGACTTTGTGACACCGGTGCAGGAGGAGTTCGACGCCTCCATGACCATGCTGTACGAAGGTGCGGTGCTGGCGGTGATTGTGGTGTGGTTCTTCCTGCGCAGCTGGCGTGCCACGCTGGTGTCTGCTGTGGCCTTGCCACTGTCCGCCATTCCTGCCTTCATAGGCATGAACTACATGGGCTTCACGACCAACATCGTGACGCTCTTGGCGCTGTCGCTGGTCATCGGCATTTTGGTGGACGACGCGATTGTGGAAGTGGAAAACATCGAGCGCCACCTGCGTATGGGCAAGACGCCCTACCAGGCCGCGATGGAAGCGGCCGATGAAATTGGCCTGGCCGTGATCGCCACCACCTTTGCGCTGATTGCTGTGTTTCTGCCCACCGCCTTTATGAGTGGTGTGGTCGGCAAGTTCTTCAAGCAGTTTGGCTGGACCGCGGTGTTTGCGGTGTTCGCATCACTGGTGGTGGCGCGGGTGCTCACGCCCATGATGGCCGCCTACATCATGAAACCCTCCACCCATGTGCACGAAGAGCCGGTGTGGATGCCGCTGTACCTGCGCATGACACGCTGGACGCTGAGCCACCGCTGGATCACCATGTTTGCGGCCATCGGATTTTTTGTCGGCTCCTTGTTCCTGGTACCCCTGATTCCCAGCGGTTTTATTCCGCCCGACGACAACTCGCAAACCCAGGTCTATGTGGAACTGGCCCCAGGCAGCACCCTGAGCCAGACCTATGCCGCGGCCGAACACGCGCGCAGCCTGATTGGCAAGGTTGAGCATGTGAAGACGGTGTACACCACCATTGGTGGTGGTGCCGTAGGGTCGGATCCGTTCCAGGGCGGCTCCACCAGCGAGGTGCGCAAGGCCACGCTGACCGTGCTGCTGGACGAACGCGGTGCACGCCCGGTCAAACAAGTGATCGAGAGCCAGATGCGCAGCGCGTTGGCCGAGTTGCCAGGGGCCCGCTTCAAGGTGGGCCTGGGTGGTTCGGGCGAGAAGTACCAGCTCGCCCTCAAGGGTGAAGACCCCGTAGCATTAGCGCAAGCCGCCGCCGCCGTGGAGCGCGACCTGCGCAAGATTCCGGGCCTGGGCAACATCAGCTCTAGCGCCAGCCTGACACGCGCCGAAATCGCCATCCGCCCCGACTTCGGCAAGGCCGCCGACATGGGCGTGACCAGCAGCGCGATTGCCGAGACACTGCGAATTGCCACCGTGGGTGACTACGAGTCGGCGCTGTCCAAGCTCAACCTGAGCCAGCGCCAGGTGCCTATCGTCGTTAAGCTCGACACCGATGCGCGCCAGGACCTGGAACTGCTGGGCCGCCTGATGGTGCCCGGCGTCAAGGGCCCGGTGATGCTGAGCCAGGTGGCGGCACTCGAAATGTCGGGCGGTCCCGCCGTGATCAGCCGCCTGAACCGCGTGCGCAACGTGAACTTTGAAGTGGAACTCTCCGGCGTGCCGCTGGGCGAGGTGACCGAGGCTGTGGCCAAGCTGCCCAGCATCGTGAACATGCCGGCTGGCGTGCAGCAGCTGGAGGTGGGCGACGCCGAAGTGCAGGCCGAGATGGTGGCCGGTTTTGGCCTGGCCATGCTGACTGGCGTGTTGTGTATCTACATCGTGCTGGTGTTGCTGTTCAAGGACTTCTTGCACCCGATCTCCATCATCCCCGCGGTGATCCTGTCGTTTGGTGGTGCCTTCATCGGCCTGCTGGTCACTGGCAAGATGTTGTCCATGCCGTCGTTCATCGGGCTGGTGATGCTGATTGGGGTGTCGACCAAGAACTCGATTCTGCTTGTGGAGTACGCCATCATGGCGCGCCGTGACTTGGGCATGACCCGTTTTGACGCGTTGATTGACGCCTGCCACAAGCGTGCCCGTCCCATCATCATGACCACCATCGCCATGGTGGCCGGCATGTTGCCGCTGGTGGTGGGTCTGGGTAGTGCCGACAACAGCTTCCGCGCGCCCATGGCGGCGGCGGTGATTGGGGGCCTCATCACCTCCACCATCTTGAGCCTGTTGGTCACCCCCAGCTTCTTCACCATCGTGGACGACATCGAACACTTTGTCGGCCGCCTCAAGCGCCTGGTGTTGCGCCAGCCCGCAGTGCCAGCGGTCCCGGCCGCGGTGGCCGAGTCGCACTGAGTGGGTGTCAGTCTTCAGCGTCGCTGTGCGGCGCTGGCGCCACACGCGGCAGCGTGATGGTGATGGTGGTGCCCGCGCCTTGCACCGAGTCCACATGCAGGCTGCCGCCCAGCGTGGACTTGACCAGGTTGTCCACGATGGACATGCCCAGGCCGGTGCCACCGCTGCCAATGCGGGTGCTGAAGAAGGGCATGAACATCTTCTCCAGCGTTTCGGGTGCAATGCCGCGGCCGTTGTCTTGGCACACCAGCGTCACCTCGCTGTCGGTGGCACTGGCGCGCAGTTGCACCGTGCCCTGGGCCATGCCCTCAAAGGCGTGCAGGTAGGCGTTGTTCACCAAGTTGATGACCACCTGGCCTAGCGGGCCGGGGTAGCTGTCCATGGTGATGCCTTCGGGCACGTCCAGCGTCACGGCATGGGCCTCGCGCTTGAGGCTGGGCGTCAGCGTGTGCAGCACTTCGCCCAGCACTTTGCGCAGGTCAAACTCGCGGCGCTGTTCGCTGGCCTGGTCGGCCGCTACCTGGCGGAAGTTTTTGAGCAGGGCCACGGCACGCTCCAGGTTGCGCATCAGCAGAGCATTGCCCTCGCGCACCTGGGTGATGAACTCGGTTAAAGCGGAGCGGCGCAGGGTACCGGAGTCCAGTAGGGTCTGAAAGTGCCGGGCCTGGTCGGCCAGGGTGCTGGCGGTCATCAGGCTGTTGCCCATGGGTGTGCCCATCTCGTGGGAGACGCTGGCAATCAGCGTGCCCAGCGTGGCGCGCGCCTCGCTGCGGGTCACCTCTTCTTGCATGCGTTGCTCCAGCGATGCATTGAGCTGGCGGATGCGCTCTTCGGTTTCCTTGCGCTCGGTAATCTCCAGGTTGGTGCCGCCCAGGACTAGCGGTTTGCCATCGGCATCACGCTCCAGCAGCCGGGCACGTGCGCCAATCCAGATCCAGTGGCCTTGCTGGTGGCGGATGCGGTATTCGTAATCGAAATGCGTGGTCTTGCCCGCAAAGTGCTCGTTCAGTGCCACAAAGAAGCGCTGCAGGTCGTCGGGGTGGGTCAGTTCCAGCCAACGCGCGTAGAGGTTGGGGCCCAGCTCGGCCGTGGTGTAGCCGGCCATGGTGCCCCAGCGTTCGCTGACCTGCAGCGTGCGCGTGGCGTAGTTGAACTCCCAGCTCGCCACGCCCGTGCCTTCCATGATGTTTTGCAGGCGGCTTTGCTCCAACGCCAGTGCCTCGCGGGCGCGCGAGGCACGGTGCCGTGCGAATTCGATGCTGCGCCGGTAACGCTGGGCCCGCCACACCGCGGCCGTAATGAGCCCGGTGAGCAGCAGGCCCGCGCCCAGCACATAGGGCGCGTAGCTGGAGGTCAGGTCCGCATAAAACGCGGGCCGGGGGTGCAGCACCACCTGCCAGGGGCGGGTGGCCACGTCCAGCGCCACCACAAAGTCGTTGTGGTTTTTTTCTGCCCGGTGGGCCTCGCTAGGGGTGTCTTCGGCGGCAGTGCCCAGTCGCGCATAAATCGCTTCGGTGTGGGCGCGTGCGGCACCCTCCAGGTCGTAAACCATCAGGTCCATGCCAACCAGGTTTGCGCGGTTGCCGGCATCGCGCAGCAGGGCGTGCAGGGGCACGATAGATTCCACAAACCCACGGTGGCGCACGATGGCGTCGGTGGTGACATCCCGTTCGTATACCGGCGCAGTTATGGCAATGGCGGGTACCCCGGCACCGTCGTGGCTGGGGCTGACCACCGGAAACACCGCCGACGCCACCGGCCTGCCAATCACACGTGCCTGCTGCTCATGGGCCGCCTCACTGCCACCGGCGGGCAACCAGCGAATGGCAGAGAGCGTGTGCAGGTCTGCCATGACCCGTCGGCTCAGCAAGTCGAACTGTTTGCGCTGCACCTGGGGCTGGCTCTCCACCACCAGGCTGATGTTGTGGGTGGCTTCCACGGTGCGGTGGATGTCCAGCTCCAGCACGTCTTGCACGGTGCGCGCGCTGGCGGTGTGGATGTTTTGCAGGCGCAGTGCTTCGGTTTGCCGCAGGCCCACAAAGGCCAGAGCACTGCACAGCGTGCCAATGCCCAGCACAAAGGCCAACACCAGCACATCAGGCAGCGGCTTGCTGCCCGGAGTGGGCGAGGGGTGGGACTCGGGCGCCATGGTCCCGCAGTGTAGTGCTGCCCGTGCAGCAGCGAAAGTCCGGGGGCTTTGGCCGGTTTAGCCCTGCGCGACCGGGCGCGTGGCATCGCTGCACCACTCGCTCCAGCTGCCGGCAAACAGTGCGGTGCCGCCCAGGCCCGCAATCTCCATGGCCAGCACATTGGGCACGGCACTCACGCCACTGCCGCAGTGGTGCACCACGTCTTGCGGCGGGCGCTGGCCCAGCAGGGCTTCAAATTCGGCACGCAACACCGCCGCGGGTTTGAACAGGCCATCGGGCCCCAGGTTGCTGCTGAACACGCGGTTCAGCGCGCCGGGAATATGGCCGGCCACCGGGTCGATTGGCTCCACCTCACCGCGAAAACGCGGTGCGCCGCGCGCGTCGATGATGTGTTGGTGGTTCTGGCCCAGATTGCGCAGCACCGTGTCCACACCCACCAGCGTCACCAGCGGGTCGGCCACGGCAAAGGTGGTGGTCGCGCGGGGCGCCTCGGCACCACTGGCCACCGCGCCGCCCGCCGCTTGCCAGGCCTGAAAGCCGCCGTCCAGCACCGCCACATTGGCATGGCCCAGCCACTTGAGCATCCACCACAGGCGGCCGCAGTAGTTGGCTCCCTGGCGGTCGTACACCACCACCTGGTCGCTGCTGCGCAAGCCCACGCTGCCCAGCCATACAGCAAACTTTTCACGCGCGGGCAGGGGGTGGCGCCCACCCGATGTGGCACCCGTGACGGCTGGGTCGCCTTTGGCGCTGAGGTTGTTGTCCAAGTGTGCGTAGAGTGCACCGGCAATGTGGCTCTCGGCGTACTGCGCCGGGCCTTGTGCGGGCTGCATCAGGTCGCAGCTGCAGTCGAAGATGACGGCAGGTGTGGCGCTGGCTTGCAGGGCTTGGAGTTGGGCGACGGAGATGAGGGTGGTGTAGGCCATAGTGATCTCATTATCTATTCGCTGAGGTACTGTTGCTTGCGCGCGCTGGGCTACGTGGCGTATACCCGGTGGCCTCATCCGTCTGCTGCGCAGCCGGGAAATCGGCTACCGGGTAAGCGCCACATAGCCTGGGTGTTGGGGCTTACGATATGAAGAGTATCGAGGTTGACGGCCGGTATGGGGCGGAAGCAGACCTTCAGCGTCGCCACTATCATGGCCGACATCAGAATGCATGAGGAGCACAGGATGGTGAGAACTCGCGCTGACACGGAAAATCACATTCGAGCGTCACTTGTCGGGAGTCATCTGCAGAAGGTGACCTATGCGGTCACTTATTGGGAGTTGCAGTTTGAAGGTAGAGACGAAATGGTCTTGGTCGCTGCAGAACTTGCTGCAACTGGACAGACTGAGCTCGAAAAGGAATCAAAACAGGCGTTGCTTGTTGGAAGCCAGCTACTTTCACTAACGAATACATCCGCGGTGTCTGAGGTTTCTCTTTACCGAAATGGAGACCTCATGGTTGCGTTCATGGGCGGGGGCAACATCCGGGCTCTAGGTACGGTTCAGTCTGTAGATTGGACTTGGTCCGTAACGTCACCGGCTTTTGAATTCACCTGCGATGGCCCGTTTATTGATTGAGGGCATGCATTACAACAGGTCGTTCTTATGATGCGGCAACGCAGCCCCATAACTTCGGCGTCAACAACCGCTTCCGAGCTCAGTGAATGTCTGCAGTCAGTCCGAACCGCTCAATGCTCTTCCGCCGGTGTATTCGGCATAGCCCGAGACCGCAGCACGGTGGCCAGCACACCGCTGACCACAATCACGGCGATGCCCAGCCAGCCCATGGGGGCGATCTTGTCGCCAAACAGCAGCAGGCTGAACAGGGCGGCAAACACAATGCCGGAGTACTGCATGCTGGCCACGACCAGCGTGGCGCCCTTGCGGTAGGCGCGTGTCATGCACCATTGGCCTAGCGAGGCCAGGATACCGATGGGGATGACCCACAGCGCGTCCTGCAGGCGCACCTCGGACCAAGGTGTCACGTCGGTAAACAGCAGACCCACGGCGCCGACCAGGGCGGTGCCTACCGAGAAATAAAACACTGTGCGTTCTTCGGGCTCGCCCACCTTGCCCAGCGCGGTGACCTGCATATAGGCCAGCGCCGCGCCCATGCCCGATAGCAGACCGATGACACCGGCGAACAGCTGGTTCTGGTCGATGGTGGGGCGCAAGGTCATGACCACACCCACAAACCCCAGTAGCACCGTGCCCAGCAATGGGCCTTGTTTTTGTGCGTCGCCATAGAGCAGGGCGCCGCCCACGATGAAGGCAGCCACCCACACGCCGCTCATGTAGTTAAGCGTCATGGCGGTGGCCAGGGGCAGGTGGGCAATGGCGTAGAACCAGGCGCTGAGCGAGAGCACGCCGATGGTGCTGCGCCAGACGTGCATCATGGGCACGGGGGTGCGCAGCGTGGCGCCACGGGCGCGCACCACGATGGCCATGAACACCATGCTGACCAGGCCCCGGTAGAACACCAGCTCCAGCGTTTCAAAGCTGTTGGACGCATATTTGATGCCCACGGCCATGAGCGCAAACCAGAACGAGGCGAGAACCATCCACAAGGCTTGCATGGGTTTTTACCAGTCAAATAGGGTGCTAAGGCGCATGGATATTGCGCAAGCAGCTATGAAATTAATAGTGATGTAGGGCTCAGGCGGGCAGACCTGAGAGGTCCACCTTGCCGCGGTACCACTCGTGGAAGTGCTGCATACCGTCTTCCATGGGGCTTTGGTAGGGGCCAACTTCGTTGTCGCCGCGCGCCAGCAGGGCGGCACGGCCCGCGTCCATGCGCTCGGCGATTTCGTCGTCCTCGATGCAGGTTTCCATGTAGGCGGCCTGCTGGGCTTCGACGAACTCGCGCTCGAAGGCGGCAATTTCCTCGGGGTAGTAGAACTCGACCATGTTCATGGTTTTGTTCGGCCCCATGGGGTGCAGGGTGGACACGGTGAGCACATGCGGGTACCACTCCACCATGATGTGGGGGTAGTAGGTGAGCCAGATGGCGCCTTGCTTGGGGGGCACGCCGCCGCGGTAGTCCAGCAGCGCGTTTTGCCAGCGTTCGTAAATCGGGGAGCCGCCGGTGGCATCGGCCTTGCCCAGACGGTTGGCCACGCCCACGGTTTGCACCGAATAGTTCTCGTGCATTTCCCAGCGCAGGTCGTCACACGTCACAAACTGGCCCAGGCCCGGGTGGAAGGGCCCTACGTGGTAATCCTCCAGATAGACCTCGATGAAGGTCTTCCAGTTGTAGTTGCACACGTGCATCTCGACCTTGTCGCGCACATAACCCTCAAAACTCAGGTCGGCGCGCGGGCCCATGTTCGCCAGTTGCGCGGCCACATCCACGCCGTTGGCTTCAAACAGCAGGCCGTTCCACTCCTGCAGCTTGTAGTTGTTCAGGCTCAGGCAGGGGTCTTGGGCGAAGTGGGGCGCGCCGATCAGCGTGCCGCTTTGGCTGCCGTTGTGGCCCGCGTGGGCGCCGCTGTAGGTCCAGCGGTGCAGCGGGCAGACGATGTTGCCGCTTTGCATGCCCTTGTCGTCGTGTGTGAGCGAGCCGCGGCCCTTGAGCATGATGGCCTGGCGGTGGCGGCAGACGTTGGAGATGAGTTCGATCCCGCCGGCATTGCGCACCAGTGCGCGCCCCTCGTTCTCTTGCGGCAGGGCGTAGTAGTCCCCCACGTTGGGAACGCTCAGGGAGTGCCCCACGTAGCGGGGCCCTTGCTGAAAGATACTTTGCATTTCAAGCGCGTAGAGCGCCGGGTCAAAGTAGCTTGAAACTGGTAGTTGGCTGTGTGCCTGCTGCAGTTGAAGACTTAAATCAGACATGGGTGACCTGACCTGAAGACTCCCCACAGGGGGGTGCGCCATAGGGTGCGCATGGCGCGCGCGGTAAATGGGAGCCGTCCATCCCAGAAGCGGGAGGCCGGATGCGGGAGGGGCGATTGTACCTGCTTGGGGCATTCGCCTAGGCAAAAGCACCGGGGCTTGGGCCTAAAATCGCGGTTTGCTTTTTGAATCCCCATTCCATGCCCAAGGCCAGCGCTCCATCCCCCACCACCGCCCCTCTGCCCGCCAGCTACGAAGCGGCCATGCAGGAACTGGAAGGCCTGGTGGGCCGTCTGGAGTCGGGCGAACTGCCGCTGGACCAATTGTTGAGCGGTTACCAGCGCGGCGCGGCGCTGCTGCAGTTCTGCCGCGAGCAGCTGCAGGCGGTGGAAGAACAAATCAAGGTACTGGACGACGGTGCCCTCAAACCCTGGAAAGCCTGATGCACGCCGTTGTTGCCCCCCAAGCCGTGGCCCCATTTGACCTGGACGGCTGGAGCCGCGAACGCCTGCAGCAGGTAGAGCGTGCGCTGGAAGCCTGGATTACTGCCGATGCGCCCCAGGGCGTAGACCACGGCGCGCCCGCCGCGCTGGTGGAGGCCATGCGCTACTCGGTGCTGGACGGCGGCAAACGCCTGCGCCCGCTGCTGGTGCTGGCGGCCCACGAGGCCGTGGCCACCGAAGGCCATGGTTGCCCAGCCGCCGCCCTGCGTGCGGCCTGTGCGGTGGAGCTGATCCACGCCTATTCACTGGTGCACGACGACATGCCCTGCATGGACAACGACGTGCTGCGCCGGGGCAAACCCACGGTGCATGTGCAGTTTGGCGAGGCCAGTGCCTTGCTGGCCGGGGACGCGCTGCAGGCGCTGGCGTTTGAGTTTTTGACGCCGCAGGACGAATCGGTGCCCTGCACGACGCAGGCCAAACTCTGCGGCCTGCTGGCACGTGCCGCTGGCAGCTCCGGCATGGCCGGTGGCCAGGCGATTGACCTGGCCAGCGTGGGCCTGCCACTGACCGAAAACCAGCTGCGCGAGATGCACCAGCTCAAGACCGGTGCTCTGCTGCAGGGCAGCGTGGTCATGGGGGCACATTGTGCGGCCCCCTCGGCCCAGGCGCTCAAGGGGCTGGAAGCCTATGGCGCGGCCATCGGCCTGGCCTTCCAGGTGGTGGACGATATTCTGGACGTGACCGCCGACTCGGCCACGTTGGGCAAGACCGCGGGCAAAGATGCTGACAATGACAAGCCCACCTATGTGTCGCTGATGGGGCTGGACGCCAGCCGGGCCTATGCGGCCCAGTTGTTGCAGCAAGCGCTGGATGCGCTGCAGGCCAGCGGCTTGGCCGACACCCGCGCCCTGCAGGCCCTGGCCGGCATGGTGGTGCACCGCGCAAGCTAGGATTTAAGAGTCAAATAGGCCTCTAGCCCCCGAATAATATGCGCAAGCAGCTACTAAAAAGATAGCAAATGCCCTCTACCGATCTGACTCCTTCGTCTTTGCTCTCCACCATCGACGACCCCGCGACGCTGCGCCAGCTGCCCCGTGCGCAGCTGCGTGCCTTGGCCGACGAGCTGCGCACCTACCTGCTCAACAGCGTGGCCAAAACCGGCGGGCACCTGAGCTCCAACCTGGGCACGGTGGAGCTGACCGTGGCGCTGCACTATGTGTTCAACACCCCCGAAGACCGCGTGGTCTGGGATGTGGGCCACCAGACCTACCCGCACAAAATTTTGACCGGCCGGCGTGACCGCATGCACAGCCTGCGCCAGTTTGGTGGCTTGTCCGGCTTTCCGCGTCGTGACGAGAGCGCCTACGACACCTTTGGCACCGCGCACTCCAGCACCTCCATCTCGGCCGCGCTGGGCATGGCGCTGGCCGCCCGCATCAAGGGCGAAGACCGCTACTCGGTGGCCGTGATTGGTGACGGCGCGTTGACGGCCGGCATGGCGTTTGAAGCGCTCAACAACGCAGGCGTGGAAGACTGCAAGCTGCTGGTCATCCTGAACGACAACGACATGAGCATCAGCCCGCCCGTGGGCGCGCTGAACCGCTACCTGGCTCAGCTGATGAGCGGCCAGTTTTACGCCGCCGCCAAAAACGTGGGCAAAAGTGTGCTCAAGGGCGCGCCGCCGCTGTTTGCACTGGCCAAACGCATCGAAGAGCAGGCCAAGGGCATGGTGGTGCCGGCCACGCTGTTCGAGAAATTTGGCTTCAACTACATCGGCCCCATCGATGGCCATGACCTCGATTCGCTGATCCCCACGCTGGAAAACATCAAGCATTTGAAGGGCCCGCAGTTTCTGCATGTGGTGACCAAAAAAGGCCAGGGTTACAAGCGGGCCGAGGCCGACCCTGTGGCCTACCACGGCCCCGGCAAGTTCGACCCGGCTGTGGGGCTGGTCAAGTCCACCGCCGTGGCCAAGCCCACATTCACCCAGGTGTTTGGCCAGTGGTTGTGCGACATGGCTGCGGCCGACCAGCGCCTGGTGGGCATCACGCCGGCCATGCGCGAAGGCTCGGGCATGGTGGAGTTTGAAAAACGCTTTCCGGCGCGTTACTTTGATGTGGGCATTGCCGAGCAACACGCGGTGACCTTTGCCGGTGGTCTGGCCTGCGAAGGGCTGAAGCCCGTGGTGGCGATTTACTCCACCTTTTTGCAGCGTGCGTATGACCAGCTGATCCACGACGTGGCGCTGCAAAACCTGCCCGTGGTGTTTGCACTGGACCGCGCCGGTTTGGTGGGCGCAGACGGCGCTACCCATGCGGGCGCCTATGACATTCCATTCCTGCGCTGCATTCCCAACATGAGCATTGCCTGCCCGGCCGATGAGGCCGAGTGCCGCCAGTTGCTGAGCACCGCGTTTGCCCAAAACCACCCGGTGGCCGTGCGTTACCCGCGTGGCAGTGGTGCCGGTGTGGCGGTGCCGGCCAGCCTGGACGGTTTACCGTTTGGCAAGGGCGAGATTCGCAAGCAGGGCCAGGGCATTGCCATCCTCGCGTTTGGCACGCTGTTGCAACCCGCGCTGGTGGCGGCCGAGGCACTGGGCGCCACGGTGGTGAACATGCGCTGGGCCAAGCCGCTGGACACTGCGCTGCTGCTGCAAGTGGCGGCCAGCCACCAGGCGCTGGTGACGGTGGAAGAGGGCGCCACCATGGGCGGCGCGGGCAGTGCGGTGCTGGAGGCCTTGCAGGCCGCAGGCGTGGAGTTGCCCGTGCTGCAGCTGGGCTTGGCCGACACCTTTACCGAGCATGGCGACCCGGCCTATTTGCTCAAGTTGCAGGGGCTGGATGCTGCTGGCATGCAGGCCTCGATTGCGCAGCGTTTTGGTGCATTGTTGGCGCCTGCTGCGCGCGCTGCGTAAGCCACCAGTCAGTTAAAAAGCCAGCGTGCAATGCGCTGGCTTGCAGAATCCTGAATGCGGCGCTTCAGCCCGTCCGTGTCGAGGGAAAACCCCCACGAAAGGGGGGCACCGCGTTCCTACAATCGCGCTTGACTATTGCAGTCCTTGTGCCTTGGAACAACTGGGTCGCAAGATGGTTACAACACAATTACCGGAGTACACCGAATGGATCGTCGTTCAATTATCAAAAACGCTGGTATCGCTGGCGTGCTGGCCGCGGGCGCGGCACCAGCGGTTCATGCGCAAGCGGCAGTGCGCTGGCGCCTGTCGTCGAGCTTCCCCAAAGCCCTGGACACCATCTATGGCGCGGCAGAAGTTTTCTCCAAGCAAGTGAAAGCCATGTCCGGCGGCAAGTTTGAAATCTCGGTGCACGCTGGTGGTGAAATTACCCCGCCCTTTGGCGTGGTGGATGCGGTGCAAAACGGCGCCATTGAGTGCGCTCACACAGCACCGTATTACTTCTTCGGCAAAAACGAAGCGTTTGCTTTGGGTTGCGCAGTGCCCTTTGGCCTGAACAGCCGCCAGATGACTGCCTGGATGTACGAAGGCAACGGCTTGAAGCTGATGCGTGAGTTCTACGCCAAGTACAGCATGATCAGTTTCCCCATGGGCAACACAGGTGCCCAGATGGGTGGCTGGTACCGCAAGGAAATCAAGTCGCTGAAAGACATCAAGGGTCTGAAAATGCGCATTGGCGGCTTTGCCGGCAAGGTGTTTGAGCCCATGGGTGGCGTGCCACAAAACATTCCCGGCGGTGAAATCTACACCGCGCTGGAAAAAGGCACGATTGATGCAGCCGAGTGGGTCGGTCCTTACGATGACCAGAAGCTGGGCTTCAACAAGGTGGCACCGTACTACTACTACCCTGGCTGGTGGGAGGGCGGTCCCCAGCTGGACCTGTTCGTCAACCAGAAGGCCTACGATGCGCTGTCGCCCGAAAACAAGGCCATCATCGAAGCCGCTTCGACCTATGCCCACGTGGACATGCAAGCCAAGTACGACGGCCGTAACCCCATGGCCTTGAAGCAACTGGTGGGTGCCGGTACCAAGCTGCGTCCGTTCCCCAACGACGTGCTGGCCGCGGCGTTCAAGGAAGCCATGTCGCTGTACACCAAGCTGAGCGATACCAACGAAGACTGGAAAAAAATCTACGCGGACTACTCCAAGTTCCGTGCCGATTCCAATCTGTGGTTCCGTTTCACCGAAGCCAAGTTCGACACCTTCATGCAAACGCAGAAGCTGTGATTCGGCCCCATTAAAAAAACCGCGCTACGGCGCGGTTTTTTTTCGTCTGCACATTCGCTCAGCGTGCTTGTTTGAGCGCGTTCAGGGCGTCTTCCAGTCGTTTGAATTCGCTCAGCATCGCCGGTTGGGCGGTGTAGAAAATGACCAGCTTGCCACCAAACGTCTTGGTGTAGAACCGTGGGGCAATCAGCCATTCCAGGCCGGGTATGCGAATCACTTTGGCATAGGCCAGGTTGTGCAATTCCACCCGCTTGCTCCACATCCAGCTTTGTTCCACCGCTGTGCTGGAGAGGCGGGTGGTGCCGGTCACCACAAACCAGACCGTGTAGGCCATCAGGGCCCAGGGCGCCCATATCCAGAACACGGTGTTCTGCGCGGTCAAGGGGCCTGTACCCATTTGCATTTTCCAGGCCCAGGCACTGGCCAGCACCATCAGAATCAGGGCAATGCCCTTGAACACCGGGCTGTAGGCGGGGGCGACCATGTCGCCCCCTTGGGGGGCAAACTGCAGGGTGGCAGGTGTGCTGGTGTCGGTGCGCTGGCCGGCGTCGTCCGTGGGGGTATCACTCATGGGCGTAAAGGTTCCATAAAAAAAGCCCCATCCGAGGACGGGGCTGGTGGGCCGGGTTGGCCAGAGGGCGTTTATTTCTTGAACAGCTCGTCGATTTTTTTCTGCTCGTCATCGGCGGCTTTTTCTGCCGCTTTGTCGGCGGCAGCTTCGTCCACCGGTTCGCCTTCTTTGGGCATGGGCAGTTCGCCGGGCTTGAGTTCCATGCCGGGGGCGGGCTCCTCAACGGGCATTTCAATGACTACCTTGTCCACGTCCACGTCGATCTTTTCGTCCAGGAACATGGTGACCGATTGCGGTACGAAGATCACGATGACCACCAGGATGATTTGCATGATCACCCAGGGAATGGCGCCCAGGTAGATGTCGTTGGACAGCACCGGACGGGGAATGCGTTTGTCCTTGAACAGCGTGTCGGCAATGCCGCGCAGGTAGAACAGTGCAAAACCAAACGGCGGGTGCATGAAGCTGGTCTGCAGGTTCACACACAACAACACACCGAACCAGATCAGGTCGATGCCCATTTTGTCGGCCACGGGTGCCAGCATGGGCACGATGATGAAGGCGATTTCGAAAAAGTCCAGGAAGAACGCGAGGAAGAACACAAACACGTTCACCACAATCAGGAAGCCGGTTTGGCCGCCTGGCAGGCCGGTGAGCAGGTGTTCGACCCACTTGGCGCCGTCCACCCCCTGGAACACCTGGCTGAACACCCGTGAACCGATCAGGATGAACACCACCATGGCGGTCAGGCGCATGGTGCCGGCCATGGCTTCCCAGATCAGGGCCTTGCTCAGGCGTTTGGACATGGCGGCCAAGATCATGGCGCCGACCACACCCATGGCACCGGCTTCGGTGGGGGTGGCAATGGCGTGGTTCTGGAACGGCAGGCCACCCATGGAGCCCAACACGGTGAAGATCAGGATGGCTGAGGGCACGATGCCGCGCAGGCACTTCTTCCACAGCGCCCAGCCGTTCAGGGTGCGTTCGGACACGGGGATACCGGGCAGGTAGTTGGGTTTGATGCGGGTGAGCAGGAAGGTGTAGAGCGCAAACATGCCGACTTGCATGAGCGAGGGGCCCCAGGCACCCTTGTACATGTCACCCACGGGGCGGCCCAGTTGGTCGGCCAGCACCACCAGCACTAGCGACGGTGGCACCAGCTGCGTGATGGTGCCCGAGGCAGCCAGCACGCCGGTGGCGTAACGCATGTTGTAGTTGTACTTCATCATCACGGGCAGTGAGATGAGGGCCATGGCGATCACCTGACCCGCCACGGTGCCGGTGATGGCACCCAGGATGAAGCCCACGATGATGACCGAATAACCCACACCGCCGCGCATGGGGCCAAACAGCTGGCCCATGGAGTCCAACATGTCTTCGGCCAGACCACACTTCTCCAGGATGGTGCCCATGAAGGTGAAGAACGGAATCGCCAGCAGCAATTCGTTGTTCAGGATGGAGAAGATGGAAATGGGCAGGTTGCCCATGAAGGCGGCGGGGAACCAGCCCATCTCGATGGCGTAGAAGCCACTGGCAAGCCCCAGGGCCGCCAGCGAGAAGGCGACCGGGAAGCCGATCAACATGATGATGACCAGCCCCGCAAACATGATGGGTGGGAAGTGTTCCATTTGCATATCTAGTTCCTGAATCTCAAAACGGGGGCGTGCCTACAAGGCAAGGGCGCAGCAGCTGAAGCGGGCGATCAGCGCATCATTGCAAAGGCTTTTCGTAGTGCGTGTCCATCTGGTACTTGCCTTGCAAGTAGGCGACACGTTTGATGATTTCGGCCAGGCCTTGCAGTACCACCAGGCCAAAGCCCAGGGGCATGGCCAAAACGGCGGGCCAGCGGATCAGACCACCAGCGTTTTGCGACATTTCGCCGGAGGTCCAGGAGTTCACAAAGTAACCCCAGGACAGGACCATCAGCAGGGTGATGACCGGCAGCAGAAACACCACCAGACCAAACAGGTCGACATAGACCGGCTTGTTGCCCTTGATCTTGCCGTAGATCAGGTCGACCCGGACGTGTTCATTGAGCTTGAGCACTAGCGGCGCACCCACCATCACCATGTAGGCGAAGAGGTACCACTGGATTTCGATGAAGGAGTTGGAGCTCCAGTCAAATCCGTACCGCACAAAAGCATTGGCGGCACTGATCAGTGCTGCGAATAACACGGTCCAGGATGCGAGCGTGCCGAATTTTTCGCTGACCCAGTCCATGCCGAGTGCGAGTTTCAAAAGGATTGCCACGGGAAGTCTCCAATCTGTAATAGCGATGGACACGGGCGGGGAGAGCCCCGCTGCATCAACAGGGGAATAGTGCCCTAAATCCCCTGTAGAAAACCTGACGCGACGGCTTGGTGTTTACCCTTAAATCCGTTGCGTGTGCTGCGCTGGCTGCGCTGGTTCAGGCCAGCCAGTGCTGCTGTGCCAGGTAGGTCAGTGCGCCCGCAATGTAGCCCAGCAAGGCCAGGCCGCTGATCTTGCGGACGTACCAGAGAAAGTCGATTTTCTCCAACCCCATGGCGGCCACACCTGCTGCAGATCCGATGATCAGGATGGAGCCACCCGTGCCTGCGCAGTAGGCCAAAAACTCCCACAAAAAGCTATCGGTGGGGTACTGCGCCAGGCTGTACATGCCCATGCTGGCTGCCACCAGGGGTACGTTGTCCACTACCGCACTGACCAGGCCAATCAGCAGCACGATCAGGTCTTGCCGGCCCACGGTGGTGTCCAGCCAGTGGGCAATGGAGGACAGCACATGGGCATGCTCCAGCACCGCCACACTGAGCAAAATGCCGATGAAAAATACGATGGAGCTCATGTCGATGCGCGTGAGCGCACGGGCCAGCGTCAGGCGTTGTTTGCGCAAGTCTTCTTCTTTGCGGTGCACCAGGTCGCCTACCAGCCACAGCAGGCCCAGGCCCAGCAGAATGCCCATGAAAGGGGGCAGGTGGGTCACGGTCTTGAACACCGGCACCAGCACCAGAATGGCCAGACCCATGAAGAACATCAAGTTGCGCTCGAAGGCGCTGGTTTCGAACGGAATGTCGTCTGCGTGTTGCTGGGGGGCGATCACCGGACGCTGGCCCAGCCAGGCGCTGGTGACCGCTAGGGGCACCAGCAGATTGACCAGCGAAGGGATGAACAGGCCTTTCATGATTTCTGTGGCGGTGATTTGTCCGCCTATCCAGAGCATGGTGGTGGTGACGTCCCCGATCGGGGTCCAGGCGCCACCTGCGTTGGCGGCGATGACGATGATGCCGGCGAAGAACAGGCGGTCCTCACGGCGGTCCAGCAGTTTCTTCATCAGGGACACCATGACGATGGTGGTGGTCAGGTTGTCCAGGATGGAGCTCAGGAAGAAAGACACACCACCGACCAGCCACATGAGCTTGGACAGGCGTGTGGTGCGGATGCGCGAGGTGATGACTTCGAAGCCATTGTGCGCATCGACCACCTCGACGATGGCCATGGCACCCATTAGGAAGAACACGATCTGGGCGGTGCCCATCAGCGATTCGCCCAGCTGTGCATTCAGGGCTTGCGGGTTGTCCTGGCCCAGGGCATACAGCGTCCACATCAGCCCGGCACCCAACAAGGCGGTGGCGGACTTGTTGACTTTGAGCGGGTGCTCCAGCGCAATCGCGAGGTAGGCAAGAACGAACACCAGGATCAGGGCAGTCAGCATCGGAGGGGCTTTCAAGGTTCGGCGGTGGCGGTTAGCGCACCGGGGTGGCAGTGTAATGGCTGTGTCACACCGACGTCATGCGGACCAGCGAGCATTTCATGCCATAGGAGGGCGGTATGGCATGGCTTGCGCGTTTGCGGATTCGATCCCGTTTACTGGTGTTGCTGGTGTTCTCTGTGTTGGCCCTGGCCGCGGTGGGCGGCTTTGCGGCGTGGACCATAGACCGCGAGGCCACGCGTGCCACCGACTTCATCGATTCGGAGTTTGAGTCGCTGCAGGTGCTGGGTGCGGTGCGCACGCACATGGGTGATGCGCGCCGCTTTGAGAAGGATGTGTTGCTGACCATGGGCGACGAGGTGGCCACCGAACGCTTCAGCCTGTTGTGGAGCCAGTCGCTGGCGGCCACACAGCAGTCGCTGGCGCAGGTCCAAACGCTGGCGCAGGCGGCGGAGGCCGCAGCCTTGGGGGAGATGGCGCGGCGCCTGCGTGTGTATGAGGCGGGGTTCAAGGACATATTGGGCAAGCTGGCGCGGGGGGAGTTGCACGACCCGTGGGCGGCCAATGCGGCCATGGCGCCCCTGGCCGCAGATATGCAGGCCACGGAGCAGGCGTTGGTGGCGGTGTCCCAGGCCATTGCCACACGCGCCAGTGAGCGCCGTGCCAGCCTGGCCCGCACGGGCGGCCAAGCTCCCTGGGTGGTGCTGGCTGCCACTGCGGCGGTGGCGGCGCTGGCCACGCTGCTGGTGCTGGCGATTGTGCGGTCTATCGTGCGCCCCATGCAGGTTCTGCAGGCCACCGCCAAGGCCTGGGGCCAGGGGGATTTGACGGCCACCGTGCAGGCGCAGGGCCGGGACGAAATTGCGCAGGTGCAGCAAGATCTGGGGCTCATGCACGCCGCACTGAGCCAACTGGTCTGGCAGGTGCGCACCGGTGTGGAGGTGGTGGGGGACAACACCGCCGAGATTGCCATGGCCAATGGCGAGTTGTCCGAACGCACCGAGCGGGCCGCAGCGGCGCTGCAGCGCACGGTGGCGTCGATTGAGCAGCTGTCGCTGGCGGCGCGCCACACGGCCGATTCGGCCACCCAGGCGGTGGGTTCGGCAGATGCGGCCCAGCAAGTGGCGCAGCGGGGTGGCGCGGTGGTGAACCAGGTGGTGCACACCATGCAGGACATCAACCACGCCTCCCGCAAGATCGCCGACATCATTGCGGTGATTGACGGCATCGCTTTTCAGACCAATATCCTGGCGCTGAATGCGGCGGTGGAAGCGGCCCGTGCGGGCGAGCAGGGGCGGGGGTTTGCGGTGGTGGCCAGCGAGGTGCGTTCACTGGCCGGGCGTTCGGCCCAGGCCGCGCGCGAGATCAAAACCATCATCCACGCCTCGGTCGAAAAAATTGACCAGGGCTCGGCGCTGGCGGCCCAGGCCGGTCAGACCATGCGCGAGATGGTGGCGGGGGTGGGGCAGGTGGTGGGCGTGATCGAGAGCATCCGCGCTGCTGCACATGAACAACTGCAAGGCATTGGCGCTCTCAACACTGCCATGGGAGGCATTGACCAGGCCACGCAACAAAACGCGGCCATGGTGGAGGAGTCGGCAGCCGGTGCCATGAGCCTGGCCCAAGAGACCCAGCAGTTGCGCGCCGCGGTGCGGGTGTTTCAGCTGGATACGCAGCCGCTGACTTTGATGCCAAATAGGCCTCTAGCCCTTATGAATTAAGCGCGAGTAGCTATAAAATAAGTAGCAGATCGCAGGCCAGCCACGGTCAACAACAAAGAGCCCAGCAGGTGCAGTGCTGCGGTGCCCAGCGCCAGCGCGTAACGCTGCTGGCCCAGCATGGCCACCACCTCGGCCGAGAAGCTGGAAAACGTGGTGAGCGCGCCCAGAAAGCCGGTGACCAGGGCCAGGCGCCAGACCGGGTCCAGCTGCGGCAGGGCCTGGAACACCGCCACACACACGCCCACCAGGTAACCCCCCAGCAGGTTGGCCGCCAGCGTGCCCCAGGGCAGTACGGTGCCTGCGGTGGCCACCGGGTTGAGCCACAGGCCCAACTGCCAGCGGGCCAGCGCGCCTACACACGCACCCAGGCAAATGGCCAGTACCTGCGGCATCACGGTGAGGTGCCTTTGGTGTTGAACGGTGCGCCATTGACGGTCAGGCCTTCGGCGGACAGTTTGCTGGCCGCAGACCCTTTGATGCCTTTGACGCGGGCCATGAAGTCTGCCCAGTCTTTGAAGGGGCCGGCCTCACGCGCCTGCAAAATGCGCCCGGTGCTGCTGGGCCCCAGACCTTTGACGCTGTCGAGTTGCGCCTCGGTGGCGCTGTTGACGTCGAGTGCCCAGGCCGAGGCGCTGATCAAGACGCTGAAGGCACACAGGACAAGCTGGCGTGGGATCGACATAAGCACTCCTGGGGTGGGGTGTGGGAATCAGGCTTTGCGCTGGGCCAGCCACTGCACGTACTGGGCCACACCGGTTTGCACATCCACAAACGCATGGTCACAACCGGTGGCGCGCAGCGCAGACAGATCGGCCTGGGTGTAACACTGGTACTTGCCGCGCAGCGCATCGGGGAAGGGGATGTACTCCACCAGACCCTGGGCTGCAATGTCGTTCAATGGCAGCGCTGCTTCGCCTTTAAGGGCGCGCATGGCGTTGACCACCGAGCTGGCCACGTCGTTGAAGGGTTGGGCCCGACCCGAGCCGAGGTTGAAGATGCCGCTTTGGCCAGGGTTGTCAAAGAACCAGAGGTTCACTGCCACCACATCGTCGATGAAGACGAAGTCGCGCATCTGGCCGCCCTGCGGATAGCCACCGTATTCGCCAAACAGCTTGACCTTGCCCTCAGCATTGAACTGGTGGTACTGATGGAAAGCCACGCTGGCCATGCGCCCCTTGTGCTGCTCGCGTGGGCCATACACATTGAAGTAGCGAAAGCCCACCACCTGCATGGTCTTGCCGGCCTTGGTGCGCTGAAAGTCGTTGCCGCATTCGCGGCGCATGCGCTGGTCAAACAGCAGCTTGGAGTAGCCGTAGACATTGAGTGGCGCCTCGAAGGCAGGGTCTTCGCGGAAGGTGTCCGAGCCGCCATAGGTGGCTGCGCTGGAGGCGTAGAGCAGGCGCGCGCCGCGCTTCTGGCAGGCCTGGAACAGGTGCCAGGACAGCGTGTAGTTGTTCGCCATCATGTACTTGCCGTCCTGCTCCATGGTGTCGCTGCAGGCGCCTTCGTGGAACACGGCTTCGACCTGGCCGTAGTGGCCGCCCGCAAACTCGTCGTAGAAGGTGTCGGCGTCCACATAGTCGGCAATCTGCAGATCCGCCAAGTTGCGGAATTTGTCGCCCTGCTTGAGGTCATCCACCGCAATGATGTCGGTCAGGCCGCGTGCGTTGAGCCCGGCAATGATGTTGCTGCCAATAAAACCGGCTGCGCCGGTGACCACGATGCGTGTCATGCAAAAAGCTCCTCGTAAGACACCGTGGCGGTGCCAAATTTACCCACCACCAGACCACCGGCGCGGTTGGCCAGAGGCACCGCGTCACGCAGGCTCAGGCCCGCGCCCACCAGGGTGGCCATGGTGGCAATCACCGTATCGCCGGCACCGGTCACATCAAACACCTCGCGCGCCTGCGCGCTCACGTGCAACTGGCCTTCTGCATCAAACAGCGTCATGCCTTCCTCGCTGCGGGTCAGCAGCACGGCGTCGAGCTGCAACTGCGCGCGCAGGTTCTGCACTTTGGTGCGCAAGTCGTCCTCGCTGCTCCAGCCGCCAATCACCTGTTGCAGCTCGGCCCGGTTGGGGGTGATCACGCTGGCGTTTTGGTAGCGCGAGTAGTCGCTGCCTTTGGGGTCAATTAGGATGGGTTTGCCGGCGGCGCGCGCACGCGCAATCATGTCGCTCACATGGGCCAGGCCGCCTTTGCCGTAGTCGGAAAACAGCACTGCATCGTGCTCGGGCAGCAGCTGTGCAAACGTGGCGGTTTGTGTGGCCAGGATCTCGCTCTTGGGTGTGTTTTCAAAGTCCAGGCGAATCAGCTGCTGCTGGCGGCCAATGACGCGGAGCTTGACCGTGGTTTTGAGGTCGGCATCGCGGCCAAAGTGGGTGCGGATGCCGGTGGTGGCCACCAGCGCTTCGAGTTTGTGGCTGGCCTCGTCGTCGCCCACCACGGTGAGCAGTGATGCCTGAGCCCCCAGCGTGGCCGCGTTGAAAGCCACGTTGGCGGCACCGCCGCAACGCTCTTCTTCGCGCGTGATACGCACCACCGGCACCGGCGCCTCGGGGCTGATGCGGTCTACCGCACCGTACCAGTAGCGGTCCAGCATCACATCACCCACGACCAACACGCGGGCTTTTGACAGAGTCAGTTTGGAAATCGTCATGGTCTTGTTATAGCGATTCAGAGTTCTTCTACACGGCGTGCGGGGTAGCTGTCCCAGGCTTGGCAGCCAGGGCATTGCCAGAAGTGCACTTTGGCTTCGAAGCCGCAGGCGGCGCAGCGGTACCGTGTGAGGGGTTTGACGGCGTGGTCCAATGCGCGCTGCACATGGGGGTGGAAGGCTTCATGCTCCAGCTTTTCGCCGGCAATCCACTTGGCGGCAGCCACCAACGAGGGTTCGGTCTCCAGATGGCGGGCGTACCACTCACGCGCTGTGGGTGTAGTGTGGGTACTGGCGGCTTCCAGCGCCACGATCGCGTCCAGCACGTCCAGCGAGTGCCCATGGGCATAGACTTTTTTCAGCAAGTCCAAGGCTTTGGGCTCTTGCCCTGCTGCAATCGCCTGCTGAGCAAGCAGCGGTGCAATCAAACCAACGGCCGTGGGGGCTGCGTGCATGGCGTCCGTCAGTGTGGTGCAGGCCTGGGCTGAGTGGCCTGCCTTGCTTTGCAGCTGGGCCAGGTCCATGCGCGGGCGCGGGGCCTCCGGGGCGGTGGCAATGGCCTCATTGAGCAGCACGTTGGCTTCCTCGGTGTGGCCCGCAGTGGCCAGGGTTGCCGATTGTTCGCACAGGTAGTGGGCCAGGCGCCCCTTAAAACTACCCTGGCCGCTGGATTCGAGCTTCTGCGCCACCAGCGCCGCATGTTCCCAGTCACGCGAGCGTTCGTAATTGGCCAGTAGGGCCAAGCGGGCCTGGGCTTCAAAACGGGTACCTTCGAGCTTGAGCAGGGCGTCTTCTGCGCGGTCGAGCAGGCCGGCCTTGAGGTAGTCCAGTGCCAGCGCGTGTTGGGCCCGGTGGCGGTCGTCTTCGCTCAGGTCACCACGCGAGAGCAGGTGCTCGTGCACACGCACCGCACGTTCGTACTCGCCACGGCGGCGAAACAGGTTGCCCAGCGCGAAGTGCAGCTCCGAGGTGTCCGGGTCGTTTTGCACCGCTTCGATGAAGGCATCAATCGCCTGGTCTTGCTGCTCGTTGAGCAGGAAATTCAGGCCCTTGAAATAGGCCTTGGGAGCCTGGCGGTTTTCCATGCGCAGCTGGCGCAGGTCCATGCGCGAGGCTAGCCACCCCAGCACAAAGGCCACGGGCAGGCCCATGAGGATCAGGGTGATATCAAAGTCCATGTGGTGGCGGTGTTGGGGTTTTGTCGGCTTCTGCGGCTACGGCGGCCAGTGCGGTGGCAGCTTGGTTACGGGCCTGCTTGGCAGCGCGGCGATGGCGCCACCAACGCGGCACCATGCCCAGTACGCCAATGGCTATACCGGCGGCAAAGGTGATCAGCACCACCAGCACCATGGGCGCGGTCCAGCGTGTGCCAAAGAAAAACTGCACGGTGACATCGCCCTGGTTGTTCAGGGCAAAAGCGAACAGGGTAAAAAAAATGGCCGCTTTAAGTAGCCACTTAAAGAGCCATACGAGCTGTTTCATTCATCTCCTCGGTGCCCGGAGATTCTACTCAGGGATTGGTCTTGGATTCCAGCTCGGCGGTGCGTTGGTCCACGGCTTCGCGCAGGGCTTTGCCAGGCTTGAAGTGAGGCACGCGTTTTTCGGGAATCGCCACACTCTCTCCACTGCGCGGATTGCGGCCCATGCGGGGCGGGCGGCGGTTGATGGAGAAGCTGCCAAAACCACGGATTTCAATGCGGTGTCCCCGGACCAGGGCGTCGTTCATGGCGTCCAGAATGGCCTTCACGGCGAACTCGGCGTCGCGGTGGGTCAGTTGGCGGAAACGGTTGGCCAGTTCTTCAACAAGGTCGGAGCGGGTCATGGGTGTTTAGGCTAGGGAGAAGAAAAAACGACCGGCACCCCAAGGGAGCCGGTCGTTCGTTCAGGTCAGCAACATATCAGATGTTGTGTGGGACAGAATTTAGTTCTGTCCCCAACTGATTAGGAGTTGTTGTCCAGTTTGGCACGCAACAAAGCGCCCAGGCTGGTCGTGCCGGCGTTTTCGCGGGCAGACTGCTGGCTCAGGGATTGCATGGCTTCGTTTTGGTCAGCCATGTCTTTCGCCTTGATGGACAACTGGATGTTGCGGGTCTTGCGATCCACGTTCACCACCACAGCCGTCACTTCGTCGCCTTCTTTCAGCACGTTGCGCGCATCTTCCACGCGGTCACGGCTGATTTCGGAAGCGCGCAGGTAACCCAGGATGTCTTCGCCCAGGTCGATTTCAGCACCCTTAGCGTCCACAGTCTTGACCTTGCCGGTCACGATCTGGCCCTTGTCGTTAACCGACACGAAGGTGGTGAAAGGATCGGAATCCAACTGCTTGATACCCAGGGAGATGCGCTCGCGGTCCACGTCCACAGCCAAGACCAAAGCCTCAACTTCTTGACCCTTCTTGAATTCGCGCACGGCGGTTTCGCCAGACTCGTTCCAAGACAGGTCGGACAGGTGCACCAGGCCGTCGATACCGGCAGCCAGACCCACAAACACGCCGAAGTCGGTGATGGACTTGATGGGGCCCTTCACGCGGTCACCGCGCTTGGTGTTCTGAGCAAATTCTTGCCATGGGTTGGCCTTGCACTGCTTCATGCCCAGGGAGATGCGACGCTTGTCTTCGTCGATTTCCAGAACCATGACTTCGACTTCGTCACCCAGGGCAACGATCTTCGAAGGTGCAACGTTCTTGTTGGTCCAGTCCATTTCGGACACGTGCACCAGACCTTCGATTCCGGGTTCCAGTTCCACAAACGCGCCGTAGTCGGCGATGTTGGTGATCTTGCCGAACATGCGGGTACCTTGGGGGTAACGGCGGTTCACGCCCATCCAAGGATCGTCGCCCATTTGCTTCAGACCCAGAGACACGCGGTTCTTTTCGGTGTCGAATTTCAGGATCTTGGCGGTGATCTCTTGACCAGCGGTCACCACTTCGGATGGGTGACGGACGCGGCGCCATGCCATGTCAGTGATGTGCAGCAGGCCGTCGATACCGCCCAGGTCCACGAACGCACCGTATTCGGTGATGTTCTTGACCACGCCTTGCACCACAGAACCTTCTTTGAGGGTGTGCATCAGCTTGGCGCGCTCTTCGCCCATGGAGGCTTCGACCACGGCACGGCGAGACAACACGACGTTGTTGCGCTTGCGGTCCAGTTTGATAACCTTGAATTCCAGGGTCTTGTTTTCGTACGGAGACAGATCCTTGGTAGGACGTGTGTCGACCAGCGAACCGGGCAGGAAGGCGCGGATGCCGTTGACCAGAACGGTCAGACCGCCCTTGACCTTGCCGGAAGTGGTACCGGTCACGAATTCGCCGGATTCCAGGGCCTTTTCCAGGCTCATCCAGGAAGCCAGACGCTTGGCCTTGTCGCGGGACAGGATGGTGTCGCCATAGCCGTTTTCCACGGAGTCGATGGCCACGGACACGAAGTCGCCCACTTGGACTTCGATTTCGCCCTTGTCGCTCTTGAATTCTTCGATTGGCACGTAGGCTTCGGACTTGAGGCCAGCGTTGACAACGACGAAGCTGTGCTCGATGCGGACGACTTCAGCGGTGATGACTTCGCCGGTGCGCATTTCCGAGCGTTGTAGCGATTCTTCAAATAGGGCTGCGAAAGATTCAGACATGAGTTTTGCGGTTTGCACCGCGGGGTTAAGTTATTGAACCCCACAGCCGATGCGCAGACGCGCGAGAGGAGCTATGGGGACCACACAAAGGCATCAGCCTTTGTTTTCTACAACTGCCTAACTAACCAGGGGCTAAAAAGGCAGTTTGCTTTGCCACCAGGCCAACACCGTTTCAACAGACGATTCGACTGTTAAATCCGAGTTGTCCAGCAACTGGGCATCTTCTGCGGGCTTCAAGGGGGCGACGGTGCGGGACGAGTCCCGGGCGTCGCGCGCCTCCAGGTCCGCGCGAAGACTGTCGATTGTAGTTTGAATTCCCTTTGAAATCAACTGCTTATAGCGCCGCTCGGCCCGGCAGGCGGCGCTGGCGGTCAGGTAGACCTTGAGCGGGGCGTCCGGGAAGATCACCGTGCCCATGTCACGTCCGTCGGCCACCAGGCCTGGGAGTTTGCGGAAATTGCGCTGCAAATCGATCAAAGCGGCCCGAACTGCCGGGAATGCGGACACTTTGGAGGCGTTCATGCCTGCTTCTTCCGTGCGGATGGCTTCGCTCACATCCTCGTTGGCGAGCCAGATGTGGCTGCCTTCGAAATGGATGGGCAGGCTGCGCAGCAGGGTCACGATGGCCTGTTCGTTGGCCACATCCAGCGATATGCCGGCGCGCGTCGCGGCCAGCCCGGTGATGCGGTAGAGCGAGCCGGAGTCCAGAAAGTGGTAGCCCAGCTTTTCGGCCAATACGGCGGCCAGAGTGCCTTTGCCCGAAGCCGTGGGGCCGTCCACGCAGACTACCGGAATGGCCGCCGTGTCAGCCGTAGCGACCGAAAACAGCGCCTCAAAGTAGTCAGGGAAGGTTTTGGCCACGCATTTGGGGTCTTCAATGCGGATGGGCAGGCCGGCCGGGTTGAACGCGGCCAGCGAGAAACACATGGCGACGCGGTGGTCGTCGTAGGTGTGGATGCTGCCGGTGGTCCATGCTTCTATGGAAGCGGGCGGCGTCACGCGGATGAAATCCGCGCCTTCGACCACGGTAGCCCCCAGCTTGCGCAGCTCGGTGGCCATGGCGGCGATGCGGTCGGTTTCCTTGACGCGCCAGCTGGCGATGTTGCGCAGTGTGGTGGTGCCGTCGGCGTAAAGCGCCATCACGGCCAGGGTCATGGCCGCATCGGGGATGTGGTTGCAGTCCAGGTCGATGGCCCTCAGGGGCCAGGCGCCGCGTTGGATCTGCAGCCAGTTGGGGCCGCTGTCGATCTGGGCGCCCATGGCCTGGGCGGCCTCCATGAAGCGGATATCGCCTTGGATGGAATCGGCGCCCACACCCTGGATTTTTATGCCATTTTGGCCACTAGAGCCCGTAGATATTGCGCCAAGCGCTATTAAATAGCTAGCACTGGAAGCGTCGGCCTCGACGTGAATGTCACCGGGCGACTGCAGCTGGCAGCCTGCGGGAATGGTGAAGCGTTGCCAGCCGTCGCGCTGCACCTGCACGCCAAAGCGCGCCAGCAGGTTGAGCGTGATCTCGATGTAGGGGCGAGAGATGAGTTCGCCAACCACTTCGATCACGATGTCTTTGGTGGCTACCAGCGGCAGCGCCATCAACAAGGCGGTGAGGAACTGGCTGGACACATCACCGCGCACCTGAATGGGGGCATCCAGCTTGAGGGCGGGGCGGCCCAGGCGCAGCGGGGGGTAGCCGTCGTTGCCAAGGTAGTCAATCTGGCAGCCCAGCTGGCGCAGTGCATCCACCAAATCCCCAATGGGGCGTTCGTGCATGCGCGGTACGCCGCTGAGTTCGAAATCACCACCCAGCACGGCCAGCGCGGCGGTCAACGGGCGCATGGCGGTGCCGGCGTTGCCCAGGAACAGTTTGGCCGAGGCGTTGGGCAACTGACCGCCCAGGCCGGTGATGCGCACGATGGCGCCGGATTCTTCCACGCCGCAGCCCAGCGTGCGCAGTGCCACCAGCATGACGCGGGTGTCGTCGGAGTCCAGCAGGTCGTGGATGGTGGTGGTGCCCGCGCTCATGGCGGCCAGCAGCAGCACGCGGTTGGAAATGCTTTTGGAGCCGGGGAGGGTGACAGTACCCGCCGCATGGGCGAGGGGGGGGAGGTCCAGGAAGGCGGTGGAGAACATTATTTATTGTGTTTGGACGCCATGGTCCAGTGGGCGCGGGTGTTGCTTGCCTGTTCGATCAGGCCTTCGAGCGCATCGCCATTGCCGCTGGAAATCATGAGTTCCATGGCCTGCAGGGTGCGCTGGAACACCTTGCTTTGTTCCAACAGTTCTTCTCGGTTGGAGACCATGATGTCGCGCCAGATCTTGGGGTCACCCGCCGCAATACGCGTGAAATCGCGGAAGCCTGGGCCGGCCAGCGAGAGGTAGTCTTTGCCTTGGGGTTGGCTGGAAATCGCGTTCATGAGCGCAAACGCAATCAGGTGCGGCAGGTGGCTCACGGCGGCAAAGGCGGCGTCATGCTGCTCGGGCGACATCTTGAGCACGCGGCAGCCCAGCGCAGTCCAAACGTCCACCGCTTTTTGCAGCTGCGTGGTCAGGGTGCGCTCGATGGGGGTCAAGATAATTTGTTTGCCGGCGTACAGGTCCGCATCGGCATGTTCCACGCCCGATAACTCTTTGCCGGCAATCGGGTGGGCCGGCACAAACGAACCAATGTGCTCGCGCAGGCCACGGCGGCCCGCGTCGATCACGTCGCGTTTGGTGGAGCCCACGTCCATGATCAGCATGCTGGGGGTGACCAGGTGTTTGATGGCCTTGAAGGTGGCCTCGGTAGCCGACACCGGAACGGCAATCAGCACGATGTCGGCACCCGATACCGCCAGCAGGGCCGACGGTGCTTCGATGTCGATCACGCCCATTTGGCGCGCGCGTTCGGTGGTGGAGGGCGACTTGCTGTAGCCCACCACGCGTTTGACCAGGCCAGCCCGTTTGAGGGCCAGGGCAAACGAGCCGCCCATCAAGCCACATCCAATCAAGCCAAGCTGTTCAAACATAAAGGGTCCTGCAGGTGTGCATCAGTCGGCCAGCGGGTAGGTTCCCAGCACCTTGTAGAAGGCGCACAGGCTGGACAAGTCTTTCAGGGCCGCCGCCACAGGGGGCTGGGACGGGTGGCCTTGCAAGTCGATGTAGAAATAGTATTCCCATTGGCCGGAACGTGCGGGCCGGGATTCAAAACGTGTCATGGACACGCCGTGGCGTTTGAGCGGCACCAGCATGTCATGTACCGCGCCGGGTTTGTTGGGCACGGAAACCACCAGGCTGGTGCAGTCTTTGCCCGAAGCCTCGGGCGCGGGCAGCACGCTGGGCAGGCAGACGACGACAAAACGGGTGCGGTTGAAAGCCTCGTCCTGGATGGCGTGGGATGCAATGTGCAGGCCAAATTCGGAACCTGCACGTTCGCTGGCAATGCCTGCCCAGGCCGGATTGCTGGCGGCCAGGCGCGCGCCTTCGGCGTTGCTGGACACTGCGCGGCGTTCGGCGTTCGGCAAATGGGTGCTCAGCCACTGCTGGCACTGGGCCAGCGCCTGCGGGTGGGCCAATACGACCTCAATACCGTCCAGCGACGCGGTGCTGCGCAACAGGTGGTGGCGCACCAGCAGGCTGATTTCGCCCACGATGTGCAGCGGGGAGTTGAGCAACAGATCCAATGAGCGTGTCACCACGCCCTCGGTGCTATTTTCCACGGGGATCACACCAAACTCGGCCGAACCTGCGGTGGCCGCGTGGAAGACCTCGTCAAAGTTGGCGCAGGGCACATGGGTGATGCTGGAGCCGAAGAACCGGACCGCGGCTTCTTCACTGAAGGTGCCCTTGGGGCCCAGATATGCCACGCGCTGCGGCGCTTCCAGTGAGCGGCAGGCCGACATGATTTCACGCCAGATGACGGCTACGCTCTCGCTCTTCAGCGCGCCCTGGTTGGCCTGCTGCAGGTTTTGGATTACCTGGGCTTCGCGCTCGGGGCGGAAGACAGCTGAGCCTTCGATCTTCTTGATTTCGCCCACTTCGTGCGCCAGTGCGGCACGGCGAGAGAGCAGGGTCAGCAGCTCCTGGTCGACGGCGTCGATCAGGACTCGGAGTTCGGGGAGGGTGCGTGCCATGGTGGGTGTTTTAGCCGTGGGTGCGTTCAAATTCTTGCATGTACTGCACCAGCGCTTGCACGCCTTCGATGGGCATGGCGTTGTAAATACTGGCGCGCATGCCGCCGACGGACTTGTGGCCTTTGAGCTGCAGTAGCCCTGCGGCTTTGGCACCGACCAAGAAGGCGTCGTTGAGCGCTTCGTTGCGCAAGAAGAAGGGCACGTTCATGCGCGAGCGGGCCCCGCGGGCGACACCGTTCATGTAGAAACCCGTGGCATCAATCGCGCCGTACAGCAGCTCGGCCTTGGCGATGTTGCGCGCCTCCATGGCAGTAATGCCGCCCTGGCGCTTGAGCCACTGGAAAACCAGACCCGCCATGTAAATCGCGTAGGTGGGGGGTGTGTTGTACATGGAGCCGTTGTCGGCCACCGTTTGGTAATTGAAGGCACTGGGGCAGACCGGCAGGGCATGGCCCAGCAGGTCTTCGCGCACCACCACGAGGGTAAGGCCCGCAGGGCCCAGGTTCTTCTGGGCGCCGCCAAAGGCCAAGCCCACTTTGCTCCAGTCCACCGGGCGCGAGGCCACGTGGGACGAGAAGTCGATCACCAGCTCCGCCTTGGAGCCCAGGGCTTTGAGGTCTGGCAGGGCCTGGAACTCCACGCCGTTGATTGTTTCGTTGGTGCACAGGTGCACGTAGCTGGCATCTGTGCTCAGGTGCCAGCTGCTGGCGGGCGGAATGGCCGTGAAACCTCCGTCTTTGCCCGACGCTACCGTATGGGCCTGGCTGTACTTGCCCGCTTCCTTGAGCGACTTTTCGCTCCAGCTGCCGGTCACCACAAAGTTCGTCACACCGGCTTGTCCCGCTGGCGCCCGCAACGCGCTGAGGTTCAGCGGCACGATGGCGTTTTCGGCCAGCCCGCCACCCTGCATGAACAGGATCTTGAACTGCGCGGGCACCGCCAGCAGCTCACGTAGGCTGGCTTCTGCGGCCTCGTAAATGCTCTGGAACTCTTTGCCGCGGTGGCTCATCTCCATCACGCCCATGCCACAACGCTGGCCACTGGCGTCGGGCCAGTTCAGCATCTCGTCGGCGGCTTGCGCCAGCACTTCGGCTGGCATGGCGGCCGGACCGGCCGAGAAATTGTAGGGACGTTGCATTCGCAGGTTTATGGGTTAAATAGGGCGCTAGCCCACGTTAAATATGCGCCAGCAGCTATCAATTCAGGAGCGTTTTGCTATGCTTACGCGCCTTCGGCCTCGTCGCTTGCATCCTCGCCCGACTCTGCGTCGGACGGATTGGCGTCGTTTTCCACAATACGTTGCAGGCCACTGAGCTTGGAGCCCTCGTCCAGGCCAATCAGCGTCACGCCTTGTGTCGCACGGCCCAGTTCACGAATTTCGCTGACACGGGTACGTACCAGCACGCCCTTGTCCGTGATCAGCATGATTTCGTCGTCCACATGCACTAGCGTGGCGGCAACCACCTTGCCGTTGCGTTCGGACTGCTGGATCGCAATCATGCCCTTGGTGCCACGGCCGTGGCGGGTGTATTCGGTGATGCTGGTGCGTTTGCCGTAGCCGTTTTCGGTCGCGGTCAGCACGCTTTGCTGTTCGTCTTCAGCCACCAGCATGGCAATCACGCTTTGGCCCACGTCCAGCGACATGCCGCGTACACCACGGGCATTGCGGCCCAGCGGACGTACATCGTCTTCGTCAAAGCGCACCGCCTTTCCGCCGTCGCTGAACAGCATCACGTCGTGTTTGCCATCGGTCAGTGCGGCGCCAATCAGGTAGTCACCCTCGTCCAGGTTCACGGCAATGATGCCGCCCTTGCGCGGGTTGCTGAATTCGTCCAGCGCCGTCTTCTTGACCGTGCCCATGCTGGTGGCCATGAACACATACTGGTCGGCCGGGAAGGTGCGCTTTTCACCGGTCAGTGCCAGCACCACCGTGATTTTTTCGCCCTCTTGCAGTGGGAACATGTTGACGATGGGGCGGCCGCGCGAACCGCGCGAGCCTTGTGGTACTTCCCAGACCTTGAGCCAGTACAGGCGGCCGCGGTTGGAGAAGCACAGGATGTAGTCGTGCGTATTGGCCACGAACAACTGGTCGACCCAATCGTCTTCTTTGGTGGCGGTGGCCTGTTTGCCACGGCCGCCACGCTTTTGTGCACGGTATTCGTTGAGCGGCTGGCTCTTGATGTAACCGCTGTGGCTCATCGTCACCACCATGTCGGTGGGGGTGATCAGGTCTTCGGTGGAGAGGTCAAACGAGGAGTGTTCGACCAGGCTGCGGCGTGCGCCCAGTTTGGTTTGGCCGAATTCCTGCTTCACATGGCCCAGCTCTTCACCAATGATGGTGGAGACGCGCTCGGGCTTGGCCAGAATGTCCAGCAAGTCTTCGATCTCGCCCATCACCTCTTTGTACTCGGCCACCACCTTGTCTTGTTCCAGACCGGTCAGGCGTTGCAGGCGCATCTGCAGAATTTCCTGCGCTTGTGTGTCGCTCAGGCGGTACAGGCCGTCCTTGCCCATGCCAAATTCTTTTTCCAGGCCATCAGGGCGGTAGTCGTCTGCATTCACCACGCCGCCGTCAGCGCGGGTGCGGGTCAGCATCTCACGCACCAGTTTGCTGTCCCAAGGGCGGTTCATCAGCTCCAGCTTGGCCACGGGTGGTGTGGGTGATTCGCGGATGATACGAATGAACTCGTCGATGTTGGCCATGGCCACGGCCAGGCCTTCCAGCACATGGCCGCGTTCGCGCGCCTTGCGCAGGTTGAACACGGTGCGGCGTGTCACCACTTCGCGGCGATGGCCGATGAAGACCTCGATCAGGTCCTTCAGGTTACACAGCTTGGGCTGGCCATTCACCAGCGCCACCATGTTGATGCCGAAGGTGTCCTGCAACTGCGTTTGCTTGTACAGGTTGTTCAGCACCACTTCGGGCACTTCGCCACGCTTCAGTTCAATCACCAAGCGCATGCCGGACTTGTCGGACTCGTCCTGGATGTGGCTGATGCCTTCGATTTTCTTCTCATGTACGAGTTCGGCCATGCGCTCTTGCAGCGTCTTCTTGTTGACCTGGTAGGGCAGCTCGTCCACGATGATGGCCTGGCGCTGGCCCTTGTCGATGTCTTCAAAGTGGCACTTGGCGCGCATCACCACGCGGCCACGGCCCGTGCGGTAACCATCCTTCACGCCATTGATGCCGTAAATAATGCCGGCGGTGGGGAAGTCTGGCGCGGGGATGATTTCCATCAATTCGTCGATGGAAGCACCCGGGTTTTTCAGCAAATGCAGGCAGGCATCCACCACCTCATTCAGGTTGTGCGGTGGGATGTTGGTCGCCATACCCACGGCAATACCGCCCGAACCGTTGACCAGCAGGTTGGGGATGCGGGTGGGCAATACCAGCGGCTCTTTTTCGGAACCGTCATAGTTGGGCCCGAAGTCCACCGTTTCCTTGTCCAGATCGGCCAGCAGTTCGTGGGCCATTTTGGACAAGCGGATTTCGGTGTACCGCATCGCCGCTGCGTTGTCGCCGTCCACCGAACCGAAGTTACCTTGGCCGTCCACCAGCATGTGGCGCATGGAGAAATCCTGCGCCATGCGGACAATGGTGTCGTACACCGACTGGTCACCGTGCGGGTGGTATTTACCAATGACGTCACCAACGATACGGGCCGACTTTTTGTAGGCGCGGTTCCAGTCGTTGTTGAGCTCATGCATCGCAAACAGCACACGGCGGTGCACCGGCTTCAGGCCGTCCCGCGCATCGGGGAGGGCGCGGCCCACGATCACGCTCATGGCGTAATCGAGGTAGCTCCGACGCATTTCCTCTTCAAGACTGATGGGCAGGGTTTCTTTGGCGAACTGGGTCATGGATAGACTGTGGACGGTGTCATGGACAGCTCTCGATTCTACGGCCGCCTTGCTGTGGCATCAGAGCAACAAACACGGGCTCCCTGCTGATGGAGTTACATGCGTGATACAGATGTTTCAAAAGCGGCCCTGCGCTATGGCACAATAGTGCGAACGTCTTTGGTGCACAAGGCCTAGGGCGTCACACAATTAGTCGCAGCCATGCTGCAGTTTGTCCCGATAAAGGAAGGTCTCATGAAACAATTGAACAAAGTAGCAATCCTGATCGCTACCGCCGCTTTGGCGACTGCCGCTGGTGCCCAAGAAATCCACAACTGGCGCAGTGCTGCTGGTGATGTCTGGAAGAACGCTTCCGGCCAATGCTGGCGTGATGCCAGCTGGACTCCTGCCACTGCAGCCGCTGGTTGTGATGGCGCTTTGGCTGCTGCTCCTGCCGCTCCCGCTGCTGCAACAGCTCCTGCTGCTGCCAAGCCCGCAGCTGCTGCCCCAGCCGCCGCTGCAGCACCAGCCGCTGCTGCCGCTGCCAGCAAAGTCACTTACGCCGCTGACGCTTTCTTTGACTTTGACAAGTCTGTGTTGAAGCCTGAAGGTAAAGCCAAGCTGGACGATCTGGTCAGCAAGGTCAAGGGTATCAACCTGGAAGTGATCATTGCAGTGGGTCACACTGACTCCACCGGTGATGATGCGTACAACCAAAAGCTGTCTGTGGCACGTTCCGAAGCTGTGAAGGCTTATTTGGTGTCCAAGGGCATTGAAAAGAACCGTGTTTACACTGAAGGCAAGGGCGAAAAGCAACCCGTTGCTGACAACAAGACCAAAGAAGGCAAGGCTAAAAACCGCCGCGTGGAAATCGAAGTGGTTGGCACTCGCGCCAAATAATTCGACCATCCCCATGGTTTTCTGAAAAAACCCGCTTCGGCGGGTTTTTTCTTGTCTATGCCACCATCGCACTATGAACCCCACCTTGAATGCCGATCCGGCCGAATTGGCCAAATTTTCTGAACTGGCCCACCGTTGGTGGGATCTGGAAAGTGAGTTTCGCCCACTGCACCAGATCAATCCTTTACGTCTGGATTGGATTCAGTCGTTTGCACTACTACAGGGCAAAACGGCGCTGGATGTTGGATGTGGCGGAGGCATTCTGGCGGACTCCATGGCCCGCAAAGGTGCATTGGTTACCGGTATTGATTTGTCCTCCAAGGCTTTGCGTGTGGCTCAGCTGCACGCGCTGGAGGCACAAACCCCCAATGTTGGTTATCAAGAGATCAGTGCGGAGGCCTTGGCTGCCGAGCAGCCTGCGGCTTACGATGTAGTGACTTGTATGGAAATGCTGGAGCATGTGCCAGATCCAGCCTCCGTCGTGCAAGCCTGTTCCACTTTGGTGAAGCCGGGTGGTTGGGTGTTCTTCTCGACGTTGAATCGAAACTCGATGGCGTTTCTTCAAGCCATCGTGGGTGCCGAATATTTGCTCGGTTTGTTGCCGCGTGGAACACATGAGTACGCCAAGATGATCCGTCCCAGTGAGCTGGCCTTGTTTTGTCGGCGTGCGGGCCTGGATCTGCAAAGCAGCTGTGGCCTGGGTTACAACCCGCTGACCCGTCGTTATGCCATGAGTAGCAACACCCAGGTCAATTACTTGGTTGCGACCCGTAAACCACTGGTGACCACCTGATGCCTACATTTTCCAACGTATGTGCCGTGCTGTTTGATCTGGATGGCACGTTGATCGACAGTGCGCCCGATCTGGGCGCCGCTGCCGACAAGATGCGGGTAGACCGTGAGTTGCCCTCCCTGCCGTCTGCGCTTTACCGCCCTATGGCGGGTGCCGGCGCGCGTGGAATGTTGCAAGTGGCGTTTGGCATGTCACCACAACACCCTGATTTTGAGACGATGCGGGAAGAGTTTTTTGTCAATTACGAGCGCTGCATGACGCACAGCACCTATGCGTTTGAGGGCGTTCCGGCCTTATTACACGCTTTGGAACAGCGCCAACTTCCTTGGGGCGTGGTGACCAATAAGTCCCAGCGTTTTACCAATCCGCTGACCCAATCCATGCCCTTGTTTGCCAGTGCGGGCGCCATCGTGAGTGGAGACACAACCCCCCACGCCAAGCCGCATCCCGCCCCGCTGCTGGAAGCGGCCAGGCGCTTGGGGGTAGACCCGCAGGCCTGCATCTACGTCGGTGATGACGAGCGCGACATCGTGGCGGGGCGTGCCGCTGGCATGCGCACCGTTGCCGCGACCTACGGTTACCTCGGCAGCCAACTCGATACGGCGGCCTGGCAGGCGGACGCCGAAATTAAATCTCCCCTGGCCCTCTTGCAATTGCTGCCTGGCACCTAAAATAGAGGCTGAGGGGCTGCACTGGTTTCGACGTGGATTCGGACGCGCAGCAGGGCATGTCGAGCTGAATGCGCTCGTAAAACAGATTCAAACAAACTAACTGCAAACGACGAACGTTTCGCACTCGCTGCTTAATTGCACGTGAGGCTCACAACAGCAAGCCGATAGGCTGGGCAAGGGTGGCGCAAGCCATCCAGGCTGTGGGCTAATTTCATTCGGCTGGGCCTGCCTTGGGTAACTTAGGGTGGGTCGAGACAATAGGTTGCTGGCGTCTTGCATAGCGTGCCACTGCGCGATGCAAGGAGCGAGATCCAAACCAGATGGCTACACATGTAGAACTGTTCGAAGAAGGTTTGCGGACGGGGGTTCAAATCCCCCCAGCTCCACCATACCCCCAGACCAAAGCCGCCTGCTAGCAATAGTTGGTGGCTTTTTTCTTGCCTACTCCACAGGTTTGCCGCGCTGGGCTTTGATCGCCGAGCGCTGGGTTTTGGACTGAAGGCGGCGCTGCCGTGAGGCGTAAGTGGGTTGGGTTGCCTTGCGGGGCTTGGGTGGCGTGGCCACGCTGTTGACCAGGGTGTGCAAGCGCTCAAAGGCATCCAGCCGGTTGAGTTCCTGGGTGCGGAATTGTTGGGCTTTGAGAACCAGAACGCCTTCGCGTGTGATACGACTGTCTTGCAACGCCAAGAGTCGCTCTTTGACATCGTCCGGCAGTGACGATGCTCCAATGTCAAAGCGCAGGTGAATGGCGCTGGACACCTTGTTGACGTTTTGACCGCCGGCACCTTGGGCACGAATCGCTGTAGTTTCTACCTCTGCTTCTTGAATTTGAATCTGTTTTGGCATGGGCAGGGGTTGGGGCAGTTAAACTGGTTTGACATTACCACCAACACCAAGGAGGCCACCATGGCCAAAGGTCAGCAAAAATCCAACAAAGAATCGAAGAAGCCTAAAAAGGACACTTCACCGCCTAAACCTTCCAGCGGGATTGTGGATCCCGTGCGTACCACGGTCACCACTGCGGTGATTCCCCGCGGGAAGCTCAAAAACAAATAGGTTTAGCCAGTGGCCTGTACTTCTGCATAACGCGGGGGCTGGCAGCCCGCGCGTTCGCAGTTGATGGCGGCAGCGCGCATGGCCTCTTGCAAGGTGTTGGCCACTCGTTGGTTGGCACCGTCCGGGTTCAACACCCAATCCCCCAGGCAGTTCCCCCAGAAGGTATCTCCGGCACCCACGGTGTCCACCACCTTCGTGGCAGGAACATCCGCTTGTGCAGCCGTGCCATCCACGCCCAACCAAGCGCCTTGTGCACCAAAGGTCAGCGCCACACGGCTTGTGCCTTGTGCGGTGAAATGGGCCGAAATTTTGGCGCCGTCCGCCCGTGTCGGGTTGGTAAAGCCCAGCAACTCCAGATCTTCATCACTGGCCTTGAGCCAGTCCGCATGTTGGGCAATGGCCTGAACGGCCTCGATGTATTCCGCCAAGTTGGCTGCCAGCTTGGGGCGCAGATTCACATCCACGCTGATGGTCCAGCCCAGTGACTTGGCGCCTTGCAGTATCTCCAGCACTTTGTGGTGTTCGGGTGGTACCAAGAGCAGTGAGCCCGTGTGTAAAACGCCGCGAGGTTGCGTTTGCAGGCGTTGCAATACCGCGTTGACCGTGTAGTCCCGGTCTGCAATGCCTTCGCGGTAAAAGCCGTAACTTGGCTGGCCGTTGTTGATTTGCACTACGGCGAGTGAGGTGGGCAGAGCGCTGGGCGGGCTCATGGGAGTTACCCCGTCTTGCACCAACTGCTGGTGCATGCGTTGCCCGAATTGGTCTGTCGACAATGGGTTGGCATATCCCACCGAAGCACCCCGCAGCGCAGCGGCACGTGCCATATTAAAAGGGCTGCCACCCATAAAAGGGCGTAGCGTTCCATCTGCTTGCGCTACGCAGTCCATCAGGGCTTCGCCCAATACCCAAATTGATGCGGTCATGTGTTTCTCGTTCTGTTTGCTGCTCAGTGGCGTGGCCCGGCCAAGCGCTGCAGCTTAAACCAGCACTGTGCACTTGGTTATGCCGCTGGCTTTGATTGTTGGTACGCTTTTGCGCAAATGTGCGCTTGATCGACCTTATAAAAGGTTGTTGTGTATTACACCAAAAAAACCTATAAATAAATCAAGTAGTTTTACTAATATGATTGGAATGCTGTGTCTGGCATGCTCAGGCACGATCTCACCACAGGTTTTTCATGCATCCCACCCTCATTCGTCTCGCTTACTCTTTTGATACGTTGAATATCCAGTATCTGGTTTCTTTGGAGCTTATCGCATGTTAAAAGGTATCGATCCGCTCTTGACCCCGGAACTTCTCATGCATTTGTCTGCCATGGGGCACGGGGAGTGGGTGGCCGTGGTGGATGCCAACTTCACGGCCGATTTTTTGAGTGCCGGCAAACCGCTGGTGCGTTTGCCGGGCCATTCGCTGGAGCGGGTGAGCCGCGCGGTGTTGTCGGTCATTCCTCTGGCAGAAGATGTGGCCAGCCCGGCTGCCTATATGCGGGTGTGTCACCAGCCCGACAGCCATCGCACGGACGCACAGCAGGCTATCGTGCATTTGCTGCAGACGCAGGGTCTGCCTTCCGCGCGAGTCGAGCCGGTAGAGCGGTTTGCGTTTTACGACAAGATCAAGGGTGCTAGCCTGATTGTGCAGAGTGGTGAAGCCACCGCCTACGGCAACGCGATGTATTGCAAGGGTGTGATTCTTTAAAGGACAGCGCTGTGAAGATTTACCTGGATTCAGCCCACGTGGGCAGTTGGAAGCTGCCTTCGGGCTGCCCGGCTGTGCGTGGTGTCACGACCAACCCTAGCCTGGTGCACCAGGCTGGGCTGCCCGTGAACCTGCCAACCTATATCGATTTGCTGCGGGCGGCGGCGGACCATGCATTTGCCGAGCTCATGCTGCAGCTCCCCAGCAGCGACCTCACACAGGCGGAATCGTGGCTGGGGTCTTTGCGGGAGCTGTCGCAGCGCTTGTCCGTGCAGCTGACAGTCAAGTTGCCCTGCGCACCCGACTGGGAGGCTTGTATTCGGTGGGTCAAGGCACAGGGACAAGATGTCTTGCTGACGGGTTTGTCCAACCCTGTCCAACTGCTCTGGGCCCGTGACATGGGGGCCGACTACGTGGCGCCCTATGTGGGGCGCCTGGTCAACGATGGGCGCAATGTGTGGGCGCTGATGCAGGCGTGTGTGGCGCAGCAGGGCAGTGGTCCACAGTTGCTGGCCGCGAGCATCAAGTCTCCCGACGTATTGGCCCAACTGATGGGATTGGGGGCTGCGGCGGTGACCTTGCCGCCCGCCAGCTTGCTGGCCTGGAGCACCGATGCCTTGACCCAGGCCGCCATTCAGCAGTTTGACCGGGACGTACAGGCCAGCTTACGTAGTGCCTGACCGAGCAGGCAATAGGCGCCGCCCCGCCTGCCTTGTTCAGTGCTTGAGTTCGTCAATACGGCTGTCTAAGGGACTCACAAAGGAATTGAGCTCCCAGCCGGAGGCCAAGCGGCTCTCCGGGAATTCAGGCATGGTCAAAGGCGTGAGCCCCGAGGGTGTGGCGTCGTTGCCTTTGCTTTGACGGCGGCGTGTCACCACCGCATGCAAGTGCTCGCGCACATCCTGAAACCGTGAGTCCAGTGGCTGGCTGGCTGTGGTCTGGGCGGCCTGCTCGCCCAAAAAGGCCGCGCGGATTTGGCTCAGGTGCGGCAGGTTGCTCGGGTCTACCACCCAATAGCGGATGCTGCACTGGTCCAGCAGGCTGTGCTTGAGGGTCTGGTTGCCCATGGACAGACCATTGGGGCCCGGAACATCCACACAGCCGATGACCTTGCCGTCCAGGCTGCAGATGGTGAAGGTGCAGTACACGCCGTTCAGCAGCTTGTACCAGTGGGTCGCTTCGGCTTGGTTGGCGGGGGCGGTGAAGCGGGTGACGGGCAGTTTGATGAGGATGTGCTGGTCGAACATCACCTTGGTCAACCAGATCCAGACACGCCGTTCCTGGGTGTTGACGAGAGGGCGGGTTTTGAGGGGCCAACTGGAGGGAATGCGGCGACGCTGTCGCTCCACGTAGCGGTTGCGCCACAAGAGCAGAGCGGCACCCGCCAAAACCCCCAAAACAAAAGAAAGCAACATCAAACACCACCCTGTAAATGACGCCATCTTTGTGTGGCTCAGTTATTTGGATGAAAGTTTACATGGCGCTTCAGCCCGCGTATATAGCCTCAATGGCCTGTCGCTGGGCCTGTACCAATGCCACCAGTTGGGGGTCGAAGTGGGTGCCTGATTGCGCCAACAGGTAGTTAAGCGCGTCGGGTAAGGGCCAAGCCGGTTTGTAACAACTGGCGCAGACCAGCGAGTCCAGCACATCCGCCACTGCCGCAATACGCCCGGCCAGGCTGATCGCGTTGCCAGCCAGGCCCTGCGGGTAGCCGCTGCCATCCCAGCGCTCGTGGTGTTCCAGTGCCACTTGGGCGCCCAGCGTGTGGACGCGGGAGCGGGAGTGCGACAACAGCGCATGGCCCTCTTGCGCGTGGGTTTGCATGGTGGCCCATTCTTCCGGTGTCAGGGGGCCGGGTTTGGTCAGGATGTGGTCGGGAATGCAGGCCTTGCCCACATCGTGCAAGGTGGCCGCAACCCGCATCAGCTCCACCTCTTGTTCGGTACCGCCTGTGGCCGCGGTCAGCAGGGCTGCAATGTCCCCCACGCGCTGCAAATGCAAGGACGACGATTCATTGCAACGTTTCTCAATGGCACCACCCAGAATGCAGATGGTGGTGCGTTGCGCGGTTTCGGTGTCATCGCGCAGCAGCAGGCCGTCGTAGGTGATGGCCACGTTGCGGGAAAACAGCTCCAGCAGCTCCCGGGCCTGCTCACTCACCGCCTCGGCAAACTCCATGTAGATCAGGCTCTCGCTGCCGGCCTTGGTTTTGAAATAACCCGCGTAATAACGCTCGCCATGGTGGCTGACCTTCTCCAGCAGCGCCCGGGTAATGGCCGTTTGCACACCCTCCGGCAGGTTGCGCACCTCTTCATCCACCATGAGTTGGGAATAGGCTTCGGTGGCGGCCAGCACCTTGAGCTGCCCTTGGGTGGCGTTGGCGGTGTAGGCGGAGACGCGGCTGGCGCAGAGGCCCTCGCCATGCAGGTCCAGCAGGTAATTCACCTGCTCCAGCACCGCCGATGCAAAACTGCGCAGATTGCGTGAGTCGCAGACCTGGCTGATGGCCTCGATGGAGCGGCGCAGCCCCAGGCTGGCCTGTTCGATGCGCATCAGGTCGCGGTAGGCGCGCAGCCCGGCGTAAAACACCGTGATCAGCTTGCGCCGCGTGAGGTCGGTTTTTTCCTTGTAGTCGTTGATGTCGTAATCGCGGATCACCTGCTCTTCGGGCGCCTGCCCGGGCTGGCCGGTGCGCAGGATGATGCGCACATTGAGGTTGCCCAGGTCTTCGCGAATGTGGCGCGCCAGCTCCAGCCCGGCGTGTTCCGATTCCATCACCACATCGAGCAGGATTAGCGCAATGTCGGTGCGTTCTGCCAGCACGATGCGGGCTTCGGCGGCGCTGTAGCAGTGGGTGAAGTGCAGGCCACGCCCGTCCATTTCAAAGTCCGACATGACCAGCTTGGTGACTTCGTGCACGGCAGGCTCGTCGTCCACCACCAGAATCTGCCAGGGCGGCAGGGCCTTGCGGCTGCTGGTTTCGGCTTGCTCGTCACTAAACACCAAATCATCAGACATGAGGCGGGCTTTCGTTGGGCGGGGGGACGCTTTGCAGTTTATCGGATTGTGGCTGCGATACTAGGGACCATGCAGCTTCAGGAAATTCTCTATTCACAGGGCTTTGGCACGCGCCGGGTCTGCGCCGGTTTGATCCAACAGGGTCTGGTTCAGGTTTATATGCCAGATAGTGCTCTAGCCCCCGTCACTATTGCGCAAGCAGCTACAGAATTTGTAGCAGAGGGCCTGCGCTTCAAGGTGCAGGGTGTGGACTGGCAGTACTTTGAGAAGGCCTATCTGGTGCTTCACAAACCGGCCGGTACCGAGTGTTCGCAAAAACCTTCGACCTACCCCAGCATTTACACCTTGCTGCCATCGCCTCTGCGCCTGCGGCCGCAAAAAGCGGCAGTGCAGGGCGTGCAGGCGGTGGGCCGGCTGGACCAGGACACCACTGGCATGCTGCTGCTCACGGACGATGGCAAGTTCATCCACCGCATGAGTTCACCCAAACACCATGTGCCCAAGGTCTACGAAGTCACCGTCAAGCATGCGCTGGACGAGCGTCAAGTGCAAAAGCTGCTAGCCGGTGTGGTGCTGGACGACGACCCGGCACCGGTGCGCGCCGCTGCCTGCGAGGCTGTGAGCGAATTTCACCTGCGCCTGACCCTGACCGAAGGCAAGTACCACCAGGTCAAGCGCATGCTGGCCGCGGTGGGCAACCGCGTGGAGGGCTTGCACCGCTCCCGCATCGGTGGTGTGGCCTTGCCTGCCGATCTGGCCCCTGGCCAATGGCGCTGGCTCAGCGCCGAAGAGCTGGTGGCTGTGCAAGCCAAGGAGTAAAGCATGAATGCCATGCTCGATGCGTTTTGGCGCTCGGTTGCCTACTGCCTGCACCCCAAGGTGATCGGGCTCTCCCTGCTGCCGCTGTTGCTGGTGATTGGTCTGATCGCCGGCCTGGGTTATTTCTACATGGACCCCGCGCTGGCCGCCGTGCAGGGGCTGCTGGAATCCTCGGACCTGCTCAACCAGCTCTGGGCCTGGCTCGAATCCATTGGCGCGGGCAAGCTCAAGACCGTGTTGGTGCCGCTGATCGTGATTGCACTGGCCACGCCGATGATTGTGGTTGCCAGCCTGCTGCTGGTGGCTACCTTGATGACCCCCATGATCGTGCGGCTGGTCACGCAACGCCGCTTTCCCGCGCTGGAGCGCACGGGGGGCGCGTCGTACCTGGTGAGCGTGTTGTGGGGCCTGAGCGCCAGCCTCATCGCGCTGGTGCTCTTGCTGCTGTCCATGCCCCTGTGGTTTGTGCCACCGCTGGTGCTGGTGCTGCCTCCGCTCATTTGGGGCTGGCTCACTTACCGCGTGTTGGCGTTTGACGCGCTGGCAGACCACGCCACGACCGAGGAGCGCCACACCCTGATGCGCCGCCACCGCTGGTGGTTGCTGGGCATGGGCATCTTCACGGGTTACCTGGGTGCTGCGCCCAGCCTGGTGTGGTCGATCGGTTTTGTGGCGGTGGCGCTGGCCCCGGTGCTGGTGCCCCTTTCCATTTGGCTGTACACATTGATCTTTGCGTTCTCGTCGCTCTGGTTCACTCACTATTGCCTGGCGGCGCTGCAGCAGTTGCGGCTGGAACAGGCCGCAGTGGCTGTGCAGGAACCCTTGCCGGTGGCGGATGTGTTGGAGTTGCCATGAATTTTGGGCTGGTCATCATCGGGGACGAAATCCTCTCGGGTAAACGGGCCGACAAACACCTGGCCAAAGCCATCGAGCTGCTGTCGGCGCGAGGCCTGTCTGTCGCCTATGCCGACTATGTGGGCGACGACCCTGAACGCATCACCCAGACCCTGCAGCGCGCCTTTGCCTCGGGGGACGTGGTGTTTTCGTTTGGCGGCATTGGCGCCACGCCCGATGACCACACCCGCCAGTGTGCAGGCCGGGCGCTGGGCCTGCCGCTGGTGCTGCATCCGCAGGCGGAGGTGCTGATACGCGAACGTATGCAAGACGTGGCCCAGGAGCAAGGCCTGCCATATGAACCCGACCGTGCCGACAATGTGCACCGGCTCAACATGGGCACGTTTCCGCAGGGGGCCGAGATCATTCCCAACCCCTACAACAAGATTCCGGGCTTCAGTTGTCTGGGCCAGGGTGGCGGCCATGTCCACTTTGTCCCCGGTTTTCCGGTGATGGCCTGGCCCATGGTGGCCTCCGTGCTGGATGCGCGTTATGCCCACCTGTTTGTGCGTGAGGCGCATCTGGAGCGTTCCGTGATTGTTTTTGGTGCCATGGAGTCGGCCCTCACGCCGCTCATGGAAACCCTGGAGCGCGACTACGCCATCAAGGTGTTCAGTCTGCCCAGCGTGGACCACCCCGAGTGGGGGCGCCACATCGAGTTGGGTGTCAAGGGCGCACCTGCAGTGGTGGAGCCGGCCTTTGCTGCACTGCGTATGGCCCTTCAAAACATGGGTATGTCATTGGGCCCCGAATTGGTGCGCAACTAAACAGGCATGCCTTTGGTGCATTCTTTGATTGCACCAAATTGGTGCTTTGTTGGCATCGCAGGGGGTTACCAGCGCGCTTCTTTACGGTGCACTGTCGAAAATGCGGGTTTTCTCAGGGCAAAATAAGGACGTTTGCCTAATTGCCGGGGCCGTGGCCTTTGGCACAAAAGCTGCATTGTGGGCAGGGCAATTCTTTTTACAACCGTGCAACAGGAGTATTTGATGGCCAAGACCGTCGCAGACGTAATGAAGATGGTGAAGGAAAACGAGGTCAAATTCGTTGACTTCCGTTTCACCGATACCCGTGGCAAGCAGCAGCACACCACCGTGCCCGTCTCGCATTTTGATGAAGACAAGTTCACTTCCGGCCACGCATTCGACGGTTCTTCCATCGCTGGCTGGAAAGGCATTGAAGCGTCGGACATGTTGCTCATGCCCGATCCCAACACCGCCAACATCGACCCCTTCTTCGAAGAAACCACCATCATCATGAACTGTGATGTGGTTGAGCCTTCGGACGGCAAGTCTTATGACCGCGACCCCCGTTCCATTGCCAAGCGCGCTGAAGCCTACCTGAAGGCCTCCGGTATTGGCGATGCAGCCTACTTCGGTCCTGAGCCAGAATTCTTCATCTTTGACGGCGTCCGCTGGAGCACTGACCCCAACCACACGTTCTACGAAGTGGACGAGTACGAAGCACCCTGGAACACCGGCACCAAGCTCGAAGGCGGCAACCGCGGCCACCGTCCCACCACCAAGGGCGGTTACTTCCCCGTACCTCCTGTCGACAGCACGCAAGACATGCGCGCCGAGATGTCCCTGATCCTCGAATCCCTGGGCATCCCGGTTGAAGTGTTCCACCACGAAGTGGCGGGCGCTGGCCAAAACGAAATCGGCACCCGTTTCTCCACCCTAGTGGAACGCGCTGACTGGACCATGCTGCAAAAGTACGTGGTGCACAACGTGGCCAATGCCTACGGCAAAACCGCCACCTTCATGCCCAAGCCTTACCACGGTGACAACGGTTCCGGCATGCACGTGCACCAGTCCGTGTGGAAAGACGGCAAGAACCTGTTCGCCGGCGACGGCTACGCAGGTCTGTCCGACTTCGCGCTGTACTACATCGGCGGCATCATCAAGCACGCACGTGCCCTGAACGCCATCACCAACCCCGGCACCAACAGCTACAAGCGTCTGGTTCCTCACTTCGAAGCCCCGGTCAAGCTGGCGTACTCCGCCAAGAACCGTTCCGCATCGATCCGCATCCCCTTTGTGGCGAACCCCAAGGGCCGTCGCGTGGAAGCCCGCTTCCCCGATCCATTGATGAACCCTTACCTGGGCTTTGCTGCCCTGTTGATGGCGGGTCTGGACGGCGTGGAAAACAAGATCCATCCCGGCGAAGCTGCTACCAAAGACTTGTACCATCTGCCTCCCGAGGAAGATGCAAAAGTCCCAACCGTGTGCCACAGCCTGGACCAAGCGCTGGAGCATCTGGACAAGGACCGCGCGTTCCTGACCAAGGGTGGTGTGTTCACTGACTCCATGATCGATGCTTACATCGACTTGAAGATGCAAGAAGTGACCCGTTACCGCATGTCGGTGCACCCTGTTGAGTACGACATGTACTACTCCCTGTAATGCCTGCTGCCGTTATGGCAGCGCTGCAGGACAAAAGGACGGCGCAAGCCGTCCTTTTTTTTGCGAACAAAGTGACACAGATTCCGGTCCAATCCGCATGGATACTGGGGCACTTTTTGTTTTTGGGCACTTTTTGGCGCATACTGAATCTAGCGCTTAGGCCCTGTTGGCGCGGACACTGCATGAAAACCACCTTTTTGATTTCCTGGATGACCTTGGCGTGCGCCACTTCTGCGTTGGCGCAGGACCGCATTTACCGGTGTGGTAACGAGTACACCAACACGGTGACTGAAGCGCAGGCCAAAAACTGCAAGCTGGTCTCCGGGGGCAATGTGACCGTGGTGCAGTCCACCAAGCCAGCGGCCAGCGCTGGAGTCAAAGTCGCTTCTAGCGGTGGCGGAGCTGCGGCGCCACGTATTGATTCGTCCGACCAGCGTGCCAAGGACTCCGATGCCCGCTTGATTCTGGAAGCTGAGCTGAAAAAGGCCGAGGCGCGCCAGATTGAGCTCGTCAAGGAATACAACAATGGCGAGCCCGAAAAGCTAGGGCCTGAGGCGCGCAACCACCAAAAATACCTGGACCGGGTGGCCGAGCTTAAGGCCGCCATTGCCCGCAACGAGAGCGACATTGCCGGCATTCGCCGCGAACTGGGCCGTGTGCCCGCATCCAACGCGCCCCTGGCCTCCGTCAAATAAGCCTGTCGCTGCGTGCCTACTGCGCGCAGCCTTCCCAAGTCTCTTGCCGTGAACCGACCCGAATTCGTTTCTGAATACTTTGCGTCTTTTGACCTGCTCGCCACTTTGGTAGCCGTGGTCCATGTGGATGCCCGTGTGTTGTTCTCCAATGCCGCCCTGGAGGACGCCTTGGGTACCTCCCGCCGCATGCTGTTGGGCTCCAGTTTTGCCGAGCTGTTTACCGAGCCCGCGTCTTTGCAAAGCGCCTTGGAAGGCGCCTCAGAGAACGCCTTTGCCGCGCTGCGCTACGACGCCTGGCTCAAGCGTGCTGCGCATGAACCCATGCCCGTGCATGTGATCGTGACCCGCACCGAACAATCGGAAGACATCATCATCGAGATGGTGCCGCTGGAGCAGCAGGCCCGCCAGGACCGCGAAGAGCGCCTGGCCGAGCAGGCCCAGACCAACAAAGAACTGATCCGCAACCTGGCCCACGAGATCAAGAATCCGTTGGGCGGCATCCGTGGTGCCGCGCAGCTGCTTGAAATGGAGATGGAGTCGCCCGAGCTGATCGAATACACGCAGGTCATCATTCACGAAGCGGACCGCCTGCAAAGCTTGGTGGACCGCCTGCTGGCCCCACACCGCCGCCCGCACCTCGTGGGCGACGTGAACATCCATGAAGTGTGCGAGCGTGTGCGCTCCCTCATCCTCGCGGAGTTCCCGCGCGGCTTGCGTGTCGTGCGTGATTACGACACGTCCATTCCCGAGTTTCGAGGCGACCGCGAACAGCTGATCCAGACCGTGCTCAACATCGCCCACAACGCCTGCCAGGCGCTCGCAGAGCGCATTGCCGCTGGGGATGCCAACCTCACGTTTCGCACCCGTGTGACCCGGCAAGTAACGTTCGGTAAGCAGCGTTATCGGTTGGCATTGGAATTGCATGTGATCGACAACGGACCTGGCGTGCCAGATTCGATCAGGGACCGCATTTTTTACCCGCTGGTGTCGGGCAGAGAGGGTGGTTCGGGGCTGGGGCTGACATTGGCGCAAACCTTTGTTCAGCAACACCACGGTCTGATCGAAGTCGATAGCGTGCCGGGCCGAACGGACTTCAAAATTCTGATTCCGTTACCGTAAACACAAGAACACAAGGGTGCGCCACAACATGAAGCCGATTTGGATCGTAGATGATGACCAGTCCATCCGCTTCGTGCTGGAGAAGGCGCTGTTGCGCGAGCATTTGCCCACGCGCAGCTTTTCCAATCCACGCGATGTACTGAGTGCCCTGGCCACGGCCGCGGACGATGAAGGCCCCCAAATCCTGGTCAGCGACATTCGCATGCCCGGTGGTTCGGGCCTGGACCTGTTAGAGAAAGTCAAAGCCAAACACCCTGGGTTGCCCGTCATCATCATGACGGCCTTCTCGGACCTGGACAGCGCTGTGAGCGCCTTCCAGGGCGGCGCGTTTGAATACCTGCCAAAGCCGTTTGATCTGCCCAAAGCAGTGGAGCTGATCCGCCGCGCGGTGGAAGAAAGCCAGCGCGAAGAGGTCAGCGAAGAGCGCATGGCCGAGTCGCCCGAGATGCTGGGCCAGGCGCCCGCCATGCAGGACGTGTTCCGCGCCATTGGCCGCCTGAGCCAGAGCAATGTGACGGTCATGATCACCGGCGAATCGGGCTCCGGCAAAGAACTGGTGGCGCGTGCGCTGCACAAACATTCGCCGCGCGCCGATGGCCCGTTTGTGGCTATCAACACCGCCGCCATTCCCAAAGACCTGCTGGAGAGCGAACTCTTCGGCCATGAGCGCGGCGCCTTCACCGGTGCACAAACCATGCGCCGTGGTCGTTTTGAGCAGGCCGATGGCGGCACGCTGTTCCTCGACGAAATTGGCGACATGCCGTTTGAGCTGCAAACGCGTTTGCTGCGCGTCTTGAGCGACGGCCATTTCTACCGCGTGGGTGGCCACAGCGCGGTTAAATCGAATGTGCGCGTGATTGCTGCGACCCACCAAGACCTGGAACAACGCGTCAAAGACGGCGTGTTCCGCGAGGACTTGTTCCACCGCCTGAACGTGATCCGTCTGCGCCTGCCCGCGCTGCGCGAGCGCAAGGAAGACGTGTCTATGCTGACACGCCACTTCCTGCAGCAAAGCGCCAAACAACTGGGCGTGGAGCCCAAGCGTATTTCTGATTTGGCGCTGGCTTGGCTGGAGGGCTTTGGCTTCCCCGGCAACGTGCGCCAGCTGGAGAACATCTGCCACTGGCTCACCGTGATGGCCCCGGCCCAGGTGATTGAACGCAAGGACTTGCCGCCTGAGGTGAGCCTGGGCCGTTCGGAGTCCGGCGAGCCCCTGCAGGCCAAGCCTGTGCTTACCGCAGCGCCCGAAGCCCAGCTCAAGGATGTGCCGCTGGACCCGCACACCCATGTGCCTGCCGCTGCACACGAGTCCGAAGACCTGTCGCATGTGCTGGCCCGGGCCGCGGCTGCGCATGGCCCGCTGGAAGGCTGGGAGGCCGAGCTGGAGACCGAGGCCGTGGCTTTGTTGGGCTCCGGCCAGCCCGAGGTGTGGGACACGTTGACCCGCCGCTTCGAGTCGCGCCTGATTCTGGCGGCACTGGCCAACACCAAGGGCCGCCGCATCGAGGCGGCGCACAAGCTAGGCATTGGCCGCAACACCATCACCCGCAAGATCCAGGAGTTGGGCTTGGAGTAATTTAGAGCAATTTAGGGCTCTAGACCTTATGGATACTGCGCGAGCAGCTCCTGAAACCATAGCAAAAAGCCGGCGCATGCGTCGGCTTTTTGTTTATGCGGCCGGCGCTATCTCCACCACCACCGGCGCGTGGTCGCTGGGGCGTTCGTTTTTGCGGGGCTGTTTGTCAATCGCACAGGCGGTCACGCGGGAGCGCAGGGCTTCGCTCACCAGAATGTGGTCGATGCGTAGGCCGCGATTGCGGCGAAAGCCCGCGTCGCGGTAGTCCCACCAGCTAAAGCTCTTGGGCGGATGGTCGAACAAGCGGTGGCTGTCGTGCAGACCCAGGGAGATGAGTGCGCGCAGGTGGTAGCGTTCTTCTTCGGTGCAGTGGATGGTCTCGAACAGGGCTTCGGGGTCCCACACGTCGTCGTCGTCAAAGGTGATGTTGTAGTCGCCCATCAGCACCAGCTGCGGGTGCCGGGTCAGCTCGTCCTTGACCCAGCGGCGCAGCGCGGTGAGCCATTCCATCTTGTACTCAAACTTGTCACTGCCGGGCTCCTGCCCGTTGGGGAAGTAGGCGCCAATCACGCGTATGCCGTCCACCGTGCCGGTGATGACACGCGCCATGTCGTCGTCAAAGCCGGGGATGTTTTTGAGCACATCGGTGGCGGGGGTACGGGTGAGCAAGGCCACGCCGTTGTAGGTCTTCTGGCCAAACCACTGGGCCTGGTAGCCTGCGGCGGTAAAGGCGTCGGCGGGGAATTTGTCGTCGGTGAGTTTGAGCTCCTGCAGGGCCAGCACATCGACAGGGTTGGCGGCCAGCCAGTCCAGCACTTGCGGCAGGCGCACGCCCAAAGAGTTCACGTTCCAGGTGGCAAGTTTCATGGCGGTGGGCAGTATCGGGTGAGGGGCGTGGAGGTCGACGCATGTAGTATCAGCACCGCATTTTCGCACCATGCCAGAGGCACCTGGCCCTTGCCGCTACCCGGACCTGGTGGCCTGGCTCAGCGTTGCGCTTGGTAGCTGCGCACCCAATCCTGAAACATTTCCGCCGGCATGGGCCTGGCGATGAAGTAGCCCTGCGCGATGTCGCAGCCCATGGCGAGCAGCAGGTCCCACTGTTCCTGCGTCTCCACGCCCTCGGCGACGGTATGGCGGCCCAGGTCGTGCACCAGGTCGATGGTGGAGCGCACGATCAGGGCAGAGTCCTTGTTGGTCTGCATCTGCCGCACGAAAGACTGGTCGATCTTGATGTAACTCACGGGCAATTTCTGCAGGTAGCTCAAGGACGAATAACCCGTGCCAAAGTCGTCGATGTAGAGCGGTATACCGTCGGCTTGCAGGCCCTGTAGCACCCGCAGGGCCAGCTCGGCATCTTCCATCACTGCGCTCTCGGTGATCTCCAGCTCCAGCAGCCCGGTGCGCAGCCCCGCAGCGGCACGCCAGTTCCGGATCTGCTCCAGCAGCGTCTCGTCCCGCAAGTTGCGGGCAGACAGGTTCATGGCAATCGGCATGGCGCTTTGCTGCTCTTCCCACTGTTTGAGAAGCCGCACACCGCTCTGGATCACCCACTCCGTGAGCGGCTTAATCAGGCCTGTATGTTCGGCCAAGCCAATGAATTCGCCTGGGGGAATGATCCCCCGCTCGGCATGTTTCCAGCGCACCAGGGCTTCGGCACCACACACACGGCCGGTCTGCATCTCGACTTTGGGTTGCAGGTAGAGCATCAAATCGCCAGCCGCGATCGCGCGCTGCAGCTCTCCTGCCAGGTTCAGGCGTTGGGTCTGGTCCTGGCTTTGGTGCGGGTCAAACACCACATGGGGCATGCCCGTTTTCTTGGCCTGGTGCACCGCAATGTCCATGTGGCGGTACAGGTCGTGTGGGGTGTTTCCGTGCGCCGGGAACAGGCTCACCCCTATGCGGGCGGACACCTGCAGTGCGATATCTGCCACCGGGAATGGTCGGGCCAGCAAGTCGTTAAGCCGTTGCACAACTGCCAGCGCTGACGCGGTGTCACTGCCGGGCAGCAGGATGGCGAACTCGTCCCCGCGCAGCCGGGCCACACTGGCGTGTGCCGGTGCTGCGGCGCTGATGCGCTCCCCAAACTGCTGCAGCATATGGTCCCCATGGCTGAAGCCCAGGGCATCGTTGATTTCGCTCAGGCGTTCAATATTGGCCTGCAGCACGGCAAAAGACTGCCCGCTGCGTGTGCTGGACGCGATGGTGGTGGACAGCAGTTCGGTGAATTGGGTCTCGTTGGGCAGCCCCGTTAGCGCGTCATACCGTGTCAGTTGGTACATCGCGTCCTGGGTTCTCTGTTGCTCGGCGCGCGCCCGCAAGGTGGTAATGCCAAAGGCCAGGTCGTCGGCAGATTCGCCGAGCAGCGCCACCTCGTCCGTACCAAAGGTGTCGGCCTCCACGTCGTAGATGGCCATGGCGCCGATGACGATGCCGTCTACCCAAATAGGACATGCCAGGGCCGACGCTGCACCGCGCACCTGCGCGCGCCAGGGCGCGTAGCTGGCATCGGTGGCCATATCCGCCACCACCTGCGTTTGGCCGCTGCGTATGGCAGCACCCACGACCCCCTGGCCGTGGAGCTTGTCTGCCCAGGTGGCTTTGAGCTGCCGCAAGGCGGCGATGCCATCGGGGTAGCCGTTCTCGGCCATGGCCAGCAGCGACTGCTGGGGATCATCCAGCCGGTACCAGACAACGGCCATGCCGTAGCCACCTGCGTTCACGATGGCCTCGCACATATGGTTCAGCAGGTCTTGCTCGGTGGTGGCTCGCAACATGGCGCGGTTGCCTGCACTCAGGGTTTTCAGCGCGCGGGTGGCATGTTCCAGCTGGCGCACATGCTGTGCCAGCGTGGTGTTGAGCGACTGAATATCTTCCTCCGCCCGCTTGCGTGCGGTGATGTCATTGCCCAGCACGTAGTAGCCGCTCACCTCGCCCGGGGCATTGCGTTTGGCGATGTATTGAATGACCTGCCACACACCGGGAAAGGGCTGCCAGTCATAGGTCTGGTTTTCTCCCGCCAGCACTTTGGCAATCAGCGGGGCGGCAATCGCGTAGCGTGCTTCCCCCAAAATTTCGCGCACGGTGCAGCAGGTGATGTCGGCGTGCTCCGGGGCAAACCGTTCGCGGTACTGCTGGTTGACATACACATACCGCTGCTGCGCGTCCACATACGCAATCATGGCGGGCACATTGCTGATCACGCTTTGCAAATGGCCTTCACTCTCATGCAATTGCAGCGTTCGCTCCTGCACCCGCTGTTCCAACAAGGTGTTGTAGTCATGAATGGCACGCTGGGCCCGGCGTGCCACTGTTTCATTGCGAAACACCAGCACGACCCCCGTCATTTGGCCTTCGCCGTTGCGGATGGGCGCTGCGCTGTCGGCAATGGGGCATTCACGCCCGTCGCGCGCTACCAGGACCGTGTGGTTGGCCAGTTGCTGCACTTCGTTGGTCGCCAGTACCTGGGCCACCGGGTCAGGCGCGGGGGCACGCGTGTATTCGTGGACGATGTAAAAAACTTCGGTCACGGGTTTGCCGACAGCGGCCTCCAGGTCCCAGCCAGTCAGTTGCTCCGCCACCGGATTCATGCGCCTGACACGGCCTTGCAAATCGGTCGCCAGCACCGCGTCGCCAATCGAATTCAGCGTGGTGGCCAGGTTTCTTTCGTTGTCCGCCAGGGCGCGCTGGCTGGCCCGGGTGTCTTGCAGCTGGCGCCGTATCAGCACATAGGTGGCCGCCAGCAAGGCGAACAACAGCCCAGCCACCAGCAGCCCCATGTAAACCATCACGGCCCGGGTGGCGGACTGCTCCTTGTCACGCGCCGACAGCAAGCGGTTTTCTTCCTGCTCCAGGGCTTGCAACAAGTGATTGACCAGCGCACGGGTCTCGCGCAAGGGGGCGCTGGCGACAAAGGCGTTGGCGGCCTCCATGCCTTGTGTTTTGCGCAGCATCTCCACCTGCCTGGAAATGGCCAAGCGTTGGTCGATCACGGCCCGCAGCTGGGACCAGCGCGCCTGTTGTGGCGGGTTGTCCAGGGTCAGCTGTTGCAGTTGGGCCAGTGTCTTCTCGCGGGCCGCAATGCGCAGGTCGCGCTCTGTGATGTGGGCTGGGTCACCAGAGACCCGAAAGCTCTGCGTGCTCAGTTCAATCTGGAGGGTGTCCGCACGGATGTAGGCCACATTACCCAGCACTTGGTGGGTGTGCGCCACCAAACTGGCGGCGTCGGTGGCGTCTTGGGCCAGCTTCCAGGCGGCTGTGATGAGTGCAGAGACCACACAGGCAGCGGCCACAAATGCGGCGAGCACCTTGGTTTCAAAGCTGGAGCGTGAGTACACAGAATGTTCCCAACCTGCAATGTGTGACGCGTCCATTCTGCATCAGATGCCCGGGGCGGTCCAACATGGAAAAACGCCCTCCATGCCTTGCGGTATGGAGGGCGTGCGGGCCTGGCTGGCTTAGTCTTTTTTGACAAACCAGGCGTCGGTCGCCTTGCGTTCCCAGGCGGCCAGTTGCAGCTCGGCTTCGTCTTTGGCAACGCCGTAACGCTCCTGGATCTTGCCTGCGAGCTGGTCCCGGCGCCCGGCGATGACGTCGAGGTCGTCGTCGGTGAGTTGGCCCCATTGTTCTTTGGCGCGGCCGGTCAGTTGTTTCCAGTTACCTTCAATGCGATCCCAGTTCATGGTGTTCCCTTGGTGAAGTGATAGAGAGAGGAAAACGGGGGCCGACGGCCCCCCAGGATCAAGGACGAACGGTGATTTCGTTCTTGACCGCCTTCACGCCCTTGACGCCCCAAGCCAGCGTGGCGGCGGTGGCTTTCTCGTCGCCACTCTTGGCAAAGCCGGACAGCATCACGGTGCCGTTGAGCGTTTCCACGCTGATGGCGGCGGCATCGACGGTCTTGTTTTCTACAAAGCGGCTCTTCACGGCGGTGGTGATGGCCGTGTCATCGACATAGGCGCCCACGGTGGACTGCCCGCGTTGGACGGCGCAGCCGGTGGCAGTCAGGGTGAGCAGGGCGGCAAAGGTCAGGGCGAGGATAGTGCGAAAGTTCATGGTGAATCTCCAATGGATGGGTGAATAGACGTCCGGATGGACAAGGTAGTGAAAGGGCCCCACTACCGGTGGGCACACGGGAAGGGATCAGTTTTTTCGGAAGAACCCGAACAGGTAGCTCACCACGGCGAGCACCAGGAACACAAAGAACAAAATCTTGCCAATCTCGACCGCGCTGGCGGCGATGCCACCAAAGCCAAACAGGGCAGCGATCAGGGCAATGACAAAAAAGACAACGGCGTAGTGCAGCATTTCGGGGCTCCTAAAAGGGATGCCCCAGTGTGCTTGCCATGGGCTGGAATGGCGATCAGGCAGCCCGCCGTGTGCGTGTGGGCCAAGCGCGCAGGTGCGCGTAGGACCAATCTGACAGGCTCAGGCCGGCGGTGGTGTGTGCTGCGGCAGGCGCGCCAGAATCTGCGTGCCCTGCCCGGGGCGGGACTGCAGATGCAGGCTGCCACCTTCGGCCCCCACCCGAAAACGCATGCCCACCAGGCCGTAGGCCGACTGGGGTTTGGTGCCGGTGTCAAAACCCAGACCGTCGTCGCGCACCGACACCTCCACCTGGCCGGCGCGGCTGCACAGCTCGATCCAGACATTGCGCGCCTGGGCGTACTTGGTGATGTTGGTAATGGCCTCTTGCACCAGCCGGTACACCACCAGTTCGGCCGATGGGCGCAGGGGCACAGGTTCCAGCTGGCAATGCACCGCCACGCCCGATTGGGCCGCGTACTCGCGGGCAAAAATCTCCAGTGTGGCCACCAGACCCAGGTTGCTGAGTGACGAGGGGCGCAGGTCTTCGATGATGCGCCGCCCCAGTGCAATACCGGTATTGAGCGTACCCACCAGGTGGACCAGCAACTCCAGGGCTTCGGGGGCGGTGTTGGCCAGGCGCGACTTGATACGAGCGGCGTCCAGTTTGGCCGAGGTCAGCAGCGACCCCAGCTCATCGTGCAGGTTGCGCGCCAGGCGCTGACGTTCGTCTTCGCGGGCGGTTTGCAAGTGCTGCGCCAGCTCGATCAGTTCGGCCGTGCGGTGCGCCACTTCCACTTCCAGCCGGTCACGTTCCAGCTGCACCACACGTTGCAACTCCATTTGCTGCAGCTTCAGGGCCTGCGATTGGCGCAGGTAGAAAAACAGCGCCAGCAGGCTGATTGCACTCAGCAGCGCCACCCCAAAGCGCCCCAGCGCCAGCGTGACATCCAGCTCGGCACGGCTCGCGCTCACGGCGCGGGTCTGGTACTCCAGCAGCTCGGCACTGGTAGCGCGGATGGCGTCCATCTTCTCGCGCCCGATGTCGGTCATCAGAATTTCCTGGCCCGCCTTGCCGCGGCCTTCTTCATTGAGCCGCAGGGTCAGGGCCAGCTCGGAGAGCTTGGTCTCGGTCAGGCCGTGCAGGCGCTGCAGCAGCGCTTGGGATTCGGGGTCGTTGCCGTAATAGGCGTCCAGCACCCGGTAGGCCTCTTCAATGCGCAGCAGCGCCTGGGCATATGGCTCCAGGTACTCCTTGCGGTGGGTCAGCAGGTAGCCGCGCTGGCCGGTTTCTGCATCCAGCATGCTGCGTTCCAACACCTGAATCTGGGTGCGCGCCGCGCCCATGGCGCTAAGCTCTTGCAAGGTGCCGGCCGAGCGCCAGTACGAAGCCTCACTGATAAACACCGTGGCGGCGGCGGCGGCGAAGGCCAGCCCCATGACCCAAGGGTTGCGTTGAAAGACGGTGAGTGTTTTCATGGACCGGTCGCGGGGAGAACTGTGGGATCATGCCGCATGACTAATTTCCCGTGCCCATGATTCGGATTGCCATCGTTGACGACCACGCCATGGTGCGCGCCGGGCTGCGCCAGTTTTTTGCCGACCAGCCGGACTTTCAGGTGGTGGCCGAGGCGGTGAACGGCCGCGAAGCGCTGGACATCGTGCGCCAGGGCGAGGTGGACGTGATGGTGATGGACATTTCCATGCCCGACCACAGCGGGGTGGACGCGCTGGTGGCCATCAAGGCGCGGGCGCCCGACCTGCCGGTGTTGATCTTGAGCGGTTTTGCCGAGGTGCACTACGCCACCACCCTGCTGCGCCAGGGCGCCAGCGGTTACCTCAACAAGGACTGCGACCCCGAGGACATCGTCAAAGCGATCCGCACCGTGCACCGCGGGCGCAAGTACATCACGCCCGGTGTGGCGGAGCTGCTGGCCGACGGCCTGGCCGATGGGGGCGACAAACCGCTGCACACCCAGCTGTCCGAGCGCGAGCTGCAGGTCTTTTTGCGCCTGGCGCGGGGCGAGACGGTGGGCCACATTGCCACCAGCATGTCGCTGAGTGTGAAAACGGTGAGCACCTACCGCACCCGGGTGATGGAAAAAATGCGCCTGGAGTCGAACAGCGACCTGACCTACTACGGCCTCAAAAACGGGTTGATCCAGTAGTGGCATCAGAAGGCGGGCGCGTTGGCCACGTTGTCACTCGCCAGGGTTTGGCAGTACAGAATCAGCGCCTCAATCTCGGTAGATTTGTCAAACACTTGCTGGGCACCGAGCGCCAGGCAGACAGTGCGCATGTCGGGCGTGGCGTAGTTGCTCAGCACCACCAGATGCCGCTGTGGCCAGCGCTGCCGGGCCGCACGCAGCACACCCAAGCCTGAGCCGCTGCGCAGAAAAATGTCCACGATCACAAGATCCACTCCGTGGGCAGGCTCGGAGAGCCACTGCAGGGCGGCCTGTTCGTCCTCCGCCACACCCACCACGGTGACGGGGGTGAGTTCTTGCAGCGTGGCAATCAGGCTCTGCTGAATGACCGGGCTGTCTTCGACGAGAAACGTGGTGAGCACGGGCATGGCGGCTTGATATTGGTCTAGTGGCCCAGTGTGCCTGCAAACCGGAGCCCCGGCCATGGGTCGCCAGCCCGACTGTGTGTAGGACAAGACCTACGGCTATTTGCGGCGCTGTCTGCTACCCACCGCACTGTGGCGTACAGATACTTCAAGCATCAGAGTTTGCTGATGTTTTATACCAAGGTCGTTCCATGAAAAACACTTCCACTTCCCTGCGTAGCACTGCTGTTGTGCTGGCCCTGCTGGTTTTGAGCGGTTGCGCCGGCATGACCAACCGAGAGAAAAACACCGCCGTTGGTGCCGTCATTGGTGGCGTGGCGGGCAATGTCATCGGGGGCGGCGTGTTGGGCACCGCGGCAGGTGCGGCGGCCGGTGGCGTCATTGGCCACCAAGCCACCAAAAAGTAAGCCGCCGACGGTATCAGCCGCGGGTGTAAGTTACAAAGCTGAACGCCAGCCCGCTCGCCGCTACGTGGCGCTCGCGGGCGGTTTCTTTCCAGGCCTCACCCAAGGTGGGTGCAAAGGCATCACCCGCAAATTCTTGCTCGATCTCGGTCACCACCGCAGTGCTGGCCAGCGGCTCGGCCAGTGCGTACAGCTGGGCCCCTCCAATCACCCACACATCCGCAGATTGCTCACAAAGTTGTAGCGCCTTGCGCAGGTCTGGTGCGGGCTGGGCCCCTGTTTCATGCCAATCTGGCTGGCGCGTCACCACAATGTTGGTGCGCCCCGGTAGCGGGCGAAACTTCGGCGGCAGCGAATCCCAGGTCTTGCGCCCCATGATCACGGGGCAGCCCAGCGTGGTGCGCTTGAAGTGCGCCAGGTCTTCGGGCAAATGCCAGGGCAGGGTGCCGTTCACGCCAATGACACCATTGGCGGCACGCGCATAAATCAGGTGCAGGCGCGGGCTTGAGGCAGCAGCGTTCGTCATGCTCACACCGCCACGGGCGCCTTGATGGCGGGGTGGCTCTCGTAGCCCAGCACCTCAAAATCTTCAAACTGGTAGTCGAAGATGCTCTCGGGCTTGCGCTTGATATTGAGCGTGGGGTAGGCCAGGGGTGCGCGGCTCAGTTGCAGCTCCACCTGCTCGTGGTGGTTGCTGTAGATATGGCAGTCACCGCCGGTCCAGATGAAGTCGCCCACGTCCAGGTCACACTGCTGCGCCACCATATGGGTGAGCAGCGCGTAGCTGGCAATGTTGAAGGGCACGCCCAAAAAGATGTCGGCGCTGCGCTGGTACAGCTGGCAGCTGAGTTTGCCCTTGCCACCCTCTGTCTCGGCCGGTGCCACGTAAAACTGGAAGAACGCATGGCAGGGCATCAGCGCCATCTTGTTGAGCTCGGCCACGTTCCAGGCGCTGACGATGATGCGGCGGCTGTCGGGGTTGGTCTTCAGGGTCTTGATGACGTCGGCAATCTGGTCGATGTGGCCGCCATCCGGCGTGGGCCAGCTGCGCCATTGCACGCCGTACACGGGGCCCAGGTCCCCAGTTTCGGGATTCGCCCATTCGTCCCAGATGCTCACGCCGCGTTCTTTGAGCCAGTTGTTGTTGCTGGAACCGGTCAGGAACCACAGCAGCTCCTGGATGATGGAGCGCAGGTGCACCTTCTTGGTCGTCACCAGCGGAAAGCCTTCATTCAGGTCAAAGCGCATCTGGTAACCAAACACACTTTTGGTGCCGGTGCCGGTGCGGTCAGATTTGAAGACGCCCGTGGTGTACACATGGCGCATGAAGTCTTCGTATTGGCTGCGCACCGGGCGCACGGAGGATGGGCTGGTCATGGCGGAATTCTAGAGGCAGGGTGGAAGGGTACGCCTGTGGCGCTTAGGTCATTCGGTTGAGGGCTGTGGTCAGCGCCAGCAGCGCGATCAGCAAGACCACCACCACTGGCATCACCGCAGAGAGGCCCGCCCAGGTGGCCAGCAGGCCAAAGGCGGCGGGCACCACGGAGCCGCCGATGTAGGAAAACGTCATCTGGCGGCCAATCACGGTGCGGGCTATGTCATCCGGAAAACGCCGTGCGGTTTCGTGCATCAGCGAGGGGAACACCGGCGCACAGCCCAGGCCCATGAGCACCAGCCCCAACTGGGATGCCGCGCCCAGCAGCCCGTGGGCGGCAAACACGGCCGCCCCCACGGTGGCCACGGCCAAGCCCAGCTGCACCAGCTTGCGGTTGCCCAGGCGGTTGGCCACCAGGCCCACACCAAAACGGCCCGCGGTGATGGAGCCAAAGTAAACCGACACCCAGATGCCTGCGTCGGTGGGCGACAGGCCGCGGTCGGTCATCAGAATACTGGCGGCCCACAGGCCGGTGCCCATCTCGGCCGCCACGTAGAACAGGAAGGTCAGCGGTGCCAGCCACAGCGCCAGCGTGCGTACCGGCTTGAAGGTGGTGGCACCGTGTTCGCTGTCCTCGGCCGGGGGCTTGGAGTGTTCTTTGGACCAGAGCGACAAGGTGCACCACAGCACCACGGCCAGGCCTAGCTGAATCAGACCAATGGTTTGCGCGCCGGCCGTCCAGCCGGTGCTGCTAGCCAGTGCCATGCCCATGATCAATGGGCCGGTGGTGGCGCCCACGCCCCAAAAACCGTGCAGCCAGTTCATGTGGCGGGATGAATAGTGCGCCGCCACAAAGTGGTTCAGGCTCGCGTCCACCGCGCCGGCCCCCAGACCCAGCGGAACCGCCAGTGCCACCAGCCAGCCAAACGAGGGTGCATAGGCAAAACCGATCAGCGCCAGCGCTGTCATCAGGCAACTGGTGGCCACCACCGCACCGGTGCCTATGCGCTTGGCAATGGCCCCGGCAAAGTAGCTGGCCGTGGCCGAGCTGATGGTCATGGCGATGGTGATGGCCCCGACGGCCGCCAGCGGCTGGCCCATGTCGGCGCGGATGGCGGGCCAGGCCACGCCCAGAATGCCGTCGGGCAGCCCCAGGCTGATGAAGGACACATACACAATGCCCAGAAGAATGAGGTGTAACACGGTGACGCTCTGAAAAGTCAAATAAAGGGAGTGCAGGTTTTAGGCATCAAATAAGGCTATAGACCCCGTGGAATATGCGCAAGCAGCTACTCTATTGATAGCACCCGGCCCGGGTTCAGCAGGTTGTGCGGGTCCAGCGCACCCTTGATGGCACGCATGGCTTGCAGCGCCACCGGCGATTTGTGGTGCGCCAGTTTCTCGCGCTTCAAGCTGCCAATGCCGTGCTCGGCCGAGATGGAGCCCCGGTAGCGGTCGACCACCTCGTACACCAAGGCGTTGATGGGGCCCTCCTGGTCGCGCAAAAAGGCTTCGGCATCGGCGCCATCCGGGGCCTGCACGTTGTAATGCAGGTTGCCATCGCCCAGGTGGCCGTAGTTGACCAGTCGCGCGCCCGGAAAGTGCTGCGCCAGCAATGCATCGGTCTCGCGCACAAAGGCGGGGATGCGCGACACCGCAATCGAGATGTCGTGTTTGATGTTCAGCCCCTCTTGGGCCTGCGCCAGCGGAATGCTCTCGCGGATGTGCCACAGGGCGCGGGCCTGGGCGATGTTCTCGGCCACTACGGCGTCCAGCACGCAGCCTTGCTCCAGCGCGGCTTCCAGCAGGCGCTCAAACTGGCCGCGCGCATGGCTCTCGGACTCGTGGTCGGAGTTTTCCAGCACCACGCAGTAAGGGCTCATTCCGCCAAACGGCACGTTCTGTTGCGGAAAATGTTTGCGCACCAGGCCCAGCGCAAAGTCGCCCATCACTTCAAAACCGGTCAGCCCCGCATTCAGGTGCTGGTGGGCCAGGCCCAGCAGTTCTACCGCGGCTTCCAGCGAAGGCACGGCGGCAAAGGCCGTGAGCTGGGCCGCGGGCAGCGGGTACATGCGCAGCGTGGCCGCGGTGATCACGCCCAGCGTGCCCTCGGAGCCAATAAACAGGTGGCGCAGGTCATACCCCGTGTTGTCTTTGCGCAGGCCGGTCAGGCCGTCCCACACCTGGCCTTGCGCCGTCACCACTTCCAGGCCCAGGCACAGCTCGCGCGTGTTGCCGTAGCGCACCACCTGCGTGCCGCCCGCATTGGTGGCCAGGTTGCCACCTATGGTGCAACTGCCTTCGGCGGCCAGGCTCAGCGGGAACAGAAAACTTTCTTTCTCACACGCCTCTTGCAGCGTCTGCAGCACGCAGCCGGCCTCTACCGTGACGGTCAGGTTGGCCGCGTCAATGTGGCGGATGCGGTTCAGCCGCTGCAGGCTCAGCAGCACCTGGGTGCCGCTGGCATCGGGGATGGAACCCACCACCATGCCAGTGTTGCCACCCTGGGGCACCAGGCTCACGCCGGCGGCCGCGCAGGCGCTCACCACCGCAGCCACCTCGGCAGTGGTGCCGGGGCGCACTACGGCCAGGGCGCGCCCGCGTTCGCGTTTGCGCCAGTCCTGCTCATACGCAGTCAGGTCGCCATCGGTGAGCACATGGGCATCACCCACGAGGGTGCGCAACGTGGCGCGCAGGGCTTGGGGTTCGGTCATGGGGCAGGGCGGATGGTTGGTGCGTCAGGGGCTGCGGCCAGCTTGGCGTGTTTGAGGCGCAGGCGGATATGGGCAGTGCACGCCACAAAAAGCACGATACACAGCAGCACCTCCAGCAGCGCCAGCCAGTTGCCGGGCGCCTTGTCGCTCCAGGCGCGCACCACGCCTTCGGTGAAATACAGCCACACCATCAGGCTGACCCAGCGGTAGGTGTACATGCGGTTTTTTAGCAGGCCGGCCAGTGGAATACAGAGCGGCAGCACCTTCAGGGCCAAGGTGCCCGTGCCGGTAGGTGCCAGCCACAGCTCCCAGAGCAGGCCCAGCAGGATCAGGCCCACGGTGCTGGTGACGGCGACCCATCGGCTGAGCTGCACGGTGTGGGAAGAGGAGGGAGTGGGGGGAGTTGCTTGCATAGGTAAGCCGCGTAGCTTAAAACAAATGCCAGCCGCGGCCGGGCAGCACGGGGCCAAGCCCCGGCAGAGGGCCGGTTTTCCCCTCTTGCTGGCAGCCGGTGATAGGGATAGGCTGACTCAGCACCGTCGGTGGCTTGGAGTACTGGCAATGAGCTTGCACCTGCGTCAATGGGGATGGATCAGTGGCCTGTGGCTGGGGCTGGCCGTGGGGGCGCAGGCGCAGTGCAACCGCGTGGTGCTCACGGCCGACCCGTCTTACCCGCCCCTGCACTGGTATGACGGCAACACCCTGCAGGGCGCCAGCATTGAAATTGCCAAGCGCGTGCTGACCGAACTGAGAATTCCCTACGAGGTGCGCTACCAGGGGCCGTTTCCACGGATCATGACCTTGGCTGAGCGTGGCGAGGTGGACATGATTGCCACGCTGAAAAAGACGCCGGAGCGTGAGGCCTTCTTGCTGTACCCCAAGACGCCTGCCCTTTCCAACCCGGTGGCCGTGTTCGGCGCGCGTGAACACCCGTTTGAATTCCGTGACCGCGCCGACCTGATCAAGCTGCGCGGAGGCATCACGCGCGGCAACGTGTTTGGCGGCGGGGTGGACGAGTACCTCAGGGACAAGCTCACCATCCAGGAGTCCAACAGCCCCGAGAGCAATTTTGAGAAGCTGGCGCTGGGTCGCATCGACTACTTCATCACCGGCTACTACACCGGAATGGCGCTGCTGCTCAAGCGCGGGGACGAAGAGCGTTTCGTGGTCAAGGAGCCGTATCTGGTGGACAGCCCCAACTACATCGTGCTCACGCGCAATGGCAAGTGTGCGGACAAACTGGAACAGATCGACGCGCGCCTGGCCTTGCTGAAGAAAAACGGTGTGCTGGATGAGTTGATTCGTATGAGTTTTCAGAAGTGGAAGTCTCAGCCCACCCTGGCCGAGAAGTAGGTTTTCCCCCGGCCGTCTGCGCCGGCGCTGATGGCATGATGGCGGGATGCAACTGATCGAACGTCTGAAACCCTGGCTGCGCGACGTGGCCAGCATCCCCTGGCGGGACGCTGCCATCACCCTGCGCGAGCGCTTTCGCGAAGACCGCCTGGGTCTGACGGCCAGCAGCCTCACCTTCACCACCACCATTGCGCTGGTGCCATTTATTACCGTAGCGCTGGCGGTGTTCACCGCCTTTCCCATGTTTGCCAAGTTTCAGGATGTGCTGCAGAAGTGGCTGATCGAAAGCCTGGTGCCCGACAACATTGCGCGCCAGGTGCTGGGTTACCTCAACCAGTTTGCTGGCAAGGCCAGCCGCCTGGGCGTGGCCGGCCTGGCGGTGCTGCTGGGCACGGCGCTGGCGCTGATTTTTACCATTGACCGCACGCTCAACAGCATCTGGCGCGTGCGCAAACGCCGCCCCCTGGGCCAGCGCGTGTTGATCTACTGGGCCGCCATCACGCTGGGGCCGTTGTTGCTGGGGGCCAGCCTGTCGCTCACGTCGTACGCCGTGTCGGCTTCCAAGGGGCTGGTGGGTGGCTTGCCCGGTGGGGTGAGCCTGCTGCTGGACAGCCTGCAATTTGTGCTGGTGGCGTCGGGCATGGCGGCCATGTTTCACTTTGTGCCCAACACCCAGGTGCGTTGGGGCCACGCGTGGATGGGCGGGCTGTTTGTGTCCGCCGGCATGGAGCTGGCGCGCAAGGGCCTGGCCCTGTATTTGAGCAAGGTGCCCACCTATTCGGTGGTCTACGGCGCGTTTGCCACGGTGCCCATTCTGCTGGTCTGGATTTACGTGGCCTGGGTGATTGTGTTGCTGGGCGCAGCGCTGACGGCCTATCTGCCCAGCCTGATTGCCGGTGTGCCACGCCGCCGCCTGGGCCATGGCTGGCAGTTCCAGCTGGCGCTGGAATCACTGCAACTGCTGGAGCGCGCCCGGAGTGGCGTAGACCGAGGCCTGACCCTGACCCAGCTCCGCACCACCATGCAGGTGGACCCGCTGCGGCTGGAGCCGGTGCTGCAAATGTTGGTGGAACTGGACTGGGTGGGGCAGCTCAGCGAAGAGGGCGTGCACGATGTGCAGGCGCGTTACGTGCTGCTGGTAGACCTGGACACCACCGTGCTGGAGCCGCTGATGCGTGCGGCCCTGCTCAAGCCCGATGCGGTGACTGAGAATTTATGGAAAATTGGCCGCTGGCCCTCGACTACATTGCGCGAGGCGCTACAGAAAGAGTAGCGGTTGTTAGGCTGCAGTCGGGGGTTTTTAGAGGGCTGTAGTTCCCGCTTCTCACTTGGACTGACCGGAGTTCGACGGCAAGCGCCCCAAAGCGGTCCTAGCGATGGATCGACTGGTCGCCTGGCAGCGGTCATTTAGGTGCGCTGAACTGCAGACAATGAACGACCGCTTCAGAGAAGCTTGATTTGGATACCGGACTTCGCGTGATGACCAGGAGCCGTCTCTGAAAGTGGCTGAAATCCATAGATACAACGAACGCATCGTGACAGTTCTCGCATCTACGCTTCACCATTCGCTACACCCGTCACATTGCGACGCACCCCGTTTGACAATTGTTCGTCTTCAAACCGTGGACGCACATCGTGAAAAAATCAAACATCCAGACCAAACATTGCATCGATGCTCTGAACCCAATAGACAGTGCAACACTGTCTGCCGCCTTTCAGGGCGAAAAACAGTTTGGCATTGTCTTTGTCGGAGATTGCGTTAGTCGTGCGCTGAACAAAGACAGTCTTTCGTTAGATTTCCCACCGTTCATTCACCGTGCTTTTACAGTTCAAACAGCGCTAGAGGCATCGTTTTTGCACGCAGGCGACCTCGACTTTGTCTTTCTGATTGCGGACCTCGAAACTGACTTGTCACTCGCAGTGCTTGTGGCAACAACACTACAAGCGCAGAGTGTTTTCACCTGTTGCATAGCACTATCGCCAACCAATCCGTTGGATGCGCAACCACTTGTGGGAGTGCGAAGAAACGCAGATACCTACAGAAATGCATCGAAGGCGGTCATCCCTCTTTCGTGGGGCGGCGACCAGGCAGGCATCAACAACGGAATTCGAGTGTGTATTTCCATTGCTAAATCGGCATTGGATGCCAGCTTGATTGGAATTGACTTCGAAGATCTGTGCACCCAGATTTTTCGGCAAGGCTGTGAATGTGCATACGAAATCGAAGCGCATCTATTGGTAGATACATCACAACCGTTACCTGGTCCGCAGTGGCTAAACCAAGCAACTGCGGCCTTGGTCATTGTCGAAACACCTGCAATGAATATGCACGGTATAGCCCGTATCGCTAGAAATTCGATGGGTCTTGTCCGCGCCCAGATGCAACCCAACGCCTTTGTCATATACGCGGCAACGGTAAACAACACACTACAAAGCCAATACACGGTCGCCGTGCTGGCGACAAAAAACCGTGGCGAGTGAAAACTCAAAAGCTTGTAGCTTGCTCAACCCACAAGATTCGATCCCTCAGGTCTTCCGACAAATTGCCGACGACATAAAAGCGCAGACCACCCAATTTCTCTTTAATCTGTGCAATTCGTGGCCAATGCTTTGCAGAAATCCCTTTGCCAATGAGCGACTGAATTTCGGCCTCGCAAGCGCAGCTGAGTTCATCCACCTGCGCAAACCATGCATCCCCGCATTCAATTCAAGGCTCATCTATCGGCTTAACGCAATCTTCACCAGGAGCGCGATAGAGATTTGCGTAGCGGTGAAAAATCTCTCTCTGTAACTTGGTATTCATGGAGCGAACCTACTGATGATTTTGTTTCTGGACTTCGATGGAGTGCTTCATCCCCAATACGAAGACCAAGTCGTTCCGGCATATGTGGCCTTCTGCCATCTGTCTCGGTTTGAACGTGTCATGCGTGACTTCCCGGCGGTACAGGTTGTGATCAGTTCCACTTGACTAATATGAAAAATAGGTTTTCACCTGACATCGCAGCGCGCATTATTGGAGTTGCACCGAGCTACCAATTTTTAATTGACGTTACCTCGTCCGAACTGGGGGATGACAGAAGCAACTTCACTGCACAACTCAAAAACAAAATTCCCATGCCATAACTCTGGCGTCACGTGTCATCGGGTAGTTGGGGTGTGGTAAGAAATTTACGACCACACCAGATTCAAACCGCCCCTTCATCACCGTGTAGGTGGATTTCAATCGACCTCGGTCGAAGTTAATAGTCAATTTGTCGGAATCTTCGATAGAAACTAGTTTTGCACTCAGCAAGTAATCTCGAAGTTTGCTCGAAAAGCAGATGACAACGGAGGGTTTCAATAGATCAATCAACTTTTTAAATATGGGTTGGCACCGCACCAAATCGGACTCATCAATTTGGCTTTCAGTTTCAGAGCGAAAAAAGCAATAGTTCGTCTGATTCATATTCTCAATCTGATGATTTGGAAAGTGCGTTGCCAAGTACTGCCGGACTCTGGACATGGACCCCCCAAGATCAGGTGGCGCGAAGGCTTTGTCGTCGTCCAGGTTCTGAGGTTTGTAGGAAATATTCTTACCGGCACCCCAGTTGAATCCGATCAGAAGTGGCTGATTCGTTGAGCAATATCCATCAACAAGTGAATAGGACCAGCTTTTGTTTTCAGCTGATGCTGCTCGGAAAATCTGAGAGCCTTGATAGGTCCGTTCAAGTTCGACAAGTAACTGTTTAAGTGAATTTTGCATTTTTAGTCCTAATATTTTTTATGGTCTTCAAACTGGACAACCATCGATCAAGCACATCGGTATCCGCCACCGTAGCGGTGATCTCGTACCCATCGTCTAGCTCGACAACTTGCTGATCTGTTGACAACGGACATTCAACAATGTGCAACCCATTTGCTTTGTCAATTACAAAGCTCAATCGAACCATTTTTGGTGGTCCATCGCTAAAACTCAGGTCTTCATTTACATTGTCCAAATCAAAATCTTTGGGGCGTTCAAAATTCAAGGTTGATGCCTTGGCCGAAAACATGCGGTGAAGCGCCAAGCTGCGGTTGTCGTCATATCCGTCAAACCGGCAGGCCAGATACATGCGCGGCCCTTGTTGCACAAGACCCAGGGGCATAACTTTGTAGTTATTCGCCTTTTTGCCGTTTGCGCTTTTGTAGATCAAGTCCAGCCATTGGTTACCAAACAGCGCATCGCTTACTTGCTGAAAAGCCTCTCCATCAACCTTTGGCGGCAACAGCGGCTGTGTCGTGCAGATAGTGCGTACCTTGGCAAGCCACTCTCGCTCTAACTGCGCTGGTGCCTTTTCTGACAACTGACTACGCGCTTCAACAAAGAAGCTGTCCATCGATTTCATCAATTTGGCAGGCAACAATGGACGAAGCTGCCGTTCCGCCAGCGTCAATAGCAACGCTTCTTTGGCATTCAGGTTGCGCACTGTCAGGCGCTTGCTGGTCTCGTTGCTCTTGAAGCGGTGCGGCTTGGACGAGTCGTCTTCGTCAATCAAACCTTCGTTGACAAGCTTGCGAAACATCTTTTGGTAGTTGCGCTCTGATCGAATAAACCGTGCGTCTTGTTCCTGCAGCTCTGCCTGTACGTCTTTGATGGTGACCCAGCGGCTGGACGGTATTCGCTTGAGTAGTTCAAGCGTCATGACCAGGCCTTCCATGTTTTCTTTGCGTTCTGCCATGCTGCGTCTTTCAGAGCTTCAACTCGGTGCGGTTCGCAAACACCTGCCACAGCCGAACCATGGCGTAGGTATCTAGCTTGCAATACGCGAGCAATTGGCGCTCCAGCTGGCTTTTGCGCTCAGTGCTAGTGTTGGGGTGGATAGCCTCCATAAATGCTTCTTGCGCTTTACCGCCGTCTTGCACGCCGTCCAGGTCTGCGTAGCTCAGCTCTGGCACCACGGCTGGCAATACCTTTTTGATACTCCAGCTTCCTTCTTGGCTGGGGTGGTAGTACCGCTCCCGCGCAATGGGTAGCAAGTCCACTATGCGGGCGTTGATTGCCAGTAGCGCATCGCTGTGGTTCGGGTAGCGTTGCGCAAGTTCGCATATGCGTGTGGTTTCAAACGCTGCGTTGTACACATACACCGGACCGCTGTTACCGCAATAGACAATCAATGCCTGAGCAAAGGCGGCAGACGGATCACTTCCTGAAAGATCCAGAAACTCTTTGTGTAGCAATTGGCCGTCGGTGCCCAATATGTGAAGGCTGAACTGAAAACAGTTCTGCTGATAGGGCCGAGTTCCCGCCCAGAAAGGTATTGCCGGGTTAATGCTTTCAAAGTCCAGAAAGTAGGCAGGCAAGGAATAGACCGAAAGATCGGCGGCTGCCCCCGTTTGATCAAAGTACATCGTGCCGGCCAACGTGTGCGCCTTAACGCGGCGTTGCTTTGCATTCAGTGCTTCATCCGGAACGTCTTTCATCTCAATCGTTCCCTGCTTCGCCATTTCCCGTACTTTGGCAGACGGAAAGCGTGGCAACCAAAAGATGGGCTGTTCGGCTTTGGGGTCGTTGCAGGTGCAGTAACTGTAAAAGCCGCAATCAAAAGGTTGGCTGCAATGGACGCCCGTTTCCTGCGTGGGCTCTGCAGGATTTGCGCAGATGCTTTGTGCCTGCGCAATCCACTCTTTGACTTCTTCATCGCGACCAAACGCCTCGTCAGTCAAATCGCATTCTTTGAGCAGACCGCGATAGTCTTTATTGCCAGGGTAGACCCAGCTGCTATCTATATGTGCCAAAGAAATACGATGCAATGCAACGCCAGCGGACCGGGCCAAGTAGGCCTGTATTGCAATGTCATCACGGTAGTAGTCTTTGACACTGGTGGATGACTTGACCTCTACCATGCGCCACATGGCTTTTTCGTCGTGTTGAACAGGAAGCATGACATCCGCAAAGGCTAAAGCGCCGTTTACGGAAAAGCCTGCTTCAAATACAGGTTGGCGATTCTGTAGCAATTCAAGACTACGCTCGAAAGCGCGTTTGAAGCCTTCAGCTTCTATATCAATGAGCGCACCATGATTTTCTGGGTCATAGATCTGACGTGCGAGTTCACCTACCTGGTGGCCAATCTGCGAGCTGGTTTCCGTGGAATCAGAGTCGTCTCGTAACTCGGGGTGGTGCACCTCTAGCCAAAAGCGCTTGGGGCATTGGCGCAGTGCCAACAGCTTTGATTTCGAAAACGTACGCAAATTTTCTCCCATTGCACTCTTCGATTGATTGGGTGGTCAATACGACCAGTTCCATTTGTTTTTGCATTTATAGATTGAAGTATCGTTCATGATGCGTCGATTTGTGACGCATATTTCGTTGCTTAGAACCACTGTAAGTTGCGGTGTCATTTCCATGGTCGAGGGAGCTTCATCGATGCGTGTGGATTCTTGAAAGGTGGACATCCCCCGCTTCCGTAGAAATATTTCAGCTGCCAGATACCGGGCATTCGTGACTGTCGGCAACTGGCCCGGAGAAGGCGTCTGGCTAGCAAGCATTGAACCTTGTTCGCAGATCGTAGGTTTCACTGTTCCAAATTTAAAGAAAACAAGCCTCTAGCGCCCTTGGAATATGCGCAAGCAGCTACGAAATAAATAGCAGTGTGTGCGATCAGATTTGCTCAGCTGTCCGTCTCAAAACCTGATCTTCCCGGTCCAGATGTCCCGGTACATGCACCAGTCGCCCATAAAGCTGTAGAGCGGGCGTTTGAAGCTGGCGGGTTTGTTTTTCTCAAACCCGAAGTGGCCGACCCAGGCAAAGCCGTAGCCGCACAACAGGCCGTACAGCAGGTACTGCGGTTTGCCGGTGGCCAGCAGCATGGCCAGGCACACCAGCGTGAGCGTGGAGCCCACAAAGTGCAGGCGGCGGCAGGTGGTGTTGCTGTGTTCGCCCAAATAAAAGGGATAGAACTCCGCAAAGCTGTGGAAGCTGCGCGGGTCTACGGCGGTGGGGCTGGGGGTGTTGGTGGCGTCCATGGTCGCTCTCCTGATCGGTAGTGCACCATGGTCGTGCACAGCGCTTGCACTTGGCAAGCGCACTTGCCCTAGGGGCTGGCCAAAAACTGTCGCATGGCGGACAGGGTTTGCTCCGGGGCTTCGGTCATCTGGTGGTGGCCCACGGGCACCATCTGCAGCTCGGTGCGGGCTGCGCGTTGGCGGGCTGCTGCCAGCAAAACCTGCGCGGCCTTGGGCGTGGTCATCTGGTCTTGTTCGCCCAGCACAAACAGTACCGGGCACAGCACCTGCGCCATGGCCTCTTCGCCCCGCGCGTAGTTGTTGCAGGCCGAGAAACCGCGGTGGAACACATTAACGGCCGTGTTGCTGGCCAGCACCCGGCGGCCCAGCGCCATGCTGGTGCCATAGACCCAGGTGCCCGGCCCCAGCGCGGAGGGCGGCGCGGCCAGCGTGCTGCGCGAAAACACGTTCACCATGGTCAGCGCTTTCATCGGGGCGCTGAGCGAGGTCTCCAGCAGCGCGGGCGACACCTTCATGGGGTAGGCCGTGCCCACCAGCACCAGATGGGTGGCACGTTCTTTCAGGCGTGAAGCCGCTTCCAGTGCAATCAGCGAGCCCCAGCTGTGGCCCACCTGCGCGGCTTTGTTGATGCCTGCAGCATCGAGCAACGCCACGATGAAATCAGCCGCTTCTTCTACGGAGGATGGTGCTTCACCCCCGCTGCGGCAGTGGCCGGGCAGGTCCACGGCCAGCACGTTGTAGCCGTGGTTTGCCAGGTAGCGGCTCTGCAGTGCCCACACGCTATGGTCATTGAGCACGCCGTGGATGAAGACTACGGTGGGTTTGGCGGCATCAAAAGGTTTGCCACCGGTGTAGCAATAGGCGGTGGCGCCGTTGACGGTGAGCTGCATTACGCACCTGCCTTTTCTGCGGCCTTGAGCGCGCGTTTCAGGTCATCTATCAAATCATCCGGGTCTTCCAAGCCAATGGACAGGCGGATCGTGCCCTGGGTGATGCCCCCGGCCGCCAGCGCCTCGTCACTCATGCGGAAGTGGGTGGTGCTGGCGGGGTGGATGACCAGGCTGCGGCAGTCGCCCACATTGGCCAGGTGGCTGAAGACCTTGAGGGTTTCAATGAACTTTTTGCCTTGTTCGCGGTTGCCCTTCAGGTCAAAGCTGAAGACGGAGCCCGCGCCCTTGGGCAGCAGCTTTTGCGCCAGTGCGTGGCTAGGGTGGCTCTCCAGCAGCGGGTGGCCCACGCGGCCCACAAAAGGCTGGCTCGCCAGAAACTCCACCACCCTCTCGGTGTTGCTGATGTGGCGCGCCATGCGCAGGCCCAAGGTTTCTATGCCTTGCAGAATCAGCCAGGCGCTGTGCGGGCTCATGCAGGCGCCAAAGTCACGCAGGCCTTCACGCCGTGCACGCAACAGAAAGGCGCCCACGGTACTTTCCTCGCTGAAGTTCATGTTGTGGAAACCCTCGTAGGGCGCGGCCAGTTCGGCAAAACGGCCCGTCGCCGCATGGGCGCGGGCCCAGTCAAAGCTGCCGCCGTCTACCACCACGCCACCAATCACCGTGCCGTGGCCGCTCAGGAACTTGGTAGCCGAGTGGTAGACCAGATCGGCCCCTTGCGTGAAGGGTTGCACCAGCCAGGGCGAGGTGAGGGTGGAGTCCACCAGCAGCGGCACACCGACCTCGTGCGCAATCTGCGCAATGGTGGGCGTGTCCAGCACGTCCAGCCCGGGGTTGCCCACGGTTTCACCAAAAAACAGGCGTGTGTTGGGCCGCACGGCGGCGCGCCAGCCGTCCACATCGCCGGGTTTCACAAAGGTGGTGTCGATGCCAAAGCGGCGCAGCGTGTAGTGCAGCAGGTTTTGCGAGCCGCCATACAGCGCGGTGCTGGCGACGATGTGGCCGCCTGCGCCCATGAGCGTGGCCACGGCCAGGTGCAGCGCGGCCTGGCCGCTGGACGTGGCAATGGCGCCAATGCCGCCTTCGAGCGCGGCCATGCGTTGCTCAAACACGGCGTTGGTGGGGTTGCTGATGCGGCTGTAGACGTGGCCCGCACGCTCCAGGTTGAACAGTGACTGCGCATGTTCACTGGACTCGAAGACAAACGAGGTGGTCAGGTGGATGGGCACCGCGCGGGCACCGGTGGTGGGGTCGGGCGCGGCACCGGCGTGCAGGGCCAGGGTGTCAAAGCCGGGGTCAGCGTAACCAGGCATGGGGTTCTCCGGTGAAAGTCACTTGGTAATCGGGATGAAACTGGGGCATTGTGGGCTATATTTGATGCTCAGTTTCAACCCCAGTGTCACGAGGAAGTCCCCATGAAAGTCAGCGATATCCTGCGCGTTAAAGGCGGTACGCTTTACACGACCACGCCGGAAGACACCCTGGCCGATGCCGCCCAGCTCATGGCCGAAAAAGACATTGGTTCCCTGGTGGTGATTTCGCACGGCCTGGTGGTCGGTATGCTGACCTTCCGCGAAGTGATCCAGGCGGTCGTCAAAAACGGTGGCAGCTTCGGCACCACCACTGTGTACCGCGCCATGGACCCCGGCCCGCTGACCTGCACCATGGAAACCGAGATGGACGAGGTACGCCGCATGATGCTGGACCGCCACGCGCGTTACATGCCCGTGATCGACAACCGCATGCTCATGGGCGTGGTCAGCTTTTACGACGTGGCCAAGGCCGTGGTGGACAGCCAGAACTTCGAGAACAAGATGCTCAAGGCCTACATCCGTGACTGGCCCGAAGGCGAAGACGCCGCCGCCAAGGCCGACTAAGCCAGCCTGGCTGCCACGCCACGGGGCAATTTGCCGCCGGGCCGCACCAAGGCAAATTAGCCCCCTCGGGGGGCCGCGACCCGCGCAGCGGCGGAGCGTGGGGGCAATCCTTTAGCCTTCGCTGGCGTGGATCATGTCCCGCACACGCGGGTAGATCTGCTGGTTCCACTTGCGCCCGCTGAACACACCATAGTGCCCCACACCGGTTTGCACATGGTGTGTTTTTTTATACGGGCGCACGCTGCTGCACAGGTCTTGCGCTGCCACCGTCTGGCCCACGGCGCAAATGTCATCGCGCTCGCCTTCCACCGTCATGAGCGCCGTGCGGCGGATGGCGGCGGGGTTGACGATGCGGTCTTTGTAGCTGAGCTTGCCCAGCGGCAGGTCGTAGGTCTGGAAGACCTTTTCCACCGTCTCCAGGTAGAACTCGGCCGGCAGGTCGTTCACGGCCAGGTACTCGTCGTAGAACACACGGATGATGTTGGCCTTCTCCACATCACCATTCACCAGGTGCTGGTACAGGTCTTTGAAGGACTGCTTGTGCCGGTCCAGGTTCATGCTCAAAAACGCGCTGAGCTGCACAAAGCCCGGGTAGACGCGGCGCATGTAACCCGCGTGTGGCAGCGGTACATGGCTGATGAGGTTTTTCTCGAACCATTCAATCGGTTTGCTCACCGCCAGCTTGTTCACCTCGGTGGGGTTCACGCGACAGTCCACGGGGCCGGCCATCAGCGTCAGGCTGCGTGGCTGGGCCGGGTCGTCGTCCTCGGCCATGATGGCCGTGGCCGCCAGTGCCGCCACACAGGGCTGGCACACCGAAATCACATGCGTGCCGGGCCCAATGGTTTGGGTGAAACGGATCATGTGGTCGATGTAGTCGTCCAGCCCGAAGGCGCCATGGCGCAGCGCCACATCGCGGGCGTTGTGCCAGTCGGTGATGTAGACGTCGTGGTCTTGCAGCAGGGTGCATGCGGTTTCACGTAGCAACGTCGCAAAGTGGCCGGAGAGCGGTGCCACCAGCAGCACCTTGGGCTGGGGCTCGGCGGTGGGCTCCTGCTTTTGAAAGTGCAGCAGGGTGCCGAAGGGCATGGTCAGCACGGCCTGCTCCGCCACCGCGATGTCACGCTCACCCACCTTCACGCTGTCAATGCCATAGGCCGGGCGGGTGTGGGTGAGGCGCAGGCGCGATAGCACTTCCATGCTGGCCGCCATCTTGCGCAGCATGCTGCCTTCGGTTTGGTTCATCCACAGCGTGGCGCCCAGGCTTTGCGCCATCAGCCGCAGGGGAGAGGTGAAGTCGGACTGGGTTTGGTAAGCCTGGTACAGCATGGTGGGTCCTGGGGTCAAAGCGGCTTGTGGCCGGATGGCCTATGCGCAGGCAAGTTATGGGCCAATGTGTTGGCACAAGCCTTGCGACGGAATGGGCATCACTTTCCCGCAGGAGGGGTTTTCCATGGCCAAGGCAGTACTGACCATCAGCAGCAAAAACTACGGTGCTTGGGCTTTGCGGGGCTGGCTGATGGCCAAGCTGGCAGGCTTGGATTTCACCGAAAAAGTGATTTCTCCGGACGACCCTGCCATGAAGGCCGAGATGTTGCTGCTCTCCAGCAGCATGCTGGTGCCGTTTTTGCAGCACAACGGCGTGACCGTGTGGGACACGCTGGCCATTGGCGAATACCTTAACGAAATCAAACCCAAGGCTGGTTTGCTGCCGGCCGACATCAAGGCGCGCGCGCATTGCCGCGCGGTGTGCGGCGAAATGCATTCGGGCTTTGCCTCCATGCGCGGCTCGCTGCCCATGAACCTGAAGGCGCACTTTCCCAAGTTCAAGGTGTGGTCGCGCGCGCAGGCCGATGTTGACCGCGTGCTGGCGATCTGGAAAGACTGCTTGCAGCACTACGGCGGCCCTTACCTGTTTGGCAAACAACCCTGCGTGGCCGACGCGATGTACGCCCCGGTGGTGACGCGTTTTCTGACCTACGACGTGGCCATCGACAAAGAGGCTGCGGCCTATTGCAAACGCATCATGGCGCTGCCCGCCATGCAAGAGTGGGTGGCCGCAGCCAAGGCCGAGCCCGAGGAAATTGACGAGCTCGACGCGGAGTTTTAAGCCCCCACGCTCCACCGCTGAGCGGGTCGCTGCCCCCCGAGGGGGCTAATTCCGCTTGGGGCGGCCCGGCGCGGAATTGCCGTTCACGCCCAGGGCGTGGGCGCTGGCACCGCACACACCGGGTCCACGTCAATCGACTTGAAGTCTGCCGGGGAGACAATTTCCAGGTACTCCATGTCGGGCGAGTAGTCGAATAGGAAGTGGCGAATGCCGGGGCGCTGGTGCACCACGTCACCGGCCTGCACCAGGGTTTCTTTGTCCTCGTACATGAACTTGGCCCAGCCCTTGGTCATGATGACAATCTGGAAATCTGCCTCATGGCGGTGCCAGCCGGTGCCTGTTTCTGGTGCCATGTTCGCCTTAACCAGGTGCGCAATCACTTTGCCATGGGTGGCCTCGGCAATGCCCAGGTCCTTGTACAAAAAGAAATCGCGCAGTCCGCCAGAGACAAACTGTGTGTCTTCGGGCTTGACGTGGGAAAACTGCGTGGTGGTGCGGTCTAGCATGGCTCACTCCTGTTCAAACAAGCTGAAAATACTGAAATGGTGCGCTGCAGCACGATGCATAAAGTGTTCCAGCCCGCAGGGTGGTGCGGCGCGGTCTGGGATAATTCGGCCACTATGAGCGGCAACACCTTCGGACACCTTTTCACCGTCACCAACTTTGGTGAATCCCACGGCCCGGCCATTGGCTGCATCATTGATGGCTGCCCCCCGGGCATGGAACTGACGGAGGCCGACATCCAGATCGACCTGGACCGCCGCCGCCCCGGCACCAGCCGCCACGTGACCCAGCGCAACGAGCCTGATGCGGTGCAAATTTTGAGTGGCGTTTACCAAGGCAAGACCACGGGTACGCCGATTGCGCTGTTGATCCAGAACACCGACCAGCGCAGCAAGGACTACGGCAACATTCTGGAGACCTTCCGCCCCGGGCATGCCGATTACAGCTACTTCCAAAAATACGGCATCCGCGACCCACGCGGTGGTGGCCGTTCCAGCGCGCGCCTGACCGCGCCCATGGTGGCCGCCGGTGCGGTGGCCAAAAAGTGGCTCAAGGAAAAATACGCCACCGAATTCCGCGGTTGTATGACCCAAGTGGGCGAGCTGCCGATTGCGTTTGAGAGCTGGGACCATGTGCCCCACAACCCGTTTTTTGCCCCCATGGCCGATGTGCAGGCGCTTGAAGACTACATGGACGCGCTGCGCAAGGCGGGCGACTCCTGTGGCGCCAAGATCCGTGTGAGCGCCACCAACGTGCCCGTGGGCCTGGGCGAGCCGCTGTTTGACAAAATGGACGCCGAAATTGCCTACGCGATGATGGGTATCAATGCGGTCAAGGGCGTGGAGATTGGCGCCGGGTTTGCCAGCGTGTCGCAGCGCGGCACCACGCACGGCGACAGCCTCACACCCAACGGTTTTGCCAGCAACAACGCCGGCGGTGTGTTGGGTGGCATCACCACCGGGCAAGACCTGGAGGTGAGCATTGCCATCAAGCCCACCAGCTCCATCATCACGCCACGCGACTCGATTGACTCGCAGGGCAACCCCACGCAGGTGATCACCAAAGGCCGGCACGACCCCTGTGTGGGCATACGCGCCACGCCGATTGCCGAGGCCATGCTGGCCCTGGTGGTGATGGACCACGTGCTGCGCCACCGCGCGCAGTGCGGTGACGTGGTGCCTGCGCTCACGCCCATCGCAGGCAGCATTTGAGTACGGTGGCCGCGTCCCCGGCGCAGCCCGGCCAGCAGCGGCGCCAGATTTTGCCGTTTGCCGCGCTGACCGCGGCCTACTGCGCCCACGCGGGCTTTTTCAATCCTTTTCTTCCGCTTTGGCTCAAAGACCTGGGTCTGAGCCTGGTGGTCATCAGTGTGTTGACCTCGGTGCAGGCGGCCACACGCATGTTTGCGCCCTATGCCTGGGGCACGCTGAGCGACCGCACTGGTGAGCGCGCCAAGCTGCTGCGCTGGGGTGCGGTGATTGCACTGGTGGCCTCGGCCGGGCTATGGTTCGACGGCGGTGTGTGGTGGCTGGCGGTGGTGTTGCTGGTGATGTTCACCCAGACCAGCGGCATGATGCCCATGACCGAGGCGGCGGTGGCCCATGTGGTGAGCCAGGGCGGCACCTTCGACACCAAGCTCTATGGCCGTGTGCGTCTGTGGGGTTCGCTGGGTTTTATGCTGGCGGTGCTGGGGGCCGGGGCCTGGTTTGAGCACGTGGGTATGCGCAGCTTTCCGCTCATCGTGACGGTGAGTCTGGCGGTGCTGGTGGTGTTTGCCTACCGCATGCCCGATGTGAAAGAGGCGCACCACGCCACGGCGGGTGCTGCCTCGCTGCCCATCGGCCCAGTGCTGGCGCAGCCGGCCGTGCGCTGGTTGTTTGCCTCGGTGTTTTTCCATGTGCTCTCGCACATGGGTATCTACACCTTCTTTTCGCTCTACATGGACTCGCTGGGCTACAGCAAAACCATGATTGGCCTGCTGTGGGCGGTGTCGGTGACGGTGGAGATTGGCTGGTTTTTTACCCAGAGCCGCTGGATGCCCAAGGTCAGCCTGACCGGCTGGCTGGTGCTATGTGCGGTGGTCATGGTGTTTCGCATGGCGGTTACCGCCTCGCTGGCCTCGGTGCTGTGGGTGCTGGTGCTGGCGCAGGCCCTGCATGCGCTCACCTTTGCGGCCCACCACAGTGCCTGCATTGCGCTGGTGTCGCACCACTTTCCGGGCAGCCTGCGCGGGCGGGGCCAGGCGCTGTACATCATCATTGGTTATGGCATCCCCGGCGTGTTGGGTGGGCTGCTGGGTGGCCAGCTCAGCCAGCATTGGGGGCTGGACAGTGTGTTCTGGGGCACCTCGGCCATGGCCGTGCTGGCCACCGGCTGTGCCTACAAAGTTTGGCGCCTGCGCCACCCGGCGGCACTGCCCGCCGCGTAAACCTTTTTCTTCAAGGACGTTTTCATGAAAACAGCGCTCATCCTCAACGGCCCCAACCTCAACCTGCTGGGCACCCGCGAGCCCCAGGTCTACGGTTCGCAAACCCTGGCCGATGTGCAGGCCTTGTGTGAGCGCGCTTGCCAGACCCATGGGTTCACGCTGGACTTTCGCCAGAGCAACCACGAGGGCACGCTGGTGGACTGGCTGCACGAAGCCGGACAGCTGCATGCCAAAGGCCAACTGGCCGGTGTGATTTTGAACGCGGGTGCCTACACGCACACCAGCGTGGCGCTGCATGACGCCATCAAGGGCACGGGCATCACGCTGATCGAGTTGCATATCAGCAATGTGCATGCGCGCGAGGTCTTCCGTCACCACTCCTACATCTCGCCCGCGGCCAAGGCCGTGATGGCGGGTTTTGGCGTCAACGGGTATGCGCTGGCCGTGGCCGGTCTGGCCGGCATGCAGGCCTAAGGGCGCTTGCCCGCGGTGGTGGCGCGCACATAGGCTTGTGCCAGCGCGTTGATGTCCACCTTTTTGAGCCCCGCGTTCAGTGCCTGCAGCATGGTCTGTGCGCGTGTGCCAGAGTTAAAACACACATACAGCGGCAGCCGCGACGTGGTGAGCTGCTTGGCCAGCTCCAGGCCGTGCAGGTCATGTTCTCGCTGCAGGTAGTTGAACACCTGGGTGTCGACCGACGCATAGTCCACCCGCTGCGCCAGCACCTTGCGCAGGTTTGCCAAATCGTTCATGGCCACATCCACCTGCACCGCTTTGTTTTCCATCAGCGCGGTGAGCTCCGGGCCGTTGTCGTAACCCTCCACCACGCCCATGCGTTTGCCCTGCAGGTCTTTGGCGGTTTGCCATTGCTGGCGGTGGCCTTTGCGCTGTGCCAGGCCAAACTGGTAGTAGCCAATCGGGTCGGAGGTCAGCCCTTTGGCTGCGCTGCATTCGGCGCGTGAGGCGGAGTAGAAGCCCAACACGGTGTTGCCACCGCTCATGGCCGCTTTGACCGCACGGTTCCAGGGGTAGACCTGTACCTGCACCGTGTGGCCGCTGTGGGCATAGGCCTGGCGCAGCACCACGGACAGAAAACCTTGCTGGGCAATGGCGCCGGAGTAGGGCGGCCAGTCCAAGGTGGTGAGTTGGACTTCCTCGGCGTTGGCGGCGGTGATCCCGCTCCATGCCAACAGCACATTGCACAGCAGTGCCCAACGCAGCGGTTGGCACCAAGTCGGGCGGGGTATCAGACGTTCCAAAAAATTAAACCGATGGATGGGCCATTCTGGCACCAAAAACTGTGGGCAGAAGAGGGCTCAGGGTTTCCACGCGGGCGTCTGGAAGGCCTGGGCTAGAAAGTCCACCATGGCGCGCACCTTGCCCGGCAAATGTTTGCGCGTGGGGTACACCGCATGGACGCCCAGCGTGGGACCTTGCAGATGTGGCAACACCCGCACCAATCGCCCCGCGCGCACGTCGTCGCCCACCAGAAAACCGGGCTGGTAAATCAGGCCCTGGTCGGCGAGCGCGGCGGCGCGGCAGGTGTCGCCGCTGTTGGCGCGCAGGCGCGGGTGCGTGGCCACGCTGTGAGGCTGGCCCTGGGCGTCGGTCAGTGTCCACACATCACCACCCGACCACCACGAGTACGCCATCACGCTGTGCGTCGCCACATCGTCCAGCGTGGTGATGCGCGGCGCGGCGCGCAGGTAGGCGGGGGAGGCGCACAGCAGCACCTGGTCGTGCGCCAGCGTGCGCGACACCAGGGACGAGCTGGCCAGTAGCGCAATACGCACCGCCATGTCAAAACCTTCGTCCACCAGGTCCACCACGCGGTCGGTCAGGGTGATGTCCAGTTCCACCTGCGGGTGCAGCTTCAAAAACTCACCCCACAGTGGCGCCAGGTGCAGGTTGCCAAAAGTGAGCGGCGCGTTGATCTTCAGGCGCCCGCTGACTACGCCGGTACCCGCGCTCACGGCCGCGTTGGCATCGTTCACGTCTTCCAGAATCTGGCGGCAGCGCTCCACATACTCACTGCCCGCATCGGTGAGCGAGAGGCGGCGTGTGGTGCGGTTCAGCAGGCGGGTGTTGAGGGCCGCTTCCAGCTCCAACACCAGGCGCGAGACCACGGCTTTGGAGGTATCCAGCCGCTGGGCGGCTTGCACAAAACTGCCGGCCTGCACCACGGCCACAAAGGCCTGCATCTGGCGAAACTGGTCCATGGCTGCGGCTGTTGTGCCTCAGGGCACGATGGTGGTGAACAAATAGGTGGCCAGCAGCACCAAGTGCACTGTGCCCTGCAGTACGGTAGTGCGCCCGGTGCTGAGCGACAGGCTGGACACAAACAACGACAGGAGTAACAGCACGCTGGACTTGATGTCCAGGCCCAGGGTCAATGTCCAGCCGGTGGCCAGCGACACGATGGCCACGGCGGGGATGGTGAGGCCAATACTGGCCAGGGCCGAACCCAGCGCCAGGTTCAGGCTGGTCTGCAGGCGGTTGGCACGGGCTGCGCGGTAGGCGGCCAGGCCTTCGGGCAACAGCACCACCATGGCAATGATGATGCCCACCACGGCCTTGGGTGCGCCGGCGCCGGCCACGGCGGCCTCAATCGTGGGGGCCAGCGCCTTGGCCAACAGCACCACGGCCACCAGGCCCAGCAACAGCAGGCCCGCACTGGTGGCAGCCAGTTTGCCGCTGGGTGGGTTGGCGTGGGCTTCTTCGTCGGTCTTGGCGTCGGGGGGCAAAAAGTAATCGCGGTGGCGCACGGCCTGCACCAGCACAAAGGTGCCGTACAGCACCAGCGAGACGATGGCGACAAAGGCCAACTGGCTGGGGCTGTAGACTGGGCCGACCACGCTGGTGGTGTAGTTGGGCAGCACCAGCGTGAGCACCGCAATGGCGGCCAGTGTGGTGAGGGATGCACTCACGCCCAGCTGGCCAAAGGTTTGTTCGCGGTAGCGGCTGCCGCCGGCCAGCAGGCAAATGCCCACGATGCCGTTCAAGATCAGCATCACCGCGGCAAACACGGTGTCACGCGCCAGCGCCGTGGTTTCGGGGCCGCCGGCCAACATCATGGAGACGATCAGCGCCACTTCGATCACCGTGATGGCCAGCGCCAGCACCAGCGTGCCATAAGGCTCGCCCACCTTGTGCGCCACTACCTCGGCATGGTGCACGGCGGACAGCACCGTGCCCACCAGCCCAGCCGCCAACAGCGCCACCCACCAGCCACCGGCCACACCCAGCAGGCTGCCACCCAGCAACACCCAGCCCACCACGGGCCAGGCCACGGACCAAAGGGGGAGGGGGGCTTGTTGTTGCATGGGTGGTCTTTCTTCAGAAAACGGGCTGGATAGGCCTATTGTCAATAAAACAAGGACATTGAATCAATAGTTTGCTTATTTATCTTTGGTTTGTGGGCTTTTACAGTGCAGTCATCACTTTTGAACCCTTGAAGGATGTTGCCATGACCACCTTGCCCAGCCTGTTTGTCTCCCATGGCGCGCCGCTGTTTGCGGTGGACGCTGGCACCACCGGCCCCGCACTGCAGGCCTGGGGCGCCACGTTGCCGGCCGACCTGCGCGGTATTGTGATCATGTCGCCCCACTGGATGGCGCGCAGCCCCGCGGTGATGACCACGCCGCAGCCCAGCACCTGGCACGACTTTGGCGGCTTTCCGCCCGCGTTGTACGAGTTGCAGTACCCCGCACCGGGCAGCCCTGCGCTGGGCTTGGAGGTGATGGCGGCGCTCCAAGTCGCAGGTATCACCGCCCAGCCCGACGACCAGCGCCCGCTGGACCACGGCACTTGGGTACCGCTGATGCACATGCTGCCGCAGGCCAACGTGCCTGTGGTGCAAGTGGCCCTGCCCATAGGCTACGGCCCGCGCGAGGTGTATGCCATGGGCGCGGCCCTGGCCGGTCTGCGCGCGCAGGGGGTGTTGGTCATGGGGTCGGGCAGCATGACGCACAACCTGGGTGAGTTTTTTGGTGGCGAACGCGCCGTGGCGCCCTATGTGACCGAGTTCAGCCGCTGGATCGAGACGCAGCTGAGCACCGGCAACCTGGACGCGCTGCTGGCCTACCGCGCCCAAGCGCCGCACGCCAGCCGTGCCCACCCGAGTGAAGACCATTTCCTGCCACTGTTCTTCGCGCTGGGTGCCGCGGGGGCCGATGCGCGGCCCAGCTACCTGAGCCGCGAGGTGATGTACAGCATGCTGGCGATGGACGCGTTCACGCTGCAGTGAGCCCCGGTTTAAGTGACAAAAGTGCCTCTAGCCCGCGTGGAATATGCGCAAGCAGCTCCTGATTCAGGAGCGTTTTTGCAGGCGAGGGGTGGTTACCACTGGGCACATAGGGTTTGATTTATTTTCGATTATTTCGAATTTGTCATATTTCTTTGTGAAAATGGAGGCCTGAACACCTTGCGCACACCATGCGCCTTCGTCCATGCCCCACACCAGCGCAGCACCCAGCCACACGCTCCCCGCATTACACGGGCTGTTTGAGCAACTGAAAACCACCTTTGCGCAACACGTGGAGGTGGCAGACGGCCCCCCAACACGTGTGCTGCGCGTGGCCGGACTGGAGCTGCCGCTGCCGCCCGCGGTGGGCAGCTCCCAAACCCTGGTGGACACGGTGTGTGAACGGCTGGCGGAGGTGGCAGCGTTTGGCATCACTACGGCGCTGACCGATGGCTCGGCCCAGGGCACCCGGCAACGCATGGAGCTGGTGAGCGCCCTGGCCTTGCTGGAGGCCACCGCCGGCACACCCCCGGCGCAAAGCACCGCTCGCCGTGCAGATGCCACCGGCGACCTGCTCACCACCGCCGAGGTGGCCATCCAGTTGGGCATGAGCCGGCCGTATGTGTCCATGTTGTGTGACCAGGGCAAGCTGGGGGAGGTGACCCGCTCCGAGGGCGGCCACCGCCGCATTGCCAAGCAGGCGGTCGATGCCTACCTGCGTGCCCACGCCCAGCCGCCGCGCCCAACCCCTTTGCCCTGAATCGCCATGGAACACTCTGTCAGTCTGATTACCACCCTGGCCGCCGGCTTTGGCCTGGCGCTCATCTTGGGTTTTGTCGCGGTGAAGTTGAAGTTTCCCGCACTGGTGGGCTACCTGCTGGCCGGCATCGTGATTGGCCCGGCCACGCCGGGTTTTGTGGCCGACGCGCAGATTGCCTCGCAGCTTGCCGAGGTGGGCGTAATGCTGCTGATGTTTGGCGTGGGCCTGCATTTCTCCATTGACGACCTGATGGCCGTGCGCAAGATTGCCTTGCCTGGCGCGGTGGTGCAGATTGGGGTGGCCACTGTGCTGGGCGCGGGCGTGGCCTTGTTCTGGGGCTGGTCACTGGGTGCGGCGCTGGTGTTTGGGGTGTCGCTGTCGGTGGCAAGCACCGTGGTGCTGCTCAAGGCGCTGGAGAGCCAGGGCCTGACCGACGCCACCGATGGCCGCATTGCCATTGGCTGGCTGGTGGTGGAAGACCTGGCCATGGTGCTGGTGCTGGTGCTGTTGCCGGCCCTGGCGCCTTCTTTGGGGGGCAGTGCCATAGACACCGGCCGCAGCACGGCCATGACCATCGTCATCACGCTGGCGCAGGTGGGTGGTTTTGTCGCCTTCATGCTGGTGGTGGGGCGGCGCCTGTTCCCGTGGATCCTGTGGCAGGTCACCAAAACCGGCTCGCGTGAGTTGTTCACCCTGAGCGTGGTGGCCGCGGCGGTCAGCATTGCCTATGGCTCGGCGGCGCTGTTTGGCGTGTCGTTTGCGCTGGGGGCTTTTTTTGCGGGCATGGTGCTGCGCGAGTCGGAGTTCAGCGCCCGCGCGGCGGAGCAAACGCTGCCGCTGCAAGACGCGTTTGCCGTGTTATTTTTTGTGTCGGTGGGCATGTTGTTTGACCCCATGGTCATCGTGCAGGAGCCGCTGCGGGTGCTGGCCACGGTGGCGGTCATTATTTTTGGCAAAACCCTGGCCGCGGTGGTGCTGGTGTTGGCCCTGGGCTACCCGGCGCGCACGGCGCTGGTGGTGGCGGCCAGCCTGGCGCAGGTGGGGGAGTTCTCGTTCATCCTGGCGGGCCTGGGCATGGCGCTGGGCCTGCTGCCCACCGAGGGCAACAGCCTGATTTTGGCCGGCGCGCTGATCTCGATTGCGTTGAACCCGCTGGTGTTTAGCGCGGTGCAACCGGTGCTGCGCTGGCTGCAGCGCCACCCCGGGTTGGCCGCGCGGCTGGAGCTGGCTGCCAACCCGCTGGCCGAGCTGCCCATGAGCACCGATGCCAAGTACCTGGCCAACCAGGTGGTCATCGTCGGCTGGGGGCGTGTGGGCAAGCTCATTGCCAAGGCGTTGACGGCACAGGGTATTCCGTTTGTGGTGGCCGAATCCAACCGTGACGCGGTGGAGGCGCTGCGCGCCCAGGGCATCCCCGCTGTGTGGGGCGATGCGACGGAGCCTATGGTGCTGGTGCAGGCGCATATCCGCGAGGCGCGTGCCCTGGTCATCGCCACGCCCGAGACCATCCAGGTGCGCGGCATGGTGGAGGTGGCCCGCACGCTGAACCCGCTGATCCATGTCATCGTGCGCAGCCACAACGTGGAGGAGGCCGAGCGGCTGGAGAACGACGGGGCGGGCACCGTGTTTGTGGGCGAGAACGAGCTGGCCAAGGCGATGATTGCCAGCGTGCTGGAGGTGGTGCCGCCGGTGGGGGCTTCACGCCACTGAGGTGCAGCCCTCTCATGGGGTTGTTGCACGCCGCCTGTCCAGGGCGGGGCTACACTGCGCTGCGGTAACGCCAAGAACTTTCACCCCAGCATTGGAAGCGTATGCAGTTCCTCAAGTCCCTCTCGGTCGGCACCCGGTTATCGCTAACCTCCGCCACCGTTCTCGCCCTCTTGCTCGCGGTGCTGTACACCGGCTACAGCGCCCTCAGTGCCGTGGCCAGGCAGGCCAGCCAGTTTCAACCCCAGGTGCACAGTGCGCAAAACAGCATGGTGCTAATGGCGGTGCTGGCCGTGGTGGTGGGGGTGTGGTCCACCCTGAGCCAAGTGCGCAGCATCTCGCTGCCCCTGGCCGATGCCATCCAGATTGCCGAGACCGTGGCCGCGGGCGACCTGAGTCACGACTTTGAAAACACTCGTGGCGGCGAGTTTGGCCGCCTGCTGGACGCCATGGGCACCATGGAAGACACGCTGACCGACCTGGTCACCCAAATCAAGGACAGCACCGAGCCGCTGACCGCGTCGTCCGCGGACATCGTGCAGTCCAGCACCGACCTGCTGCAACATACCCAGGCGCAGGCCGACGCGCTCCATGCCACGGCCACCAGCATGACCGAGCTCACCTCCACCGTGCAGGAAAACGCCCAGCGCGCGCAAAGCGCCAGCGCGCTGGCGGTCAACGCCTCCAGCATTGCCCAGCGCGGCGGCGAGGTGGTGGGCGAGGTGGTGCAAACCATGCACGCCATCACCGACAGTTCGCGCAAGGTGGTGGACATCATTGCGGTGATCGAGGGCATCTCGTTTCAGACCAACATCCTGGCGCTGAACGCGGCGGTGGAAGCCGCCCGCGCTGGCGAGCAGGGCCGTGGTTTTGCTGTGGTAGCCAGCGAGGTGCGCAGCCTGGCCGGCCGCAGCGCCGATGCCGCCAAGGAAATCCGCCAACTCATCAGCCACTCGGCCCAGCAGGTGGACGCGGGCTCCCAACTGGTGGGCCGCGCCGGCGCCACCATGCAAGACATCGTCACCGCGGTGCGCCAGGTGACGGACCTGCTGGGCGATATCTCTGCCGCGTCGGCCCAGCAAAGCCAGAGCGTGTTGCAGGCCAGCCAGGCTGTGGTGCACATGCAGGCCGAGACACGCCACAACACCGAGCAGGTGGGCCACACCGCCACCGCCGCCACCGCGATGAGCGAGCGCGTGCGCGCGCTGCAGAGCGCGGTGGATCAGTTCAAGGTGTAAGGCCTCCCGATTTTGCATGATTTAGGGCTCTAGCCCGCTTGGCGTATGCGCGAGTAGCTATTGAATTAGGAGTGGGTGTTTGCTGAGGTATGCACGTCAGGCGATGGCGGGTGAGGTGATGCTGGAGAGATAGGTTCATCAGTCGACCCAAAGTGGTCTTCGAACAACCTGGATTCATGACCGTAAAGCGGACCTCCAGAACTGGAAGACCAAGCGGGTACGATCAACAGCCGAAATGCGGCGGAAGCAGACGTCCAGTAGTAAGGCTCAGTTTGATACGATTCTGGTGAGCGCCACACAGATTATTCGTTAGGCCGCTCAAGGCCACGCTTGCGCCAGCTCGGTCACAGAATACATAGCGCTGGTTCGCCAGCCGCTGCGGACACCGCTCCGCTAACCGAAAGCATGTGTCGGCCTGGGCACCGCCTCAATCCCCCCGAACAGGGGATATTCAGACATCGACTCTGACTTGAGAATTGCGCAATCTGCGACACATGAAATTTCTTACAACCTGTGGGGTTTATCGGAATTTTTATACATGTACAAACGCACATGAAAATTTCTGAAATCGACGTTGCGAGAAAATTTTCGGCGTAATTTGTACCCAAAATATCTCGCAAGTTCTGTGGGCTACATTAAGTCCGGTACCAAGGAAATTCACATGCTGATGCGACACAAAGTTATCTTCGCAACTGCCGTCGAAGTTGCTTACGCCGTTTTCACTCGCACTTGGCTTCGCCATCACTTTGACGGGGTTTACCTTGAATTGACCGTATCGGCTTTTCGCATTGCAACTATCGTCGTGTATTGGGGTTTGTTTCAGGACCTCGTCCGGTCTCGGGCCAAGGCGTCGCACACACTTCGGCATCCACTCTTAGTCCTCAGCATAGCCACTGCGTTGGCAATCCCACTCCTCTTTAGCGGCTGGTCACCCGAGGGCGGCTTGGGTACGGCCATCGTTTTTAGCCTAACCAGCATCGCCGTTGGCGCGCGCGAGGAGCTTCTTTATCGCGCTGTACTACTGAATCTCCTGCAGCCACGTATTGGCGTTATTGGCGCTCTGCTTTGCTCGTCAGCCATCTTCACCGTGTACCACTATGGCGCGCAACCCTTCACCTTACTTTGGCTTACCGAATGCACGAGCATGTCTCTACTGCTCGGTCTCATCTATATCCGCAGCGGCTCACTGCTCACGGTTGTGGCCATCCATGCACTTTATGACGGCATATGGCCCTTCGGTCCTTATCTCAGCACTCCAATTCCAGATGTGTTGCGGCCAGTGTTCCTATGCTCGGCGCTCGCCTTCATCGTTGCTTGGTGGCGCTTTGGTGCCGAACCCTACAGTAGATGGCACGCGCCGGGATGAAACCGCGTCGCATCCTTCCTTCCACGTTGACGACTGCTGTTTAGTGCTGCAAATGCCCGCTGTCAGTCTGTAGAAGCCTCAGGTTCTGGCCCAAAGCAGAGATTCGTTTCAGCCCAATCGCGGCGGCTGAGTGTTTCTTTCCAACCAATTCCAACTCTGCAACACAACCCCCTACTCAACAGTTGTGAGCGCCAGAAAGCGCAGAAAATAGCGCTCTACACCACGAGGCCCCTGTGAATCCATCCCCTGCCCATGCCGAACTCATTGCCACTTTCAAGAGGGCACAGGCCGATGCTGCGCACAAGTTCGGATTGATCCAAGTGGTTGCCAACAAGGGGCCCAAGGCGATTCAGGCGGCTGTAGAAACAGCGGCGAAGGCCGCAAAACGCCGGGATTCGTTTGCAAAAAAGCTGAATGCCCTGGGGGTGGAACTCAAGGATTGAGCGGGGCGTTGTGTGGTGGCCCGCCGAGTCAGGTGGGGGCCGCGTGGAATGTTTTGTAAGACGCCGCCAGTGGTATGGTGAACAAGATAACGAACACAAGGTTCAACACGGCGTTTTGCCAGAAACCAGACCACCACGAAAACAGGGTGTCTGGGACGAACCACACGGCCACTGACACGGCAACGATGTGCCAGCCCTCCATAGCGCCACTCGCAAAGGGCCCGCGCACCACCAGCAACAAGGCGGTGCCCCAGCCCACCATGACAGCGCCCAGCACCGCGTGCACGAGCGAGATGTATTCCACCGCCTTGGGGTCGAAGGAAGCGATGCGCGCGGGGTCGCCATACACCAGCAAAGAGAAACCAGCGCGCGTGAGCTGTGGAAAGAGCACGAGGATGAGGCCAAACCCCATAACCGCCAGCGTGACAACTTGGAGCCAACGGGTCCAGAACTGAATGGGTGTTTTCACTTGGTGCATACGAGGCTTGGGGTGGTGAACGAATACCAAGTTTCAGCGCTGCTGCGCATCCGCGCCATGACCTCGCGGGTCATGCCCACCTCTGCCCTTAACACTCCACAATATTCACCGCCAGCCCGCCGCGCGCGGTTTCCTTGTACTTCGTCTTCATGTCGGCGCCGGTTTCGCGCATGGTCTTGATGACCTTGTCCAGGCTCACAAAGTGGCTGCCGTCGCCACGCAGCGCCATGCGGGCGGCGTTGATGGCCTTGACGGAGGCAATCGCATTGCGTTCGATGCACGGAATCTGCACCAGCCCGCCCACCGGGTCGCAGGTCAGGCCCAGGTGGTGTTCCATGCCAATCTCGGCGGCGTTTTCCACTTGCTCCGGCGTGCCGCCCATCACGGCGCACAGGGCGGCGGCGGCCATGCTGCAGGCCACGCCCACTTCGCCCTGGCAGCCTACTTCGGCACCGCTGATGCTGGCGTTCTCTTTGTAGAGGATGCCGACGGCCGCCGCGGTGAGTAGGAAGTCGATCACCCCTGCGTCGGTGGCACCCTGCACAAAACGCGTGTAGTAGTGCAGCACGGCGGGGATGATGCCTGCCGCGCCGTTGGTGGGCGCGGTGACTACGCGGCCGCCGGCGGCGTTTTCCTCGTTCACGGCCAGCGCGTAGAGGTTCACCCAGTCCATCACCTGCAGCGGGTCGCGTAGGGCGTGTTCAGGGTTGGCGGTCAGGGCCTGCAGCAGGGCCTTGGCGCGGCGCTTGACCTTGAAGCCGCCTGGCAATACGCCGTCGGTGGCGCAGCCGCGTTTCACGCAGTCTTGCATCACCTGCCAGATGCGCAGCAAGCCTGTGTCAATCTCGGCATCGCTGCGCCAGTGCTGCTCGTTGCGCCGCATGATTTGCGCGATGCTCAGGCCATGCTGTTGTGCCAGCACCAGCAGCGCGTCGCCACTGGTAAAGGGCAGGGGCAGCACGGTGGCATCGGGGGCAATCACCTTTTGCCGCGTGCCGTCGGCCGCCACCTCGTCGCTCACGATGAAGCCACCACCCACCGAGTAGTAGATGCGCTCCGACAGTTCGTTCCCCGCGGCATTCAGCGCCACAAAACGCATGCCGTTGGCGTGGAAGGGCAGGGGCGCCCGCATAAAGAGCAGGTCGTCTTTCTCGTGGAAGGCAATGCGGTGTGTGCCGGCCAGCGTGAGCTGCTGGCTGCTGCGCACCTCGGCCAGCAGCGCGGGGATCACGTCCACCTCCACCGTGTCGGGCTCATGGCCGCTCAGGCCCAGCAGCACGGCCACATCGCTGGCGTGGCCCTTGCCGGTGGCGCCCAGCGAGCCATGCAACCAGCAGCGCACCGTGGCGGTCTGCGTCAGCACGCCGCTGTGCTGCAACCGCGCCACAAACTGCCGCGCCGCCCGCATAGGCCCCACGGTGTGCGAGCTGCTGGGGCCGATACCGATCTTGAAGAGGTCAAATACGGATACTGCCATGGGGTGCTCCTAATGGGTGAAGTGTGGATGAAGTGGCTTGCGTTGCAAAGTGCTGGTGCACATGCCCCACCAATTGGTGTGCGGTGATGGCCGACAGTGTCCAGCCCAGGTGGCCGTGGCCGGTGTTGTAGAACACGTTGGCGCGCTTGCCCCGGCCCACGCGCGGCAGCATGTTGGGGAGCATGGGCCGCAGGCCAGCCCAGGGTTCCGCACGGCGCGTGCTCACGCCCGGAAAGCACTGGTTCACCCATTGGATGAGCGGGCGGATGCGGTCGGCGCGGATGTCTTGGTTCAGGCCATTGAATTCGGCCGTGCCCGCCACGCGAAAGCGGTCTTGGCCCAGCCGGCTGGTCACCAGCTTGGTTTCGTCGTCCAGCAGGCTCACCTGCGGCGCGGCCTGTCGGCTGGCTTCGTCATCCAGCTGCACGGTGATGGAGTAGCCCTTGACCGGGTAGATGTTGAGCCGGTCGCCCAGTTGCGCGGCAATGCCACGGCCGTGTACACCGGCGCACACCACCACACCGTCAAACACCTGCGTCTCGGTCCCACCTTCGTGCTGCAGCGCCAGCTGCGCACTGTGGCCATCGGCGGCAGCGCTGTGTACCTGATGACCGTACAGAAACTTCACGCCCAAGCGCGCGCAGGCTTGGGACAGGCCATGGGTGTATTTGTGGATATCGCCGGTCGAATCGCTCTCGGTGTAGTAACCCCCGTAGTACTGGCCTTGCAGCGTAGGTTCAATCGCCCGCATTTCATCGGGGGTGACGGCACGGCGCGGCAGGCCGCCGGCTGCCAGCATGGTGGACACGGTGCCGGCGTGGTCAAAACCCGCTTTGTTGCGGTAGATGTGCAAGATGCCTTTGCGTTTGTGGTCGAAGTCAATGCCTTCTTTCTCGGCCCAGCCAAACAGGTGCTCACGTGCGGCGATGGCCAGGCGGGTGGTCGCTTCGGTGTTGTCGCGGTACTTGGGTATGGCGGCCACAAACTCCGCCATCCAGCTCAGCTTGTGCCAGGTGGGCGTGGGGTTCATCAAGAGCGGCGCGTCCTTGGTGAACATCCACTTCAGCCCCTTAATGATGGTGCTGGGGTGGGTCCAGACCTCGGCGTTGGACGCCGATAGCTGGCCGCCGTTGGCATACGACGTTTCCATGCCCGCGTAGCGGTTCTTTTCGATCAGGGTGACCTGGTAACCCGCCTGGGCCAGGGTGTAGGCGCTGGTGACGCCGGTGATGCCGCCGCCAATGATGGCAATGTGTTTCATAGAGCTCTCGCACAACAGTCGCAAACATAGAAGTCGCCGCCCCACACACCATGTGCAGGTGACGACCCCCTCTGTTTGAGACCTGAGAGATTCACCACTGGCCTTGTGGGCCAGTGGCTTGCTCCTGCGGTGTGCCGGGTGACTAAGCCACGGCAGCTCTTCAGAGTGCTCTGGGATTCAACATCCCTATCGCAGCGGTCCTTTTGCCTGAGAGTTTCCGGGGTGGTTGCTCCTTCGGCGCTGGCGCTGTTTAGGCGCCAGGCTCTCCCGCTGCGATGCCAGGTCCAACCTGGCCAGGGCGGCTGCATGCAATGCAGTGCCACCCTGAAATTTCCAACTTAGCTTTCAGCGTACTCCGACAATGGCACGCAGCTGCAGAACAGGTTGCGGTCGCCATACACGTTGTCCACCCGGCCCACACTGGGCCAGTACTTCACCGCCTTCAGGCTGGCCACCGGGAAGGCGCCCACCTCGCGGCTGTAAGGACGATCCCACTCGGCGCCCAGCAAACTGGCGGCGGTATGGGGAGCATGCTTCAAAGGGTTGTTGTCTTGTGGCCAGCTTCCGGCTTCGACTTGTGCAATTTCGCCACGGATGGCGATCATCGCGCTAATAAAGCGGTCCAGCTCGGCCAGGGTTTCGCTTTCAGTAGGTTCCACCATCAGCGTGTTGGGCACGGGGAAGCTTAGCGTGGGCGCGTGAAAGCCGTAGTCCATCAGGCGCTTGGCCACGTCTTCAGCCATCACGCCGCAGGTGTCCTTGAAGCCACGCAGATCCAGAATGCATTCGTGCGCCACATGGCCGTTGGCCGATGCGTAGAGAGTGGGGTAGTGGTCTGTCAATCGCGCGCTGATGTAGTTGGCCGCCAGGATGGCCGCTTCGGTTGCGTGCTGCAGGCCGTCAGCGCCCATCATGCGGCAGTACATCCAGCTGATCGGCAGCACGGCTGCGTTGCCCAAGGGCGCCGCGCTGACCGCACCGGTGCCAGGCACACCGCCGGTGGCGTGGCCAGGCAGGAAGGGCACGAGGTCGGCCACCACACACACAGGGCCAACACCGGGGCCGCCACCGCCGTGGGGGATGCAGAAGGTTTTGTGCAGGTTCAGGTGGCTCACATCGCCGCCAAACTCGCCGGGGGCAGCCGTCCCCACCAGTGCGTTCATGTTGGCGCCGTCCACATACACACGGCCGCCATGCTGGTGCACCAGGGCGCACAGCTCTTTCACGCTGGTTTCAAACACGCCGTGGGTGCTGGGGTAGGTGATCATCACCGCGGCCAGGTTGGCGCTGTGTTGTTCGCACTTGGCTTGCAGGTCGGCCATGTCCACGTTGCCGTTGTCGTCGCACTTCGTGACGACGACCTGCATGCCCACCATCTGCGCGCTGGCCGGATTGGTGCCGTGCGCGCTGCTGGGGATCAGGCAGATGTTGCGGTGTGCCTGGCCCTTGCTGGCGTGGTACGCCTGAATGACCAACAGGCCCGCGTACTCGCCCTGGCTGCCCGCGTTGGGCTGCAGGCTGATGCCGGCGTAGCCGGTGGCCGCGCACAGCCAGGCGCGCAGTTGCGCGTCCAGCTCGGTGTAACCCTGGCGCTGGTCGGCGGGGGCGAAGGGGTGGATGTTCGCGAACTCGGGCCAGGTGATGGGGATCATCTCGCTGGTGGCGTTGAGCTTCATGGTGCAGGAGCCCAGCGGAATCATGCTGCGGTCCAGCGCCAGATCCTTGTCGGAAAGCATGCGGATGTAGCGCAGCATGCCGGTCTCGGAGTGGTGGGTGTTGAACACCGGGTGCGTGAGGAACTTGCTGGTGCGGCGCAGCGCGGCGGGGATCAGCGATTCGGCCGTGCCTTCCAGCGCTTCCAAGCTGGGCAGGGCCTGGCCGGGCTTGGCGAACAGGCTCCACACCAGCGCCAGGTCGTCACGCGTGGTGGTTTCGTCCAAGCTGATGCACAGGTAGTTTTCAAAGTAAATTCGCAGGTTGGCCCCCGCAGATACTGCGCGAGCAGCTATCGAATTCGTAGCGCCATCGGTCTTCAGCGTGACCGTGTCAAAGGTAGCCTGGGCGCGCACCGGGGCGCCCAGTTGCTCCAGACCCTTGGCCAGAATGGCGGTGAACTTGGCCACGCGCTGGGCGATACGGGTCAGGCCCTCGGGGCCGTGGTACACGGCGTACATGCTGGCAATGACGGCTGGCAGCACCTGCGCGGTGCAGATGTTGGAGGTGGCTTTTTCGCGGCGGATGTGTTGCTCGCGCGTTTGCAGCGCCAGGCGGTAGGCTGGGTTGCCATGCGTGTCGATGCTCACGCCCACAATGCGGCCGGGCATGGAGCGTTTGTATTCGTCACGGCAGGCCATGTAGGCGGCGTGCGGGCCACCGTTGCACAGCGGCATGCCAAAGCGCTGGGTAGTGCCGACCACAATGTCGGCATCAAACTCGCCGGGTGGCGTGAGCAGCGTGAGCGCCAGGAGGTCGGCGGCCACGATGAAGGCAGCCTGTTTGCCGTGCACCAGCGCCACGTCGGCGCGCAGGTCGTCAATACGGCCGCTGGTGGCGGGGTATTGCGCCAGCACGGCAAAGTAGTCACCGGCCAGCGCGGCTTCCCACTCGGGTGCGGAGTTGGCAAGCAGGACGGTGATGCCCAGCGGCGCAGCGCGCGTCTGGATCACTTCGATGGTTTGCGGGTGGCAGTCGCCAGCCACCACAAACACGTTGCTCTTGCTTTTGACACTGCGCTTGGCCAGCGTCATGGCTTCGGCGGCGGCGGTGGCTTCGTCCAGCATGGACGCATTGGCCATGGGCATGCCGGTCAGGTCACACACCATGGTCTGGAAGTTCACCAGCGCTTCCATGCGGCCCTGGGAAATCTCGGCCTGGTAGGGTGTGTAGGCGGTGTACCAGGCGGGGTTTTCGAGGATGTTGCGCAGGATCACGCCGGGCGTGTGCGTGCCGTAGTAGCCCTGGCCAATGAAGCTCTTGAGCACCTTGTTCTTGCCCGCCAGCACTTTGATCTCGGCCAGCGCAGCGGCTTCAGTGATCGCAGCGGGAATGTCCATCTTGCTGGATCGCGCAATCGAGCGCGGCACGATGCTGTCGATCAGCGTACGGCGCGAGGTCTCGCCAATGGCCTTGAGCATCAGCGCTTCGTCGGCGGCATCAATGCCGATATGGCGGGCGTGGAATTCGCTGGCGTTTTCCAGCTGGGCGAGGGTGGGGGCAGAGGTCGTTGGCATGGCAGGCAGGGGGCAAGTGTTTAGCTGGCGGAGAAGGCGGTGTAGCTGGTTTCGTCCATCAGGCCGTCCAACTCAGAGGGGTTGGACAGCTTGACCTTGAAGAACCAGCCGGCACCCAGCGGGTCGGTGTTGGCCAGGCTGGGATCGGCGCGCAGGGCTTCGTTCACTTCGGTGATCTCGCCAGTCACGGGCATGTAGACGTCGGCAGCGGCCTTGACGGACTCCACCACACCGGCCACAGCCTTGGCGTCGATAGAGGCGCCCACTTCGGGCAGGTCCACAAACACCACGTCGCCCAGCGCGTCTTGCGCGTGGTGGGTGATGCCCACGGTGGCGATGCCACCTTCAACGTTGAGCCATTCGTGGTCGGGGGTGTACTGGATGGGCATGGAGAGCTCCTGAAAAACGGATGATTGAAAGGAATAAAAACAATAAAAACGAACCTGCCAGGACAGACTTTAGCCGCCCCGGCGCCGGGTTTAGCCGCGGTAGTAATGCGTGGGCACAAAGGGCATGGCACTGACCTCCATGGGCACGGGCTTGCCGCGCACGATGGCCACCACTTTGCTGCCCACAGCCGCCCAGGCCGCATCCACATAGCCCATGGCCACGGGCTTGTCGATGGTGGGGCCGAGCAGGCCGCTGGTCACTTCGCCGATCTTGTTGCCGGCGCCGTCCTGCAGCTCGGTGTGGTCGCGCACGGGGATACGTTCCAGGGCGATCAGTCCTACGCGTTTCCGGGCTCCAGCCCCCGTGGAGTCTGCGAGAGCAGCTAGTATTTTTGTAGCGCCTGGAAAGCCACCTTCACGCGCACCACCGGCTCGGCGCACCTTTTGCATGGCCCACAGCAGGCTGGCTTCGACTGGCGTGGTGGTCGTGTCAATGTCGTTGCCATACAGGCACAAGCCCGCTTCCAGGCGCAGCGAGTTGCGTGCGCCCAGGCCAATCGGCTTGACTTCAGGTTGGGCCAACAAGGCGCGGGCCAGGGCTTCGGCGTGGTCGTTGTGGACCGAGATTTCGAAGCCGTCTTCGCCGGTGTAGCCGCTGCGGGTCAGGAACACATCAATCTTTTGCGTGCCGGTGTCGACGGTGAAATTGCCACCGGTCATGAACACCAGCTTCTCCACACCGGGCGCCAGGCGGGACAGGGCGGTCACGGCGTGCGGCCCTTGCAGCGCCAGCAGCGCGTAGTCGGGCAGGGGAATGACCTGGCAGCGGCTGCCAATCTTGGCCTGGATGTGCGCGATGTCGCCCACCTTGCAAGCGCCGTTGACAATGACGAAGAGCTCGTTGTTCCCCTTGTTGAAGAACATCAGGTCATCAATGATGGTGCCTTCGTCGGTCAGCAGCAGGCCATAGCGCTGCTTGCCCACGGCCAGGTCCATCACGTCCACGGGCATCAGCGTTTCGAACGCCGCCGCCGCATCGGGGCCGACCAAGCGCAGCTGGCCCATGTGGGACACATCGAACAGGCCCGCGGCGTTGCGGGTGTGGTGGTGCTCGGCCATCAGGCCGGCGGGGTACTGCACGGGCATGGAATAGCCGGCAAACGGCACCATGCGGGCGCCCAGCTCAATGTGCAGCGCGTTCAGCGGGGTGGTCAACAAAGCGGTGTCGGTGGCGGACATGGCGGCAATCCAGGTAGGGGCAAGTCAAAACCCGGGGCGATTGCATGACTGCGCCCGCCCGGTGCTGCCCCCGCTGTCCGCTTTACCTGAGAGATTCGCCGGGCCTGCGTGCACGGTGTGCGCAGACTGCGGGTTGCTCCTTCGGTGGGCTGCAAGGTCTGCAGCCTCTCTCCAGTGGGGTGTCGTTGGTAGCCAAGCCGCCAACGGGTGTCAGTCCTTTTGCCTGAGCGTTCAGACCGCTGCAATCAGCCGTCCTGCGCCTTCGGCGGCTTCCGCGGGGGAAGCTCTCTCCTGACTGGGCAGGATTCTAAACCAGCCGCTGTTGGGTATCGGCCCCAATTGGGCGCGGCTGATCTGATGTGCCGCAAAGTCTGCCCACGCGGGCTGGCCTAAACTCCTGTACGTTCGCGCCGCCACATCGCCAGCGGCATTTCATCTTCCTTACGGGCCGCGCCTGCATGCTCCACATCCTCCGCCTTGCCATGCTGGGCCTCTACTTTCTGGTGGCTTCGGCGATCAATTTCGTCATTTGTTTTGCCCGCCCGTTCAACCCCGACAACTCGCGCCTGTGTGGCTGGATGTATTCGGCGCCGGCCTTGCGCATCCTGGGGCTCAGGGTGCGGCTGGAGACTGCTGGCATGCTGGCGCAGCCCAATCCCTTTGTCATTGTGGCCAACCACCAGTCCAACTGGGACCTGTTTGTGTTGGGCTGCTCGGTGCCACGGCGCACGGTGTCGCTGGGCAAGAAGAGCCTGAAGTGGGTTCCCTTCTTTGGCCAGATCTACTGGTTGGCTGGCAATATCCTGATTGACCGGGGCAATGCCTTCAAGGCCAAGCAGGCCATGCTCAAAACCACCGATGTGATGCAGCACGAGGACACCTCGATCTGGGTGTTTGCGGAGGGTACACGTAACCTGGGCCAGGGTTTGCTCCCGTTCAAGAAAGGGGCCTTCCAGATGGCCATCAATGCGGGCGTTCCCATCATCCCCCTGTGCTGCAGCAACTACAAAAACAGCATGAATCTCAACCGCTGGCACAGCGGCACCATCGTCATCCACACCTTGCCGCCTATCGTCACCACTGGCATGACATTGGACGACATGCCCGCGCTGATGGAGCGCTGCCGCACACAGATGGCGGCCTGCCTGGACACACTGGACGCACAGCTGGCCTAGTGCGCCACAGAGTCCTGCAATAAGCGGGGGCATTGCAGCGCGTTTATTCGCTTTCCAAACAACATCCGGGTGGGGAACCAACTGGACTGCGCCGCAGTCCAAGGCATATACTGAAATCGAGAATCTGCCGCTAGGGATTCAGGTTTGTTGTTCCAGCCCGGAGGTCTTATGGACGCCATTGGTAACTACGTAGCCCGCCACGCACGCAGCCGCGAAGAAGAGATGACTCTGGACGAGTATCTGGCTGAGTGCAAACGCAACCCGCTCACTTACGCCACAGCGGCTGAGCGCATGTTGGCTGCCATCGGTGAACCGGTGGTGCTGGACACGCGGAACAACCCGCAGCTCTCGCGCATCTTTGCCAACAAGCTCATCAAGGTGTATCCCGCCTTCTCCGAGTTTTATGGCATGGAAGACGCCATCGAGCAGGTGGTGAGCTACTTCCGCCATGCGGCGCAAGGGCTGGAAGAGCGCAAGCAAATCCTCTACTTGCTGGGCCCGGTAGGCGGCGGCAAAAGTTCGCTGGCCGAACGCCTCAAACACCTCATGCAGCAAGTGCCGTTTTATGCCATCAAAGGCTCGCCGGTGAACGAAAGTCCGTTGGGCCTGTTTGATGCGGTGGAAGACGGCCCGGTGTTGCAAGAGAGTTATGGCATTCCGCCGCGCTACCTGCAACGCATTTTGTCGCCTTGGGCCGTGAAGCGTCTGGACGAGTTTGGTGGGGACATCCGCCAGTTCAAGGTGGTCAAGCGGTTCCCCAACACCTTGCGCCAGATTGGCGTGGCCAAGACCGAGCCTGGCGACGAAAACAACCAGGATATTTCATCCCTGGTGGGCAAGGTGGACATTCGCAAGTTGGAGAGCTTTTCGCAGGACGACCCCGATGCTTACAGCTTCTCGGGCGGTCTTTGCCTGGCAAACCAGGGGCTGCTGGAATTTGTGGAGATGTTCAAGGCGCCCATCAAGGTGCTTCACCCTTTGCTGACTGCTACGCAGGAGGGCAACTTCAAAGGCACCGAGGGCTTTGGGGCGATTCCGTTTGATGGCATTGTGCTGGCCCACAGCAACGAGAGCGAGTGGAAGGCCTTCCGCAACAACAAACACAACGAAGCGTTTCTGGACCGCATCTACATCGTCAAGGTGCCGTACTGCCTGCGCGTGAGCGAAGAGATCAAGATTTACGAAAAATTGATTCGCGATTCCTCACTGGGTCAGGCCAAATGCGCCCCGGGCACGCTGAAGATGATGAGCCAGTTTGCCATCCTGACCCGGCTGAAGGAGCCGGAAAACTCCAGCCTGTACAGCAAGATGGAGGTGTACGACGGCGAGAGCCTGAAGGACACCGATCCGCGCGCCAAGAGCTACCACGAGTACCGCGACTACGCGGGCATGGACGAGGGCATGAACGGCGTGTCCACGCGCTTTGCGTTCAAGATTTTGTCCAAGGTGTTCAACTTTGACAGCGCCGAGGTGGCGGCCAACCCGGTGCACCTGATGTATGTGCTGGAGCAACAGATCGAGCGCGAGCAGTTCCCAGCTGACCTGGAGCAGAAGTACACCGGCTTCATCAAGGAGCTGCTGGCCCCGCGCTATGCCGAGTTCATCGGCAAGGAAATCCAGAAAGCCTATCTGGAAAGCTACAGCGAATACGGGCAAAACATTTTTGACCGCTACGTGACCTACGCCGACTACTGGATCCAGGACAACGAGTACCGCGACACCGATACGGGTGAAGTGTTTGACCGCGTGGCTCTGAATGCCGAGCTGGAGAAGATCGAGAAGCCTGCGGGCATTGCCAACCCCAAGGACTTCCGCAACGAGATCGTCAATTTTGTCCTGCGGGCGCGTGCCAACAACCAGGGCAAAAACCCGGCATGGACCAGCTACGAGAAGCTGCGCCAGGTGATCGAGAAGAAGATGTTCTCCAACACCGAAGAGCTGCTGCCCGTGATCAGCTTCAACGCCAAGGCCAGTGCGGACGAGGCCAAGAAGCACGAAGACTTTGTGACGCGCATGGTGGAGAAGGGCTACACCGCCAAGCAGGTGCGCCTGCTGTGCGAGTGGTACCTGCGGGTGCGCAAGAGTTCGTAAGGAGTCCGGTACGAAAGGTTGAAAATGGCCCTGCAAATTGTTGACCGCCGGCTGGCGGGCAAGAACAAGTCCATTGGCAACCGGGAGCGGTTTTTGCGTCGCCATCAGGAGCAGATCCGCGAGGCCGTGCGCAAGGCCGTGACAGGCCGCGGCATCCGCGACATCGAGCAGGCCGAGAACATCACCATCCCCAAGAAAGACATCAGCGAGCCTGTCTTTCACCACGGCGAGGGCGGCGTGCGCGACACCGTGCACCCCGGCAATACCGATCACCTGCGTGGCGACCGCATCAAGCGCCCGCAGGGTGGTGCAGGTGGCGGCAAGGGGCAGGCTAGCGATTCGGGGGAGGGTGAAGACGACTTTGTCTTCACGCTGAGCAAAGAAGAGTTCATGCAAGTGTTCTTCGAAGGACTGGCCTTGCCCCACCTGATGCGTACCCAGATTGGCGATACGCCCGAATGGAAAACCCATCGTGCGGGCTACACACGCGACGGCACGCCCAACAACCTGCACATCCTGCGCTCCATGCGCGGTGCGCTGGGCCGTCGGCTGGCCTTGGGCACCGGCGCACGGCGTGAGCTGGCACAAAAGAAGCGGCTGCTGGCAGAGCTGGAACGCACGCCTGGGGGGCATGAGCGCGAGATACGCACGCTGCGCCAGGAAATCCAGGAGCTAGAGCTGCGAATCAAGAAAATTCCATTTCTGGATCCCGTGGATTTACGGTTCCGCGGCCGGGTCAAAACGCCCGTGCCTACCTCCAAGGCGGTGATGTTTTGCCTGATGGATGTGTCCGGCTCCATGGACGAGGAGCGCAAGGGCCTTGCCAAGCAGTTTTTCATTCTGCTGTATCTGTTTCTGACGCGCCACTACGAAAAAATCGACATCGTTTTCATCCGCCACCACACGCAGGCGCAAGAGGTGGACGAGAACACCTTCTTCCACGCCACCGAGAGCGGCGGCACGGTGGTCAGTAGTGCGCTGGAGCTAATGCAAAAGATTCTGGAGCAACGCTACCCGGCGGCCGAGTGGAACATTTATGGCGCCCAGGCCAGTGATGGTGACAACTTCAGCAACGACAGCGAGCGCTGCCGCGATCTGCTGGCTGACGCGCTGCTGCCGCTGTGCCGCTACTTTGCCTATGTGCAGGTGGCCGACACCGAGCAAGACCTGTGGCAGGAGTACGCCCAACTGGCGGAGGAACACGCCAACTTTGCCATCCGCAAGGTGACCGAACCCGAGCACATCTACCCGGTGTTCCGCGACCTGTTCAAGAAGGAAGGAGAAACCGCATGAGCGACCTGCTTCCCATCCTTGCCCAGCGCCCGGTGGAGCATCGGCATCTGGACGACCCAGCCCGCATTCCGCCCAGCGGCGAGCGCCGTACGCGCATCGTCTTGCAAGAGCCCATGCCAGCGCCGCCGCGCGCGAAGGAGCCGTTACCAGATAGCAGCGATTGGACCTTTGAGCTGATCGAGCGCTACCACGATGTGATCCGCGAGACCGCGGCCCGCTTTGGCCTGGACACCTACGCCAACCAGCTGGAGATCATCACGGCCGAGCAGATGATGGACGCCTACGCCAGCGTGGGCATGCCCATCAACTACCGGCACTGGAGCTACGGCAAAGAGTTCATCGCCACCGACAAACGTTACCGCCGTGGACACATGGGCCTGGCCTACGAAATCGTCATCAATTCCGACCCCTGCATCAGCTATCTGATGGAGGAAAACACCACGGCCATGCAGGCGCTGGTGATTGCGCACGCGGCCTATGGCCACAACAGCTTCTTCAAAGGCAACTACCTGTTCCGCATGTGGACGGACGCCTCCAGCATCATCGACTACCTGGTGTTCGCGCGCCGCTACATCAGCGAATGCGAGGAACGCTATGGGCTGGAGACGGTAGAGCTATTTTTGGATTCTTGCCACGCACTGGCCAACTTTGGGGTGGACCGTTACCGCCGACCCAGCAAGAAGAGCTTGGCGCAGGAGCTCAGTGCGCGCAAGGCCCGCGAAGCCTATGCCCAGCAACAGGTCAATGACTTGTGGCGCACCGTGCCCAAAGGGGCAGACAAGCCTGACGATGCGCCCGAGAGCCAGCGCTTTCCGCCAGAGCCGCAGGAGAATCTGCTGTACTTCATTGAGAAGAATGCGCCTTTGCTGGAGCCCTGGCAGCGTGAAGTGGTACGCCTGGTGCGCAAGATCGCGCAGTACTTTTACCCGCAGCGCCAGACCCAGGTGATGAACGAGGGTTGGGCCACGTTCTGGCACCACAAGCTGCTCAACACGTTGTATGACGATGGCCACCTGAGCAACGGCATGATGATGGAGTGGCTGAGCTCGCACACCAACGTGATCTTTCAGCCCCCCGTGGGACACCGGGCCTACGGCGGCATTAATCCCTATGCGTTGGGGTTTGCCATGTACACCGACATCAAGCGCATCTGCGACGCACCGACTGACGAAGACCGCGCGTGGTTTCCCGACATTGCCGGAAGTCCCTGGCTGCCCACGCTGGACCACGCCATGCGCAACTTCAAGGATGAGAGCTTTATCGGGCAGTTTTTGAGCCCGAAGTTGATGCGCGACATGCGGCTGTTTGCTGTCCACGACGACGAGAAAAATACACAGCTGGAAGTGGCGGCCATCCACGACGCGATTGGCTACCGCGAGCTGCGCCAATCGCTGTCCCAGCAGTACGACCTGGGTACGCAGGAACCCAATATCCAGGTCTGGAACGTGAATCTGCGCGGTGATCGCATGCTCACGCTGAGGCACACGCAGTACCAAAACCGACCTTTGGGTGAGAGCACGCTGGAGGTGCTCAAGCACACGGCCCGGCTCTGGGGCTTTGGCGTGGCGCTGGAGAGCGTGAACAGTGCGGGCGAGGTCACGCGGCAGTGGAGCGTGGCGGCACCGGCATAAAAAAAGGGGCTGTCAGCCCCGTTTTTTACATCCCCGCGTAGTTGGGGCCACCGCCACCTTCGGGCGTGACCCACACGATGTTTTGTGTGGGGTCTTTGATGTCGCAGGTCTTGCAGTGCACGCAGTTTTGCGCGTTGATCTGCAGGCGGTCGGTGTTGTCTTCGTTCTTCACAAACTCGTACACACCAGCCGGGCAGTAGCGGGCTTCCGGGCCAGCATATTTGGTCAGGTTGATGCTCACGGGCACCGACGCGTCTTTGAGCGTCAAGTGCGCGGGTTGCTGCTCTTCGTGGTTGGTGTTGCTGATGAACACGCTGGAGAGGCGGTCGAACGTGAGCTTGCCGTCGGGCTTGGGGTAGACGATGGGTTTGCACTCGGCCGCGGGCTTCAGGTAGGCATGGTCGGGCTTGTCCCGGCGTAGCGTCCAGGGAATGTGGCCACGCAGCACGAACTGCTCAAAGCCGTTCATGAGGGTTGCCACCGTCAGGCCATACTTGAACCAGTTCTTGAAGTTGCGGTCCTTGTTCAGCTCGGTGTGCAACCAGCTCTTCTCAAACGCTTCGGGGTAGGCGCTCAGCTCGTCATGCTGGCGGCCGGCCACCACGGCGTCATACGCAGCCTCAGCGGCCTGCATGCCGGTCTTGATGGCAGCGTGGCTGCCCTTGATGCGGCCCACGTTCAAGTAGCCTGCGTTGCAACCAATCAGGCAGCCGCCGGGGAATACGGTCTTGGGCAGCGCGTTGATGCCGCTGGCGTTGATGGCGCGTGCACCGTAGCCCAAGCGTTTGGCCGTGACTTCGCCTTTGTCGTTCTCAAAGTAGTAGCGCACATTGGGGTGGGTCTTCCAGCGCTGGAATTCTTCAAACGGACTGAGATAGGGGTTGGTATAACCCAAGCCGGTAACGAAGCCCAGTGCCACCTTGTTGCCTTCCAGGTGGTACAGGAACGCGCCGCCGTATGTGTCCGATTCCATCGGCCAGCCCGCGGTGTGCATCACAAAGCCGGGCTTGTGGCGGCTGGGGTCAATCTCCCACAGCTCCTTGATACCGATACCAAAACTTTGCGGATCGCGGCCTTCGTCGAGTTGGTACTTGGCGATGAGTTGTTTGCCCAGGTGGCCGCGTGCACCTTCTGCAAATACGGTGTATTTGCCCAGCAACTCCATGCCGAGCTGGAAGCTTTCCATGGGTTCGCCGTCTTTGCCCACACCCATATTGCCGGTGGCTACGCCCTTGACAGAGCCGTCCTCGTTGTAAAGCACTTCGGCCGCTGTGAAGCCGGGGAAAATTTCTACACCCAGGGCTTCGGCCTGTTCTGCCATCCACTTGGTGACGGCACCCAGACTGACGATGTAGTTGCCATCGTTGTGGGCAAACGGAGGCAAGACCATATTGGGCACGCGCACGCCGGTTTTTTCGCCCAAGAAAATGTAGGCATCGTCGGTCACGGGTTGGTTCAGCGGGGCGCCCAGTTCTTTCCAGTTCGGGATCAGTTCGGTCAGCGCCTTGGGGTCCATGATGGCGCCCGACAAAATGTGCGCGCCGGGCTCGGAGCCCTTTTCCAGCACCACCACCGAGATGTCTTTGCCCTGCTCCGCCGCCCTTTGTTTCAGGCGGATTGCGGTGGCCAGGCCACCAGGGCCACCACCCACAACGACCACGTCGTATTCCATGGATTCACGGGGGCCGAACTGGGCCAGAATTTCCTGGTTTGTCATGGGGTGTCTCGCTTAATAATGGGTGGTCTTCTGATCGGCCTGCGCATGCAAAGGTGTACCGAACTGGAGTGGGATTTTATTCGCTGAATTCACAAAAAAGAACGGTCGTTCTTTTTATTTTGAGGAGGCACTCTAAATGGCTTACAGCATCGATCTCTCAGGGCGTGTCGCTTTCATCACGGGCGCATCCGGTGGACTGGGGGCGCAGTTCGCCAAAACTTTGGCGGCCGCGGGCGCGGCGGTGGTGCTGGCCAGTCGCCGAGTGGACAAGCTCAAAGACCTGCGCGCCGAAATCACCGGGCAGGGGGGCGATGCCCATGTGGTGGAACTGGACGTGACCGACCACGACTCCATCAAGTCAGCCGTGGCCCACGCGGAGACGGGAGTGGGTTCGATCGACATCCTGATCAACAACTCCGGCGTGAGCACCACGCAGCGCCTGCAAGATGTATCGCCCCAAGACTATGACTTCATGTTCGACACCAATGTGAAGGGCGCTTTTTTCGTGGCGCAAGAGGTGGGCAAACGCATGCTGGCCCGCGCCAAGGGCTCGGCGCCTGGCAGTTACACGGGCGGGCGTATTGTGAATATTGCGTCCATGGCGGGGCTGCGGGTGTTGCCACAAATCGGGGTGTATTGCATGAGCAAGGCCGCCATCATCCAGATGACCAAGGCGCAGGCGCTGGAGTGGGGCAAGTTCGGCATCAACGTCAACGCGCTGTGTCCGGGCTACATCGATACCGAAATCAACCACCACCACTGGCAGACCGATGCGGGCCAGAAGCTGGTGCAGATGCTGCCGCGCAAACGCATTGGCCACCCGCAAGACCTGGACGCCATTCTGGTTACGTTGTGTTCGGACCAAAGCCACTTTATCAATGGAGCCGTGATTGCTGCAGACGATGGTTTTGGTATTTGAGGGCTTGCGTTTGAAGCGTCGGGTGCGGGTTTGCTAGTCGGCATTCTGGCCGGGTTGGCGGCGGGCGCGTTGTGGGGCCTGGTGTTTGTGGCCCCGGCGCTGGCGCCGGGCTTGGCTGCGGTAGATCTGGCCGCGGGCCGCTTTGCCAGCTATGGCCTCACGGCGCTACTGGTGATGCTGTTCGCACGCGGCAAGCGGCGCTGGCCCACTGTGAGCCAGCTGGGTGCAGCACTGGGCTTGAGCGTGTTGGGCTTCTCGGGCTACTACCTGCTACTGGTGCTGTCCATCCGCGACGCGGGTGTAGAAGTGCCCACGCTCATCATTGGCACCATTCCCATTTGGGTGATGCTGCTGGGCAAGCCCGAGCATCTGCTGTGGCGCAGCCTGCTGCCGGGTTTGCTGCTCACCATTACCGGTGTGCTGTTGATGATGGGTACAGAGACGGCAGGTGCCGCAGCGCAGGCCGCGCAGGGCTGGGTGTATTGGCACGGTATTGGCTTCGCGCTCTTGTCCATGGTCTGCTGGACCGCGTTTGCGGTGCTGAACTCGGCTTGGCTTAAACACCACCATGACGTGAACGTGACGGACTGGACCAACTGGCTAGGTGTGGCCTCCGGACTCGGTGCGGTTGCGCTCTGGCTGGTGCTGGGTTCAGAGCCAAAAGTGCTGCTAGCCCAGGAGGATATTGCGCAAGCAGCTATGGTTTGTATAGCAACTGGCGTGGGGTCAGCATGGCTGGCCACGGTACTGTGGAACATCGCGAGCCGCCGACTGAGTGCCAGCCTGTGCGGCCAGTTGATTGTGAGCGAGACGCTGTTCGCCTTGCTTTACGCGTTTGTGGGCTACGGCGTCTGGCCGCACTGGCTGCAACTGGTAGCCAGCGCAGTGTTTGTGCTGGGTATCGTCGCTTCCATCCGGGCGCATCGCTAAAAAGCGAGTGCCCCGGATGGCACTGGTGACTTACTTCGGTGCCAGGCGAATGGCGCCGTCGAGGCGAATGACTTCGCCGTTGAGCATGTCGTTTTCAAAAATGTGTACCGCCAGTTTGGCGTAGTCTTGCGGTGTGCCCAGGCGCGAAGGGAAGGGCACGCCGGCAGCGAGTGCATCTTGCACTTCTTGTGGCATAGAGAACAGCATGGGCGTACCAAAAATGCCGGGGGCAATCGTCATGTTGCGGATGCCATTGCGTGCCAGGTCGCGCGCAATCGGCAAGGTCATGCCCACTACGCCACCCTTAGAAGCGCTGTAAGCGGCCTGGCCAATTTGTCCATCGTAGGCTGCCACCGAAGCGGTGGAGATCATCGCGCCACGCTCACCCGTGGCTTCGGGTTCGTTCTTGCTCATGGCGTCTGCTGCCAGGCGAATCATATTGAAGCTGCCAATCAGGTTGACGGTGATGGTCTTGCTGAAGGATGCCAATGCGTGCGCACCGTTTTTGCCCACAGTCTTTTCTGCGGGGGCAATGCCAGCGCAGTTCACCAGGCCCATGAGCTTGCCCAGGGATACGGCCTTGGCCACCACGGCTTGGCCGTCAGCTTCGTTGCTCACGTCGCATTTCACAAACGCGCCGCCAATGTCTTTGGCAATGGCTTCGCCTTTTTCGGCCTGCATGTCGGCAATCACCACCTTGCCGCCTTTGGCCGCCAGCATGCGTGCGGTGCCTTCGCCCAAACCGGATGCGCCGCCTGTGACGATAAAGACTTTGCCTGCGATTTCCATAGAGAACTCCTTGGGTTAGTTGGATTTGTTTACGTTTACGTTTACGTAAACGTCAATTATGGCGCAGCGTTGCGCGGCCAATGCCAGCTTTCGCACGCGTCAGTCAGGGATGGGCCAAGTTTGCTGCTATACTTCGGCCTCTCGGATATATGTAGGCGCATAGCTCAGCTGGTTAGAGCACCACCTTGACATGGTGGGGGTCGTTGGTTCGAGTCCAATTGCGCCTACCAAATTTCCAATATCTCCTGCTCCTAGGGTTATCCTAGGTCAATGCCAGGCGGTCACTCCCTAGAATGTGCTGCAGTGCAACACCATTTTGGCTCCCACGTTGAGTGACGAGCGATCGCAATGCAAAAAACCTCTTCCAAAGATTCCAAGAAGTCGCAGCGGGTCATCAAAAAATACCCCAATCGCCGCCTCTACGACACCGACACCTCGACCTATATCACGTTGGCAGAGATCAAGCAGTTGGTGATGGACAGTGAAGTGTTTTCTGTGGTGGATGCCAAGTCGGGTGAAGACATCACGCGCAGCATCTTGTTGCAGATCATTCTGGAAGAAGAGGCGAATGGTTCGCCCATGTTCACCACACCAGTGCTTTCGCACATCATTCGCTTTTATGGCCATGCCATGCAGGGCATGATGGGTGGGTACTTGGAGAAGAACATGCAAGCGCTGATGGACATGCAGGCACCCATGGTGCAGGGTGTCATGAGCAACAACGTGTTCCAGCAAATGCAGGAACAAATGCAGAAACAAACAGAGCAGTTCCTCGGCACCTTTGGCCTGAAGCGCTAGTCGTATTCAGGTTGGGTGGGTGGCGGGGTTGCTTCTATGGATTGATGGATATGACAGACATATTGACCCCCAGCCAACCCGCGCACGCCGCGCCCAAAGTCGGTTTTGTCAGCCTGGGTTGTCCCAAGGCTTTGACCGACTCTGAACTGATCCTCACGCAACTGAGCGCGGAGGGTTACCAAACCTCCAAAACCTTCCAGGGTGCGGACTTGGTCATCGTGAATACCTGTGGTTTCATCGACGATGCGGTCAAGGAGAGCCTGGACACGATTGGTGAAGCACTGGCCGAAAACGGACGCGTGATCGTGACCGGTTGCCTGGGTGCCAAAACCACCGATGGTGGTGAGAATATGGTGCGCCAAATGCACCCCAAGGTCTTGGCCGTTACCGGCCCGCATGCCACGCAAGAGGTGATGGATGCGGTGCACCTGAACTTGCCCAAGCCCCATGATCCATTTTTGGATCTGGTGCCGCAGTCCTTCGGTGTGGCGGGCATCAAGCTCACTCCGCGCCACTATGCCTATCTGAAGATCAGCGAAGGCTGCAACCACCGTTGCACCTTTTGCATTATTCCCAGCATGCGTGGAGACTTGGTGTCCCGCCCGATTGGGGATGTGCTGAGCGAGGCGAAGGCGCTGTTCGAAGGTGGCGTGAAAGAGTTGCTGGTGATCAGCCAGGACACGTCTGCCTACGGTGTGGATGTGAAATACCGCACAGGCTTCTGGGATGGCAAGCCCGTCAAGACCCGCATGCTGGAGCTGGTGCAGGCGCTGGGCGATATTGCCGAACCCTATGGCGCCTGGGTGCGTTTGCACTATGTGTACCCATACCCCAGTGTGGACGACATCATTCCTTTTATGGCGACCGGCGGCGTGCTGCCTTACCTGGATGTGCCGCTGCAACACAGTCACCCGGATGTGCTGCGCCGTATGAAGCGCCCCGCCAGTGGCGAGAAAAATCTGGATCGCCTGCAGCAGTGGCGTGAGGCGTGTCCTGAACTTGTAGTGCGCAGCACTTTCATTGCCGGGTTCCCAGGTGAAACCGAAGCCGAGTTCGAGCATTTGCTGGACTTCATCCGTGAAGCCCAGATCGACCGCGCCGGTTGTTTTGCCTATAGCGCGGTGAATGGGGCAACGGCTAATGATTTGCCAGGCATGTTGCCCATCGAGTTGCGCGAGGAGCGTCGTGCCCGATTCATGGCTGTAGCCGAAGAAGTGTCGGCTGCGCGCCTGCAGCGTCGCGTGGGTTCGGTGATGCAGGTGCTCGTGGATTCCGCACCAGCTCTCGGTCGCAAGGGTGGGGTGGGGCGCAGTTACGCGGATGCTCCCGAGATTGACGGTGTGGTGCGTTTGCTGCCACCCGAAAAGATCAGCAAGACCCTCAAAGTGGGTGAGTTCACCAAGGCGCGCATTGTGAGTGCACAAGGGCACGATCTGGTGGCCTTGCCCATCTAAATTCAGCGCTGCTGACCGATACAACAACCGGTCAGTGGCATGGATGAGGCAAAAGAAAAAGGCCTGTGACTTTCGTCACAGGCCTTATCTTTTAGTGGTGCCCAGGAGAAGACTCGAACTTCCACGGTCTTGCAACCGCTAGCACCTGAAGCTAGTGCGTCTACCAATTTCGCCACCTGGGCAAGTCTCAAATTATAGCACTAGTCTTTTCGCTCTTTTGCCTGGTCGCACAACTTTTTTGCGATTGACGTAGAACCGCTGTGCCGATGGATGGATTTGTTGCGGCACAGCGGCTGCTTCCACAAAATAGCATTGCGGTTCGGCGGCGTTGGTGTGCTGTCAATTTCGCAACATTTCTAGCGCATACTTATAACCGTGTATCCAACTCAGCCGTCACGGCACCTTGGGAAAGAGCGAGGGTTTTATCAAAAACATTAACCATTCCAGCGAAATGCTGGACGAAGTTGAGGGCGTCGTGCAAGGCCATCGCGACGGACACGGTTTTGTGTCGCGCGACGATGGTGCTTCCGACATTTATTTACCCCCCAATGAGATGCGCGCCGTGCTCCACAAGGATCGCGTCAAGGTGCGCATCGTGCGCAGCGACCGAAAGGGTCGCCCCGAGGGGCGTGTGGTGGAGATCATGGAGCGTTCCACGCAGCCCATCATCGGCCGCCTTTTGCAAGAGAGTGGTGTCTGGCTGGTAGCGCCTGAAGACAAGCGTTATGGCCAGGACGTACTGATTCCCAAAGGTGCAACCAGTGCGGCCAAACCTGGCCAAGTGGTGGTGGTTGAGCTGGTGGAGCCGCCCGCGTTGTTTGGTCAGCCCGTGGGCCGTATCAAGGAAGTGCTGGGCGAGGTGGATGACCCCGGCATGGAGATTGAAATTGCCGTGCGCAAATACAGCGTGCCGCATGAATTTTCGGACGCCTGCATTGCGCTGGCGCGTACGCTGCCAGACAAGGTACGCCCGCAGGACACGCTGCAGCGCATTGATCTGACCGACATCCCGCTGGTGACCATCGACGGTGAAGATGCACGCGACTTTGACGACGCGGTGTACTGCGAGCCTGCCACCAAAGGCCGTGGCAAGACCGCCCTCAAGGGCTGGCGTCTGCTGGTAGCCATTGCCGATGTAAGCCACTATGTAGAGACCGGCTCGGCCATCGACGTGGACGCCTACGACCGCGCGACCAGCGTGTATTTCCCGCGCCGCGTGATTCCTATGCTGCCCGAGAAGCTGTCCAACGGCCTGTGTTCCCTGAACCCCGAGGTGGAGCGCCTGTGCATGGTGTGCGACATGTTCGTGACCACCGAGGGTGAGGTGGATGCCTACCAGTTTTACCCGGCGGTGATGTGGAGCCACGCGCGTTTTACCTACACCGAGGTGGCAGCCATCTTGGGCAACACGCGTGGCCCAGAGGCCAGCAAGCGGCGCGATCTGGTGCCGCAGTTGCTGGACCTGCACGGCGTCTACCAGGCCTTGCTGAAGTCGCGCCACAAGCGCGGCGCGGTGGACTTTGAAACCACCGAGACGCAGATCGTGTGCGATGAAAACGGCCGAATTGAAAAAATTGTGCCGCGCACCCGCAACACGGCCCACCGCCTGATTGAAGAGGCCATGCTGGCGGCCAACGTGTGCAGTGCTGATTTCATTGCGCAAAACAAGCACCCCGGTTTGTTCCGGGTGCACGAAGGCCCCACACCCGAGAAGCAGGAAACCCTGCGCAACTACCTCAAGGCCTCGGGTATTGGCATGAGCATCAGCGACAAGCCCGCGCCCGGCGAGTTCCAGGCCATTGCCATGGCGACCAAAGACCGGCCCGATGCGCAGCAAATCCACTCGATGTTGCTGCGCTCCATGTCGCAGGCGATTTACACGCCCATCAACAGCGGCCACTTTGGCTTGGCCTTTGACGCCTACACCCACTTCACCAGCCCGATCCGCCGTTACCCCGATCTGCTGGTGCACCGGGTTATCAAGGCGATTTTGGCCAAGGCCAAGTACCAGTTGCCTGCGCTGCCGACACCGGGCGAGGCGCATGCCAAGTTGGCACGCCGGCTGGAGAAAAACCTGGCCGGTCGCGTGGCAGAACCCGGCACCAAGCCTAAGAAAATGAATGCCGAAGGCACCGCCTGGCAAGCGGCCGGCCTGCATTGCAGCGCCAACGAACGTCGCGCCGACGAGGCCAGCCGCGACGTGGAGGCCTGGCTCAAATGCAAATACATGCGCGAGCATTTGGGCGAGGAGTACGCGGGGGTGGTCAGCTCGGCTACCACCTTTGGCCTGTTTGTCACGTTGGACGCCATGTATGTGGAAGGCTTGGTGCACATCACCGAGCTGGGTGGGGAGTATTTCCGCTTTGACGAGTTGCGCCAGGAATTGCGCGGTGAGCGCACCGGCATCCGTTATGCCATTGGCACGCGGGTGCGTATCCAGGTGAGCCGTGTGGACCTGGATGGCCGCAAGATTGACTTCCGTCTGGTGCAGGAAGGCCAGAGTCTGCAGCCGCGTGCGGTGGCCGACAAGGGCGCACCGCGGGAAGCCAAAGGGCGTCCGGAGTTTGGCGACCGCGTGGAGTCCGATGGTGGTGGGGCATTCAAGGGCAAAGCCCGGCAGCGCGCCAGCGCCAAGGCCCCACGCAGTGCCCGCGCCAACGAGAAAGCCTCGGGTGCCTCCAAAAAGGCAGCCAAGAAGCAACGACGCTAGGTCGGGACGGCCCCCAGGCGCCTGGGGCGTCTGGTGCTCAGGCTGGGTGTGCTATATAAAAGATAGCTGCTTGCGCATATGCCACTTGGGCTAGAGGCTTCTTTTGCTTAAATATGGCGGGCCAGGTCAGGGGCAGTCAGCGTTGAAGTCATGGCCCATTGGTCTGCCACGTGGCCATGCCGGTAGCAGGCGTGGCAGGCTGCCTCAAAGCTACCGTAGCCCTGTGCCATCAGGCTGCCCAAGAGTCCGGCCAGCACATCGCCAGTGCCGGCCGTTGCCAGCCGTGCGTTACCGGTGGGGTTGATGCGTGGCACTTCTGTCGGGCTGGTGATGATGCTTCCCGATCCCTTCAGCACGACGGCGCATTGGAAAGTGTGTGCCAGTGCTTGGGCGCAGGCGAGGCGGTTGGCCTGCACCTCTGTGGTGCTGCATCCCAGCAGGCGTGCGGCTTCCAGGGGGTGGGGCGTGAGCGCGGTGGTGCCCGCCTTGCGGGCCACCAGCGCAGGGTGCCAGGCCGGGCTTCGGGCCAGGGCGTTCAAGGCGTCGGCGTCCAGCACCAGTTGCCGGGCGCTAGCCAGGAGCCGGGGCAAACTGGCGGCTATGGCGTCCCCGCCGCCACACCCCGCCACCACAGCCATGTTTTCGATGGCGAGTTGCGCTGCGCCGCACTGCATCAGGGCTGGGTGGGTGGCGAATACCGCATGGTGATCCTCCGGGTCCAACAAGGTCAGGTAGACGCGCCCTGCACCACCATGCAGGGCGGCGGTGCCTGCCAGCAAGGCTGCCCCCACCATGCCGGTGGCGCCTCCCACCACGGCCACATCGCCAAAGCTGCCTTTATGGGACGCATGCTGGCGCGGGGTGTTGTGCTGGGCGGTGTTCAGCCAGGCATCGGGAGTCTGGAGGACGGTAGTTCCCAGGTTGTCCAGCCAGATGTCGCCACAGACATCGCGTCCCTGGGCGGTGAATAGCCCTGGCTTGAGGGCCAGAAACGACAGCGTGGCCCGCGCCCGCACACAGGCGCCCGGAGTGTGGCCCGTGTCGGCTACCAAGCCACTGGGCACATCGGCCGCCACGATGGGGCCATCACCAGCCTGCATGGCCTGGATGGCGTCCAGTGTTGCGCCGCGGGGCGCCGCCTGTAGGCCGATACCCAGCAATGCGTCGATGCACACATCCCAGTGCGGTGGTGCACCGGAGTGGATGGCCACACCCGCTGCCTGGGCGTTTTGCAGAGAGGCTGCTGCATCGGCAGGCAGGGGGCGGGCAGATTCGGGCAAAGACAGCCACACGGTTTTGCCCCAGCGTTGCAGGTGCATGGCTGCCTCGAAGCCGTCGCCCCCATTGTTGCCACGGCCGCAGGCCACCCAAACGGTTTGGGCGTGGGGCGCGTAGGCCAGGGTGAGCCGCGCCAAGGCCAGCCCTGCGCGCTGCATCAATGTATGGGCGGGTAGGAGACTGGCGGCATGGGCCTCCAGCGCGCGCAGCGCGGCAGTGCCCAGCAGCGGGTAGGGCGTGGGGCGCAATGGCCCTTGCGGGCCCAGTAGCCACTCAGAATTCGTAGACATCACCCTCGCGGGCCAATCGGATGTCCATGCCTTGCGCCATTGCAGCGTTGGTGCTCAGTGCCTCGGCAAATGCCACTTCAAGCGCATCGTCACTGCGCGTGGGCTCGTGGTGGGTGCAAAACAGCAGCTTGGCACCCGCGCCGTGCGCGCTGGCAATGCTGGTGCTGAAGGTGCCGTGCCCCCAGCCTTTTTTGGCGGGATATTCAGCGTCGGTATAGGAGCTGTCGGCAATGTAGACGTCCACGCCGCGGATAGCCCCCTGGATGGCGCGTTCTTTCTCATCGACAAACACCTGGTACTCGTCGTAGGCCTCGTCGCCAGGTTCGTAGATGTTGTAGGGCGGCTCGTGGTCACCCGTGAAAAATACCGACTTGCCGTTGCATTCAATGCGGTAGCCAAAGTCGATGACCGGGTGGTTCAGCAAGCAGGGCGTCACGGTGGCCGATCCAATCTGGATGGGCTGGTCCGGCATCAGGGTGACGTACTCGATGCGGGCCTTCATTTCAGCTTCGCGCACCGGGAAGTAGCTGTACTGCAGCTGCACTGCCATGACCTGCTCAATGCCCTTGCCCGATACCGGGTCGAAGCAACCATGCAGGCGCAGTGTGTTGCCAGGAATGAAGTTGGGAATGAAGAAGGGCAGGCCCTGGATGTGGTCCCAGTGGGAGTGGGTGATCAGCACATTGGCGGTGACGGGCATCTCGGCCAGCAGCGTTTGCGAGAGCGGGAAAATGCCGGTACCCGCATCCAGGATGATGAGTTCGTTGTTGTCCGTGCGGATTTCGATGCAGGTGGTATTGCCGCCGTAGCGCACGGTTTTCGGGCCCGGCGAAGCGATGGACCCACGAACTCCCCAAAACTTCACCTTCATGCCGTCTCCTTTTTACAGTTTGGCAAAAACCTGTGCTTCTGCAAACAGGGTGTCCAGATTGCCCATGGAGGCAATCACCGTGTCCAGATCGCCGCCCAGACGCTTTTGAATTGCGGCCGGGAGTTCTTCCACCTTGTAGTTGCCGGCAAAGCCGTACTGCAACTTCTTGCTGATCTGGTTGGCCGCAAACACACAGGCAATCATGTCCGTGTCTTTGAGGTCGTCCACCCGCTGGTGCCGTATGGTATCGATCAAATGGGGGGCAAAGCGCCATTTCTCGACCAGCATGGCGCCAACAACGGCATGGTCCGCACCAATCGTCATTTGCAGTGCTGTGTGGAGCGAGCTCTGTCCATCCTCGCTCATGTGCAGTGCAGCCCGAAATTCGATGGGCATGAACTGGGCAAACACCACCTTGCCAAAGTCGTGCAGCAGGCCCGCAATGAAGCAGTCCATGGGGTCTGCGTCGTCCACCTTGAGCGCCAGCTGCTTGGCGATGCCCGCGGTGGCCAGTGAATGCAGCAAGTACTGCTGCACGTCAAAGCCTGCCGCGTTGTCCTTGGGCAGCATGCCAATGGCCGCAATGCTCAAGGCCAGATTTTTGATGGTGTTGAAGCCCAGGTACACCACGGCGTGGCCAATCGAGGTGATTTGCTTGGGCAGGCTGTAGTACGCCGAGTTCACGACCTTGAGGACCTTGACGGTCACCACAGGGTCCTTGTCGATGACGTCCACGAGGTCTTTGGGGGTGCTGTTGACGTCACCCGTCAGCTCCAGAATGCGTTGCACGCTTTTGGGAAACGCGGGCATGCCGTCCACGGCAGCGGTCAGTTTTTGCGAAAGTTCAGGACTCATGGATAAAGCATCTCCCTCGTCCCATTGTGTCAGCACTGTGCGGGCGTCGACAACAGTTTTTAGCGGAGAAATCGGGTTGGCAGCATCGGATCCATCGTCATAGCCGCGAGCCGCCCAGCTATCTGGTCGGCCAGCAAGCGCGCTGAGCCGCAGGCCCAGGTCCAACCGCAGGCGCCATGCCCGATGTTTAGCGACAGGTGAGGCAGTCCGCTGGGGCCAATGGCTGGCAGTCCGTCGGCGATGGTGTGGCGTGTGCCATGCCAGACTTGGGTGCCCGCCGGGTAATTGGCAGCACCAGGGAAGTACAGCTCCAGCGCTCGGTACATGGCGTTGACAACCTTTGCATTCTTGGTTTCCGGCTTGGGGCCCAGTTCTGCTCCCGCACTCACACGGATGCGGTTACCCAGGCGGTTGATGACCAGGTTGTCGTGCAAGTCGTGCACTGCGCTGCGGGGGGCATTCAGTGGTTCGCGAATCGCAACACTCAAGGCGTATCCATGCAACTCCACCATGGGGATATTCAGGGGGTGCTTGAGCAACAAATTCCGCGGTGCCCGGTTGGTACATAACACCACATGGTCTGCGGTGACCACTTCGGTGCCCTGGCTGTTTGCTACTGTCAAAGTGGGCCGTGGCTGCAGGTTCAGGTCTTGGACATCTGCGCCGAACTGGTAGTTCACCCCCATTTTTTGGGTGACGGTTTTCAATTCCAGGGCGAACTGGCGGCAGTTGGCTACCTGGTCTCCGGGGAGCCACAGGGCTGCGTGAAAGGGGGCTTCGCTGTGCAAGGATGGTTCTTGTTTGCGGGCCTCCTCGGGGCTCAGCACCTTGCAGGCGATGTCTTGGGTTTTGAGGGCATCCAATGTCGGCTGCAGGCGTTGTAAGGCTTGTTCGGTGCGCACCAGCACTAACTGGCCTTCACTGCGTTCTATCTCCATCTGGCTGCGCTCGATGACGTATTGCAGGCGCTCCGCGCTGTAACGTCCCAGCTGTTGCGCTGACGCATATTGTTTCGCATGCGTATATGGGCCGTGGGGGTGCGTCCAGCGCCACAAGGACTTCATCTCTTGTAGGGCGCGCCATGGGCTTCGGGTCAGTCGCCGTCCCGTGTCCAGGAAACGCATCGTTGCATTCCCCTTTTCACTAGGGAAGGCAAAGGGCAATTGCATGCTGGGGGCGACCAGGCCACTGTTGGCAAAGCTGGCTTCCTCGCAGGCCGCCGCTGATTTGTCAAAAACTGTGACTGTGTGCCCGTCCGCTGCCAGCTCATAGGCTGTGGCGATACCGACTACACCGGCGCCCACTACTGCTATTTTCATCGTTACTTTCAGATACTTTGTCGCAAACCTTGCGCTTGCGCTGCAGGCTATTTTTTCACAAGCATGGGCCAGATCTGCCGTGTGGCCGCAGTTTGTACATGAAAAAGCCCCCACGGCCGGGTCTTTTGCGCAAAGCGCCTGCGTGGTATACTCGACTGGCTTTGCTAGGGGTGCATCCGTGCCCGGCAATAGCAATCACAAACCGGTCCAGCCAAGGTGTTGCGCCTGCTTAGCAGGGGCGATGTGCGGACCGGATTTAAGACCTAACCTTTGGAGTTAATCATGGCAGTTACTATGCGCGAAATGCTGGAAGCCGGCGTTCACTTTGGACACCAAACCCGCTTCTGGAACCCCAAGATGGCACCGTTCATCTTCGGCCACCGCAATAAAATTCACATCATCAACCTGGAAAAATCCCTGCCGATGTTCCAGGAAGCGGCCAAGTTTGTCCGCCAACTGTCTGCCAAGCGCGGCACCATTCTGATGGTGGGTACCAAGCGCCAGGCTCGCGAAATCGTGTCGGCCGAAGCGCAGCGCGCAGGTGTTCCCTTTGTGGATCAGCGCTGGTTGGGCGGCATGTTGACCAACTTCAAGACCGTCAAGACCTCTATCAAGCGCTTGAAGGACATGAAGGTTCAGCAAGAAGCTGGTTTGGACAGCATGAGCAAAAAAGAGCAGTTGATGTTTGCCCGTGAACTGGAAAAGCTTGAAAAAGACATCGGTGGCATCCAGGACATGAACACCTTGCCTGACGCAATTTTCGTGATCGACGTGGGCTACCACAAGATTGCCATCGCTGAAGCCAAGAAGCTGGGCATTCCCCTGATCGGTGTGGTGGACTCCAACCACTCCCCAGAAGGTATCGACTACGTGATTCCTGGTAATGATGACTCTTCCAAGGCGGTGACTTTGTACGCCCGTGGTATCGCCGATGCGATCCTGGAAGGTCGCGCCAACGCCGTGGACGACGTGGTCAAGGCAGTCTCTGCTGAAAGCGAAGACGAATTCGTTGAAGTGAGTGAAGCCTCCGCCTAAGGCGCTGCGTCACCCTTCAAAAGGGGGCTTTGTTGCCCCTTTTTTTTAGCTCTTACTTAAACTACTGAATTACGGAGAATCCAAATGGCAGCAATTACAGCAAGCATGGTGGCAGAACTGCGCGGCAAGACCGATGCCCCCATGATGGAATGCAAAAAAGCATTGACCGAAGCCGAAGGCGACATGGTCAAAGCTGAAGAACTGTTGCGCGTCAAGTTGGGCAGCAAGGCCGGCAAGGCTGCGGCCCGCGTGACAGCCGAAGGCGTGGTTGCCACCAGCATTGAAGGTGCTGCTGGGGCGCTGATCGAAGTGAACTGCGAAACTGACTTCGTGACCAAAAATGACAGCTTTTTGGCTTTGGCCAATGCCGCAGCGTCGTTGGTCGCCAAGCACAATCCCGCCGATGTGGCGGCTTTGAGCGCGCTGGCCTACGAGCAAGACGGTTTTGGCCCCACGCTGGAAGACGTGCGCAAAGGCCTGATCGGCAAGATCGGCGAGAACATGACCTTCCGCCGTTTCAAGCATTTTGACGGTTCGACCAAGCTGGCTTCTTACTTGCACGGTACCCGCATTGGTGTGGTGGTGGAGTTTGATGGTGAAGAAGTCGCCGCCAAGGACGTGGCGATGCACGTGGCGGCCATGAAGCCCGTGTCTTTGTCTTCTGACCAAGTGCCCGCCGAGTTGGTGGAGCGCGAGCGTTCTGTGGCCGCTGCCAAGGCTGCCGAAGACGCTGCGGTGGCCACTGCTGCTGGCAAGCCTGTTCAGTCCGCTGAAATCGTCGCCAAGCGCATTGAAGGCGGTGTGCAGAAGTTCCTCAAGGAAGTTTCTTTGTTCAACCAGCCTTTCGTCAAAAACGACAAACAAACCGTGGAGCAAATGCTCAAGGCAGTCGGTACCACTGTTAAGGGCTTCACCTTGTACGTGGTGGGCGAAGGCATTGAGAAAAAAGTGGACGACTTTGCGGCAGAAGTGGCTGCACAAGTTGCCGCTGCCAAGCAAGCGGCTTGATCCAGCCTTGCCAATTACCACCCCTACCTTTCGGAGTCACCCATGAGCCAAGACCGTCCTGCCTACAAGCGTATTTTGCTGAAGCTGTCGGGCGAGGCACTCATGGGCGACGACCAGTTCGGCATTAACCGCAACACCATCGTGCGCATGGTGGACGAAATTGCCGAAGTTACCCGTCTGGGTGTTGAGGTTGCGGTGGTGATTGGTGGCGGGAATATTTTTCGGGGGGTCGCTGGTGGCTCTGTCGGAATGGACCGCGCCACTGCCGATTACATGGGTATGCTGGCAACGGTGATGAACGCCTTGGCCTTGGGTGACACCATGAACAAGGCGGGACTTATTGCACGTGTCATGTCCGCGATTGGCATTGAGCAGGTCGTGGAGCCCTATGTGCGTCCCAAGGCCTTGCAGTACCTGGAAGAAGGCAAGGTCGTGATTTTTGCTGCCGGTACTGGTAATCCTTTCTTCACGACGGACACGGCCGCAGCCCTGCGTGGTGCCGAAATCGGTGCTGAGATCGTGCTCAAAGCCACCAAGGTGGATGGCGTCTACAGTGCGGACCCAAAGAAAGACCCTGCTGCCACGCGTTATTCGAAAATTACTTTTGATGCAGCCATGACCCAGAACCTAGGGATCATGGACGCCGCTGCATTTGCGCTATGTCGCGACCAAAAGCTGCCGATCAAGGTCTTCTCTATTTTCAAACACGGTGCACTGAAGCGCGTTGTGATGGGTGAGGACGAAGGCACTTTGGTTCACGTTTGATACCTCTACAAGCCTCATTCGCCTGTACCCAAGGAAGTCACCATGTCACTCGCCGATATCAAAACCAACCTTGAAAACAAGATGGACCAATCCATCGCGGCTTTCAAGAACAACTTGACCAAAGTCCGCACAGGGCGCGCCAACCCTGCACTGCTGGATACGGTGCAGGTCGACTATTACGGTTCGATGTTGCCCTTGAGCCAGGTCGCGAACCTGTCCTTGATCGATGCACGCACGATCAGCGTTCAGCCTTGGGAAAAAGGCATGGGCGCCAAGATCGAAAAAGCCATTCGTGAAAGCGATTTGGGCTTGAATCCTTCCAGCATGGGTGATTTGATTCGCGTGCCTATGCCCGCGATGACCGAAGAGCGCCGCCGTGAATTGACCAAAGTGGTTCGTTCCGAAGGCGAAGCGGCCAAAATTGCGGTGCGCAACCTGCGCCGTGATGCCAACGAAGCAGTGAAGAAGCTCGTGAAAGACAAACTGGCCTCGGAAGATGACCAGAAACGCTCGGAAGCGGATGTGCAAAAACTCACCGATCGGCACATTGCCGAGGTAGACAAGCTCGTCGCGTCCAAAGAGCAAGACATTATGGCTGTTTGACGGCGCATCGTTTTATGGCACACCCCGATGCCGGGCCACACCATCTGGCCATCGTGATGGATGGCAATGGGCGCTGGGCATCCAAACGATTTTTGCCGCGCCTTGCAGGGCATAAACAAGGCGTTGACACCCTCAAGCGGATCGTGCGCGCCTGCGCCCAGCGACACATCGCTGTCCTGACGGTGTTTGCGTTCTCGTCAGAAAATTGGAATCGGCCCGAAGAAGAAGTCTCGGGTCTGATGGATCTGCTTGCGGGTGCGTTGGCTCGCGAAGTTTCTCAACTGAAACAAGACGGTGTGCGCCTGCGCTTTGTGGGCGATCGGTCTGGTTTGTCAGAGCGCGTGCGCGTGGGCTTGTCACGTGCGGAGCTGGATACTGCCGACAATGACGTGCTGACACTGAATGTGTGTTTCAACTACGGTGGCCGATGGGAGATTGCCCAGGCGGCTGCCCAATTGGCTGCGCGTGGCGAGCCGATCACCGAAACCTCCCTGTCCCAGGCGATGGCACTAGGCTCTGGGCCGGATCCCGATCTGTTGATTCGCACGGGCGGGGAGTTCCGTCTGAGCAACTTTCTGCTGTGGCAGTCTGCGTACACCGAACTGTATTTCAGCCCCGCTTTCTGGCCGGACTTTGATGAACAGGCACTGGACCAGGCGATTGCCGAATACCATGCGCGTGAGCGCAGGTTTGGTAAAACCTCTGCGCAAGTGACGCACGCTAGCGTTTCCCCCGTTTAAAAGGACTGCCCATGCTGCGGCAACGAGTCATCACCGCGGTGCTGCTTTTGGCAGTGCTGCTCCCCGCTGTTTTTTACCCTCAGCCAGTGGCGTTTGCTGCAGTGGCAACACTGCTGATTGCCGCGGGTGGCTGGGAGTGGGCGCGATTGAATCAGTTGGGCTCACAAGGGGCCTTGGCCACAGGCGCCGTCTGCGGTGCGGTGTGTGCGGCGTTCCTGTATTACACGCAGGGGCCTGTGCGTGCCGGGGCTTTATGGCTCACAGTCACTGCCGTCTGGATTTTGGGCGGGAGCTGGTTGTTGGCCCGTGGTGCCGCGGGTTGGGTCCTGGTGCATAAAGTGGTGCGCTGGTTGGTTGGGGTGGCCTGTCTGTGTGCTGCCTGGTTGGCTGTCACCCAGGCCCGGGTGATTGGTATCAACTTCCTTTTCTCGGTGATGGTTCTGGTGTGGGTGGCCGACATCGGTGCGTATTTTTCAGGTCGCCTGCTGGGTGGAAAACTGTTCACGCGCAAATTGGCGCCGTCCATCAGCCCAGGCAAAACCTGGGAAGGTGTTTTGGGTGGTTTGCTAGGTGTGGCACTGTGTGCGTTGTTCTGGATGCAGGTGGAGCAGCGGGTCGTGCTGGACAGCGTCAGCATTTACGGCAAGTTATGGCAGCATGGTGGGGTGGTCATGACCATTGCCATCATATGGTTGACAGCTTGGAGTGTGGTCGGGGACTTGGTTGAGTCCCTGATCAAGCGTAGCGCTGGCGTCAAAGACAGCAGCAACCTTCTGCCCGGCCATGGCGGCGTGTTGGACCGTCTGGATGCGCTGTTGCCTGTGCTCCCCATGGCCATGATGTTGCAGTCGCTATGAGTGCCTTGTTACGTCACGTGGTCGTGTTGGGCTCGACCGGTTCCATTGGCGTGAATACGCTAGATGTGATCGCGCGGCATCCTGCCCAGTTCAAGGTGTTCGCACTAACGGCCTCCACCAATGTAGAGGTGATGCTGGCGCAGTGTGTGAACCACCGTCCGCAGTTTGCCGTGATGGTGAGCGAGCAGCATGCGCTGGAATTACAAACCCGTTTGCAGGCAGTCGATGTACCTACCCGAGTGCTCAGTGGCGCTGCCGCACTTGAAACAGTGGCTGCACACCCAGAGGCCGACACGGTGATGGCGGCCATTGTGGGCGCGGCTGGCTTGCCATCCTGCATGGCAGCAGCCAGGGCGGGTAAGCGCCTACTCCTGGCCAACAAGGAGGCACTGGTCGTAGGCGGGCAGTTGTTTATGGACGCGGTGCAATCCGGTGGTGCCACCCTGTTGCCCATCGACAGTGAGCATTCGGCGATTTTTCAATCCTTGCCCGAGAGTCGCTCACTGTGGGCCTCCACTGTGGACAAAATCATCTTGACGGCGTCTGGTGGACCCTTCCGTACCCGAGCGCCCTCGACGTTGTGTGATGTCTCTCCGGAAGAGGCCTGCGCCCACCCCAATTGGGTGATGGGGCGGAAAATCTCGGTGGACTCTGCCACCATGATGAACAAGGCACTCGAAGTGATAGAGGCACGGTACCTGTTTGGTGTGCCACCGGAACGTATTGAAGTGGTGATTCACCCGCAGAGTGTTATTCACTCCATGGTGCAGTTTGTTGATCACTCGGTGGTGGCGCAGCTTGGCACACCCGATATGCGTGGCCCCATCGCTTATGGGTTGTCTTGGCCACAACGTGTGGTTTCTGGCTCCGCCGCCATCGATTTTTCCCAACTGGCTGGTTTGAGTTTTGAGGCCATTCATGCGCACGGGCACCAGGAGCGTTTTCCCGGTTTGCAACTGGCATGGGATGCGATGGCAGGACCCCAGGGAACTACGGCAGTACTCAACGCCGCCAACGAAATTGCTGTCGCAGCTTTTTTGAATCGCCAGATCCGTTTTGACCACATCCACCAAGTGAACTTGGAGACGATGGCTGCAACCCAGTTTGGACTCCCTGTTTCGATTGAGGATCTTCTGGAAATTGATGGCTCTGCCAGACGCATTGCTGAGCAAGTGGTGCGCAGACTGGCGCGCTGAACCCCAAGGATTGCCGCCATGCTGACCATTGCCGCCTTCATCTTTGCCATCGCGATTCTGATTGCGGTGCATGAGTGGGGGCACTACCGCATGGCCGTGGCCTCCGGCGTCAAAGTGTTGCGTTTCTCGATTGGTTTTGGTCCCAAGCTGTGGGGCAAGACCTCGGCGCGCACGGGAACGGAGTTTGTTCTGTGCGCCTTGCCGCTTGGCGGGTACGTCAAAATGCTGGATGGGCGGGAAGGCCCCGTGGATCCTGCCGAATCACACCGTGCTTTTAACACCCAGAGCCTGAGAACGCGGTCGGCCATCGTGGCAGCGGGTCCTATTGCGAACTTGGTTTTGGCAATCTTGCTTTACTGCGTTGTGTATTGGTCGGGGTCAACCCAACTGGACGCGGTGCTGTCTCGGCCTTTGGCGGGTTCCGTTGCGGCCCAAGCCGGATTTACGGGCGGCGAGCGTGTATTGGCTGCGGGGACCGATGCAGGTGCTCTGGAGCCCGTGCGTTCGTTTGAGGATTTTCGCTGGTGGTTGACGCAGGCGGCATTGGCAAAAAACAGCTTGATTGTCGAGCACCGTGAGCCTGGCCCGACGCAGACTGCGGTAGACACGGTGCTGCGTAAAACCCTGAAACTGGAGACGCTGGATACCCGTTTTGCTGATGCGAGTTTGTTCATGGCCATTGGATGGCAAGGTCCTTTGTCTGCGCCACAGATTGGTGAAGTGATGCCTGATGGTGCGGCGGCGGAGGCCGGCTTGCAAGCCGGCGATCTGGTCATCTCTGTGGATGGTGTGGTGATGGCCGATGCAGCGCAGCTGCGCGAGTTGATTCGTACTGCAGGTGAGCAAGAGCCAATGGCTGCCCAGCGTTGGCAGCTGGATCGCGGGGGGCGGCAGCTGTTGCTGCCCGTGACACCACGCCGAGAGTTGGTGCAAGGGGTGGCCATTGGACGTGTGAACGCCATGGTGGGGGCCAAACCCGCTACGGTGGTTGTACGCTACGGTGTGTGGGAAGGGTTCACGCGCTCTTTGGCACGTACCTGGGAGGTGTCGTTGTTGACACTGAAGATGATGGGCAAGATGGTGGTGGGCGAGGCGTCCCTCAAGAACCTGAGTGGCCCGCTGACGATTGCTGATTACGCAGGCAAGTCGGCTGCAGTTGGGTGGTCCCAGTACCTGGTGTTTTTGGCCTTGATCAGCATCAGCCTGGGGGTGCTCAATTTGCTGCCTATCCCCGTGCTCGATGGAGGACACCTGATGTATTATCTTTGGGAGTCGTTGACAGGGCGCCCGGTGTCAGACGCCTGGATGGGTTACCTGCAACGTGCTGGCTTGGGTGTGCTCTTGGCAATGATGTCGATTGCGGTATTCAACGATGTGGCACAACTGTTGAGTTGAGCGCGAGCCACCAGGCCGTGCAGTCCACACTATTAGAACTGGCAACTATGTATTTCAAACGATCTTCTTTGCGTGCTGTGGCATGTTCCTTGGCACTTGGTGTGCTTGCCCAGGCAGCCATGGCATTGGAGCCATTCTCGGTGCGTGACATCCGGGTGGAAGGATTGCAGCGGGTCGAAGCCGGAACCATTTTTGCATCACTGCCTGTGCGTGTGGGCGATACCTATACCGATGACAAGGCGGCAGCCTCCATTCGTGCCCTGTTTGGCTTGGGCTTGTTCAAGGATGTTCGGATTGAGGCCAACAATGGGGTGTTGGTGGTCATTGTGGAAGAGCGCCCTACGGTCGCAGATGTGGATTTCACAGGTACCCGGGAGTTTGACAAGGACGTGCTCAAAAAAGCACTGCGTGAGACTGGTTTGACAGAGGGGCGTCCTTTTGACAAGGCGCTCGTGGATCGTGCCGAGCAAGAACTGAAGCGTCAGTACATCAATAAGAGTATGTACGCGACCGAGGTGGTCACCACAGTCACACCGATTGAGCGCAACCGTGTCAACCTGAGCTTTGCGGTTGTTGAGGGTGATACCGCCAAGATCAATGACATAAAGATTGCGGGGGCAAAGGCCTTTTCCCAAAGCACTCTGCGGGACTTGTTTGACTCCGATACCGGCAATTGGCTGAGCTGGTACACCAAGTCCAACCGTTACTCCCGTACCAAACTCAATGCCGATATCGAGTCCTTGCGCTCGTACTACCTGTCGCGTGGTTACCTTGAGTTCAAAGTTGATTCGACCCAGGTTGCTATCTCGCCGAACAAACAAGACATTGACATCACCATCAACGTGACTGAGGGTGAACGTTTTGTTGTGTCCGGCATCAAGCTGGCCGGCAACTACTTGGCCAAAGATGAAGAGTTCCAGTCCCTAATTACCATCAAGGCTGGAGAGGCTTATAACGCCAGTGAGGTGACACAAACGACCAAGGCGTTCAACGATTACTTCGCTAACTTCGGCTATGCGTTTGCCAGAACTGAGGCACGCACTGACATTGACCGCAGCACCAACCGCGTGGCGCTTACTCTGGTGGCGGAGCCATCGCGCCGTGTGTATGTGCGCCGCATCAATGTGGCAGGTAACGACAGAACCCGTGACGAAGTGATTCGCCGGGAGTTCCGTCAGTTGGAGGCCGCGTGGTACGACGGTGAGAAGATCCGCCAGTCCCGCAACCGGGTGGACCGGTTGGGCTATTTCACCGAAGTTGGCATCGAAACCCAGGAGGTGTCTGGTGCGCCGGATCAGGTGGACTTGACGGTGAACGTTGCGGAGAAACCCACGGGCAGCATCAGCTTGGGTGCTGGCATTTCGAGTTCGGATGGTCTAGGTTTGTCTTTCGGCTTCAAGCAGGAAAACGCCTTTGGTTCTGGCAACTCCCTCGGAGTTGAAGTGAACACCAGCAAAACCAACCGTACGGTGGTGTTCAGTACGACCAATCCTTACTTCACCGAAGACGGCGTTTCACGCTCTATTGATGTGTACCAGCGCACGTCCCGTCCTTATGACGACGTTGACACCTATGCCATCGAAACTACCGGCGCCGCTGTGCGGTTTGGTATTCCGTTTACCGATTCGGACACCATCTACCTCGGTGTAGGCGCCGACCGCACCCGCATCATTCCAGGGACACTCCTGCCTACCGTGTACCAAGACTATGCCAACGAGTTTGGTTACAGCAGCACGGCGCTTCCTTTGACGCTGGGTTGGTCGCGGGATACGCGTGATAGCGCCTTGGTACCCAGCACCGGCAAGGTTTTACGCACCAGTGCGGAGTGGAGTGTGGGCGGTGATCTGCGTTATGCACGTGGTACTGCCCAGTACCAGCAGTTTTTTCCCATTTCCCGCAAGGTGACGGCTGCTTTCAACTCGGAAATTGCCATGGGCGCTGCAACTGGTAACACCACCTATCCGGTGTTCAAAAATTACTACGCAGGCGGTTTGGGGTCGGTGCGCGGGTTTGAGCAGGGTAGCTTGACCACCGCAGCGCAACGCGCTGGCTCTTTGACTGCAACTGGTGGCACCAAGCGGATTACCTTCAACGGTGAATTGTTGGCGCCTTTGCCAGGCGGCGGCAACGACCGCACCCTGCGCGTTTACGGTTTCGTCGATGCAGGCGGTATTTATGGCGCTGATGAGTCCATTCAGTTGGGCGATATGCGTTCCTCGTTTGGCGTCGGTATCAGCTGGATTTCTCCAGTCGGGCCTCTGCGCTTGGCCTTCGCCCGTCCTATCACCAAATTTGAAGGCGATAAAATCCAAAGTCTTCAATTCCAAATCGGAACAACTTTCTAATGAAACACGTTAAAGCAATGTGGGGTGTCGCACTGGTTCTGGCGTTGGCCTCCGTGGGTGCCTATGCCCAAGACTCCAAGATTGGCTACATCAACACCCAGCGCATCACCACCGAGTCTGGGCCTGCCAAAGCCGCCCAGGCCAAGCTGGAGTTGGAGTTCTCCAAGCGCCAGAAAGAGCTTGGCGACCAGCAAACGGCCCTGAAGACCATGAGCGACCGTTTTGAACGTGATGCGCCTACGCTGACCGAGACGCAACGTGTCACCCGCCAGAAAGAATTTGCTGAGCAAAGCCGCGACTTCCAACGCAAGCAGCGCGAGTTTCAGGAAGACCTGAACGGCCGCCGCAATGAAGAGTTGCAGCAGGTGCTGGACAAAGCCAACAAGGCCGTCAAGCAAGTGGCGGAGGCCGAGAAGTACGATCTGGTGATTCAGGAAGTGGTGTACAGCAATGCACGCCATGACATCACCGAGAAGGTTCTGAAGATTCTTAATTCTGGCGCCAAGTAAGCCTTGGATTGCCGCATGCGGGGGGAAGGCATGGACCTCGCTTCCATAGTGCGGGTGTTGGGTGGGGAGCTGCACGGTGATGCAGCATGCGTCATCACGAGGCTGGCTTCGTTAGAGGCAGCTACCCCCCAAGACCTGAGTTTTCTGAGCAACCCCAAATACCAACAACAGCTGGCGGCCTCCCGGGCCGCCTGTGTCATTGTGTCGCCAGCCCTGCGCGATGCTGCGCTGGCACGCGGTGCCTGCATCGTCACTGCCCAGCCGTATCTGTATTTCGCCAAGGTCACCCAGTTGTGGAAACAGCAGCGGGACTTGGCCGGGGGCGATGGGTCCGGCAAGGCGGTGTCATTGGTGCATCCCAGTGCGGTGGTCGATGCTACGGCGGTGGTGGATCCCACGGCCCGCATCGGTCCGCTGTGTGTGGTGGAGGCCGGAGCGCGTATTGGCGCCCACACCGTGCTCAAGTCCCGTGTGACCGTGGGCGAAGACTGCGTGGTGGGCGCACGTTGCATCCTGCACGTGGGCGTGGTCATCGGCGCGGATGGTTTTGGTTTTGCCCAGGATGGCGAGCGCTGGGAGAAGATTGAGCAGCTCGGTGCGGTGCAGATTGGTGACGACGTGGAAATTGGCGCCAACACCTGTATCGACCGCGGTGCCTTGCAAGACACGGTTATTGAAGACGGCGTGAAACTGGACAATCTGATCCAGATCGGCCACAACGTGCGGGTGGGGCGCAACACGGCCATGGCCGGTTGCGTGGGCGTGGCGGGGTCCGCCACCATCGGACCCAATTGCACCATTGGCGGTGGCGCCATTGTGCTGGGCCATTTGACGCTGGGTGCCAATGTGCATATTTCGGCTGCCACGGTAGTCAGTAAATCGATTTTGAAGCCCGGTCATTACACCGGCATGTTCCCGATTGACGAGAACGCCTCGTGGGAGCGCAATGCTGCAACGCTGAAGCAGTTGCACAGCCTGCGCGACCGTATCAAAACCTTGGAAAAAGAGTTACCTAAATGATGGACATCCACAAAATTCTCAAGCAACTGCCGCACCGTTACCCCTTCCTCCTGGTGGACCGCGTGCTGGAGCTGGACAAGGGCAAGACCATCAAGGCCTTGAAAAACGTCACCATCAACGAGCCTTTTTTTGAAGGCCACTTTCCGCACCGTCCCGTGATGCCGGGCGTGTTGATGCTGGAGGCGCTGGCCCAGGCCGCGGCCTTGCTGGCCTTTGATGCTTTGGACACCTCGCCCAATGACCAGATGGTGTATTACTTTGCGGGCATTGATGGCGCGCGTTTCAAGCGCCCGGTTGAGCCGGGTGACCAACTGATTTTGAACGTGGAGTTGCTGCGCATGAAAGCCGGTATTTTCAAGTTCAAGACCCGCGCGACCGTCGGTGATGAGCTGGCTTGTGAAGCCGAGCTGACCTGCGCCATGCGCGCGATTGCCTGAGAGGTGCGCGTGTCTGCTATTCACGCCACTGCCATCATCGACCCCAAGGCCGAGCTCGACAGCTCGGTGACCGTCGGGCCCTACACCGTCATCGGCCCGCATGTGCGCATTGGTGCCGGCACCACGGTAGGCCCGCACTGCGTGATCGAAGGCCACACCACCATTGGCCAAGACAACCGCATTTTCCAGTTCAACTCGCTGGGTGCGATTCCGCAGGACAAGAAGTACGCGGGCGAGCCCTGCGAGCTGATCATTGGTGACCGCAACACCATCCGCGAGTTTTGCACCTTCAACATCGGCTCGCCCGGCGATGTGGGCAAGACGGTGCTGGGCAATGACAACTGGATCATGGCTTATGTGCACCTTGCGCACGACTGCCTGATAGGCAATAACGTGATTTTTGCCAATAACTCGCAGTTGGCTGGCCACGTGCACGTGGGCGACTGGGTGATCCTGGGCGGCTTTACCGTGGTGCACCAGTTTGTGCGCCTCGGAGCCCACAGCATGACGGCCATGTGCTCGTTGTTGTTCGCTGACCTGCCGCCGTTTGTGATGTGCCAGGGCCAACCGGCTGCGGCCCGTTCCATGAACTTTGAAGGCCTGCGCCGCCGTGGCTTCTCGCCTGAGCGCATTTCGGGGGTCAAGGCCATGCACAAGGCCCTGTACCGCGACGACCTGACGCTGGAGCAGGCCAAGCAGCGCATTGCCGAACTTGAAGCCATGCAACCAGAAACGGCACCCGATGTGGCCATGATGAATGGCTTCCTCAGTGCCGTGTCCGCCCAGCGCGGCATCGTTCGCTAAGCACAGTTTCGTCCAGGTATGAGCCCGTCCCACGCCCCTGTTGGCGCCCCCACGGTGGCCATGGTGGCGGGGGAGGCATCGGGCGACCTGCTGGCCGGCTTGCTGCTCGGTGGTGTGCACCAGCGCTGGCCTACAGCAGTCGCACAGGGCATAGGCGGCCCGCAGATGGCCAAGCAGGGCTTTCTGGCCTGGTGGCCGCACCACAAGCTGGCCGTGCACGGCTTTAGCTGGGAGCTACTCAAGCGTTACCGCGAAATCGTGGGCATCCGCCGGCAGCTGGGTGACCGTTTGCTGGCGCACAAGCCCGACGTGTTCATCGGCGTGGACGCGCCCGACTTCAATCTGGACCTGGAAGCGCGGCTCAAAGGGCAGGGCGTCAAGACCGTGCATTTCGTCTGCCCGTCCATCTGGGCCTGGCGCCCCGAGCGGGTGGAAAAAATCCGCCGCAGCACCGACCATGTGTTGTGCATCTTCCCGTTCGAGCCCCAGTTGTTGGCAGCCCACGGCATTGCCGCCACCTATGTGGGCCACCCTCTGGCTAACGTCATCCCCATGGAGCCGGATAGGGCTGCGGCTCGCCGCGCCTTGGGCCTCACAGATGACGATGCGGTCGTCGCCATCCTGCCGGGCAGCCGTCAGTCCGAGATTCGCCATCTGGCCTTACGCTTCTTTCAGGCTGCAGCCCTCGTCCAATCTGCGCAGCCAGCTACAAAATTCATAGTACCGTGCGTGCCCGGCCTGCTACCCGAGATCGAAGCTTTGGCGCAGCAGAGCGGCATGCAAGGTCGCTTGCAGTTGCTCACTGGCCAGTCCCACACCGCACTGGCGGCTTGCGACGTCACGCTGATTGCCAGCGGCACCGCCACGCTGGAGGCCGCGCTGTTCAAGCGCCCCATGGTCATCGGGTACCACATGGCCTGGCTGTCCTGGCAGATCATGCGGCGCAAGCGTCTGCAGCCCTGGGTGGGCTTGCCCAATATTCTGTGCCAGCGTTTTGTGGTGCCCGAGCTGCTGCAGGACGCTGCCACGCCCGAGGCACTGGCGCGCGAAGTGTTGGCCTGGCTGGATGCGCGCACTTCTGATCCTGCGAAAATAGCAGCCTTGCATACCACCTTCACCGCGCTGCATGCCACCTTGCAGCGCGACACCGCCACCCTTGCCGCCGATGCCATCGAAAAAGTCCTCCAAGCCTGAGCCTGCCCAGCAGGTCGCCTTTGTCTGGGACTTGCCCGGGTTAATTGCCGGCGTGGACGAGGCCGGCCGCGGCCCGCTGGCCGGGCCCGTGGTGGCCGCTGCGGTGATTCTGGATGACCTCAATCCGATTGCCGGCCTCAACGATTCCAAGAAGCTCACTGCACTGCGGCGCGAAAAGCTGTTCGACGAAATCCGCGCCAAGGCGCTGTGCTGTTCGATTGCGCAGGCCAGCGTGGAGGAAATCGACGAAATCAATATCCTTCAGGCCACCATGCTGGCCATGCGCCGCGCCGTGGAGGGCCTGCGCCTTAAACCCGCCAAGGTGCTGGTGGATGGCAACCGCCTGCCGGTGCTGGATGTGCTGGCCGAGGCCATCGTGCGCGGCGACGCCACGGTACCTGCCATTTCCGCTGCATCCATTCTGGCCAAGGTGACGCGTGACCGCTGGTGTGCCACGCTGGATCAGCAGTACCCGCAGTATGGCTTTGCGGGCCACAAAGGCTATGGGACGGCCGAGCACCTGGCGGCCCTCAAGGCGCATGGCGCCTGCCCCGAGCACCGCAAAACTTTTGCTCCCGTCACCCAGGTGTTGCAGGCTTTCCCATGAGCGAACCTGTTTTTGTCACTTCGCGCGAGAACACGCTGCTCAAGGAGCTGCGCAAGCTCAGCACCGACAACACGGCCTACCGCAAGGCGGGGCGCTTCTGGGTGGAGGGCGACCACCTGTGTAGCGCTGTTTTGCACCGCGGCTTGAAGCCCTCTGTACTGGTAGTTTCAGAGTCATTTTGGCCTCTAGCCCCCGTGGAGTATGCGCAAGCAGCTATAAAAATCATAGTAATTCCGGACGCCTTGTTCCGCGAGTTGAGTGGTCTGGAGTCGCCCGCTAAGGTGGGCTTTGTGCTGGACCTGCCGCTCAACACCGTGTTGCAGCCGGGCGCGGCTACGGTCATCCTGGACCGTGTGCAGGACGCGGGCAATGTCGGTTCCATCCTGCGTAGCGCCGGGGCATTCGGTTTTCGCCAGGTGTTGGCGCTCAAGGGCACGGCGGCGCTCTGGAGTCCCAAGGTGCTCCGCGCCGGCATGGGCGCGCACTTTGGTCTGCACTTGGTGGAGGGGCTGGCGCTGTCCGATCTGGATGCCTTGGCCGTTCCTCTGGTGGTCACCAGCTCCCATCAGGGCGATCTGGTGCAAAAACTGGACTTGCCCCACCCCTGCGCCTGGGCCATGGGCCACGAAGGGCAGGGCGTCTCGGCTGAATTGATGGCCCGCGCCAGTGTGTTTGCGCGTATCGGTCAGCCCGGGGGCGAGGAGTCGCTTAACGTGGCAGCAGCAGCAGCCATTTGCCTGCATGCAAGCAGTTTGAAGCTTGCCTGCAACTGAATTTCGCTGAGGCCTCGGCTATAATTGGAGGCTATCCAGAAAACAGCCGTCCCAAGCGCACCTCTGAACTTCCCCTCACAGCAGCACCCGCCAAGAGCCATTCTTGAGCGCGTTTGGGCGTACCCGTAACCCATCCGGAGAAACCAGTGCTTTTGTCTCTCAAGGGAACTACCCCACCCGCCATCTTGGCGCTCGCAGACGGCACGGTCTACATTGGCAATTCCATTGGAGCCGCCCGCTCCACCGTCGGTGAAGTCGTGTTCAACACCTCCATGACCGGCTACCAGGAGATCCTCACCGATCCCAGTTATTGCCAGCAGATCGTCACCCTGACCTACCCCCACATCGGCAACTACGGTGTCAACCCCGAAGACGTGGAGTCCCACAAAGTCTTCGCAGCCGGCTTGATCATCAAAGACCTGCCGCTGGTGGCCAGCAACTTCCGCAAAACCCAGACGCTGACCGAGTACCTGGTCGCCGAGGGCACCGTGGCGATTGCCAACATCGATACCCGCCAACTGACGCGCCAGCTGCGTACCCAGGGCGCGCAAAACGGCTGCATCTTGGCGTTGGCTGCCGGCGAGTCGGTGACCAAAGAAGCCATTGAAAAGGCTGTGGCCGCTGCCAAGGGCGCACCCAGCATGGCCGGCCTGGATCTGGCCAAGGTCGTTTCCAGCACCGAGAGTTATGGCTGGACCGAATCCGAATGGACACTGGGCGAAGGCTACGGCCAACAAACCGCCCCCAAGTTCCATGTGGTCGCGTACGACTTCGGCGTGAAGAAAAACATCCTGCGCATGCTGGCTGAGCGCGGTTGTAAAGTCACTGTGGTGCCTGCGCAAACATCCGCTGCCGAGGTGCTCAAGCTCAACCCGAACGGTATCTTCCTGTCCAACGGCCCTGGCGATCCCGAGCCGTGCGACTACGCCATTGCCGCGGCCAAAGAACTGATCGAAACCGGTACGCCCACCTTCGGCATCTGCCTGGGCCACCAGATCATGGCCTTGGCCAGCGGTGCCAAGACCTTCAAAATGAAGTTTGGCCACCACGGTGCCAACCACCCGGTGAAAGACCTGGACAGCGGCCGCGTGTCGATCACCAGCCAGAACCACGGTTTTGCGGTGGACGAGAAGACCCTGCCCACCAACCTGCGCCCCACGCACATCAGCCTGTTTGACAACACGCTGCAAGGGCTGGAGCGCACCGACAAGCCCGCGTTCTGCTTCCAGGGCCACCCCGAGGCATCGCCCGGCCCGCACGACATCGGTTACCTGTTCGACCGCTTCATCACCGAGATGGAAAAGAAGGCAGGATAAGCAGCATGAGCTTCTACGGTGTCACCGACCTTTGGACCTACGTGATAGGCGCTTTGGGCATCATCTTGCTGCCCGGCCCCAACTCGCTGTTTGTTCTGTCGGTGGCCACCGTGCGCGGCGTCAAGGCAGGCTACCAGGGTGCCATGGGTGTGTTTGTGGGTGACACGATTTTGCTGTTGCTCACCGCGCTGGGCGCTGCCAGCCTGCTGCGCACCTACCCGGCCCTGTTCATGGTCGTGAAGTACGCAGGCGCGGCCTACCTGACCTGGGTGGGTGTGAACCTGTTCATTGCTGCTGTGAAGAAATGGCGCAGCCACAGCAAGGTGGATCTGTCGGCAGACGCCGCGGTGGCAGAAGCTACTGCCAACCTGCAGCAGCCCTTCAAGCGCGCCCTGGTCATCAGCCTGCTGAACCCGAAGGCGATTCTGTTCTTGCTGTCCTTCTTCGTGCAGTTCATCGACCCCAGCTACGACACGCCGGCCGTGCCCTTCCTGATCCTGAGCGCCATCATCATGGTGTTCAGCGCGCTGTATTTGTCTGCCCTGATTTTTGCCGGCGCCCGCCTGGCCCAGGGCTTTGGTCGCCGCAAGCGCCTGAGCGCCAGCCTGTCCAGTGCCGTGGGCGGCCTGTTTGTGTGGTTCGGCGCCAAGCTGGCCACCGCGAGCCTGAATTAATTAAAACGTAAAGAGCCTAAAAGCTACGAGTCTCACCATGCCAAAACGTACCGACATCAAAAGCATTCTCATCATCGGCGCCGGCCCCATCATCATTGGCCAGGCCTGTGAGTTCGACTACTCCGGCGTGCAAGCGTGCAAGGCATTGCGTGAAGAGGGCTACAAGGTCATTTTGATCAACAGCAACCCCGCCACGATCATGACCGACCCGGCCACGGCCGACGTCACTTACATCGAGCCCATCACCTGGCAGACGGTCGAGAAGATCATCGCCAAGGAAAAACCCGACGCCATCCTGCCGACCATGGGCGGCCAGACCGCGCTGAACTGCGCGCTGGACCTGTGGCACCACGGTGTGTTGGACAAGTACAAGGTCGAGCTGATTGGTGCCACACCTGAGGCCATCGACAAGGCCGAAGACCGTCTGAAGTTCAAAGACGCCATGACCAAGATCGGTCTGGGTTCCGCACGCTCGGGTATTGCCCACAGCATGGAAGAAGCCTGGACTGTGCAAAAGACGCTGGGCTTTCCCACCGTCATTCGCCCTAGCTTCACGCTGGGTGGCACGGGCGGCGGCATTGCCTACAACTCCGAAGAGTTCGAGACCATTTGCAAGCGCGGCCTGGAAGCCTCGCCTACCAACGAGCTGCTGATTGAAGAGTCGCTGCTCGGCTGGAAAGAGTACGAGATGGAAGTGGTGCGCGACAAGGCGGACAACTGCATCATCGTCTGCTCCATCGAAAACCTGGACCCCATGGGCGTGCACACGGGTGACTCCATCACCGTGGCCCCTGCGCAAACGCTGACCGACAAGGAATACCAGATCCTGCGCAATGCGTCGCTGGCTGTGTTGCGCGAAATCGGCGTGGACACCGGCGGCTCGAACGTGCAGTTCTCCATTAACCCGGTCGACGGCCGCATGGTCGTGATCGAGATGAACCCGCGCGTGTCGCGTTCCTCTGCATTGGCGTCCAAGGCTACCGGCTTCCCGATCGCCAAGGTGGCAGCCAAGCTGGCTGTTGGCTTCACCCTGGACGAGCTGCGCAACGACATCACCGGCGGTGCTACCCCTGCATCGTTCGAGCCTTCCATCGACTACGTGGTCACCAAGATCCCACGATTTGCATTCGAGAAATTCCCTACTGCCGACAGCCGCCTGACCACGCAGATGAAGAGCGTGGGTGAAGTGATGGCCATGGGCCGCACCTTCCAGGAATCCTTCCAGAAGGCCCTGCGCGGCCTGGAAGTGGGCGTGGACGGCATGAACGAGAAGACCCAGGACCGCGAAGTGCTGGAAAAAGAGCTGGGCGAACCCGGCCCAGAGCGCATCTGGTATGTGGGCGATGCGTTTGCCCAGGGCATGAGCGTGGACGAAGTGTTCGCGCTGACCAAGATCGACCCTTGGTTCCTGGTGCAGATCGAGCAGATCGTGAAGCTGGAGCTCGAAATCGAGCGCCTGCCCCAGCCTGCCGTGGGCAGCGCCCTGGACAACATCGATGCGCCCACCCTGCGTGCCCTGAAGCAAAAAGGCTTCTCGGACCGCCGTTTGGCGCGCCAGTTCAAGACGACTGACAAGGCTGTGCGCGAAAAGCGCCGCGCCCTGGGCGTGCGCCCTGTCTACAAGCGCGTGGACACCTGCGCGGCCGAGTTCTCCACCAACACGGCCTACATGTATTCGACCTACGAGGCCGAAGGCTCCGAGTGCGAAGCAGCGCCGACGGACAAGAAGAAGATCATGGTGCTGGGCGGTGGCCCCAACCGCATTGGCCAGGGTATCGAGTTTGACTACTGCTGCGTGCACGCAGCGCTAGCGATGCGCGAGGACGGGTACGAGACCATCATGGTCAACTGCAACCCAGAAACGGTGTCCACCGACTACGACACGTCCGACCGCCTGTACTTCGAACCGCTGACGCTGGAAGACGTGCTGGAAATCGTGGACAAGGAAAAACCCGTTGGCGTGATCGTGCAATACGGTGGCCAAACGCCTTTGAAACTCGCACTCGATCTGGAAGCCAACGGCGTGCCCATTATCGGCACCACACCCGACATGATTGACGCGGCCGAAGACCGTGAGCGCTTCCAGAAGCTGCTGCACGAACTGAAGCTGCGCCAGCCGCCCAACGCCACGGCCCGCACCGAGCCTGAAGCGCTGGAAAAAGCTGCCGCCCTGGGCTACCCCCTGGTAGTGCGTCCCAGCTACGTGCTGGGCGGCCGTGCGATGGAAATCGTGCACGAGCAGCGTGATCTGGAGCGTTACATGCGCGAAGCCGTCAAGGTGAGCAACGACTCACCTGTGCTGCTGGACCGTTTCCTGAACGACGCCATCGAGTGCGATGTGGACTGCATCCGCGATGGTTCGGGCGACACCTTCATCGGTGGTGTGATGGAACACATCGAGCAAGCGGGCGTGCACAGTGGTGACTCTGCCTGCTCGCTGCCTCCCTACAGCCTGGGTGCTGACACTGTGGCCGAAATCAAGCGCCAGACCAAGGCCATGGCCGGTGCCCTGAACGTGGTGGGCCTGATGAACGTGCAGTTCGCCATCCAGAACGTGGACGGCAAGGACGTGATCTACGTGTTGGAGGTGAACCCTCGCGCCAGCCGTACCGTGCCTTTCGTTTCCAAAGCCACGGGCATCCAACTGGCCAAGGTGGCCGCACGTTGTATGGCCGGCCAGACGCTGGCCAGCCAGGGCATCGGCAAGGAAGTGACACCGCCGTACTTCAGCGTGAAGGAAGCCGTGTTCCCGTTTGTGAAGTTCCCCGGTGTGGACACCATCCTCGGCCCCGAGATGAAGTCCACCGGCGAAGTGATGGGCGTGGGCAAGACCTTTGGCGAAGCTTTTGTGAAGTCGCAGCTGGGCGCAGGCGCCAAGTTGCCACGCGGCGGCAAGGCCTTTATCTCGGTCAAACAAACCGACAAGCCGCGCGCTGTGGAAGTGGCGCGCAGCCTGGCGGCCATGGGCTTTGAGATCGTGGCCACCAAGGGCACGGCAGCCGCTATCAACGCAGCCGGCGTGGCCTGTGGTGTGGTGAACAAGGTGGCCGAAGGCCGCCCGCACATCGTGGACATGATCAAGAACGAAGAAATCTCCATGGTAGTCAACACCGTGGAAGAGCGCCGCAACGCGATCGCCGATTCCCGCCAGATCCGCACCTCGGCTTTGCTGGCCCGTGTCACCACGTACACGACCATCGCCGGTGCCGAAGCCGCGGTGCAAGGCATGAAGTACCTGGACAACCTGGGTGTCATCTCTGTGCAGGAAATGCACGCTGAACTTCAGGCTTGAATGATGGGCGGATAAGTTGGCATAATCTTGCCAACCGCATAGGACAGTGCCGCGCGCAAGCGCCGCACTGTCCTTGTACTTTGAGGCCACCAAAATACCTAGTTAGAGACTCCATGGCAACCTATCCCATCACCAAACGCGGCGCTGACATGCTCAAGGCCGAGTTGCACAAACTCAAAACCGTCGAGCGCCCCTCCGTCATCCAGGCCATTGCCGAGGCGCGTGCCCAGGGCGACCTGAGCGAAAACGCCGACTACGACGCAGCCAAGGAACGCCAGGGCTTTATCGAAGGCCGCATCCAGGAAGTGGAGGGCAAGTTGTCCGCCGCCCAGGTGATTGATCCCTCCAGCATCCAGGCCGACGGCCGTGTGGTGTTTGGCGCCACCGTGGAGCTGGAAGACGAAGACTCTGGCCAGCGCGTGAAGTACCAGATCGTGGGCGAAGACGAGGCCGACCTCAAGCAAGGCCTGATCAACATCGGCAGTCCGATTGCCCGCGCCCTGATCGGCAAGGTGGAAGGCGACACAGCCGTGGTGCAGGCGCCCGGTGGGGACCGTGCCTACGAGGTTGTGGCGGTTCAGTACATCTGATGCGCCAACTGCCCGTTTGGCTGGCTGCGGCTTGGGCCATGAGCCTGGGTGTGCTGGGTTTGATGGTGGTGCCGATGTTGTTTGTGTACCTGCCAACACCGGCCCTGGCGGGGCAGATGGCCGCCAAACTGTTTGCCGCGCAGACCTGGGTGTCGGTCGTGTGTGGCGCCTTGTTGCTCATGGTTTTTAGATCAAATCGTGCACTAACCCCCGTGGATACTGCGCGAGCAGCTACTCTTTTTGTAGTGGCTGGTGTCTTGCTGGCGCTCCTGGTGGAGCTGGCGGTGGCGCCTCGCATCGTGGCACGCGACAACCTGGCGCTCTGGCACCGGGTGGGCACGGCCATGTATGTGGGGCAGTGGGTGTGTGCATTGGTCGTGTTTGGCAAACTGGCGGCGGCTGCGATTCACGCGCCACACACACCTTCCGAATCGGCATAAAAAAACCGGAGCACCAGGCTCCGGTTGTCATGTTCAACAGACCCGAATTTCAGGTCTGGCTGCGTTTCTTCAGACTGGTTTTGGGCTTCGGTTTGGCACGTTTGACGTTGCCACCGGGCGTGAGGCGCTGGTTGCCCAGCACGCGCAGGGTTTTCACCTCGGGGCGCTGGCCGGGGCGGCCAAACTTCAAGACCTTGAAATCACGTGGGCCCGGCTTGCGGTCCTCGGAGACGACTTTTTCCTTCTCGGGCTGGGGGCGCCACAGCACCAACAGCTTGCCGATGTGCTGGATGGGCGCGGCATTGAGCTCGTCCGCCAGGGTTTTGAACATCTCTTCGCGGGCGGCGCGATCGTCCGAAAACACGCGGACCTTGATCAGGCCGTGGGCGTTGAGGGCCGCATCGATTTCTTTTTTGACGTTGGCCGTCAGGCCATCGCCACCCACCATGACCACGGGGTCCAGGTGGTGGGCTTCAGCGCGATGATCCTTGCGCTGGGCGGGAGTTAGTTGTATTTGGGGCATGTGGGTATTATCGACGCAATGAATACGCAGAGCAAAAGTAGCAAGCCGGATAACAGGGCCGGCAACAAAAAGGTCAACAAGGCTTGGTTACACGACCATATCAACGACCCCTATGTGAAGTTGGCCAACAAGGAGGGGTACCGCGCGCGCGCAGCCTACAAACTCAAGGAAATCGACGAAACCTTGCACCTGGTGAAGGCGGGCCAATTGGTGGTGGACCTGGGTTGCACACCCGGTGCGTGGAGCCAGTACCTGCGCCGCCGCATGTCGCCCAACGGGGCTGCCGTGGGGGAGATGAATGGCACCATCATCGGGTTGGACCTGCTGCCCATGGAGCCCATCGAGGGTGTGACCTTCATCCAGGGGGATTTCCGCGAGGCCGACACCCTGGCGCTGCTGGAGACCGCTTTGGGTGGCAAACAGGCCGATCTGGTGGTATCGGACATGGCGCCCAACCTGTCGGGTATATCGTCCGCAGACGCGGCGCGTATTGAATACCTGGTGGAACTGGCGATTGAATTTGCCCAAAACCACATGAAGCCCCAGGGGGCGTTGGTGGCCAAGGTGTTCCACGGTGGCAGTTACAACGATGTGGTGCAGCGTTTCAAGGCGGCCTTTGTCACGGTCAAACCGTTTAAACCCAAGGCCTCGCGGGACCGTTCGTCAGAAACTTTTTTGGTGGGCATGGGCCTGAAAAAGGCCTGACAGGCTGTCACCCTATTCCCATGCTGTTTCTGAGGCCGTAAACCTTGAAATATCGGCTTTCATCGCTTGAAACGCCTAAAATGGGTCCCAAGTACGCAAGGTTCGTTTACTTGCGCCAGTATTGGAGCTTCGCTTGAATAATCAGTGGTTTTCTAAAATTGCAGTGTGGTTGGTGGTGGCCTTGGTGCTGTTCACCGTGTTCAAGCAATTTGACACGCGCGCTGCAGCGTCGGGCACAGTTGGTTATTCCGACTTCCTGGAACAGGTGCGTAACAACCAGATCAAGAGCGTGCTCATCCAAGAGGGGCAGGGCGGTACCGAAATTTTGGCCGTCACCTCGGATGACCGCAAGGTGCGTACCACCGCCACCTACCTGGACCGCGGTCTGGTCGGCGACCTGATCGCCAACAACGTCAAGTTCGACGTCAAACCCCGCGAAGAAGGTTCCCTGCTCATGACCCTGCTGGTCAGCTGGGGCCCCATGCTGTTGCTGATCGGCGTGTGGGTGTATTTCATGCGCCAGATGCAGGGCGGCGGCAAGGGCGGAGCCTTCAGTTTCGGCAAGAGCAAGGCTCGCCTGCTGGACGAAAACACCAACACCGTGACCTTTGCCGATGTGGCCGGTTGCGACGAAGCCAAGGAAGAAGTGAAGGAGGTCGTGGACTTCCTCAAAGACCCCAGCAAGTTCCAGAAACTCGGCGGTCGTATTCCACGTGGTTTGTTGCTGGTTGGCCCTCCCGGTACCGGCAAGACCTTGCTGGCCAAGTCCATTGCCGGCGAAGCCAAGGTGCCGTTCTTCAGCATCTCGGGTTCTGACTTTGTGGAAATGTTTGTCGGCGTGGGCGCATCCCGTGTGCGCGACATGTTCGAGAACGCCAAGAAGAATGCCCCTTGCATCATCTTTATCGACGAAATTGACGCTGTGGGCCGCCAGCGTGGCGCAGGCCTGGGCGGTGGCAATGACGAGCGTGAGCAAACCCTGAACCAGATGCTGGTCGAGATGGACGGTTTTGAGACCAATGTCGGCGTGATCGTGGTGGCTGCCACCAACCGCCCTGACATTCTGGACGCCGCTTTGCTGCGCCCCGGCCGTTTTGACCGCCAGGTCTATGTGACGCTGCCCGACATCCGCGGCCGCGAACAGATTTTGAACGTGCACATGCGCAAAGTGCCCTTGGGCCAGGACGTGAGTGCCATGACCATTGCCCGCGGTACACCCGGCATGAGCGGTGCCGACCTCGCCAACCTGTGCAACGAAGCCGCCCTGATGGCCGCGCGCCGCAACGCGCGCCTGGTGGAAATGCAGGACTTCGAGAAGGCCAAGGACAAAATCCTCATGGGCCCCGAGCGCAAGAGCATGGTCATGCCCGAAGAGGAGCGCAAGAACACGGCCTACCATGAGTCCGGCCACGCGCTGATTGGTAAGCTGTTGCCCAAGTGCGACCCGGTGCACAAGGTCACCATCATTCCCCGTGGCCGTGCCCTGGGTGTGACCATGAGCCTGCCCGCGCAAGACCGCTACAGCTACGACAGCGAATTCATGCTGAACCAGATCAGCATGTTGTTCGGTGGCCGTATTGCCGAAGAAGTGTTCATGAACCAGATGACCACCGGCGCCAGCAACGACTTTGAACGTGCCACCTCCATCGCCCGCGATATGGTGACCCGCTACGGCATGACGGACGCGCTGGGCCCCATGGTCTACGCCGAGAACGAAGGTGAAGTGTTTTTGGGCCGCAGCGTGACCAAGACCACCAGCATGAGCGAACAGACCATGCAGAAGGTGGACTCGGAAGTGCGCCGCATCATCGACCAGCAGTACGCCCTGGCGCGCAAACTGATCGAAGACAACCAGGACAAGATGCACGCCATGGCCAAGGCCCTGCTGGAATGGGAAACCATTGACAGCGAGCAGCTGGACGACATCATGGCGGGCCGTGAACCCCGTCCGCCCAAGGACTGGACACCGCGCACCCCGAACAACGGGGGTGGTGGCAGCGGCGGAGCCCCAGCCGTGGCGGCAGACCCAGCACCCACAGCCGCCTGACCCCAGGCTGCGCTGAACCCACAGGGCCTTCGGGCCCTGTGTGCGTTTCAGGCTTGCATAATCCCTCCCATGCATTGGCAAACCACCCGCTTTGCGATTGACCTGTCCACCCCCCGGGTGATGGGCATCGTCAATGTCACGCCCGATTCGTTTTCGGATGGCGGCTTGCACGCCTCACACAGCGCCGCCTTGTCGCATTGCGAACGCATGCTCAAGGACGGTGCCCACATGCTGGACATCGGTGGCGAATCCACCCGGCCCGGTGCACCACCGGTTGCGCTGGAAGAAGAGCTCGACCGGGTGCTGCCCGTCATCCGCCATGCCGTGACCTTGGGGGTACCGGTGTCGGTGGACACCTACAAACCTGCGGTGATGCAGGCGGCGTTGGACCTGGGTGCGGACATCGTCAACGACGTCTGGGCGCTGCGCTGGCGCGACGGGCAGGGCGGTCCCACGGGTGAATCCGTGGTGGCGGCCCATCCCAACTGCGGCGTCTGCCTGATGCACATGCACCGCGACCCGCAGACCATGCAGGTGGCGCCCATGGAAGGGGATGTGGTGCCGCAGGTGCTATCGTTTTTAGAGCTACTCGCGCAGCGTTTACATGGGTTAGGGGTCGATTCGACCCGTATTTGCCTGGACCCGGGCATTGGTTTTGGCAAAACCGTGCAGCAGAACTTTGCGCTGTTGGCGCGCCAGACGCAGGCGGTGCCCACCGGGTATCCGGTGCTGGCGGGCTGGTCACGCAAGTCGTCGCTGGCTGCAGTCACCCAGACGTCGCTTAGCAACGCCGCCAGCATGGACGTGGACCAGCGCCGCGCACCCAGCGTGACCGCTGCCGTGCTGGCCGTGCAGAACGGTGCGAACGTGGTGCGGGTGCACGATGTGCGTGACACGGTCAGTGCCCTCAAGGTACTGGCCGCGATGCAAGCTGCACGTTCATAACAACCAACAACAACACAACAGGAATTCAAATGGGACGACAGTATTTCGGCACCGACGGCATTCGCGGTACCGTGGGGCAAGCCCCCATCACCCCCGACTTTGTGCTGCGCCTGGCGCACGCCGTGGGCCATGTGCTCAAGGAAACCGAGGCACGCCCCACGGTGCTGATCGGCAAGGACACACGCATCTCCGGCTACATGCTGGAGAGCGCCCTGGAGAGCGGCTTTAACTCCGCTGGCGTAGACGTGGTGCTGCTAGGGCCCCTGCCCACACCGGGCGTGGCCTACCTCACGCGCGCTCAGCGCGCCTCGTTGGGCGTGGTCATTAGCGCCAGCCACAACCCGTTTGCCGACAACGGCATCAAGTTCTTCAGCGCCAGAGGCAGCAAGCTGCCCGATGCCTGGGAGCTGGCGGTAGAGGCCGAATTGGAAAAGCCCCCTGTCTGGGTGGACTCTGCCAGCTTGGGCAAAGCGCGCCGCTTGGACGATGCCGCAGGTCGTTACATCGAGTTTTGCAAGAGCACCTTTGCCAATGACCTGACCCTGAAGGGCCTGAGGATTGTGGTGGACGCGGCCCATGGCGCGGCGTACCACATTGCGCCCAAGGTGTTCCACGAGCTGGGCGCCGAGGTCATTGCCATCGGCTGCGCACCCGATGGCCTGAACATCAACAAGGGTGTGGGCGCGACCCACCCCGAGGCGCTGGTGCAGGCCGTGAAGGACCACAAGGCCGACTTTGGCATTGCGCTGGATGGTGACGCCGACCGCTTGCAACTGGTGGATGCGGACGGCCGCCTTTACAACGGCGACGAGCTGCTGTACCTGATGGCCGATGACCGCCTGGGCCGTGACGAGCATGTGCCCGGCGTGGTGGGCACACTCATGACCAACATGGCCGTGGAAGTGGCGCTGAAGAAACGCGGCGTGCAATTCGTGCGCGCCAAGGTGGGCGACCGTTATGTGCTCGAAGAGCTGGAAAAGCACCACTGGATTTTGGGCGGCGAAGGCTCCGGCCACCTGCTGGCGCTGGACAAACACACCACGGGCGACGGCCTGGTATCGGCCCTGCAGGTACTGCAGGCCTGCGTGCGCAGCGGCAAGACCATGGCGCAGCTGCTGGGCGACGTGACGCTGTTCCCGCAAACCCTGATCAATGTGCGCCTGACCCCCGGCCAGGACTGGAAGAACAACGCCCGTATGACTGAGGAAACCAAAGCGGCTGAAGCCGCGTTGGGCGACAGCGGCCGTGTGTTGATCCGCGCCAGTGGCACTGAACCACTGGTGCGTGTGATGGTGGAAGCGCGCGATGCCGCACAAGCCCAAAGCTGCGCCCAGCGTATTGCCGATACCCTGAAAGTGTGAATCCCATGACGAATGTGATCCGCGTGGTCCGTGCTGACTACGCCAACCCCGTGCACGCCGCTGCACTGGTGATGCTGCTGGACGCCTATGCCAGCGACCCCATGGGTGGTGGCGAAGGCCTGAACGATTTTGCCAAGGCCAACCTGGTGCCATCGCTGGCGGCACGCCCACAGGCCTTCAGCGTGTTGGCGTTTGCGTCGGATGATGACGCCACGCCGGTAGGCCTGATCAATTGCATCGAAGGTTTCTCCACCTTCGCCTGCAAGCCGCTAGTGAATGTGCACGATGTGGCCGTGTTGCCCGGCTACCGTGGCCAGCGCATTGGCGAGAAGATGCTGGCGTTGGTGGAGCAGATCGCCGTGGAGCGTGGCGCCTGCAAGCTGACGCTGGAAGTGCTGTCGGGCAATGGCGGCGCGGTCAAGCTCTACGAGCGTGTGGGTTTTGCCTATTACGAACTGGACCCGGCCATGGGGCAGGCCGGGTTTATGCAGAAGTGGCTGGCTTGAAGGGCTGATTTTTAAGCCTTATTTGCCTCTGGTGCCCGTAGGTGCTGCGCAAACAGCTATTGTTTCTATAGCATATTTGGTCTACCAAGCAGCGTAATCTCGATCGCTTGCCCGCGCAGGGCCTAGATCAAGGGGCTCCACCCGGTGTGCAAAACCAGCCGCTGTGATTGCGAGGGTTGGGCCTCCTGCGATGCCTGGCGCAGCGCCGCTTCATCCAATGGTGATGGTGATGGTGCTGTCAGGCGGGACAGGGGCGCCACCCGTTCCCCGGTCCAGCGCTCAATAAAGGGAATGACCTGGTCAGCCGCCATGGGGTGGGCCAGCAGGTAGCCCTGGCCATAGGTGCAGCCAATCTGTGACAGGGCCTCGAGTTGGGCCTCGGTCTCTACCCCCTCAGCCGTGGTTTCCAGGTGCAGCGTGCGCGCCAACTGGACGATGGTCTGGACAATGGCCGCCGCGCTGCCGTCGGAGCCCGCTTCATCGAGGATGCAAACAAAAGAGCGGTCGATCTTGAGCTTGTCCATGGGGAAGCTGCGCAAGTAAGAGAGCGAAGAGTAACCGGTGCCAAAGTCATCCAGCGCGATCCGTACGCCCTTGGCCCGCAGGGCCCGCAGCAGGGACTGCGCGGCGTCGGCATCCCGCATCAGGCTGGACTCCGTGAGCTCCAGCTCCAGCCGCTGGGCTGACAGCCCACTGCGCTGCAAGGCGGCCAGTGTGGTGGCATACATGTCCGCACGCTCGATTTGCACCGCAGAGACATTCACCGCCACCCGCAGCGTGGGGGGCCAGGTGGCTGCATCGTGGCAGGCTCGGGCCAGTACCCAGGCGCCCAGTGGCACGATGAGGCCACTGTCCTCAGCCAGTGCAATGAACTCCGCGGGCGGCACCAGCCCGCGTTTGGGGTGCTGCCAGCGCACCAGGGCTTCGAAGCCGGAGAGGGTCCCGCTGCCCATATCGATCTGGGGTTGGTAGTACACGCGAAAGTCGCCCGCTTCCAGGCTTTTGCGCATATCTCCCAACAGGCCCAGCTTCTGGCTGGCCTGCACCTCCATGGCGGGGTCAAAGTAGCACAGCGCATCACGCCCCGCGGCCTTGGCCGCATAGAGTGCCATGTCGCAGCTGCGCATCAGGTCCGCCGCCGCCCGGGCATCTGCCGGGGCAAAGCTCACGCCAATGCTGCCATGCACCGCAATGCTGTAGTCCTGGTATTGCCAAGCCTGCGACAACACCTTGCGCAGGTAGCGATGGCTTTCCTCGATGGCTTCACGGGGCAGGTTGCCTGGTATCAGCCAAGCAAACTCATCGCCTCCCAGGCGTGCAACCAGGCCCCGCCCACCGGCGGCTGCGCGCAAGCGCTTGGCCACTTCGCGCAGCAGTTCGTCGCCAGCGGTGTGCCCCAGTGAATCGTTGACCGTCTTGAAGTTGTCCAGGTCCAGCAGGAACAGTGAGCAAGGCAGGGCAGCGCCATCGGCAGGAAAGTACGCCGCCAGCTGCTGGTGGAACTGGTGCCGGTTGGCCAGGCCTGTGAGCGGGTCAAACCGCGCCAACTGGGTCATCTCCAGATCGTGCAGGTGTGCGGTGGTGACATCCGAGCCCACCCCCCGCCAGCCGGTAAAGCGGGCCGCCGAGTCAAATTGGGGTTTGCCGGTGAGGGACCACCAGCGTTGCTGGTCTTGGATTCGTATTTCCACCAGGATTGCGCGGAAAGGCTTACGCTGGTCCAGGAGCAGCTCCAAGCGCGCCAGCAATCGCACTTGTTCTTGGTTGGATACCGGTATGAGTGAACCCAGTACGTCTACAAAATTTCGACCCAAAAGGGGCTGTTTGCTGCCTGCTGCTTCGACCAAGTGGACGGATGCATGGCACAAGCGACCCATGGAGTCTGTTTCCCATAGCCAGTCATTGGCATTCTCTTCAAAGTCGCGCAACAGCAATCCAACGATTTCTCGTTGGCGGGAGATTTCAGTTTCAGCGATCAAACTTTCTACAAAACGCCGCGACGTCATCAGTACGCCGCTGATTAAAAAGAATGCATAAAACGCTAGCAGCGCTGCCAGAACACCATAGTCTTGCCAGAAAAAACTGATCAAGCCAACGCCGACTACTGCGCAGAAAAGGAAAGACCAGAGCAGCCCCACCAACGGGAGTGCAGAAAACATCCAAGCGCCAATGGCAATGACTGCGGCTACGGTGCCCGTCAAAATCACACGCTCCGACTCCGTGAGTGCGTCAAACATGCACAAGGTGATCACGCCGTAGAGGAACGCGCCGGTACCCAAATTAGCGCTCAGCCACACCGCAGTGCTTGGTGAAACCGTCTTCTGTGGTTGAGCTTCTGTCGGTCTGCGGTGGCGCCGCCAGGTAATCAGATGGATGGTGGCCAGTAAGGTCAACACCAGCCCGCAGGCAGCGACCAGAGCCACATGTCGGTCTGCACGCAGTGCAACGAGCAAGCTAGCAATCACAATCGTGAAAGTGCTAAACGTTGCGAGTGGCAACTGTTTGGCAACCTCTTGAAATTGGCGTGTGCGGTATTGCGCAGCAACGGCGGCAGTCGCATTGGGGTCACCAAAGCACAGGGCTAGAGAGTTACGCATGCGTTGACTGCCAAAATTCAGTGCGGCCATGTTGGACATATGACTTGTGTTCAACATGGGCATCGGACTTGAAAAAAGCGCTTCGATCCAGCCGCGAAATGAGCCTTGCGGATAGCAGTGTCATGTCTGCACTTTAGCAGGTCAGCGAATAACTAAATTCGCTTGCGTAATTATCCGATGGAGCGTTGATTTACCCGTTGCATCAGTTTTTCTGCACTCTCTTTGCGCTCGCTGTAGCGGTCCACCAGGTAGGGCGACACATCGCGCGTGAGCAGCGTGAACTTCATCAGCTCCTCCATCACATCGACCACGCGGTCAAAGTAGCTTGATGGTTTCATGCGGTCGTCGTCGCCGAACTCCATAAAGGCTTTGGCCACCGAACTTTGGTTGGGGATGGTGAGCATGCGCATCCAGCGGCCCAGCACGCGCATTTGGTTGACAGCGTTAAAGCTTTGCGAGCCGCCGCTGACCTGCATCACCGCCAGCGTTTTGCCCTGGGTGGGGCGCACCGCGCCGCTGTTGAGTGGTATCCAGTCGATCTGCGCTTTCATGATGCCGGTCATGGCGCCATGCCGCTCGGGCGAGGTCCAGACCATGCCCTCGCTCCACTGCGTCAGTTCACGCAGTTCTTGCACCTTGGGGTGGGTGTCAGGCGCGTCATCGGGCAGGGGCAGGCCGCTGGGGTTGAAGATGCGGGTCTCGGCGCCCATGGCTTGCAGCAGGCGGGCGGCTTCTTCGGTCAGCAGCCGGCTGAACGAGCGGGGCCGCAACGAACCGTAGAGCAGCGCAATGCGTGGCGCGTGGGTGGATGGTGCCGGGCGTAGCGCCGCCGCATCGGGCAGGCGGAAGTGCGCAGCCTCCAGCTGGGGAAGGGTGTGGGTCAGCTCAGACACGTTCGCCCTTGTCATTCACCACCGCTTCGCCGTCTTCTTTGGTGAAGGCGGCTTGTTGTGCGTTGGGCAGAAGGTCCAGCACCAGCTCGGACGGGCGGCACAAGCGGGTGCCCAGGGGCGTTTCCACCACGGGGCGGTTGATCAGGATGGGGTGGGCCAGCATGCAATCCAGCAGCTCGTCGTCCGTCCACTTCTCGTTCGCCAAATCCAGCTCGGCGTAAGGCGTACCTTTTTCGCGAAGCAGCTCGCGGGGGCCGGTGCCCATGGCCGTCAGCAGTGCTTGCAGGCGGGCCTTGGTGGGCGGGGTCTTGAGGTATTCAATGACCGTGGGCTCCACGCCGCTATTGCGGATCATGGCCAGTGTGTTGCGCGAGGTGCCGCAGGCGGGGTTGTGAAAGATGGTGATGGTCATACAGAGGGTTTCTTGGAGGAAAGTGCTTGGGCCAAGGCTACGCCGAGCGCAGCACCCACGGTTTGCGCCAGCACAAAGCCCAGCGCACTGGCTGGTGCAATGCCGGCAAAGCTGTCGCTGAACATGCGGCCCAAAACGGCCGCAGGGTTGGCAAACGAGGTGCTGGCGGTGAACCAGTAGGCCGCGCCTATGTAACAAGCCACCAGCGCGCTGGCTTTGCCTTCCGGCGCACGCAGGATGGTGAACAGCAGCCCACCGGTGGCCACCGCTTCAGCCACCCACTGGCCCCAGCCGGTGAACTGGCCGGCAGCGTCCCAGCCGCCGCGCAGGTGTTCGCTGATGTGCAGCAGGGGCAGCTCGAACATGGCGTTGGCTAGGGCAGCACCAGCGACTGCGCCGGAGAGTTGTGCTGCTATGAAAAGCGTAGCTGCTTGCGCAGTGTTCTCGGGCGCTAACTGCCGTTTTGACCACATAACCAGCGTCACCAGCGGGTTGAAGTGGGCGCCACTCACCGGCCCCAGGGTTTCAATCAGTACATACAGTGCAAACACCGTGGCCAGGGTGTTGGCCAACAGCGCCACGCCGTCGTTGCCGCCGCTGATGCGCTGGGCCATGATGCCGGAGCCGATGACGGCGCAGAGGAGGGCTGCTGTGCCTGTGAATTCGGCGAGTAGCTGTTGGGAGAGTGGCTGTGGGAGTGCCTTCGGTGCGAGGCGCCTGGGCGGCAGAGCGTTCTGCTCCGTGTCCCCCGCCCGCTGCGCAGGCTCCTCCTTTACCTGCGCAGAACGCTCTGCCGCCCAGGCGCCCGGCGTGGCGTTGCGACTCGATTTCATCTTCGTGGGTTCGCTCATGCTTTCGCCAAGTCTTTCGCGGTTTGTTGGATGGCCATGGCTTCCAGTTTGTCGGCGGGCAGGTTCACCAGCAGGTCCAGCCTGCGGCGGATGGCGTGCAGGGTGTGTTTGAAGGCTTCGGCTTTTTCCGCATCGCTACCGTCACCGGCAGACGGGTCGGCATACCCCCAGTGGGCGGTGGCCGGTTTGCCGGGCCAGAATGGGCAGACCTCACCGGCCGCGTTGTCACACACGGTGATGATCAGGTCCATGTGCGGTGCGTCGGGCAGGGCGAATTCATCCCAGCTTTTGCTGCGCAGACCGTCGGTGGCAATGCCAGCGTTGCGCAGGGTTTGCAGGCCGATGGGGTTGGGCTGCTGGTTGTCACGCGGGCTGCTGCCGGCCGAAAAGCCCTTGAAACGGCCGCCACCGATGTGGTTGAGCGTGGCCTCGGCCAGGATGCTGCGGGCCGAATTGTGGGTGCACAAGAAGAGAACGTTGAGGGGGGATGGGGACATGGCGGTTCCTGTATCAAATAGGGAATGGGGTATTTGCTATAAATTCAGTAGCTGCTTGCGCATATTCAACAAGGGCTAGAGGCCTATTTGGCTTGTAAATGCACGTCTGGGGCTAACAACTGGTGCAGCCTGCAGCACTTTCGGTCACCGCGCAGCTTTCGCCCTGGCAGCAGTGCATGGTCATATAGGCCAGCAGGCCGTTCATTTGGGCAAAGTTGGCGCGGTAGATCAGGTTGCGCCCGCGCTGTTCGATGTCCACCAGGCCGGAGTGGGCCAGTTCCTTGAGGTGAAAGGACAGGGCGCTGGGGGCGCTGTCCAACTGCTGGGCCAGCGTGCCGGGGGTCAGGCCCTCGGGGCCGGCCACCACCAAGGCCTTGAAGGCGCGCAGGCGCTGGGCCTGTGCCAGGGCGGTCAGGGCTTTGAGGGCCTGGGTTTCGTCGAAGGTGCTGGTGTTCATGTTTCAATAATACTTGAAATATTGAAATAAAAATTGCCGCAGACCGACTGTCACAAAAACTTCACGCCGCTGCCGCAGATGGGTCACGGCGGTTCCCCACACTTCCCGGTCAGTGCAATCACGCTCAAGGAAGGGGACAAGAATGCCAACAATATCCGCCACTGCCGTGCCAACACTGGCCGCACCCACGCTGCACCCGATCGCGGTGCAAACCGCCCCCGAGGCTCTGACCGCGCCCGCGCGCAACGGCATCGAAGTCTCCTGGGCCAGCCACCAGGACGAAGTGCGCGCCGCCCAGCGCCTGCGCTTTGATGTGTTTGCCGGCGAGATGGGCGCCCGCCTCAATACCCCGATTGCAGGCCACGATGTGGACCTGTTTGACAACTACTGCGAACACCTGATCGTGCGCGACCAGGCCAGCGGCCAGGTGGTCGGCACCTACCGCGTGCTCACCCCCACCCAGGCCAAACGTGTTGGAAGCTTTTACAGCGACACCGAATTTGACCTGACCCGCTTGCGCAGCATGCGCGAGCGCATGGTGGAGCTGGGCCGCAGCTGCGTGCACCCGGACCACCGCCACGGCGGCGTCATCATGGCGCTGTGGGGCGCACTGGCCGAGTTCATGGTGCGCAACCAGCTCGACACCATGATTGGCTGCGCCAGCATCCCTATGCTGCACAACGGTGTGGTCGGTGGCGACGTAGCCGCCAGCATCTGGCGCCAGGTAGAGGCCACACACTTGGCCCCCATCGAATACCACGTGCGTCCCCGCCTGCCGCTGCCCATTGAGCAGCTGGACAGCACGCTGGACGTGGAGCCCCCCGCACTCATCAAGGGTTATCTGCGCCTGGGCGCCAAGGTGCTGGGCGCGCCGGCCTGGGACCCGGATTTCAACTCGGCCGACTTGCCGATGCTGATGCGCATCGCCGATTTGCCCGCCCGCTACCGCAAACACTTCCTGGGGGCCTGATGCGCACCGCCTTCGACGCACTGGGCGCCAACTGGCAGGGTTTGGCGCCAGGCGCCGAAGCTGACGACGACGAGGTGGGCCATCGCCGCTACCGCGCGGTGTTTGTGTCCGACATCCACCTGGGCACCGCGGGTTGCCAGGCCAAGGCGCTGTTGGACTTTTTGAAGCACCACCCCAGCGACCACCTGTACCTGGTGGGCGACATTGTGGACGGCTGGCAGCTGCGCCGCCGCTGGTTCTGGCCGCAGGCGCACAACGACGTGGTGCAAAAGCTGCTGCGCCGCGCGCGCAAGGGCTGCCGCGTAGTCTTCATCCCCGGCAACCACGACGAGTTCGCCCGCGCCTTTGTGGGCCACCAGTTTGGCGGCATTGAGGTACACGAAGACACGGTGCACACCACGGCTGACGGCCGCACCCTGTGGGTCACGCACGGCGACTACTTTGACGGTGTGATCCAGTGCGCCAAGTGGCTGGCCTACCTGGGTGACAACGCCTACGAGTTCACCCTCAAGCTCAACCGCTACCTCAACACCTTGCGCGCCCGTATGGGCTTGCCGTACTGGTCCCTCTCGGCCTACCTCAAGCACAAGGTCAAAAAGGCGCTGAACTACGTGACCGACTTTGAAAAAGCCGTGGCCCACGAGGCGCGCCAACGGGGCCATGACGGCGTGGTGTGTGGCCACATCCACCGCGCAGAGATGCGCACCATCGACGGCACGCTGTACTGCAATGACGGCGACTGGGTGGAGAGCCGCACTGCGCTGGTGGAGCACCTGGACGGCCAGCTCGAACTCATTACCTGGGCGGGCACGCCCACCCCATCGGCCACCGCGGTGGCTACCCCCGCTTTGCAGGAAACCCACGCATGAAACTCGCCCTGATTACCGACGCATGGCAACCCCAGGTCAATGGGGTGGTGACCACCCTGGTGGAACTGGTGCGCGAGCTTGAAGGGCTAGGCCATGTGGTGGAGGTGATCCACCCCGGTCTGTTCAAGACCCGGCCCTGCCCGGGCTACGCCGGCATTGATCTGGCGGTACGACCGGGCAAGGCCCTGGCGCAGATGCTGGACGCGGGTGCACACGATGCCATCCACCTGGCCACTGAAGGTCCGCTGGGCTGGGCTGCACGCAGCTACTGCCGCAAGCACAAGCTGGCCTTCACCACGGCGTACCACACGCGTTTTCCCGAAATATTGCAAGCCGCGCTCAAGATTCCGCTGTGGATGGGCTATGCGCTGTTCCGCCACTTCCACAAGCCATCGTCGGGCGTGATGGTGCCCACGCCCAGCGTGCTGCGCATGCTGGATGCGCAGGGTTTCCGCAAGCTGCGCAGCTGGACCCATGGCGTGGATGTGCAGCTCTTCCCCTACCAGGAGGAGCCGCGCGTGTATGCGCCGCTGGGCCTGCTGGCACGGCCGGTGTCGCTGTTTGTGGGGCGCGTGTCGTACGAAAAAAATATCGATGCTTTTCTGCAAATGGACGTGCCGGGCACCAAGGTGGTCTGCGGCGTGGGCCCGTTGGAGGCGGACCTGAAGGCGCGCTACCCCCATGTGCGTTGGTTGGGCGTGCTGGCGCGTGACGAGCTGGCCCGGGTCTATGCCGCGGCCGATGTATTTGTCATGCCCAGCCGCTCCGAGACCTTTGGCCTGGTGATGCTGGAGGCCATGGCCTGTGGAACGCCGGTGGCGGCCTATCCGGTGGAGGGGCCTAACGAGGTGGTGGGTGCGCCGCCGCAGGGCGGGGTGTTGCACGCCGACCTGACCCAGGCCTGGTACGGCGCCTTGTCGGTGCCGCGCCACGAGGCACGTGCGCGGGCCCTGCACTTTGGCTGGGCCTATGCGGCGCTGCTGTTTGCAGGCCACCTGGTGCCGGCGCGGGCTGCGCCTGCCAGCGCACCCGCTGCGGCGCAAGATGTCACATCACTGTCATCTTGAAAGTCAACAATCCTTCACCGTTGTGTCATAAATGGGTAGGTGTTCATGTTGTCTGTTCTCCGCAAGCGCTTTGCCAAGCCCGCGCCGGTCGTGCCCGATTTGCTGGACCGCGACCACAGCATTCTGGCCTTTAATGAGCGTGTGCTGGACTGGGCGGTGCGTGACGATGTGCCGTTGCTGGAGCGCTTGCGCTACCTGTGTATCGTGTCCTCCAACCTCGATGAGTTTTTTGAAGTGCGCGCCGAGCCGCACCTCACGGCCAGCCAGGCCAATGACCAGAAGGGCCAGTTCAGCGTAGGCTCCTTCGACCGCCTGGCCGATGCCCTGCACACCCTGGTAGCGCGCCAGTACACGCTGTACAACGAACAGCTCATGCCAGCCTTTGCGCGCGAAGGCCTGCACATCGCCTCACATGGCGAGCGCACCGTGGCCCAGCGCGCCTGGGTGCGCCAGTACTTCGAACGCGAAGTCCGCCCGCTGCTGATCCCAGTGGGGCTGGACCCCTCGCACCCGTTTCCGCAGGTGGCCAACAAGTCGCTCAACTTCATCGTGCGCCTCAGTGGCAAAGATGCGTTTGGGCGCGAGAACGAAATTGCTATTGTGAAAGTGCCACGGGTGCTGCCGCGCCTGATTCGTATGCCCGACAAAGTGGCTGGCAAGCGCACCTTGTTTGTGTCGCTGTCCAGCGTCATCCGTGCGCACCTGGACTCGCTGTTTCCGGGGCGTGTGGTCGGGCAGTTTTCGCAGTTCCGCGTGACCCGCCATTCGGATTTGGCGGTGGACGAAGACGATGTGCAAAACCTGCGCACCGCCTTGCGCCAGGGCCTGGTGCACCGCCATTACGGCCAGGCCGTGCGGCTGGAAGTGTCGGCTGGGTGCTCCGAACACTTGGCGGACTTTTTGCTCAAACAGTTTGCCTTGCCACCCAAGGCGCTGTACCGCGTGCATGGCCCGGTGAACCTGGTGCGCCTCACGCAGCTCATTGACCTGGTGAACCGGCCTGACCTGTGTTTTCCGGCCTACCGCCCCTCGTTTCCGGCGCAGCTGCAGCAGGCCCAGTCCATCTTTGCGCAGCTCAAACAGGGCGACATCCTGATGCACCAGCCGTTCGAGAGTTTTGACGGCGTGCTGGCCTTTTTGCGCGAGGCGGTGAACGACCCGCAGGTGCTGGCTATCAAACAAACCATTTACCGCACCGGGGCCGATTCCGAGCTGATGGACCTGCTGCGCGAAGCCGTACGCCGTGGCAAAGAGGTGACAGTGGTGGTGGAGCTCAAGGCCCGGTTTGACGAAGAGGCCAACATCAACTGGGCCGAGATGCTGGAGTCGATTGGTGCGCAGGTGGTGTACGGCGTGGTGGGCCTCAAGACACATGCCAAGATGATGTTGATCACCCGGCGTGAGGGCAAGTCGCTCAAGCGTTACGGCCATTTGTCCACCGGCAACTACAACCCGCGCACGGCCCGGCTGTACACCGATATCAGCCACCTCACGGCAGACACCAGTATCACCACCGACATGGAACACGTGTTTGTGCACCTGGCCAGCCAAAGCAAGCTGCCACGCCTGTCCAAGTTGTGGATGGCGCCATTTCATTTGCACCGCAATCTGGTGGCCAAGATCGACGCGTTGGGCGACGCCGCAGGGCGGGGGGAGTCCACCCGCATCGTGGCCAAGATGAATTCACTGACCGACGAGGCCCTGATCCGCAGCCTGATGCGCGCGGGTGCACAGGGGGTGCAGATCGACCTGATCGTGCGCGGTGCGTGCATGCTGCCGGCCCAGGTGCCGGGCCGCACCGAGAACATCCGCGTGCGCTCGGTGATTGGTCGGTTTCTGGAGCACTCGCGGGTGTTTTATTTCCGCCAGGGCGAGGTGGAAGACCTCTACCTGTCGAGCGCCGACTGGATGAACCGCAACATGGTGCGGCGTGTGGAACTGGCCTGGCCGGTGACCGACCCGGTGTTGCGCCAGCGCATGGTGGATGAGTGCCTGGTGGCGTATTTGCACGATGGGGTGGACGCCTGGGACCTGGGTGCCGATGGCCGCTACCAGCGGGTGCAGTCACACAGTCCGCACACCCCCGCACATGGGGCCCAGGCCGCACTCATGGCACGTTACGGCCACCATACAAAAGCCTGAATAAGGGAGAGGGAGCGATGGATTTGATTCTCTGGCGCCACGCGGAAGCCATTGACCTGGATCTGGTGGGCGACGACATGCTGCGCACACTGAGTAGCAAGGGGGACAAACAAGCGACCCGCATGGCCGCTTGGCTGGATCGGCAGCTGCCCGACGGTGCCCGCATCTGGGCCAGCCCGGCGGCGCGCACCGACCAGACGGCGCAGGCGCTGGGCCGCAAGTTCAAGACCCATGCCGCCATTGCCCCGCTGGGCAGTGTGGACGATCTGCTGGGGCTGGTGCAATGGCCCCATGCCAAGGGCTGTGTGCTCGTGGTGGGCCACCAGCCCACATTGGGGCAAACCATCTCGCGCTTGCTGGGCCTCAACGAAAGCGAATGCGCTATCAAAAAAGGCGCGGTCTGGTGGCTGCGCTACCGCGAGCGCGAGGGTGCAGGCCAGACCGTGGTGGTAACCGTGCAATCCCCCGAGTTGCTGTAGGCCCCCACGCTCCACCGCTGCGCGGGTCGCTGCCCCCCACGGGGGCTAATTTGCCTTGGGGCGGCCCGGCGGCAAATTGCCTTTCATCTTTCTAGGTACTTAGGCCTTCTTGGCTTTGGCCGGGCGGCCGGTTTTCAGGCTGGGCACGGCCAGCAGGGCTTGTTTGAAAGCCGCATCGGACAGGGCCGCAATCGCCTTGACGCCAGCTCGGATCAGCTCTGTCTTCTTGACCGGGCTGCCCAGCTTGGTGGCGCGCAGCTTGAGCACATTCAGTACGTCGTATTCGGGCTTGGGGATGGTGAAGCTGTCGCGCACCATCTTGGGCTTCTTGGCCTTGGGCGTTTTGACTGCTACGGGCTTGGCAGCGGGTTTCACCGCAGGTTTTGCGCTGCTCTTGGCAGCCGGTTTGGTGGCTGCCACGCTGGCCTTCTTGGGAACGCTGGCCACAGGTTTCTTGGCCACAGCCACTTTGGCTTTGGAGGCTGCTGGTTTGGCGGCTGCTTTGGTTTTTGCAGCGGGCTTGGCAGCGGTTTTGGGCGCAGGCTTCTTGCTGATCACGGGTTTGGCGGGAGCAGCAGGTGAAGCAGCTGGTGTGGGGGGGAGTGTTTTTTCGGTCGAAGTCACGTACAAAATCCTTCTGAAAAGTGAAACGGTATATACAGTTTATACCGTTTAATTTTAGAGGAAAAATACACAGCGCCACACTGTCATGACACTGTCACCGAGGCTTCATAAACTCGCCTGCCCCTAGTGTCTTGGAGAACGTGCCATGCAGCCACAGCCTTTGCGTTTGGTATCCGGCATTGCGCCCCTCACCCCGGGTCTGGGGCCGTTGCAAAAAGTGCTGCAGGACGCGAGTCTGTACCCGGTGTTTCAGCCGATTGTGAATCTCTCGGATGCCTCTATCCACGCCCACGAGGCGCTGATTCGCGGCCCCGCCGGAACACCCCTGCACACCCCCGACAGCCTGCTGCGTGCGGCTGCGGTGGAGGACCTGCGGTATGAGTTTGAGAACGCCTGCGTGGTGTCCACCTTGCGCACCTGGGGACATATGCGCAGCGGCGGTCGGCTGTTTGTGAATATCAGCGCCAATGCTTTGACCCGCATCTTCAATCTGCGCGGGCGCGAGGGTCTGTTGCGTTGGATTCTGGACCTGCGGGTGATGCCACGCACCCTGGTGCTGGAGATTACCGAGCACGAACGTGTGGACAGTATGGACCGCCTGGCCGAAGTGGTGCAGGAGATTCGCTCGGCGGGTGTGTCACTGGCGCTGGATGACTTCGGCGATGGCCACTCCAGCCTGCGCCTGTGGTCACAGCTCAAACCCGAGGTGGTGAAGATCGACAAGTACTTCACGCGCAACATCAGCGCGCATGGCGACAAGCTCAAGACCATCCAGGCCCTGCAACAGATTGCCACCATCTTTGGCAGCTCGCTGGTGGCCGAAGGCATTGAGACTGCGGAGGACTTGCGTGTGCTGCGCGACCTGGGCATCGAATACGGCCAAGGGTATTTCTTGGGCCACCCGGACCGCAAACCGCTCAAGTACCTGGGGGTGGACCCCCAGCGTGTGCTGGGTGAGCGACAGGTGGTGGTTTTTCCTGAACTGGGGCGCATGTCGCAAGGCGGGCATTTGCGCAGCCTCTCGCTGCTGCGGGCACCCACAGTCACACCCGACACGCACAACGACGCGCTGGCCGAGATTTTTCTGGAGCACCCCACCTTGCATGCGGTGGCCATGCTCGACGGCGAGCGGCCGGTGGGCATCATCAACCGTGCACTGTTCATGAACGAATACAGCAAGCTCTACTACCGCGAGGTGTGGGGGCGAAAACCGTGTGGCGTGCACGCCAACCCGGAGCCTCGCCTGATTGAGCGCGAACACAGCGTGGACGAGCTGGTGGGCATCCTCACCTCGCAAGACCAGCGTTATTTGAACGACGGTTTTATTGCCACCGAAAACGGCCGCTATGTGGGCCTGGGCACCGGCGATCAGTTGGTGCGCTCAGTGACCGAGACACGTATCGAAGCGGCGCGCCACGCCAACCCGCTGACCTTTTTGCCGGGCAATATTCCGATCAGCCAACACATGGAGCGGCTGCTTAAAAAGCAGGTGCGTTTTGTGGCCTGTTATGCCGACCTGAACAACTTCAAGCCGTTTAACGACTACTACGGTTACTGGCGGGGCGACGAGATGATCCGCCTGCTGGCACGCGTGGCCATGGAGCAGTGTGACTCGCAGCGCGACTTCTTGGGCCATGTGGGCGGTGACGACTTCATCATTCTGTTTCAGAGCCCGGACTGGAAGGTGCGTTGTGAGCGCCTGGTGGCCGAGTTTGCGGAGCGTGCGCTAGCCATGTTTGACGAGGCAGCGCGTACACGCGGTGGTATCGAGGCCGAGGACCGCCACGGTGTGCAGCGCTTCTTTCCGTGCACCACGTTGTCCATCGGTGCTGTGGCGATTGACGGCAGCCAGTTTTCGCGTGCCGAGGATGTAGCCAATTTGGCGGCGATGGCCAAACATGCGGCGAAGCAGGCGGGGGTGGGGTTGTGGGAGCGTGAGGCTCTGTTGCCTTGATTTTTTAACACCCACTCCCCCAGCCCCTCGCCGACGGGGCGAGGGGCTGGGGGAGTGGGTGTTAAAAAAAGCGGTGCAGCGCGAACAAAAACACAGTAAAAAAACCAGGGCTCAAACCCCCACCAACTCCAAACTCCAAGGCGTCTTCTGCCAAAGCTGCACTTCCTCTTGCAGCAAGTGCGCGCTCTGCGGGAAAGCGGTTGCCCAGCCGTTGCGGCAACGCAGCCGGAATGCATGGTCCTCACCGCGCGCCAGCGCCATGCCCTGCAGGTCCGGCGCACGGCGTGCGTGGCACAAAATCACGGCCAGGCGCAGGCACATCAGCTGCAGCACCAAGTCGTCCTGCTCCAGTGAAGATTCGAGCTTGCGCAACTTGCCGCGGTGGCCCAGCACCAGCAGGCTCAGGCGGTGCATTTCCGACAGCGAGAAGCCCGCCGCATCGGCGTTGTCCAGAATGTAGGCGCCGTGTTTGTGGTAGTCGCTGTGCGAGATGTGGCTGCCAATTTCGTGCAGGCGGGCCGCCCAGTGCAGCTTGCGGAACGTGCGGCCGTGTTCGGGGTGGTGTTCGTCCAGCGGGCCGCCCAGCACCTGCTGCAGCAGGTGGGTGGCCACGGTGCCGACACGTTCGCCGTGCGCCGTGTCCACATTGAACTTGCTGGCCAGGCGCTGCACACTTTTGGCGCGCAGGTCGCCGTAGGTGTTGGCCGTGCCCAGCAGGTCACAAATCAGGCCGTGGCGCAGGCCGCCGGCGGCATGTTGCATCTCGGTGATGCCAAGCAGGCTGAAGACGGCGCGCATGACACTCACGCCGCCACCGATGATGGCCTTGCGGTCTTCGCGCATGCCGGGCAGGCGCAGGCGGTCTGCGCTTTGCGCGGCAATCAGGCGCTCTAGCAGCCAGTCCAGTCCGTCTTGCGAGACGATGCCGGCGGGCCAGCCCGCGGCCACCAACACGTCACCAATCGCACCCACCGTGCCAGCGGAGCCGTAGGCGGTGTCCCAGCGGTCCGGCGGATAGGCGTCCAGCGCTTCGTCCAGCACCGCCTTGGCCGCAATTTCGGCCATTTCGAACGATTTTTTGCTGAAATTTCCGTCCGGAAAATAACGCTTGGACCAGGCAATGCTACCCACGCGGTACGACTCCATGACGTTGGGAGTCAGGCCGGTGCCCAGAATCAGTTCGGTGGAGCGGCCGCCAATGTCCACCACCAGGCGGCGTTCTTCGGTGGCGGGCAGCATGTGGGCTACGCCCTGGTAGATCAGGCGGGCTTCTTCGCGGCCCGAGATCACGTCGATGGGGAAACCCAGCACCGCGTTGGCACGTTCCAGAAAGGCATCGCGGTTGCGCGCCTCACGCAGGGTCTGGGTGGCCACGGCCTTGACTTCGCCGGGTTTGAAGCCTGCCAAACGCTCGCCAAAACGGGCCAGGCATTCCCAGCCAGCCTGCATGGCGGCGGGGGTGAGGTTGCGGTCTTCGTCCAGACCGCCGCCCTGGCGCACGGTCTCTTTGAGGTATTCGGTCCGTCGAAATTCACCGTGGTCTACACGCCCAATTTCCAGGCGGAAGCTGTTGGAGCCCAGGTCCACGGCGGCCAGGCGATTTCCGTTTTGCATCGACGTTGTGTCAGGTAAGGGTTAAAAGCTGCAGGGAGCATAGCACCGGCCTGTGGCCGGGCAAGGTCGGGCTCAACCCACCAGGCGGCCATCGGCGGCCACCATGCTTTGGGTGACAAAGGCCGGGGTTTTGCGCTTGGGGTCGGGGTTGATGCGAAAGCCCCCCAGGTCCATGGGCAGGCGGCGGGCAAAGGCTTGCAGGGTATTGGCACGGTTCAGGGCACCGTCCAGGTTGCCCAGCACCTCTTGGGCGTAGCGGGCCGACAGGTAACCGGCCAGGCTTTGTGGGGTAGGGGGCTCGTCGTACAGGCGGTTCAGGGTTTCGCGGTAGCTGCGCACGATGGGCTGGTTGCCATTCACCGGGGGCACGGCCTGCGTGGCAATCACCGGGGTAAAACGGGACACGCCCAGTTGCTGCAGGGCCTGCAGGTTCACGTCCGACATGGCCACAATGTAACGCTGCGCCGCCTGTTTTTCGATGCCCTGGGAAAACTGCAGCAGCTCGGGTGTGCCGCCCAGAAAGATCAGGATGCGCGGGCTGTCGGGCCGTAGCTCGGTGGCCAGCGCTTGCAGGCTGGTGCTGGGCACATAGGTTTTGAGTTTGAGTTTCAGGCCGGCGGCGGCCTGTTCCAGGTCGGTTTGGTAGCTGGCACGCTCGGCAGCGGATGCAAACACGGCGCCAACCTCGGTCACGCCCATGATGGACAGGGATTTGACCGCGTGCGCAATTTGCTCCTGCCGCGTGGCAAAAATGCCAAAAGTGTTGTCTTGTCCCTCAGGCGCCACGCTGTGCAGCCAGGGCGCCACGTGGGCCACATCGGCCGCTTCGCGTTGCAGCAGGGTCGCCAGCTGGCTGGCCGCCCGATGGCCGGCGCTGCCCACCACGGCCAGGCACTCGGGCATGGCTTTGAGGGTGTCCAGCACCGCGCGCAGGGACTGCGGGCTGCCGTCTACTTCCACCACCACATGTTTGATGGCCTTGCCGCGCACACCGCCGCGGCTGTTGAGGTCTTGCCAGGCTGCCCGGGCGCCGATCAAAAAGTCCTTGGACACGTCAACCTGGCTGGCCGACATGTCCACCACCTGCAGCACGCTGGGCGTGACCACTGTGGCGCGGGGGCCTTGGGCCCAACTGGTGGCGGTGCCGAACAGACCGGCACTGCAGGCCAGCGAGCCAAGAAACGTGCGACGCAGGAGGGGGCGGGGAAAAGTGTCAACCATGGGGGGCGTTCCAACGAGATATGTTTGCTATAAAAATAGGAGCTGCTCGCGCATATTCCATAAGGTCTAGGTGCCAATTTGAATGAAAAATGGCCCGCTATCGGGCCATTGGCACGCTTGGCAGTGCTTTACTTGCCCGCGGGGGCTGGCAGCACGGTGTCCACCACATGCACCACGCCGTTGGTGGCGGCGATGTCGGCTTGGGTCACGGCGGCGGTTTCCACCGTCACAAAGTCGCCCGCTTTGGCCACGGCCAGCATGCTGCCCTGCACGGACTTCACATTGCTGTTTTTCACGTCCGCCGCCATCAATTTGGCGGGTACCACGTGGTAAGTCAGCAGGGCTTTGAGTTTTTCGGGATTTTTGGCCAGTTCGTCCATGGTTTTGGCAGGCACGGCCTTGAATGCGTCGTTGCTGGGCGCAAACACGGTGAAGGGGCCGCCGGTTTTCAGGGTGTCGGCCAAGCCGGCTTGGGTTACCAGGGTGTTGAGGGTGCTGAGCGAGGGGGTATTGGCCAGGGTTTGGGCCACATCGACCGGGACCGGGCGGGTGGCGCAGCCCACCAGGCCGGTGAGCAGAGCGGCCGCCAGCAAGCTACGGCGGCCAAAGTTGAAATGGGTGCTGAATGTCATGGTGTGCTCCGGGTTGAAAGCGCGAAGCGTAGAAAGACAACGTGACAAGAATGTGACAAACACTTGAAAACCAGATGACGCAGCCTGTGCCACCCTGCGGCACCAGAAAAGCTGAAAAATGTCATACCTTTGTCACAAAAGGTTCTTAAATTCACATCGTTCGCTGTTTTCTTAACCAACCGATTGAGGTTTTCCCATGATCATTTCCTTCCAACGCGCACTGCTGGTCTCCGCGATGACCGCGGCAGTGGGCTTTGCTGGTGCTGCTGGCGCCCAAGAAATTACCGGTGCGGGCGCTTCTTTTCCCGCTCCCATCTACGCCAAGTGGGCTTCTGACTACAACAAGGCCACCGGTGTGAAGGTGAACTACCAGTCCATCGGTTCCGGTGGCGGTATCAAACAAATCGACTCCAAGACCGTGGACTTTGGCGCGTCTGATGCACCTTTGACCGACGAAGTGCTCAAGTCCAAGGGCCAGATGCAGTTCCCCACCGTGCTCGGTGGTGTGGTGCCCGTGATCAACGTCAAAGGCATTGAGCCTGGCCAGCTGAAGCTGACCGGCCAGGTGCTGGGCGACATTTTCCTGGGCAAGATTGCCAAGTGGAACGATCCCGCTATCAAGGCACTGAACCCTACATTGGCTCTGCCTGATGCGGCCATTGCCCAAGTGCGCCGTGCCGATGGTTCTGGCACCACCTTCATCTTCACCAACTACCTGAGCAAAGTAAACGCTGAGTGGAAGTCCAAAGTGGGCGAGGGCACAGCCGTGAACTGGCCTGTGGGCGCCGGTGGCAAGGGCAACGAAGGCGTGGCCGCGTTTGTGGGCCGCCTGCCCAACTCCATGGGTTACGTGGAATATTCCTACGTCAAGCAAAACAAGCTGAACTACGCCGTGATGCAAAACTCGGCCGGCAACTTTGTGAAGCCCGATGACGAAGCGTTCAAGGCCGCCGCAGCCGGTGCTGACTGGAACAAGTCCTTCTACCAAATCCTGACCAACCAGCCTGGCAAAGACGCTTGGCCCATCAGCGGCGCGACCTTCATCCTGATGCACCTGAAGCAGGACAAACCCGCCAATGCGACTGAAACCCTGAAGTTCTTCAACTGGGCCTACGCCAACGGTGGCAAGGCTGCGGCCGATCTGGACTACGTGCCTATGCCTCCTTCCGTGATCGCTGCCATCCAGAAATCCTGGGGCGAGATCAAGGACGGTGCTGGCAAGCCCGTGGCCTTCAAGTAATCGACAGCTGCTACTGAACTGACGGAGAACAACCCCATGTCCTCTACACTCGTGCATGGGGATTCCCCGTCCAGCCTGTCTGCTACTTTGCCTACCCGTGCCATGACCCAACCACCTCCCGTCAAGCGTGCCCGCTCCGGCCCCCTGGCCGACCGAATTTTCGGCTGGCTCGCCAAAGGTTCTGCCCTGCTGACGCTGGCCTTGCTGCTGGCCATCCTGACCTCGCTGACCATCAGCGCCTGGCCAGCGATCAGCAAATACGGCCTCTCGTTTTTGACCAGCACCGTCTGGGATCCGGTCCAAAACGAGTACGGCGGACTGGTGATGATTTATGGCACCCTGGCGACCTCGTTCATCGCGCTGCTGATTGCGGTGCCGGTGAGTTTTGGTATCGCCCTGTTTCTGACCGAGCTGTCGCCCGCCTGGCTCAAGCGCCCGCTGGGCACGGCCATCGAGTTGCTGGCGGCGGTGCCCTCCATCGTCTACGGCATGTGGGGTTTGTTGGTGTTTGGCCCAGTGCTGGCCACCTATGTGCAGCAGCCGCTGCAAAGCCTGACCAACGGCATCCCCTACCTGGGCGCGTTTTTCTCTGGCCCACCCGTGGGCATCGGCATCCTGTCGGCCGGCATCATCCTGGCCATCATGATCATCCCCTTCATCGCCTCGGTGATGCGTGATGTGTTTGAAGTGACCCCGCCCTTGCTCAAAGAGTCGGCCTACGGACTGGGTGCTACCACCTGGGAAGTGGTGTCCAAGGTGGTGTTGCCTTACACCAAGACCGGTGTCATCGGCGGCATCATGCTGGGCCTGGGCCGCGCTATTGGCGAGACCATGGCCGTGACCTTTGTCATCGGCAACTTCAACCAGCTCGATTCGCTGAGTTTGTTCCAGGCCGCCAACAGCATTACCTCTGCGCTGGCCAATGAGTTTGCCGAAGCTGGCGAAGGCCTGCACCAGGCCGCCCTGATGTACCTGGGGCTGGTGCTGTTCTTTATCACGTTCGTGATCCTGGCGCTGTCCAAGTTGCTGTTGTCGCGGCTGCGTAAATCCGAAGGAACCAAAACATGAGCGCCACCTTGTCGCAAGTCCGCGCCGCCCGCTTTGCCCAGCGCAAGCGTGTGAATTACGTCGCCACGGGCCTGGCCCTGGCTGCCATGGCCTTTGGCCTGTTCTGGCTGTTCTGGATCCTGTGGGAGACCTTTCGCCTGGGCATTGGTGGCATGAACTGGGCCACCTTGTCCCAGATGACACCACCGCCCAACGAAGAGGGCGGCCTGGCCAACGCCATTTACGGTTCCTTCCTGATGGTGTTTCTGGCCACCTGCGTGGGCACCCCCATCGGTGTGATGGCCGGCATCTACCTGGCGGAGTTTGACTCCAAGAGCTGGCTGGCCTCACTGACCCGCTTTGTGAACGACATCCTGCTCTCTGCTCCGTCCATCGTGATTGGCCTGTTTGTGTACGCCGTGGTGGTGTCGCGTTTCAAGTCCTTCTCGGGGTACGCCGGCATCATGGCGCTGTCGTTGATCGTGATTCCGGTGGTGATTCGCACCACCGAAAACATGCTGCAACTGGTGCCTTCCGGCCTGCGGGAAGCTGCCTATGCCTTGGGTGCGCCCAAGTGGAAGGTGATTTTGAGCATCACGCTGAAAGCCGCCCGTGCCGGTGTGATTACCGGTGTGCTGTTGGCCGTGGCCCGCATTGCCGGCGAAACCGCACCGTTGTTGTTCACCGCGTTGAGCAACCAGTTCTGGACCTCGTCTTTGGGCGAACCCATGGCCAGCTTGCCGGTCACGATCTTCAAGTTCGCCATGAGCCCGTATGAAAACTGGCAGCAGCTGGCTTGGGCTGGTGTCTTCCTGATCACGGTGGCCGTGTTGGGCCTGAACATCCTCGCCCGGGTGCTGACCCGCAACAAATCCTGAGGCCCGCGGGCCCTGTACTGAACGGAAACCTTGTTATGTTGAACACCCCTAGCGCCCCGACCAAGTCCAAGATTTCGGTCAAAGACCTAAACTTCTACTACGGCAAATTCCACGCCCTCAAGGGCATCAACCTGGAAATCCCCGAAAAGCGCGTAACCGCCTTCATCGGTCCTTCGGGTTGCGGCAAGTCCACCTTGTTGCGCATCTTCAACCGCATGTTTGAGCTTTACCCTGAGCAGCGCGCCGAAGGCCAGATCCTGCTGGACGGCCAGAACCTGCTGACCAGCAAAGAAGACGTGGCCCTGCTGCGCGCCAAGGTCGGGATGGTGTTCCAGAAGCCCACACCGTTCCCGATGTCGATCTACGACAACATCGCCTTTGGCGTGAAGCTGTTTGAAAACCTCAACGCCACCGATATGGAAGAGCGTGTGGAGTGGGCGCTGCGCAAGTCGGCCCTGTGGTCCGAAGTGAAAGACAAGCTGCACCAAAGTGGCTCCAGCCTGTCGGGTGGCCAGCAGCAGCGCCTTTGCATTGCACGTGGCATTGCCATCAAGCCCGAAGTGCTGTTGCTCGACGAGCCTTGCTCGGCACTGGACCCTATTTCCACGGCCAAAGTGGAAGAGCTGATCGTGGAACTCAAGAACGACTACACCGTGGTCATCGTGACGCACAACATGCAGCAAGCTGCCCGTTGCAGCGACTACACCGCCTATATGTACCTGGGTGACTTGGTGGAGTTTGGTCCTACCGAGCAAATGTTCTTCAAACCCACGCGCAAAGAAACCGAAGACTACATCACCGGCCGCTTCGGCTGATCGACACAGAGGTCCCCATGTCTGATAAACACCTATCTACCCAGTTCGACAGCGAACTCACATCGGTCTCCACCCAGGTCATGGAGCTCGGTGGTCTGGTGGAGTCGCAAATTCGCCAAGCCATTTACGCGCTGTCCCAGTTCAGCGTCGAGGTGGCCAATGAGGTGACTTCGCGCGAAGCCCGCGTCAACGCGATGGAAATCGAGATCGACCGCGATCTGTCGTCCATCATTGCGCGCCGCCAGCCGACCGCCCGTGACCTGCGCCTGTTGATCGCGATTTCCAAAACCACCGCCAACCTGGAGCGCGTGGGCGACGAGGCCGAGAAGATTGCACGCATGGTGCGCTCCATCATCCAGAGTGGTGCTCCGCGTTCCTTGCCCTCGCTGGAGCTGCGTGTGGCAGCCGACTTGGCTTCCGGACTGCTCAACAAAGCGTTGGATGCGTTTGCCCGCCTGGACGTGAATGCGGCCGTGGCCATCCTGAAAGAGGATGACTTGATCGACGCCGAGTTCGACGGTTTTGTGCGCAAGCTGGTCACCTACATGATGGAAGACCCCCGCATGATCTCCCCCAGCCTGGACCTGCTGTTCCTGGCCAAGGCGATCGAGCGCATTGGCGACCATGCCAAGAACATTGCCGAGTTCATCATTTACGTGGTCAAGGGTGAAGACGTTCGCCACTCCACCATGGAAAAAATCGAGTCTATCGTCAAATGAGAAATATGCCTGCCGTCTTGGTGGTTGAGGATGAGTCGGCGATTGCCGAACTCATTGCTGTCAACCTGCGGCACAACGGTTTTCGCCCCCGCTGGGCCATGGACAGCGAGTCTGCCCAGCGCGAGATTGACGCTGCCGTGCCCGACCTGATTTTGCTGGACTGGATGCTGCCCGGCGAGAGTGGTCTGACGCTGGCCAAGCGCTGGCGCACCGACCCACGCACCAAGGACACGCCCATCATCATGCTCACGGCGCGTGGCGACGAAGCGGACCGTGTGGCGGGGCTGGATGCCGGGGCCGATGACTACATTGCCAAGCCCTTCTCCACCAAAGAGCTCTTGGCCCGTGTGCGCGCCGTGCTGCGCCGCCGTGCACCCGAAGAGGCTGGTGAGGTCATCACCATTGCCGGTTTGAGCCTGGACCCGTCCACCCACCGGGTGACGTTTGAAGGCCAGGCGCTGAAACTCGGACCTACCGAATTCAAGCTGCTGAATTACCTCATGGGCCACGCCGAGCGTGTGCACAGTCGGGCCCAGTTGCTGGATAAGGTGTGGGGCGACCACGTCTATATCGAAGAACGCACGGTGGATGTCCATGTGAAGCGCCTGCGCGAGGCGTTGACCTTGGCCGGAACGATGGTGGAAACCGTGCGCGGTGCGGGTTACCGCCTGACTGCCAAGCCCGCCGTGGCGGTGTCGACCGACAAAGCCAGCGTGTGAACCAAGGCGGATCGGGCATGGTTTTGCGCCTGCTGTCCTTTGTGGGGCTGCAGAGTGTTGCTGCGGCATTGGCCTGGTTTTTGGTGGAGCCCGCTGCCCGCGTGCTGACTGCCTTGCTGGCCGCCATAGGGGCTGGTTATCTTTGGCTGTTGTTTGATGCGGTGCGCGGTATGCGCTTGCTCAACTGGTTGCGGCGTGGGGAATCCACCGAAGTGGCCCTGGGCGCCGGGCTGTGGGGTGAAGCGGCAGACCGCATGCGCCGTTTGTTGCGCACCCGTGAGCGCCAGGTGGTGGAGGGCGAGGGCAAGTTGCAGGATTTTTTGGCCGCCTTGCAGGCATCTCCCAATGGTGTGGTGTTGCTCGATGCGCAAGGGCGCATTGAGTGGTTCAACCAGATCGCAGGTGAACACTTTGGTTTCGATGCACGCCGCGATTTGCTGCAGCATTTTGGCAACCTGGTGCGCGACCCTGCGTTTGCTGCCTATTTTTCCGAACGCGATTTCAGCCACGACGTGGTGATGCCCGGACGCGACAGCACCAGCGCCAAGCCGGTGCGCCTGTCTGTGCACCTGCACCCGTATGGTGAAGGGCGCAGCCTGCTGCTGTCGCGTGACATCACGGCGGTGGAGCAGGCCGAGGCCATGCGCCGTGACTTTGTGGCCAATGTGTCGCACGAGATTCGCACGCCCCTAACAGTGTTGGCTGGGTTTGTGGAAACCCTGCAGGCATTGCCGCTGGGCGAGGACGACCGCCAGCGCTACCTGGGGCTGATGGCCCAACAGGCGCAGCGCATGCAAAGCCTGGTGAACGACTTGTTAACCCTGTCTCGGCTGGAGGGCAGTCCCTTGCCCTCGGTGCACGACTGGGTGCCTGTGCCTGCCGTGTTGCAAGCCTGTGAGACCGAAGCACTGGAGCTGTCGCGTTTGTTGTGGGGGCGCGCCCAGGACATCGTTTTTGAATCGGATGCGCCTTGCGAACTGGCCGGCTCGCAGCCTGAGCTGCACAGTGTGGTGTTTAACTTGGTGGGCAATGCGGTGCGTTACACCCCCGCAGACAAGAGCATTCGTGTGCGTTGGCAGGCCTTGGGCCATGGTGGTGCTGTGTTGTCGGTCGAAGACACCGGTCCCGGCATCGCGCCAGAACATTTGCCCCGGTTGACCGAGCGTTTTTACCGCGTGGACCGCAGTCGTTCGCGCGATACCGGTGGCACCGGCTTGGGGCTGGCCATTGTCAAACATGTGGCCCAACGCCACGGCGCGGAGCTGCGCATTGACAGCGTGCCGGGCAGGGGCTCTGTGTTCTCCATCGTGTTCCCCGCCAGTCGGGTGCGTGCTATGGCAGAACTCAGCCTGGCCACTGTCTGAGCCCTTAGCGGCGGTGTAACAGCCACACGGCTTCAGCCCGGTCCACCGGATGGCGCAGCAGGGTGTGGGGTGTCCAGCGTGTGGTGTCCACCGAAGGTTGCACTTCCATGTCTTCGGCGGGCTCGCTGAGCTGCCATTCACAGGCGCTTTCACCGTTGGCGGCTACCAGTCGTACGGTGCTGTACCATTGGAACGCAGACAGGTGCACGGCCTTCAGGGTGCCGGTTTCTGCGCAACCCTCGGGTCCCACCAGGGGGGAGGCCTGTTGCACCAGACTGCGGTAACTTTGTGCGTAATTGAGCAAAGGCATCCACAACGTCATGAGCAGCAGCCAGCACAAGGCCGCACCACCCGCAGGCAGCACCAGGCTTTTCCAGATGGCCGCGCGGTGCCGCCCCACCCGCCATTTGACGAGCCAGGTCCAGGCCAGCGTGGCCAGTACTGCCATGCCAAAGGCAAACAGCGAAAAACTGGCCTGAAAACCTGGGGCGAGGCGCGCCACGTTGGCTGCGGGCTGGCTTGGCACGCCGGTTTGCATGGCGATCCAGACCACCCAGATGGTGAAACCGCAGCCCGAGAAAAACAGCAAGGTAAACCAGTCGATCAGGGCGGCGACCTGGCGCTTGAGCGTGGGTAGTGCAAACGCTGCCAAAGTGGCCAGCGCAGGCAGGACCAGCAGCAGGGTGCGGTCGGAGTCGCTGCCAAATGGCGTGGCCGCCACGGTGACGGCAGCGAACCAGAGTGGCCAGGCCAGGTGCCGGTGCAAGCGCCGGCCCCACAGCTGCCAGCGCCAGCGCCACAGCGTCCACAGGGCCAGCGGCCAAGCAGGCCAGGTGAACCAGATCAGCAACTGGGCAAAACCATCCACCGTGCGCCAGGACAGTGGGGGCAGCTCCAGCTTCCAGCGCCACAGGTTCAATGCATACGCCACGGCACACGCCACGCCAGCGTAGGCCAGCAGCGCCCACAGGTCGTTGTTGCGCGCCGACCGTGGGGCATCCGATGTGCGGCCGTTGTCACGGTCCAGCCAGTGCACCAGCATGCCGCCCACCAAGTACAGCATGGCCATGGTCGGGGCGCCCGACAAACTCAGGCCCAGCAGTCCCACGAAGGCTGCCATGTGTGGCCCGAGTGTGCGGTAGGGCAGGGCTGCAATGCCGTAGAACAGCAGGGCACTGAAGCCAAGTTGGGCAAGCGCGGGGGTGGTTTCGTGGGACAGCTGGGCGAGCCCCAGACAGGCAATCAAGGCCAGCACGCCGCCATCGGCCATGGCACGTGCGTAATCGGTGGGCTGGGCTTCGCCGCCAAAGGCAAACGCCACGGGTTGGGCGGCCGGGTTGCGGGCCAGGTAATACGTGCCGTACCAGCTGGCCAGCAGGGCTGTGGCCAGTAGCAGGCCAAAGGGGATGCGCGCCACAAAGTCAGCCGGCCAGGCCGCTGGCGCCAGTTGCAGGGCCAAGGCGCCTAGCCAATAGGGCAGCACCGCAGGGTTGTCCGGCGACCAGCCCAACAGGCTGGGCGACCACCAGGATGACGTGCCATTGGCCAAAGCACCCATGAATCCCAGCGCCGTGATGTCGGCACTGCGCCAGGCATCGCGGCCCATGAACCCGGCACAGATATAACTCAGGCAGAGCAATAACAAAGCCCAGCGGGGCAGGCGGCGCACGGCCGACTGGGAAACGATGGCGGGATTGGGGTGGTTCACGGGCAAAGAATCAGGTGAAAAAAAAGGCAGCTCGGAGGGCCGGGCTGCCTTTTGCAGAGAACTCAGGCGCAAGCCTGATTCCGCATTACTTGGCGGCAGTTTTGCCGAAGCGGTTGCGGAAGCGCTCCACGCGACCACCCATGTTGTCCACGGACTTTTGGGTGCCCGTGTAGAAGGGGTGCGATTCGCTGGTGGTATCGAGCTTGAACAGAGGCAGCTTGCGGCCGTCTTCCATGTCGATCATTTCCTTCGTGTTGGCGCAGGAACGTGTCACGAACTTGAATCCATTGGACATGTCCTGGAAGCAAACTTCGCGGTAATTGGGGTGAATGCCTTCTTTCATATCTTCTCCATCAGTTGCGTCAGCCGCGCCAGCCTATCCAGCGTACTTTTCGCGAAACCATCGATTATAGCGTATTGATCAGAATCAGCCGCCCCGACGCATCATGTCGAAGAACTCGCTGTTGTTCTTGGTGGCCTTCATCTGCTTGAGCACCATCTCCATGGACTCCACTTCGTCCATGTTGTAGAGGAACTGGCGCAGGATGCGGGTTTTTTGCAGAATTTCGGGCTGCAACAGCAGTTCTTCGCGGCGGGTGCCACTGCGATTGAGCTGGATCGACGGGAACACGCGCTTTTCGTACAGGCGGCGGTCCAGGTGGATTTCGGAGTTGCCGGTGCCCTTGAATTCTTCAAAGATCACTTCGTCCATGCGGCTGCCGGTGTCGACCAGGGCCGTGGCGATGATGGTCAGCGAGCCGCCTTCTTCCACATTGCGGGCAGCACCCAGGAAGCGCTTGGGGCGCTGCAGGGCGTTGGCGTCCACACCACCGGTCAGCACCTTGCCCGAGGAAGGCACGACGTTGTTGTAGGCGCGGGCCAGGCGGGTGATGGAGTCCAGCAGGATCACCACGTCTTTTTTCAGTTCCACCAGGCGCTTGGCGCGCTCGATCACCATTTCGGCCACGTGCACGTGGCGGGCAGCGGGCTCGTCGAAGGTGGAGGCAATCACCTCGCCCTTGACGGTACGCTGCATTTCGGTCACTTCTTCGGGGCGCTCGTCAATCAGCAGCACCATCAGGTAGCTGTCTGGGTAATTGGCGGAGATCGCGTGCGCAATGTGCTGCATCATCACGGTCTTGCCGCTCTTGGGCTGCGCGACGATCAGGGCACGCTGGCCCTTGCCGATGGGGGCAATGATGTCGATCACGCGGCCGGTGATGTTCTCGTCGCCCTTGATGTCCTGCTCCAGCTTCATTTGCTCTTTGGGGAACAGCGGGGTCAAGTTTTCGAACATGACCTTGTGCTTATTGCCTTCGGGCGGGCCGCCGTTGACCTTGTCCAGCTTGTTCAGGGCAAAGTAGCGCTCGCCATCCTTGGGGGTGCGGACTTCGCCTTCGATCATGTCGCCGGTGTGCAGGTTGAAGCGGCGCACTTGGCTAGGGCTGATGTAGATGTCGTCGGTGCTCGCCGTGTAGCTGGTGTCCGGGCTGCGCAGGAAGCCAAAACCGTCAGGCAGGATTTCCAGCACGCCGTCGGCAATGATCTGCTCACCGGTACGGGCCCGCTTCTTGATGATGGCGAACATCAGCTCCTGCTTGCGCATGCGGCCGGTGTTTTCAATCTCAAGTTCTTCGGCTTGCTTGAGGACTTCAGACACGTGCAGTGCCTTGAGTTCGTTTAAGTGCATGGAATGGGTCCCGGTAAGGGCGTTGACCGATGTTCGGCGAATTACAAAAATCTGGGGGATGGGGGGAGAGGCAAAACTGGGTAAGCGCCTCTGCGTTCTGTGCCGGGAATCGGCGCCTGCCTTGGGGTGGGCGGGTGAACGGGATTTATTATGACAGGAAAACGCCGCGGTGCCGTATTTTGCATGCACGCAGGCTGCTGCGTGTGCCGCGGCGGGCCGCCAAGCGGTTCAGAACTTGGGGCGGCCCGGCGAAACATCGCCTTGTTGCCAAGGCGATGGGGGCTCCATCAGGCCAGTTGCTGGTCGATGAAGGCGGTCAACTGGGCCTTGCTCAAAGCGCCCACTTTGGTGGCGGCCAATTGGCCATCTTTGAACAGCATCAGGGTGGGGATGCCGCGGATGCCGAACTTGGCGGGGATGTCACGGTTTTCGTCCACGTTCATCTTGGCGATTTGCAGCTTGCCTTCGTAGGTGGCCGACACTTCGTCCAGGATGGGGGCGATCATCTTGCAGGGACCGCACCACTCGGCCCAGTAGTCCACCAGAATGGGTTGTGCCGCACCGAGCACATCGGCTTCGAAGGTGGCATCGGTGACATGTTTGATGAGCTCGCTGGCCATGGTGTTTCCTTTGGGAGATTGCTATAAGAGCTAAAGTTGCGGCATTGTGACAGAAACCAAGCCCATCACCCATGCCGCTACGCCTATGGCGAGCATAGCCAAAAGCGATAGCAATACGGGTCTCAGGGCCTTCAGTTATGGGGCAGAGCACCCCGCCATGGCCCTGTGGCTGGCCGATGCCGCTGGCCTGTTGCCCCGCATCCACGCCCAGTTGCAGGCCCGCCAAGCCCATCCGGCGCGCACCCTGGTCTTGCTACCGTATGCCCAACTGCTGCCCCTGGCCAGCCGGCTCTGGGCACGGCTCTATCCAGACGGCTTTTCCCCACGCTTTGAAACCACCCAGAACTGGGTAGCGACGACGGGCGGGCGGATGCTGGACGCGCAGGACATCAGCATGGACCCCGCCGTGGACACGCTCACTGCGCAGGCGTTGCTGGCCGGTAGCGGTGCGCAAGGGCAGGAAGCCCTGGCGCCGTTGCTGGTGCAAGCCGCCTACCAGCTCGCCCCCCTGGCCGCGGCGGCCGGGCCGGCGCAACGTGCGGCCTGGGCCCAGACCGCACGCGTGCATGCCGGCCTGGGTATGGACAGCCAGGCACTTGCCTGGGAGGCGCGTGTGGCGCGCCTGGCGGTAGAGTGGGCTGCCGTGTCCTCTTACACCAGCGATGCCCTGTTCGATTCCCAATGGCTGGAGACCCTGGATTGCCTGGTGCTGGTGCAGGGCGCCAACCAGGATGCCTTGCCGGCCGAGCTGGCGTCCGTCTGGGGCGACAAGCTGCTGAGTCTGCCCCTTTCCGAATCTTTGATAGACGAGCCGCCGACCTTGAGCGGGGCGCTGGCCTTGCATGCCTGTGAAGATGCCGAGGACGAAGCCCAGCGCACCGCGGCCTGCCTGTTGCAGCACATCGCAGCCGACCGTTACCCGGTGGCCCTGGTGAGTGCCGACCGTGCACTGACCCGCCGTGTGCGCGCCCTGTTGGACATGGCGGGTGTGGCGGTGCGGGACGAAAACGGTTGGAAACTCTCCACCAGCCAGGCCGGTGCCAGCGTGATGGCACTGCTGCGCGCCGCGCAGTGGAATGCCAGCAGCGATGCGGTGCTGGCCGCCTTGAAGCAGGCACCGGGTTATCTGGACACGCTGGACGGGCTGGAGGCCGCGGTGCGGCGTGACCAGGTGCGCGACTGGCGCCAGGTAGCAACTAGTCTTGCTGTGGCCAAAAGCCCGGCACTGCAGGCTGCGTGTGCCGAGGTGGAGCAACTGCGCAGTGCGCTGGCCGGGCGCAAGTCACTGGCGGGTTGGCTCGCGGCCTTGCAGCAAACCTTGCAACGCACGGGCCTGTGGGCACGTCTGCAGGAGGATGGGGCCGGTAGCAAGCTGCTGGCCGTGTTGCGGCTGGCGCCGGCCGACGCGGCCCAGTGGAGCCAGCTGCTGGGCCAGGCCTTGTGGGCCGGGCAGAAGCTGGACCTGATGGAATTCACCCGCTGGGTCAACCAGGCGCTGGAGGGCGCGAGTTTCCAACCCGATTACCCGGACCAGGAGCAGGTGGTGATCCTGCCGCTGAGCCAGATGCTGGGGCGCCCCTTTGCCGCGGTGGTGATGGCCGGATGCGACGAGGTGCGGCTCAACCCGTCCCCCGAACCCGCGGGCGGCTGGACACCGGCGCAGCGTGCAGCCCTGGGGCTGCCCTCGCGCGAGGCACTGGAGGCCCAGCTGCGCCAGGTGTGGCGCCATGCGCTGGCCAGCCCGGCCTGCGACGTACTGTGGCGCAGCAGTGACGACACGGGCGAAGCCTTGCAGCCCAGCGCACTGGTGCAACAACTGCGCCTGACGGAAGGCGGTGGCGCAGACGGACATGACCCGCGAGTGACCCGCCTTGTCACGCCGCAGCCCTGCCTGCCGCCCCAGCCCACCGGCCCTGCGCTGGCTGTGCACACACTGTCGGCCAGTGCCTACGAAGACCTGCGCCATTGCCCCTACCGCTTTTTTGCCCAGCGCATGCTGGGCCTGCGGGCGGTGGACGAGCTGGATGCCGAGGTCGACAAGCGCGACTTTGGCCTCTGGTTACATGCGGTGCTGCAAGCCTTTCATGCGGCCTTGGCAGGGCAGCCGGTTGCGGAGCTGGCGGCGCGCAGCGCTTTGCTGGACCGGTGCAGCACCGAGGTCACCGCTGCCATGGCCTTGCCCGAAGGCGAGTTTTTGCCGTTTGCCGCAGCTTGGCCGGCGGTGCGCGATGGTTATCTGGACTGGCTGACCCAGCACGAGGCGCAAGGCGCCGTGTTTGCCAGTGGTGAGATGCCGCAGCGCCAGCGCATCGGTCCCGTCACCTTGATTGGCCGCACCGACCGTACCGACACCTTGCCCGATGGCACGGTGATGCTGCTGGACTACAAGACCGAACCTGTGGGCAAGACCCGTACGCGCATTCAGGACCCGCTGGAGGACACGCAGATGGCCTTCTATGCCGCGCTCTTGCCGCACGACACGCTGCGCGCCGCCTATGTGAATGTGGGCGAGCGCGACGGCACCGATGCGTATGAACAAAAAGAGGTGGTGATGGCGCGTGACGCCCTGATTGACGGCGTGCAGAGCGATATGGCCCGCATTGCGCAGGGCGCCGCACTGCCGGCGCTGGGCGAGGGCACGGTGTGCGACTTCTGCCAGGTGCGGGGCCTGTGCCGCAAAGACTTTTGGGAGGCCGCATGAGTCCCACCTTGCACGCGGCCTACGAGCACAACGGCCGCCTGGTCGAAGCCCCACGCTTTTACGAGATCGCCTGCGACCCGCGGCGCAGCGTGGTGGTGGAGGCCTGCGCGGGTGCGGGCAAAACCTGGATGCTGGTCTCGCGCATGCTGCGCGCGCTGCTGGAGGGTACGCAGCCGCACGAGATCTTGGCCATCACCTTCACCAAAAAAGCGGCGGGCGAAATGCGCCAGCGCCTGCAGGAGTGGCTGCGCGAGTTTGCCCACCTGGACGATGCCCGTTTGCAGCAGGAGCTGCAGCTGCGCGGTGTGCGGCAGCCGGTAGATACCGCTCAGTTGCAGACGCTGCGCGGCCTGCATGCCCAGCTGTTGGCCGGCGGCCGGCCAGTGCAGATCCGCACCTTCCACAGTTGGTTTGCCGCGCTGCTGGGCAGTGCGCCGCTGGGCGTGCTGCACCACCTGGGCCTGCCCACGCAGTACGAGCTGCTGGAGAACGACGCCGTGGCCGTGGCCCAGGTGTGGCGCCGTTTTCAGACCCGCGTGGCGGGCGATGCGGCCGTGCTGGCCGACTACCTGGATGCCGTGCGCCTGTATGGCCGCCACCAGACCCACAAGGCGCTGGAAGCCGCACTCAACAAGCGCACGGAGTTTGACCTGGCCGATGCGCAGGGCGTGGTGGACGCCTCGGTAGAGCATTTCGCCACGCAGTTTCCAGCCTTTGCCGGCCTGCAGGCGCCGCAGGAACGCCTGGTGCAAGCCTCTGTGCAAACCCTGCTGTGGGACAGCGCGCGTGCGCTGGGCCAGTGCAGTGGCAAGACCTGCCTGACCGCTGCCAGCACGTTGGAGCGCGCGCTGACCGATGCGCACTGGCCCGGTGTGGTGGACGCCCTGTTCACCAAGACCGGTGGCCCACGCAAACTGACGGACAAGCTGGTGGACCTGACAAGCGTTCAGGCCGCCCAGGCGCTGCTGCAAGAGGTGCAGCAGGCCCAACTGCAAGACCAGGCCTGGCAACACCAGCAGCGTATGGCCCGGTTGGCGCGTGGCCTGTTGCAAGACTATGCGGCCCTCAAGCGCGAACGCGGCTGGCTGGACATGGGCGACCTGGAGCGCACGGCCTTGGTTTTGCTGTCGGACACCGAGCTCAGCGGCTGGGTGCAGGAGCGGCTGGATGCGCGCGTGCGGCATTTGCTGATTGATGAATTCCAGGACACCAACCCGCTGCAGTGGCAGGCGCTGCACAGCTGGTTGTCGTCCTATGCCGGGGCCGGCAACGCGCCCAGTGTGTTCATTGTGGGCGACCCCAAGCAAAGCATCTACCGCTTCCGCCGTGCCGAGCCGCAGGTGTTCCGCGCGGCCAAAGCCTTTGTGGCGCAAGGCCTGGGCGGCGACCAGCTGAGCTGCGACCACACGCGGCGTAACGCGCCCGAGATCATTGCGCTGGTGAACCAGACCATGGGCCAGGCGCAGGACGAGGGCGCCTACCAGGACTTTCGCGCGCACAGCACCGCGTCCGACCAGCACGGCCAGGTGTTCAAGCTGCCACGCATCGAGCGCGAAGCCAAGGCCGACAAGGAGGCGCTGCCACCCGAAGCCGTGTGGCGCGACTCGCTGAGCATGCCCCGCCACGAGGCCGAGGACACGCGCAAGACGCTGGAGTGCCGCCAGGCTGCGCAGTGGCTGGCGGCGCAGATGGCGGCCGGGCACTACCAAGCCAAAGACGTGATGGTGCTGGCGCGCAAGCGCGAGCGGCTCACGCTGATGGAGCAGGAACTCTCCGCACTGGCCATTCCCGCGCAGCAGCCGGAGAAGGCCGAGCTGGGCGAGTTTGCCGAGGTGCAGGACCTGGTGGCGCTGCTCGATGTGCTGGTGTCACCACGGCACGACCTGGCGCTGGCCCGTGTCCTCAAGTCGCCGGTGTTTGGCGCGTCCGACGACGACCTGGTGGCCCTGGTGCTGCGCCTGCGAGCGCTGCAGACGGCCACCGAGGACGAGGCTGGCAAGGGCGAGGTGCTGAGCTGGTGGCAGACCCTGCAAGCCAGCACCGCGGATGCGCTGCCCCCCGCTTTGGCCAACGTAGGCCCCACACTGCTGCGCTGGAAACAGTGGGTGGACCGGCTGCCGCCACACGATGCCTTGAGCGCGATCTACGACGACGGCGATGTACTGGCCCGCTACGCTGCCGCCAGCCCGCCCGCGCAGCGCGAGCGGGTGCTGGCCAATGTGCGAGCCTTGCTGAATGCAGCGCTGCAGGTGGACGGCGGGCGTTACACCACGGCCTATGGCCTGGTGCGCGCGCTGCGGGCCGGGGGCAACCCCGCACCGGTGCGCGCCAATGCCCAGGCCGTGCGCCTGCTCACCATTCATGGGGCCAAGGGGCTGGAGGCGCCACTGGTGCTGATGCTGGACACCGATGGCGAGGCCGGCAAGACCGAGACCATGGGCGTACTGGTGGACTGGCCCGGCGAAGACACCCACCCCCGGCGCTTTGTGTTTCTGGCCAGCGAATCCCGTCCGCCTGCCTGTGTGGTGGACGCGCTGGCGCATGAGCAGGCGGAGCGCAGCCGCGAGGAACTCAATGCGCTCTACGTGGCGCTCACGCGCACGCAGCGCACGCTGGTCATCTCCAGCCTGGCGCCGCACCGGGAGAACGCCGGCAGTTGGTGGCGCCGGCTGGAAGGCCAGGCGCAGGACGCGTCCGAGGCGCCCGCAGGATCTGTCGCGCAGAACGATGCGACGGTGGCTGGGGAGGACGCCTTGGCGCCTTATGCCCTAAAAATAGTGCAAAAAGTGGCTCTGGCCCACGTGGATACTGTGCAAGCAGCTCCTGAAAAGATAGCGGATTTGACGGGTGGCGGGGCACCTGCACCGAGCGAGAGCCTGGAGTCCCGCCTGGGCCAGGCCCTGCACCGTTTGCTGGAGTGGGTGCCCGCCGTGTCCGGCGGCCATGCCCAAGGGCCCTACACTTGGGGCCCCGAGGCCTTGGCCCGGGTGGCCAAAGAGTTTGTGCTGGATACCGCGCAGGCGCAGGCCGCCGCAGACATGGCGCAAGCGGTCTTGCAAGGCGAGGGCGCTTGGGCTTGGGACCAGGCCCAACTGGCCTGGCACGCCAACGAAGTGCCCATCACCCAGCGTGGCCGTTTGCTGCGCATGGACCGCTTGGTGCAGCAACGCAACGGCGCCTGGTGGGTGCTGGACTACAAATCGAACGCACAGCCGCAGCAGGATGCGGCCCTGTGTGCCCAGCTGCTGGGCTACCGCGATGCTGTCGCGCAGGCCAACCCCGGGCAGGCCGTACGTGCCGCTTTTTTAACGCCGCAAGGCCAACTGATTGAATTGACCCCCGCATGAGTTCTGAACTTTCCCAGCCCGCCGTTTCTGTGCCTTCCTCCAGCGAGGTCCGCAGCGTGGACGTGGCCATCGTGGGCGGTGGCCCGGCCGGGCTGATGGCGGCCCAGCAGCTGGCCGACGCCGGCGTGGCCGCGCACTTGTTTGACGCCATGCCCAGCATTGGCCGCAAGTTTTTGCTGGCTGGCAAGGGCGGGCTGAACCTCACCCATTCGGACTCGGCCGACCGCTTTGCCGAACGTTATGGCGCGCGCCGCAGTGCGATCGAGGCGCTTCTGCAGGGGCTGGACGCCACCGCCTTGCGCGCCTGGGCCGAGGGCCTGGGCATTGAGACCTTTGTGGGCTCGTCAGGCCGGGTGTTTCCCAAAGACATGAAAGCTGCGCCGCTGTTGCGCGCCTGGCTGCAGCGTCTGCGCAACCCCGCCGCGCCCGGTATGGGCGTGCAGTTCCACATGCGCCACCGCTGGACCGGTTGGGGCGAATCTGGAGCCGGCGTTACTGGTGCAACGCTATGTTTTGACACGCCCAACGGCCCTCAGCAGGTGCAGGCCCGCGCGGTGGTGCTGGCGCTGGGCGGTGGCAGCTGGGCACGGCTGGGGTCCAACGGCGCCTGGGTGCCACTCTTGGCCCAGCGCGGCGTGGCGGTGGCGCCGCTGCTGCCGGCCAATTGCGGCTTTGATGTGCAGGGCGGCTGGAGCCCGTTTTTTGCCGACAAGTTTGCCGGTCAGCCGTTCAAGTCGGTGGCCATTGGCGTGACCACGGCCCAGGGCCAGAGCTTTCAGCGCAAGGGCGAGTTTGTGGCCACGGCCACGGGCGTGGAAGGCAGCCTGGTCTATGCCGCGTCCAGCTTGCTGCGCGACGAGATCATCCGCAACGGCAGCGCCAGCTTCACGCTGGACCTGCTGCCGGATGTGCCGGCTGAGAAGGTGCTGGCCGAAGTACGCCACCCGCGCGGCAGCCGCTCGTTGTCCAGCCATCTGAAGAGCCGCTTGCATCTGGAGGGCATCAAGTCCGCCATCCTGCATGAGCGCCTGAGCAAAGAGGCGATGAACGACCCCGCCCAACTGGCCGCGGCCATCAAGGCTTTGCCCATCACCCTGCAGGCCGCGCGTCCGATCGACGAAGCCATCAGCACGGCCGGTGGGGTGCTGTTTGAGGTGCTCACGCCCCAGCTTATGCTGGAGCAGCTGCCTGGTGTGTTTTGCGCCGGGGAGATGCTGGACTGGGAGGCGCCCACGGGCGGCTACCTGCTGCAGGCCTGCTTTGCCAGTGGGGTGGCGGCCGGGCAGGGCGCCTTGGCCTATGTGCGGGCCTGAGGCCGGTTTTGATAAGAAATCAGTGCCTAGCCCTCGTGGAATAAGCGCGAGCAGCTACTAAATTAGTAGCGAATCAGCTGGTTTGCCGGGTGCTGATGCGTGGCACTGCGGCGCGCACGCAGTTGCGGCCGTGGTGTTTGGCCTCGTACAGGGCCTTGTCGGCATCGGCCACCAGCGTAGCGGTCGAAGTCAGGCTGGCCGGAATCGCGCTGGCCACCCCAAAGCTGGCCGTGATGCGCAGGTTGCGGCCCTCGATCGGGATCTCCAGCCTGGCGATGTCGGCACGCAACTCTTCGGCCACGTCCAGCGCGTCGCCCAGGGTGCTGTTGATCAGCAGCACCACAAACTCTTCACCGCCGTAACGGGCCAGCACATCACCGGCGCGCTGCACCTTTTGGCGCAGAAAGTCGGCCAGGTAACGCAGGCAGGCGTCACCCGCCGGGTGGCCCCAGGTGTCGTTGATGGATTTGAAGTGGTCGATGTCCAGCAGCAGCAGGGCCAGCGGCTGCTTCTGGCGGCTGGCGCGTTTGTGTTCGGTCTGCAGGGCTTCGTCAAAGTAGGCACGGTTGCCCACCTGGGTCAGGGCGTCGGTGTTGGAGAGGCGTTGTAGCTGCGCGTTCACGGTCTGCAGTTTTTCCAGCGCATCGTGCAGCTCGTTGGTGCGTTCCTGCACGCGGCTTTCCAGCTCGCGGTTGGCTTGGGCGGTGGAGTCGATCAGGGCTTTTTGTGAGGCGCGGGCTTTTTGTGCATGGGCCAGCGCTACGGCCTGGGCATTGATGCGCAGGCTGCGGTCAGTGTTGATGCGGTCGGCCAGCGTGAAGGACAGCAGCAGCACCAGCAGCATGACACCGATTTGCGAAGCGTTATCGATCCAGAAGTTGGACGGCAGCAGGCCGAACTTGCCAATCGTCAACACGCTCACCCCCACGAACACCGAGGTCCAGGACAGGCAGTAGAAACGCGCAAAACGCGCGCCAGCCCACCAGCGCCAGTAGCCACACACCAGCGCCACCACCGACACCACCAGAATCATGGCCGAGTTGACCCGGATGATGAGCTGGTAGGGCAGCACAAAGCTGCCCGCCAGCAGCAGCGCACTCGCCCAGGCCAGGCCCAGCACGCCCCAGTGCAGTGGGCGCGAGAAGCGGCGCAGCTTGAGAAAGCTGTCGGCAAACAGGCTGGCCGCCACGCAGGCTGAGGCGATGAACACCGGCACCGCAATGCTGTTCCAGCGGATCTCGTTGGGCCACACATAGGCAAAGGTGTAGCCCCACAGCGTGCTCCAGAACAACAGGTAGCTGGCCACGAATGCGATGTAGTAGAGGTAGTTGATGTCGCGCGTGGACAGGTAGATGAACAGGTTGTAGACGATCATCACCACCAGCATGCCCAGCACGGCACCAGCCAGCAAATGCTCTTTGGCCGCGGCGGCCTGGAAGGCGGCAGGCTCCCACAGGCGCAGCGGCGCTTCGATGGTGCCGCTGGAGGCCATGCGCAGGTAGATCTGGTGCACACCGGGGGCCAGCGTGAGCGGCATCACCAGGTTCTGGTGCTGCACTACGCGTTGCACAAAGGGCTGTTCGTCGCCCAGCGCGTATTTGGTGATCAGCTGGCTGTCGTGCAGGTGGAACAGGCGCACGTCGTCGATGAAGGCTCGGGGCAGCTCCAGCAGGCGTTGCTGGGTTTTGTCTGTGCGGTTGTCCAGTGCGAAGCGGAACCAGTACGCCTTGTCGGTAAAGCCGAAGTTGGGGCTGGTACGGTCCATGCCGACCCAGGTCTGCAGCGGGCCGCTGGCCTGCTCCTGCGAGAGTTTGCGATCCGGGTCTTCCAGGTAGGCCAGATGGGCGCCCAGCTCTATGCGGGTGGGCGTGGTATCCGTAAGCGCAATGAGGGGGAAATCGGTGGTGTGACCCGGTGTAGCGGCCCAAGCGGCCACCGCTGCTCCGCATGCCAGCAGCACTGCACCAACCCAACGGGAACACACGTTGAGAGTCATTCCCGGAAATCCTCAGGGGTGGCAAGGGATGGAATGGGGGTTGACGAGCCTGACCCCGGCACTGGCTCCACAGTTAGGGCTGCTTGGTTCCCCACCTGACCCGGTTGGCCGCTTCACCATGCGGGAAGGCCCGTCAGCCTGCATTGTACCCAAAGCGCGGGTGGTTTCGGACCGCCTCAGAGCAGGTTGGGCTGGGTGTTGGCATCCGACGTGAAGCGGTAGCCATTGCGGCCACCGGCCTTGGTGCGGTACATGGCCCGGTCGGCGTTGTTGATCACCTCTTCGGCGGTGTGGCCGTCGTCAGGGAACTGGCTGATGCCGACACTGAATTCCACACACAGGGTGTGGCCCTCAAAGTCCATGGGCGCTTTGAGGGCGGCCAGCAATTTTTCGGTGAATGCGCTGATCAGGTTGCGTTCCGAGAAGTTGTCGATCATCACCACAAATTCGTCGCCACCCAGGCGGGCCACCGTGTCCACCTTGCGGGTGTTGCTGGCCAGGCGCTGCGCCACGGTCTTGAGCACGGCGTCGCCAGCGGCGTGGCCCAGGCTGTCGTTGAAGTTTTTGAAGTTGTCCACGTCGATGAACAGCAGGGCAAAACCTTCTTCCGTACGCTCGGCCCGGGCGATGGCCTGCGCCAGCCGATCCATGAACATGCGCCGATTGGGCAGCTCCGTCAGCATGTCGTGTTGGGCCAGGTGTTCGAGCTCTTCGCGGCTGTCGTGCAGGTCGTCCATTTGCTTGCGAATCTGGCCCTGCATGCGGGCAAAGCTGCGCGCCAGCGTGCCGATTTCGTCGCTGCGTTCCACCGGCAGGGGCAAGGCCTTGTTGTCGTTGGAGAAGCGGTGCACCGCCGCAATCATGCTGTTGATGGGGCGTGTGAGCGCACGCGCGACCAGCACGGCCAGCAAGGCGCAGGCCAGGCTCACCAGAATGACGATTTGCACAATGGTGCGTCCGAGCTGGTCGGTTTGCTGCAGCACCCCCTCCAGCGGGCGGGCCAGTCCCAAGATCAGGTGGTTTTCTTCGCCCCTAACCAGCACCGGGCGGCCAATGAACGCGGCCAGCAGGGGCGAAAAGGCATGCAGGCCCTGATCAGCCTGCAGCAAGATGTATTCGGTGTTCTGGCGCAGCAAGGCCTCGGTTTGCGGAAATTCGTCTTGCACCAGCACCCGGCGTCCCTTGTCAAATCCGAAGGTTTTGCTGCTGTCGGGGTGGATCAGGTAGTCGCCGCGGTGATTGGACAGGTAGAGCGAAAAATCTTTGGGCAGGTCGGCCGAGAGCAGGGCAAACATGCCGTCCAGGTCCAGGTTGATGACCAGCAGGCCCAGGGCCAGGCCGTGGGGGTCACTCACCGGGGTAGCCAGTTGCAGGGTGGGGCGGTCCAGGCCCGCGTGGGAGCCCTGTTCATGGTTGATGGCGATGGGCGACAGGTAGGTCTCGCCGTAGGCCAGCTTGAGGGTTTCGGACACATAGGCAAAGTGGCCTTTTTCCTGTAAATCCTCACCGGTCACCTCCTGCAGGGTGCCGCTGTCGCGGTCTACGCGCACCCGTTCCATGCCGTGGTCTTGCGCGCTGATCAGGCGGATCTGCAGGTAGGCCGGGTTGGCCTCCATCAGCACCTTGAACAGTGTGGCCATTTGCGCCTGGGCACTGGGTGACCGGGGCTGCAGAGAGGCCTGGGCCGCCGGGTGGGACGCCAGCACCATGAGGTTGCGCGAAACCTCCTGGCGCGTGAGCGCAATGCGGCGCGCCAGTACCTGGGTGGACAGCAACAGCTCGTTTTGCGAGGACTGGACCAGCAGGCTGCGGCTGACATGGAAGGCGTAAAACCCGGTAAAATCCGCCACCAGCAGGCCCACCAGGGCCAGCACCAGGGTCAGCCGGGCGCTGATGCCGAACTTCATGGCGCCAGCACCTTGCTGGCGCGGTCGCCAGACACAATGCGGTTCCACAGCTGGTTTCTGCGTTCCACGTTTTCCACTGGCTCCAGCCAAATCAGTTTGTCCTCCGGCCTCAGGTAAGGCGAGGGGGCGGTGGTGTTGGCCAGGCCCTGGCGGTCCAGCAGCACCTTGCCGGGGCCGTCTTCCAGCGTGTAGTTGATCCAGGCTTCGGCCAGCGCCGGGTTTTTGGCGCTGCGGGTGATGACCCAGCAGTCCAGCCAGGCCAGCGCCCCCTCCTTGGGGATGGCGTAGCCCACATCCAGGCCTGCGGCCTGGAGTTGCTTGAATTGTTGGGAGCCATAGTTGGCAAACAGCAAAGCGGCCTTGCGGCTCTGGAACCAGTGCACCGAGTCGTCCAGCTGGGTGTAGAAGGTCAGGGCATTGCGCCTGAGCGCAATCAGTTGTTCCACCGCGCCTTCCCACTGCGCGGTCGGCAGTGCAAACGGGGTTGGGCTGCCCAGGGCCTGTGCAGCCAGAGAGAAGCTGTGGGAGCCTCCGTTGTAGAGCAAGACCTTGCCTTGGTAACGCGGGTCCCACAGCGCCTTGAGGGAGGTGGGCGGTGTTTTGATCTGCTTGCGGTCATAGATCAAGCCCATTTCGGCGTAGGTGTAGGGGATGGCAAACACCTTCTCGCCATGCACGATGCCGGGAATCTTGGCCAATGCCTGGAAGCGCGGCAGCTGGCGCTGGGTGTTGGTGATGGCGCGCAGATTGATGGGGACGACCAGCGCTGTCTGGATGTAGCGCTGCAGTTCGGCCGTATTCACGGCGAAGACATCGAAGTCGCCGGCCTGGTTTTTGGAGATACGCGCCCACAGGGCCTCGTCGGTGTCGATATAGCTGACTTCGACCTTGGCTCCGGTGCGTTGCTCGAAGGTTTTGACGATGTCAGGGTCGGCATAACCCGCCCAAGCCAGTACCCGCAAGGTACCGCCGGCCTGCACTGCGCTGCTCCACAGGCAAGCCGCCAGCACAAAAGACAGCCATAAAAAGCAGCTTCTCAACAAAGTGGGCACGTTGGTGTGGGTGGTGGTCTTTGTGGGCTTCCAGTCTAACTGAGACTGGCAGGGGCGGCGCACTAGAATCGGAGCATGTCTTACCTCGTGCTCGCCCGCAAATACCGTCCGCGCAACTTCACCGAAATGGTGGGGCAGGACCATGTGGTGCAAGCCCTGACCAATGCGCTGACCACCCAGCGCCTCCACCACGCCTACCTGTTTACCGGCACGCGCGGCGTGGGCAAGACCACGGTGTCGCGCATTCTGGCCAAGTCGCTCAACTGCCAGGGCGTCGATGGCAATGGCGGAATCACCGCCACCCCTTGTGGTGTGTGCCAGGCATGCTCTGATATTGATAGCGGACGGTTTGTCGATTACACCGAACTGGATGCCGCTAGCAACCGCGGTGTGGACGAAGTGCAGGCCCTGCTGGAGCAGGCGGTTTACAAGCCGGTGCAGGGGCGTTTCAAGGTCTTCATGATCGACGAAGTGCACATGCTCACCAACACGGCGTTCAACGCGATGTTGAAAACGCTGGAGGAGCCGCCCGAGTATTTGAAATTTGTGCTGGCCACGACCGACCCGCAAAAGGTGCCGGTGACCGTGCTGAGCCGCTGCCTGCAGTTCAACCTGCGTCCCATGGCGCCCGAGACCATCCGCGAACACCTGACCAAGGTGTTGGAGGTGGAGCAGGTAAGTTCCGAAGTGCAAGCCCTGCGCCTCTTGGCCCGCGCCGCCCGCGGCTCCATGCGCGACGCGCTTAGCCTGACGGACCAGGCGATTGCCTTTGGCTCGGGCCAGTTGCAGGAGGCCACGGTGCGCCAAATGCTAGGCAGTGTGGACCGCTCGTACGTGTTCCGCCTGATTGAGGCGCTGGCGCTGGGCGACGGCAAGACCGTGGTGGAAACCTCCGAAGCCCTGCGCCACAACGGCCTGAGCGCGGCCTCCACCCTCGAAGAAATGTCCACCGTGCTGCAGCGCATGGCGGTGCTGCAGGCCATGGGGGCTGCGGCCGCTGCCGACGATAGTGACCCCGAAGCGGCAGACACCGCCCGCCTGGCTGGCCTGCTGCCTGCCGATGAAACCCAGCTGCTCTACAGCATCTGTCTGCATGGCCGTGCCGACCTGGGCTTGGCGCCCGACGAATACGCGGCGTTGACCATGGTGTTGCTGCGCCTGCTGGCCTTCAAGCCCCAGACCGGCGCAGCGCCACTGGCTGAAAAAAAAACTCTAACTGACGCCACGGTACCGGTTCGCACGCTGCCCGCAGTGGCTCCCGTGCCTGTGGCCGCCGCCATGCCGGTGCCTGTGCCCCGTCCTGTGATCGCCCCTGTGCCGGTTGTGGCCCCCGTGCCTGCTGCGCCTGTGCTGGCACCTGCCGTGGCGCCCCCCCCGGTGGTACAGCCCTGGGAAGACGCGCCCGCTGCGCCCGAGCCCGCTGTTGCTGTGCAGGAACCGGCAGACATTCCCCCCGGTCAAGTGTTGACGGTGCGCGACAGTGGCCCGGACGAGGACGAAGAGCCCGCCGATCTGTATGAGGATCAAAATAGGCCTCTAGCCCCCGTGGTATCTGCGCAAACAGCTACTAAAGTTGTAGCAGTCCCGGTGCGGACCCAGGCCGAAAGCCGATCAGATGCAGTGGCCACACAAGCACCACAAGTGTTATTGCCCACCGAAGAGGGCGACTTCTGGCACGCCACGGTGCAGCAGTTGATCCAGTCCGAGGCGATCACTGCCATGGTGCGTGAACTGGCCTTGCAGTCGCAGCTGATTGCGCGCGACACCGACCAGTGGCTGCTGCGGCTGGAGCGTGAATCGCTGAACCAGCCCGCGACACGGGACCGGCTGACTGCCGCATTGGCCGCGGCAGGTTTCCCGGTCAAGCTGGCGGTCGAGGTGGGGCGGGTGACCGACAGCCCGGGGCGGCGCAACGCAGCTGCATCTGCCGAGAAGCAGTTGGCGGCCGAGAAGATAATCTCAGACCACCCGTTTGTGCAATCCATGGTGCAACACTTTGGCGCGAAAATCGTGCCCGGTTCCATCCGGCCCCTTTAGGGCTGGCCCCTTTTTTCTCTTTCTCACTCAAGGACATCCATGTTCAACAAAGGACAACTCGCAGGCCTGATGAAACAAGCCCAGGCGATGCAGGACAACATGAAAAAAGCCCAGGACGAGCTGGGCAATATCGAGGTGACGGGCGAGTCCGGCGCCGGGCTGGTGAAAGTTACCATGACCTGCAAACATGATGTCAAACGCATCACCATCGACCCCAGCCTGCTGGCCGATGACAAGGACATGTTGGAAGACCTGGTGGCCGCCGCCTTCAACGCCGCCGTACGCAAGGCTGAAGAGACTTCGACCGAAAAAATGGGCAAACTCACCGCCGGCATGCCAGGTTTGCCCGGTGGCATGAAGTTCCCGTTCTGAACGCCGCCACGCTGCTTCGTACCCTGTGTCCGATACCAACGCCTTAGACGCCCTGGTCCAGGCGCTCAAACGCCTGCCGGGCGTGGGGGTGAAGTCGGCCCAGCGCATGGCTTTCCACCTGCTGCAGCATGACCGTCCCGGTGCCCAGCTGCTGGCACAGGCCTTGCAACAAGCCAGCACCCAGGTGCACCACTGCGAACGCTGCCACACATTCACCGAGCAGTCGGTATGTGCTTCCTGTCTGGACCCGCGGCGCGACCACAGCCAGCTGTGTGTGGTGGAGACCCCAGCCGACCAGGCCGCCATGGAGCGCACGGGCGCTTACAAGGGCCTGTACTTCGTGCTCATGGGAAAGCTCAGTCCGCTGGACGGCGTGGGGCCGCACGACCTGGGTTTGAAGAAGTTGTTTGAGCGTGCCTGTGATGGTCTGGTGCAGGAAGTGATTCTGGCCACCAACTTCACGGCCGAAGGCGAGGCTACCGCCTATGTGATTGCTGAAGGGCTCAAGGCGCGGGGGCTAAAGCCTACGCGCCTGGCGCGCGGTGTGCCCGTGGGCAGCGAGCTGGAGTATGTGGATCTGGGCACTATTGCCCATGCCCTGGTCGACCGCCGCTAACGTGTGCTGCGCCGGTCCGGGCTGATTTTTGAAAGTAATTTGTTCATGCAATACCCCCATTTCACTGTTGCTTATTGGTGCGTGCTGATTGCCGCGTTGTTGCCTATTGCCTGTGCCGGACTGGCCAAGTGGGGCCGCGTCAATGTGCCGCGCCGCGAGGGCGGTTACGACAATGTGAATCCGCGCGAATGGCTGGCGCGCCAGACCGACTGGCGTGCCCGCGCCAACGGGGCGCAGGCCAACAGTTTTGAGGCGCTGCCGTTTTTTATTGGTGCGGTCATCATTGCCCACCAGCTTGGCGCGCACCAGGCACGGCTGGACATTCTGGCCTTCCTGTTCATCGTGCTGCGCATGCTCTACATCATGATGTACGTGGCCGGTTTGGGCACGGCCCGCTCCGTTGTCTGGAGCCTGGGCCTGGCCAGCAATATCGCCATCTTGTTGGTCGGCTACCGCTAACAGGCCGGCTCGGCCGGCCGGCGCCTGGCTGCGCCTGAGCGTACGCGGCGCGCATCGGCTTACTTTTTGGCCACTTTGGTGGCCGTGCTGCGCGGTTTGACTGCCACGGTTTTGCCTTTGGCGGGCGCTTTGGCAATGGTGGTTTTGCCACGGGTTTTGGCGGTGCTGGTTTTGCTGCGTGCCTTGGCCGGCAAGAACAACACCACCTGCTGACCAGCCTTGAAGCTGGCACTGGCACTGACCTTGTTCCATTCGGCCACCGAGGCCGCACTGACCTTGTACTTGCGCGCGACGCTGGCCACGTTGTCGCCCTTGGTGGCCCGCACGCTGGAGCGGCGCAGGGCGACTTCGGGGGCTAGCGTGAGCTGGCCGTTGTCAGCCACTTTTTCTGTCACATCGGCCATGTGTGCGCTACGCGGCACCAGCAGCGTGGAGCCCGCACGGATGACGACGCGGGCAGGGATGTTGTTGATGCTGCGCAACTCGCTCTCGGACATGCCTACCCGCTTGGCCACATCGGCCGGGCGCAGGGTGGTGGGGGCGACCCAGGCGGTCCAGCTGGCCAGGCGGTTGCTGCCATAGGCCTCCAGGTTGGACTGAAACACTTCGGCGTTGTCCCAGGGCAGCAGGATTTGTGGCGTGCCCGCGGCCAGGATGACGGGGCGGTTGATGGACGGGTTCAAAGCCTTGAAGTCGGCCAGGTCCACTTCGGCCAGCTTGGCGGCCAGGGTCAGGTCAATGTCGCGCTGGATGGTGACCGTCTGGAAGTAGGGGTGGTTTTCAATCAGGGGTAACTTGGAATTGAACTGGGCCGGGTTGGAGACGATGTTTTTGACCGCTTGCAGCTTGGGCACGTAAAACCGCGTTTCCATAGGCATGCCCAGGTCCTGGTAGGTAGTGGCCTGGCCCGCGCGTTTGTTTTTGGCAATGGCGCGCCCCACGCTGCCTTCCCCCCAGTTGTAGGCCGCCAGGGCCAGATGCCAGTTGCCAAACATGCCGTGCAGCTTTTGCAGGTAGTCCAGTGCGGCACGGGTGGAGGCGAGTACGTCGCGGCGATCATCACGGAACGCGTTTTGTTTGAGTTCGAAGTACTTGCCGGTGGCGGGCATGAACTGCCACATGCCGGCCGCCTTGGCGCTCGACACCGCCTGGGGGTTGAAGGCGCTCTCGATGAACGGCAGCAAGGCCAGTTCGGTCGGCATGCCGCGCAACTCCAATTCTTCAACAATGTGGAACAGGTACTTTTTGGAGCGCTCCGTCATGCGGAAGATGTAATCGGGGCGGCTGCTGTACCACTGCTCCCGGTCACGCACCAGCTCGGTGTCCAGGTCGGGCATGCCGTAGCCCCGGCGAATACGTTCCCACAGGTCGGCTGGCGGGGCCAGGGCGACCACGGTACGCGAGGGCAGCGACTGGGCGTCAATATTGCTCAATGGGCCCGTGTTGGTGCTGCGCTCTGGCGCGCTCGGTTTCACGGGCGCCTTGCGTTGCAGCTCCCGGCTGGTTTGCAGGTTCAGGTTGTCTGCTGGTGTGGGGCTTGTGCTGCTGGTTGTGGTTGTGGTGCCGGTCGCTTCAACGCTGCTGTTAACGGGTTGTGGCGTGCTGGCGCAAGCAGTCAGCAGGGCCATGGCCAACAGGCTGGTGATTTTTAGAAATTTCATCGGTATTCGTTCTTCCAACGCCGCAGCGTGGCAAAGGCTCCATCGCGGGCCAGCCCGGGCGCGTCAAATTGACGCAGGGCGGCCAGGATGGGTGGCGCGGATGCGCGCAAAAAAGGGTTGATGCGCCGCTCCAAGTCTATCGAAGACGGCAAGGTGGGCAAATCTTGGTCGCGCAGTGCCCGGCAATGGGCCTGGTAGGCCAACAAGTCGGCGTTGTCCGGGTCCACGGTCAGTGCGAAGCGCAGATTGCTCAGGGTGTACTCATGGGTGCAGCATACCCGGGTGGTGGCGGGCAGGGCGGCTAGCCGGTCCAGGGAATCCTCCATCTGGGCGGGCGTGCCTTCAAACAGGCGGCCGCAGCCCGCGCTGAAAAGGGTGTCGCCGCAAAAAAGCAGGGGTGCGCCGTCCATGTCTGCGGTGTAGAAAGCAATATGGCCTGCGGTGTGGCCCGGTACGTCCATCACCTCAAAGGCCAAGCCCAGGCTGTGGACCTGCTGGCCCTGCACCAGGGGCTGGTAAGGCGTTGGAATGGTTTCCTGGGCGGGGCCCCAGACCTGGGCACCTGTGGTGTTGCGCAGAATGTCCACGCCTCCCGTGTGGTCGGCATGGTGGTGGGTGACTAGAATGCTGCGCAGTTCAACGCCTTCCCGCTGCAGGGCCTGCAATACAGGCGCAGCGTCTCCCGGGTCCACCACCAGTGCTTCTCGTCCATCGTGCAACATCCAGACATAGTTGTCTGAAAACGCGGGTAGCGGTATTAACGTCATGAGCGAACAAATTATAGGTTTGCACGACTGGTTCCAAACGCCGGCGGGCCAGTACCTGTTGCGCTGGGAAGATGCGCAGCTGCAGTCCGCGGTGGCCGACATCTTTGGTTACCACGCGTTGCAACTGGGGGTGCCGCAGTTGCATGGCCTGCGGGCCAACCGCATGCCCCACCAGTGGCTGGGTATGCCTACGCCCGAGCCCGTGCCGGGCGCTTCTGCGCTGCGCACTGCGTTGGTGACCGACTACGCCGCCTTGCCTTTTTCGGCCTGCAGCCTGGATTTGGTGGTCTTGCCCCACACACTGGAGCTCAGTGCCGATCCCCATGCCACCCTGCGCGAGGTGGAGCGGGTGCTGGTACCCGAAGGGCGCGTGGTGATTTGCGGTCTGAACCCGGCCAGCCTGTGGGGGCTGCGGCAGCGCCGCGCCCGTGCCGTCCAGCGGCTGGGCATGGGTGACTTGTATTTGCCCGATTGCGGGGAGTTCATCGGTTACTGGCGCTTGCGGGATTGGTTGCGCTTGCTCAGCTTTGAAGTGGAAGAGGGGCGTTTTGGCTGTTACCGTCCTGCGGTGCGCAGTGAGAAGTGGCTGGAGCGCTGGGCCTGGATGGACCGTGCGGGGCCGCGTTGGTGGCCGATTGTCGGCGCCGCCTATTTTGTGGTGGCGGTAAAGCGGGTGCGGGGCATGCGTTTGCTGGGCCCAGCCTGGAAGGCGGTGCCGGCGCGCGCAGGTGCTTCGGTCCCGGTTGCGCAGCGCAGCCAGCCCAATGGTTATGCGCAAGAATGAAAGTATCAGGAAAGTGACTCAGAGCATGAATTCAGTGGTGATTTATACCGATGGCGCCTGCAAGGGCAACCCCGGGCCCGGTGGCTGGGGGGTGTTGTTGCGGTCTCCCGACGGGAGCGAAAAAGAGCTGTTTGGCGGAGAGTTGGGCACGACCAACAACCGTATGGAAATGATGGCCGTGATCCAGGCCCTGGCGGCACTCAAGCGCCCCTGCGCGGTGGTGTTGCATTTGGACAGCCAGTATGTGCTCAAGGGCATTACCGAATGGTTGGTGGGCTGGAAAGCCAAAGGATGGAAGACGGCTGCCAAGCAGCCGGTCAAAAACGTGGATTTGTGGCAGCAGTTGGACCAGCTGGTGAGTACATCAGGCCACACCATCGACTGGCGCTGGGTGAAGGGCCATGCCGGTGACCCCGGCAATGAGCGTGCGGATGCGCTGGCCAACCAAGGGGTGGATAAGGTGTTGGGGCGCGGCTAGCGCCGTGGGCTTGAATTCCTGTGCGCAGGCACGGGGCTTGCGTCGGTCCACGCCCAGTGTCATGCACCGACGCTACCATTGACGATTAGTCTGTTTACAACCCACTCCACCGATTTCTTCCTATGGCATCTAAAGCTGTTTATTCTGCGGTCGCAATTGTGGGTATCGCGGCCCTGTCCGGTGCGGCGTGGTGGCACCAGTCCAAGCCCCAGGGCCCCAAAGAAGTTTTGGCGGGCAATGCCAGCGCACAGCCGGCGGGCAAGTCACCTGCTGCCGCACCAGCACGGCCCGCTGGGGTGGAGGTGGCCAAGGTGGCCCGCATCACTTTGCAGGACGACGCCCAGTCGGTAGGGTCTTTGCGTTCACGCCAGAGTGTGATGGTGCGGCCGGAGGTGGCCGGCCGGGTCAAAACCCTGGGTTTCAAAGACGGTGCGACGGTGCGCAGGGGGCAATTGCTGGTGCAGCTGGACGACACCCTGCAACGCGCCGAGCTGAGCCAGGCGCAGGCGCAGCTGTCTATTGCCGAGGCCAACTTCAAGCGCAACCAGGAGCTGGTAGCGCAGAATTTTGTGGCCCAGCGGGTGCTGGACGAGAGTGCTGCCAATGTGCAAGTGGTGCAGGCACAGCTCTCGCTGGCCCAGGCCCGTTTGGGGCGCATGGCCATCGTGGCGCCCTTTGATGGCACGGTGGGCTTGCGTGCCGTGAACGTAGGCGACTATGTCAAGGACGGTGCGGACCTTATCAACCTTGAAGACACGGGCAGCATGCTGGTGGACTTCCGCCTGCCCGAACGTTACCAACGCAAGCTGCGCCCTGGTCTGGTGGTGGAGCTGGCCCTGGATGCTTTTCCCGGCCGCGCTTTCAAGGCGCGTATTGAGGCGGTAGACCCTTTGCTGGACGCCAATGGCCGTTCGGTCGGGGTGCGCGCAATGTTGCCCAACAACGGTGGAGAACCCGCGGGTGCGGGTGGTGGTGCTCCGTTGCGGCCCGGCATGTTTGCTCGCGTGACCGCCATTTTTGGGGTCAACACCGCAGCGCTGGTGGTGCCGGAAGAAGCCCTGGTTCCCCAAGGTGGCAAGCAGTTTGTGGTGCTGGTGGTGGCGCCCTCGGAAATGCCATCGGCGGCCAATCTGCCGCCGGACACGGAGTGGGTCTCCAAACGGCAGGAAGTGAAACTGGGCGTGCGCCGCCAGGGCAAGGTCGAGGTGAGTGAAGGCTTGAGTGAAGGCCAGACCATTGTGGTTGCTGGCCAGCAGCGTTTGCAGCGCGACGGTACGGCCGTGCGCATTGTGGAGTTGGGGCGTGCGCCTGCTGCAGGTCCGGCCTCTGCCGCATCTGCTCCCGCCAGCGCGCCTGCTGCGCGCGCTTCCGGAGGCTGATGCACCATGCAATTGGCAGAAACCTCCATCCGCCGGCCGGTCTTTGCGACCGTGCTGTCCCTGCTCATCATGTTGGTCGGCGCGGTGTCCTTCACCGGGCTGTCGGTCCGGGAGTACCCCAAGATTGATGAGCCTGTGGTCACCGTGACCACGCGTTTTGCCGGTGCCTCTAGTGAGGTGGTGGAAGCGCAGGTCACCAAGGTGCTGGAAGACTCATTGGCCGGCATTGAGGGGGTGGATGTCATTACCTCCAGCAGCCGCCAGGAACGCAGCCAGATTTCCATCCGTTTTGCACTGTCGCGCGACGCTGACTCGGCGGCGGCCGATGTGCGGGACAAAACCTCTCGCGTGCGCCAGCGCCTGCCACAGGGTATTGACGAACCGGTGATTGCCAAGGTCGAGGCCGATGCATTCCCGGTGATTTTTTTGTCGCTGAGCTCGGACACGCATAACGCCCTGCAGCTGTCCGAGATGGCCAACACCCTGGTCAAGCCCATCTTGCAGACAGCGCCCGGAGCCGCAGATGTCACGATTTCGGGAGAGCGCAAGTTTTCCATGCAAATCTCCCTGGACCCGGCCAAGCTGGCTGCATTTCGCTTGACGATCCAGGATGTGGAAGACGCCTTGCGTCGCTCCAATCTTGAAGTACCCGCCGGGCGTATTGAAAGCAACTTGCGCGAATTCAACGTCACCGCGGCGACCGATTTGAGCCGGCCTGGTGAGTTCTCGCAAGTGATTGTCAAAACGGTGAACGGGTTTCCGGTGCGTATTGCCGATGTGGCACGCGTGGCCCAGGGGCCGGCAGAGGAACGGTCCAGTGTGCGCCTCAATGGCAAGGACGCTATTGGCGTGGGGGTGATCCGCCAGGCGACGGCCAATCCGCTGGATTTGTCTGCGGGCGTACGCGCCCTGATGGACAAGATCCAGAAGGACCTGCCACCGGGGGTGGTGGTGGAGATTGCCAATGACAACTCGGTCTTTATCGACCGTTCCATCAAGGCCGTGTACCAGACCATTGTGGAGGCCTCGGTGTTGGTGGCGCTGGTGATTTTTGTTTTCCTGCGCACCTTGCGTGCCGCCATCATTCCGTTGGTCACCATTCCGGTCGCGCTGATTGGGGCTTTTGCCCTGATGGCGTTGGCAGGCTTCAGTATCAACACCCTAACGCTGCTGGCCCTGGTGCTGGCCATTGGCCTGGTGGTGGACGATGCCATCGTGATGCTGGAGAACATCTACCGGCACATCGAGGACGGAGTGCCGCCGTTTCAGGCTGCCATTCAGGGCGCACGGGAGGTGGGCTTTGCGATTGTGGCCATGACACTGACGCTGGTGGCGGTGTATGTGCCTCTGGCCTTTGCGCCGGGCCGTACCGGGCGCCTGTTCACCGAGTTTGCTCTGGCCTTGGCGGGCGCGGTGCTGGTGTCAGGTCTGGTGGCGCTCACGCTGTCGCCCATGATGTCTTCTGTGCTGCTGCGCCACAACCCGCGCCCCAGCTGGTTTGACCGTGGCATGGAGCATGCCTTGGTGTCTTTTACCAACGCGTACAGCGCGGTACTAGCTTGGACCTTGCGCCACCGTTGGCTGGTGGTGCTGGTCATGGTGGGCAGCGGTGCGGTCACCTGGTCGGTCATGGGTTCCATCAAGCGCGAACTGTCGCCCATGGAGGACCGGGGTGTGGTGCTGGCGCAGATCAATGCGCCCGATGGCGCCACGCTGGACTACACCAACCGTTACGCGCGCTCCATCGAGAAAGTGGGTGAGAATTTTCCAGAGTTTGACCGCATTTTTGCCAACATCGGCAGCCCCACGGTGGCCCAGGGCAATGTGTTTTTTCGAGCTGTACCCTGGGAAGAGCGTCAGCGCACCACGATCGAGATGGCACGTGAAATGACCCCCCGCGTGGCGGGCATGCCCGGTGTCACAGCGTTCCCGATCACACCACCCTCGTTGGGGCAGGGTTTTACCCAGCGCCCTGTCAATTTTGTGATCATTACCTCGGAGAGTTACCCGAACCTGTCGCAGGCTGTGCGTGCGTTTCAGGATGAATTGGCCAAAAACCCGGGTTTCCTGCAGGTGGACACCGATCTGCGCCTCAACAAACCCGAATTCCGCCTGGAAGTAGACCGGGAACGCGCCGCCGACATGGGTGTGGGCGTGGATGTGATTGCGCGTTCTATTGAAACCGTGCTGGGGGGGCGCAATGTGACCCGTTACAAACGCGACGGTGAGCAATACGATGTGGTGGTGCGTACCGCGTCGGCCGGCCGGGATACACCCGACGACATCGAGAATATTTTTGTACGTGCCAAGGGCGATACCATGGTGCCCCTGTCTGCCTTGGTCAAAATCAAGGAGGTGGTGGTTCCGCGTGAGTTGAACCACTTTGGCCAGCGCCGTTCGGCCACCGTGACGGCGAACCTGTCGCCTGACTACTCTTTGGGCGAAGCACTGGATTTTCTGGACGCTACCGCCAAGAAAGTGCTCAAGCCAGGTTACGCCACCGATGTAAACGGTTCCAGCCGCGAGTTCCGCAAGTCCTCGGACTCGTTGACGCTGGTGTTTTTGCTGGCCTTGGTGTTTATTTTTCTGGTGCTGGCCGCGCAGTTCGAGAGTTTTGTGGACCCACTTGTCATCATGCTTAGCGTACCGCTGTCCATGGCGGGTGCATTGGTGGCGCTCAAGTGGTCCGGGGGCACCTTGAATGTGTTCAGCCAGATTGGCCTCATCACCCTGGTGGGTCTGATTACCAAACACGGCATTTTGATGGTGGAGTTTGCCAACCAGTTGCGCGAGCAGGGCATGCAGACGCTGCAGGCGATTCAGCAGTCCGCCGCCCAGCGCATTCGCCCGATTTTGATGACCACTGGTGCCATGGTGCTGGGCGCGATTCCACTGGCCTTGGCCTCGGGCGCAGGGGCCGAGAGCCGTCAGCAGATTGGCTGGGTGATCGTCGGGGGCATGTCGGTGGGGACCTTGTTGACGGTGTTTGTGGTTCCCACCATGTACACCCTGCTGGCCCGCAAACACGCACCAGGCGCTAAAAAAGACCCGGTCTGAACTAGGGAGGGGGCTTGGCGGCCAGGTCCGCCAAGTTGTTCAAGTTGTCAAACGCATTGGCCGCATAGGCCGGCGTGTCAAAGTCTACCCACTGCACTCCGCAGGCCTCCATCCACGTCTGCACTTTGCGTTGCCCGCTGTCCAGGTAGCGGCCTAGTTCCGGCATCACATGGAGAGACAGCAGGCAGGCCAATGGGTGGGTGCGTGCGTTTGCGCGCGCGGCCGCCAAGCGGGCTGGTGTGGCCGCTAGTGCGCTCGACAAGCGCAGGGCCAGATCCAGTGGCAAGTGTGGCGTGTCGCACGGCACCAAAAGCACGTAATGGAGCGGCACTGGCCAGCTGTTGGCGTGTTGCAGGGATGCCATAACGCCTTGCAGCGGACCGTCGTAACCGGGACGTGCATCTGCCCAGACGGGGTAACCCAATGAGGCGTATTTTTCCAGGTTGCGATTGGCACTGATGCCGATGTGCTGCGCAACTCCCCAGCTTTGTGCCCGCAGGCGGGCCAGACTCCAGGCGACCAATGCTTGGTTTTGGTAGAGCTGCAGCCCCTTATCCACGCCGCCCATGCGCTGGCCCTGGCCACCTGCCAAAACCACGCACAAAGTGTTGGCGGGGCTGGCAGCAGGTGCTGGGCTGAATTCAGCCACCGATGTAACTCATCTCCACCCGGCGCACCGCAGATGCAGCGTCAGCGGGCAGGGCGCTGCGCAAGGCTGAATACTGTTCGCTGCGCTGGTGCCAGATCCGGCGAATCGCGGCAGCCAGTGGTGCATCGTCATTGCCGCTGCGCAGCAGGCTGCGCAAGTCGTAGCCCTGGCTGGCGAACAGGCACAGGTACAACTGCCCTTCGGTGGAGAGTCGGGCCCGGTTGCAGTCACCGCAAAAGGCCTGGGTGACGCTGCTGATCACACCAACTTCTCCCGCCTCGGTGTCATGCCGTCCTGTGGCGTCCGCGTATCCCCAGCGTTGTGCGGTTTCTCCCGCGCTGGCGTGTTCCAGGGCCACCAGGGGCCATTCGGTTTGCAGCAGGCGGACCACGTCGGCCGAGGGCATCACCTCGTCCATGCGCCAGCCATTGGTGGCGCCCACATCCATGTATTCGATGAAACGCAGCACGATGCCCGTGCCCTTGAAGTGCCGGGCCATGGGCAGTATCTGCTGCTCGTTGGTGCCCCGTTTGACCACCATGTTCACCTTGATCGGTCCCAGGCCCGCGGCCTGCGCGGCGTCGATGCCACGCAGCACGTCTTCGACCGGAAAATCCACATCGTTCATGCTGCGGAAGACGGCGTCGTCCAGTCCATCCAAACTGACCGTCAGGCGCTGGAGCCCTGCATCTTTGAGTGCGCGCGCTTTTTTGGCTAGCAGGGAGCCATTGGTGGTCAGAGTCAGGTCCAGTGGCAGGCCATCGGGTGTGCGCAGGGTCGCCAACTGCGCGACCAAAACCTCGATGTTCTTGCGCAGCAAGGGTTCACCGCCGGTGAGGCGTATCTTGCGCACCCCTTGGGCGACAAACTGGCGCGCCAACCGGGTGATTTCTTCAAAGTTCAACAGGGCGGTCTGCGGCAGGTACTGGTAGTCCTTGTCGAACACCTCCTTGGGCATGCAGTAGCTGCAGCGGAAGTTGCAGCGGTCGGTCACGCTGATGCGCAAATCCCGCAGCGGGCGGCCAAGCACATCTGTCAAACCGGCCTCTTCGGGCCAGGTTGCACGCGGGTCGGGTGCCATGCTGGCGACAGCGATGGAGCGGGAGCGTTGGTCTACCAAGGGTACGATGCGCAAATTGCCGGGTTCTGCCATGCACACTATTGTCCACGCTTCTGCGGCGAGGGGCGAATCGCAGGGCAAAATCAGGCACTACAAGAACACATAGTCTGTCGTTGGAGAAGAAACCATGTCCTCCAAACTTTTACCCCTATTGTTAACACTTGCCTGCGTGACGGCCCGAGCCCAAAGTGGTTCTTCGGCTAGCGCGGTGAGCGAGCGCGACTTTTTGGGCGAGGTGCCTGTGGTCCTGTCGGTATCCCGGTTGGCCCAGCCGTTGGACGAAGCGCCAGGGGCAGTGACCGTGCTGGACCGGCAGTTCATTCGCAATTCCGGAGCGCGAGACGTGGTGGACCTGTTGCGGTTTGTTCCGGGATTCCAGACGACGACATCGTTTGAAACGGATGCCCCCATGGCCACCTACCATGGGCGGATTGATGATTTTGCCAACCGCATCCAAGTGATGGTTGATGGGCGCTCCGTGTATTTTGGGCACATGGAGGGCTCAACGGGGCTCGGACTGCAGGTGCTTGCCATCGAGGACATTGATCGCATTGAAGTCCTGCGTGGGTCGAACTCTGCAACCTATGGAGCCCGGGCATTTTTGGGGGTCATCAACATTATTTCCAAACCGCTTCGAGAGCGCGTGGGTTCCAGTGTGCAGATGTCGGTTGGCGAAAATGGAATACAGGATGCCGGAGGTTACCTGGGATGGGGCGATCAGGATGCACTGTTCAGTCTCAGTGTGGATCGAAGAGCAGACGATGGATTGCGTGGCGCGTATGGCAAGAATCAAATTGAGCGCGTGAATGCGGCCGCGCTGCTGTTCCCGGCGGCAGGCCAGGAGCTGGAAGTACGCCTCGGCAGTGTGGGGGTTAACGCGGGCCGGGGCTCCTTTGACCCCACGGAATATGGAAACATGAAGCGGACGCGTTTCATGGGATCGCAGCATGCCCAACTGAACTGGCGCAATGCGGTCAGTGACAGCCAAGACGTCGAGGTGCACGTATCACGTACGACATTTGATCTTCAGGACAGTTTTCCATTTCTGGACCCCGGATCTGCCTATTACGGCTGGTCTTTTGTTGCCGGTGGCACGGAAACGAATGACGCCTTGTTGGTAGAAACGACCAACCGGCACTCCAATAGTTTGCGGTCGGTGATGGGGGCGGAGTTCCGGCATGAGTCTGTCTCTTCATCCGTGAATTTCGGCAATGACACCACCGTTTCATCGCAGTTTGGCCGCGTGTTTGGGACGTTGGAATGGCGAGCGGCCCCTGATTGGGTGCTGAACTTTGGTGCGCTGGCCGAGAGAAGCAGTCTGGGTGGCGATGCCTTCTCGCCCCGGGTGATGGCGAACTGGCAGGCGTGGCCGGGACACACGCTGCGTGCAGGGGTTTCGACTGCGTTTCGGCCACCAAGTGCCTATGAAAAGTATGCGGCACGCCACTATTGGAATCCGACTCATACACTGAGCACCCCCTATTTCACCTTGAACCCAGGTACTTTGGGCGCGGAGAAGTTGCAGACGGAAGAGCTGGGTTACAACTTCTCTCTCAGGAGTCTGCCCCTGAATGGGGACGTTCGTGTTTTTGCTGAGCACATCACCGATGGGATTCGCCACAACGAAGGATCACCCCAGGTCTATCTGGGGAAAGAGCGCGTCGACATCGTGGGCATGGAGTACCAGCTGGATCTGAAGTTGGGGTCATCGACGCGTGTGTTTACCGGTGGCGGCTGGACCAAGATTGATGTTCGCGATACCGTGTTGCCCAATCGGGCCTACCGCACCACCTACAGCGCGCCAAAGTTTGCGGGCTCTCTGATGGTGATGCATGAGTTCAGCCATCGCGTGGCTGTCACTTTGATGCACCAGCGTACGGAACAAATTACGTTGATGTCGGCCCAGGCGGGTGACCCCGCCTACTCTATGGGACGAACCGACGTGCGCGTGAGCAAAGCCTTTAATCTAGGTCGCAGAAAAGGCGAGATCGCATTTACAGTCCAAAACCTGGACCAACCCTACCGGGACGGTGACCGCAAATTCTTCTTCGACCGCCGCGCCTTTGTGTCGTTGCGGGTGGACCACTGACGCATGGGCTTGGCACGCACGCTTGGTGGCATCTTGCTCGGCTGGACGCTGTGGAGTGCTGGCTTGGTTTCTGCCGCCGAGGTGCTGGTCCTCAGCAGTGAGCGCAGCCCCAGCTACACCGATGCCAGCCAGGCGGCCGTGGCGGAGCTGGTGCGTTTGGGGGTGCGCCGTACGGATATTGTCCAACTCTATGCATCAGAACTGGCGGCTGGTGACCTGGGGACTGCACAAGGTGCCAAAGTTTGGATCACGCTGGGGTCGGATGCTTTGGCCCGTGCATTGCAACGCGAGGGGCGTCCCGCGCTGGTGTCGGCCCTGATTCCACGCCTGGGTTTTGAGCGTTTGTTGCGTGACAACCCTGGCAAGACGACTGCGCCTGCACTGGCCGTGTACCTGGACCAGCCCTTTGGGCGGCAACTCGATTTGATGCGCTTGGTCTTGCCCGAAACCCGGCGCGTGGGGGTGCTGTGGGGCCCGGAGTCGACAGCCCAGCAAGCGACCTTGCTGGCCGCGGCACAGGCGCGTGGCATGGACGTGGTGGCTGGCAGTGTGACGGCGTCGACTACGCTGTTTTCCGGTCTGAAATCCGTGCTGGATGATGCCGATGTGCTGCTGGCTGTGGCCGACCCACAGGTGTACAACAGCGCCACCATTTCCAACATCTTGTTGGCCACCTACCGTGCCCGTTTGCCTGTCATCGCGTTTTCTCCTGCCTACGTGAAAGCCGGTGCCTTGCTGGCGGTGTACAGCACGCCGCGCCAGATTGGCGTGCAAGCGGGTGCACTGGCGCGTACTGTGCTGCAGGGGGGGGCTGTACCTGCATCGCAATACCCGCTGGAATTCAGCGTCGCGGTGAATGAACACGTGGCCCGCTCGCTGGGAATGGTTCTGGATGAGGCCACCCTGAATGAACGCATGCACCGGATGGAGAGGCGCCCATGATGTTTCCTGGTATTCGCACACGCATGTTGGCGGCGGCGCTGGTGCCGGTCACCCTGGTGGTGCTGGCGCTGGTTGCGGTGTTCTGGACCAGCCGCGTCTCGGACCTGGATGAATCCCATGGCCTGCGCACACGCCTGATGGCGCGCCAAGTAGCGCTGGCCAGCGAGTACGGTATTTTTTCGGGCAACGTGGCCGCCCTGCAGGCGGTTTTGGCCGGGTTGCAGCGCGAACCCGATGTCCGCTCGGTGGCCGTGTTTGACATGGATGGACGCATGCTGGCCAGCTCCGGGGCACTGCATTACAACGGGTTTAAAGAGGCCAGTAGTCCGGCTTACGCCCAGTACCAGCGCAACGCTAGCATCGATGTGGTGGTGGAAGATGTGACCTCGGGCAATGTGGCCATTGATGATTTGTTTTCCCCTTCTCCCGGCGCGCAGGGGGCCGCACCGGAGGCGTTTGGCCACGTGGTGCTGGAGGTTTCCCGTGTTCGCTTGGTAACGCGTGAACGCGAGTTGCTGGTTCTGGCCCTGGGTATTGGCTTGGCGGGCCTGGTGCTGGGCGGCATTTTGGCCACCCGGATGGGAGAGGGCGTGGTGCGACCGGTGCTGCGCGTGTCCCGCATGATCGAACGCATTGGTGAGGGCGACCTGACGCCGAGCTCCGAGTCGCGCCCGACGGACCCGCTCTACGACCTGCAGACCCGTTTGAACCAGATGGCCCAGCGTCTGGCCTGGGGACGCGAGGAGATGGAGTTCCGGGTGGAGTCCGCCACGCGCGAGCTGCGAATCAAGAAGGAAGAGGCTGAGACGGCCACCCTGGCAAAGTCACGCTTTCTGGCCGCGGCCAGCCATGACCTGCGCCAGCCCACCCACGCCCTGGGCATGTTTGTGGCTCGGCTCGGGCAGTTGCCCCTGGACGCCCAGACGCGCCAACTGGTGGCCAGCCTGGAGGCCTCGGTGCAGTCCATGCAAGATTTGCTCGATGGCCTGCTCGATGTGTCTCGCCTAGACGCTGGTGCGGTACAGGTGCAGGTTGGTGCGGTGAATATGGGGGAGCTGTTCCACAGCCTGCGCAGGGCCCTGCAACCGTTGGCGGAGAGCAAGGGGCTGCGCTTGCGCATACGCCCCAGCCCGTACTGGGCCATGACGGACCCCGTGCTCCTGCAGCGCATGGTGATGAACCTCGCTAACAACGCGATTCGCTACACCGAGCGGGGCACGGTGATGATTGTCTGCCGGCGTGTGGATGGTGGCCGCAAGGTGCGCCTGGATGTGGCAGACAGTGGCATTGGTATTTCGCCCGCCCACCAAGAAGACATCTTCCGGGAGTTTTACCAAGTGGGCAACTCGGGGCGGGACCGGGCACAGGGTCTAGGCCTGGGCCTGAACATTGTGGAGCGTACCGCCCAGCTGCTGGGCCACCGCATCACGCTGCGCTCGGCTCTGGGCTGTGGCACGCGTTTTTCCATCCACCTGCCCGTGGCGCAGGCGGTGGAGGCCTCTACGGCCCTGCTTCCCATCGAGCCCCAGGGTCTGGGCGGTGTGGAGGGTATGCGCGTGCTGGTGATTGAAGACGATGGTTTTGCGCTGGAGGCGATCCGTGACTTGCTGAGCTCTTGGGGCTGTGTGGTGAATGCGGCGGCTACTGTGGCCCAGGCGCTGGACTTTGTGAACGCTTATGCGGCGCCTGATGTGGTGCTCAGCGACTTTCGCCTGGGAGAGGCGCGCAATGGCCTGGATGTGATTGCCATGGTGCGTGCCCATGCGCGGCGTGAGATCCCGGCCTGCCTGATGAGTGGTGACACGGACGCTGGCCTGATTCAGGCGGCCAAGGATGCGGGTTTAACACTGCTGCACAAACCGGTGCGCCCAGCCAAGCTGCGCAGCTTCTTGCGCCGCTCGGCCATGGCTGCCGAAGTGGAAGACTCCGCTGAGCTTTAGTTAGGCTGCCGAGGTGGGGCGGTAGCCGCAGCGTGCGGCTGCGACAACAGCCTGGGTGCGGTTCTGCACATCAAAGTAGCGCAGGATGGAGGCGACGTGGGTCTTGACGGTTTCTTCTGACACATTGAGGGAGCTGCCAATCTCCCGGTTCGACCGACCATCTAGTAACTCGCGCAACACCAGCTCCTGGCGCTGCGTGAGTGGGGGTTTGGCATTGGCGCCGTCAAACGACAGGGCGCCAAAGTCGCTGCCCAGCTCGGAGGGCGAATAGACGTCGCCATTGAGCACCAGGCGCACCGCGTGCAGCAGCTCATCACTGAGGCTGGATTTAGTGACGAAACCCGACGCACCGGACTGCAGCACCTGGCGCATGATTTGCACATTGGCCGAGCCCGACAACATGACGATGGGGAGTTCGGGGTGTTTTTTGCCAAACACATCCAGGGCTTGCAGGCCCGTCATGTCGGGCAGGTGGTAGTCCAGCAGCACCAAGTCAATATCGGCATGGTTTTCTGCCAAGGCAAACGCCTGCTCGCAGGTACCTGCCTGCAGCACAGAGACGTTTTCATCCAGACCCTTGAGCACCTGGTGCAGGCCTTCGCGCACCAGGGCGTGGTCGTCAATCACAAGTATTTTCACGGGCTTGCTTCAAGAGAGGGGCGCAAGACGCGCCTGTGGCAGCATGGTAGCGCAAAGCGGCAACTGCCAGTCACCATGCAAAAGGCCCGCCGAGGCGGGCCTGTGTGGCAAGCGGGGAGAACTCAGCCGCCGTGGATCTTCATCATCAACGGCACGATGAGCAGCGCCACGATGTTGATGATCTTGATCAGCGGGTTGACGGCTGGGCCGGCCGTGTCTTTGTAAGGGTCGCCCACGGTGTCACCGGTGACCGCGGCCTTGTGGGTTTCGGAACCCTTGCCGCCGTGGTGGCCGTCTTCGATGTACTTCTTGGCGTTGTCCCAGGCGCCGCCACCGGTGCACATGGAGATGGCCACAAACAGACCGGTCACGATGGTGCCCATCAGCAGGCCGCCCAGTGCGGCGGGGCCCAGGGCCAAGCCGACCACAATGGGCACCACCACCGGCAGCAGCGACGGAATCATCATTTCCTTGATCGCAGCCGTGGTCAGCATATCCACCGCAGTGTCGTACTCGGGCTTGCCCGTGCCATCCATGATGCCCTTGATCTCCTTGAACTGGCGGCGCACTTCCACCACCACCGAGCCCGCGGCGCGGCCTACGGCCTCCATCGCCATGGCACCAAACAGGTAGGGAATCAGGCCACCGATGAACAGACCGATGATGACCATGGGGTCGCTCAGGTCGAAGGTAATGTGTTTGCCAAACGCGTCCAGCTTGTGGGTGTAGTCGGCAAACAGCACCAGCGCGGCCAGGCCGGCAGAGCCGATGGCGTAGCCTTTGGTCACGGCCTTGGTGGTGTTGCCCACGGCATCCAGCGGGTCGGTGATGTCGCGCACACTGGCGGGCAGTTCCGCCATTTCGGCAATGCCACCGGCGTTGTCGGTGATGGGGCCGTAGGCGTCCAACGCCACCACAATACCGGCCATGCTCAGCATGGAGGTGGCGGCGATGGCGATGCCGTACAGGCCGCCCAGACTAAAGGCACTGTAGATCGCCATACAAACAAAAATCACCGGCCATGCGGTGGAGCGCATGGACACCCCCAGACCGGCAATGATGTTGGTGCCGTGGCCAGTGGTCGAAGCCTGGGCGATGTGCTGCACCGGTGCGTACTGTGTGCCGGTGTAGTACTCGGTGATCCAGACCAACGCACCCGTTAGCACCAGGCCCACGGTGCAGGCGCCAAACAGGCTGCTGGCGGACAAGACGTGGCCGTCCGTCAAGGTGATGGCGGCGGGGAACATGGACTGCGTCACAAAGTAAAACGCAATCAGCGACAACACGCCGGCAATGGCCAGACCCTTGTACAGCGCAGGCATCACATTCTTCATACCGGGTGAGGCCTTGACGAAGAAGCAGCCAATGATGGACGCCACAATCGACACCGCACCGAGCGCCAGAGGGTATAAAACGGCAGTAGCCCCCGCTGCACTTGCGAGAAGTGCTCCTAAAACCATAGTGGCGATCAGGGTCACCGCATAGGTTTCAAACAGGTCGGCGGCCATACCAGCGCAGTCGCCCACGTTGTCGCCCACGTTGTCGGCGATCACTGCGGGGTTGCGCGGGTCATCCTCAGGAATGCCGGCTTCGACCTTGCCCACCAGATCGGCACCCACGTCGGCGCCCTTGGTGAAAATGCCACCGCCCAGGCGGGCGAAGATGGAGATCAGCGAGGAGCCAAAGGCAAAACCGATCAACGGGTTGAGTTTGGCGGCGGTTACCACACCGTCCGGTACCAGGTACCAGTAAAAACCAGTGACACCCAGCAGACCCAGGCCCACCACCAGCATGCCGGTGATGGCGCCGCCGCGGAAGGCGACATCCAGCGCGGGGCCAATGCCCTTGGTGGCCGCTTGTGCGGTGCGCACGTTGGCGCGCACCGACACGTTCATGCCGATGAAGCCGCAAGCACCCGAGAGCACCGCACCGACTACAAAGCCCACGGCACTGAGGGGATCGAGAAAAATACCAATCAGGATGGTCAGGATCACGCCCACGATGGCGATGGTCTTGTACTGGCGAGAAAGGTAGGCGGCGGCGCCGGTCTGGATGGCGGCTGCAATCTCTTGCATGCGCGCATTGCCGGCGTCTTGGGAAAGGATCCAGCTGCGTGCCCACACACCGTACACCACGGCAATGAGACCACAGCCAAGCGCCAGAAACAGCGCTGTGTTGCCCGTCATAGAAATACTCCTCTATGGTTGTTTCGCAAAGATGGGAGCAACGCTAGCGAGGCCCCCGCTGCGTTGCTTCCTCAGTGCTCCAACCCTACAAAGCAAGGGGAGATGATTGGCCAACGGGCCGAATGTAGCGTGCTTTGAAGACAGCACGTGGAAAACGAAAGTGTGTAGTCAGTAAAATCCGGGTTAATCCCTAGGTTTCTGTTTTAACTTCACTAAGAGAACTCCATGTCCCTCGACAAAGTCACCCCTGGCAGCAAAGTCCCCGAGGCGTTCAACGTCATCATCGAAATCCCCATGAACGCCGACCCGGTGAAGTACGAAGTGGACAAGGACTCTGGCGCCATTTTTGTGGACCGCTTCATGAGCACCGCCATGCACTACCCGACCAACTACGGTTATGTGCCCAAGACCATCTCTGGCGACGGCGACCCCGTGGACGTGTTGGTGATCACCCCCGTGCCCCTGATCCCCGGTGTGGTGGTGACTTGCCGTGCCATCGGCATCCTGAAGATGACCGACGAAGCTGGCGAAGACGGCAAGGTGTTGGCCGTGCCCGTGGACAAGATTTTGTCGCTGTACAGCCAGTGGAAGAAGCCGGAAGACCTGAACCCCTTCCGCTTGAAGACCATTGCCCACTTCTTTGAACACTACAAGGATCTGGAAGAAGGCAAGTGGGTCAAGGTGCAAGGCTGGGAAGGCCCAGAGTCCGCGCAGAAGGAAATCATGGACGGCATTGCCAATTACAACAAGCAGCAAGCCTGAACCGGCCTGCGACGGGGTTTTAGAGGTCAAATAGGCCTCTAGCCCCCGTAGATACTGCGCAAGCAGCTATCAAAAAAAGAGCGCTTTCCCGTAAGGGGCAGCGCTCTTGGTGTTTGTGGCCCGCTGAAACGGCGCCCCGGCAACGCTCAGGGCCTTGTGGGGTCGGGAAACACCCACTGCTGCAGCTTGCCCGTGCGTTCAAACGGCTTCCAGGTGCCCGGGGTTTGGGCCAACCTGTCGGCTACCACCCACCAGGCGCTGGGGTTCAGGCCCAAGCCAATGTGGCTGGCAAATACTTCCACGTTTTCGGTGTGCGGGTTGGCCTGGCTGGGCGCCTGCAGGCTGGCGGGCCAAGCCACTACACCGTCGGTGCGCGAGTAGATGGAGGTGGTGGGTACCGGCGGCGCGGCCGGCAGGTCGAAGTTCTCGACCTCCTGCGCAATGCTGCGGCCGCTGGTGAGCTCGTAGAGGCGCCAGGCATTGGTGCTTTTGTGCGAGCCCGCAAAGGGTGTGCCCAAGGTAATGACGCTGCGCACATGCTGGGGCAGCTCCTTGGCCAGCTCACGGGCGTACACGCCGCCCAGGCTCCAGCCCACCAGGCTCACGGCCTCGCCGCTGGCCTCGGCCGTCTCTTGCACCTGGCGCTTGGCGGTTTCCAGCACGCCGGCGCGCGGGCCAAAATTGTAGCCCTGGTTCCAGCCCGAGATGTCGTAGCCCAGGTTGTTGAGGTAGGCCCGCAGTGGCAGCGTGGAGCCGTCGCTGGCCGAGAGGCCGGGGAACACGATGACCGGATGCCCATCGCCCACCGGCGCCTTGGCCAGTGCCGGCCAGCTGGGCAGCACCGACCACAGCTCCCAGGGGGCGCGCAGTTCCAGGGCCATGAGCCAGGCATTGGGGGCAGGGTGGTGATCGCCCTTGGGGGCACGCGCTTTGGCCATACGACGTATTTCAGGCCCGTTTTGCAGGCTGTTTTTTTGAAGGGGATTTCACAGTAGCAGCTTTTGCGGCCGTGCCCCACCGTGGTGCGGTGGCTTTAGTTGGGCCACTCTGTTTTTTTGTCGCCCTGGCGACTGGTGTTTCGGTGGGTGCTGCGCCCAGAAGGGCGCGACCTTCCTCAAACGCGGCCACCAGGGCCTGCGTTAGGTCTTGCACCTGGGGTACCGCCTGGGCGTCGGCAATCACCCCAAAGTCCACGCTGCCGGCGTAGGTCTGCACCGTGATGTTGAGGGCAATACCGTGCACCACGATGGACATGGGGTGGAAGGTGCGCATGCGTGCACCGGCCAGGTACAGCGGCACGCGTGGGCCCGGCACATTGCTGATGACCAGGTTGGCCACCATGGGCAGTCGGTGCGAGAGGCCGGTGGCGCTGTAGGTTTTGAAGGCGGCCTTGGCCACGCCGCCCACAATCCACGGCGCCAACAGCGAGGGGTAGTCGGTGGGCAGCATGCCCTTGAGCTGCACCATGGCGGTCTTGACCTTGGCGGTGGAGTCCATGATGGCCTGCAGGCGCTTGAGCGGCTGGGCCAGGTGCGTGCCCAGTGCCACCACGGTCATGGAGGCCTGGGTGCTGTAGTCGGTATTGCCCTCTTCGCGCAGGCTCACCGGCATGGCGGCCAGCAGGGGTTTGCGCGGAATGCCTCCGTGCTGGGCCAGGTAGCTGCGTAGTGCGGTGGCGCAAATCCACAGCACGATGTCGTTGAACGAGCCACCTGCGGCCTGCGCCATGGCGCGGCAGTCTTCAAACGGAATGCTGGCGGTGCCAAAGCTGCGCGCCGTGCCCACCGCCACGTTGAAGTCGGTCATCGGGGCCAGCGTGATGGGTGACTTGGGGCGCAAGCCGCTGCCTTGGCCCTGCAGGCTTTGCCGCGCCACGGTGCTGCCCAGGGCCTGCGCGGCTTGGGGCAGCGCGCGCGCCAGCTTGGCGTACTGGGCCAGTGAATCGGAGAACACCGCGCCCAGCATCTGGCCGACTTTGAGGCTTTGCGCCTTGCGCGGCTTCTCGTCGGGCGGCGGCACGGCGCGTGGTGTGGGGCCCACGTCCATCATGGCCTGCGTCAATACCGTGCCGCTTTTGCCATCCAGCGTGGCGTGGTGGATCTTGGAGTACATCGCGCCGCACACGGTGCCGTCCGGGCACAACACGCGGTCGAACACATGGAACTCCCACAGCGGGCGGCTGCGGTCGATCAGGCCGCTGTGCAGCTCGGCCGCCAGGGCCTGGGCTTGCGCCAGCGGCAGAGTGCGGCCTTTGACCTTGCGGATGTGAAAGCCCAGGTCCACCTCACCGGCCTGCAGCCACACCGGGTGGCCCAGGTCCAGCGGCATGAAGCCCAGCTTGCGTGTGAACACGGCGGCCAGGTGCAGGCGCTGGCCAATGTGGGCACTGATGGCCTTGTGCAGGCTGAAGCGCGGGGTGTCGGGCAGTTCGTAGAGACAGAACGAGCCCACATGCATGGGCATCTGCGGCGTCTCCAGGTACAAAAAGGTGGCGTCCAGGCCGCTCAAGGTGTTCATGGTGGGGTCTCCTGCGCACAGGGTAGCAGTGCCCACAGGGCCTGCCAGCTAGGGTTTGCCAAGGGCCGCAGCCCCAAGCTGGACGCCCCGTTTTGACACTGCAAATGCCGGGTTCCCGAAGCGGGGGTGCGCGTGTATGATGAATTGCAAGGCGTTGGAATCCCGTTTGCCGGGCCTGATCAGGAGTTCCTATGGACGTGCCACGAAACGCATCGATGCTGGACCACAGCCCTGCCCAGGGCGCCGCAGCCCATGCTGATTCCGGCCAGTACCTGACCCTGCGTCTGGGCACCGAAGAGTACGCCATCGACATCATGCGGGTGCAGGAGATTCGCTCCTACGAGCAGCCCATCAGCATGGTGAATTCCCCCAGTTTCGTCAAAGGTGTGATCAATCTGCGCGGCGTGATCGTGCCCATTGTGGATCTGCGCCTCAAGCTGCGTTTGCCGCACGTTGTTTACAACGACTTCACCGTGGTCATCATCCTCAAGCTGCGGGGCAGTGTGGTGGGGGCGGTGGTGGACGGCGTGTCGGATGTGGTGACGCTGAGCGCCCAGTCCATCAAGCCGACGCCGCAATTCGAATCGGCGCTGGACGCCCGTTTTATCCTGGGGCTGGCCCATGTGGGCGAGCGCATGCTGATTGTGGTGAACATGGAATTGTTGATGGGCAATGCCGAAATCGGTGTGGCAGTGGCCACCTGAACTTACTGGAGCACAAACGATGGCACTTGGTTTTTTGACCTCCCTGCGCGGGAAAATTGTGGCAACCGTGGGGCTGCTGGTGGCCGCGGGCTTGCTGGTTTTGTCGGCTACCAATGTCTATACGGCCCGCAGCCATGCGCTGCAGTCTCTGGAGGAGCAGACCAAGGCCCTCTCCCGCGCGCACGCGGCGGGCGTGGCGGACTGGGTCACCTCGCGCAAGCAGGTGGTGATCTCGTTTGCGGGCGCCATTCCCGAGGCGGACCCCATCAAATTTCTCCAGCAGGCCAAGATTGCGGGGGATGTGGACACCGCCTACATCGGCTTTGCAGACAAGCGCACGGCCTTTTCCAGCCCGCAAGAGCTGCCGCCAGATTACGACCCCACCTCGCGCCCCTGGTACCAACTGGCGGCCAAGGAGTCGGGCCCGGTGGTGACCGACCCTTACCTGGATGCGGGCACCAAAAAACTGGTAATTACCTTTGCCTCGGCGGTGAAGGACGGTGCGCAGGTGAGTGCGGTCACGGCACTGGACGTGTTCATGGACGGCGTGGTGCGTAATGTGGCCTCCATCCGGCCCACGCCAGGCACCTACGGCCTCATCGTCGGCAAGGACGGCAAGATTGTGGTGCACGAGGACACGGCACTGGCGATGAAACCCATCACCGAGATCGCCCCCGAGCTGGGCGGCGGCGGTCTGGACGCCCTGGTCCAGGCCGGCACCCTGCGCGAGGTGACGATGCGCGGTGAACCCCGCCTTGTGTATGCCCAGCCGATTTCCGGTACCAGCTGGACCCTGCTGGTGGCCCTGAACCGCGCAGAAGCCATGCAGGGCGTCACGGCCCTGGTCTGGTCGGCCGCGGCTTGGAGCGTGGCGATTGCTGTGATTGCGGTGCTGGTAATTGGCGCCCTCCTGACCCAGCTGCTGGGCCGGCTGGTGGTGCTGCGCAACGCCATGCAGGACATTGGCTCGGGCGAGGGTGACCTGACCCAGCGCATACCCACGGCGGGCAATGACGAGCTGGCCGCCATTGCCGCCGGCTTCAACCAGTTTGTGGAGAAAACCCAAGGCGTGCTGCGCCAGGTGCGCTCCAGCGCCGACAGCGTGGCCAACGCCAGTTCCGAGATCGCCCAGGGCAATAACGACCTGAGTGCCCGCACCGAACAACAGGCCAGTGCGCTGGAAGAGACGGCCGCCAGCATGGAGGAGCTCGGCTCCACCGTGAAGCAAAACGCCGACTCTGCCCGCGAAGCCAACCAGCTCGCCATGAGCGCGTCGACGGTGGCTGTGCAGGGTGGAGAAGTCGTCGGCCAAGTCGTGGAAACCATGAAAGGCATCAACGAATCCTCCCGCAAGATCGCCGACATCATCAGCGTCATCGACGGCATTGCCTTCCAGACCAATATCCTGGCCCTGAACGCCGCCGTAGAAGCCGCCCGGGCGGGAGAACAGGGCCGCGGCTTTGCCGTCGTCGCCTCCGAAGTCCGATCTCTGGCCGGACGCTCCGCCGAAGCCGCCAAAGAAATCAAAACCCTCATTGGCACCAGCGTGGAGCGGGTGGAGCAAGGCACGGCCCTGGTGGACAAAGCCGGCACCACCATGACCGAAGTTGTCAGCAGCATCCGCCGTGTGACCGACATCATGGGAGAAATCTCAGCGGCCAGCTCTGAACAAAGCAGCGGGGTTGCCCAAGTGGGTGAAGCCGTGACGCAGATGGACCAGGCCACGCAGCAGAACGCGGCGCTGGTGGAAGAGATGGCAGCGGCCGCCAGCAGCCTGAAGAGCCAGGCCAACGACCTGGTGCAGGTGGTGGCGGTGTTCAAGCTGGGCAACGAGCCTGCTGGCCACCATGCTGTAGCGCATCTGCCCAAAGCCCAGGTACGATCCAACGCGCCCAAGGTGCCTGCCTTCAAGGGGCCCGAGCGCCGTGGCGATACCAAGCCAGTTGCAGCCAAACCCGTCGCAGCCCATGCACCCGCCGGTAAGGCGCCTGCTGCCAAACCCAAGGTGCAGCCCGCTGCAGCGGCCCATGCCCCCACCACGGTAGTACCCAAGACCAGCACCAAGGTCACCCCAGCCGGCGGGGACGACGACTGGGAAACCTTCTAAGCTGCGTGGCAGCAGGTCAGGCCGGCCGCTTGAACGGCGAGCGCTGGCCTAGGTCGTCTAGGTAGTTACCGATGCCCTGGCCCTCGCGCTCCAGAAAGCGGGCCACGGCGTCCGAAAAGGCGGGGTGCGCCAGCCAGTGCGTGCTGGTGGTTTTAACCGGCAGCAGGGCCCGCGCCATCTTGTGCTCGCCCTGGGCACCGCCCTCAAATCGCTGGTAGCCGTTGGCAATGCACCACTGCAGCGGCTGGTAGTAACAAGCCTCAAAGTGCAGGCAGTCCACCGGCTCCAGCGCGCCCCAGTAGCGGCCATAGGCGACACGCGTGGTTTGAGTGCCATTTAGACCGCTAGCACCGGTGGAGTATGCGTCAATAGCTATCAAACTGCTAGCAACCGCACGGCCGTTGCGCTCCGCCACAAAGAGCAGCCAGTTCTCCGGCATGGTGTGGGCCATGCGCGCAAAGAAGTCGCGGTTCAGGTAGGGCGGGTTGCCGTGCTCCAGGTAGGTGCGCTCGTAGCAGCGGTAGAAAAAGTCCCAGTCGGCTTCTGAAATCTCGGCGCCCTGCGCATGGCGAAACGTCACGCCAGCCTCGGCCACCTTGCGCCGCTCCTGGCGAATTTTCTTGCGCTTGTCCTGCGCCAGGCTGGCTAGGAAGGCGTCGAAGTCGGTGTAGCCGGGGGCGGTGTTCTGCCAATGGAATTGGACTGTGTGACGCAGCATCAAGCCTGCGTTATCACTCGCTTGTACATCGTCGTCGCTCGCAAACAGCGTGTGCAGTGACGACGCGCCAACCTCTTCGCACCAGTCCACCACGGCCCGCAGCAGTGCGGCCCGTGCTTTGGCATCCCGCGCCAGCAGCCGGGCACCCGGTACGGGTGTGAAGGGCACGGCAATCACTGCCTTGGGGTAGTAGGGCACGCCATGCTGCTGGTATGCGCTGGCCCAGGCCCAGTCGAACACGTATTCGCCATAGGAATGGTGCTTCAGATAGACCATGCAGGCCGCCTGCAGCACGCCGCCCGCGTGCAGGGTGATGCAGTGCGGCGCCCAGCCGGTGTCGGCGGTGGCGCTGCCGCTTTCTTCCATCGCGGCCAGGTAGGCGTGGCGCATAAAGGGGCTGGGCTGCGCCTGTGCGGCCAGCAGGCCGTCCCAAGCGGCTGCGTCCACCTCCAGCACCGAGGCATGGACCCCGATGACATAATTGACTTCACCCATGGAGCGCACCCTGCGCCATGGCGGCGCCCATCGCGCCGCCCCGAACAACTATTGGCTGGTTCATGACTCTTTCACTGTGCGTTGCACAACTCAATTTCATCGTTGGCGACTTGGACGGTAACGTCAAAAAAATCGTGGATGCGGCGACCCGGGCCTATGCCGACGGCGCGCGCCTGCTGCTCACCCCCGAACTCTCCATCTGCGGCTACGCGGCCGAAGACCTGTTTCTGCGCCCCGCCTTTATCGCCGCCTGCGATGATGCCGTGAAAGCCGTGGCCCGGCAGCTAGCCGGGTTAAAAGGCCTCTGCGTAGTGGTGGGCCACCCCCAGGGCGGTGACAGCCGCACGCGCTCCACCGCGGTGCAGCAGCGCCACAACGCCGCCAGCGTGCTGCGCGAGGGCCAGGTGATCGCCACCTACGCCAAGCGCGAGCTGCCCAACTACCAGGTGTTCGACGAGCGCCGCTACTTCACGCCCGGCAAAGGGGTCTGCGTGTTTACGGCCGGTGAGGGCGCTGACGCTGTCAAGGTCGGCCTGCTGATCTGTGAAGACGCGTGGTTTGAAGAGCCCGCACGCCTGGCCCAAGAGGCTGGCGCCGAGCTGCTGGCCGTTATCAACGCATCCCCCTTCCACGTGGGCAAGGGTTATGAGCGTGAGGCCAAGATGGCTGAGCGCTGCCAGGCCACGGGCCTGCCGCTGGTCTATGCCCATCTGGTGGGCGGGCAGGACGAAGTGGTGTTTGAAGGCCACTCGTTTGCGCTGAACGCCGACGGTGCCGTGGCCGGTCGCGCGCCCAGTTTCAAGGAAAATCTGTTTCTAGCCCACGTGGAGCGTGCGCAAGATGCTATGAAAATCGTAGCATCTGTGGAGCCAGAACGCAGCCCTGAGGCGGATTTGTGGGATGCACTGGTGCTTGGTGTACGCGACTACATTGGCAAAAACGGCTTCCCCGGTGCGCTGTTGGGCCTGTCGGGTGGTATCGACTCCGCGTTGGTGCTGGCGGTGGCGGTGGATGCGCTGGGTGCCGACAAGGTGCGCGCGGTGATGATGCCCTCGCCCTACACGGCCGACATCAGCTGGATCGACGCCCGCGACATGGCCGCCCGCATGGGCGTGCGCTACGACGAGATTTCCATCGTGCCCGAGTTCGAAGCCTTCAAGGCCTCGCTGGCGAAGGAGTTTGCGGGCCGCGCCGAAGACACCACCGAAGAGAACATCCAGGCCCGTATCCGCGGCACGCTGCTGATGGCGCTGTCCAACAAGTTCGGCAGCATTGTGCTGACTACGGGTAACAAGAGCGAGATGGCCACGGGCTACTGCACGTTGTATGGCGACATGGCCGGCGGCTTTGCCGTCATCAAGGATCTGGCCAAGACCACCGTCTTCAAGCTCTGCCGCTGGCGCAATCTGCACGACCCGTATGGCACGGGCGCCAGCCCCATCCCCGAGCGAATCATCACGCGCCCGCCCAGCGCCGAACTGCGCCCCGACCAGACCGACCAGGACAGCCTGCCGCCCTACGAGGTGCTGGACGGCATTCTGGAGCGCTACATGGAGAACGACGAGAGCATCGAATCCATCATCGCTGCCGGCTTCGCGCGGGCCGATGTGGAAAAGGTGACGCGCCTCATCAAGATCAACGAGTACAAACGCCGCCAGGCGCCCGTGGGCATTCGTGTCACGCACCGCAGCTTTGGCAAGGATTGGCGTTATCCTATTACCAGTAAGTTCCGGGCGTGAGCCGCGCTGCCCACCCGTTCATTCCTCTACAGAGACAAGACCATGAAACAAATCACCGCAGTTGTTAAACCTTTCAAACTCGAAGAAGTGCGCGAAGCCTTGGCCGACTGCGGTGTGACCGGTTTGACCGTGACCGAAGTGAAAGGTTTTGGCCGCCAAAAGGGCCATACCGAGCTCTACCGCGGCGCCGAGTACGTGGTCGACTTTTTGCCCAAGGTGAAGGTGGAAGTGGTCGTGAAGACCGAAGATGTGGACCGCTGCGTGGACGCCATCGTCAAGGCGGCCCACACCGGCAAGATCGGTGATGGCAAGATCTTTGTCACCAGCGTGGAACGCGTGATCCGCATCCGCACTGGCGAACAGGACGAATCGGCAGTCTAGTAAGGCCCCCACGCTCCACCGCTGCGCGGGTCGCTGCCCCCCGAGGGGGCGTGTTCAGCTTGGGGCGGCCCGGCGCTGAACGCTCCGTTTACAGAAAGCGCTGGCCCAACGCGGCCAGCCAAATGCCTGCACACACCAGCAGGCTCAGCAGCACCGCCGCACTGCCCATATCCTTGGCGCGCTTGGACAGGCCATGCCACTCGGGCCCCACACGGTCGATGGCGGTCTCAATGGCGGTGTTGAGCAGCTCCACCACCATCAGCAGCAGCACGCTGCCCGCCAGCAGGGCGACTTCCACCCAGGTTTGGCCCAGCCAAAAACTCAGTGGCACCAGCACAAAAGCGGCAATGCATTCCTGGCGAAAGGCGGTCTCGCCCCAGCCCGCCCGCAGCCCCGCTAGTGAATAACCGAAGGCATGCCACACACGGTTCAGCCCGGTGCGTTCTTTTTGCGGGTTCACCGGCATATCAACAGTTGGCACAGTAGGTTCCATGGGAAAAGAGCTTCAGCGGCTCAGGGGTAGGGAGGTGACCAGTCGGGTACCGGCCAGTACATCGTGCCAAAACTGGCGTTGTGGATGGAAGCGGCTCAGCAGAGCCCAGACCGCAATCCAGCCAAAGGTGATGACAACCATTTCTCCGGCGTTGAGGTGGAAATAGGCAATGGCCAAGACTGGCGGCACAAACCAGATCCAACTTAAAGCGTAGCGTCCCAGGGCGCGCAGCTGGGTGACGGCACGTCCCTGGCGGTCCACCAAGCGGATATTCCAAGTCTTCATGGGCAGTGTTTGACCATGGGCCCAGAACCAGACGAAATAAATCCCAAAGATCACGAAAAGGAAAGCTATGAGGAGCGGGCGTCGCGGATCAATGCCACTGCGCATTTGGCCCAATGTGCTGAATAACCAGGTTGCGAGGAAAGCCACAGCAAACAACAACATGCCTTCATAAAGCCAGCAGGCCATACGCCGGCGCAGGCTGGGGGCGTCCAGGGACAGGGAGGCGGCGGCTTGCAAAGATTCGGGGGATGACATGTCCCCGATTGTAGAGAGGCGCTTGTGGGCCTCTGAGGCTGGCAGCCTGTTATTTAGGCGGCGTCAAAGGCAACAGGGTGTTGGGGTCAATCGCCTGTTGTGCGGTGAACTTGGCCCGGTCGGTTTCGGGCGACAGGCGGGTTACAGGCACTGGGGTGAGTTTGCTGGGGGGCAGGGGTTTGGTGGAGACGGCGGCACCAGCAGGTTTGGCAGGCGTCTTTTTGGCCAAGCGTTTTTTCTCTTCGGGGCTCAGGGCCTGGTAGGCCTCCCAGTTGGCGGCACGCTCGGCGGGTGTCACTTTTTTGGTTTCCGCAAAGTTCAAGCGCGCCATTTCTCGGGCACGTGGCTTGAGGGCTGCCCACTCCGCCATGCGGCCGTGCATTTTGGTTTGTTCGGCTTGGGCCAGTTGGGGGTAGTTGTGCGCCAGCGCAATCCACTTGCGTTTGTGGCCGTCGTTGAGCGTGTCCCAGGTACTTTCAAGAGGTTTGAGGGACTGGCGTTGTACGGCGCTCAGGTCTTTCCAGGCCAGTGCCATCAGCGGAGTGCTGAGGGGTTTAGGGGCTGGCGTCGCGGTGGCTTGTGCCAACACGGAGAGAGGCGCAACGGCTGCAAACAGGCACACGACGCCCCAGCTTGCCAGTGGCAGGGAGGTCTTGGGTCGCAGGTCAGTCGGGCGCATAGCGGGGGCAATGGGTCTTGGGGTGGAGGCGGTTGATCTTTACTCAGTGCGGTTCAGTCGCAGGTACTGGGCAAAACCGGGGTCAGTAAAGGCGTCTGGCGGCAGGTCGTCGGTCAGCAGTTCCACATCCACATCGGCAATTTCCTGGGCACGGAAGTCGTCTTGCACAAAATCGATGGTCACCAGACCGGCCACCAAGGCCAGCAAAGGCAGCCAAGCGCCCAGCAAGCGCCATTTGCCGCGCAAGCCATCACCCAGCTGCAGGGCTGCAGAGCCGCCCGATGCCACGACAGCCGACGCAAGCCGCACCTGCGCCTGACGGCGCTTTTCCAGCGCCAACATGCGGGCGGCCTTGAGGCGTTCGCTCACGTCATGGGGCAGTTGCTGGGATGCCTCATGGAGGCGCGACGTGATGGCGCGGCCCAGATCATCCTGGCTGGCGATACGGTGGTTGGCGTGTTGTTTGGCTGTCATAGTCGAATTCCCTTGGCCTTGAGGGCGGCGCCCAAGGCATGTACCGCTCGAGAGCAGTGTGTTTTAACACTTCCTTGGGAGCATCCCATGGCGGCGGCCGTCTCCGCGACGTCCATGTCTTCCCAATAACGCATCAAAAAGGCTTCGCGTTGACGTGTCGGTAGCTCCAAAATCTCAGTTTCTATCGCCCGCAAGGTTTGTGCCCGTTCCAGTTGGGTCTCGGAACTTTCGTTTTGTTCCGGAACACTCTCGGAATGCAGGGTTTCCAGCAGGTCAAAATCCCCGTCTTCGTTGGATGACTCGAAGTCACCCATGGTCGAAAACAGGGCGTTGTAGGTTTTTTGCCGACGGAACCAGTCCAGGGTGCAGTTCGACAGAATGCGCTGGAACAGCATGGGTAGTTCATTGACGGGCTTGTGCCCGTAGTGCTCGGCCAATTTCATCATGCTGTCTTGCACGATATCCAGTGCCGCCTGCTCGTTGCGCACGTGGTAGACCGAGCGCTTGAAGGCCCGCCCTTCGACGCTTTTCAGAAAATCGGACAGCTCTTGTTCGGTAGCCAAGCGGTAGGGGCCTTTGAGTACGGGTTTGCCGCCGCCAACAGGGCTGAGCGCGCCCGGATTATGGCACCGCGTCGGCCCGATCCACAGGGAGCGCAGGGGCCTAGCAAAACCAGTGCGATAATGCGGATGCAAATTAAAAGGCAAACGGATCCTGGTTCGGCGCAATATTCAGTGCGCCCATGGCTTGGATCTCAAGTCCCGACACGACTCCACAAGAGTTTGCGTAGGGGCACCCAAGGTTTTTCGTTAGAGAAATTCACAAAGGTTCATCATGGAAATTACTAAAGCTGAAATCGCTTCGGCATCCTCTGCGTCCAAGTCTCCCACTGCTGCTACCCCCGCCGTTCCCGAGCTGCGTGGTGCGGAGGTGCTGATCAAATCCCTGCAAGCCGAAAACGTCAAATACATCTGGGGTTACCCCGGCGGCGCGGTTTTGCACATTTACGACGCGTTTTACAAACAAGACACGATTCAGCACGTGCTGGTACGCCACGAACAGGCGGCTGTGCACGCTGCCGACGGCTATGCGCGCGCCACCGGTGACGTGGGTGTGGCCCTGGTTACCTCCGGCCCTGGCCTGACGAATGCCGTGACCGGCATCGCCACGGCGTACATGGACAGCATCCCCATGGTGATCATCAGTGGGCAGGTCCCTACACACGCCATTGGCTTGGATGCATTCCAGGAATGCGACACGGTCGGCATCACGCGCCCCATCGTGAAGCACAACTTCCTGGTCAAAGACGCCAAGGACATGGCTGATGTGATGAAAAAGGCCTTCCACATCGCACGCAGCGGCCGCCCCGGCCCCGTGGTGGTGGATATCCCGAAGGACGTGTCCTTCAAAAAGGTCCCTTACCACGGCTACCCCGAAACGGTGGAAATGCGCTCTTACAACCCGGTGCGCAAGGGCCATGGCGGACAAATCCGCAAGGCGCTGCAATTGCTGCTGGCGGCCAAGCGTCCCTATATTTACACCGGTGGCGGCGTGTTGCTGAGCAATGCCTCGGCAGAGCTGCGCACCCTGGTGGACATGCTGGGTTACCCCTGCACCAACACCTTGATGGGCCTGGGCGCATACCCCGCCAGCGACCGCAAGTTCCTGGGCATGTTGGGCATGCACGGCACAGTGGAAGCCAACAACGCCATGCAGAACTGCGACGTGCTGCTGGCCGTGGGCGCCCGTTTTGACGACCGCGTGATTGGTAACCCCAAACACTTTGCGCAGAACGAACGCAAGATCATCCATATCGACATTGATCCGTCGAGTATTTCCAAGCGCGTCAAGGTGGACATTCCGATTGTGGGCGACGTGAAAGACGTGCTTAACGAAATGATCGCCATGATCCGCGAGGGCAGCACCAAGCCCGATGCGAACGCACTGGGCGCCTGGTGGGACACCATCGAAGGCTGGCGCAAGCGCGATTGCATGAAATACAGCTTGGGCAATGGCGACGTTATCAAGCCCCAGTACGTGGTCGAGACGTTGTGGAACATGACCAAGGACGTGGACACCTACATCACGTCCGACGTGGGCCAGCACCAGATGTGGGCCGCGCAGTACTACAAGTTTGACGAACCACGCCGCTGGATCAACTCCGGCGGTCTGGGCACCATGGGTGTGGGCATTCCCTACGCCATGGGTATCAAGCTGGCCAAGCCCGACAGCGAAGTGTTCTGTATCACCGGCGAGGGCTCGGTGCAGATGAACATCCAGGAGCTGTCGACCTGCCTGCAGTACAACACGCCGATCAAGATCTGCTCCTTGAACAACCGCTACCTGGGCATGGTGCGCCAGTGGCAAGAGGTGGAGTACGAGGGCCGCTACAGCCACAGCTACATGGATGCGCTGCCCAACTTCGTCAAGCTGGCCGAGGCCTATGGCCACGTTGGCATGCTGATCGAAAAGCCGGGTGATGTAGAGCCCGCGCTGCGCGAAGCCCGCAAGCTCAAGGACCGCACGGTGTTCATGGACTTCCGCACGGACCCCACGGAGAACGTGTTCCCCATGGTGCAGGCCGGCAAGGGCATTACCGAAATGCTGCTGGGTTCGGAGGATCTGTAAGCCCGGATTACAAGCGAAATAGGGGTCTAGCCCGCATGGAGTATGCGCGGATCGCTATCATTTTTGAATGAATCTATTGTCTGCCAAGCTGTGCGGTTACCGCCGCACGGGGAGGGCAACGAAAAGAGGAATCGGTATTTATGAAACACATCATTGCAGTTTTGCTGGAAAACGAGCCTGGCGCTCTTTCCCGCGTAGTGGGCCTGTTCTCGGCCCGTGGTTACAACATTGAATCCCTGACGGTGGCTCCCACCGAAGACCCCACGTTGTCCCGCATGACAATTCAGACGTCCGGGTCGGATGACGTGATTGAACAAATCACCAAGCATCTGAACCGGTTGATTGAAGTCGTGAAGGTGGTGGACCTGACCGAAGGCGCCTACATCGAGCGCGAGCTCATGATGGTCAAGGTGCGTGCGGTGGGCAAGGAGCGTGAAGAGATGAAGCGTATGGCGGATATCTTCCGCGGTCGCATCATCGATGTCACTGAAAAAAGTTACACGATTGAACTCACGGGCGACCAATCCAAGAACGATGCATTCCTCGAAGCCATCGAGCGTGCGGCGATTTTGGAGACGGTGCGTACGGGCTCCAGCGGTATTGGCCGTGGTGAGCGCATTCTGCGGGTTTGATTTCGGTTTTCCTGTGTGTGCTTCGGCTGGCTCACCACGCAGGGATTGTTTGGCGACAGTGTTTACCGTTCGCCCTGAGCTTGGGTAGTTTTTGCAACTGGGCGCTTTTCGCCAATATTTATTTCGGAGAGAAAAATGAAAGTTTTTTACGACAAGGATTGTGACCTGAGCCTGATCAAGGGCAAGACTGTTGCCATCATCGGTTACGGCAGCCAGGGCCACGCCCACGCACAAAACCTGAACGACAGCGGCGTCAAGGTCGTGGTTGGTCTGCGCAAGGGTGGCGCTTCCTGGGACAAGGTTGGCAAGGCCGGCCTGACCGTGATGGAAGTCAACGATGCCGTCAAGGCCGCTGACGTGGTCATGATCTTGTTGCCCGATGAAGACATCGCTGGCGTGTACAAGAACAACGTGGAACCCAACATCAAGCAAGGCGCTTCGCTGGCCTTTGCCCACGGTTTCAACGTGCACTACAACCAGGTCGTGCCCCGTGCTGACTTGGACGTGTGGATGGTTGCTCCCAAGGCCCCAGGCCACACCGTGCGTAACACCTACACCCAGGGTGGCGGCGTGCCCCACCTCGTGGCTGTGCACCAGGACAAGACCGGCAAGGCCCGTGACTTGGCTCTGTCGTACGCGATGGCCAACGGTGGCGGCAAGGCCGGCATCATTGAAACCAACTTCAAGGAAGAAACCGAAACCGACTTGTTCGGCGAACAGGCCGTGTTGTGCGGCGGTGCGGTCGAGCTGATCAAGATGGGTTACGAGACCCTGACCGAAGCCGGCTACGCCCCTGAAATGGCTTACTTCGAATGCCTGCACGAGCTCAAGCTCATCGTGGACCTGATCTACGAAGGCGGCATTGCCAACATGAACTACTCGATCTCCAACAATGCGGAGTACGGTGAGTACGTGACCGGTCCTGAAGTGATCAACGCCGAATCCCGCGTCGCCATGCGCAATGCGCTGAAGCGCATCCAGACTGGCGAATACGCCAAGATGTTCATTCTGGAAGGCCGCACTGGCTACCCCAGCATGACCGCTCGCCGCCGCCTGACGTCCGAGCACTCCATTGAAGTTGTGGGTGCCAAGCTGCGCGCCATGATGCCTTGGATTGCCAAGAACAAGCTGGTTGACCAAACCCGCAACTGATTCTTGCGCGACCTGTGAAAAGGCCACCTTGGTGGCCTTTTCCTTTTGTGGGGCTTGTGCTTTTGGGGGCTTGGGCTGGCTTACACTGGTGTGTGTTGGTGGCGCGAGGCCGTCCTGGGTCAACGGGATCCGGAGTGTCTTGCTGCGATCGAGGAGAAACTACATGCATGACGGTTCTGATTTAAAAGACAACGGCACAGAAGGTGTTGTGATTTCCAAGCGGCGCAAGGGCATCTACGTGTTGCCCAATTTGTTCACGCTGGCTGCTTTGTTCGGCGGGTTTTACGCAATCGTGATGGCCATCAATGGTCGCTTTGACCAAGCCGCCGTGGGCGTTTTTTGTGCCATGGTGCTGGACAGTCTGGACGGGCGCGTGGCCCGCATGACCAACACCCAGAGCGCCTTTGGTGAGCAGATGGACTCCTTGTCGGACATGGTGTCCTTTGGTGCGGCACCCGCCTTGATTTCGTACGTATGGGCTTTGCAAGGCTTGGGCCGTTGGGGCTGGATTGCGGCCTTTGTGTACTGTGCCTGTGCAGCCTTGCGTTTGGCGCGCTTCAATGTGAATACGACGGTGGTGGACAAGCGTTATTTTCAAGGCTTGCCCTCACCCGCTGCTGCCGCCCTGGTGGCGGGTTTCATCTGGTTGTTGACGGAGAGTGGCCTGAAGGGGACTGACGCGTTGGAACTGGGGGCGTTCGCGCTGCCCGTGCCGTGGATCATGTTTACTTTGGCCCTGTACGCAGGGTTGACCATGGTGACCAATGTGCCGTTTTATAGCTTCAAAGACGTGAGCATGAAACGCAGCGTACCGTTTGCCGTGATCGTGCTGATCGCCCTGGGCATTGCGGTGATCAATATTGACCCGCCCACCGTGATGTTCGGTGTGTTTGTGGTGTACGGCGTGAGCGGTTATGTGGTGTACGGCGTGCGCCGGGCCCGGGGGGTGCGCACCAGCGTGATCAGCACGTCAACCGACGAGCCCGAAGAACGCGGCTTGCACATGTGAATGGAAGAATGAGGAGAACGGGTATGGCAGACAAACTGATTATTTTTGACACCACCTTGCGCGACGGCGAGCAATCGCCCGGCGCGTCCATGACCCGTGACGAGAAGCTGCGCATTGCACGCCAACTGGAGCGTCTGAAGGTGGATGTGATCGAAGCCGGTTTTGCAGCCAGTTCTAATGGAGATTTTGAGGCTGTGCAGCTGATTGCCAACACCATCAAAGACTCCACCATTTGTTCGTTGTCGCGTGCCAATGACCGTGATATCTCCCGCGCGGCGGAAGCCCTTAAAGGTGCCAACAGCGCGCGTATCCACACCTTCATTGCCACGTCTCCTTTGCACATGGAGAAGAAGCTGCGCATGACACCAGACCAGGTGTTTGAGCAGGCCAAACAATCCGTGCGTTTTGCCCGCAACTTGGTGGCGGATGTGGAATTCAGCCCCGAAGACGGCTATCGCAGCGATGTGGATTTTTTGTGTCGCGTGCTGGAAGCTGTCATCGCCGAGGGCGCAACCACCATCAATGTGCCCGACACCGTGGGTTATGCCATCCCAGAGTTGTATGGCGAGTTCATCAAGACTTTGCGCGAGCGTATTCCGAATTCGGATAAAGCCATCTGGTCCGTGCATTGCCACAACGACCTGGGCATGGCGGTGGCCAACTCGTTGGCCGGTGTGAAGATCGGTGGCGCGCGCCAGGTGGAGTGCACCATCAATGGTCTGGGTGAGCGGGCCGGCAATTGCAGTCTGGAAGAGATTGTCATGGCGGTCAAAACCCGCAAGGACTATTTCGGATTGGAGTTGGGCATTGATGCCAAGCACATCTTGGCCGCCAGCCGTATGGTCAGCCAGACCACGGGGTTTGTGGTGCAACCCAACAAGGCCGTGGTGGGGGCCAACGCTTTCGCCCACGCCTCTGGTATTCACCAGGATGGTGTGTTGAAGGCGCGTGACACCTACGAGATCATGCGTGCCGAAGACGTGGGCTGGACCGCCAACAAAATTGTGCTGGGCAAGCTCAGTGGCCGCAATGCGTTCAAGCAGCGCCTGCAGGAGCTGGGGGTGCAACTGGAGAGTGAGGCCGAAATCAATGCTGCCTTTGCGCGTTTCAAGGAGCTGGCTGATCGCAAAAGCGACATCTTCGACGAAGACATTCTGGCGCTGGTCAGCGATGACAGCGTCACGCTGGAGAAGGAGCAATACAGTTTTGTGTCCCTGTCGCAGCACAGCGAAACCGGTGAGCGCCCCCATGCGGCGGTGGTGTTCACGGTGGCTGGCAAAGAGGTGAAGAGTGACTCGGATGGCAATGGCCCCGTCGATGCGTCCCTGAAGGCGATTGAGGCCCATGTGAAGAGCGGGGCCGAGATGGTCTTGTATTCGGTCAACGCCATCAGCGGATCGACCGAGAGCCAGGGTGAAGTCACTGTGCGCCTGCAAAACAGCGGGCGCGTGGTGAACGGTGTGGGAGCCGATCCCGACATTGTGGTGGCCTCGGCCAAGGCCTATTTGAGCGCTTTGAACAAGTTACAAAGCAAATCCGACCGGGTGGCGGCCCAAGGTTAAGGCCAGACATACAAATATTCTTGAGGTTTGGCCTGCAAGTTGTTGATCTAGCATAGGTTTTCTGTTTAAACTGTAGTTCACGACTATTGGGTGTGTAAGGAAATTACGGTTTTCTTACTTCTGGAAGGACTTATGTTGAAACGCGGACTTATGCAACTCTGTGTTGGCGGCTTGGTAGCAGCCTTCATGTTTTTGCCCCAAGAAGGGGCAGCCGCCGCGCAGCGTAAGAAGCCGCGTACCGTTCAGCCGGTAGCCAAACAAGCTTTGGCGAAGAAAGCGGTAGTTAAAAAGACCGCCCGCCCCAAGCTGGTTCGCAAAGTGGTCGCTGTGGCACCCCCCAGGCCTTCGTATGGGCAGTTGGCGGGATTGCACGGTATGCAAGACGAGCTGGATCTGAAGTCCAGCGTGGCGCTGGTCGTCGACCAGGACACCAATGAAGTCTTGTTCAGCAAAAATGAATCGGCGGTGTTGCCTATCGCCTCCATCACCAAGCTCATGACGGGTGTACTGGTCAGCGAAGCCCAACTGCCCATGGACGAAATCATCACGATCACCCAGGCTGACGTGGACACCGAAAAAGGCAGCTCCTCCCGTTTGCGCGTAGGCACTGAACTGAGTCGCGGTGAGTTGTTGCATCTGGCCCTGATGGCCAGTGAGAACCGCGCGGCGCATGCCCTGGGGCGCACATTCCCAGGTGGTTTGCAGGTTTTTGTGACCCAAATGAACATCAAGGCCAAGCTGATGGGCATGCAGGACACCCGTTACGTAGAGCCAACCGGCCTGTCGAGCAAAAATCAGTCCAGCGCCAAGGATTTGGCCACGCTGGTCAACTATGCCCACAGTGACCCTGTTCTGCGGGAGCTGTCGACCTCCACCGGCTACCAAGTGGCTGTTGGCAACCGCACCTTGCAGTACAACAACACCAACCGCTTGGTCAAAAATCCATCGTGGGATATCGGTTTGCAGAAAACCGGCTACATCACCGAAGCGGGCCAATGTTTGGTGATGCAGGCCAAAGTGGCCGGCCGCAAGCTCATCATGGTGTTTCTGGATTCGGCGGGCAAACTCAGCCGCATTGGTGATGCAGAGCGTGTGCGCAAATGGGTGGAAACCAACCACACGCCTGGGGTGCGCCCAGCACCTTTGGCAAGCAGGGAACATGCCCGCCGCGGGTGATGTGAGATGCAACACCTAGCGCCGTCTGGCGCTAGGTGTTATTTTCTGTGGCCCCGGTACCCCAAGGTTTCCGAGATCTGCTTGGCAGTTTCCTGCAGCTTGGGCAACCAATCATCTTCCAGCCGCCCTGAGGGCGCCGAAATCGACAGGCCTGCAACGAGCTTGGCCTGGTCGTCGTAAATGCCTGCTGCCATGCAGCGCACACCCAACTCCAGTTCTTCGTTGTCGCTGGCTTGGCCATACTGGCGCACCTTGGACAGCTCTCGCTCCAGGGTTTCCAGGTCGGTGATGCTGTTTTTGGTGTGGCCCTGCAAACCCGTGCGTGTGGCATAGGCCCGTGTGCGCTGGGGGTCGTCGGCAGCCAAAAAAAGCTTGCCTACCGAGGTCAGGTGCAAGGGGGCCCTGCCACCAATGGCACGCACCACTTGCATGCCGGAGCGTTCGCTGTAGGCCCGTTCCACATAAATGATTTCGTCCCCCTGGCGCATGCTCAGGTTGACTGGCTGTTGTGTCAGCTTGTGCAGCTCGCGCATGGGAATCAGCGCTGCGTCGCGCACGTTCAAACGTGCTTTGACCAAATTGCCGAGCTCCAGCAGGCGCATGCCCAGGCGGTAGCTGCCCGATTGCGGCCGATCCACATAACGCCCCGCCACCAAGTCATTCAGGATGCGGTGGGTGGTAGAGGGGTGCAGGCCCGCCTTCTCGCTGATTTCCTTCAGGGGAATGGCTTCCTCGCGCGAGGCCAGCACATCAATCAGGGTGAACATGCGTTCAATCACTTGCACCGTGGGGGTGTTGGGCGGGTCGAGGTCTTTTTTGGTCATAGTCGGTCAGTCGTCCGATGTTAACCCTGTGCTGGCCCCATGGCGGTCGGCGTGTGGTGTTCGTCAGACGTATTTGCGCTTGCGGTGTCTGCAGTGCCCCCAACCCATTGCCCGTTCTGCAGCAGTTCGTAGGGCCGGAACAGCGACTTGTAGCGCATCTTGGGGCTTTGTTCGATCCAGTACCCCAGGTAGACATAACGCAGACCGAGACGCTTGGCTTGCGCCAGCTGCCACAGTACGTTGAACGTCCCGTAGCTGGCCTGCAGGTCGGGCGAGAAGAAGGTGTAGACCGCGGAGATCCCATCGTCGAGCACGTCGAGGATGGACACCATCTTCAACTCGCCCAAGGCCCCCGTGGCCGAGGGTTCGCGGAACTCCACCAGGCGTGAATTCACCCGACTCTGCAGCAAAAACTGGATGTACTGGTCCACGCTGTCCTCGTCCATGCCGCCACCGGCATGGCGGCTGGTTTGGTAGCGCAAGTACAGCGCGTAATGCTCGGCCACATAACCCAGCTTCAACACCCGCACCTCCAGCTGCGCATGTTGCTTCCAGGCGCGACGCTGGCTGCGGTTGGCTACAAAACCCTCTGCATTGACGCGCAACGGGGTGCACGCCTGGCAGCCATCGCAATAGGGGCGGTAGGTGAACATGCCGCTGCGCCGGAATCCCTTGGCCACTAGCCCGGAGTAGGCGTTGTTGTCGATCAGGTGGCTGGGCGTGGCCACCTGCGACCGCGCCTGGCGATCGGGCAGGTAGCTGCAGTCGTACGGCGCTGTGGCGTAGAACTGCAGGGCCTGGAGTGGGAGGTCAGTCAGGTCTGTCATGGAGGCGCGGCATCAGGCAGACAAAAGTTGATTCCAGTATAGAGGGCTGAACTCCCAGTGGGGCGCTGGCGCCTCTCGGGCCTGGTGGACATGTTGCACAAAATCGGCACGTGGCATTTCACGCGCGCCCAGAGACGCCAGGTGCTGGGTATTTTGCTGGCAGTCCACCATCTGGATACCCGAGTGTCGACAGAACGCGACGAGCGCGGCCAGGGCAATCTTGGAGGCGTCGGTTTGGCGCATGAACATCGACTCGCCAAACACTGCCTGGCCGATGCCAATGCAGTACAGCCCCCCCACCAATGCACCATCACACCAGGTTTCCACACTGTGGGCCAGGCCTAGCGTGTGCAGCCGGGTGTAAGCGGCCACCATGTCGTCCACGATCCAGGTGCCGGACTGTCCACGGCGGGAGGATTCGGCACAGGCCTGGATGACCTGGGCGAACGCTGTGTCCATGCGCACCTCGCAGCCCGCCGTATCTGCAAACGCGTGCAAGGTTTTGCGTAGGGAGCGGTGCAGCCGAAAGTCTTGCACGCGCAGCACCATGCGCGGGTTCGGGCTCCACCACAAAATGGGCTGCCCGTCGCTGAACCAGGGGAAGATCCCTTGCGCGTAGGCCGCTTGCAGGGTCTGGGGCAGCAGGTCAGCGCCTGCGCACAACAGGCCCGGCGCATCGCTCTCGCTGCCCCATGCAACAGTGACCTCAGGGAAAGCTTCTCCGGGGTCTAGCCACGTGAGTGGGGGAAGGGATGAGGCCATGGATGGGCGCAAAAAATTAATTGGGGTACCCCGCTGAAGAGGGTTTTATCAGCGGTTAGAATACCAGCTGTCGGCGTGTAGCGCAGCCTGGTAGCGCACCTGCTTTGGGAGCAGGGGGTCCAAGGTTCGAATCCTTGTACGCCGACCATTATTCAATAACAAAGGCCCCAGGGTAGTCATACTTCGGGGCCTTTGTTTTTTCTGTCCGTAGCTCAGTTGGATAGAGCAACAGCCTTCTAAGCTGTAGGTCACAGGTTCGATTCCTGTCGGACAGGCCACCTGGCTTTCTGCTCCCTTCCGCCTGCTCTTCTTATTCCCCGGTTTTCAGATTGCCAAGGCGCTGACGCTGGCGTCCAGCTGCAGCCAGCGCATCGCCGCGCTGCGCAGGTCTTCGACTTGGCCGGTGGTGAAGAACTGGGTGGTAGCCGCCGGCCGCTCTGCGATTGCGGGCGATAGCAGCCCCGTGGCCTCCAGCAAGCGCCGGGTTTGGCGGGCCACTGGCGCCCCACCTTCCAGCAGGGCCACCTGGGTGCCAATGGAGCGCCGCAGTACGGATTCGACAAATGGGTAGTGCGTGCAGCCGAGCACGAGCGTGTCCATGGCCTCAGAATTCAAGCCAAACAGGCCCATAGCCCCCGTGTACTCTGCGCAGAGTGCTTCTATTTTTGTAGCGTCGTTGCGTTCGATGGCAATCGCCAATCCATCGCAGGGCTGCAGTACAAAGGTGGCTTGCCCGTGCAGCGAGGCCAGCAGGGCCTGGAATTTCTCGCTTTGCAGAGTGCCCCGCGTCGCCATCACACCCACGGTCTTGGTCTGGCTGGCGGCTGCTGCGGGCTTGAGCGCGGGCTCAATACCCACCAGCGGAATGCCAGGGTATGCCGCACGCAGGGTTTTGATGGCCGCTGCCGTGGCCGTGTTGCAGGCCACCACCAGTACCTTGATCTGGTGTTGCCCCAGCAAGTAGTCGGTTATGGCGTGCGAGCGGGTGGTGACGTGGCCATCGTCCCGCTCGCCATAGGGCGCGTGGCCGCTGTCGGCCACGTAGACGAAGCGCTCGTGCGGCAACTCTGCGCGCAACGCTCGCAGCACACTCAGGCCGCCCACGCCGCTGTCAAACACCCCGATGGGGCGGGTGGCAGCGGGCATTGCCGTGGTGAGCACCAAGGGCCTAACGCGGTGTTTAGTGGGAGGTGACGGGAATGCTCTTGAACTCGCCCGTGGCAATCTTCTTTTGCCATTCGGCCGGGCCGGTGATGTGTGCGCTCGTGCCACCCGAATCTACCGCCACGGTGACGGGCATGTCCACCACGTCAAACTCGTAAATCGCTTCCATGCCCAGGTCGGCAAAACCCACCACTTCGGCGTGTTTGATCGCTTTGGACACAAGATAAGCGGCACCGCCCACCGCCATCAGGTACGCGCTCTTGTGTTTCTTGATGGCTTCAATAGCGACCGGGCCGCGCTCAGCCTTGCCGACCATGGAGATCAGGCCGGTTTGGGCCAGCATCATCTCGGTAAAGCCATCCATGCGGGTGGCGGTGGTGGGGCCGGCGGGGCCGACGGCTTCACCCTTGATCGGGTCCACAGGGCCCACGTAGTAGATGACGCGGTTGGTGAAGTCCACTGGCAGCTTCTCGCCCTTGGCCAGCATGTCCTTGATGCGCTTGTGGGCAGCGTCGCGGCCGGTCAGCATCTTGCCGTTCAGGAGCAGGGTCTGGCCGGGCTTCCAGCTCGCCACTTCGGCGGGCGTCAGTGTGTTCAGGTCGACCTTTTTGCTTTGCTGGTAGTCGGGCGTCCAGTTCACGTTGGGCCACAGATCCAGCGACGGTGGGGTCAGGTAGACCGGGCCGCTACCGTCCATCACAAAGTGGGCGTGGCGCGTGGCTGCGCAGTTCGGGATCATGGCAATGGGTTTGCTGGCCGCGTGGGTCGGGTACATCTTGATTTTCACGTCTAGCACCGTGGTCAGGCCGCCCAGGCCCTGCGCGCCAATGCCCAAGGCGTTGACCTTCTCGAACAACTCCAGGCGCAGTTTTTCGACGTTATCCAGTGCTGCACCGGAGGCCTGCTTGGCTTGCAACTCGTACATGTCCAGGTCGTCCATCAGACTTTCCTTGGCCATCAGCACGGCTTTTTCGGCGGTGCCACCGATGCCAATACCCAACATGCCGGGCGGACACCAGCCCGCGCCCATGGTGGGCACGGTCTTCAGCACCCAGTCCACCACCGAGTCGCCGGGGTTGAGCATGTACATCTTGCTTTTGTTCTCGGAACCACCGCCTTTGGCGGCGACCGTCACTTCCAAGGTGCTGCCGGGTACGAGCTCGGTGAAGATGACTGCGGGCGTGTTGTCTTTGGTGTTCTTGCGCAGGAACTCGGGGTCTGCCACGACGGACGCGCGCAAGGTGTTGTCCGGGTGGTTGTAGCCCTGGCGCACGCCTTCGTTGATCGCGTCGTCCAAAGAGCCCGTGAAGCCTTCCCAGCGCACGTCCATGCCGACTTTGAGGAACACGTTGACGATGCCGGTGTCCTGGCAGATCGGGCGGTGGCCGGTGGCGCTCATCTTGCTGTTGGTCAGGATCTGCGCGATGGCGTCCTTGGCAGCGGGGCTTTGCTCGCGGTCGTAGGCGCGGGCCAGGTGGGCGATGTAGTCGGCGGGGTGGTAGTAGCTGATGTACTGCAGCGCGGCAGAGACGGATTCGATCAGGTCGGCTTGGCGGATGGAGGTCGTCATGGCGGTGGGCGTTGATGGCAATCTCCCTGGTGCGGGGTATTGCTTTGATTGAGGGCTATGCTGAAAATCTTCCAACCGCTATTTTGACAGGTCAGCCCTGCCAAGCCTTCCATGCGTCTTACAAGCCCTTCCCGTACCGAACGCGACACCTTTGGCCCCATTGAGGTGCCCGCCGACCGGCTGTGGGGCGCACAAACCCAGCGCTCGCTGCAGAACTTTGACATTTCGGGTGAGCGCCAGCCGGTGGAGATCATCCGTGCGCTGGCCCAGGCCAAACGCAGCGCGGCCCGGGTCAACCATGCGCTGGGCCTGCAGGATGCGGCCAAGACCCTGGCCATCGTGGCCGCTGCGGATGAGGTGATTGCCGGCCAACACCCGCATGAATTTCCGCTGGTGGTCTGGCAAACCGGTTCGGGCACACAAACCAATATGAATGTGAACGAGGTGCTTGCCAACCGCGCCAGCGAACTGCTGGGCGGCGCGCGCGGGGAAGGGCGGCTGGTGCACCCGAATGACGACGTGAACCGCAGCCAGTCCAGCAACGACGTGTACCCCACAGCCATGCATGTGGCGGCGGTGGATGCGATCACGCACAAACTGTTGCCCGCGATTGTGAAGCTGCGTGCGACGTTGGCGCAGAAGTCAGCCGAGTTTGACAGCATCGTGAAGATCGGCCGCACCCATTTGCAGGACGCCACACCGCTCACGCTGGGCCAAGAGTTCTCGGGCTATGTGGCGCAGCTCACCCACGGTGAGGCCCATGTGCGCGCCGCACTGCCGCACCTGTGCGAACTGGCGCTGGGTGGCACGGCCGTGGGCACGGGCCTGAACGCACCCAAAGGTTATGCGGAGCAGGTGGCCGCCGAGCTCGCCACTCTCACCGGCTTGCCCTTTGTCACCGCGCCCAACAAGTTTGAAGCGCTGGCCAGCGTGGACGCACTGGTGCATGCGCATGGCGCACTCAAGACGTTGGCCGCCAGCCTCATGAAGATCGCCAATGACGTGCGCTGGCTGGCCAGTGGTCCGCGCAGCGGAATCGGTGAGCTGAGCATTCCCGAGAACGAACCGGGCTCCAGCATCATGCCGGGCAAGGTCAACCCCACGCAGAGTGAGGCCCTGACCATGCTGGCGGCGCAGGTGTTTGGCAATGACGTGGCGATCAATTTTGGGGGGGCGTCGGGTAACTTCGAGCTCAATGTGTTCCGCCCGCTGGTGGCGCACAACTTTTTGCAAAGCGTGCGCCTGCTGAGCGATGGCATGGTCAGCTTCAACGACCACTGCGCTGTGGGCATTGCGCCCAACCGCGAACGCATCGCCGAACTGGTGGGCCGTTCGCTAATGCTGGTCACCGCGCTGAACCCGCACATTGGCTATGACAAGGCAGCAGCCATTGCCAAAAAGGCCCACAAGGAGGGCAGCAGCCTGCGCGACGCGGCCGTGGCCAGCGGTTACCTGACGGCAGAGCAGTTTGACCAGTGGGTGGTGCCCGCGGACATGACGGGGCGTTGAGTGGGTGCGTTAATTGCTATTGAATCAATAGCTGTTTGCGCAATATCCACGGGGGTTAGAGGTCGATTTGGCTTGTATTTGGTGACCTGAGGCCGTTGCCCGGGTCTCGGCGCAAATTTGTAAGCTTTGAGCCAGTCAGTGGCTTGTAAGTGCAGACTACGACAGTCCGGGCAGTTTTGATACGTTCGAGGAGACAAAAATATGAGTACATCGACATCGGCTATGGAATCTCTGCTGGTTGAAAACCGCGTTTTCCCCCCCAGCGAGGCCATGGTCAAGGCCGCCCGCGTGTCCGGCATGGAGGGCTACAACGCCCTGTGTGCCGAGGCGGACAAAGACTTTGAAGGCTTCTGGGCCCGCCTGGCGCGTGAAAACGTGGTCTGGAACAAGCCCTTCACCCGCACGCTGGACGAATCCAACGCGCCGTTTTACCAGTGGTTTGACGACGGTGAACTCAACGCTTCCGCCAACTGCCTGGACAAACACATCGGCACACCGACCGAAAACAAGGTGGCAGTGATCTTTGAAGCCGACGACGGCACGGTGACCAAGACCACTTACAAAGAGCTACTGGCCCGTGTGAGCCAGTTTGCCAATGCACTGAAGGCCGATGGTGTGAAAAAGGGTGACCGCGTGCTGGTCTACATGCCCATGACGCTGGAAGGCGTGATTGCCATGCAAGCCTGTGCACGCATTGGCGCGACGCACAGTGTGGTGTTTGGCGGCTTTTCGGCCAAGGCACTGCAAGAACGCATCATCGACGCCGGTGCTGTGGCTGTGATCACCAGCAATTACCAGATGCGTGGCGGTAAAGAACTGCCATTGAAGGCCATCGTCGACGAAGGTCTGGCCATGGGTGGCTGCGAGTCCATCAAGACCGTGTACGTGTACCAGCGCACCCAAACTGCCTGCAACATGGTGCCAGGCCGTGACAAGACTTTCACCGAAGCACTGGCCGGCAAAAGCACCGAATGTGCACCGGTGCCCGTGGGCGCCGAGCACCCGCTCTTCATCCTTTACACCTCGGGTTCTACCGGCAAGCCCAAGGGCGTGCAGCATTCCACAGGCGGCTACCTGCTGTGGGCCAAGCTGACCATGGACTGGACGTTTGATTTGAAGCCCGCTGATGTGTTCTGGTGCACCGCCGACATTGGCTGGATCACTGGCCACACCTATGTGGCCTATGGCCCGCTGGCCGCCGGTGCCACGCAAATCATCTTTGAAGGCATCCCCACATTCCCGAACGCTGGCCGCTTCTGGCAGATGATCGAACGCCACAAGTGCAGCATCTTCTACACCGCGCCTACCGCCATCCGTTCACTGATCAAGGCCGCCGAGAGCGATGCTGCAGTCCATCCTGACCGCAGCGATCTGAGCAGCCTGCGCATCCTCGGTTCGGTGGGCGAGCCCATCAACCCCGAGGCCTGGATGTGGTACTACAAAAACGTGGGCCATGAGAACTGCCCCATCGTGGACACCTTTTGGCAGACGGAGACCGGCGGTCACATGATGACGCCGTTGCCTGGCGCTACGCCGCTAGTACCCGGTAGTTGCACGCTGCCACTGCCCGGCATCATGGCCGCCATCGTGGACGAGGTGGGCAACGACATTGCCAATGGCACCGGCGGCATTCTGGTGGTCAAGCGCCCCTGGCCGTCGATGATCCGCACCATCTGGAACGACCCCGAGCGTTTCAAGAAAGCCTACTTCCCTGAAGAGATGGGCGGCAAGTTGTACCTGGCCGGTGACGGCGCGGTGCGCAGTGCCGACCGGGGTTACTTTCGCATCACCGGGCGTATTGACGATGTGCTGAACGTGTCGGGCCACCGCATGGGCACGATGGAAATTGAATCTGCGCTGGTCTCCAAAACCGACCTGGTGGCCGAAGCTGCTGTGGTGGGCCGCCCTGACGATCTGACGGGCGAAGCCATCTGCGCGTTCGTCGTGCTCAAGCGTCCCATGCCCAAAGGCGACGAGGCGAAAGCGATTGCTAAGGAACTGCGGGATTGGGTGGCCAAGGAGATCGGCCCGATCGCCAAACCGAAGGACATCCGTTTTGGTGAAAACCTGCCCAAGACCCGCTCTGGCAAGATCATGCGCCGCCTGCTGCGCTCGTTGGCCAAGGGTGAAGCCGTGACACAAGACACGTCTACGTTGGAAAACCCCGCCATCTTGGATCAATTAGGCCAGGCCTATTAAAAGGCTGTTTGGGGCGATGCTTCTCGCCCCAAACAAAAAGCCGCAGCACTTGCGTGTTGCGGCTTTTTCCGTTGGCGGCCGGCTTTTGCAAGCGGGCCGTTGTCTCCTCGGGACTTATTTGGTGGCCAGTATCCAGGTCGCCAGCTTTTTAGCATCGGCTTCGTTCACCTGGGCGTTGGCGGGCATGGGCACCGCGCCCCACACACCACTGCCACCCTTGATGATTTTGGTGGCCAGTTTGTCCACGGCGGTCTTGTCGCCCTTGTACTTGGCGGCTACGTCTTTGTAGGCGGGGCCCACCAGTTTCTTGTCCACGGCATGGCAGGCCATGCAGTTTTTGGAAGTGGCCAGCGCCAGGTCTGCAAAGGCGGGTGCAGCGGACAAGAGGGCGCTTGCGCCCAGTGCCAAGGTGATCAGGGATTTTTTCATCGAGACCTCGTGGGTTGGTTTACAGTGCTTCAACGCCATTGTAGTAACAGCGGTTGACGCCACCCTTGCGCTGGCGCAACCCAGCAGGAGAGAGTCATGTATTTTTTGGGAATCGGTTTGGTGCTCTTGGCGCTGAAATACCTGGAAGTGGACCCCGTGGCCGCCTGGTCGTGGTGGCTGGTGCTCACGCCGTTTGGTCTGGCCGTGGCCTGGTGGTCCTGGGCCGATAGCTCGGGGTACACCAAACGCAAGGCCATGGAACGTGAAAACGCACGCAAGCAGGCGCGCATTGACAACAACCGCAAGGCCATTGGCACGCTGGGAAGCAAAAAGCGCCGTTGATGGACGGGTGAATGCACCACCAACAAAAAAGCGCCGCATTGCGGCGCTTTTTTGTTGGTGGCAGGGCGTAAGCCCTGCAACGGATCAGTAATTGTCCAACACGGCACCCTTGCTGGCGCTGGAGGCATTAAACGCAAACTTGGCCTGCACACCGCGGTTGTAACGCGGCGTAGGGGCCGTCCACGCCGCACGGCGCTTGGCAATTTCGGCCTCGGGCACATTCAGTTCCAGAATCAGCTGGCGGGAATCGATGGTGATGGAGTCACCCTCTTGCACCAGCGCAATCACGCCACCGGCTGCGGCTTCCGGCGCCACGTGGCCGACCACCATGCCCCAGGTGCCGCCGGAGAAGCGGCCGTCGGTGATCAGGCCTACGCTTTCGCCCAGGCCTTGACCAATCAAGGCGCCGGTGGGTGCCAGCATTTCGGGCATGCCAGGGCCGCCCTTGGGGCCCAGGTAGCGCAGCACCATCACATCGCCGGGAACAATCTTGTTGTCCAGGATGGCCTTGAGTGCGGACTGTTCGTCTTCAAACACCCGGGCCGGGCCGGTCATCACCGGGTTCTTCAGGCCGGTGATCTTGGCAACCGCGCCTTCGGGGCTCAGGTTGCCCTTCAAAATGGCCAAGTGGCCTTGTTTGTACATGGGGTTGTCGATGGGGCGAATCACATCCTGGTCGGCGCGTGGCACATCGGGAATGTCCTTCAGCACTTCGGCCACGGTCTGGCCGGTGATGGTGATGCAGTCACCGTGCAGCAGGCCTGCGGCCAAGAGTGTCTTCATCACTTGCGGAATACCACCGGCGCGGTGCAGGTCCACGGCCAGGTATTTGCCGGACGGTTTCAGGTCGCACAACACGGGTGTCTTCACGCGCACACGTTCAAAGTCGTCAATGGTCCAGTCCACGCCGGCCGCGTGGGCGATGGCCAAAAAGTGCAGCACCGCGTTAGTAGAGCCACCAGTGGCCATGATCACGGCCACGGCGTTTTCGATGGACTTTTTGGTGACGATGTCGCGGGGCTTCAGGTCCTTCTTGATGGCTTCGACCAGCACCTTGGCAGATTCCTTGGCCGAGTTCATTTTCTCGTCGTGCGGGTTGGCCATGGTGCTGGAGTAGATCAGCGAAATGCCCAGCGCCTCGAAGGCCGACGACATCGTGTTGGCCGTGTACATGCCGCCGCAGGAGCCGGTGCCAGGGATGGCGCGGCGTTCGATCTGCAGCAGGTCTTCGTCGCTCATGCGGCCGGCGGCGTTTTCGCCCACGGCTTCAAACACGCTGACGATGTTCAAGTCTTTGCCTTTGTAGCTGCCGGGCAGGATGGTGCCACCGTAGACATAGATGGCGGGTACGTTGGCGCGCAGCATGCCCATCAGGCCGCCTGGCATGTTCTTGTCGCAGCCGCCGACCACGACCACACCGTCCATCCACTGGCCCTGCACGCAGGTCTCAATACAGTCAGAGATCACTTCGCGGCTCACCAGGCTGTACTTCATGCCTTCGGTGCCCATGGCCATACCGTCGGAGATGGTGGGTGTACCAAACACTTGCGCGTTGCCACCGGCTTCTTCAATGCCGGCAATGGCCGCATCCGCCAGCTTTTGCAGGCCGCTGTTGCAAGGCGTGATGGTGCTGTGTCCGTTGGCCACGCCGACCATCGGTTTCTTGAAGTCGCCTTCTTCGTAACCCATGGCGTAGTACATGGAGCGATTCGGCGCGCGGCTCTTGCCTTCGGTGATGTTCTTGCTGCGGGGGTTCAGAACGATGGGTTTGGTGGTCATGGTGTCTCTCTCGGGATGCCAGGCTGGCGTTGTTCAAAAAGCTGGCCGCAGTATGCCCGCTGTCGGTGATTCGTTCCAATCCATTTTTCAAGCTGTATTAATATCTTTTACATATGCATGAGCCGATCCCGCAACTGCCCTGGATAGAACTGCGCTTGTGGCGCCAGTTCGTCACCGTGGCCGAAGAGCTGCACTTTGGCCGTGCGGCCCTGCGCCTGCACATGACGCAGCCGCCACTCACGCAGGCGATTGCCCAGCTGGAGCGCAGCCTGGGCCTGCCGCTGTTCGCCCGCACCAAGCGCAGCGTGCAGCTCACGCCCCAGGGCCTGGCACTGCTGCCCCAGGCGCAGGAGCTGCTGCAGCGCGCTCAGGGCCTGGTGGTGCAGGCGAGGGCGCTGGCAGTGGGTGAGTCCGGGCGGCTGCGACTGGCCTTTGTGTCCACGGTCGGCTTCTCGTTGTTGCCGCAGTGGGTCATGGCGTTCAGGCAGCAGTTCCCGGGGGTGCAGCTGGATCTTGTGGAGGCCACGGGTGATGTGCAGCTGCAACTGCTCAAGTCGGACGAAGTGGACGCCGGTTTTGTGCTGCACGCCAGCGGTTTTGCCACCGAAGGCCTGCAGCGGCTGACCGTCGCGCAGGAGCCGCTGGTGCTGGCTTTGCCCGAATCGCACCCGTTGGCGAAGCGCAAGACGCTGCGTCTGCAGGACGTCTGGGCCCAGCCGCTGGTGACCTTTCCGAGGCGCATCGTGCCCTCGTTGTTTGATGCCATCTTCGGCATGTACCACGACGCGGGCAAGTTGCCCGTGGTGGCGCAAGAGGCAATCCAGATGCAGACCATTGTGAATCTGGTATCTGCAGGGCTGGGTGTGGCTTGGGTGCCGGCTAGCGTGCAACAGTTCCAGCGGCCGGGCGTGGTCTACCGCAGCGTAGTGGGCGCAGTCCCGGGTTGCGAGACCAGCCTGGTCTGGCAGCGCAGCAGTCCGGCCCTGGAGCGGTTCATGGCCTTTCACGATATTGCCCATGCCTCCAACGGGCACAATGCGGCCCATGCTGATCCATCCCCAAATTGACCCCGTTGCCCTGCAACTCGGCCCTGTGGCCGTGCATTGGTATGGCCTGACCTACCTAGCAGCCTTTGCGCTGTTCATGTTTCTGGGCAGCCGCCGGCTGCGCCACGCGCCGTTCAACAAATTGACCGGCTCGCAGGCCTGGTCGTTCAAGGACGTGGAGGACATCCTGTTCCTCGGCGTTATGGGTGTGGTGCTGGGCGGGCGTATTGGGTACTGCCTGTTTTACAAACCGGGCTACTACGCCACGCATCCGCTGGAAGTGTTGTACGTCTGGCAGGGCGGCATGAGTTTCCATGGTGGCATGTTGGGCGTGATTGCCTCCATGGTCTGGTTTGCACGGTCTCGCGGCCGGTCGTTTTGGCAAGTGGCGGACTTTGTGGCGCCGTGTGTGCCCACCGGGCTGGCAGCCGGGCGTTTGGGTAACTTCATGAATGGCGAGCTGTGGGGCCGCGTGGCAGACCCCACTTTGCCCTGGGGCATGGTGTTCCGCGGCGCGGGCGATTTGCCACGCCACCCCTCGCAGGTCTACCAGTTCCTCCTGGAAGGGCTGTTGTTGTTTGTGCTGCTCTGGTGGTACGCCAGCACACCACGCAAGCAGGGGCAGGTGGCGGCGGCCTTCCTGTTCGGCTACGGCGTGTTCCGCTTTATTGCCGAATTTTTCCGTGAACCCGATGCCCACCTGGGCCTGCTGAGCTTGGGCATGAGCATGGGCCAGTGGCTCTGCGTGCCGATGATCGTGGCCGGTGCTTTGTTGTGGCGCTGGGCCGGCCGCCGCACCGCAGCATCCTGATCACACGCTAGGGTAAGTCCCCATGCCCGGACCACGTCTGGGCTCTTTACGGCGTTCAGGTAATTACCCATAATTATGCAAAATTATGGTCAATTGATTCCCTCACCCATCCACCATGCGCCTGGTCCACAACTCCCTGCACGATGAAGTCGCCGATGGCCTGCGTGCGCGGATCTTTGAGGGGCTGCTGGCGCCGGGCAGTTTTATTGACGAAGCAGCGTTGTGCACCGAGCTGGCCATCTCCCGCACCCCGTTGCGCGAGGCGCTCAAGGTGCTGGCGGCCGAGGGCTTGGTGCGCCACGAGCCGCGCCGCGGCAGCTTTGTGAACCAGGTGACCGAGCAGGACCTGGACGACATCTTTCCAGTGATTGCGTTGTTGGAAGGCCGTTGCGCGCTGGAGGCCACGCGCAACGCGACGGATGCCGACATTGCCGCACTGGAAACGCTGCACACCAGCCTGCAGCAGCACGCTGCGGCCAAACGCATCACCGACTACTACGCGGTCAACTTTCAAATCCACGAAGCCATCATCACACTGGCGAATAACCGCTGGCTGGCGCAAAGCATTGCCGATCTGCGCAAGATTTTGAAGCTGGCCCGCCTGCAGCAGCTGCACGCTCCGGGCCGGCTGGAGCAAAGCCTGAGTGAACATCTGGCGGTGTTTGCCGCCATCAAGGCGCGCGACGGCGAAGCCGCCGACGCCGCCATGCGCACCCATTTGCTGCGCCAGCGCGAAGCGCTGCGTGAACTCTCCCGTACCCAAAAAAGCAGGCTGCTCGCATGAACCAAGACTCGTGGATCAACCGCAATGTGGCACGGCTCATGCCCAAGAGTTCCAAGCCAAAAGAGGCTGTAGCGCCCGCGGATTCTGCGCAAGCAGCTCCTAAAAACGTAGCAAATGGCGCGACAGGTGCCGCAAATGCCAAAGCCCCCGGGGGCCAGCGCAGCACCCGGGCGCGCCTGCAGGCCACCTTGCGCCACACCGGCGAGGCGCTGTCGCCACGCATGTTGCGCCGCACGCTGCAAGAGCTGCAGGCCGTGATTGACGACCGCGTGAGCGAGGTGGAGGGTGGGCGCCGCGCCGCCGCGCTGATGGCCTGGTACGAAGGGGCCACGCCGCCCCGCCGCCAGGACATGTGGCTGCTGATGAGCGAAATGTTTGTCGCCGATGCCGAAAAGGTGAAAGCCGCGCAGGCCAAGTTTGCCGCCGCGCTGGGCACCCCGGACGAAGCCGCGGCCGAGGTGCACTACCGCCGCGCCACCGTGTCGCCGCGCCGGCGCGTGCTGCAGCGCTTCAGCGCGGACGCCACAGGCATTCGTTTTCTGGTGAATCTGCGGGCTGAGATGCAGCCTGCGCTCAAGGGCGACAAACGCCTGCAGGCGCTGGATGTGGAGATGGAGTACATGTTCTCCACCTGGTTTGACGTGGGCTTTCTGGAGCTACGCCGCATCAGCTGGGACTCACCGGCCTCGCTGGTGGAAAAGCTCATCCGTTACGAGGCGGTGCACGACATCAAGAGCTGGGCCGATGTGAAGAACCGGCTGGATTCGGACCGCCGTTGTTACGGCTTCTTCCACCCGCGCTTGCCCGATGAGCCGCTGATTTTTGTGGAGGTGGCGCTGGTCGATGCGCTGGCCGACAGCATCACGCCGCTGCTCGATGAGTCGGCCGATGCCTCGGACCTGGGTGCGGCCACCACGGCCATTTTTTACTCCATCAGCAACACGCAGGAGGGGTTGCGTGGCGTGAGTTTTGGCGACTCGTTGATCAAACGGGTGGTGGAAACACTCAAAGCCGAATTCCCCAAACTCAGGACCTTTGCCACGCTGTCGCCGATTCCGGGTTTCCGCTCCTGGTTGGGCAAAAACGCGACCGGTTTGCTGGAGCGGCTGGATGCCAAAAGTCGCGAGGAGCTGGGCCGGGCCGTCGGGTTTGAGCCGGTCACGGCAGCGCATTTTCTGGCCGCGGCCGAGTCTCCGCTGACTCTCAAGCCCGGATCGACCGTGCCCCAGATGCTGCTGCGTTGTGCGGCCCAGTACCTGGGGCAAGAGACCGTGCAGGGCCGCCCGCTCGATGCGGTGGCGCGTTTTCACCTGGGCAATGGCGCCCGTGTGGAGCGCCTCAACTGGGCCAGCGACCCCTCGGCCAAAGGGCTCAAGCAATCGTATGGCCTGATGGTCAATTACCTCTACGATCTCAAACGTTTGGACAAGCACCGCGAGTCGTTGTCCCAGGGCAAGATTCCGGTGGCACCGGCCATCAGTGAGTTGTTTTTTTAGCGAGCTGTTTTTTCAGTGTGATTCAGTGTTTTACAGATAACAAACAGGAGACAAACATGACCCGATTCCCCACCCCTGGCGGCACAAGCCGCCGCAGCCTTCTCACCACCGGTGCCGCCGCGGCCGCCGCCTGGGCGCTGTCGCCCCTGGCCGCGCTGGCCCAGGCCAAGTGGCCTGCCAAGCCCGTGGGCCTGGTGGTGCCGTTCCCGGCCGGTGGGGGCACCGACGCATTTGCGCGCCCCATGGCGGCCCAGTTCGCCAAACTCACCGGCACCCAGCTGGTGATTGACAACCGCGGCGGCGCCGGCGGCACACTGGGCGCCAGCATTGCGTCCAAGGCCGCGCCCGATGGGTACACCCTGTTCATGGGCGCCGTGCACCACGCCATCGCCCCCAGCATGTACCCCAAGCTGGACTACGACATCCAGAAAGACTTCATTCCCCTGGCGCTGGTGGCCAACGTGCCCCAGGTGTTGGTGGTGAACCCGAAAAACGTGCCCGGCGACTTCAAGGCGTTTCTGGCGCAAGTCAAAGCCAACCCCGGCAAGATGAACTACGGCTCGGCCGGTGGCGGCACCTCGCACCACCTGGCAGGCGAGCTGTTCAAGCAGCAGACCAGCACCTTCATCACCCACATTCCCTACCGCGGTGCAGGCCCCGCGCTGCAAGACCTGATGGCCGGCAGCGTGGACATGATGTTCGATGGCCTGGGTTCATCCGCAGCCCACATCAAGGGTGGGCGCATTAAGGCGCTCATGGTGTCGGGCAACAAGCGCAGCCCGGCGTTCCCGGACGTGCCCTGCGCTGCCGAGCTGGGCCTGCCCGACTACACGGTCACCACCTGGTACGGCCTGTGGGCACCCAAGGGCACACCGGCCGATGTGCAGGCGCGCATTGTGGAAGAGGTGACCCGCCTGTCCCAAGCGGACGAAATCAAAACCAGCTGGGCTAACAACGGCGCCGAGTTTGGCAAGCTCACGCCGGCGCAGTTTGGCGCGTTTGTGGCCGCCGAAGTGAAGCGCTGGGCCGCCGTGGTGAAAACGTCTGGCGCCAAGCTGGACTGAGATCGCAACACCAGCAGGCAGGACAAGGCAAGCATGGCAGGAAGCATCCAGGTTACGCATGGCACGGGTGAAGGGCAGGGCGTGGTCAGCATCACGCTGTCCCACCCTGGCAAGTTCAACGCCATGTCGCGTGCCATGTGGCGCGAGCTGAAGGCCGTGTTCATCGCCCTGCAGACTGACCCCGAGGCGCGCTGCGTGCTGCTGCGTGGGGAGAGCGGCCACTTCTGCGCCGGTGGCGACATTGCCGAGTACCCCAGCTTCCGTTTCAACGAGGCCGCGCTGCGCCAGTTCCACGAGGACGAGGTGTGGGGCGGCCTGCAGGCGATGCTGGACTGCGATGTGCCCATTGTTGCGCTGATTGAAGGCAACTGCATGGGCGCAGGCGTGGAGATTGCCAGCTGCTGCGACCTGCGCGTGGCCGGCCAGTCGGCCCGCTTTGGCGCGCCGATTGCGCGGCTGGGTTTTCCCATGGCGCCACGTGAAGCCGCTCTGGTGGCGCAGGCTGCGGGCGGCACGGTAGCGCGTGCCATGTTGCTGGCGGCCGAAGTGTTCGAGGCCCCGGCCATGCTGGCGCGCGGCTTCCTCCTGCAGGTATTGAATGATGCCGAGGTGGCCACACACAGCCAGGCCCTGGCGCAACGTGTGGCCAGCCTGGCCCCGCAGGCCGCACGTTTGAACAAACAAACCCTGCGCGCACTTCAAACATCAAATAGGCCTCTAGCCCATATAGATAATGCGCAAACAGCTCCTGATTTGATAGCATATCTAACCACCACGGCTTACGCCTACGCCGACAGTGCCGAACACCGCGAAGGCATCTCCGCCTTTCTGGCCAAGCGCCAGCCGCAGTTTTAACCCAGACATCCGAGATCCGACCATGGCCACCAAAACCGAGAACGCCAACCTGTTCGCCGCACTGCGCGCCGCTTTTCCGAAAGACCTCAGCGCCTGCGCGGTCGAGACCGACGCCGGCCTGCAGTACAGCTGGCAAGACCTGGACCAGGCCACCGCCATGGTGGCCAACCTGTTTGAATTTCTGGAGCTGCCCAAGGGCGCGCGTATTGCCGTGCAGGTGGAAAAGTCGGTGGAGGCGCTGGTGCTGTACTTGGCCACGCTGCGCGCCGGCCTGGTCTACCTGCCGCTCAACACCGCCTACCAAAGCGCCGAGATGGCCTACTTCATCGAAGACGCCAAGCCCGCCGTGGTGGTGTGCAGCGGGCGCAACTTTGGCTGGCTCAGCAAGATGGCCTTCCTGGCGGGTACCAGCCATGTGTTCACACTCAACGACGACCGCACCGGTTCGCTGCTGGACCGCGCCACCCAGTTCCCTGCCACCCACACCATCGCGCAGCGCAAGCCCGATGACCTGGCCGCCATCATCTACACCAGTGGCACCACCGGCCGCAGCAAGGGCGCGATGCTGAGCCACGGCAACCTGCTGAGCAATGCCCGTGTGCTGCAAACCTACTGGGACTGGAAGCCCGGCGACGTGCTGATCCACGCGCTGCCCATCTTCCATGTGCATGGCCTGTTCGTGGCCATCCACGGCGCGCTGATCAACGGCAGCAAGATGGTCTGGTGCGCCAAGTTTGACCCCAAGGTGGTGTTGCAGCACCTGCCGCGCGCCACCGTATTCATGGGCGTGCCCACGCTGTATGTGCGCCTGCTGGCGGAGGCCGGGCTCACGGCCCAGGTGACGAAAAACATGCGGCTGTTTGTCTCCGGTTCGGCGCCCATGCTGGTGGACACCCACCACCAGTGGCAGGCCCGCACCGGCCACACGATTCTGGAGCGTTACGGCATGTCCGAGACCGTGATGCTGACCTCCAACCCCGGCCGTGCTTCGGATGGCCAACGTGTGGTGGGCAGTGTGGGCAAACCCCTGCCGGGTGTGCAGCTGCGCGTGCGTGATGACGCGGGCAAAGACTTGCCCCAAGGCGAAACCGGTGGCATCGAGGTACGTGGCCCCAATGTGTTTCTGGGCTACTGGCAGATGCCCGAGAAAACCGCACAAGAGTTCACGGCGGATGGCTTTTTCAAAACCGGTGATGTGGGCCAGGTGGACGCCAAGGGCTACGTGACCATCGTTGGCCGCAGCAAGGACCTCATCATCAGCGGCGGCTACAACGTCTACCCGGCCGAGATCGAGGGCTACATCAACAACCTGCCCGGCGTGGCCGAGAGCGCGGTGGTGGGCGTGCCCGATGCAGATTTTGGCGAGGTGGGCGTGGCCGTCATTGTGCCGCTGGCTGGTGCCACGGTGGACCCTGCGCAGGTGATTGCCACCTTGAAATCCATGTTGGCCAACTTCAAGGTGCCCAAGCGCTGCGTGGTGGTGGCCGAGCTGCCGCGCAATGCCATGGGCAAAGTGCAGAAAAACCTGTTGCGGGAGCAATACCGGCCCGCTTAACCGTTGCTTGACATGTCTCGGCTACAGTAGACCGGTCTTTGTCATATTTTGGTCATGCAGCACGTACTCATCGTTGACGATACCCCCGCCACCCTGGCTCTGTTGAGCGAGCTGGTGGAAAAACTGGGGGACTGCCGGGCCATCCCGTTTGCCAGCCCGGATGAGGCATTGGCCTGGGGCGAGCGCAAAGCTGTCGATCTGGTGATCGTGGACTACACCATGGCAGGCATGGATGGGCTGGAGTTCATCCGCCGGTTCCGCCGAATTCCGGGCTGCGACATTGCCCCCATCATGATGGTCACTGCCAACGACCAGAAGCCGGTGCGCTACCGTGCGCTGGATGCCGGGGCCAATGACTTCATGGCCAAACCGGTGGACAAGGTGGAGTTTCTGGCGCGTGCCAAGAACCTGCTGATTCTGAGTGACGCGCGTACCAAGCTGGCCGACCGCGCCGCCTGGCTGGCAGACGAGGTGCAGAAAGCCACGGCCGAGATTTTGGCGCGCGAACGCGACACCGTCATGCGCCTGTCGCGCGCTGCCGAGTTCCGCGACCCTGAAACCGGCGCCCACATCTCACGCATGGCGCATTACTCCCGATTGATTGCCAAAGGGCTGGGCCTGACCGAGGCCGAACAAGACCTGCTGCTGGAAGCAGCGCCCATGCACGACCTGGGCAAGGTGGGTATTGCCGACAACATCCTGCTCAAGCCCGGCCGCCTGACGGAGGCCGAATTCATCATCATGAAGCAGCATGCGATGTATGGCTACGAGCTTTTGCAGGGCAGTGCGTCCCGCGTGTTGCAGACCGGTGCCGAGATCGCACTGGGCCACCATGAGAAGTTTGACGGTAGCGGTTACCCCCAAGGGCTCAAGGGCGAGGCCATCCCGCTGTTCAGCCGCATCGTGGCGGTTGCTGATGTGTTTGACGCACTGACCTCCGAGCGGCCTTACAAAAAAGCCTGGACGCTGGAGGAGGCAGTGGACTTTCTCACCGCTGGCTCCGGCACCCACTTCGACCCCCGCTGTGTGCAGAGCTTTCTCAACGCCTGGGACGATGTGTTGGCGGTGCGCGACCTGCACGCGGATGCAGGTGAATCAAAGCTGCTCTCTATTTTGTAGCTGCTTGCGCAGCATCTACGGGGGCTAGAGCCCGATTTACTTCAAAATCAGCACGGGAATCGGGGCGTGCGTCAACACGTGCTGTGTCTCGCTGCCCAGCAGCAGGCGTTTGATGCCCTTGCGCCCGTGCGAGGCCATGACCACCAGGTCACATTGGTGCTTCTTGGCGGCGGCCAAGATGGCATCGGACACCACATCGGAACGCACCACCACGGCCTTGGCCTCAATGCCTTTGGCGGCCGCGGCTTTTTTCACCGCATCAACCACGGCCTGCCCGGCGTCGCCCCAGGTCTTTTCGACCTGCTTGACCTCTGCGGGCGCCAGCGCAATACCGCCTTCAAAGTAGGACTGCGGGTAGCGTGGCACCACCTTCAGCGCCACCAGCTCGGCATTGCACAGTTTGGCCAAGGCAATGGCGCTGTTCACGGCTTTTTTGGAGAGGGCGCTGCCATCGGTGGGAACAAGAATGCGTTGGTACATAAGGACTCCTTGTGACTTGGAAGCTTTCAGATTACGCTCTCCGCCACCGCATGGCTTGATCTGCATCAAGCTTTCCACGCATCAGACTGGGCACACTCCCTACCATGATTGCTGCAACGCTGGCTTCCACTGCGCCCATGCCCCACCCGGTGGCGGCATTGGCCTTGCTGGACGACCCGCAGGAGTGGAGCAGCTTCAGCCATGCGGACCGCCACGACCCCGCCCAGTGGGAGTCCAGCGTGGTGATTGAAGGCATGCACTGCGCCGCCTGCTCCCTGACGGTAGAAGACGCCTTGCGCCAGGTGCCAGGTGTCCTCAGCGCCCAGGTCAGCGCCGCCAGCCAGCGTGCCCGTGTGGTCTGGTCATCGGCGGTGGTGCAGCCTTCGCGCTGGATGCAAGCGGTCCAACAGGCCGGTTACCGCGCGGTGCCCGCCAACGATGTGTTTGCCAGCGAACGCCGCCGCAAAGCCGCACGCCAGGCGTTGTGGCGCTGGCTGGTGGCGGGCCTGTGCATGATGCAGGTGATGATGTACGCATGGCCGGCCTACGTGGCCCAGCCCGGCGATTTGACCGGCGAGATGGAGCAACTGCTGCGCTGGGCGTCCTGGGTGCTTACGCTGCCGGTGATCCTGTTTTCTTGCGGCCCGTTTTTCAAAAATGCGCTGCGCGATGTGGCGCAACTGCGCATCAGCATGGACCTGCCGGTGGCCCTGGGCATGGTGATCACCTTTGTGGTCAGCACCGCGGGCACCTTTGACCCCCAGGGCATTTTTGGGCGCGAAGTGTATTTCGACTCGCTCACCATGTTCGTATTCTTTTTGCTCACCGGCCGCTGGCTGGAGCTGCGCCTGCGCGACCGCACCGCCGGTGCATTGGAGGCGCTGATGAACCGCCTGCCCGACAGCGTGGAGCGCCGCACGGCACAGGGCGACTTTGAGCGCGTGGCCGTGCGCCGCTTGCAGGCGGGCGACCTGGTGCGCGTGCAGCCCGGCGAAGCCTTTGCGGCTGATGGGGTGGTGGAGCAGGGCAGTACCCTGGTGGACGAGGCGCTGCTCAGCGGTGAATCGCACCCGCTCCCACGCGCGGTGGGCGCCGCTGTGGTGGCAGGCAGCCACAACCTGTTGGCCACCGTGCTGGTGCGGCTCACCCAGGTGGGGGCCGCCACGCGTTTTGCCCAGATCGTGGCGCTGATGGAGAGTGCGTCCACCACCAAACCGCGCAGCGCCTTGCTGGCCGACCGCCTGGCCAAACCCTTTTTGCTGGCCGTGCTGGTGAGTGCGGCGCTGGCCTGTGCCTGGTGGTGGCCGCAGAACCCGGGCCACGCACTCATGGTGGCCGTGGCTGTGCTGGTGGTGACATGCCCCTGCGCCCTGTCACTGGCCACACCGGCGGCCATGCTGGCGGCTGCGGGCAGCCTGGCACGCGCGGGGCTCTTGGTGCGCAACCTGCCCAGCCTGGAGGCGCTGGCTGCCGTAGATACGGTGGTGTTTGACAAGACCGGCACGCTGACCCGCGACGCCATGGCCTTGCAGGCAGTGCAGACCCGCGCGGGTGTGACGCGCAGTGATGCCCTGGCCATGGCTGCCGCGCTGGCCCAGCATTCTTTGCACCCCGCTTCCAAAGCCTTGGTGCGTGCGGCCAGCCAAGAAGAGGGGCGGGTGGCCTGGGCCTGCACCGCCGTGCAAGAGTCCGCCGGGCAGGGCGTGGCGGGGCAGGTGCAGAGCGCCGGGGGGGCGGGGCTGCTGGGGGGCGCCATGCGTCTGGGCTCAGCCCGTTTTTGCCAGCTGGCCGCCAACCACGCGTTGCCAGACGGGTTGTGTGTGCACCTAGCCGACGCCCAGGGCTGGTTGGCCACCTTTGTGTTGCAAGAAGACATGCGGCCCGAAGTGCCTGCTGTGGTGGCGGCCCTGCAGGCGCAGGGGGTGCAGGTGCACTTGCTCTCTGGCGACCGGCCCGAAGCTGTGCTGCAGGTGGCTGCCCAGGCCGGTATCTCTGAGGCGCTGGGCGGCTGTTCGCCAGCCGACAAGCTGGCCTACTTACAGCGCCTGCAAGCCCAGGGCCACACAGTGGCCATGGTGGGTGACGGGCTCAACGACGGCCCGGTGCTGGCCGGGGCCCATGTGTCGTTTGCGTTTGGCCAGGCCGTGCCGCTGGCCCAGGCGCAGTCGGACCTGGTGGTGCTGGGCGGCAGCCTGGATGCGGTGGTGCTGGCGGTGCAACTGGCGCGCAAGACCCAGCGCATCGTGCGGCAAAACCTGTGGTGGGCATTGGCCTACAACGCGGCCTGTGTGCCGCTGGCGGTGGCGGGCTACCTGCCAGCGTGGCTGGCGGGTTTGGGCATGGCTTGCAGCTCCTTGCTGGTGGTCCTCAACGCCTTGCGCCTGGCCCGTACACCGCGCACTGCGCCGCTGCAGCCTTTGGAGGTCTGATGGACATTCTGTATTTACTGATTCCTTTGTCCGTGGTGTTGGTCTTCTTCATCCTGGGCGGGTTGTGGTGGGCCATCGACCGCGGGCAGTTCGAGGACATCGAGTCCGAGGGTGAGCGCATCTTGCGTGACCCTTAAAACACACAGGTTTTCTGGTCCGCAGTTGACATGGGTCAACCCGGAGGGGAGAGGGCGGGAAGACACTCAGTAGCAGTAATCCAAGAAGAGGTAACTATGGCATTTTCAAATCAACAGGCGACGGTTTACAACGATACCGTTGTGCGCCAGTTCGCCATCATGACCGTGGTCTGGGGCGTGGTCGGCATGCTGGTGGGCGTGATCATCGCCGCCCAGTTGGCCTGGCCCGAGCTCAACTTCGGCATCCCGTGGCTGTCGTATGGGCGCCTGCGTCCCTTGCATACCAATGCAGTCATTTTTGCCTTTGGTGGCTGTGGCCTGTTTGCATCGGCCTATTACGTGGTGCAGCGCACCTGCCAGGTGCGCCTGTTTGGCGACAAGCTGGCCGCCTTCACGTTTTGGGGCTGGCAACTGGTGATTTTGGCCGCCGCTGTGTCACTGCCGCTGGGCTACACCCAAGGCAAGGAATATGCGGAGCTGGAGTGGCCCATCGATATTCTGATCACGCTGGTGTGGGTGTCGTTTGCGGTGGTGTTTTTTGGCACCGTGGGCACACGCAAGGTTAAACACATCTACGTGGCGAACTGGTTCTTTGGTGCCTTCATCCTGGCCGTGGCCATCCTGCACCTGGTTAACGGTGCGGCCATTCCCGCAGGCTGGATGAAAAGTTACTCCGCCTACGCTGGCGTGCAGGATGCCATGGTCCAGTGGTGGTATGGCCACAACGCGGTGGGCTTTTTCCTGACTGCGGGTTTCCTGGGCATGATGTATTACTTCATCCCCAAGCAGGCAGGCCGCCCGGTCTATAGCTACCGCCTGTCCATCGTCCACTTCTGGGCGCTGATCTTCACCTACATGTGGGCCGGCCCCCACCACCTGCACTACACCGCGTTGCCCGACTGGACGCAATCGGTGGGCATGGTGTTCTCCCTCATCCTGCTGGCGCCCAGCTGGGGCGGCATGATCAACGGCATCATGACCCTGTCGGGTGCCTGGCACAAGCTGCGGGACGACCCCATCTTGCGTTTCCTGATCGTGTCCTTGTCCTTCTACGGCATGTCCACCTTCGAAGGTCCCATGATGTCCATCAAGACCGTGAACGCCTTGAGCCACTACACCGACTGGACCGTGGGCCACGTGCACTCCGGCGCTTTGGGCTGGGTGGGCTTGGTAACCATGGGCTCCATGTACTACCTGATTCCGCGCCTGTTTGGCCAAAAGCAAATGTTCAGTGTCAAAGCCATCGAGCTGCATTTCTGGGTGGCCACCATCGGCATCGTGATTTACATCGCCGCCATGTGGATTGCCGGTGTGATGCAGGGCCTGATGTGGCGCGCCATCAACCCCGACGGTACGCTGACCTACACCTTTGTGGAGTCGGTGAAAGCCACCTATCCCTTCTATGTATTGCGCTTGCTTGGCGGCCTGCTGTACCTCAGCGGCATGCTGATCATGCTGTGGAACACCCTCAAGACGGCCACTGCAGGGCGCGCCAGCACCGTGACCATTCCTGCTGCCGTTGCGCACGCCTAAGGAGAACAAGAACATGGCTAACGAAACCAAAAGCTCTGGTGTGTCGCACGAGAAAATCGAGACCAATAACTTTCTGATGATTGTGTTGATCCTGCTGGTCTTGCTGGTGGGCGGTATGGTGGAAATTGTTCCGTTGTTTTTCCAGAAGTCCACCACTGAGCCGATCAAGGGCATCCAGCCCTACACCGCGCTGCAACTGGCTGGACGCGATGTGTACATCCGTGAGGGCTGCTACAACTGCCACTCGCAAATGATCCGCCCCTTCCGTGCCGAGACACTGCGCTACGGCCACTACTCGGTGGCGGGCGAGTCGGTGTACGACCATCCCTTCCAATGGGGCAGCAAACGCACCGGGCCCGACCTGGCCCGCGTAGGCGGCAAGTACAGCGACGAATGGCACCGCATCCACCTGGTGAACCCGCGCGACGTGGTGCCCGAGTCCAACATGCCCGCCTACCCCTGGCTGGAGAAAACCCCGGTGGCCGCTGCCGAGATGCCCGCCCGCATGAAGGCCCTGCGCACCGTGGGTGTGCCCTACACCGACGAGCAGATTGCCAAGGCACCGGAAGAGGTGAAGGGCAAGACCGAGCTGGAGGCCACCATTGCCTACCTGCAGGTTCTGGGCTTGGCACTCAAGTAACGCGAAAGAGAGATTTCCATGGACATCAATACCCTGCGTTCCGTGACTACGGTGGTGAGCTTGCTGGTGTTTGTCGGCATTGTCTGGTGGGCCTGGTCCAAGCGCCGTTCGGGTGATTTTGCGCAAGCCGCCAACCTGCCTTTTGAGCAGGATTGAACCCGCATAAGGAATAAAAATGAGCGACTTTACAAGTAGTTTCTGGTCCGTCTATGTGGCGGCCATCACGATCATTGGGATCGTGGCCTGCCTGCTGCTGCTGTGGTTCAGCGGCAAAGCCAAGGCCATGACCGCCAATGACAACACCACCGGCCACGTGTGGGACGGTGACCTGCGCGAGATGAACAACCCCCTGCCACGCTGGTGGGTGTGGCTGTTCATCATCACCATCGTGTTTGCCGGTGTTTACCTGGCGCTTTACCCCGGCCTGGGCACTGCGGCTGGCACGCTGGGCTGGACCCAGGAAGGCCAGTACCGGGCCGAGGTGGCCAAGGGTAACCAGGAAGTAGCCCCGCTGTACGCCAGGTTTGCGTCCATGAAGCCCGAAGAGGTGGCCAAGGACCCGCAGGCCCATGCGATTGGTGAGCGCCTGTTCATGAACAACTGCTCCCAGTGCCACGGCTCGGACGCGCGCGGCTCCAAGAGTTTCCCCAACCTGACCGATGGCGACTGGCTGCACGGCGGCGCCCCTGAAAAAATTGCCGAAACACTAACCTTGGGCCGTGTAGGACAGATGCCGCCCATGGCTGCTGCTGTAGGTACTGGGGACGATGTGAAAAACGTGGCGCACTATGTGTTGAGCCTGTCCGGTAGCCCGCACGACTCGGTGCGTGCTGCACTGGGCAAGCCCAAGTTTGCCGCCTGTGCCGCTTGCCACGGTGGTGATGGCAAAGGCAATGTGGCCTTGGGTGCCCCCAACCTCGCAGACGACATCTGGTTGCATGGCTATGGAGAGAATGCCATCGTTGCCATGATCAACAATGGCAAGGTCAACCAAATGCCAGCACAGGCTGACAAACTCACCGCGGCACAAATCCAGGTGCTGGCGGCCTACGTCTGGGGCATGTCCAACAACGGCGCGCCCGCCAAGTAAGCAGGCTGCATTCAGGACTTTGTGTTGAACACCGCTTCCGACTCGTCCCGCAAAGTCATCCCGATTGCGCCGTCCCCGGACCGTGGCCCGATAGAGCCACCGCCCGGAGCCGACGCCGAGATGGTGGCTTTGTACGAGGCCCACAAGAAGATCTACCCGCGCAGCGTGTCGGGGTATTTCACCCGGTGGCGCTGGGCGCTGGTGTTCCTCACGCAGTTGGTGTTTTACGGCCTGCCTTGGCTGCCCTGGGGCGACCGCCAAGCGGTGCTGTTCGACCTGGTGGCAAAACGGTTCTACATCTTCTCGTTGGTGCTGTACCCGCAAGATTTTGTCTACCTCACGGGCTTGCTGGTGATTTCGGCACTGTCACTGTTCCTGTTCACCGCGGTGGCCGGGCGCCTGTGGTGTGGTTACGCCTGCCCCCAAACGGTGTACACCGAGATTTTTCTCTGGCTGGAGAAGTTGGCCGAAGGCGACCGATCGGCCCGCATGCGCCGGGATGCAGGCCCCTGGGGCTGGGACAAGCTGGGCCGCAAGCTGGCCAAGCAGGGTATGTGGCTGGCCGTGTCGCTGTGGACGGGTTTCACCTTTGTGGGGTATTTCACGCCCATCCACAGCCTGGCCAGCGCGGTGTTGGGCTGGGGCTTGGGCCCGTGGGAAACCTTTTGGGTGCTGTTTTACGGGTTTGCCACCTATGGCAATGCAGGTTACTTGCGTGAGCAGGTCTGCAAATACATGTGCCCCTATGCGCGCTTCCAGAGCGCCATGTTCGACCGCGACACCCTGGTTGTTACCTACGACGAGGAGCGTGGTGAGCCACGTGGTGCGCGCTCGCGCAAGGCCGACCCCCTGTCCTTGAACCTGGGTGCCTGTGTGAACTGCAGCCTGTGTGTGCAGGTGTGCCCCACGGGCATTGATATCCGCGATGGCCTGCAGTACGAATGCATAGGCTGCGGCGCCTGCGCCGATGTGTGCGACACCGTGATGGACAAGATGGGCTACGCCCGCGGCTTGGTGAAGTACTCCACCCAAAACGCCGTCAACCAACACTGGACCCGCGCCCAGACCCTGCGCCATGTGTTGCGCCCGCGGGTGCTGGTGTACACCGGCATTCTGGTGGCCGTGGTGGTGGCCATGCTGGTGAGCTTGGCGCTGCGCTCACCGTTTCGGGTGGATGTGGAGCGCGACCGGGGTACGCTGGCCCGCATCGTGCAGGGTGGCAAGATCGAAAACGTGTACCGCCTGCAGATCATGAACGCGACCGAGCAGGACCAGGACTTCAGCGTTAGCGCCAGCGGGATTGAGGGCATGAGCACCCAGATGGACAGGCCGACCGTGGCCATTGGTGCCACGCAGGCGCGCTGGGTGGCGGTGCGGGTGCAGATTCCTTATGAGGCTGCACCGGCAGGCTCCCACCCCATCCACTTTGAAGTAACCAACGGGGCCCACAGCAGCACCGTGACCGAGAAGTCGGTATTTATTGTTCCCCGTTAAGGATTGTTATGGACACCCAAGACCCTTCTTCGCAGCAGCCCTGGTGGCATTTTGGTTACGTCTGGCTGGTACTGTCTGGCCCGGCCATTGTGGTGGTGGCTGGGTTTGTTACGCTGTATTTGGCTGTGTCGGGGGCCGACCCGGTGGTGGACCAGAACTATTACCAAAAGGGCATAGAGATCAACCGCACGCTGGCTGCGACACCGGAGAGCCTGGCCCCAGCTGTGCAGGCGCGTAACCACGCGGCCACCGGGGTCAAGCCGCAGGTCGCTCCGGCGACCCCCTAAGCCATCTCAGGCTGTTTAGTTGCAGACCTTGGGATTGACGATGTCCTTGAGGGCCTCGGTATTGAGGATGCGCACATGGCGCTGTTTGACTTCCACAATGCCGTCTTCCACAAATTTGGAGAAGGTGCGGCTCACGGTTTCGAGCTTGAGGCCCAGGTAGCTGCCAATTTCTTCGCGCGTCATGCGCAACACCAGCTCAGACTGCGAGAAGCCGCGTGCATGCAGACGCTGGACCAGGTTCAGCAAAAAGGCCGCCAGGCGCTCCTCGGCCCGCATGCTGCCCAAGAGCAGCATCACGCCGTTCTCCCGCACAATTTCCCGGCTCATGATCTTGTGCACATGGCGCTGCAGCGCATTCACTTCGCGTGACAGTTCTTCAATACGGTCAAACGGCATGACACACACCTCGGCATCTTCCAGCGCCACGGCGTCACAGGTGTGGTGGTCGTTGACGATGCCGTCCAGCCCCATCACCTCGCCCGCCATCTGAAAACCGGTGACCTGGTCGCGCCCGTCCTCCGAGGCCACGCAGGTCTTGAAGAAGCCGGTGCGAATGGCATACAGGCTGGTGAACTTTTCGCCGTTGCGGAACAGGGCCCCGCCGCGTTTGATCTTGCGGCGGCTGGCCACCACGTCGTCAATCTTGTCCAGCTCGCTGGCGCTCAGGCCCAGCGGCATGCAGAGTTCGCGCAGGTTGCAGTTGGAGCAGGCCACCTTGATGGTGTGGGGCGTCAGGGGCGTGGCCGGCGCAATGGCAATGGTGGCGTGTGCCTCGGCGGCTTTGGTGGTGGGTGCGATTGGCTCAAACATATGGTTCCCCTGATGCAAGTCAATTATGTTCCTGGTCATGCGCTGGCTCCTTGATGTAGATCAAGCAGTTTGTGCAGGGCTTGCGTCACAGTCTGTGCGGTAGCTTGGAGTATTCATGAACGCCGTCGTAGACACCACCCCCATCTCGGAAAATTTGCTGACCCGTTTCGACGTTGCAGGGCCGCGGTACACCTCCTACCCCACGGCAGACCGCTTTGTCGAGGCCTTTACCGCCGACGACTACGCCCAAGCCCTGGCCCAGCGCCGCAGTGGTGCGGCGGCCTTGGCATTGCCGCTGTCACTGTATGTACACATTCCGTTTTGCGAGTCGCTGTGTTACTACTGCGCTTGCAACAAGATTATTACCAAACACCACGACAAGGCCGCCACCTACCTGCGCTACCTGAGCCGCGAGGTGGACCTGCACACCGAACGTATGGGCACTGGCCAGACCGTGAGCCAGCTGCACCTGGGCGGTGGCAGCCCCACGTTTTTGAGCGACACCGAGCTGCGCGAGCTGATGGGCATGCTGCGGCGCAACTTCAACTTTGCGCCGGGTGGCGAATATTCCATTGAGGTGGACCCGCGCACGGTGGACGCGACCCGGCTGGACACCCTGGCCGAACTGGGTTTTAACCGCCTGAGTTTTGGCGTACAAGACTTTGACCCCGCGGTGCAGAAGGCGGTGCACCGGGTGCAGCCGGCCGAGCAGGTGTTTGCGCTGGTTGCGGCGGCGCGCGCCCGGGGTTTTGAGTCTATCAATGTAGACCTGATCTATGGCCTGCCGCAGCAAACCCCGGAGTCGTTTGACCGCACGCTGGCCCAGGTCAACCAGCTGCGACCCGACCGAATTGCGCTGTATGCCTACGCCCACCTGCCCGAGCGCTTCAAACCCCAGCGTCGCATTGCCACGGTGGAGTTGCCCAGCGCGGGTTCCAAGGTGTCGATGTTGTCGCGTTCGCTCGCTGCCTTTATGGGGGCGGGTTATGTGTATGTGGGCATGGACCACTTTGCCCTGCCCGAAGACTCGCTGGCCGTGGCCAAGCGCCAGGGGCGGCTGCACCGCAACTTCCAGGGTTACAGCACCCAGCCCGATTGCGATTTGATCGCCTTGGGCGTGTCGGCCATCGGCCGCATTGGTGCGACCTACAGCCAGAACGCCAAGACGTTGGACGAGTACTACGACTACCTGGACCAGGGCCGTTTTCCAGTGGTGCGCGGCCTGGCCGTCACACGCGACGACCTGGTGCGCCGCGCCGTCATCATGGCGCTCATGTGCCAGGGCCAGTTGCAGTTCGAGTCCATCAACCTGGCCTACTTGGTGGACTTTAAAAACTACTTTGCCACTGAGATGGAGGCGCTGCAAACGCTGGCCGGGCAGGGCCTGGTGGTGCTGGACGACAGCGGCATCCAGGTCACTGCGCAGGGCTGGTTTTTTGTGCGCGCAGTGGCCATGGTGTTTGACAGGTACCTGCAGTCCGACCGCACCCGTGCCCGCTTCTCCAAGATCATTTAGCATGGCCTGATGCAATCTTCTCTGGCACTCACGGCCCTGGTGATGGGTCTGGTGGGCGGGCCGCACTGTGTGGCCATGTGTGGCGCTGCCTGCGCGGGTATAGGGCAGGCGGCGGGCCCGCGCCAAACCTCGGCACTCCTCACCTTTCAAGTCGGCCGTGTGATCGGTTATGCGGCGCTGGGTGGGCTGGCGGCCGCGTCCATGCAGGGCCTGGGCTGGCTTACGGTGCAGAGCGCTGCACTGCGGCCCGTGTGGTCCATGGTGCATGTGGCGGCGCTGGTGCTGGGGCTGCTGCTGTTCTGGCAGGGGCGCCAGCCGCTGTGGTTGCAGGCCGGTGCCCGCACGGTGTGGGGCTATACCCGCAGCCTGGGTTTGCGCTGGGGCCGTGGGGCACCGCTGGGGCTGGGCATGTTGTGGGCGCTGTTGCCCTGCGGTTTGTTGTATTCGGCGCTGCTGGTGGCGGCATTGGCGGGTGACGTGGTGAGTGGGGCCGCCGTCATGGCCCTGTTTGCCCTGGGCACCTCGGTCACCATGCTGCTGGGGCCCTGGTTGTGGCTGCGCCTGCAGGGCGGCCAGATGGGTGATGGGCAATGGGGCGTGCGCTTGGCGGGGGCGGCGTTGGCGGCCAGTTCGGCGTGGGCTTTGTGGATGGGATTGGTGCACAATCAGGCTCCATGGTGCATCACACCTTGATGCACATCAAGAACCACCCCCTGTTGGAGGGCGCCCCCCATGGACCAAACCGCCTACGCTGCCGAGGCCTTGCGACTGGCAGAGCTGCGCAGTCTGGGGGTGCTGGATACCGCGGCCGAGCAAGCCTATGACGACGTTGTCAAGCTCGCCGCCTTCATTTGCAACACCCCGATCGCGCTGATTTCCCTGATTGACGAGGATCGCCAGTGGTTCAAGGCCCGGGTGGGCCTGAACGCGATGGAAACGCCGCGTGGCATTGCGTTTTGTGCGCACGCCATTACCGAACCCGACGCCCTGATGGAAGTGCCCAATGCGCTGGACGACAGCCGTTTTGCTACCAACCCCCTGGTCACTGGCGACCTGGGTATCCGCTTTTATGCCGGGGCACCGCTGCTGACCGCCTCGGGCGCTGCGCTGGGCACCGTGTGTGTGATTGATCAAGTTCCCCGCAAGTTGACCGAGGCGCAGGCCGAAGCGCTCAAGGCCCTGTCGCGCCAAGTGGTGCAACTGCTGGCCCTGCGCCGCGCCAATGCCGAGCTGGAGCTGCTGTCGCGCGCGCAGAGCCTGCGCCAGCGCGAACTGGAAGACGCGCAAAAACAGCTGCAGGAGCTCAACGACGAGTTGTCCGAGCAAAGCCTGACCGACGCGCTGACCAACCTGAAGAACCGCCGCGCCTTCGACCGGCTGCTGGCCAATGAATATGCCCGCGCCTTGCGCACCCGCTCGCCGCTGGCATTGCTGATGGTGGATGTGGACCACTTCAAGGCCTATAACGACCAGTATGGCCACCTAGCCGGCGACCAGGCCCTACAGGCCGTGGCCGCGGCCATCAAATCGCAGGCCCGGGCCTACGACCATGTGGCCCGCTACGGCGGCGAAGAGTTTGCCGTCATCCTGCCCGACACCCAAGTGGCCGACACGCGTGCGGTGGCCGAACGCATCCGCCAGGCGGTGCAAGCCCTGCAGGGCTTGCATCGGCCAGTGACCGTGAGCGTGGGCGCCGCCATGGCCGAGGCCAAGACCGACCCCGCCGACCTGGTGAACCGCGCCGACCAGGCGCTTTACCAGGCCAAGCAGGCAGGGCGAAACCGGGTGCACACGCTGCTGTGATGCCCGGGCTGGGATAATCCTGCCCATGTCTTCTGTCTTGCCACTCTCTGGCACCCCCGCGTCTGCTCCCAATCCTTGGCGTCTGTCCGTCGCCCCCATGATGGATTGGACTGACCGCCATTGCCGCTATTTCCACCGCCTGCTGAGCCGCCACGCGCTGCTGTACACCGAAATGGTGACCACCGGCGCGCTCATCCATGGTGACGTGCCGCGCCACCTGCGCTTTAACACCGAAGAACACCCCGTGGCCCTGCAACTGGGCGGTAGCGAGCCGGCTGATCTGGCGCAGTGCGCCAAGCTGGGCCAGGACTGGGGCTACGACGAAATCAACATCAACTGCGGCTGCCCGAGTGAACGTGTGCAGCGCGGCGCGTTTGGCGCCTGCCTGATGAACGAGGCCTCGCTGGTGGCCGACTGCGTGAAGGCCATGGTGGACGTGGTGGACATTCCGGTCACCGTGAAACACCGCATTGGCATCGACAAGGAAGAGGGCTACGGCTTTGTGCGCGACTTTGTGGGCACCGTGGCCGATGCAGGCTGCACCGTGTTCATTGCCCATGCGCGCAATGCCTGGCTCAAAGGCCTGAGCCCGAAGGAAAACCGCGAGATCCCGCCGCTGCGTTACGAGCTGGTGCACCAACTGAAACAAGACTTTCCCCACCTCACCATCGCCATCAACGGCGGCTTGACCACCAGCGCCCAGCTGGCCGAGCAGTTGGAGCATGTGGACGGCGTGATGCTGGGCCGCGAGGCGTATCACAACCCCTGGTGGCTGGCCGAGTGGGATGCTACGTTTTTCGGAGCTTCTCCCGCAGAGCTGACGCGGGATAGCGTCGAGTTGGCTATGGTGGAGTACATGGAGCGTGAGGCGGCGGAGCACGGCACCTCGTGGTACAGCATTGCCCGCCACATGCTGGGCCTGCGCCACGGCCTGCCCGGCGCGCGCAAGTGGCGCCAGGTGTGGAGCGACCACCGCTACAAAACCTTGCCCGCCCGCGACGTGATGGCGATTGCACGGGGTACTGCGCTTGCAGCGGCCTGAGCAGGAGCGCTGGGCCCTGCTGGGGCTGTGGCTCATTCCCGCACTGTGGGCGGTGAACTTCATCGTCGCGCGCTGGGCGCCTGGCGTTGTGGCGCCTTATGCGCTGGCGCTGGGGCGCTGGGCCATCGCCGGCGTGCTGCTGGGTGCGGTGGCGCGCCAAGAGCTGTGGGCGCAGCGCCGCGCCATTCTGGCCGTGTGGCACCAGTATGTGGTGTTGGGTTTTTGCGGCATGTTGGTCTGCGGTGCTTGGGTTTATCTGGGCGCGCGCACCACGGGCGCCATGAACATCTCCCTGATTTACGCCGCGTCCCCCGTGTTGATTGCCTTGGGCGCGGTGCTATGGCTGGGGGAACGTTTCCGTTGGACGCAGGTGGCGGGCGTGGTGGTGGCACTGGCCGGTGTGGTGCATGTGGTGGTGCAAGGCCAGTGGCTGGCGCTGGGCCAGGTGCAGTGGGTGGTGGGCGACGCGTGGATCGTGGCGGCCATGGTGGCTTGGGCGGCCTATGCGTTGCTGCAAAAGCTGTGGCCCAGCCCGCTGGGTTCCACCGCGCGGCTGGCTGCCATTTGCGCCGGGGGGGTGCTGACGCTGATTCCCTGCGCTGTGTGGGAGGCCCAGTTGCCCGAGACGCCTGCCTGGTCTTGGGCCGCCACCGGCCTGGTGGTGGCCGCGGCGCTGTTTCCCGGCCTGGCCGCCTACTGGATTTATGGCGCCGCACAAAAGGTGCTGGGCGCCAGTCGCGTGGCGGTCACGCTGTACCTGGGGCCCTTGTATGCGGCCCTGGCCGCTTGGGGCGTGTTGGGCGAGCCGCTGGGCGTGCACCACCTGGTGGGCGCGGCGCTGATTTTGCCCGGCGTGTACTGGGTGTCACGGCGCTAACACGCGCCAGACGCGCAGGAGACAGCCATGGCCAAGCGCGCCCATCACCATGTGTATGTTGTGGAGTTGTCCGCCCAGGTGCTGGAGCAGGCCAAGTTCATGCGCGCCAACCCCGGCTACATCACCGGCAAGCCCTGTGTGTACGTGGGCATGACCGGGCTGGACCCGGATATTCGGTTTGACAAACACAAGGCAGGTATTCAGGCGAACCGTTACGTGCTGGAGTTTGGCCTGCGCCTGCTGCCCGACCTGTACGAGGCCTACAACCCCATGCAGTACGAGGCGGCGCGTGGCATGGAGGTGGAGTTGGGTATTCTTCTGCGTGAGGCCGGTTTTGGGGTGTGGCAGGCCTAGGGCGCCATTTTTGAGTGAAATTGGCCTCTAGCCCTCGCCAAATATGCGTGAGAAGCTATCCAAAATATAGCGGTGTAGGCCGTACATCAACCGCCATAGGGAGGCAGTATGCGATTGCGTAGTTACGGGTTGGGTTTCTTTCTGGCCTTGTGCTGCAGTCTGGTGTTGGTGCCGCCTGCCCATGCCATCTGGGGTTTGCTGGGCAAGCTGGGTGCGGGAGCCGGCAAGGCCGCGGGGGCTGCCAGCAAAGGAGCGGTTGGGGTGGCAGGCAAGGGGGCCGCTACCGGTGGTGCCGCCGTAGCCGGGGCTGAACTCGCCGCGGAAGGCGCACATGCGGCGCGGGCTGGAGTGCTGGCCAGCCAGTCGGCCGATGACCTGGCGCGCGCTAGCGGCTTGGGCAAAGCCATTCCAGACGAGATTGCCGCCATGGCTTACTCACCCGGGAAAAACTTGGCTGATGTCCCGGATCTGGGAACGCACACCTGGTTGTCCACACCTGCGCGGCAACAGAGCCGTCTGGACGCAGACCTCATGGTGCGTGACTATGCGCGCCTGCTGGATGGCAAGGCGGCTTTGGGGCGCCCGGTGCAGCCCGTGGCCCAGCCTGCCACCAAAGCCCCCAAGCTGCCCACCCTCAAACCTGCATCGCAGATACCCTGGCATGCCGTGGAGCTGCTGGCCCGTGCAGCACACCTAGGTCACAACGGAGCCCAAACCGAGCTGCAACGTATTTGCCGAAACAAGGCCGCTATGGCCTCCACCAGCGCCGAATGCAAACAGCACACCGCCACTTTGGCGACACCCCCAGCGTCTGCCAAGCTGAGATAGTGGTCGCCAGCAAGGGCTTATGAGCTGATTTTGAATGAAATTGGCGTCTAGCCCTCGTGGAAGATGCGCAAGCAGCTATCAAATTAGGAGCCATTGACATGCCAAATTCGCAGGAACCCACCCCAGGCCGTGCGCCCGCTGCGGCGTTTTCTCCGCTGGATGCCCACGTGTTCCGCGCCAGCCCGCTCACGCGTGGTCCCTGGCACCCGCAGCAGCAGCATGCGGGCCCGCCCATCGCGTTGGTGAGCCACGCGCTGGAGGCTGCTGCGCAGGCCCACGGCCTGCTGCACATGGCGCGGCTCACGGCCAACCTGCTGCGCCCGGTGCCGATTGCCGACATCGAGGTGCGCGTGCAAGAAGACTATGTGGGCCGCAACGCCGGCCACTTCTCGGCCGTGGCGCTGGCCGATGGCAAGGAGCTGATCCGTGCCACCGCCCTGTTTCAGCGCGAAGGCGAGGTGGACATTCCCCCCGGCCTGCCCGGCCACCCCTTACCCAAGGCGCCCAAGACGCCGGCCGATTCACCCGTGCAGCGCTTTCCGTTTGCGCGCGGCGAAATTGGCTACCCCGATCTGGTGGAAAGCCGCATTGCCGCCGGGCGCATGTTTGCGGGCCCCAGTGCCGTGTGGTTCCGTCTGAGCTACCCGCTGGTGCAGGGCCAAAAGCCCAGTCCCTACCAGCGCGTGGCGGTGGCGGCCGATTCGGGCAACGGCATCAGCGCCATCCTCGACCTGTCCACCCACGTCTTCGTCAACTCCGACCTCAGCATCAACCTGCTGCGCCGCCCGGTAGGTGAGTGGATTTGCCTGGACGCGCGCACCCATTTGTCCAGCCACGGCGGTGGGCTGGCGGAGTCGGCGTTGTATGACGAGCTGGGGCTGATCGGGCGGGCGACGCAAAGCCTGTTTGTGCGCAAGCGTGACTGAGGCGCGGCGCCGCCGAATGGCCCGAGGTCAGTAGCGGTAACGCAGCCCTAGCGAAGTGGCGCTGACACGGTCGCTGCCACCACCGGGGAATTTCACGTAGTGCTCGTCGTACTGCAGCACGCCCGACCATTGGGTGCTCAGCAACATTTCTGCGCCAATGCCGTAGGACCAGTCGAACCCGCGTTCACTGCCCGCCGTGACACCCGAGGTGGGGGCACTGGAAACATCGGTGCGGCCGTAGGTGGTGCCAATTTTTCCCAGCAGGTTGAACGTCGGGTTCAGCGGGGCACGGCCAATCAGGCTCAGGTTGATGCCGTCCACCTTGGTGGTGCCGCCCGCGCGGTTGACGGAACCAAAGTCCGTGTAGCCAATTTCAAAACCGAAGTTCTGGTTGTTGAAATAGTTGCCCATGTTGATGCTATAGGCCGTGGCGCGCTGGTCGTTGCCAAAAATGCCGAAACCATTGCTGGGCTTGGAGAAGTCTGAGGAACCCACACTCAGCCCGATGTAGGTAGGACTTTGACCCGCCAAGGGCATGGGTGCCGTGGTGTTCTGGGCCTGTGCCGCACCGGCGGCAATACCCAAAGACGCGGCGATGGTGAGGTGTGCCCAAAAGATGGAATGAAATGAAAGCGGGGAGGTGTGCATGGTCATGGGCCTTTCGGAGGGGGGACAGAAGAACAAGCCCAATGTCGGCCATTCCCGCTTTGTGATCTGTACGCTAGCGCGCACACCCCAGCGCGGGTGTGTGCGCGCCGGTTTACGCAAAGATATAGCGGTCGCTGAAGGCCATCAGCTGCCCGGTATAGATCGACTCCTGGGCCGGTAGGTAGGGCTGGTTCTGTGTGCCGCTGAACTCCACATACGCGCCATTGGGCAGTGCGTGCTGCCCCAGCAAAATGCGGGCGAGCAACTGCGCAGAGCCTTGCGGCGTGCTCGTGCCCTTGAGCATCTTGCTCACCACGGGCATCACGTATTTCCACACCAGATTGAGCAGCGCCCCTTGCTCGCGCGCCAGGCCCGTGCCGGCCATCAGGCCAGGGTCGTAGGAGAAGTAGCGGCGCTGGCCAGGCTCGCGGGCCGCAAAGTGGCGTGCCGACAGCACGTTGAGCCCCTTGGAGCTGGCGTAGGCATCGCGGTTGATCTGGGCGGCGTTGGGCGCACTGGCGTATTGGCCCTGGGCCAGCGCCTCGGGTGCGAGGTAGTGCGCGCCCAGAAAGCCAAAGTTCTTGGCAACGCGGTCTTTCGGATCATGCGTACCGCTGGCCGTCCAGCCCACGATGGCATCGGGCTGGAGCAGGGGTTCTAGCGCACGCAGCAGCACGTGGTGAGACAGATGGTTGACCGCAAAGCTCTGCTCCAGATCGTCGGCGGTGCGGATCACCGCGTCGGCCGATTGCACGCCAGCATTGAACATGACCGCGTCCAACGGTGCGGACAGTTGCGGCGCGAAGCTGCGCACGCTGTCCAGGCGTGCCAGATCCAACACCGGGGTGCTCAGGTTGGCGTGGGGCAGGGCGGCACGCAGCTGTTCCGCGCGCTGGGCGTTGCGCACCGGCAGCACCAGATGCAGGCCGGGTTGGGTGGACAGGCGCTGCGCCAGGGCCAGGCCCAGGCCGGAGGTGGCACCAGTGATCAGAATGGTTTTGTGCATGAGAGTCCTCAAAAATGCAGTGAAGACGGAATAATATGAACAATAATTCAGTTTTGATATTCGCATTCCACCATGCCACTCAAGCCCAGCCTTTCTCCAAGGAAACCGCCAGTCCAACGGCGTTCCCAAGAGACTTTGAAGGTCATTCACGAAGCAAGTATTCAGGTTTTGCTGTCGCACGGCATCCATGGTCTGACCACCACCCGCGTGGCGGAGCGGGCCGGCGTATCGGTGGGCTCGGTCTACCAGTACTACCCCAACAAACAGGCGATGCTGGCAGCTGTGCTGCAGCAGCATTTGGAGGACGTCATTGGGCAGATGGAGGCCGTGTGCCGCAGCTACCGGGCCCGCACCGCGGCCGAGATGGCGCATGCCCTGGTGAATGCATTTATCGACGCCAAGCTGGCGCGCTCTGACGTGTCGCAGGCCCTGTACGCCATCCCGTCTGACCAGGGTCGTGATGCGGTGACCGCCACCATGACGCAACGCGCCCAGCTCGCCATCTGCGACCTGCTGGCCAGTTGCACCGACAGGCGCTTTCAGGACCCCAGCCTGGTGAGCTTTGTGCTCACCACCTCCCTTATTGGCCCCGCCCAAGTGCTAGTGACCACGCTGCCCCCCGTTGCGCAGCGGGAGGCGATCAAGACGCAGCTGGGCTTGATGGCGCAGAGTTATCTGGAACGGGCGGGAGATCAGATATAAAACCCGGACAAGTCAGGTTCTCCTCTATCCCAAGGCGGGCACACAGATGACAAAACTCACCCTAGGCGATCGCCTTACTGCTGCAGCGCTTGGAACCTTATTTGGGGGCCTGGTTGGCTTCGCGCTGGCTTGGGTCTTTGGCGTCTATTCCAACACGATGGGGCCTTCCCGCATGCCGGTAGATTTCGGTCACTGGGTCGCATGGAGTGCCATCGGCTTTGGCGCCGTTGGCCTGCTATTTGGACCATTCGTCGGCACGCTCATCGGCGTGGTCATAAACGGCCTGTTTGAGTTTGAGCGGGACGAGGAGCGCATGCCCGCCTGGGTGTTGGTGCTTGTCCTTCTTGCCGTGGTCGCAGGCGTTTGGTGGTCGGCTGTGTGACTGGCGAGGCGGCCTACCTCGTGCTAATGAATAGCTGATGTCGACCCAAAGCGGAAGTCGACAAGCTCAGACTCGTTGCTCGATAGCAGACATTCAGGACTGGCACGCCAGGGCAGGTACGATGGACAGCCGATATGCGGCGGAAGCGGGCCTACAAAAAGACCATCTGGTCTTGGGCTGCTATCCCCCATACCCGTGAATTCGTAACACCCGCGCTATCACCGTCGAGGGGTCTAATCGAATTCAGCTAGCAAAATTGGATATGCTCGTTTCTTTCATCGGAGGATGACGATGGCTACAGTTGCTGAAAACAGAACCCGGTGGGAAAAACTCCATATGGATTGGGTCTTCGCTAACCAAGAAGCACGAAAGGCGCGGAGCCAAGTAACTGCAGCATTCATTGCGGGCTCCGAAAAAGGTGGTTCGGGACCAACTCTCGCCGACCTCAACGCAACTGAAGCACTGGAGCGTAAGGCTGATGAAGCAAGAGCCCTTGCAGACGACTTCATCAAAGAGGTGTTCGGATGACTCTAGTTGACTGGGCACAAGTCGTCAGTGCTGCAGGGGTACTGCTCGCTGTCGTGGTTTCTCTTGGAACCCACTTTCATCAAACACGCTTAACGCTTAGGCGAGAGAGGCACGCAGACGTTGCAACGCTCCTAAGTCTGCAGAACCTTGCGAGTGAACTGCGGCGGATGAATGTGCTGGCGGGATACCAAATTGATGCTCCAGGGAATGAAGTTATTTACTCTGATATTTCGGTGGAATTCACTGCGATTTCATCACTTTTGGAGAAATTGCCGATTGAACGAATCGCGCTCCTCGGGAAGATGCAAACACTCCTACACCTTCGTCGTGTGGCAGCAGAGTTGGCAATGCTTTATTCGTCCCAACCTCGACCAGGTGACAACTTCTATAGAAAAAATAGAGAGCGTCTGCAGAAGCTCGAATCAGCGTGTGGAGACCATGCTCGCCAGTTGATGGCTGATATTCAGAAACTCGACGCGAAGGTTTACAAAGAAAATGAAAGGGAAATGGGGCGCCTCTAACTGAGACATGACGGTCACAGATAGCCCCCAAGATTGTCGTTGGCGAGCAACGAGTTAAGTCTTTGATGAAGGAAACCAGCGCGCCCATTTCAGCAGCATGATCGTCATATATATACCAATCACCGACACTCCTGCATAAACAGTAGTGGAAAACCAAAAGTAGATCGGATTGGAAATTTGAAACACAGTTGACATCGACGAGCCTCTGGAAACAGCCGGGATCGCACCAATCCAGATGCCTTTGATAGTAATAAAAACAATCAAAATTGACATAAGGGCAAAGGGAAAAACCACAACCCTAGGGAACCATATGCCGAACATTTCAATGCGCTTCAATTTGTGATTCAACAATTCGCGGACTCGCTCCGCATCAGGATCGACCTCCACGGGTCTCTTCCTCGAATTCTTGGAGCGAGTTTTCTTTTTTGAATAGTCAACAACGCTCTTGGCTAGACCGGCGGTACTTGGTGGCAGTGGACGTTTCATTTGACCAAGACTATAGAGCCTATAGCGGACGTTGGCGGAGGACTCCTCCTGGCCCATATCCGCAATTCGATACAACCAGTTTCAAGCGGTGGCGGCGAGTGCATTCACTGCCAATCTACTCCGCCGCCTCCAACCCATTCGCAAAATGCTCCCGCACCCGCTGCACGGTCAGCGCGGCATCGCGCGCGGCCAGCGCTTCCATGATGGCGCGGTGTTCGGCCAGTGATTCTTCAATGCGCCCGGTCTTGAGCAGGGAATTGTGGCGGTTCAGCTTCATCACCTTGCGCAGGTCGGCCACCATCTGGTCGCGCCAGCGATTGTTGGCGATGGCCAGCAGGCGCATGTGGAACTGTTCGTTCAACGCGAAGAACTGGTCGGTGTTGGCCTTGCCGGGCTTGGCGGCCGTCTCCAGCGCTCTGTGCAGGCTCTGCAGTTCTTTCAGTTCCGCATCGGTGGCTTTGGTGGCCACCACGCCAGCGGCGTCGCTCTCCAGCAGGCTGAGCAGGTGGTACACGTCGGACAGGTCTTGCTGCGACACCTCGGTCACATAAGCGCCGCGGCGCACCTTCATGGTCACCAGGCCTTCGGTGGCCAGCACCTTCAGCGCCTCGCGCAGCGGCGTGCGGCTGATGCCAAATTCTTCGGCAATCTTGAGTTCGTCAATCCAGCTGCCGGGCTCCAGTTCGCGCTTGAAGATGCGCTGGCGCAGCAGTTCGGCCACTTCCTCATACAGAGGGCGGGGGGCCAGCGAGACAGCGGGGCGGGTTTCAGGCATCGTGGTGGGCATGCGGTGTGGGGCGGCCAGTTCAAAAAAGTTGGGAGATTGTAAGCTGCAACCAATATTCTGAATCAATAATTATGAATAATGTAAACTCGCTTCCACCCCAACGCTGCCGGGATTACCCTCCCGGTTCCACCTTGGGGGAGCCCATGAATGACCCGCGGACCACGCCATGACTGACCAGAACCCTGAATTCAAAACCGCCACGCTGGAGCAGTGGGCCAAAGCGGCTGCCAAGTCTGCGCCCGGCGGCAATGTGGACGCGCTGAACTGGATCACGCCCGACGGCATCGCGGTCAAGCCGCTGTACACGGCGGCGGACACAGCCAGCCTGCAACACGCCGACACGCTGCCCGGCTTTGAGCCCTACCTGCGCGGCCCGCAGGCCACGATGTACGCGGTGCGCCCCTGGACGATCCGCCAGTACGCGGGCTTCTCCACCGCCGAAGAATCCAACGCGTTCTACCGCAAGGCGCTGGCCGCAGGCGGGCAGGGCGTGTCGGTCGCGTTTGACTTGGCTACCCACCGCGGTTACGACTCGGACCATCCGCGCGTAACGGGCGATGTGGGCAAGGCGGGTGTGGCGATTGATTCGGTCGAGGACATGAAGATCCTGTTCGACCAGATTCCGCTGGACAAGGTGTCGGTCTCGATGACGATGAATGGCGCGGTGTTGCCGGTGTTGGCGGGCTATGTGGTTGCGGCCGAAGAGCAGGGCGTGGCGCAAGACCAGTTGAGCGGAACGATTCAGAACGACATTCTGAAAGAGTTCATGGTGCGCAACACCTACATCTACCCGCCCGCGCCCAGCATGCGCATCATCGGCGACATCATTGGCTACACGGCCAAGAACATGCCCAAGTTCAACTCGATCAGCATCTCGGGTTACCACATGCAGGAGGCGGGCGCGAACCAGGCGCTGGAGCTGGCCTTCACGCTGGCCGACGGCAAAGAGTATGTGAAGACCGCCATTGCCACCGGGCTGGATGTGGACGACTTTGCCGGGCGCCTGTCGTTCTTCTGGGCGATTGGCATGAACTTCTATTTGGAGGTCGCCAAGATGCGCGCGGCGCGCCTGCTGTGGTGCCGCATCATGAAGGGCTTTGACGCGAAGAACCCGAAGAGTCTGATGCTGCGCACGCATTGCCAAACCAGCGGCTGGAGCCTGACCGAGCAAGACCCGTACAACAACGTGGTGCGCACTACCATCGAGGCGATGGCTGCCGTGTTTGGCGGCACGCAAAGCCTGCACACTAATGCGCTGGATGAAGCCATTGCGCTGCCGACCGAGTTCTCCAGCCGCATTGCGCGCAACACGCAGCTCATCATCCAGGAAGAAACCCACATCACCAATGTGATCGACCCCTGGGCCGGCAGCTACATGATGGAGAAGCTGACGCAGGACATGGCGGACGCGGCGTGGAAGATCATTGAAGAAGTGGAAGCCATGGGCGGCATGACCAAGGCTGTGGACAGCGGCTGGGCCAAGCTGAAGATTGAAGCCGCCGCGGCCGAAAAGCAGGCGCGCATCGACAGCGGGCAAGACGTGATCGTGGGCGTCAACAAATACAAGCTGAAGAACGAAGACGTGGTGGAAGCGCGCGACATTGACAACGTGGCAGTGCGCGAGTCGCAGGTGGCTCGCTTGAAAGAAATCAGGTCAAAACGCGATGTAGCCCTCGTGGATGCTGCGCTAGCAGCTATCACTTTTGCAGCAGAAAGTGGCACGGGCAACCTGCTGGACTTGTCCATCCAGGCCGTGCGCCTGCGCGCCACGGTGGGCGAGGTGAGCGACGCGCTGGAAAAAGCCTTTGGCCGCCACCGTGCGGATACCAACAAGGTCAGCGGCGTGTACGCTGCGGCTTACGACAGCGCCAATGGAGACACCATGGAGTACTGGAACACGCTGAAAGCTGACATTGCCGCCTTTGCCGACAAGCAAGGCCGCCGCCCGCGCGTGATGATCAGCAAGCTGGGCCAGGACGGCCACGACCGCGGCGCCAAAGTGGTAGCCACCGCGTTTGCCGACCTGGGCTTTGACGTGGACATGGGACCGCTGTTCCAGACCCCCGAAGAATGCGCCCGCCAGGCGATTGAAAACGACGTGCACGCGGTCGGTGTATCCACGCTCGCCGCAGGCCACAAGACCTTGGTGCCCGCCATCATTGCCGAGCTGAAAAAGCAGGGCGCGGACGACATCATCGTCTTCGTCGGCGGCGTGATCCCGCGGCAAGACTACGACTTCTTGTACGCCGCAGGCGTCAAGGGCATCTACGGCCCGGGCACGCCGATCCCGGTGAGCGCGCGCGACGTGCTGAGTCAGATTGAAAAGGCCCTCGGGTGACCCCTGAATCGGTTCAGGCCGGTTTGCTGGGCGGCGAGTCGCCCGAGCAGCGCCGCGCCATCGCCAAAGCCATCACGCTGCTGGAGTCCACGCGGGTGGACCACCGCGCGCAGGGCGATGCACTGTTAACTGCGCTGCTGCCGCACACCGGCAAGTCCTTGCGTATCGGCATCAGCGGCGTGCCGGGTGTAGGCAAGTCCACCTTCATCGAAGCGCTGGGCCTGTACCTGATTGAGCAGGGCCACCGCGTGGCGGTGCTCACCATCGATCCGTCTTCCTCCGTGTCCGGTGGCTCCATCTTGGGTGACAAGACGCGCATGGAAAAACTCTCCATGCATGAGAAGGCCTTTATCCGCCCCAGCCCGAGCAGCGGCACGCTGGGTGGCGTGGCCGAGAAGACGCGCGAGGCCATGCTGGTCTGCGAGGCTGCGGGCTATGACATCGTGATTGTGGAAACCGTGGGCGTGGGCCAGAGCGAGACGGCGGTGCAGGGCATGACGGACATGTTTGTGCTGATGCAACTGCCCAACGCGGGCGACGATTTGCAGGCCATCAAGAAGGGCGTGATGGAGTTGGCGGACCTGGTGGTCATCAACAAGGCGGATATTGACGCCGATGCGGCCACACGTGCACAAGCCATGATCACCTCCAGCCTGCGGCTGCTGGGCATGCATGGAAATCCGAATGACCCGCACAGTGACAAACACTGGCAGCCCAGAGTGATGTCGCTCAGTGCCTTGCATGGCACCGGTGTGGACACCTTCTGGGCGGCGGTGAGCGAATTCCAAACCTTGCAGAACGCCAATGGCCTGTTCCACACCCGCCGCCAAAACCAGTCGCTGGCATGGATGTGGGAGCGTATTGACGCGGGGCTCAAGCACGCGTTCAAGCACAACCCGGCGGTGCGCGAAGCCTTGCCGCGGTTGACCGCAGCGGTGCAGGCGGGCGAGCTGGCAGCCAGCACTGCAGCACGAAATCTGCTCTCAGCCTCCGAATCCATTGCGCCAGCAGCTCCTAAATAGATAGCAATTAGAACGTTTCAGACGAGAAGGATTTTCCATGCAAGCCATTCTTGAACAACTCGAAGCCAAGCGCGAACTCGCGCGCCAGGGCGGCGGCGAAAAACGCATCGCCGCCCAACACAAAAAGGGCAAACTCACCGCGCGCGAGCGGCTGGAGATCCTGTTGGACGAAGGCACGTTTGAAGAGTGGGACATGTTTGTCGAACACCGCTGCGTGGACTTCGGCATGCAGGACCAGAAGATTCCTGGCGACGGCGTGGTCACCGGCTACGGCATGATCAACGGGCGCCTGGTGTTTGTGTTTAGCCAAGACTTCACGGTGTTTGGCGGCGCATTGAGCGAGGCGCATGCAGAGAAGATTTGCAAGGTGATGGACCAGGCGATGAAGGTCGGCGCGCCGGTGATTGGCCTCAACGATTCGGGCGGCGCGCGCATTCAGGAAGGCGTTGCCAGCTTGGGCGGTTATGCCGATGTGTTCCAGCGCAACGTGATGGCCAGCGGCGTGATTCCGCAGATCAGCATGATCATGGGCCCCAGCGCTGGCGGCGCGGTGTACAGCCCGGCCATGACCGATTTCATCTTCATGGTGAAAGACTCCAGCTACATGTTCGTCACCGGCCCCGAGGTGGTGAAGACGGTGACGCACGAAGAAGTGACCGCCGAAGAGCTGGGCGGCGCCATCACCCACACCACCAAGAGCGGAGTGGCCGATCTGGCGTTTGAGAACGACGTGGAAGCGCTGCTGATGCTGCGCCGCCTCTACAACTACCTGCCGCTGAACAACCGCGAGAAAGCCCCGGTGCGAAAGAGCGGCGACCCCAGCGATCGCAAGGACTTGAGCCTGGACACGCTGGTGCCTGAGAACGCCAACAAGGCCTATGACATGAAGGAGCTCATCGTCAAGACCGTGGACGATGGCGACTTTTTCGAGATCCAGCCCGAGTACGCCAAAAACATCATCATTGGCTTCGCCCGCATGGACGGCCAGACGATTGGCATCGTGGCCAACCAGCCGCTGGTTTTGGCCGGTTGCCTGGACATCAAGAGCAGTATCAAGGCCGCGCGCTTTGTACGCTTCTGTGATGCGTTCAACATCCCGGTGATCACATTTGTGGACGTGCCCGGCTTCATGCCCGGCACTTCGCAAGAATACGGCGGCATCATCAAGCACGGCGCGAAGCTGCTCTATGCGTATGCCGAATGCACCGTGCCCAAGATCACCGTGATCACCCGCAAGGCCTATGGCGGCGCGTATGACGTGATGAGTTCCAAACATTTGCGCGGCGACGTCAACTTCGCATGGCCCAACGCCGAGATCGCGGTGATGGGCGCCAAGGGCGCTGTGGAAATCATCTTCCGCGAAGACAAGGGCGACCCCGCCAAGCTGGCCGCGAAGGAGGCCGAATACAAGGCCCGCTTTGCAAACCCGTTTGTCGCTGGCGCGCGCGGCTTTATCGACGACGTGATCCTGCCGCATGAAACCCGCAAGCGCATTTGCCGCAGCCTGGTGATGCTCAAGGACAAGAAGCTGGAAAACCCGTGGCGCAAGCACGGGAACATCCCCCTCTGATCGCCGCCTGAGAACAAAAAAAGGACAAGCACCATGTTCACCAAAATTCTGATCGCCAACCGTGGCGAAATCGCCTGCCGCGTGATTGCTACCGCCAAGAAAATGGGTATCAAGACGGTTGCCGTCTACTCGGATGCCGACAAGGAAGCCCGCCACGTGGCGTTGGCTGATGAGGCCGTCAACATCGGCCCCGCGCCCAGCCGCGAGAGTTATTTGCTGGCCGACAAGATCATTGCCGCCTGCAAGCAGACCGGCGCACAAGCGGTGCACCCCGGCTACGGCTTCCTGAGCGAGAACGCCGAGTTCTCCAAACGCGTGGAAGAAGAGGGCATCATCTTCATCGGCCCCAAGCACTATTCGATTGGCGCCATGGGCGACAAGATCGAATCGAAGAAGCTGGCGGGCAAGGCGGGTGTGAACTGCATTCCCGGTGTCAACGATGCGATTGAAACCGCCGAGAAGGCCGTCGAGATTGCCAAGGGCATTGGTTACCCCGTGATGATCAAGGCGTCGGCGGGCGGCGGTGGCAAGGGCCTGCGCGTGGCTTTCAACGACAAGGAAGCGCTGGAGGGTTTCACGTCGTGCCGCAACGAGGCGCGCAACAGCTTTGGCGATGACCGTGTGTTCATCGAGAAGTTTGTCGAGGAACCCCGCCATATCGAAATCCAGCTCATTGGCGACAGCCATGGCAATGTGATTTACCTCAACGAGCGCGAATGCTCGATCCAGCGCCGCCACCAGAAAGTGATTGAAGAGGCGCCAAGCCCCTTCATCAGCGACGCGACGCGCAAGGCCATGGGCGAGCAGGCGGTGGCACTGGCCAAAGCGGTGAAGTACCAAAGCGCAGGCACGGTGGAGTTTGTGGTCGGCAAGGACCAGAGCTTTTACTTTCTGGAAATGAACACGCGCTTGCAGGTGGAGCACCCGGTCACCGAGGCCATCACCGGCCTGGACTTGGTGGAGCTGATGATTCGCGTGGCCGCGGGTGAAAAGCTGCCGCTGGAACAGCAAGATGTGCAGCGTAACGGCTGGGCTATTGAGTGCCGCATCAACGCCGAAGACCCGTTCCGCAATTTCCTGCCCAGCACCGGCCGCCTGGTGCGTTTTGCGCCACCCGAGCAGACCATGTGGCAAGGAAATACGGCCGACCTGCTGGGTGTGCGGGTGGACACCGGTGTGCAGGACGGCGGCGAGATTCCGATGTTTTACGACTCGATGATTGCCAAACTCATCGTGCATGGCAAAGACCGGTTGGACGCGATTGCCAAGATGCGCGAAGCGCTGAACGGCTTTGTGATCCGCGGGGTATCCAGCAACATTCCGTTCCAGGCCGCGTTGCTGGCACATCCCAAGTTTGTGGCGGGGGATTTCAACACTGGGTTTATTGCCGAGAACTACGGCAAGGGCTTTTTTGCGGAAGACGTGCCGCACGACGATGCGTCCTTTCTCACCGCGTTGGCCGCCTTTGTGCGCCGCAAGTCGCGTGAGCGTGCGGCGGGCCTGTCGGGCCAACTGCCCGGCTACGCGGTGGACGCCGGCAAGGACTATGTGGTGGTGACGCTGGATGCGGCGGGCAACCACCGCTACGCGCCGGTGCATGTGGATGAGTTTGAAGGCGAAACCGGCTCTGCGCGAGTCACCGTGAGCGCTAGCAGCTATGTTATTCGTAGCAAATCGCGCCTCAACGATATTGCCATCACCGGCACGGTCAACGGAAAAACCTTCACCGCGCAAATTGAACGCGGCACGCCCAAGAACCCGCTGGCCCTGCGGGTGCAGCACAACGGCACCCGCATCGACGCGCTGGTCATGTCCCCGCGCATGGCCGAGCTGCATGCGCTGATGCCGCACAAGGCGCCGCCTGACATGAGCCGCTACGTGCTCTCGCCCATGCCGGGCTTGTTGGTGGACGTGGCCGTAGTGCCCGGCCAGAAGGTGCAGGCCGGTGAACGTGTGGCTGTGATCGAGGCGATGAAGATGGAAAACGTGCTGTTTGCCGCTGCCGATGGTGTGGTGGGCAAGGTGTTGGCGTCCAAGGGCGAAAGCCTGAGCGTGGACCAGGCGATTGTGGAGTTTGTATGAGCCAGAACACCAGGCCCTTCAAGGTGCTGGGCATCCAGCAAATCGCCATTGGTGGCCCTGACAAAAAGCGCCTGCAAACCCTGTGGGTGGACATGCTGGGCCTGCAGGTCACCGGTACCTTCCAAAGCGAGAAAGAGAACGTGGACGAGGACATCTGCGCCATGGGAATCGGGCCTTACAAGGTGGAAGTAGACCTGATGCAGCCGCTGGACCCGGACAAAAAGCCAGCGGTGCATACCACGCCGCTGAACCATGTGGGCCTGTGGATCGACAACCTGCCGGTGGCCGTGGAGTGGCTCACCGCCAAGGGCGTGCGTTTTGCGCCCGGCGGCATCCGCAAGGGGGCAGCGGGGTACGACATCACCTTTTTGCACCCCAAAAGCAACGATGAATTTCCGATTGCGGGCGAGGGCGTGTTGATTGAGCTGGTGCAGGCACCGCCCGATGTGATCCAGGCTTTGTCTGCGCACTAGGCGGTTTGCATGGCATTTGGCCGGGCTTTTACGGGTTTCTTGGCGTTTGCTCCGCTATCGGTAGGGTTACAGTCAGCCAAAAGTGCTTGAATAAACACATACCTTTGGCAGTTTGGACAGGGGTTCACTGGTTTTGCGGGCCCGCGCTGTAGCGCAGACGAGGAGACAAGAATGAAGCTGGGTAAGGTTTTTTCCGCCGGTATTTGGCTGATGCGCCGCATGCGCTTTGGCGTGAAGCTGGGTTTGGTGACGGTGGTGGTGCTCGTGCCCCTGTTTTTCATCGCTGCCGAGCTGATTGGCCGGGAGCGCAGTGAAATCGCCATGACCCGCGCTGAGCTGGTGGGCATTGCCATGGTGGAGGATGCCAGTGCGCTGGTCCGCCAACTGCAAACCCACCGTGGGCAGACCAATATGCTTTTGTCTGGCAACACCGCCGTGCAAGGCGCCCGCGACAAAACCCGCGAATCCCTGAAGACAGCGCGTGACCAGCTGGATGCCAACGTCAACCGCCAGGCCGGCACCGTGAGCAGTGCCGAGTGGAAGGCGCTGCGGGAGCGCGTGGATGCCCTCATTCCGGCGCTGGAGGGCAAGGCTGCGCCTGCAAGCTTTGCGCTGCACACCGCTTTGATTGAAGACTTGGCGCGTTTTGTCTACGGCATTGCCAACGAATCCAGTCTCTTGTTCGATCCTGACCCGGTGACCTATACGCTGATGGACATGGCCGTGTCGCGCCTGATTCCTTGGACCGAACAGGTCGGGCGCCTGCGCGGGCAGGGGGCAGGTTTGCTGAGCCAGCCCACCCTGGATGAGAACGGCGCCACCCGGGTGCGCACCCAGCTCGACGCGCTGGACGCTTGGGCGCAGGATGTGAAGTACGCCCAGACGCTGATGCAGGCCATGGGGGTGAAAGAGCCCTTGGGCGAAAAAGCGTTGGAAGCCAGCAGCAGTTTTTCCAAACTGGCGCGTGAGCGTTTCGCTGCCGGGGCTGCCACGGGCGAATCGCAAACCTATTTCAACGCTGGAACGCAGACCATTGAGGCGATCGCTGCGTACCAAAGCTCGGCGGTACAAGGTGTTCACCGCCTGCTGCAGCAGCGCCTGGACCGCACGGTCACGATGCTGTGGGTTACCGCTGGGGTGAGCGTACTCACCGTGTTGGCGCTGCTGTATTTCATGTTGTCGTTTAACTTCAGTTTCTTGCAGGACTTGCGCCAGGTGCTGCGATTCATGGAGGAGACTGCCAGTGGAAATTTGCGCCACACGGTCAAAATTCGTGGCAAAGACGAGCTGTCGGAAATGTCCCATGCCATGGATGTGATGGTGAACAACATTTCCGTCATGGTGGCCAGTGTGCGCAGCAACTCGGCGCTGGTGGCCAATTCCGGGGATGTGCTGGTGACGGGCAATGAGGCTTTGTCGGGCCGTACCGAGCAACAGGCCGCCAACCTGGAAGAAACCTCGGCCAGCGTGCAGGAGCTGTCTTCCACCGTGAAGGACAACGCCCACACCGCCCAAAAGTCCGACCAAGCCGCGCAAGCGGTGCGCGGCGTGGCGGAGCAGGGCGCGCAGGGCATGGTGGAGGCGATTGCTTCGGTGGAGGCGATTGAGGCCAGCACCAAACGCATGGACGAAATCGTGGGTGTGATCGATGGCTTGGCGTTCCAGACCAACATCCTGGCGCTGAATGCAGCGGTGGAGGCCGCCCGTGCCGGTGAGTCGGGTCGTGGCTTTGCCGTGGTGGCGACTGAGGTCCGTTCGCTGGCGCAGCGGTCCGCAGCGTCAGCCAAGGAGATTCGCCAACTCATTGGCGCTTCCAGTGCCCAGGTGGCGACCGGGGTGGCCCAAATCCGTGCGGCCGGCGCCAACATCACACGCATTGTGGATGGTGTGCGCGATGTGGCGGCCAATATGTCGCACATCTCGGCCTCCAGCGCCGAGCAGAGCAACAGCCTGGCGGAAATCACGACAGCGATTCGCCAGCTCGACGAGATTACCCAGCAGAACGCCGCCATGGTGGAGCAGGCTGTGAGCCAGGCCACCGCCCTGCAGGAGCGCGCGAGTGTGCTGTCGGATGCGGTGTCGGTGTTCAAGCTGCAGCAGGGTTCGGCTGATGAGGCCCGTGCCCTGGTGGAGCGGGCTCTGTCACTGCGCCGCGGGGCGGGTAGCCGCGATGCCTTTGTGCGCGAGGTTACGCCCAAGGAAAGCGCTTTGTTTGATCGCGATATGTATGTGTTTGTACTGGACCGCAGTGGCCAGTACCTGGCCTTTGGTGGCAACCCGGCCAAGGTGGGCACCCGCGTGCAGGACGTAGCCGGTATCGACGGCAACGCCCTGATGGCCTCCATCATCGGCCAGGCCTCGGTGGCCCCAGGCTGGGTGGAATACGACATCGTCAACCCGCTCAACGGCAAGGTGCAGACCAAGATGTCGTATGTGGTGCAGGTGGACGATGTGTTCGTTGGCTGCGGCGTCTACAAAAACCTGATGGCCGCGCTGTAAAGCTGCGTCGGCACTGGCTGCGGCTGCGGTCGTTTAGCTGCTGCCACCGGGCTTTGCACGGGCCCGGGCGCGCGCCAAGGCCGCCTCAATCACGGCACGCTTTTGGTCCAGCACGGCCGGGTCGGTGTGTTGGGAGTGGGCGGGCAGGTCGGCCAGCTTCATTTCTGCTTTGTCCTGTAGCCGCTGGGAATGTTCTGCCTCCTCGCGGCTGCGGCGGCTTTGGCGCGCGCTGTAGCGGGTGCGGGCCTCGTCAGCCAGCGGCTGGGGCCAGGCGCTCCAGCCGGTCTGGTTGCCGCTCACGTTCTCCAGCAGGATGCAGTCCACCGGGCAAACCGGCAAGCACAGCTCGCAGCCCGTGCAGTGTTGCTCCAGCACCGTGTGCATACGTTTGTTGCTGCCCATGATGGCGTCGGTGGGGCAGGCATCTATGCACAGGGTGCAGCCGATGCACCAGTTCTCGTCGATGAAGGCCACGCTGCGCGGCGCTTCCACCCCAAAGGCGGGGTCTAGCGGCAACACGGGCTGGCCGGTGATGGCCGCCAGACGCGTGATGCCTTCGGCCCCGCCGGGCGGACACTGGTTGATGCCGGCTTCGCCCACTGCCATGGCGTGTGCGTAGGCGGCGCAGTCGGGGTAGCCGCAGCGGGTGCACTGCGTTTGGGGCAGAGCGTCCAGCAGGCGCTGCACCAGGGGCGGTGCAGCTGTCGTGCCCGCGGTCACTTGCTCTTGACGCTGCGCTTGGTTGCTACCTTTTTAGGAGCTGTTGGCGCAGGTTTTACGGGGGCTGCGGCCACTTTTTTAGCCGAAACGGGTTTGGCGGCAGGCTTGGAAACTGTTGGTGCTGGCGCTGGTTTGGCGGTCGGTTCGGCCTTGGCAACAGGTAGCGGGTGCGCCTTGATAAAGGCCTTGACCTGCGGGTACACATGCTCGCGCCAGCGGCGGCCGGAGAAAATGCCGTAGTGGCCTGCACCCTTGGCCTCAAAGTGGCGCTGCTGGCTCTTGGGCACGCCGCTGCAGATGTCGTGCACGGCTTCGGTCTGGCCGGCGCCGGAGATGTCGTCGAGCTCACCTTCCACCGACATCAGCGCGGTGGTCTTGATGTCAGCCGGCTTCACACGTTCCAGCTTGCCTTGGGGGTTCTTCACATCCCAGGTGCCATTGACCAGGCTGAACTCCTGGAACACCACCTGGATGGTCTCCAGGTAATAGTCTGCGTCCATGTCCAGCACGGCGTTGTACTCGTCGTAGAACTTGCGGTGGGCTTCGGTGCTGGCGTCGTCACCCTTGATCAGGTCTTTGAAGTAGTCGTAGTGGCTCTTGGCGTGGTGGTCGGGGTTCATGGCCACAAAACCGGTGTGCTGCAAAAAGCCGGGGTAGACGCGGCGGCCCGCACCGGGGAAGTTGCTGGGCACGCGGTAGATCACGTTGTTCTCAAACCAGCTGTGGCTCTTGTTCATGGCCAGGTTGTTCACCGCGGTGGGCGACTTGCGGGCGTCAATCGGGCCGCCCATCATGGTCATGGTCAGCGGCGTGGTCTCGCCGCGGCTGGCCATCAGCGACACGGCGGCCAGCACTGGCACGGTAGGCTGGCACACGCTCATCACATGGCAGTTGCCGTACTTGCCCTGCACGTGGCGGATGAACTCCTGCACATAGTTCACGTAGTCGTCAAGGTGGAATTCGCCGTCTGCCAGCGGCACCAGACGGGCGTTTTTCCAGTCGGTGATATAGACCTTGTGGTCCTTTAGCATGGTCTTGACCGTGTCCCGCAGCAGCGTGGCGTAGTGGCCCGACAGCGGCGCGACGATCAACACGACGGGCTGGCCCTTGATCTTTCCCAGGGTGGTCGTGTCGTCGGTAAAGCGCTTGAAGCGGCGCAGTTCACAAAAGGGTTTGTTCAATTCCACGCGTTCGTGGATGGCCACGTCGACGCCGTCCACATCGATGGTGCGCAGGCCGAACTCGGGTTTTTCGTAGTCCTTGCCCAGGCGGTGCATCAGGTCGTAACCCGCCGACAGGCGCTGGGCAAAGGGGTTTTGCCCCACCACCGACAGCGGGTTGTTGTAGAGCTTGGCAGCGGCCAGTGCCAGGTCAGAAAACGGCTCCATCAGGGAGCGTTGGGTTTCGTAAAGCTGGTACAGCATGGGGGAACCTCAGGAAATGTTGCAGTGCAATATAACAGCAATGGTCTTAATAACGGTTGCCGGATTTGACAATGGCACGCAGGGCATTGCGGCTGTGTGCACCAAAATTGCCCATTAATTCGGCCACCAAGGCCTGCAACCGTGCACGTCGCGTAGGGTCTTGTGCCAGCAGGTCTGGCAGCAAACGCATGGTCGCATCTTGGGGCTGCAAGTCAATCAGGGCTTCTGCCACCCACTCGGGCGGCAGGGTTTCCAGTAGCGTGCGCTGGGCGTTGTCGGCCAGGGCGGCGGTCTGGGCGGCCACCACGGTGCGCAGGTAGCGGTCATTCCACTCGGGGTAGCTGCTGTCTTTGTCCTGTGTTTGCAGGGCTTTGGTGCTCTGGGGCAGTAGCTGGGCCTGCAGGGCGTCCAGCACCAGCCGCTGGTTGGTGATGGCGCGGATGCGCGCATTGCGCGGGCCGGGCAGCCCCATGCGGGCCAGGGTGTTGTAGGCCAGCAGCTTGGCGCTGGACTCCCCGGGCGCCAGGCGGGCGTGGTAGGGGTGGGTCAGGCTTTGCAGGTAGTGCAGGGCCAGGCCGGCAAACCGCCAACCCCAGTAGTCGTGCCCGGTGCGCAGCGCCAGGGCGGACAGGCTGGAGTACTGGTAATACCGCGCCTGCACCATGGAGCGTTTGGCCCAGGGGGCGACGCTGTACAACATGCGGTCTTCGTGGAAAAACCCCACGTCAAATGGCCGCTGTGATGCGGCGGCTGAGCCCAGGTTGCCAAACGGCTGTTTGCCCAGTCCCCATAATTTGCCCCAGCCGGTGGGGCTGTCTTCCCACAAAAAGCTGTCCAACCCGTAGTCGGGCTCATCGGTGGCGGTGGCCAGCACGGCCAAGGGGCTGACCAGATCACCCGGCTTGAGGGCGACAAAGCGCTTCTCGGCATGGGCGGCATGGGGCGGGGGCAGGCTGCTTACGTCGGCCAGGCTTAACGTGGCGTAGCCGGCCTGCAAGCCATCGCTGCCTTTGGCGTCCGGCTCCAAGAATAGGCTGAGCTTGCTGTTGGGGGCGATGCGCAAGGCGGCCAAAAAGGCCTGTCGACGGGCCTCGTCGCTGCGTTGGGGGTTGGCCACAAAGGCCAGGGCATCGGGGAGCGCGGGGTAATACTCCACGGCGGCCATAGCCCAGGCCTCCTGGCTGGCCAGCAGTGCTTCCAGTGTCTGCTCCTGGGCGCGCAAGAACGTGTCCAGCGACTCGACCACGGCCCGCGGGGCCTGGCTGAGTTCTGGCATACCTTCCAATGCCCGGTAGCTGGCCTGCGTGTGGTTGCCACCGGCCCAGGCCGACGTGCCAACCACGCACCAAACCAGCGTCAGGCAAAGGGTGCGCAGCCGGGTCAAACGCTGTTTGCTATGCATTTAATAGCTGCTTGCGCATATTGCATGCGGGCTAGCAGCATATTGGGCTTGGATCAAATGACCTTGGCGATGGCCGCGCACACGTAGTCGATGTTTTTGCTGTTCAGCGCGGCAACACACATGCGGCCGGTGTCGGTGCCGTAGACACCAAACTCGCTGCGCAGGCGCACCATCTGGTCCTTGGAGAGACCGGAGTAGCTGAACATGCCGATCTGGGTGGTGATGAAGGACATGTCCTGCTTCACACCGGCAGCCTTCAGGCCGTCGACCAGTTTCTGGCGCATGGCCTTGATACGCACGCGCATCTCGCCCAGTTCTTTTTCCCACAGCGCGCGCAGCTCGGGGTTGTTCAACACCGCAGCCACCACGGCACCACCGTGGGTGGGTGGGTTGGAGTAGTTGGTGCGAATGACGATCTTGAGCTGCGAGAGCACGCGGCCGGCTTCTTCCTTGTCCTTGCAGAGCACGGACAGGCCGCCGACGCGTTCGCCGTACAGGCTGAAGCTCTTGGAGAACGAGGTGGACACAAAGAAGTTCAGGCCAGCGGCGACAAACTTGGCGATCACGGCGCCGTCTTCAGAGATACCGTAGCCAAAGCCCTGGTAGGCCATGTCCAGGAAAGGTGTGAGGTTCTTGGCCTTCACCACGGCAATCACCTGGTCCCATTGCTCGGGGGTGATGTCATAGCCGGTGGGGTTGTGGCAGCAGGCGTGCAACACCACCACGGTGCCAGCGGCAGCAGCGTTCAGGCTGGCCAGGTAGCCTTCAAAGTTCACGCCACCCTTGCCGCCATTGGCTGCGGCGTCAAAGTACGCATAGGTGCCCACTTCAAAGCCGGCGTTGGTGAACAGCGCACGGTGGTTTTCCCAGCTGGGGTCAGAGATCAGCACCTTGGCGGCGGGGTTCAGTTTCTTCAAAAAGTCAGCGCCAATCTTCAGGCCGCCGGTGCCGCCAATGGCCTGCACGGTGGCCACGCGGCCGGAGGTGACGGGTTCGCTGTCAGTGCCAAACACCAGGCCTTTGACGGCGTTGTCGTAGGCCACGATGCCGTCGATGGGCAGGTAGCCGCGCGCGGTGGGCTTGTCCATCATGGTTTTCTCAGCGGCTTGCACGCATTGCAGCAGGGGCAGCTTGCCGTTGTCGTCGAAATACACGCCCACGCCCAGGTTCACTTTGTTGGGGTTGGTGTCAGCGTTGAATTGTTCATTCAGACCCAGGATGGGGTCGCGGGGAGCCATTTCGACGGCGGAGAAAAGAGACATGGAAGAGTCCTGTGATTGGAATGTCGGGGGATTACCCACTCCGCGGCCTGCGATGCGGGTAATCCCTATTTTACCGGGCACCGCGCTGGTGCCTTTTCTGGGTGCTTAACGCGCCAGGCCCTCTGCCAGTGCACGCGTCACTTCAGCGGCGGGCACATTGCGGCAATGTGAGGCGTTTTGACCGCTCCACAAAGGGGTGAAGTCGGTGCTGCCTTGGCTCTCGGCGCGGGCGCGCAGCGGAGCGATGGCGCTGGTGGCCAGCGGAAAGGCTGGGGCAGCGGGGCTCAGCGGTCCCAGTTCGCGCATCAGCCGGTTCATGATGCCGCGCGCCGGGCGGCCGGTGAACAGGGTGGTGAGCGCGGTGTGGCGCGCGGCCGGGCTTTGCAGCACCGCGCGGTGCAGGGCGGAGGTGGTGGACTCGGGGCAGCACATGTAGGCGGTGCCAATTTGCACGGCCGATGCACCCAACGCCATGGCTGCAGCCACGCCATCCGCATCGGCAATGCCACCCGCGGCAATCACCGGCACGGTCACGGCCTGCACGATCTGCGGCAGCAGCGCCATCGTGCCCACCTGGGTGCTCAGGTCGTCACTCAGGAAGATGCTGCGGTGTCCCCCCGCTTCCAAGCCCTGGGCAATGACGGCGTCGGCACCGTGATCCTGCAGCCAGACGGCCTCGTCCACCGTGGTGGCGGATGCCAGTACCAGGCTGCCCCAGCTTTTGACACGAGCTAGCAGGGGGGCGGAGGGCAGGCCAAAGTGGAAGCTCATCACGGCAGGCTTGAAGGCTTCGACTACGTCGGCCACCTGGTCGCTGAAGGGCGCGCGGCCCGGGCCAGGGACGATGTCCGCCAGCGATAGCCCAAGCTCGGTGTAATAAGGCCGCAAGGCCTGCCGCCAGATTTCATCGCGCGCGGGGTCGGGCGCAGGGGGCGTGTGGCAAAAGAAGTTGACGTTGTAGGGTTTGTCAGTCAGCGCAGTCAGTTGTGTGAGTTCGGCACGCAGCCCATCCAGACTCAGCATGGCGGCGGGAATGGACCCCAGGCCACCGGCATTGCAGACGGCGGCGGCCAAGGCATGGCCTTGCACGCCCGCCATGGGAGCCTGAATCAGGGGGAGGGCGGTGCCCAGGAAAGAGGGGTTTGGCATGGTGGGTTCCTGCAGATTCGCGGTCTAGTCTACAGTTCCACCTTTGCCCCTTTTAAGCACGCCGCCATGCCTTCCCCCCAGCCCACCCCCGCAGTGACCGACGACGCCGAGCAGGTGCGCACCGGTACTTTTGTGCGCTACCCGGATTCGCCCTACGAGCTCTACCAGCCCTACCCCCCGGCAGGTGACCAACCTGAGGCGATTGACCAGCTGGTGGAGGGGGTGACAGACGGTGAAGTGTTCCAGACACTGCTGGGCGTAACCGGCTCGGGCAAGACCTTCACCATGGCCAACGTGATTGCCCGGCTGGGGCGCCCGGCCATTGTGTTTGCGCCCAACAAGACACTGGCCGCGCAGCTGTACAGCGAGTTTCGCGAGTTCTTCCCCAAGAACGCCGTGGAGTACTTCGTCAGCTACTACGACTACTACCAGCCCGAGGCCTATGTGCCGCAGCGTGATCTGTTCATCGAGAAGGACAGCGCCATCAACGAGCACATTGAGCAGATGCGCCTGAGCTGCACCAAGAGCCTGCTGGAACGACGCGATGTGGTGATCGTGGCCACGGTGTCGGCCATTTACGGTATCGGCAAGCCCGAGAGTTACCACCAGATGGTGATGACGCTGCGCACCGGTGACAAACTGGGTCAGCGCGACATGATTGCCCAGCTGGTGCGCATGCAGTACCAGCGCAACGACATGGATTTCAGCCGCGGGGCCTTCCGTGTGCGGGGCGACACCATCGACATCTTCCCTGCCGAGCATTCCGAGATGGCGATCCGCGTGGAGCTGTTTGACGACGAGATCGAGAGCCTGCAGCTGTTCGATCCTCTGACCGGCCGCATCCGCCAGAAGATCCCGCGCTTCACCGTGTACCCCAGCAGCCACTATGTGACCCCGCGCGAGCAGGTGCTAATGGCGGTGGAGACCATCAAGACGGAGCTGTCAGACCGGCTCAAGGAGTTTGTCAGCATGGGCAAGCTGGTGGAAGCCCAGCGGCTGGAGCAGCGCACGCGCTTCGACCTGGAAATGCTGAGCGAAGTAGGGCACTGCAAGGGTATCGAAAATTACTCGCGCCACCTGAGCGGTACGGAGCCGGGTGAGCCACCTTCTACGCTGACCGATTACCTGCCCAAGGACGCGGTGATGTTTTTGGACGAAAGCCATGTGCTGATCGGGCAGTTTGGCGGCATGTACAACGGCGACCGGGCGCGCAAGACCACGCTGGTGGAATACGGGTTCCGCCTGCCCAGCGCGCTGGACAACCGACCACTCAAGTTTGAAGAGTTCGAGACCAAGATGCGCCAGGCCATCTTTGTTTCCGCCACACCGGCCCAGTGGGAAAAAGACCATGCGGGCAAGGTGGTGGAGCAGTTGGTGCGACCCACGGGCCTGGTGGACCCCGAGGTGGAGGTGCGCCCGGCCACCAGCCAGGTGGATGACGTGCTGCAGGAAATCCGCATCCGCGTGGAGAAAAATGAGCGTGTGTTGATCACCACGCTGACCAAGCGCATGGCCGAGCAACTGACCGACTACCTGACCGACAACGGCGTGAAGGTGCGCTACCTGCACAGTGATGTGGACACGGTGGAACGCGTGGAAATCCTGCGCGACCTGCGCTTGGGCACCTTCGACGTGCTGGTCGGTATCAACCTGCTGCGCGAGGGCTTGGACATTCCCGAGGTGTCGCTCGTGGCGATTCTGGACGCCGACAAGGAGGGCTTTTTGCGTTCCGAGCGCTCGCTGATCCAGACCATCGGCCGGGCCGCCCGAAATCTGGAAGGCCGGGCCATCTTGTATGCGGACAAGATCACGGATTCGATGGAGCGCGCGATTGGCGAGACCGAGCGCCGCCGCAAAAAACAGATTGCCCACAACCTGGAACGGGGCATCACCCCGCGTGCCATTGTGAAAAAGGTGCGCGATCTGATCGACGGTGTTTACAGCGAGAAGGCTGGCAAGGAAGCCGATCGCCTGGAGCGCGACGCCCAACAACGTGCGCAGGTGGAGGACATGAGCGAGAAGGATATTTCCCGCGAAATCAAACGCTTGGAGAAGCTGATGATGGAGCACGCGCGCAACCTGGAGTTCGAAAAAGCGGCGCGGGTGCGCGACCAATTGCACATCCTCAAGGAGCAGGCCTTTGGTGCGCCCGGGGCCGACAACGTTGTGATTTTGTAAAGTTGATTAAATCTATCGGGTTAATAGACTGGCCAGTCTGCTTACCCGAGCAAGTTGAAGGGTCGCGTGGTATACTTGAGTCCGTTAGTCAACAACCCCACGACTGAAGGAGCAAGCGATGCGTCTCACCACCAAAGGCCGTTTTGCGGTCACCGCGATGATCGATTTGGGCTTGCGCCAAAGCTCGGGTCCCGTGACATTGGCGGCCATCAGCCAGCGCCAGCAAATCTCCCTGTCTTATCTGGAGCAGTTGTTCGGCAAGTTGCGCCGCCATGAGCTGGTGGAGTCCACCCGTGGGCCTGGGGGCGGGTATACCCTTGCTCGCAAAGCCAGCGACATCACCGTCGCTGAAATTATTGTGTCCGTGGACGAGCCCATTGACGCCACCCAGTGTGGTGGCAAGGAAAACTGCCTGGGTGAGGGCACCCGCTGCATGACCCATGATTTGTGGGCCTCCCTGAATACCCGCATGGTGGAGTTTTTGGATTCCGTCACGCTGCAAAAGTTGGTGGATGACCAGTTGGCCAAAGGCCTGCAAGTCGAAGACAAACCCACCATCAAACGCGCCATCTCGGCCATGCCCGTGGTCAAACCCATCCGTGTGAATGCACCGAATTCGGTGTTTGCTCTTGGCAACACGTTTGCCAAGTCCTAAGACTGCAACGCGTTCTCCAATTCCTGATTTCCCCGTTTTTATTTTTTAGCCAGTACCGAGCCAGCCATGGATACCACTCCCCACTTCCCCATTTACATGGACTACAGCGCCACCAACCCTTGCGATGAGCGGGTGGTGGATGCCATGGTGCCCTGGTTGCGCAACCACTTTGGCAATCCGGCATCGCGCAGCCATGCCTGGGGTTGGGAAGCCGAAGCCGCGGTCGAAAAGGCCCGCGAGCAAGTGGCTGCGCTGATTGGCGCTGACCCGCGCGAAATCGTCTGGACATCGGGCGCGACCGAGTCCAACAACTTGGCCCTCAAGGGCGCTGCGCATTTTTACCAGTCCAAGGGCAAACACCTGATCACGGTGAAGACCGAGCACAAAGCCGTGCTGGATACCTGCCGTGAATTGGAGCGCCAAGGCTTTGAGGTGACCTACCTCGACGTGCAGGACGACGGTTTGGTGGATCTGGACGCCTTCAAGGCCGCGATTCGCCCCGACACCATCCTGGCCAGCGTGATGTTCGTGAACAACGAGATTGGTGTGATCCAGGAGATCGCCGCCATTGGCACCATCTGCCGTGAAAAAGGCGTGATCTTCCATGTGGACGCTGCCCAGGCTACGGGCCGTGTAGACATCGACATGGCCACGCTGCCGGTCGACCTGATGAGCCTGACCTCGCACAAGACCTATGGCCCCAAGGGCATTGGCGCGTTGTTTGTGCGCCGCAAGCCCCGTATCCGCCTGGAAGCACAAATGCACGGTGGTGGCCACGAGCGTGGCATGCGCAGCGGCACCTTGCCCACGCACCAAATCGTCGGTATGGGCGAGGCCTACCGCATTGCCAAAGAAGAAATGCATGCCGAGAACATCCGCATCCAGGCCCTGCACGACCGCATGCTGGCAGGCTTGAAGGATGTGGAGCAGGTGTTCATCAACGGCCACGAATCCAAGCGTGTGCCTCACAACCTGAACATGAGCTTCAACTATGTGGAAGGTGAATCGCTGATCATGGGTATCAAGGGCTTGGCCGTGTCGTCGGGTTCTGCTTGTACTTCGGCATCGCTCGAACCCAGCTATGTGCTGCGCGCCCTGGGCCGCAGCGATGAGCTGGCGCACAGCAGCCTGCGCATGACCATTGGCCGCTGGACCACCGAGGCCGACATCGACTACGCCGTGGATACCATCAAGAAAAACGTGGCCAAGCTGCGTGACCTGAGCCCGCTGTGGGACATGTACAAAGAAGGCATCGACATCAGCACCATCCAGTGGGCTGCGCACTAAAAGTTATTGAAGAGTGAAGAGGTAATCCAAATGGCATATTCAGATAAAGTCGTTGATCACTACGAAAATCCCCGCAACGTGGGCAGCTTTGAAAAAGGCGATGACAGTGTAGGCACCGGCATGGTGGGCGCGCCTGCGTGCGGCGACGTGATGAAACTGCAGATCAAGGTCAACCCACTCACGGGTGTGATTGAAGACGCACGCTTCAAAACCTATGGCTGCGGTTCGGCCATTGCCTCCAGCTCGTTGGTGACTGAATGGGTCAAGGGCAAGACGCTCGACGAAGCAGCAGCACTGAAGAATAGCCAGATCGCCGAAGAACTGGCCTTGCCGCCCGTGAAGATTCACTGCTCCATCCTGGCCGAAGACGCCATCAAGGCAGCCGTGGATGACTACAAGAAAAAACACCTTAACTAATAAGTTTGCGGGACAGACCTTTAGCTCTGTCCCCAACTGATCACAACATGACAGTTTCTCTGACCGAGGCCGCCGCACGGCACGTGACCCGTTACCTGACCAAGCGCGGCAAGGGTGTGGGCGTGCGTCTGGGCGTCAAGACCACCGGCTGCTCCGGCCTGGCGTACCAGTTGGAGTACGTGGACGAGTTGTCGCCCGAAGACATCGTGTTTGAAGGTTTTGGTGTGAAGGTGTTGGTGGATCCCAAAAGCCTGGCCTACATCGACGGTACGCAGCTGGACTTTGTACGTGAAGGGTTGAACGAAGGTTTTCGCTTCAACAACCCCAACGAGCGCGACAAGTGCGGTTGCGGCGAATCCTTCCGCGTGTGAACCTGCAGGCCGATGATTTCGAGCTGTTTGGTCTGACCCGGCAGTTCGCGCAAGACCGCTCCGCACTCGACGCCCGCTGGAAGGCGCTGCAACGCGAAGCCCACCCTGACAAATTTGCCGCCCAAGGCGCAGCCGCGCAACGCGTGGCCATGCAATGGTCGGTGCGCATCAACGAGGCCTACCAGCGTCTGAAGGACCCGCTCAAGCGCGCGGCCTACCTGTGTGAACTGGGAGGTGCTCCCGTGAATGCCCACAGCAACACGGCCATGCCTGCTGCATTTCTGATGCAGCAGATGGAATGGCGCGAGGCGCTGGACGATGCGGAAGCGGTGCCCGCACTGGAGGCGTTGCAGGCCGAGGTCGATGCCTCGCGCGCGCAATTGCTGCAACAATGTGCCAGCCTGCTGGACCAACAGCACGATGCGGTTGCGGCCGTGGGGCCTGTGCGGGCCCTGATGTTCATCGAAAAATTCACCCAAGACCTGAACCAGCGCTTCGACCAGTTTGAATAATTACCGCCATGGCGCTTCTACAAATTTCTGAACCTGGGCAATCGCCCAACCCACACGAGCGCCGCATTGCTGTAGGCATTGACCTGGGCACCACCCATTCGCTGGTAGCCGCGGTGCGCAACGGAACTGCTGAGTGCCTGCCCGATGCGGACGGCAAAGTGATCTTGCCTAGCGTGGTGCGTTATGTGGATGCCCAGCGCCGCCAGATTGGCTATGCCGCACTGGAGCATCAGGCCAGCGATCCTGGCAACACGATTGCCTCGGTCAAACGTCTGATGGGCCGTGGTATCCAGGACATAGCCCACCCGGAGAAGCTGCCCTACGCGCTGCTGGAAACACCGGGCATGGTCAAGGTGCGCACCATTGCAGGGGACAAAAGCCCGGTCGAAGTGAGTGCCGAGATTTTGGCGACACTGCGCTTTCGTGCCGAAGACACCTTCAACGACGACATCTACGGTGCCGTGGTCACCGTGCCCGCGTACTTTGACGATGCGCAGCGTCAGGCCACCAAGGATGCGGCGCAGCTGGCCGGCCTCAATGTGTTGCGCCTGATCAATGAACCCACGGCCGCGGCCATTGCCTATGGCCTGGATAACGCGTCCGAAGGTGTTTATGCCGTGTACGACTTGGGCGGTGGCACTTTCGATATTTCCATTCTGCGTTTGTCGGCTGGTGTGTTCGAGGTGCTGGCCACGGGGGGCGACTCGGCATTGGGCGGTGATGACTATGACCGAGCCCTGGCGGATTGGCTCCTGCAGGAGGCCGGTCTGAGTGCAAACACGCCGGAAGACCAGGCCTTGCTGATGGCCGAGGCCCGCAGTGCCAAGGAAGCGTTGTCGTCAGAGGACATCGTGACAGCCGAAGTGGACCTGTCGTCCGGCAGTCTGGACCTGTCGCTGAACCGCGACCAGTTTGAACAACTGACGGCACCGCTGACGGCCCGAACCCTGCAGGCTGTGCGCAAAGCTTTGCGCGATGCGACCCTGCAAAAAGAAGATATCAAGGGCGTGGTTATGGTGGGTGGCTCCACCCGCATGCCGCAGGTGCGCCGCCTGGTGGCGGAGTTTTTTGGCCAGGAGCCCCTGACCAACCTGAACCCGGATGAAGTCGTGGCCCTGGGCGCCTCCATCCAGGCCAACCAGTTGGCGGGCAACAACCCCACGGGCGATTTGTTGCTGCTGGACGTGATCCCTTTGTCCTTGGGCATTGAGACCATGGGCGGCTTGGTGGAGCGCATCGTGCCGCGCAACCAGACCATTCCCACCGCCATGGCGCAGGATTTCACCACCTACAAGGATGGTCAGACCGCCCTGGCCTTGCACGTGGTGCAGGGTGAGCGCGACTTGGTCGCTGATTGCCGCAGCCTGGCGCGTTTTGAGCTGCGCGGCATTCCGCCCATGGCGGCCGGCGCAGCGCGCATTCGCGTGACCTTTACCGTGGATGCCGATGGGCTGCTCAACGTGTCTGCCAAGGAGCAGGTGAGTGGTGTCGAGGCGCGTATTGATGTGAAGCCATCCTATGGTTTGAGCGACGACCAGATTGCGCAGATGCTCAAAGAGAGTTTCACCACGGCGGAGGCCGACATGCGTGCCCGTGCGCTGGTGGAGGCCCGGGTCGATGCGGACCGCTTGCTGCTGGCCACCCACAGTGCGCTGGCTGTCGATGGGGACTTGCTCAGTACGCAAGAGCGCGCCGACGTGGATACGGCGATGCAAGCGCTGGACGTGGCCCGCAGCAGCGAAGATGCGGCGTTTGTGGAAGCCCAATCCAAAGCCCTGGCCCTGGCCACCGAAGCCTTTGCCGCCCTGCGCATGAACCGCGGTATCGCGCAGGCGCTGGCTGGCAAAAACATTGAAACCCTCTGACCCCGCGCGGGAAGAAGCACCATGCCCATTATCAAAATCCTGCCCCACGCCGAGTACTGCCCCCAGGGGGCCGAAGTCTCTGCACCCGCGGGTACCTCTATTTGCGAAGCCTTGCTGGAAAACGGCATCAAGATTGAACACGCGTGTGACATGAGCTGCGCCTGCACCACCTGCCACGTGGTGGTGCGCGAAGGTTTTGCCTCGCTTAATGAACTGGAAGAAACCGAAGAGGACTTGCTGGACCGTGCCTGGGGATTGCAACCACAATCGCGGCTCAGCTGCCAGGCGTTTTTGGCCCAAAAAGACCTGGTGGTAGAAATCCCCAAGTACTCGCTGAACCACGCCAAAGAGAATCATTAGCCCCACGCTCCACCGCTGCGCGGGTCGCTGCCCCCGAGGGGCGCGTTTTTCCTTGGGGCGGCCCGGCGGAAAAACACCCACTGAGTATTATTGAAACTATGCGCCAAATTTTTCTGGACACAGAAACGACGGGTTTTTACGCCAACCACCCGGACAACCCGGACCGCATGGTGGAAATCGGCTGTGTGGAGCTGGTGAACCGCAAGCTCACGGGCAACAACCTGCACTTTTACCTGAACCCCGGGCGCGATAGCGACGAGGGGGCACTGCGCGTTCACGGGTTGACCACCCAGTTTCTGAGCGACAAGCCCAAGTTTGCAGACATCGCGCAACAGCTGGTCGATTACGTGGCCGATGCGGAAATCATCATCCACAACGCACCGTTCGACCTGGCGTTCCTGAACATGGAGCTGGCGCGCACCGGCCACCAGCCTTTCAAAGAGTACGTGGCGGGTGTGCTGGACACCCTGGTGATGGCCAAGGAAATGTTCCCTGGCAAGCGCAACAGCCTGGATGCCTTGTGCAGCCGCCTGGAAGTGGACAACTCGGGGCGTACGCTGCACGGCGCCTTGCTGGATGCCGAGCTGCTGGCCGATGTCTACATCAACATGACGCGGGGGCAGGATGCCCTGCTGATGGAAACGGCGGTGGTGGACACCGCAGGCCCTGTGGTGGAACGTGTGGATCTGCACGGCATTGCCTTGCCCACATTGCAGGCTAATGCGCAGGAGCTGGCCGCCCACGACGAGGTGCTGACCCAACTCGACAAATCCAGTGGTGGAAAAACGCTATGGCGCCAAATGGCCTGAAATCTTGGTATATAATCTGAGGCTTACCTGATCAGTATTCAGGGCGATTAGCTCAGGGGTAGAGCACTGCATTCACACTGCAGGGGTCGCAAGTTCGAAACTTGCATCGCCCACCAAACACAAAAGGCCAGCGCATTGCGCTGGCCTTTTTCGTTGTGGGGCCGAATATTCAGTTGGGCGCGTTTTGCGTCAGGTAGTTGAGCACCAGCTTGTCATTTTGGCGGGTGCCCTGGAACGCCAGGCCGGCAAAAAAATGGTCTTGCCCCATGGGCCGGCTGTGGTGGCATATCTTGCCGCTCAGATGCAGCTGGACCGGGTTGCCATCCACAGTCACATCCATCGACAGTTCCACCAGCTCCCCAATCGCCCCCAGTGGGTCGGTCGTGCTGACCATCGCACCGTCTGTGCTGATGTCGACCAGGTCCACCAAGCGCGCGCTGACCTCAGGCGGTGCGGTCGCTGGCCGGGCCGTGGTGGGCCAGGACACTTTGGTGCGCATGGACTGGCGCACGCGTCTGGCGTCTACCTGGGCCGGGTAGGCCAAGAGTGCGTAGGCAAAGGGTTTTTCGAAGGTTTGCAGCACCTTGCTGAGGAAAGAAAACTCGTACTGCCCGGTGAATCCGCGCACCACACACACTTCGCCTTCTTCCATGCCTGTTTGCGTGGCATCCGCACTTTGCGGCCCCACCATGACCCCTTTGCCTTCGATAGCGCCAAAAAATTGCGCTTCTTTTTTGCTGGTGCCTTCGACCAGGCGCCGGGTTTGCAGGGCCATGCCGGAGCGCAGCCCCAAGGCCTTGAGCGGCATACGAAGAATGGCGTCGTTGTCGGTGCTCATGGGTGTTGTTCCCGGTCAGGGGGCGGGCAAGGCCTGGGCCCAGCGGATGATGGTCTCCGCCATGGGGGTAGTGGCTTTGGGGGCCTTGATGTCGCCGACCAGTACGTGTTGCCCCTTGGATTCGCTGTAGTCCACCGCCTGCATCTGTTTGGTGGCAGAGCCTATGCGGGCAAACGCGGTCTTGGTCTGTTCAGGCTCCACGGTCTGGTCTTTCTCGCTGTACAGCACCAGCAATGGCGTGCGGAAGGCGCTGAGCTCACTCTCGCGTACGCCTTTGACCAGCGCCATCATCGGGAAAAGGGCGCGTGTGGGGTAGGCGTTGGTCCAGGCGCCGTCTTCTGCGGGGCTTTCGGCCGGGCCGCCGCGGTTGTCGCCCTGCAGGGCAAAGGCGATCTGCTGGCCCCAGGGGCCATTGATGATTTCTGCCCGTTTGTCTTTGGGTCCAAAGTTGGGCGACACAAACACATGGCCTGCCACCTGGGCGCTCTGCCCATTGGCGCCCAGCCAAGTGGCCAGTGTGGCCCCGGTGGAACAGCTGATGACCAGAACTTTGTCCCCCAGCGTTTGGCCAATGCGCAGGGCCTCCTGGGCGTCGGCCAGCCAGTCTTGCACCGTGGCCTCACCCATGGCGGGGCCCGGGCGGCCGTGGCCGGTGAGGCGGGTGTAGAAGGTGTTGGCCCCCAGTGCTTTGGCTACCAGGTCGGTCATGGGGGCAGTCTCCAGCCGGCTGGCGGAGAAGCCGTGGATGTAGACCACGGCCCAGGGGGTGCGCTGGCCGGCAGCACCGGCCCAGACAATGTGTTTTTCGTTGTTGGGCTTGATGTCGGGAAAGGCTGCTTCGCTCTTGCGTACCCAGTCGTCCAGCTGGGCAATTTCTTGGGGGGCTTGCGCCCGTGCGCTGGGGGTGTTGGGGCCAAAGGCATTGCGCGGTCCGGCCAGGAACACGAGAACGGCGACCAGTACCAAGGCGGCCAGTACGGCCACGATGCGGAACCAGGTTTTCTGCAACAGGTGGCTGGTACCAGTGGTGGGTGTTGTTGTCGTCACAAGGGTCTCCCTACATCGAATAAGGCCGCGCCAAGTCGTCGGATTTGACCCTCGGCACAGCGGTATTTCCGGGCTTGGCGCCGCGGTTTCTCGATAAGATGGTACACCGCCCGGTGTCCTCTTTTGCAACCTATGGAAGCAGCGCAATGAACTCTCGCAAGCCCCTTTACGGACGCGTTCTGGCGATCCCCTTGGTGCTGGGGCTCAGCGCATGTGCCGATCTCAATAACCTGATGGTCCAGTTGGGCTCCAGCAGGCCAGCGGCCATTCTGCAAGTACAAGGCCAGCGCCTGGACGGCACGGTGACCCTGAGCCCCGACCGCACCGGTACCTTGAATGTGACGGCCAGCCAGGGCGAGCCCAGCATCTGCATGGGGCAGCTACGTTTTACCTCCACCACCCAGGGGGAGGTGGACCTGCGGTGTAACGACGGCACCGCCGCCGCCCTGCAGTTCAGCATGCTCACCGCTGTGAAAGGTTATGCCTACGGGGCCGGTAACAAGGGGCCGGTGGCCCTGACCTTTGGCATGTGGGATGACGAGGCCCCCGCCTATTTGCCTGCCCAGGCGGGCAGTGCGGACACAGCCCGTTGAGCGTCGGCATGGAGCAGGTGGACTGTGTGGTGGTGGGCGCCGGGGTGGTGGGTCTGGCGGTGGCCCGCGCGCTGGCATTGGCGGGGCGCGAGGTGCTGGTGCTGGAAGCCTGCGATGCCTTTGGCACCCAGACCAGCGCGCGCAACAGCGAAGTCATCCATGCAGGCATTTATTACCCCGCGGGTTCGCTGAAGGCGCAGCTGTGTGTGCGGGGCAAGCAGCTGCTGTATGACTACTGTGCCGAGCGTGGCTTGCCGCACCAGCGCTGCGGCAAATTCATCGTGGCCACCGATGCTGCGCAGGTAGCGCAGCTGCAGGGTATCCAGGCGAAGGCAGCCGCCAATGGCGTGAGCGACCTGGTGCTGCTGGACGCCGCCCAGGCCCGTGCTGCCGAACCACAGCTGCAGTGCCTGGCGGCCTTGCATTCACCGTCCACCGGTATTGTGGACAGCCATGCTCTTATGCTGTCCTTGCTGGGCGACTTGGAGCGTGCAGGCGGTGTTTTGGCACTCAATTCGCCCCTGGCCCATGCCAATATTGCGCAAACAGCTATTGATTTGATAGCGGAAGATGGCACGCAATTGCGCGCGCGTACCGTGGTCAACGCGGCGGGGCTGCATGCTCCGGCGCTGGCCGCACGTTTTGCCGGGCTGGCCCCGCAGCATGTGCCGCAGGCCCACTTTGCCAAGGGCAACTACTTCACGCTGGCCGGGCGCAGCCCGTTCTCGCGCTTGATTTACCCGGTGCCCGAGGCTGCAGGCCTGGGTGTGCACCTGACCATCGATCTGGGCGGGCAGGCTCGTTTTGGGCCGGATGTGCAGTGGGTGGACGACCCGCAGGACCTGGCGGTGGACCCGGCGCGTGGTGATGCGTTTTATGCCGAAGTGCGCAAATACTGGCCCGCTCTGCCCGATGGTGCGCTGCTGCCCGCCTATGCGGGCATGCGCCCCAAGATCCACGGCCCGGGCAGTGTCGCATCAGACTTTGTGATTCAAGGCCCCTTGGTGCACGGAGTGCCGGGGCTGGTCAATTTGTTTGGCATCGAGTCGCCGGGCTTGACCAGTGCGCTGGCCATTGCAGAATATGTACAGGCCATGCTGGCGCCATAGGGGCGGGGTGATACTTTTCTTTTGGAGGCAATCATGATGTATTCGTTGGAAAAAACCGGATGTAAATGGACCTTGGCGGCTGCAACCTTGGCGGCTCTGGCAGGCTGCGCCAGCCCGCCCGAGGCGCAGGGGCCCCTGCGCAAGGAAACCCTGCATGTACTCACGCAAAAAATGGAGCTGTTGACGGTGAATGCGGGCCAGCCAGGCAAGGTGCTGCAGCGCACCGCGGTTACTGGCTTGCCCGCGGGGGAGACCCTGGTGGGCATGGACTACCGCATTGCCAAAGGGGTGTTGTTTACCCTGAGCCGTGCCGGGCGCCTGTACACGCTGGACGTGCCTACGGGCGCGCTCAAACCTGTGGGCAGTGCGGCGGCCGTGGCCCTGCAGGGAGAGGTGTTTGGCATGGACTTCAACCCGGTGGCTGACCGGGTGCGTGTGGCCAGCAACAGCGGCCAGAACCTGCGCCTGCACCCGGAAACGGGCGCATTGGCCGCCACCGACCCTGCGCCTGCCTACGCCGCAGGTGACAAGCGCGCCGGCATCAAGCCCGAGCTGGTGGCGGCGGGTTACACCTACAACAAGACCGACGAAAAACTCACCACCAACTACGCCATCGACCGCAATGGTGGCTACCTGGTGACGCAGGGTTCGCTGGAGGGCGTGCAGCCCGTGGTGTCCTTTAACACCGGTTTGCTTTTTAGCGTGGGCGCGTTGGGCATTGCCGACATCACGGATGCGAACCTGGACATCGCCGATGTCACAGGGGCGGCCTTTGTCACCGTCACCACCCAAACGCAAACCGCTTCGCGCCTCTACACGCTGGACCTGAAAACCGGCAAGGCCACGCTGCTGGGTACAGTGGGCGACGGCACCAAGGTGATTGGTATCGCCGTCGAGCCCTGATTGCTATGAAATAAGGAGCTGCTCGCGCAGTAGCTGCGAGCGCTAGAGCCCTATTTCTTCATATTTTTGATCGCCAGGGCCGCGTCCCTTACCAGCGCAGGGCCTTGGTAGATCAGCCCGGTGTAGATCTGCACCACATCGGCTCCGGCCTTGATTTTGCTGACCGCATCGGCCGCAGACATGATGCCGCCCACGCCGATGATGGGGAAGTCACGGCCCAGCGCTGCGCGCAGCTGGGCAATCACCGCATTGCTTTTCTCCAGCACGGGCGCGCCTGACAGGCCACCGGTTTCCTCTGCATTCGGTAAGCCTTTCACCGCATCGCGTGACAGCGTGGTGTTGGTGCCGATCACGCCCCAGGCGTTGTTGACCCGGCCGCTGCTGTCGGTGCCGTAGCGCTTGAGCGTGGCGGCGATGACGGCGACCTGGTCCGCCTCCAAGTCGGGGGCGATTTTCAGGAAGATGGGCACGCGGCGTGGTGACATGCCGCCTTTGCCGTCTGGCTGGCCGTGCTTCTGCGCCAGCTGCTCGCGGCGCTCGGCGATCGCGCCCAGGAGTGCATCCAGTGCCTCGTCGCTCTGCAGGCTGCGCAGGTTCTTGGTGTTGGGGCTGGAGATGTTGACCGTGATGTAGTCCGCGTGCGGGTAGACGCCGTCCAGGCAGATCAGGTAGTCGTCCGTGGCCTTCTCGATGGGTGTGGCGGCGTTCTTGCCGATGTTCAGGCCCAGCAGCAGCGATGGGTTCTTGCTTTGGCGCAGGGCCGAGCGTTGCACATTGGCAACGAAGGCGTCCAGTCCGCCGTTGTTGAAGCCCAGGCGGTTGATGAGCGCGTTGGCTGCGGGCAGGCGGAACATGCGCGGCTTGGGGTTGCCAGGCTGGGCCAGGGGCGTGACGGTGCCCACCTCCACAAAACCAAAGCCCATGGCGCCCAGGCCGTCGATGCAGCGGGCATTTTTGTCCAGGCCGGCGGCCATGCCCACGCGATTGGGGAACTTCAGGCCTGCCAGGGTAACGGGGTCGTCCACCCGGCCGTTGCAATAGGCCAGCTTGAGTGGGTTGCCCTGGCTGGCCGCCAGGCCGGCCATGGTGATGTCGTGGGCGACTTCGGGGTCCAGATTGAACAAAACGCGGCGGGCGAGGGCGTAGGGCACCAGAGACATCGGATAATTCCTGCTTTCAGATTTCAACTCCTTCGATTGTCCCTTATGAGCACACCCGCATTGACCCAAGACGAACTCAAAACCCTGGTGGGCCAAGCCGCGCTGCAGTACGTGGTGCCTGGCGAGATTGTGGGTGTGGGCACCGGCTCCACGGTCAACAAGTTCATCGACGCACTGGCCACTATCAAGGACCAGATCAAGGGCGCCGTGTCCAGCTCCGTGGCCAGCACCGAGCGCCTGCAGGCGCTGGGCATCCAAGTGTTCGACAGCAATGAGGTGGACAAGCTCTCGGTCTATATCGACGGTGCCGACGAGATCGACGGCGGCGGCAACATGGTCAAGGGCGGTGGCGCGGCCCTGACGCGCGAAAAGATCGTGGCGGCTCAGAGCGCCAAGTTTGTTTGCATTGCCGATGAATCCAAACTAGTGAAAACGCTGGGCGCCTTCCCGCTGCCCGTGGAAGTCATCCCCATGGCTACGCAGCGTGTGATCGCCCAGTTTGCTGCCAAGGGTGGCGCAGGCAAGGTGCGCCAGAAAGACGGCAAGCCGCTGGTAACTGACAACGGCCAATGGATTGTGGATGTGACCGGTCTGCAGATCACCGATCCGCTGGCTTTTGAAGCCGAAGTGAGCCAGTGGCCCGGCGTGGTGACGGTGGGTGTGTTTGCCTTCCAGCGTGCGCAGGTCTGCCTGCTGGGCACGGCCGGCGGCGTGAAGACGCTGACGTTCTAATCTTTTCTCTCAACACGGAGGGCAGGGCATGGCGGTAAACCATTTGGCCGAGGTGCTCACGCTCTCCAACACCCACATCGCGATCGAGGCCGCTGCCACGGTGGCCTTTGCCTTGTCTGGCCTTATGGAAGCGGCGCGCAAGCGGCTGGACGCCGTGGGCGTGTGCATGGTGGCCGGACTCACTGCCTTTGGTGGCGGCACGCTGCGTGATGTGCTGCTGGACCGGCGCCCCTTCTTCTGGGTGGAACACGCCACCTGGCTATGGGCGCTGCTGGCCTTGTGCGTGGGGGCCATGTTGTTCTTGCGTGCCCAACACTTTGAGCCCACCGAGCGCGCCATGCAGTGGCCCGATGCCTTGGGCTTGGGCTTGTTCACCGCCGGGGGCACCCATATCGCGCTGGAGATGGGCATGCCCGCCATCGTGGCCGTGCTCATGGGCATGGTGACCGCGGTGTTTGGCGGGGTGATGCGTGACGTGGTCTGTAACGAAATCCCGCGTGCATTTCGAGATCACCAGCCCTATGCGGTGTGCTCGTTTGTCGGCGGCTGGGTGATGGTGGGGGCCTACGCTTTGACCTGGCCGCTGTGGTTGGCCACGGTGGCCGCGGCAGGCACTGCCACGGCTTTGCGTGTGCTAGCTTTGTTACGTGGTTGGAGTTTGCCGGAATGGCGCTCAGGAGCCCATTGAGGCAAGTGCCAGGTCTGCCTCGGGTAGGTTTTTCTGGGCTTTAGCTTTGCGCGGCGGGCGCTGTCATCATGCGTTCCACATAACGCGCAATCAGGTCAATTTCCAGGTTCACTTTTTTGCCCATAGCCAGCGTGTGCAGCGCCGTGTTTTCCACCGTGTGAGGAATCAGGTTAATGCTCACCTCGCAGCCACCCGCTACATCGGCAATACGGTTCACGGTTAGGCTCACACCGTTGATGGTGATGGAACCCTTGTAGGCCAGGTACTTGCCCAGCGCCACAGGCGCCAGCACGCGCAATTCCCAGCTTTCGCCCACTTGGGCAAAGTGGCTCACGGTGCCTATGCCATCCACGTGGCCCGATACCAAGTGGCCGCCCAGGCGGTCGTGCGCCCGCAGGGCTTTTTCCAGGTTAATGGGGCCCAGCGCGTCCAGCCCGGCCGTCTTGTCCAGCGATTCGGCGGAGATGTCGATGGTGAACTGTTTTTGGGCCACATCGAAGGTGGTGACCGTCATGCAGGCGCCGTTGAGCGCAATGCTGTCGCCCAAACCCACATCGTCCAGATAACCGGTGGGCGTCTCAATCGTGAGGCGCTTGCCATGGGTTGCAGATTCGCCCAGAGCCTGGACGGCGGAAATGCGGCCTACGCCGGTGATGATGCCTGTAAACATAGTGGCATTTTCGCAGGGAAAGGGCAGGGTACAGGTCCCCACCGTGGCAAAACCCTAGAAGGCGTCACGCCCTTGCACGCGCGCGACGATGCGCAAGTCGGGCCCCACCATCTCGGTGGACTTGAAATCCAGCGTCACGCCCTGTGCCAGCTCGGTCAGCGGGCCGATGTTGAACATGCCCGCGCCTTGGCCCAGCAGCTTGGGCGCCAGGTAGACCACGAACTCGTCCACCAAACTTTCGCGCACCAGCGATCCGTTGAGTTTGAAGCCCGCTTCCACATGCAGCTCATTGATTTCGCGCTGGCCCAGGTCTTTCATCATGGCGGCCAAGTCCACCTTACCCGTAGGCTGGCCTTGGGCGTTGTGGCCGGGCAGGTAAATCACTTTGGCCCCCAACGCTTCCAGAGCCGCTTGTTTGGCATCATTTGGGGTTGCAGCATAGATGAATACTGCGCGACCAGCTATAAAAAAAGGAGCGTCCAGCGGCGTCTGCAAGTCGCTGTCCACCACCACCAGATGGGGCTGGCGCGGTGTTTCCACCAGGCGCACATCCAGCCGCGGCTTGTCCGCCAACACAGTACCTATGCCAGTCAAGATGGCACAGGACCGCGCGCGCCAAGCATGGCCATCGGCACGCGCCTCAGCGGAGGTAATCCACTGGCTGGCACCGTTGTCCAGCGCCGTGGTGCCATCCAAGGAGGCAGCCACCTTCATGCGCACCCATGGCGTCTTGCGGACCATGCGGCTGAAGAAACCGATATTGAGCTCCCGCGAGGCGATGGCCAGCGGATCGGTGGGGTCCAAGACCTCCACTTCAACCCCTGCGGCGCGAAGCCGTGCAAAGCCTTGGCCACTGACCAGAGGGTTGGGGTCCAGGTTGGTGGCGACTACCTTCTTGATGCCTGCTTGGACCAGCGCATCACAGCAGGGGCCGGTGCGGCCATGGTGCGAGCAGGGCTCCAGGGTGACGTAGGCCGTAGCGCCAACCACTGAGTGGCCTTGGGCTGCTGCGTCACGCAAGGCCATGACTTCGGCGTGGGGGCCGCCGGCGCGCTGGGTGTGACCTTGGCCGAGGGGTATGCCATCTGGCTTGGTGATGAGGCAGCCTACACGCGGATTCGGGTTCGAGATATAGAGAGCCGCAGTTGCGCTACGCAGAGCGGTGGAAATCAAATGGACATTACCTCTCGTGAAAGCTTGTCACACGTGAGGGCATTGGAAGGGAGCATCGTTGAATGACGGCTTTGATTTGAGCTAACGCCAGCATTCTGCTATTTGCGCTGCAGTTGCTGCTCCAGCGTACCCCGTTACGCCACGAACACCTGCTTGTGTGATTGAAAGACCCCCGCAGAGGTCTGTCGCCATGGCTCGACCTGCCATGGGGCGCATGATCAGGGTGAACGTCGTAGCAGTGGCTGCGCTTGGGTTGGTTCCCGTATCGGCCATGTCATACACCTGTGCCCCATCCGCGGGCGCGCGGCGGAGTGCAGCGGGCATCACCGCCCAAACTGTATTTGCATTGGCTCGATCAACACTGTAATTGTCGTTGGCGGCATAGAAGCGTTGCATATATTGCGCTGCCTGCATGAGCTGCGCACGCGCAGCAGCGCGATGGCCGCGCTGAATATAGCTTTGATAGGAAGGTAATGCGATGGATACCAAGATGCCAATGATTGCCACCACGATCATTAGTTCTATCAGAGTGAAACCGGCTGTGGCACGTGGCTTTGCAGTGGCCGCCATTGGAAGTGCTGGTGTCATTTCAGTTGAACCTTGGTTTTAATTGTTGGTACGGAGAAAGAGTTGACGCCAAGACCTGTTGAGTGTGGTTCCTTCGCATATGACTGAAGGGTTCGCCGTGCGATATTCGGGAAGAGCACAACACTCCGCTTTGTGGGCAGTAGCATAACTTGTGCTGGTCATGCAGGTGCCACAAATTTCGGGATGCGCGCTCGCGTAGCTTGGATTGTTCTGGCAGGTCGGAGAGCATTCAGACGGATGTGCAGCCGCGTATGTAGCGCTGTTTTGACAGTTTTGGCTTGGCCCATCTCCGGCACGGAAATTCGTACCGCCTGAAGAGCTTTGCGCATTTCGCAGTCCCGTATCCAAATTGGAGCTATCGAGCAGCATCAATATCACGTCTCGACCATCCGACAGAGTGGTGTATCCACATATGTTTTGTGCATCAGCAGTATCAATCTGCCCATCGTTGTTGGTGTCCAGGGTTCCTCCAACCCGGCAAATGCCGGTCAAGGGATCAATGACCAAGTTCAAGCCATTACTTTTGGATGCTTTGCAACTGGATGCACTGGCATCAGGCGTGACCGTATCAATCTTGACGACTTGCAGGATTTGTTCCACCGCGTCAATCACGCGCTGCCCGGGGCGCTCCGCCATATTGAATACGATTTTCCAACCACGCCGCGTTGTCCAGTCGATAGCGGTAACCCCGGCGTTGGCATAACTCGGCACTACATACGAAAAACTGGCTGAGGGTGTCTGTAAAGTCTGTGTCACAGGCTCCAGAGTGGAGTCGCTGATCGTATCTGCTCCGCTGGAGCCGAATGGCTGGCGATCCCACAGGCCGTAGGCAGCTTGGGCGGCACTCGGTACTGCGGTGTCGCCTGACTCGAACAATTTGCCCGTTGCCACTGTCACTAGATAGCTTGGGGTGTAGGCTGGTTGATCCGTCCGCTCCATTACAGCGGGTTGGGCCGTAATGGGCAGGGGGATGGCTCCATTCATGGCAGTAAACAGAGCTACGCCACCATTGCCCAATCCCCAGCTTGCAGGACTGCTGTTACTTAGGTCAAATTTCCACAAACGACCCTTCAGGTCTCCCGCGTAGGCACCAATAATTTGCTTCTTGGCATTGAGTACCAAACGCACACCACCAAGACCATTGCCTGTGGTGGCATCTGTATCCAAGCGCCTTAACAATTTGCCGGTGGCTGTTTCTACGATGAAAAGACTGGCTTTCCCTGAAGCACTGTCATAGCCATTGCCAAAAACAGAGATCCACTCTCCGCCGGTGGTGGTACCGCTTTGAACGGGGGAGAGGACATGCCCCAATTCAGAAAAAGAGGTGGTGGAGTTACCGGGCATGAGGGGAAACGCTGGGTCGGCGTTGATCTCCCACAAAACCGATTTGCTATTCATATTGGTCAGATCACTGACATTCAAGGCGTAAACCGCTTTGGCACCTGCGCCTGTGGTTCCCACAATCAGGTTCTTCCATCCCAGTGATGATCCACTGGAGGTCAAATTGGGCGTGGTGACGTAAGCATCGACCTCCGTGATGGGACCATCCACGGTAAAAGTGTGCGCGTAAGAATAGCCTGATGTACTCAGGGACTCCAGCTTGCCCAGCACCGAACGCGGCATAAAAGCTACAATTTCGCGCCCTGGTGTATTCGCGGCGTAGCCTTCGGCAAACGCGTGGAGCATGCCATCGTTTGCGCCTACAAATAGTGCGCCTTCCGTGCGAGCTGCTTTGGTTGCCATATAGGCTGAGAAATCGCCTTGCCCCGGTGTTCCACTCGGTAGAAGGTTGTATTCTGGGTAAGTGTTGTTTTTGATGAATGCAGGGGTTGAGTTAACGATGTCACCCAAAATAGCCTGGCGCTTGCGCAAGGTGGTTCCTTCGTTAGCGCGATCACCACGCAGGAAGTTAATAACGTCATTAGTGACCGCAGTGGCCATCTGCATATTGGTATTGGTACCTTTGAGGCTGTAGGTGGCGTTGTTGACGTTGGTTGGATTAAAAGCAACTGCTTGGGTTGCTGCGTTTACCCACACTAGTATGTTGCGGCTGGTATATGCCGTTGGGAATGTCGTGACCCCTGTGGGCTGACCATTGCTATCGGTTGCAATGACTTGCCAGACCCTGGCTTGGGTTGCCACGTTCACCATTTCCAGGTTGCCCCACCAGGAGCCGCTGGTGAAATACGGTACAAACTTCTGGGTACCTGTAGTCAGCGTGACCGCAGAGGCGGCTACGCCCGCCTGCGAAAACTCCTGCCCTGCAATACTACCAATGACGTTACCCAAATCCGTGGCAAATTGCACCGCATTGTTGACCTTCAGAAACTCTCCGCCTCCGTTGTGCGCGGCATGCCGCATGTCGTCAATGGTTGTCGGCTGATTCGCCACGGGAACTGCCCAGTTCAAGGCGCCTTGTTTGGCGTTGGCTACAGCAGTCTCCGTCATGTTGCCTGCAGCCCCAAAGCTGACCATATAGGATGTCATGTTTTGCCAGAAGGGGGGGGCGCTAGGTCCTCCAGAGCCATAGTCATTCAACAAATCTGAGCGCAAATCCGTGACCCAATATTTCAGCGCTACATCCGACAAGGTGTGGCTGGTGCCGGTGCCCCCATTGGTTTTGTCAGACTTCCCGGTATTCCTTGCGTCGGAGGTGTTTCCCGGAGTGTATTTGTAGGTTTGTGTAGGTGTGGCGGTGGCGTGGGTGTGAATGGGGCCAGCCTGACCATCTACATCGCCCACATTGGGCCTGGACTCTACTCCGCTAATGCCATCGTTATAGAAGCCATCAGTGATCATCAACGTAAAGGAGCGCCTGCAAGAGAGGTGGCTGGCGGCAGTCTCCCCACTGGGAGGGGAAGATGGGTTTGCACCCCAGGGGCCGGTGTTTGACGTACTGCTGTAATAAATGCCCGCCCGGTTGAGGGCTGCGCGCAAAGGAGTTCCACTTCCTTCCCCTGAGTTGCGCGCGTTCAGCCAAGAGTAAAACGCAGTTTTAGCAAGTCCGAAGTCTTGAATGGTGTTGGGAGATCCGTAGATCGTGCCATAGGCCAATCGGAAGTTGTCGGTCTGGCTTGCAAAGGCACCACCAATTCCAGTTTTGGCAGCTGCCATCCGGTCAAAGTTGTAGGCACGCCAGTTAGCAATGTTTTGTCGCTCTTCGGCCAACGTACAGGTAGCACCAGCGCAATCCGTACGACTGCCGCCGTGGGGGCCAAAAATATTGGTTGTTGTTGTTGTTCCACCGTTTAACTTGAAACCTGTAGTAACTACTTGGTAACTGTCATAATTGGCGGCGTTGGTCAACTGTGCCGATGAGGTGTAGGTCGTGGGATCTTGCCCAGATTTGGGCTGGTACAGGGTGACCACAGAGGTTGCACCTACGGCCGCATTCGCCTGCAAAGTACCTGTGGCGGTGTAACTGCGCGCATACCTGATTTTGGGGTTATAGAACAAATAATTGTTAACCGGGGCTGCGTGGCGAATGTCATTAGTGGCAAGACAGTTGTCCGTCAGCCCAGACAACGTGGCATTTTCGGAGATGAAAACGTCGGTAACGTGTTTGGCGTAAACGCACTCCCAATCCATGGATCCCGAGGTGTCAAACACGAGGGCAATATTGGGCCGCACAGCTGCGGTACTGTTCAGTAAAGGCGCTTGTGCGACGACAGAGAGTGCCAAAGAACTACTCAGTGCCAAAACTAAAGCAACTGCGATGCTGCGTAGAGCGGAGTGTTTCATGATGTTTTCTCCTGAGAGCGTTAGTTCATGGTGATGACAGATTGCAGCCAAACCTCGGTGCCTACAGGCAGTGTTCCGTTTTTCGGATTGGGTGCTACAGGAACCTCGGGTCCAAATCCTCTTGCTGTGGTAACAAATACTTTAGTATTCCCTGCAGATGTGTACTGAGACATGCACTCCGGAGGGCGTTGGAAATAAGCGCCGTTACCGCCCACGCCATCACCGGCAGCAGCAAATGGCGCGATGAGCGGTGAGTTCGCACCCGGCGCGTTATCCCAGAAGTTTTGTGCCGCGTTGATTTCCCAATTAAAAACCCCAGCCCCTGGCGCCGCATTGGGAATCAGTCCCCCAAGGTTTGGGGCACTTTTGGCATTGTCCATTGCGTAGGCCTGCACCAGCGCTTCGCAATATCGCAGCGCTGCTTCTGCTGACTGTTGTCCCAGGGTTTTTAGACGGTCTTGGTTCGCAATTTGCTCGGAAGATGACGCGCCTCTAATCGAGACGCTTGCAAGAATAGTCAACACCATCAGTAGCAACAAGGCTACAACCAAAACGACGCCGCTTTGCTGAGTGCGCCTGCGCTGCAGGGAGGCATGTTTAGTCATTAAAACCTACCCCATGGTTACGCAGTAGTACGGTCGTGCGGTAAGCGCGACGTGACCTACCGTCCGCAATGGCTACTACATCGTCATTGCAGTCTAAATAGGAGGGAGCAGTTTCGATATCTTGGAGTATGGGGGTTTCGCTTCTCACAACCACGCATACACGTGCGGCGACAACCTTTTTCCAGCGGTCTAGCGCCGATGGAAGCGCTGCAAAAGCAGCATCTGCTGGTACGCCATTGATGTCGGCAGCAGAGTAGTAGCCCTGAACTATCTTGCTATCAGCCGGGCTGCCGATGCCAAACATAAACGTCATGCTTTCAATATTTTCTGCGAGCACTTGCGGTACCTGATTGAGGGTAAGGCGTGGTAAGGCGCCACCACTACCAAGGCAGTTCAACGCATTGTTGGCGATATAGAGGCGAGATTGCGTTGTGTAGTAATTGCCACCGGCAATGGAGATCCCCTGCGAAGCAATGCCGTTGCCAATGCAATCCATGGGGAGATTGCCGGCAGTGTTTCTACCGCTTACCAAATCTGACTCGGACACCACAGCAAGTGCCCCGCCACTCCCTCCTGCATTGCAGGTTAGTCCACTGACCAAAATGGGCGTGTTGTCCGTAAATCCGTTGGGGCAGGCAAATAAGCCCCAGCCCGCCTGGCCTAAATCGTTCACGGCGGTTGCAGTGGGCCCGGTGGGGCGACGTGGGTTGTAGCCAGCTTTGCGCAATTCTTGGGTTATGACAGATAGCGCCATTTGGGCATCCTCGTTCATTTGCCCTTGGGCTGCCGCGTAGCGGGTGGCTGAGGCGCCCGTGGTGTACATGACCAACATAGCCCCAATGACCACAATTCCCAGCGTGATGGATATCAGTAACTCAATGAGAGTAAAACCAGTCTGACGCAAATTGGTGCGGGCGTTGTTTACCGGGACGTGGTGTTTACTCCGGCTCATAATTGCACCCGCATGTAAAAGCAACGTGGCAATGTTGCTAGCGCTTTTGAGGCCGCGGAGCAATTGTCTGCATTGCCTTCTGCAGCGACTAAGATGCCCGGCTCTTGCCATGTAATCCAGATGTCAGCCGTGGAACGGGCAGGTGCTACGGCCACGTTTGCAACCACTTGAACCCCACCAACGGGCAAATTGTTGCGAACACGGCGTTGTATGCTGGTGATGTCATACGCAGCCAGATTGGCTGCACTGTTGCAAAACGGATACTCTGCAGGTGCTGTATCCGCATCTGCAACTCCAGGGCAGGCCGTTAAATTAGGTGCCCCGGGGAGCTGCTGAGACATGAAGGCAATGTTGTAATTTCCTGCATTCAAACCGGCAGGATTTAAGCGGATGAGTTCTGCCAATTCGTTAGCCATCGTACTGGCGACCGACCTGTAGATGGCATTGTTTTGTGCCGCAATGGAATACGCCTGCATGCCCGCCACGGCCATCATTCCCAATGACAGAAGCAAAATGGAAATTAATATCTCTATTAAAGTCGCGCCTTTTTGGGGTGCTCGTAAAGCATGAGAGGGGCGCTTCAGCATGCCGCTTCTCCCGTGACGAGCCGAACTCTTCCAACGGAATTCATGCAAAGAGTTCTGGCAAAGCTGATGTCTGTGGCGGCCGCTCCTGAAGGATGGACTAACCATCTTCCTTGTTGTCCAACTGCTCTGCCTGTTCCATCGTAGACAACGTTGTTACCTGTGCTGACAGCCGATGTAAGTGGTGCTGCACCTACTGCAAAAAAATCGGATAACCCTGTCAAAGGCTCCTGCACACGCAAAACACTGTCTCCCCCGGCATTGTTGAAAGTGCCGTTACCGTTTTCATCAACGAAGACAACCCAACCAGAGGCCCAGCCTAGGACCGCTAGCCCGTCACCCACTCCACACACAGGCGCTGCAGCAGCAGGGTTATTACTCCTGCAAATCGCAACGCTTTTGCCTCTGCGCATAGCTTCACCGCGCGCGTATCGCGTATCGGAGATAAAGTTATTCACTGCCTTGGTAACAGACGATCGTGCGATGAGTGCTGTGAAAGAAGGAACTGCCAAGGTAATCAGAATACCTACGATGGCAATGACGACCATGAGTTCGATGAGGCTGAAGCCATGCAGGCCCAAACGACAAGCTCTCCCTCGAGCTGGGAGCATGGAGCGCTTTCGGAAAAATTTGAGTCTGTCATTCGGCATTTGGATATATTAGTCGGGGTGTTTCAATCCTTGCATTGAAAATCGACATTCGGGCGGGCCCATGTGATGAACGGCACCTGTGGTGAGGGCTACCGACTCACCTCGTCCACCAAAGTCTTGAACTCATCAATGTCCTCAAAATTCCGGTAAACGCTGGCAAAGCGCACGTAAGCGACTTTGTCGAGCTTTTTGAGTTCGCGCATGACGAGTTCGCCGATGCGGGTGCTCTGGACTTCGCGCAGGCCCAGGTTGAGGAGTTTTTCTTCGATGCGCTCGATGGCGCTGTCGATTTGCTCGGTGCTCACGGGCCGCTTGCGCAGGGCCAGGTTCATGGAGGCGAGCAGTTTGGCGCGTTCAAACTCGATGCGGCGACCGTCTTTTTTGACGATGGCCGGGAAGTTGACGTCCGGGCGTTCATAAGTGGTGAAGCGTTTTTCGCACGATCCGCACTGGCGGCGGCGGCGAATGAAGTCCCCGTCTTCCGAAATTCGAGTCTCTACCACCTGGGTTTCAGAATGGCTGCAGAAGGGGCATTTCATGGCGCAGGGGTGCTCAATTAAGTGCCAAATAGGGCTCTGGCCCTTATAAAACAAGCGCAAGCAGCTATCAAAATAGTAGTGCCTGCGCTTGCCATAAGGCTTACTTGTAGACCGGGAAGCGCGATGTCAGGGCATGCACCTTGGCACGCACAGCGGCAATATTGGCCTCGTCGCGCGGGTTGTCCAGCACATCGGCAATCAGGTTGGCCGTGGCGCGGGCTTCCTCATCCTTGAAGCCGCGGGTGGTCATGGCGGGGGTGCCGATACGCACGCCGCTGGTGACCATGGGTTTCTCGGGGTCGTTGGGGATGGCGTTTTTGTTGATGGTCATGTGGGCAGCGCCCAACACGGCCTCAGCTTCCTTGCCGGTAATGCCCTTGGAGCGCAGGTCCACCAGCATCACGTGGCTGTCGGTGCCACCGCTGACGATGCGCAGACCGCGCGCGGTCAGCGTTTCGGCCACGATCTTGGCGTTGCGGGCCACTTGTTGCTGGTAAGTCTTGAACTCAGGCGCCATGGCTTCTTTGAACGCAACAGCCTTGGCGGCGATCACGTGCATCAGCGGGCCGCCTTGCAGGCCGGGGAAGATGGCGCTGTTGATGGCTTTTTCGTGTTCGGCCTTCATCAGGATGATGCCGCCACGGGGGCCGCGCAGGCTCTTGTGGGTGGTGGAGGTCACCACGTCGGCGTGGGGCACGGGGTTGGGGTACACGCCAGCCGCAATCAGGCCGGCGTAGTGGGCCATGTCCACCATGAAGATGGCGCCGATTTCCTTGGCAATCTTGGCAAAACGCTCAAAGTCGATGGCCAGGGAGTAGGCGGATGCACCTGCAATGATGAGTTTGGGCTTGGTCTCACGTGCTTTGCGTTCCATCGCTTCGTAGTCGATGGCTTCGTTGGCATCCAGGCCATAGCTCACCACGTTGAACCACTTGCCGCTCATGTTCAAGGCCATGCCGTGGGTCAGGTGACCGCCTTCGGCAAGGCTCATGCCCATGATGGTGTCGCCGGGTTTCAGGAAAGCCAGGAAAACGGCTTCGTTGGCCGATGCACCGCAATGGGGCTGCACGTTGGCGGCTTCGGCGCCAAAAATTTGCTTGATGCGGTCAATCGCTAGTTGCTCGGCCACGTCCACATGTTCGCAGCCACCGTAGTAGCGGCGGCCGGGGTAGCCTTCGGCGTATTTGTTGGTCAGTTGGCTGCCCTGGGCGGCCATGACGGCGGGGGAGGCGTAGTTTTCGCTGGCGATCAGCTCAATGTGGTGCTCCTGGCGCGCGTTCTCGGCCAAGATGGCAGCCCACAATTCGGGGTCGGCTTGTTCAACAAGGATGTTGCGGTCGTACATGGCAGTCCTAAAAGACAAAGGGCCTGTGGGTCTGAAAGACACAGGGCTGCCCAGGCGAACGGCTGATCGCAAGCCCGAAAAGGCTTGCGGCACGCTTCCCAGTGGTGTCCCACGTCAGCGCCAATGGGCCTTGAAGGGCCCGGCGCCTATCGCCAGTTGCGTGCAGGCAGGAGTTTAACCGAGCGCGCTCAGGAGTTGGCCAGGTGGGCGACGTTTTCCACGCCAACCGGCTGTGCTGTTTCGGGCGCAGGCAGCTTGACAGGCACTGAGGTGACTGGCGGCGCGGCCAAGGGCATGGGTTTGCCTGTGGCGACAGACTGCAGGCGGGCGTGTTCTGCCATTACCTTGGCAGCATAACCACCGTCGTCTTCCAGGTTGGCGGCACCCACGTAGTACTTGAGGCCACCCTCGATGGAGCCGGCGCGGGCAATACATTCCTGCAGCACCTTCACACCCACACGCAAGTTGGACACGGGGTCAAACGCGGCATGTTTGCCGCCAAAACCTTCGTACTTGTCGCTGTGCACCTTGGTCATGACCTGCATCAGGCCCTGGGCACCCACGTGGCTCTGAGCAAAGGGGTTGAAACCCGACTCAATAGCCATGATGGCCAGAATGAGGGTGGGGTCCAGCTTGGTACGTTGGCCAATCTCATACGCCTCGGCCACCAGTGCGCTCAGTGGCTCGGGGGCCACGCTGTACTTTTTGCTCAGCCAAAACGCCACAGCCGCTTGCTGCTTGGGCAGGGCCTGCGGGTTGGCTGCGGTGGCGCGCTCCACGGCGTCAGGTTCTGTGGCAATGCCGGTGGCTACCACGTGGCGGTTTTGCAGCCAGCCCATGAGCTGGAGTTCGCCGGCTTGGCGGATTTCGGGGCGTGCCGTCAGGGTGATGGCGGCAAACATGACAGCCAAGCCGAGGAGGGCGAAGCCGTTGTGGGTAATTTCGAAGAAACCCTGGGCGATGTCTTTCGCAACGATGCGAAGGCCCTGGGTGAATTGTTGAGTCGCTGTCATAGCTCTTCCTTCTTTGGCGGGGGCCAGGACCTTGGCGCTGCAATACAGCGGGGCGGTTCGGACACCTCGTTTGGGTTGGTACGCTATCAATATCCTGCGGCGTCGTCTCGACATGTGCAGCGATTTGAATATGCCGGGTTCGGCAGCGGGGCGGGTAATCCCTAGTCAAAACTTGGGATGGGCGGATTCTAGGTGGCTTTTATATGCACAGTCAACCATATCAAATTGATTTGATATATTTATTGGTTTGTTTTTGGGCTGTTTTTGCCAAAAAATTGGCAGTTTTGCGCATTTAGAGCATTGGCCTTAAGCCGCCAATCGACAGACGGTAGGCCATTGAAACTTTGATTTGAAACTGCCGAGCCTCGTGCCTAGACTGCGTGGGCCTGAACATTCAGGCGTTTTACCGGCAGTAGCCAGTCCGTGCTTCAGGCACCGTGATAAAGCGGCCCCGGTAACCCCAAGGAGGCAATCTATTGCTTCATGTTCGTGGTGGGACAGTACGCTCCCCTGCGACAACCCGTGATGGCATGGACCTTCGGTCAGCCATCGAGCCCGGCAGCGGTCTGTTCAGACTTCTGTCGGGCTTTCTTTTGCCCTTGCCTTTTGCCCAGAACACGCTCCGCCAAGCGAACGCGTCTCTATATATAGAGGCATATGCGTCTCTCTAGGGAAAGTCAGGGTTTGTCGCCAAAGACATGGAGCCAGTTCGGCACCTTTGTTTGCTATCAATAAAGGAGCTGCTTGCGCATATTCCATGAGCGTTATGGCTGATTTTCTTATAAATCTGGGTGTGCAGCAGCCGCACAATTTGGTGTTGGTAACCGTGGTGCAGTAAAAAACGGAAGGGGCAGGGCATTTCGAGGCGAAAATACCCGGCTGTATTTTTGTTTACCAACCCTGATTGCTACCCACTGTGACCTCGTCCAACTCCGCCAAACACCTCGACATTGCCCAACTGGACAGCCTGACCGGCGGCGCATTCACCGCCGCGACCGCAGGCGACCGGGCCTCCCGCATCCGGGAGTGGCTGCAGGGCAACCCCGGCGCCGATCTGCTGGCCGAGGTGTTCCGCGAGCTCAGCGTCAAAGACAAGGGCGCCGCCAAGCTGGTGCGCGAGCGTCTGGACGAAGCCAAGCGCTCCAAGGGGCAAGAGCTGCTGGCCGCGGAGTGGGCGGCTCGTGCCCAGGCCCTCATCGACACCGCCAAACTCAATATTGCCGACGCCCTGGCCTGGCAGCGTGACGCCGCCAAAGCCGGCGCGCCCCTGAGCAAAGAGCCCCTGGCCACCCTGAAGACCCAGTTGGCCGAACGTGTACGTGGCATTGAAGACTTGCAGCACCAGGTGCAAGTGCAGCGTGAGGCCGCGGTGTTGTTGGCCCAGCGGATTGAAGTGCTGTCCACCAAACCCTGGGGCGATGCCCAGGCCGCGCTGGATGCCCTGCGGGTTGACGTGGACCACTGGCAAACCCAGGCCACCGCCCTGGTGGCGCATGCCAGCTGGGCCAGTGTGGACCTCAAATTCCCACCATTGCTGGACGCCTCGCGCGGCCAGCTGCTGGTGGTGTGGGATGCTTTTCAGGCGGCCCTGAACTTGGCCGTGGCCGCTGCGGCCGACGCCAGCGCACCCTTGCCGCCCGTGCCCGTGTGGGCGGACGAACTGCGCGCCGCGCGCGGCGTGCCCGCCGAGGCACCGGCTAAACAGGCCAAACCCAAGGTGGACCCCGAAGTGCGCGCCCAGGCGAGCACTGCCGTGCGCGCCGCGCTGACCACGCTGGAACAGGAAGTGGCCGAGGGCCACGGCAAAGCCAGTACTGGTGCGGCCAATGCGCTGCGCAATGCGCTCAAGGAATTTGGCAAAGTGATTGACGGCAAGCTGGAAAACCAGGCCCATGCCGCGCTGGCGGCCGCCGGTGAACTGGAAGGCTGGCAGCGCTGGCGCGCCGACCAGATCCGCGAGGAGCTGGTTGCCAAAGCCGAAGGCCTGCTTAAGCGCCCCGAAGGCCAAGCCATTGGCGGACGCAAGATGCAGGAAACCCTGCGCACCCTGCGCGACCAGTGGAAACAAACCGACCAAGGCGGCGTGCCCAACCACGCGCTGTGGAAGCGTTTTGACGAAGCCTGCAACGAGGCCTACAAGGTGGTCGAGGGCTGGCTGGAGAAGGTCAAGGCAGAATCCGCCGAGCACAAGGCCCAGCGCCTGGCGCTGATTGCCGAGGTCAACGCCTGGGCCGAGGCCAACCGCACCGCGCTGGACGATGACTGGAAGGGTTTCAACCGCATCCTGCACCAGTTTGGCGACCGCTGGCGCGAAGGTGGACACGTGGGCGAAAAGGTGTTTGGCGAGCTGCAGCCGCTGTGGAAAGCCGCCATCGCCAACGCCGCGGCACCGCTGGAAGCCCTGCAGGCCCAAAGCCTGGCCGCCCGCCACGCCATGATCGAAGAAGCCAAGGTGCTGGGCGCCGCGCCGGTGCTGCGCATCGACGCCGTCAAGGCGCTGCAGCAGCGCTGGCAGGCACAAGCCCATGCAGTGCCGATTGACCGCCGCCAGGAGCAAAAGCTGTGGGACGCCTTCCGCAAGCCTATCGACGACGCCTTCAACCGCAAGACCACCGAGCGTGAAAAGGCCGAAACCGCCTTGGGCGCGCGTGACCGCAGTGTGCTGGATGCCGCCAAGGCACTGGAAGCCGCCAACGCCTCGGGCGATGCCCAGGCGATTCGCGCCGCCATGGCCGCACTGGAAGCCGCTTTGCAAGGCCAAGCCCAGGCGCAGGCCGAAGTGACAGCTGCCGGTGCGCAAGAGCAGGCAGCCCAGTCTGCAGCTGCTGAGGCACCGAATATGGCTCCAGCCCCCGTCGAGTCTGCGCAAGCAGCTACTGAATCGATAGCGGATGGCGATGCAGAAGCCGACACGTCGACCGACGCCCTTGTGTCGGAAGCCCCGGTGGCGCCTGCCGCCCCTGCCAAGCCAGCACCCAAACCCGTGGTGGCCGTGCGTGGCGACGACCGCCCCGGCATGAAAAAAGAAGCACCCGCCGCTCCCGGTCGTGGTGGCAAATTTGGCGACCGCAAAGACGGCGGTGCCGGACGCGGTGGTCGTGATGGCGCCGCAGCTCCCTGGGGTGACCGCGGCCCGCGTCGCGACGACCGGGGTGATCGTGGGGACCGCAGCTACGCACCTGCTGCGCCGCGCCTGGGAGATACCGCCTTCCGCGCCCAGCGCGATGCGCTGGAACACGCCCAACTGGCCTTGAAGAAACTGGCCGCCCAGGCCCATGGCGAAGCACTGACCCAACTGCTCGCCGCGTGGGAAAAGCGCGACGCCTCCCTGGTGCCCTCTGCTCAGGAGCTGGGCAGCCGTGCCGCAGCCCAAAACCGCACTGTCTGGGTGAAGGCCGTGGAGGGCACTGCCAAGCCACAAGCGGTGCAATCCTTGTTGCGCCTGGAAATGGCGGCCGAAGTGCCTACGCCTGCCGAGCATCTGGATGCGCGCCGTGGCCTGCAGCTGCAATTGCTCACGCGCCGCAACGACCCCGCCCCCGCACAGACCTGGGGCCAGGACGCTGCAGCCGTGTTGTCGGGCGAGTTCAACGCGGCCGATGCACGCCGCTTGCAGACGGTGCTCAAAGTGTTGCTCAAGCGTTAAAACGGCGGGCGCCGTATAGGCGCAATGGGGGGCCTGTGGAACAATGGGCCGTGCCCAGGCGGGTGCTTTGACCAAGGGGGAAACCGTGGACTCAGTGGACGATCTGCTGCGCAGGCTGGAGCAACTCAATGCGATTGGCTCGGCACTTTCCAAAGAGCGTGACATCACACGCTTGCTGGAAAGCATTCTGGTGGCTGCCAAGACCATCACCCATGCCGATGGCGGCACGCTCTACCGCGTGACCGATGACCAGCAGGAGCTGCGTTTCGAGATCCTGCGCACCGATTCGCTGCATATCGCCATGGGCGGCACTTCGGGCAAACCGATTAATTTTCCCAACCTGCCCCTGCATGATGCGCAGGGGCAGCCCAACGACTCGCTGGTGGCCGCCTACGCAGCGCTGCACAACCAGACGGTCAACATCGCGGACGCCTATACCGAGCCCAACTTCGATTTCTCGGGCACCCGCCAGTTTGATGAACGCACGGGTTATCGCTCGCAGTCTTTCCTGGCGGTGCCCATGAAGGACCACGAGGGCGATGTGATCGGGGTGCTGCAGTTGATCAACGCCAAGCATCCGGACACTGGTGCCGTGGTGTCCTTCTCCAGTGCCGACCAAAGCCTGGCCGAGTCCCTGGCCTCGCAAGCGGCCATTGCCATCACCAACCGCAACCTGATGACGCAGTTGGAGGCCTTGTTTGAGTCTTTCATCAGCCTCATCAACTTGGCTATCGACGAAAAATCGCACTACACCGGGGGCCACTGCCAGCGCGTGCCAGCGCTGACCATGATGCTGGCCGAGGCCGTGAATGCCACGCAGGGCGGGCCGCTGGCGGACTTCACCATGGACGACCGCGACCGTTACGAGCTCAAGATTGCCGGCCTGCTGCACGACTGCGGCAAGGTCACCACACCCGTGCATGTGGTGGATAAGGCCACCAAGCTCCAAACCCTGTTTGACCGCATGCAACTGGTGGACACGCGTTTTGAAGTGCTCAAGCGCGACCTGGAAATTGCGGCATTGCGCGAACAGCTGGCGCTGCGTGAAGTGCGCGAAGCCGATGCCGAGGCGGACATCATGGCAGGGGCGCGTACCGCGATTGACGCCTTGGACGCAGACCGCGAATTCTTGCGCAAGGCCAACCAGGGTGGTGAATTTATGAAAGACGCTGACACCGAGCGGGTGCGCCAGATAGGCACCGGCACGTTGTGGCGCAATACCGATGGGGTGGAGTCCGACTTTCTGACGGCGGACGAGATTGAAAACCTGACCATCCGCGCCGGCACACTGACCGCAGGTGAGCGTGACACCATTAATTACCACATCGTCGCCACTATCAAGATGCTGGAGCAGTTGCCCTGGCCCAAGCACCTGAAGAATGTGCCCGAGTACGCAGGTGGGCACCATGAACGCATGGACGGCAAGGGTTACCCCAAGGGGCTGACACGCGAGCAGATGTCGGTACAGGCGCGGGTGATGGGTATTGCCGATATTTTTGAGGCGCTGACCGCGCGCGACCGCCCCTACAAACAGGGCATGAAGTTATCCCAAGCCATGGGCATCATGCACAAGTTCCGCACCGGTGGCCATATCGACCCTGACCTGTTCGACATTTTTGTGCAGGAGCAGGTCTACCTGCGTTACGCCGAGCAGTTTCTGGACCCCTGGCAGATTGACGACGTTAATCCGCAAGCCTGGGTGAACTGATCTCGGGGCTGTCCGGCCGTAGGCGGCTGACCTGCACACCTGACTTTGCATCTGAGCGCCACGACAAGCGCAGCACCTCCGCCCGTGGCGGCGTTGCACCTACATCCCAATCGCTGAGCACGGTTCGGTCATGCGTCGCATCGAGCGTGTGAAAACCAGGTTTGTGTGTATGGCCGTGCAGCAGGTGCAGGGTATTTCCAGCTCCCAGCCATTGCAGCGCAGCCGGAGTGTCGACATCGGCGTATTCGGTTCCCACCTGCTTTTTGGCTTCGCTCTGGCTGCGTAGATTGCGGGCAATGTCTTGCCGAGTGGCCAGGGCTTGGCTCAGGAATGTGCGTTGCCATTCCGGGCTGCGCACCTGGGTGCGAAAAACCTGGTACTCGGTGTCGTCCAGACACAAGGCATCACCATGGCTCAGCAACCAGCGCTCCGCGCCCATTTGTAAAACAGTGGGGTCTGGGAGCAGGGTGGCGCCGCAGGCCTGCATCAGGGCATCGCCCATCAGGAAGTCGCGGTTGCCGTGCATGAGGTAGACCGGCAGGCGTTGCGCCGTTTGCTGCAGTACACGGCTGCATTCGGCTTCGAAGCTGGAGGCTTGGGTCAGCACATCGTCACCCACCCACACCTCAAACAGGTCGCCCAAAATAAAAACCGCATCCGCCGTGGTCTGGCCCAGATACTGGCGCCAAGCCTCGAAGGTCTGCGGTTCACTGGCCTGCAGGTGCAGGTCAGAAATGACGTCGATGCGTTGCCAGTGGGATGGCGCGTGTAGTTCCATCCCCCGGCCCTTGCGGTTTACAGTGCGACGGCTTTTTCGATGATGACGTCTTCTTTCGGCACGTCGTCATGGAAGCCCTTGCGGCCCGTTTTCACGGCCTTGATCTTGTCCACCACCTCAGTGCCCGAAATCACTTTGCCAAACACGGCGTAGCCCCAACCCTGGGTGGAGGGCGCGGTGTGGTTCAGGAAGCCGTTGTCGGCGATGTTGATGAAGAACTGGGCGGTGGCAGAGTGCGGGTCGCCGGTGCGCGCCATGGCCACGGTGTACACATTGTTTTTCAGGCCGTTGTTGGCTTCGTTTTCAATGGGCGCATCGGTGGATTTTTGGCCCATGCCGGGTTCCATGCCGCCGCCTTGCACCATGAAGCCGGGGATGACACGGTGGAAGATAGTGCCGTTGTAGTGGCCCTTGTTCACATAGGCCAGGAAGTTGGCGGTGGACTTGGGTGCTTTGTCTGCGTCCAGTTCCAGCGTGATGACGCCGTAGCCGGTAATGTGGAGTTCGACTTGGGGATTGCTCATGGTTTATTTCGCCACTATGGCGGAGTTGATGGTGATAGGGGTTTGGGGAACGTCGCTGCGGAACGGGCCGCCTGCGCCGGTGGGGGTGGATTTGATTTTGGTAACCACGTCCAGACCGCTGATGACTTTGCCGAATACGGTGTAGCCAAACAGCTGTGGTGAATTCAGGAGCGCCGCACGCGGCGTGTCCTTGTAGACCTGGCCCTGGTATTCAAACTTGGGCACCGGGTCACCCGGCGGAATCAGCACCGGGTCGAGGAACGCATTGTCCTGCACATTGATGAAAAACTGTGCGCTGGCGGACTGCGGGTCGTTGGTACGGGCCATAGCCAGGGTGCCCACGGTGTTGCGCGGGCCACCGCGGGAGAGGGCTTCCCGGCCTTCGTGCGGCACCGGTGCCCGTGTGGGTTTTTCCACATACTTGCTGTCATAACCGCCCCCCTGCACCATAAAGTTGGGAATGACGCGGTGAAAAATCGTGCCGTTGTAGTGTTTGTCTTTCACGTACTGCAGGAAGTTTTCCACCGTTTTGGGGGCCTTGTCTGCATACAGTTCCACCGTGAATTCACCCGCACTTGTTTGAAACTTGACGTGTGGGTTTTGTGCGGCCGCTGTCCAGCTCAACGAGGCCAATGTGCAAACCAACCACAGGCCGCGCAGCGGCTTTCCCATCCAGGGTCGCATTACAAAATTCCTTCGTAGAAAATTTTCCATTGGTTGTCCTGGCGTATCCAGTACTGCCGCTTGGTCAGGCCGGTGCGCACCCCATCCGCCACTTCGCCAAAGGTGGCCACCATGGTGTCGGCGCTGTCGGTCCAGCGCAGATAGGACACGTCCTTGAGTTGAATCGTGCGGCCTTGTGTTTTTTGCATTTCAGAACGCAGGGTCGGGGTCCACTGCGCCAGGGTTTTGCCATTGCTGTTGAAGTCTGCGGTGTAGAAAGACAGCACCTGACTGACATCACCGGCAGTCTTGGCATTGCGCCAGGCCAGCAGGGCGTCCTCAAAAGGTTTGGCTTCGGTGCGCGAGGCGCTGGGGCTGACCCAACGCAGCTGCGGCGCAATCAGCACGGGCGTGGCACGCACTTCTACCGTGCGGATGATGTGTTCCAGGTCCGGGTTGGCCAGCACCACACAGCCGTCGGTGGCCTGGGGTGGGCGCGAGAACTGGTTGGGCGGCGTGCCGTGCAGCCAGATGCCGCTACCAGTTTTGCCGCGCTTGGCATCCAGCACATTGGGGTAGTTGATGGGCAGGGCGCCGGAGCCATAAAAGTCTTTGAGCGACTTGGGGTCCAGGTTGCTGGTGATGTAGTACACCCCCAGCGGCGTGCGCTGGTCACCTTCCACGTCTTTGGCCGTGCCAGCCTTGCCGACAGATATGTAGTAGTCCGCTACCAGGCTCAATCCCGCTGGCGTATTGGCAAACAGGTACAGGCGCGAGCGGGAGGCATCCACGGCAATGGCGTGCCGTGTGCGCTGGGACAGTTGCAAAAACTGTGCGGGCACCATGTCTGCCGGTGGGCGCTCACGCAGGGCGCGTACGCGCCGCAGCGACTCTTCGCGCAACTCGTTCAGCACCGCGGGGGCGGCCTTGGCCATGGTGTCGGGTACGTCGCCCAGCTTGGCCAGGGGGCGTGTGCGCGCTGCCAGCAAGTCGCCATAGACCAGCTGGGCGAGCTGAAAGTGAGGCAGCTCTTGTGCCAGCTGTTCTGCTTTGCCCAGGGCTTCGCGGCTCTGACCCTTGCCGATCAGGCTGTAAACCTCGATCAGGCGTGCCTCGGCTACGCCCTGGGCTGCCAAGGCGCTGGGTGCTGCGCTGGTGCGCTGGATGTTGGCCTTGTCCAGGCGTTTGCTGGCGTTGGTTTGTGCGGATGCGACACCCGCCCACAGTACCAGCAGGTACAGAGGCACGCTGCAAAAGCGTCGCAGGAAGGGGCCGGGACGCACCGGCTCGCGAAGGCGGGTCATTGGCAACAGTAGAGGCCGCAAGGGCCTGTTAGTTCACCGACTCGCGAACAATCAACCAGCGGTCGCCGGATCTGGCCAGATCCAGGGTCTTGCGGCTGGAGACCGCGAGTGCGTCTGCCTTGTAGTCTTGGCGGAATTTGGCGACGGCCTTGTCGCCATTCACGCTCACGCTGAGGTTGTCGAGTTTGACGGTAATTTTGGACTTGCCACCGATGCGTTGGCGGCGTTCCGTTTCCCAGGCGCTGCGGCTGGCATTACCGGGTGGGTCAAATTCTTTGCCATATGCAGCCAGATAGCCTTTCACATCTTTGGCAGCCCAGGCACGGGCCCATGCGCGTACGGCCGCTTCGGCGTCTTTGCTGGCTTGGGCGGATTGGCTGGGGGCTGCCGGTTCTGGCGTACTGGGCGGCGTTGGCGTTGCAGCTGGCGCGGCTGCAGCCGTCGCGGCGGCTACGGCAGGCGCTGCCGCAGGGGCGGGCGCTGCGGCGGGCAGGTTGGGCGGGGGTTTGACGGCGGCGGGTGGCGTCAGCGTTGGCGGTGCCTTGGCGGGGGGCGTTGCAGCGGCGACCACTTGTGGCGGTGCAGTGACGGCCGGCGTACTGGACGGACGCTGGCCCTTGGCCAGTGCCGGGTTGAACAGTTCGCGAATCAGGGCCAGTTTGGGTGCTACCGCCGTGTTGGACGCGTCCAATTGCAAAGCCTTGCCATAGGCTTGGCTGGCCAGCTTGGCATACACATCGCCCAGGTTTTCGTGGGCGGTGGTGTAGCTGGGGTTGGTGCGGATCGCCATTTCCAGCGCGGTGCGGGCCTTGTCAAACTGGCTTTGACCGGCGTAAAGCACAGCCAGGTTGTTATAGGGCTCAGGCAGCTCAGGGTAGTCTTCGGTCAGTCGGCTGAAGGTGGCGATGGCCTCGGAGGTTTTGCCGGAGTCGCGCTGGACCACGCCTTTGATGAAACGCATTTGCGGGTCGCGGGGTTTGCCCGCCAGGTACTGGTCGGCCTTGGCGAGTGCCTCATTGAATTTACCGTTGCGTGCCAACTGGGAAACGTCGGAGTAGTCATCCGCATGGGCGGTAGAAAAGACGAGGGCGGCCGCAAGTGCCACCAAACGCAGTGACATGCTTACAAATGAGGGGGCGTGCTTCATAGTGCCTTTGGAATCTAGCGCGTCGGAGGACCCCTCTTCAGGGGGCTTATACTGCGTTGCATTGTAGCTGAGGGGTGTGCCTGCCAACCCCTTGGCAAAACCCTGATTGGACACCAAGCGAGCCCCGTAACCGAGTCTTCGGTTGCCATGGGCTCGCTGCTTTTGTGAGTTGGTTTCGAGATACCCATGAGTTTGCGCATCTACAACACGCTGTCGCGTTCGTTGCAACCCTTTTCACCCGCAGAGCCCGGACACGTGCGCATGTATGTGTGCGGCATGACCATTTACGACCTGTGCCACATTGGCCACGCCCGGATGATGATGGCGTTTGATGTGGTGCAGCGCTGGCTCAAGGCCAGTGGCCTGCGCGTGACCTATGTGCGCAACATTACCGACATTGACGACAAGATCATCAAACGTGCGCTGGAGCGGGGCATCACCATACGCCAGCTCACCGATGAAATGATCACGGCGATGCATACCGACATCGGCGCGCTGGGCATTGAACCACCTTCGCTGGAGCCGCGTGCCACTGAATATGTGCCGCAAATGTTGTCCCTGATTGGCCAGCTTGAAAGCAAGGGCCTGGCCTACCGCGCCAGCAATGGCGATGTGAACTACTCGGTGCGCAAGTTTGCCGGCTACGGCAAGTTGTCGGGCAAGTCGCTGGACGAGCTGCGTGCCGGTGAGCGTGTGGCGGTGCTGGATGGCAAGGAAGACCCGCTGGACTTTGTGCTGTGGAAATCGGCCAAGCCCGAAGAGCCGGCCGATGCCAAGTGGGCCAGTGAATTTGGCTCCGGCCGTCCGGGCTGGCACATTGAATGCTCGGCCATGAGCTGCTCCACGCTGGGCGAAACCTTTGACATCCACGGCGGCGGGGCCGACCTGCAGTTTCCCCACCACGAAAACGAAATCGCCCAGAGCGAAGGCGCCACGGGCAAGCCGCTGGCCCATTTCTGGGTGCACAACGGTTTTGTGCGTGTGGACAACGAGAAGATGAGCAAGTCGCTCGGCAACTTCTTCACCATCCGCGATGTGCTGAAACAGTACGACGCAGAAACCGTGCGCTTTTTCATCGTGCGCGCCCACTACCGCAGCGCCCTGAACTACAGCGATGCGCACCTGGACGACGCACGCCAGTCCCTCAAGCGCCTTTACACCGCGCTGGACCAGGTTGCGCCACCAGAGACTACCGTGGACTGGGCCAACCCTTACGCGATGCGCTTCAAGGCGGCCATGGACGAAGACTTTGGCACCCCCGAGGCGGTGGCCGTGTTGTTCGACCTGGCTTCTGAGGTGAATCGCAGCAAATCGCCAGCCCTGGCCGGTCTGCTCAAGGCCCTGGCGGCATGTCTGGGGCTGTTGCAAGGCGACCCCAAAGCCTTTTTGCAGGCCGGTGCCGGTCTGGACGAGGCCGCCATTCAGTCCCGGATCTCCCAACGCGCCGCCGCCAAGGCTGGTAAGGACTTTGCGTTGGCCGACAGCATCCGCAAGGACTTGCTGGCCCAAGGCATTGTGCTCAAGGATTCGCCAGCGGGCACGACCTGGGAAGCTGTGCAGTAATGGCTACCTCCGCGAAAAAGGCCGAAGAGCAGGCCCCAGTCCTCGCGACCCCTTATTTTTGGGAGGAGGCTTGCAAGCATCTGGTGAAAAAAGACCGGGTGATGAAGCGCCTGATCCCCCAGTTTGGCGATGCCTGCCTGCAAACCCGGGGCGACGCTTTTGTGACCCTGGCGCGCAGCATTGTGGGCCAGCAAATTTCGGTTAAGTCGGCCCAGACCGTGTGGGACCGCTTTGTGTTGCTACCGCGCAAGATGACACCCGCCAATGTGCTCAAGCTCAAGGTGGATGACATGCGCGCTGCTGGCCTGAGTGCGCGCAAGGTGGAATACCTGGTGGACCTGGCCCTGCACTTTGATAACGGCGCCCTGCACGTCAAGGACTGGGACGGCATGGGCGATGAGGAAATCATCGCGGAACTGGTGGCGATCCGCGGCATCGGCCGCTGGACGGCCGAGATGTTCCTGATCTTTCACCTGATGCGGCCCAATGTGCTGCCGCTGGATGACGATGGCCTGATCCAGGGCATCAGCCAAAACTATTTTTCAGGCGATGTGGTGAGCCGCAGCGACGCGCGCGAGGTGGCTGCCGCCTGGGCGCCGTACTGCAGCGTGGCAACTTGGTATATTTGGCGCTCTCTCGACCCCCTACCGGTCGCGTACTAGAAGGAGAAACAGCGTTGGCTAAAAAGACATTTCTCGATTTTGAGCAGCCTATTGCCGAGCTCGAAGGCAAGATCGAAGAGTTGCGTTATGTGCAAAACGAGTCCGCGGTGGACATTTCCGCCGAGATCGACCAGCTGAGCAAGAAGAGCCAGCAGCTCACCAAAGACATTTACAGTGATTTGACCCCTTGGCAAATCACCAAGATCGCGCGCCATGCCGAGCGTCCCTACACGCTGGACTATGTCAATGACATCTTCACGCATTTTGTGGAGCTGCATGGCGACCGCCACTTTGCCGACGACCTGAGCATTGTGGGCGGCTTGGCCCGGTTCAACGGTACACCTTGCATGGTGCTGGGCCAGCAAAAAGGGCGCGACACCAAGGAGCGTGGTTTGCGCAACTTCGGCATGAGCAAGCCCGAGGGTTACCGCAAGGCCCTGCGCCTGATGAAGCTGGCGGAGAAGTTCAAGCTGCCGGTGTTCACCTTTGTGGACACGCCAGGCGCGTACCCCGGCATTGACGCCGAAGAGCGCGGCCAATCCGAAGCCATTGGCCGCAACATTTTCGAGATGGCGCAACTCGAAGTGCCCATCATCACCACCATCATTGGTGAAGGTGGCTCCGGCGGCGCCTTGGCTATTTCGGTGGCCGACCAGGTCATCATGCTGCAGTACTCCATCTACTCGGTCATCAGCCCTGAAGGCTGCGCATCGATTTTGTGGAAAACCTCCGACAAGGCGCAGGACGCGGCCGACGCTCTGGGCATCACCGCCCACCGCTTGAAGGCCCTGGGCCTGGTAGACAAGATCGTGAATGAACCTGTGGGTGGCGCGCACCGCGACACCAAGCAGGCCGCGGCTTTCCTCAAGCGCGCGCTGGCCGATGCCTACCGCCAGATCAGCGACCTCAAGGTCAAGGAGCTGCTGGACCGCCGCTACGAGCGCCTGCAAAGCTACGGCCGCTTTACCGACACCAAGGCCACCGGCAAATAAGCCGGGTACGCCGGCGACCTGCCGCACGCCATGACCCAGTCACTGGATGCGGCCCTGCGGGCTTTTCAGCCCGCTTTGCCTTTAGGGGTGGCTTTCAGTGGGGGCGCGGACTCTACCGCTTTGCTGATCGCCTGTGCCGAGCGCTGGCCGGGGCAGGTGGTCGCCCTCCATGTGAACCACGGCCTGCAGGCCGCGGCGGCCGACTTCGAAGCCCACTGTGTTGCGCTGTGCGGTCAGCTGAATGTGCCCTTGCGGGTGCTCAAGGTGGATGCTGGGCATACACCCGGCCAAAGCCCCGAGGATGCCGCCCGTATTGCCAGATATAAGGCTTTTAGTGCTCTAGCCCATATGGAGTCTGCGCAAGCAGCTATTAAATCCATAGCGCTTGCCCAGCATGCGGATGACCAGGTGGAGACCTTATTGCTGGCGCTGAGTCGCGGTGCGGGTCTGCGTGGCCTGAGCGCCATGCCTGCACAGTGGCAGCGGGATGGCCTGACCTTTTACCGGCCTCTGCTGCAAGTGTCGGCCGCGGACATTAGGGCGTGGTTGGTCGCGCGGGGTGTGGGGTTCGTAGAAGACCCGACCAACACCGACCAGCGTTTCACCCGCAACCGCATTCGCGCCCATCTGTTGCCCGCGCTGGAGGCTGTGTTTCCGCAGTTTCGCGACACACTGGCCCGCAGTGCGGCCCATGCCGCACAGGCCCAGGGCCTGTTGAATGACATAGCGACGGCGGATTTGAGTGCGGTGTGCCGCGCTGACGATGGGCTGCCTGCAGTGAAGGCACTTCAAGCCCTTTCTCCGGCGCGCCAGGCCAATGCCCTGCGCCACTGGTTGGCCAGTGCCTACGGTGTGATTCCGAGTGCAGCCCAACTCGCAGAGTTGCAACAACAGATTGCTGCCTGTACCACCCGCGGCCACCACATTCACATCAAAGTGGCCGACGGTTTTGTGGAGCGCAAGGGCCCGGTGCTTGCGTGGTACCGGCCCGCATAGCCATGTGAGGTAGTGGGTTGCCTCACACAGGGCTTTTGATCTGGGCCAAGCATGGGTTTGGGAAAAACAGGCCAGAGTCTGTGCGATAATCCTGCCTGACCTTTAGGAGACGTGACCGAGTGGCCGAAGGTGCTCCCCTGCTAAGGGAGTATGGGGTGTAGAGCCTCATCGAGGGTTCGAATCCCTCCGTCTCCGCCAGAAAGTTAAAAAAGCCCGATCAGTGATCGGGCTTTTTTTTCGTCTGTACGTGACGCAGTTCACAGACACACCTTAAGCCCATCCCGATGCGACGGCTATCATGCCCACTGTCAAACGCGGCCTGCTGGGCTGTGCGGCGGCGATTTTTATTTCATTTCAGGAGGACAGGCACGTGAACACAGAAGTCATTTGGACATTTCTCACCACGCAAGGCGCGGATTTCGGTTTGAAGCTGCTGGGCGCTTTGGGCGCCTGGATTGTGGGGCGCTGGCTGATTTCGCTGGCCCTGCGTTTGTTGGGTGCCGCCTTGCAGCGAGGCGGTAAGGTCGACCAGACGCTGGCCAACTACCTCAACTCCATTTTGTCAGTGATTCTGAACGTGGTTCTGATCTTGGCGATTCTGGATATTTTTGGTGTGCAGACGACGTCGTTTGCCGCGCTGCTAGCCGGTGCTGGCCTGGCCATTGGTACGGCCTGGGGTGGTTTGTTGACCCATTTTGCAGCCGGCGTATTTATGCAGGTGTTGCGTCCCTACAAGGTGGGTGATTTTGTGACTGCGGGCGGCGTGACCGGTACGGTCAAAGAGCTGGGCCTGTTTGGTACGACGTTGATCACACCAGACAACGTGGTCACCATTGTGGGCAACAACACCGTGTTTTCGGGTTCGATCCAGAACTTCAGCACCTTGGCCTACCGCCGTGTGGACTGTGTGGCCAAGGTGGCCAACGGAGTCGATGTGCTGGATGCGATTGCGCGGCTGCGTAGTGCGGTCGCGGCAATCCCCAACGTGGCTGCAACGCCAGCTCCCGATATCGAGATTTTGCAGTTCACGCCTGAAGGCCCCTTGCTGTGTGTGCGTCCCTATACCCACACCGACCACTACTGGCAGGTGTACTTTGACACGCACAAAGCGGTGGTCAGCACCTTTGGTGCGGCGGGATACCCAGTGCCCGAAACCCCCGTGGCGCATCGCACCCTTTAACTGGGAGCGTGCAAACAACAAAAAGGCTGCCCTCGGGCAGCCTTTTTGTTGGGCGCTGTGTGGCGCTTAAAAGGTGATACCGGCGGGGTTGGAGGGGGCGGGCGCAGCAGCAGGTGCTGGGCTCGGAGGCTCCACAGGTTTTGGCGCTTCTTTGGGGGCTGCAGCAGGTTTCTGTACGGCCACCAGAGGCGCAGGGGCAGCAAAGCGGTAGCCCCTGGGGAGGGTGGATGTACCGGGGTAACCTGCTGCGTCCAGGTACTGAGTCCACTCCAGATCGGAAAAGCCTTTGAGTTTCTGGCTGCCAATGGTGGCGTAGGGCAGAGAGTTGTCTCCTGCCAAGCGTTGCAGGGCTTCTTGGTCTTCGGGCGTGCTTACGGTTCGTTCATTGAACGGGATGCCTCGGTTTTTCAGCAGGGACCGACCACTATCACAAGGCCCGCAGGGCGATGCGGTGTAAAGGGTCACTGGATATTTGGAGGCCACCTGGCGCAGTTCGTAGGGCAGGTCGGAACCCGCCGCCGCACCGCTGGACGCTGCGCCTGTGGCCGCGACTTTGCCTTTGTCGGCTGCAGCGGGAGGTTTGTCGGAAAAAGTCACCTTGCCGTCCGGGCCCACGATCTTGTAAACCGGTTGCGCCACGCTGGCTTGGCCCAGCAGTGCCAGGGCCAAGGCGCCGAGGAGGGTGATGCGGGTCTGCATTGTCATAAGGTCATCCTGCAAGGTGTGTATCAACAAGGTTTCAAGGCTGGGCCATGCCCTGGTGCCGGAGCAGCGCGTCCAGAGAGGGTTCGCGGCCCCGGAAGGCTTTGAACGACTCCATGGCCGGGCGGCTGCCACCGGCTTCCAGAATGGCCATGCGGTATTGTCGGCCGGTTTCGGGGTTGGGCAAACCCTCGGTATCTGCCGACTCTTCGAACGCGGCGTAGGCGTCTGCGCTCAGCACTTCGGCCCACTTGTAGCTGTAATAACCTGCCGCATAACCACCAGCGAAGATATGGCTGAAGGTATGGGCGGTACGGCTCCAGGCCGGGGGCTGCAGCACGGCCACTTCCTGGCGCACCTGTGCCAGCAGGGGCATGAAGTCGGCGGCCGGGTCGTGGTCGGTGTGCAGCAGCATGTCGAACAGGGAAAACTCAATCTGGCGCAGGGTCTGCATGCCACTTTGGAAGTTTTTGGCGGCCAGCATCTTGTCGAACAGCGCACGGGGCAGGGCGGCACCGGTTTCCACATGGGCGGTCATGTGCTGCAGCACGTTCCATTCCCAGCAGAAGTTTTCCATGAACTGGCTGGGCAGCTCCACCGCATCCCACTCCACGCCGCTAATGCCCGAGACATCACGCTCGTTCACCTGGGTCAGCATATGGTGCAGGCCGTGGCCAAATTCGTGGAACAGCGTGGTGACATCGTCATGCGTCAACAGCGCGGGCTTGCCATCCACGCTTTCGGCAAAGTTGCAGACCAAATGGGCCACCGGGGTTTGCAGCTGGCCGTTGTCAGGGCGCAGCCAGCGGGTACGCACATCGTCCATCCAGGCGCCACCGCGTTTGCCGCTGCGGGCCGTGGGGTCCAGGTAAAACTGGCCGACCAGCTGCAGGCCTTGCGCGCCGCGGCGCTCAATGCGGTAGAACTTCACGCCCGGGTTCCACACGGGCGCGCTGTCCTCGCGAATCTCCACGTCAAACAGGGTTTCCACAATCTTGAACAGTCCTGCCAGTACTTTGGGCGCCGTGAAGTACTGTTTGACCTCTTGCTCGCTGAAGGCGTAACGCGCTTCCTTGAGTTTTTCGGAGATGTAAGGCCAGTCCCAGGCCTGCGGGTCGTTCAGGCCCAACTCGTCGCGTGCGAAGGCGCGCAGGTCGGCAATGTCTTTTTCTGCAAACGGGCGGGCCTTGCGGGCCAGGTCGCGCAGGAAGGTGACTACCGTGGCGGGAGAGTCGGCCATTTTGGGAACGACGGACAGGGCGCCAAAGTTGGCATACCCCAGCAGCTGCGCCTCTTCCTGGCGCAGTGCCAGGATGTCGCGAATGATGTTGCTGTTGTCAAACTTCTGGAACTCGGGCTCGGCTTCGGTGGAGGCGCGGGTCACGTAAGCGCGGTAGAGCACGGCGCGCAGAGCACTGCTCTTGGCAAACTGCATCACCGGCAGGTAGCAGGGCATCTTCAATGTGAGTTTGTAGCCTTCCTTACCTTCGGCCTGAGCGGCAGCGCGGGCGGCCTGCACCACATCGGGCGGCACGCCGTCCAATTCGGCCTCCGTGGCGTAGTAGGCAAAGGCGTCGGTCGCATCCAACGTGTTTTCGCTGAACTTCTGGCCTAGCTCGGCCTGCTTTTCCTGGATGGCGGCAAAACGCTCACGCTCGGCGCCTTGCAGCTCCGCGCCACCCAGTACAAAGTTGCGCACCGCGTTTTTGTGGGCTTGTAGCTGCTCGGCGTTCAGGCTGCTGGTGTTAATGGCCTTGTACTTGGCGTACAGGCGCTCGTCGGCGCCCAGCCGGGTCCAGAACTCGGTGACTTTGGGCAGGGCGGCGTTGTAGGCTGCACGCAGTTCGGGCGTGTCAGCTACGCTGTTCAAATGACTGACCGCACCCCAGGCAAGCCCCAGGCGTTCGGTGGCCACATCCAGTTCGCGGGCAATCGCGTGCCATTCGGCGGGGAAATCGGCCGCAGTGACCTTTTCCAGTGCCTGCTCGGCCTGGGCCAGCAAGGCGTCCATGGCGGGTTCCACATGCTCGGGCCGGATGTGGTCAAACAAGGGCAAGCCAGCGGTGTTCAGCAAAGGATTCATGGTGGTGCAGGTCAGAGCAGTGGAACTGGAGAATAGGTGGGGGCAAGCCAGGCTTATGCAAGCCCGCGCTGGGCGGCGTCGCGTTCGGCCGCCTCCAGCGTGTTGACCAACAGCATGGTGATGGTCATGGGGCCCACGCCGCCGGGCACGGGGGTGATGTGGCTGGCCACCTGGCTGACGCCAGCAAAGTCCACGTCGCCGCACAGCTTGCCGGCGTCATCACGGTTCATGCCCACGTCGATCACCACGGCGCCGGGTTTGACCATGTCGGCGGTCAGCACATTGCGCTTGCCCACCGCGGCCACGACCACGTCGGCTTGTAGGGTCATGGCCTTGAGGTCCGGGGTGGCGCTGTGGCATACCGTGACGGTGGCGTTCTGTTGCAGCAACATCATGGCCATGGGTTTGCCCACGATGTTGGAGCGGCCAATGACGACTGCATGTTTGCCACGCAAGTTGTAGCCAATGCTCTCCAGCATCTTCATGCAGCCGTAGGGCGTGCAGGGCCAAAAACCGGGTTGGCCCACCATGAGTGCGCCGGCGCTGGCCACGTGGAAGCCGTCCACGTCCTTGGCAGGCGAGATGGCCTCAATGACCTTGTGCGCATCAATGTGGGCGGGCAGGGGCAGTTGCACCAGGATGCCGTGGATGCTGGGATCGTTGTTGAGTGCGTCCACGCGGGCCAACAGCTCTGCCTCGGTCATGGTGGCGTCGTACTTTTCCAGCACCGAATGCAGGCCGGCGTCGGTGCAGGCCTTGACCTTGTTGCGCACATAGACCTGGCTGGCCTGGTTGTCGCCCACCAGCACCACGGCCAGGCCAGGTGTCAGGCCACGGGCCTTGAGGGCGGTGGTGCGGCTGGCGACGTCGCCGCGCAATTGGGCGGCCAGGGCGTTGCCGTCGATGGTCTGGGCTGTAGAGGCTGTCATGGTCGTGTCTTCAAGTAAAAACGCCCGCAGCGGAGGCAGAGCGGGCGCGAGGTGCTATAAAAATGGGAGCGTCAGGTTTTCGGTGCGTTCTGGCCCAAGGCAATTTTGAGCAGATCGGCCACGGTGTTGGCGCTGAGTTTTTCCATGATGTTGGCGCGGTGCGCCTCCACCGTCTTGATGCTGATGCCCAGGTCGTCGGCAATCTGTTTGTTCAGGCGCCCGGCCACGATGCGTTCCAGCACCTGGCTTTCGCGCAGCGTGAGCTTGGAGAGCAGGGCGTCGCGGCTGACGGCGAGCTGGTAGTCGGCAAAGGTGTCCTTGGCGTGTTCCAGCATGCGCTCCACGAGGCTGACCAACTGGTCTTCCTTGAAAGGCTTCTGGATGAAGTCCATGGCGCCTTTTTTCATGCTGTCCACGGCCATGGGCACGTCGCCGTGGCCGGTGATGAAGACGATGGGCAGGGGAGACTTGGCTTCGATCAGGCGGCTTTGCAGCTCCAGTCCGGTCATGCCACCCATGCGGATGTCCACAATCAGGCAGGCCACTTCGCGCGCGTCGTAGCGGCTCAAAAAGGATTCGGCGGAATCAAAACACCGTACCCGGTAACCCTTGCCCTCTAGCAGCCATTGCAGGGAGTCCCGCACTGCTTCGTCGTCATCGACTACGTAAACCGTTCCTTTTTTGGGGATCAAGCTCATTCAGTTATCCGAGGTTGGGTTGGGGTGCGGGCGGCTCTGCATAGGTCAAAGCGCCACCTTCGGTCAGGGGCACCCAGAAGGAGAAGCGGCACCCTGACACATCCGTCCCATTGTAGATGTTCTCCGCGGTCATTCGGCCCAGGTGCGACTCGACGATGGAGCGGCACAAATTCAGCCCGATGCCCATGCCGTCGGCCTTGGTGGAGTAGAAGGGTTCATAGAGCCGGGCCATCACTTCAGGCGCCAAGCCCTTGCCCGTGTCCTGCACCGAAAACTCCACCACCGTCTTGCCGTCGATGTGGCGGGGCAGCACGCGCAGTTCAACGATGCGGTCGGAGGTTTGGCGCAGCGCCATGTCGATGGATTCGGCCGCGTTGCGCAGCAGGTTGATCAGCACCTGCTCGATCAGGATCGGGTCCACCAGCACCATGGGCAGGCGGGCCGCCACGTAATGGTTCAGGCGCACATTGAAGCGGCGCAGCTCAATTTCGGCCAGTTCCACCGCCTCGGCCACCATGGTGGGCACGGCGGACTGGGTGCGATTGGGCTCGCTGCGTTTCACGAAGGACCGGATGCGCTGGATGATCTGTCCCGCACGCTGGGCCTGTTTGGCTGTTTTCTCCAGCGCCACCAGCAGGTCTTCTTCAGAGATCTGTTTGTCCTTGATGCGCGAGACCATGCCGTTGCAATAGTTGTTGATGGCGGTCAGCGGCTGGTTCAGTTCGTGCGCCACGCTGGAGGCCATTTCGCCCATGGTGATCAGGCGGCTGGACATCTGGGCCCGCTCCGACTGGATGGCAGCCTGTTCCTCGGCCAGGCGCCGGGTGGTGATGTCGGTGGCAATCACCATTTGGGCCAGGCGGCCGTCCACCCAGCTCAGGTAACGCGTGCGCACCTCCAGCCACTTGCCCAGGGCCGGGATGAAGATTTCGGCACTCTCCGTGTCGCTGTCGGGCAGGGCCGTGGTGGGCAGGCCGGCAAAGGAGTCCACGCTGTCCGAAGCCTCGTCATTGGTGAGGTTCATGGGCATGCCTGCTTCGGCCACCAGTTGCAAGTGTCCCCCCGCCTGCACGCCAAACCACTGGCGGTACAGCTTGTTGGCAAACAGCAGCTCGTCGCTGCCCAGGGGCGCGACCGAGATGGAGGCGTCCAGCGCCTCCAGCACCGTGGTGAAGCGCTGGTGCGATGCCGACAGCTGCTCGCGCACGCGGTTGGGCTCGGTGATATCGGTCATGGAGGTGACCCAGCCGGTTTGTGTGCCCATCGCGTCGATCAGCGGCGACACATACAGGCGGGCATCGAATAGCGTGTTGTCGCGCCGCTTCACCCGCACCTGGATGCCGCCGGGCGTGGTGTTGCCGTGCATTTCTTCCTCCAGGCGCGAGGCCAGATGTTCACGGTCACTGTCGGGCCAATAGGGGAAGGGTGCGGTGCGGCCCACCAGGTCCGATTCGCTCCAGCCCGTCATCTGGCAGAAGGCGGCGTTGACATAGGTAATGCGGCCCTGCAGGTCCATGGCGCGCATGCCGGTGAGCATGGAGTTTTCCATGGCGCGGCGGAAATTGGTTTCTGACATCAGCGCCTGCTGAGCCTGCACACGGCGGCGGGTGTGGCGCCAGTTGGCAATCAGCATCCAGGCGGTCATCACACTCAGCGCGCTGACTAACCAAAACAGCCCGCTGCCAATCACCCCCAACGAGGCCCGGTAGGCTTGTGCGCGTATGACCAGTCCGGCTCCTACGGGCGAGACCGGCATGGCGTATTCATTGGCCGGGTTGCTCCAGGGCATCACACGTCCTACCAGTTTGCGGTCTGGCATGCTGGTGCCCGCCAGCAGCTTGCCATTGGCGTCTTGCAGCGACACCGCATAACGCGCCGACACTTCGGATGGCACGCCGTAGCGGTACAGACCATCGATCGAGTATTCGGTCAGCAGCACGCCCGAAAAGCGCCCGCGCTCGCTCAAGGGCACAAACATCTGCAAGGTGGGGGCCTCATCCTTGGCACGCGGGGGTTGGATGTACAGAGGTTGGTTTACCTCGCGGGTCAGGGCGTAACCCGCATCGCGGGCGCCGTACGACAACACGTCGGTGCTGGACTGCAGGCTGCCCGTAAAGTTGCCGCCCATGCCCACACTGGCGCGTGTGCGGCGTTTGTCGTCAACCCAGGCCATGCCCTGTACCTCGGGGTACTGGTCCAGCATGGCGGCGGTGCGCTGGCGGAAGTCGTCCAGGTCGAGCTCGCGGTTGGATATTTCGCGGGCAATGCGGGTGATTTGCTCTTGCCGTTCCAGCAGGCGCAGTCGCAGGCGCTGCTGGGTGTATTCCACGTCGCGCTGCACGGCTTCCTGTTCGCGGTCCATTTCTTCCACGCGCAGGTAGCCCAAGGCCGACACGATGGCTGCAAAAAACAACAACACGGCGGCCAGCGGGGCCAACATGGCGAACCGGTCCTGGCGGTGGGGGGTGAGCCGCTGCCACCAGCGGCGTGCGCCGTCCACCGAGGGCAGCGCAATGGGTTTGGGCAAAGAAATCACTTTGTAAAAGGGCATTGCCCAAGTGTAGGGGCGCCAGCTTGACGCTACGCTGCATCAAGGTTACAGGAGGTTTCTGTATATTTCACATTAAGAAATGATTGAGCATGATTTGAAATTTCAAAATAAATATGAGAAACTAGGGCTGCCGCACTAAATTACGCCAAAGTACCAAGAAGGAGACATCGATGGCTGCAGTTCCCCAAAACCCTTTGGGCACGTCCGACGTGGACGGTCAGGAAACCCGTGAATGGATGGACGCCCTGAGCGCCGTCATCGAAAGTGAAGGCCCCGAGCGCGCCCACTTCTTGTTGGAGCAACTGCTGGAGCATGCCCGCCAGAAGAGCATCGACATGCCTTTCTCGGCCAATACCGGTTATGTGAACACCATTGAGCCCTCCGAAGAAGAGCGCTCTCCCGGCAACCTGGAAATTGAAGAGCGCCTGCGCGCCTACATGCGCTGGAACGCCATGGCCATGGTGGTCAAGGCCAACCGCCACCACCCCGTGGACGGTGGCGACTTGGGCGGCCACATCGGTTCGTTCGCCTCACTGGCCAGCCTGTTTGGCGCTGGTTTTAACCACTTCTGGCACGCCGAGAGCGAAGGCCACGGTGGCGACTGTCTGTATATCCAGGGCCACGTGTCGCCCGGCGTGTACGCCCGCGCCTACCTGGAAGGCCGTTTGACTGAAGAGCAACTGCTGAACTTCCGCCAGGAAGTGGATGGCAAGGGCCTCTCCAGCTACCCGCACCCCAAGCTGATGCCCGAGTTCTGGCAGTTCCCCACGGTGTCCATGGGCTTGGGCCCATTGATGGCCATTTACCAGGCCCGCTTCCTCAAGTATCTGCATGCCCGTGGCATTGCCAACACCGAGAACCGCAAGGTCTGGGTGTTCTGCGGCGATGGAGAGATGGACGAAGTGGAATCGCTTGGCGCCATCGGTTTGGCCGCGCGCGAAAAGCTGGACAACCTGGTGTTCGTCATCAACTGCAACCTGCAACGCCTGGACGGCCCAGTACGCGGCAACGGCAAGATCGTGCAAGAGCTGGAAGGCGAATTCCGCGGTGCCGGCTGGAACGTGATCAAGCTGCTGTGGGGCTCTGGTTGGGACGCGCTGCTGGCGCGTGACAAGGAAGGCGCCCTGAAGAAGCTGATGATGGACACGCTGGACGGCGATTACCAGGCCATGAAGGCCAACGACGGTGCCTACGTGCGCAAGCATTTCTTCGGCAAAGACCCGCGCACGCTGGAGATGGTGTCCAAGATGTCGGACGAAGAAATCTTCGACCTGCGCCGTGGCGGCCACGACTCCAAGAAGGTGTACGCCGCCTTCCACAAGGCCGTGAACCACAAAGACCAGCCCACCGTGCTGCTGATCAAGACCGTCAAGGGCTTTGGCATGGGCAAAAGCGGTGAAGGCAAGAACACCGTGCACCAGACCAAGAAGCTGACCGACGAGGACATCAAGGCCTTCCGCGACCGCTTCAACATCCCCGTGCCGGACAGCGATCTGCCCAATGTGCCGTTCTACAAACCGGCCGACGACACGCCCGAGATGAAGTACCTGCACGAGCGCCGCAAGGCCTTGGGCGGCTACCTGCCACACCGCCGTGTGAAGGCCGACGAGTCGTTCACCGTGCCCTCGCTGGAAACCTTCAAGGCTGTGATGGAGCCGACTGCCGAAGGCCGTGAAATCTCCACCACACAAGCCTATGTGCGCTTTTTGACCCAGCTGCTGCGCGACCAGGCCCTGGGCCCCCGCGTGGTGCCAATTCTGGTGGACGAGGCCCGTACCTTCGGTATGGAAGGCCTGTTCCGCCAAGTGGGCATCTACAACCCGGCAGGCCAGTTGTACACCCCGGTCGACAAAGACCAGGTCATGTACTACAAGGAAGACAAGGCCGGCCAGATCCTGCAAGAGGGCATCAACGAAGCCGGTGGCATGAGCAGCTGGATTGCGGCTGCCACCAGCTACTCCACCAGCAACCGCATCATGGTGCCGTTCTACGTGTATTACTCGATGTTCGGCTTCCAGCGCATTGGCGATCTGGCCTGGGCAGCGGGTGACATGCAAGCCCGCGGCTTCTTGTTGGGCGGCACGTCTGGCCGTACCACGCTGAACGGTGAAGGCCTGCAGCACGAAGACGGCCACAGCCACATCATGGCCGGCACGATTCCCAACTGCATCAGCTACGACCCCACCTTCGCACACGAAGTGGGCGTGATCCTGCACCACGGCTTGAAGCGCATGGTGGAGAAGCAGGACAACGTCTTCTATTACCTGACGCTGCTGAACGAAAACTACGCCATGCCCGGCCTGAAGGCCGGCACCGAAGAGCAGATCATCAAGGGCATGTACCTGTGCAAGGAAGGCCCTGCGCTGACCAAGAAGGCGCCCCGCGTGCAACTGTTGGGCTCGGGCACCATCCTGCGTGAAAGCATTGCCGCGCAAGAGCTGCTGGAGAAAGAGTGGGGCGTGGGCGCTGATGTCTGGAGCTGCCCAAGCTTCAACGAACTGACCCGCGACGGCCAGGACGCAGACCGCTGGAACCTGCTGCACCCGCTGGAAACCCCGCGTGTGTCCTTCGTGGAACAGCAACTCGGCAAGTCCACCGGCCCCGTGGTCGCGTCGACCGACTACATGAAGGCCTATGCCGAGCAGATCCGCCCCTTCGTGCCCAAGGGCCGTACCTACAAGGTGCTGGGCACCGACGGCTTTGGCCGTTCCGACTTCCGCAGCAAGCTGCGCGAGCACTTTGAGGTGAACCGCCACTACATCGTGGTGGCCGCCCTGAAGGCCTTGAGCGAAGACGGCAGCGTGCCCGTGGCGAAGGTGGCAGAAGCCATTGCCAAGTACGGCATCAATGCCGACAAAGTGAACCCCCTTTACGCTTGATAACGACTTTGCGGGACAGGCCGGAGCGCAGCGACGCTCTGTCCCCAACTGATTAAGGACAAGAACATGGCAATGGTAGAAGTACAAGTCCCAGACATTGGCGACCTCGACGAGGTGGCGGTGATCGAGGTGATGGTCAAGGTGGGCGACACCGTGAAGGCCGAGCAAAGCCTGATCACTGTGGAGAGCGACAAGGCCTCCATGGAGATCCCGTCCAGCACCGCTGGTGTGGTCAAGGAGATCAAGGTCAAGCTGGGCGACAAGGTCAAGCAAGGCTCCGTTGTGCTGGTGCTGGAAGCCGAAGGTGGCGGTGTCGCCCCGGTTTCTGAACCAAAATCGGCTCCAGCCCCCGTGAATGCTGCGCCAGCAGCTCCTGTTTCTGTAGCGGCTGCTGCCCCTGCGGCCGCTCCTGCGGCGTCTGGCCCGGTGGAGGTGCGTGTGCCCGACATTGGTGACTTCAAGGACGTGGCCGTCATTGAGTTGCTGGTCAAGGTGGGCGACACCATCAAGGTCGAGCAGAGCCTGATCACGGTGGAGTCTGACAAAGCCTCCATGGAGATCCCGTCCAGCACGGCTGGGGTGGTCAAGGAAATCAAGGTCAAGATCGGTGACACCGTGAACATCGGTGACCTGGTGGTGGTGTTGGATGGTGTAGTGGGCGCAGCCCCTGCTGCTGCCCCTGCCGCTCCAGCCCCCGTGGCTGCGGCCGCAGCACCCGTAGCCACTGCTTCCGTTGCGGCACCCGTTGCTGCGGTGGCCGTGCCAGCCCACGCCCCCGGTGGCGCCACGCTGGGATTGCCCCACGCGTCGCCTTCGGTGCGCAAGTTTGCGCGTGAGCTGGGTGTGCCGTTGAACGAAGTCAAGGGCTCTGGCCCCAAGGGCCGCATCACCGAGGCCGATGTGCAGGGCTTCACCCGCTCCGTGATGAGCGGTGCGGTGCAAACCCTGGCCGCCGCGGCGCAAGCCAAGGCATCGGGTAGCAACGAGGGTGCCGGCCTGGGCCTGATCCCCTGGCCCAAGGTGGACTTTGCGAAGTTTGGTCCGATCGAGCGCAAGGAGATGTCGCGCATCAAGAAGATCAGCGGCGCCAACCTGCTGCGCAACGCGATCATGATTCCGGCCGTTACCAACCACGACGACGCCGACATCACCGACCTCGAAGCCTTCCGCGTCTCCACCAACAAAGAGAACGAAAAGAGCGGCATCAAGGTCACCATGCTGGCCTTCCTGATCAAGGCCTGCGTGGCCGCGCTGAAGAAGTTCCCTGAGTTCAACAGCTCGCTGGATGGCGACGCACTGATCTACAAGCAGTACTACCACATCGGCTTTGCGGCCGACACGCCCAATGGCCTGGTGGTGCCCGTGATCAAGGACGCCGACAAGAAAGGCATCTTCCAGATCAGCACCGAGATGGGTGAGCTGGCCAAGAAGGCGCGCGACGGCAAGCTGAGCCCCGCCGACATGTCGGGTGCCTGCTTCACCATCTCCAGCCTGGGCGGCATTGGCGGGCGTTACTTCACACCCATCATCAACGCCCCTGAAGTCGCCATCCTGGGCGTCTGCAAGAGCCAGATGGAACCGGTGTGGGACGGCAAGGCCTTTGTGCCACGCCTGATGCTGCCCTTGTCGCTGACGTGGGACCACCGCGTGATCGACGGCGCAGCCGCTGCACGCTTCAACGTGTACCTGGGCCAAATCCTGGGTGACTTCCGCCGCGTGCTTCTGTGATTTTGCGGGTCAGACCACTTTGCGCAGCGAACGTGCTCTGACCCCAACTAGGAAAAAGAAATGGCAATCGTAGAAATCAAGGTTCCGGACATTGGCGACTTGGACGAAGTTGCGGTCATCGAGTTGCTGGTCAAGGTGGGTGACACCATCAAGGCCGAGCAAAGCCTGATCACCGTGGAGAGCGACAAGGCCTCCATGGAAATCCCCGCCAGCGAAGGCGGCGTGGTCAAAGAGCTGAAAGTCAAACTGGGCGACAAGGTTAAGCAGGGCACCGTGGTGGTGTTGCTGGAAGCTGCTGGCGCTGCTGCAGTCCCGGTTTCAGAACCAAAAGCGGCTCCAACCAACGCCACTGCTGCGCCAGTAGCTCCTGTTTCTGTAGCAGCTGCACCGGCCCCAACGGCATCCAGCTTTGGCGGTAGCGCCGATCTGGAATGCGATGTGGTGGTGATTGGCGGCGGTCCTGGCGGTTATTCCGCCGCCTTCCGCGCGGCCGATCTGGGCCTCAAGGTCATCGTGGTCGAGCGTTACGCCACGCTGGGTGGCGTCTGCCTGAACGTGGGTTGCATCCCGTCCAAGGCGCTGCTGCACGTGGCCGCTGTGATGGACGAAGTGAGCCACATGGCCGACCTGGGCGTGGACTTTGGCGCCCCGACGCTGAACATCGACAAGCTGCGCGGCCACAAGGAAAAGGTCATCGGCAAGCTGACCGGCGGCCTGGCAGCCATGGCCAAGATGCGCAAGGTGACCACCGTGCGCGGCTACGGCAACTTTGTCGGTGCCAACCACCTGGAAGTGGAAGAAACCAGTGGCACGGCGCAAGAGAAGACCGGTAGCAAGAAGGTCATCGCCTTCAAGCGCGCCATCATCGCGGCGGGCTCGCAAGCTGTGCGTCTGCCCTTCATGCCCAACGACCCACGCGTGGTGGACAGCACCGGCGCCCTGGCGCTGACCGGTGTGCCCAAGCGCATGCTGATTTTGGGCGGCGGCATCATCGGCTTGGAAATGGGCACCGTCTACAGCACGCTGGGCGCACGCCTGGACGTGGTGGAAATGATGGACGGCCTGATGCAGGGCGCCGACCGCGACCTGGTCAAGATCTGGCAAAAGATGAACGCCAAGCGCTTCGACAACATCATGCTCAAGACCAAGACCGTGTCCGCACGCGCCTTGCCCGAAGGCATCGAGGTGACGTTTGCTCCGGCGGAAGAGGGCGGTACCGCCCCCGCACCGCAGGTGTACGACCTGGTGCTGCAAGCCGTGGGCCGCACGCCCAATGGCAAGAAGATCAGCGCCGAGAAGGCCGGCGTGGCTGTGACCGACCGCGGCTTCATCAACGTCGATATCCAGATGCGTACCAATGTGCCCCACATCTTCGCTATCGGCGACGTGGTGGGCCAGCCCATGCTGGCGCACAAGGCGGTGCACGAAGCGCACGTGGCGGCCGAGGTGATTGCCGGTGAACTGCAAGGCAACAAGGAACTGGCTGCGGCCGCGTTCAACGCCCGCGTCATTCCCAGCGTGGCCTACACCGACCCCGAAGTGGCATGGGTCGGCCTCACCGAAGACCAGGCCAAGGCGCAAGGTATCAAGGTCAAGAAGGGCTTGTTCCCCTGGACCGCCTCCGGCCGCGCGATTGCCAACGGCCGCGACGAAGGTGTCACCAAGCTCTTGTTTGACGACAGCCCCGAAGCGCACGGCCACGGCAAGATCCTGGGCGGCGGTATGGTGGGTACGCATGCCGGCGACATGATCGGTGAGATCGCGCTGGCCATTGAGATGGGTGCCGATGCGGTGGACATCGGCAAGACGATTCACCCGCATCCCACGCTGGGCGAGAGCATAGGCATGGCGGCGGAGATTGCTCACGGCAGCTGCACGGATGTGCCGCCGGCACGCAAGTAGCGCTGAAGAGCCGCTGAATACGCTATAAATTCAGTAGCTTGCCGCGCAGATTCCGTAAGGGCTGCGCGGCTTTTTCATTAGATTTTCCAGTGTTTGCCCTGCATGGGTAAGTCGCGCACGGGCCACACGGGGCACAGCATTTGCACCACCTCCATCAGTGTCAACCACTCTACGAAGGGGTCGATCCCGGAAGCGTTGCCCAGTAATGGCTGAAATGGCACCCCTGCTTCGCGCACCAGCACCACATTCGCATTGGTACGGCTCAGCGTTACTTCAGCAAGTGGTTCGGTGTTATGCAAATCACCGATCAAGGCCGGTTCTGTGCCGTTGCGCGCCAACATCAACAGTGCTTCGCGAATTTGTTCGGCCAGGTTAGACATGTCTGTGGCGTGGAATGGTGAATGCGGAAATCATAGCGCCCGCTTGGGCATCAGTGCTTGGGTTGGGGGTGGGGCGGCCGCATAATGGCCAATGACCGACGCTTCCCCTCCCCACAAGCGCCGCGTGCGTTACGCGGGCACCCATCCCCGCCAGTTTGAAGACAAATACAAAGAGTTAGACCCCACACGCCATGCGGCCGAGGTGGACAAGGTCATGCAGCGCGGGCAAACGCCTGCGGGCATGCACCGCTCCATTTGTGTGGACGAAATCCTCGCCATCCTGAAACCCGTGCCGGGCGAAACCGGGCTGGACCTGACCCTGGGTTTTGGCGGCCACACGCTGGCCATGCTGCCGCTGGTGCAGCCCGGCGGGCGCATGTTTGGCATGGACGTCGATCCCATTGAGCTACCCCGCACCACGGCTCGGCTGCGCAAGCTGGGGTTTGGCGAAGAGTCGCTCAGCGTGCACCGGGCCAACTTCAGCGAGCTGGCCACCTTGCTGCCTCAGGCAGGCGGAGGCTTTGACTTTGTGCTGGCCGACCTGGGCGTGTCGTCCATGCAGATTGACAACCCGGCGCGGGGCTTTAGTTTTCGCGCCGATGGCCCGCTGGATTTGCGTCTGGACCCCAGCAGCGGTCAGTCGGCCAGCGAGTTGTTGCTGTGCGTGACCCGGCACCGGCTGCGTGACCTGCTGACCGACAACTCCGATGAACCCTTTGCCATTCCCTTGGCCGCTGCCCTGCAAGGCCAGTACCTGGAAACCACGGTGCAGCTCGCCGACCTGGTGCGGGCCACCATGGAGCTGGCCTACAAGCGCAGCATGCCTGCAGAAGAGCGCCTGGTGGAAACCAAGAAGGTGCTGCAGCGCACATTCCAGGCGCTGCGCATTGAGGTGAATGATGAGTTTGGCGTGTTGGATACCATGCTGCGGGACCTGCCCGCCTGCCTGAAACCCGGTGGGCGCGTGGCGATTTTGAGCTTCCATTCTGGCGAAGACCGGCGCGTGAAAAAGTGCTTTCAAACCGGTGAGCGCAACGGCACCTTCAGCAGCGTGGCGGCCGATCCGATTCGCGCCTCGTATGACGAGCAGCGCAGCAATCCGCGCTCATCGTCTGCCAAGTTGCGCTGGGCGGTGCGGGCGCTTCACGGCGGTGCTGTGGCGTGATGGGGCGGGTGACCGTACAAGGGCGACGTGCGCTGTCGGGCCTGTGCCTTCTGGTTTTCTTGTTGACCGGTTGCGAAAAACCGGAGCCGATAGCCTCGCCTTCTGTCGAGGTGGATCCACTGGCGACGGTGCCACCGGAGCGGGTATTCAAGGGGTTATTGGGGGGCAAGCCCGTACACTTGGTGGTGCATGAATGCAAGGTTTTCCGCGCTACATCGGAGGAGGGCGGTTGGCAGATGGTGCTTGAACCCGAGCCCTATCCGTTCTTCAGCTATTGCGAGCGGCAGACGCTGCTTGCCGAAGGTGGTGTGGTCACGGTAACCCTGGGGCGTATCGCCTTTGGTGCAGGAGGCTGCTGTGCCACCGGTGGTACCTACCGTTCCAAGGATGGCGTGCGCTGGAAGAAGCTGTGAGCACTGCGCATGCAGATCGCCCGACACGTTGAAGGAGGATGTATTTGAAAAAGCAAAAATTGCCAATAGCAGCCATGCTGCTGTGTGCTGCAAGCGCTGTGGGGGCTTTGGAGCTTCAGCAGCAAAACTTTAGCGACGACGAGATTTTCTCTACCGTGGTCAGCAAGTTCAAAAAATCACTGTCGCACCGCTTCAACCCTGCTGCCAAGGCTGAGCCAAAACCTTTGCTGGTGCTGGGGCCTGCACTGAAATTTGGCAAAAAAATCAAGTCTGCATCATTCAGCCACCTGACGCAGCAAGAACTGGTTGCGCAGCAAGAGGCGGTTTTCATCTTGGTCACCAATGCCTACCCGGATGTAGAGCGCAATGCCCTCTATGTCGAATACGACATCCCCAGCAATGCGTCGTTTGGTGTGTTGCGGGTCTATCCCCAAGACGGTGTGCTGGTGGCGGAAGTGAAGGATGGTTACCGATCCTCCTCCGGGGCCCGAGCAACCTACGGCAAGTTGTACGAAGGCGTGGCCTGTAGGGACAACACGGAAATGGCCTACCGCTGGAACTACTACGAACGCAATGGCGCCAGTGGGCGTTGCCTTGATGTGATGTTCACTGAATTTATGAGCGGGTTTTAGTCCTCAAAGGGCCCAGGCCGTTGCGATAACGGTACCCGCCCCAAAGTGGTGGAAAATAGAGGGCTTTCTGCCCTTGCCTTCTTGGCAGAAACTCCCGCCCGGCTCTTTAACCCTTTAGCTCCTCCCAGCTTGTCCATGCAAGACGTCAATTCCTCCAAGATTTCTGTCGAGAAGATCGGCGGCACCTCCATGACCGCCTTTGGCGATGTATTGCGCCACATCGTGCTGCACGACCCCAAACGCATTTACGGCCGCATTTACGTGGTGTCGGCCTACTCGGGCGTGACCAACCAGTTGCTGGAGCACAAGAAAACCGGTGAACGTGGCATTTACGCCCTGTTTGCCGAGGGCAAGGGTTACCAGGACGCACTGACTGGCCTGTCCGTCAGCCTGAAGAAACTCAACGCCGGGTACGCCGATATCGGCCTGCCATTGGCTGTGGCCGACGCCTTTATCGACCAGCGCATTGCCCAGGCCCGCGAATACCTGGGCGCCATGCAGCACGTGTTGGCCAGCGGTTACCTGAGCCGCCACGACGTGTTGTTGGCCGCGCGCGAAGTGCTGGCCTCCATCGGTGAATCGCACAGCGCGTTTAACTCGGTAGAAATCCTCAAGGCCAATGGCGTGAAGGCCGTGCTGATGGACCTGGCCGGCTTTGACGACAACGAGGCCTGGACGATTGACGAGCGTATTGCCAACAGTTTCAAAGACCTGGACCTGGCCAACAGTGTGATCGTTGCCACGGGCTACACCAAGGGCACCGAAGGCATCATGCGTGAGTTCGACCGTGGCTACTCCGAAGTCACCTTCAGCAAAATTGCCGTGGAAGTGCGCCCGGCCGAGGCCGTGATCCACAAGGAATTCCACCTGTCGTCGGCCGACCCCAACCTGGTGGGTCTGGAAAACGCCATCGTGGTAGGTGCCACCAATTACGACGTGGCCGACCAACTGGCCGACGTGGGCATGGAAGCCATCCACCCCAAGGCGTCCAAACCCATGGAACTGGCCGGCATTCCCATCCGCCTGAAGAACACGTTTGAGCCGGACCACCCCGGCACGCTGATCACCAAAGACTTTGTGGGCGAACGTGCCCGCGTAGAAATTGTGACGGGCACCGACAAGGTCACGCTGATTGAAATCCACGACCCCAGCATGGTGGGTACCGTGGGTTTTGATGCCAGCCTGATGCAGGTGTTCTGCAAGCACGACATCAGCTACATCCTCAAGGCCACCAACGCCAACTCCATCGCCCACCTGGTGTGGGACAACCAGGTGACGGCCGAACTCGTGGCCGAACTCGAAACCCTGTACCAGGTGGTGACGGTCAAGCCCAGCGCCATCGTCTGCACCATTGGTTCCAACATCGGCATCCCCGGTGTGCTGGCCAAGGCCGCGCAAGCGCTGGCCGATGCCCAGGTCAACGTCAACTGCGTGTCACAAACCCTGCGCCAGGTGAATATGCAATTTGTGATCGAGCGCGAAGACTACAAGACCGCCGTCATCGCGCTCAACATGGCCCTGTGCGTCAACTCCGGCACACCCGTGCCGCGCGTCTGACTACCGCTTAAAACGCTATAAATTCAATAGCTGGCCGCGCAGACCCCACGGGGGCTACGCGGCTTTTTTATGCCTAAATACCAGCCACCACGGAGCAGACCTGGTTGCGTCCACCGTGTTTGGCCTGGTACAGCAGGGCATCGGCGGCTTCCAGCATGTGGTGAAAGCTGCCCACCTGCGTGTCGCTGCTGAGTCCCATGCTGATGGTGATGCGTAGGTCTGGGTGCACCTCGTGCCAGGGGTAGGCTTCTACCCGCAGTCGCAGGGCTTCGCAGGCCTCGCGGGCGTGGGCCAGGTCGGTTTCGGGGAAGGCCACCACAAACTCTTCACCCCCGTAACGTGCCACCAAGTCCGAGCTGCGCATGTTTTGCTTCAGGATGTCGCCCAGGCGGCGCAGCACCTCGTCGCCCGTGGCGTGGGAAAAGCGGTCGTTGACACCCTTGAAGTGGTCGATGTCGCACAGCGTCACGCTAAAGGGACGCTGGTAGCGCTGGGCACTGGCAAAGAACTGGGCGCACTGTTCGTCAAAGTGGCGGCGATTGTGCAGGCCGGTTAGCACATCGCGCAGGCTCAGCTCACGCATCTGGGTGGCCATGGCCTCGATCTGCGCGTGCGACTGGCGCAGGTCTTCGTATTGCCGCGCAATTTCGTCGCTCATGCGGTTGAAGGCCCGGGCCAGCACACCCACCTCGTTCTCTGATTCCACGGGCACCTGCTGGCGCAGTGCGCCTCCGCCCATAGCCTGCACGGCACCGGTCAAGTTGCGCAGAGATCTGCTTAGGCGGTTGCCCAGAAACAGCCCCAGCAGCAACGTGAGGGTCAGGCCCACGGTGGTGCCCAGCACCAGCGATTCACGCATGGCCGAGAGGTAGCCCAGGTCCAGGTCGGAGTAGTTGGGCTCGCCCTGCGGCGAGGAATAGGCCACCACTTTGCCGTCCAGCAGGATGGGGAACATGCGGGCCCTGTCTTCGTCGCGGATAGCGTCGCCAGGCTTGTAGGGCGCCAGGGTGAACAGCGAGTTGTAATTGGCGTCAAACAGGTAGAAGCGAAACGGTGGCCGGTGCAGGCCACCACCCGGTGACGGTGGTGGTGGCTGGTTGCCAGGCTGGGCTACCAGCCCGGGGCCGACAGGGCGGGGGTCTGCCGGCGGTGGCAATACACCACCCCCTGCATCGGGCCGTGGAGGAGGGCGGTGCCGCTCGGAAAAAGCGCGGAAGCCCTCCACCTTCTGGCCCTCCGTCCAGCTGCCATAGGTTTTGAAGTATTTCTGCACATCGGCCGTGAAGTTTTTGCTTGACTCCTGCATCACCAAAGCGTTGAACTTCTTGGTAAGCCGCTGGTAGGCCAACCCACCCACGATAGCGGTGGACGCCAGGCTGGTGACCAGCAGGCAGGCAATGAGTTCGGTGCGCAGTGACAGGTTCCAGCGCGGGAGCAAAGTGGCCATGGGTTCTCTCAGTGAGTCAATGCGTTATTGGCGCGCGGCATGCAGGGCGGACTGCAGTGTCTCCACGCTGATGCCCAGTTTGGCGGCAGCGGCGCGCAGGTCCGGTGGTGGTGGTCCCAGCGCTTCGCGCAGCTTCTGTGCGCTGATGCCTAAAGTGGCCGCTACCTTGTTCAGATCGGGCGGGGCGCCAGCAGGGCCGCCGGGTGGCGCTGCAGCACCGCCTTCCGGAGGCCGGCCACCGGGGGCGTTCATGGTGCGCTGGGGGCGGGGACCGCTGATGGTGGACACGTCTGCCTGTTTGTAGCTGCCGCGCAGGCAACCCGCGGTGTAGGGGAAGTCGGGCGTGGCGTGGTAGTGGTACATGGCCACCTGCTTGCCCTCCCAGGGGATGGTGTGGGTGTGGCCATGGCATTCGTCCAGGTCTTTGCTGCGCAGGGCCTGGCCCTTTTCACCGTAGGGGCCGTAGATGCCAAAACCATCCAGCAAGTAACCCACCAGGGCAGAGTGGCCATTGGGTTCGCGTGGGTCAGCTACGCAGCTACTAAGGCTGTGGTAGTGGTACACGCCCGACTCCTGTGGGTGGCCCTGGCAAGCGTCTTGGGTTTCGTGGGCCACCGCGTCGCGGCCCGGCGCGTCCAGCGCGTTGAACAACACGGCCCCGCTCAAGAGAAACCCGATCGCCCCTGGCGCGCAACTGGCCTGCGCGGCCAGCGTGGGCCACAGCGGCAGTGCCACCTGCATGGTCTGCGCCTGGATGCGGTTGGGGTTGCGGTCGTAGCGGTAGGCCTCGCTGCTGCTGGGGACCGGAAAGCTGCCCGTGGTGTGGTTGGGCAGGTCGTTGCCGCTGAACACGCGCTGGTTTTGCTCCACGCTGAGCTTGAACTGCGACGGCCAGCTCACCTGCCCCGGCACCACCGCCTTGGCGGTCAGGTCATACGTGCCGTTGGCGGTGTTGATCCACGGACCCACACGCTGGGCACCACCCGCCTGCGGGTTGATGTGGCAGGCCCAGATCCAGCCGACCTTGGGCAACTGCGAAATCTTGCCGTCGCCCAGGGGCAAAGCGGTCAGGTCATGGCCGTGCCCCGAGGTGGAGACGATGGCCCATGCCAGGGCGGTCACTGTTGTTTTCATCCAAGGCCTCCACAGGTTGCACCGAGTGGGCACAAGGATACGGCATGCCAGTGGCACCCGATGCGGCGGCTCAGACCCGCTGCTTGTCCAGCTTGCGGCTTAACGTGCGGCGGTGCATGCCCAGGCGGCGGGCGGCTTCGGAGATGTTGAAGTCACTCTCGGCCAGCACTTCGTGGATGCGTTCCCACTCCAGTGTCTTGATGGAGCTGGAGCGGTTGGTCAGGGCCACTTCGGTGTTGCCTTCTTCCAGGCCGAAGGCGGCCTCGATGTCGTCGGTGTTGGAGGGTTTGGCCAGGTAGTGCAAGGCGCCCAGCTTGATGGCCTCTACGGCGGTGGCAATGCTGGCAAAGCCGGTGAGCACGACGATGCGCATGGCCTCACTGTGCGCGTGCAGCGCACGTACACACGCCAGGCCGGTGGCTTCGCCCTTGAGCTTGAGGTCGACTACGGCGTAGGCCGGCGTGTGTGTGGCCAGCAGGGCTTCCATGGCGGGCATGCCGTCGGCGTGCAGCACGCGGTAACCGCGCCGCTCGAAGGAGCGCGTCAGGGTGCGGGCAAAGGCCTCGTCGTCTTCGACGATGAGCAGCAGGCGTTCAGTGTCCATGGTCTTCCTGGTTGGCGTCTTGCAAGGTGATAGCCGACAGCGACAGCGTGATGGTGACCTCGGCGCCACCTTCGGGCCGGTTGCGCGCGGCCACACTGCCACCCAGGGTGCGTGCCACGTTCATGGACAGGAACAGGCCCAAGCCCCCGCCGGGCCGCCCTTTGGTGGACTGATAGGGGATGCCGATTTGCGCGAGCAGGCTGGGCGAGAAGCCCGGGCCCCGGTCGCTGACCACGATGCGCAGCACGTCGGCGTCACGCTCTGCCTGCAGGCTCACCCAGTGCGGGGAGGCATCGCGCGCATTGTCCAGCACGTTAAACACCATTTGCTGCAGCGTGGTGTCGGCCACCATGGGGCTGTCGTGCTGGATGTGGTTGTCATAGACAAACTGGTCCACCGAACGGGTGGTGCGCCAGTCTTGCACCAGGGTGTCCAGAAACTGGCGCACCGTGGTCTGCACGGACGACTCGCCCCGTGTTTCGCCGGCCGACAGCAGGATGCCGCTGACAATGCTTTTGCAGCGTTTGACCTGGGCCTCCATCTCGGCAATGTCTTCCTGCAGCGTGGCGTCGGCGCCCAGCGCCTGCATGTGTTTCCAGTCGCCCAGAATCACCGCCATGGTAGCCAGTGGCGTGCCCAGCTCATGGGCCGCGCCCGATGCCAACAGGCCCATGCGCACAATGTGTTCTTCTTCTGCAGCCCGCTGGCGCACGGCGGCCAGGCGGGCGTCGCGCCGGCGCAGGTTGTAGTTGATGCGCGTGATGAAGATGACCACCAGGATGGCGTTGAGCGCAAAACACACCAGCAGGCCCACCACATAGGGGCTGCTCCAGCCATCCTGCAGGTTGGGCGCCAGGGGCAGGGGGCGGCTGTGCTGCGCCAGCAGCGCCACACAGGCCGATGCCACCCCCACGATGGACCATAGGTAACCGCCACGCAGCAACATGGCACCCACGGCAATCTGCAGCAGGTACAAAAACACAAACGGGTTGCTGATACCCCCGCTCAGGTACAGCAGCGCCGTCAGTGCGGCCACGTCCACCAGCAGGGCAAAAAACAGCTCGATGTCGTGTACCGGGCGGCGGGTGCGCCAGCGCAGCAGGCTGGCCAGGTTGATGAGTACCAGGCAGCCCACGATGGCCAGCATGGCGTGCAGGGGCAGCGGCAGGCGCAGGCTGTAGTGGGTCACCTCGATGGTGAGCAACTGCCCGACCACCGCAATCCAGCGCAGCTGAATGAGCTGTTGCAGGTTTTTGCGGCCGGCCGCGGCGCTGGCGGAGCGGGCCTTGTGCAGGGGCAGAGGGGAAAGCTTAGGGCTGCTGGTCATGGGCGGGGTGGTGGAGGGCGGCGGCACGCAGCCTGCGCTCGTAGCGTGCCACAAGCAGTGCCGATCCTGCAACCATCAGGGCCAGCCCGAACCAGGTGAGTGCGTAGACCAGGTGGCTGTTGGAGAACTGCACCACCGTCAGACCCGGGCGGGGCCACACACCTTGCATGGCAGGGGGAAGTTCTACCGAGGCAGCACCTTGCAACACCGGCCTGCCGGCGTCCACAAAAAATGGCGCCGCCCGCGCCAGCTGCTGAGCATGGGCGATGGCGGCCACGTCGCGGGAGTGCCAGCGCTGCTGCGCAGGGTCGTTGCGGCGCAGAAAACCACCACCGGGCTCACTCATGCGCAGCAGGCCGTCCACCATCACCCATGCCGTGGCAGTGGATGGTGTGTTGGGTGCTAGCCACTGCGTGCGCTGGGCCTGCGGCACAAAACCGCGGTTCACCAATACCTGGGTGCCGTCGGCTTGTTGCAGCGGGGTGAGCACCCAGTAGCCTGCGCCCAGTGCCGTGGTGGCCTGGGTGAGCACGGTTTTGTGGGGGAGCCAGTGTCCCTGTAGGCGCACGGCCAGGTACTCATACCGCGCCGCATCCACCTCTGGCCACAACACGGGCGCTGGTGTGGCCACGGGCGTGGCCTGGATGCGCTGCGTCACGCGGTCTATCAGGTCCAGCTTCCAGGCGCGGCGCTGCACTTGCCACACGCCCAGCGCACTAAACCCGACAAACAGCGTGATGCCCAGCACCGCAAGCAGTGCCAGCATCCAGGGGGGATGCGGGGGCTGCTGGCGGGGCGGGGCAGGGGCTGGCACTGGGTGATGTGTCAGGGTGTGCCGTGGTGCGCCGCGGCGGGCGCGGCCCCTGGCTGCACTGCTGCGGGTAGGGCGGGTTGTGTGGGGTGCGCGGGCATCATGTTGCTGTTCATGTGGAACATGACCCACAGCGTGCCGGCAATGGCAATGGCCACAAAGACCACGGTGAAAATGGTGGACAGCAGGGTCCAGCCGCCTTCGACCTTGCCGTTCATGTGCAGAAAGCACACCATGTGCACCAGGATCTGCAGCACGGCAAAACCGCCCAGTACCAGGATGGCGGTGTTACGGTCGGCAATCACCTTGCTCATAACCAGCCAGAACGGAATGGCCGTGAGGATGATGGACAGCACAAAGCCGGTCATGTAGCCGGAGAAGGTGCTGTGGGGGCCATCTTCTGCATGGTGTTCATCATGGCCATGCCCCGCATGGGCAGCGGCGTGTGCAGTGTGTTGTGCGCTCATTTACAGCACTCCCATCAGGTAGACAAAGGTGAAGACGCCGATCCAGACCACGTCCAGAAAGTGCCAGAACATGGACAGGCACATCAGGCGGCGTGTGTTGGCGGGAATCAGTCCGTGTTTGCTGATCTGCAGCATCAGCACCACCAGCCAGACCAGGCCAAAGGTCACGTGCAGGCCGTGGGTGCCCACCAGGGTGAAAAAGGCCGACAGAAAGGCGCTGCGCTGCGGACCGGCGCCCTGGTGGATCAGATGGTAGAACTCATACAGCTCCAGACCCAGAAAGCACAGGCCGAAAAAGCCGGTGACGCCCAGCCACAGCAGCGTGCCTTTCACATCATTCATCTGCTTGCGCAACATGGCAAAACCGAAGGTGATGGACGACAGCAGCAGGAAGGCCGTGTTGATGGCCACCAGCGTCAGGTCGAACAACTGTGCACCGGTGGGGCCGGCGGCGTAGCTGCGTCCCAGCACGCCGTAGGTGGCAAACAGGGCTGCAAAGATGAGGCAGTCGCTCATCAGGTAGAGCCAGAAGCCCAGGGCGGTGCCGTTTTCGGGGTGTGGCTCGTGCGCGAGGTGGTACTCGCGCACGGCCATGGCGCCAGCGGCGCTTGGGTGCAGGGTGGTATCAGACATGGCGGGCCAGTTGCAGTGTGCGGGCTTCTTCGCTGGCAGCCACGTCGGCTGCGGGGATGTAGAAGTCACGCTGGTAATTGAAAGTGTGGACGATGCATGCCAGCAGCAGCGCGGCAAACGACACGCCGGCCAGCAGCCACATGTGCCAGATCAGCGCAAAGCCAAACACCAGCGACAGGGCCGAGATCACCGCACCGGCACCGGTATTGGCCGGCATGTGGATGGGCTGGAAGCCGCGCAGCGGGCGCTGGTAGCCGTGTTTCTTCATGTCCCACCAGGCATCAATGCTGTGCACTACGGGGGTGAAGGCGAAGTTGTAGTCGGGTGGGGGCGAGGAGGTGGCCCATTCCAGTGTACGGGCATCCCAGGGGTCGCCGGTGTGGTCGCGCAGTTCTTCGCGCTTCAAGTAGCTCACCACCAGCTGGATCAGGAAGCAGGCAATACCCGCCGCAATCATGGCGGCACCGATGGCGGCCACCACAAAGTAGGGCTGCAGCGAGGTGTCTTCGAAGTGGTTGGCGCGGCGTGTCACGCCCATCAAGCCCAGCACATAGAGTGGGCCGAACGCCACCCAGAAGCCCACCACCCACAGCGAGAAGGAGCGCACGCCCCAGGTGCGGTCCAGCTTGTAGCCAAAGGCCTTGGGGTACCAGTAGTTGATGCCGGCAAACAGGCCGAACAGAACGCCGCCAATGATCACGTTGTGGAAATGGGCGATCAGGAACAGGCTGTTGTGCAACACGAAGTCGGCCGGGGGCACGGCCAACAGCACGCCTGTCATGCCACCGATGGCAAAGGTCACCATGAAGGCCACGGTCCACATCATGGGCAGCTCGAAACGGATGCGGCCCTTGTACATGGTGAACAGCCAGTTGAAGATCTTGGCCCCGGTGGGGATCGAGATGATCATCGTCGTGATACCGAAGAAGGTGTTCACGCTCGCGCCCGAACCCATCGTGAAGAAGTGGTGCAGCCAGACCAGGTACGACAGGATGGTGATCACCACCGTGGCGTAGACCATGGAGGTGTAGCCAAACAAGCGTTTCTTGCAGAAGGTGGCCACCACCTCGGAGAAGATGCCGAAGCAGGGCAGGATCAGGATGTAGACCTCGGGGTGGCCCCAGATCCAGATCAGGTTCACATAGAGCATGGGGTTGCCACCCAGCTCGTTGGTGAAGAAATTGGTGCCTACGTAGCGGTCCAGCGACATCAGCACCAGCGCAGCTGTCAGCACAGGGAAAGAGGCCACGATCAGCGCGTTGGTGCACAGCGCTGTCCAGGTGAACACGGGCATCTTCATCAGGCTCATGCCCGGCGCGCGCATCTTGATGATGGTGACGATCAGGTTGATGCCCGAAAGCGTGGTGCCCACCCCCGCAATCTGCAGGGCCCAGATGTAGTAGTCCAGCCCGGTGCTGGGGCTCTGCGCGCCCAAGTTTGACAACGCCAACCAGCCCGAGGTCGAGAACTCACCCAGGAACAGCGACACCATTACCAGAATGGCGCCGGCGGTGGTCATCCAAAAGCTGAAGTTGTTGAGGAAGGGGAAAGACACATCGCGTGCGCCAATCTGCAGTGGCACGAGGTAGTTCATGAGCCCCGTGACCAGCGGCATGGCCACGAAGAAGATCATGATCACGCCGTGGGCGGTGAAGATCTGGTCGTAGTGGTGCGGCGGCAGGTAGCCCATGTTGTCGCCAAAGGCCATGGCCTGTTGCAGGCGCATCATCACGGCGTCGGCAAAGCCGCGCAGCAGCATGACGATACCCAGAATCATGTACATGATGCCGATCTTTTTGTGGTCGATGCTGCAAATCCAGTCGCGCCACAGCGGGCCCCAGAGGCGGAATTTGGTGATGGCAGCTACCACACCAAGGCCGCCCAGCACCACGGCAATAAAGGTCCACAGCACGATGGGCTCGTGCGCCATGGGGACGGCGTCCCAGTTCAGCCGGCCCAGGGCCCAGTGGGAGGGGGAGACAGTTTCAGAAGACATGGAAGTGCTCATTGGCGAATGCTGGCGCGCGGCGTGGCGCGAATGTCGAGCGCGGCCACCACTTGGGTCGCGTTCTGCGGGGTGCAGATGTCCTGCGGCAGGTTCAGGCCGGCGGAGCGCACATAGGCGTCACCGCCCTGGGCGTCGATGGCCATCATGTGGTGCATGCACATCTTGCCGTCTTCCACGCAGCGGTTGAGCACCTTGTCGTACAGGTCTTCTTCCACACTGGCAAAGCGCTGCACCGGATCCCGTTCGCTGGGTTTCGCCAGATTTTGGTAGGTGCTGCGGTCCAGCGGTTTGCCTTCGGTTTTGGCTTTTTTCACCCACTGGGCAAAGTCGTCTTCGCTCAGGCCGTGGAACTTGAAGGTCATGCCCGAAAAGCCTGCGCCGCTGTAGTGTGAGGACATGCCGTGGAACACGCCGGGACGGTTGATGACCGCATTCAGCTCGGTTTGCATGCCCGGCATGGCGTAAATCATGCCGGCCAGGTCGGGCACGTAAAAGGCGTTCATCGTCGACGTGGCCGTCAGCTTGAACAGGATGGGGCGGTCCACCGGGGCAGCCAGCTCGTTCACCGTGGCAATACCTTGCTCGGGGTAGAAAAACAGCCATTTCCAGTCCATGGCCACCACGTACACCTCCAGCGGTTTGCTGTCGGCGGGCAGGGCACGCTGGGCGTCAATGCGGTCCAGCGGGCGGTAGGGGTCCAGTTTGTGGGTGCCGATCCAGGTCAGTGCACCCAGCGCAATGATGATGAGCAGCGGCACGGTCCAGATCACCAGTTCCAACGAGGTGGAGTGGTGCCACTCGGGGTCGTAGTCAGCTTCGGTGGCCTCCGGGTTGCCTTGGCGGTACTTCCAGGCAAAAAACAGGGTGAGGGCGATGACCGGCACGATGATGATCAGCATCAGCAAAGTGGCGGTGATCACCATCTGGCCCTGCTGGGCGGCAATATCGCCGGCCGGGTTGAGCACGACGGCCTTGCTGCAGCCGGTCAGACCGGCAGTCAGGGCGGTCGCCGCCAGCCAGGCGGGTCTGCGGAGTTCCATGGTTTTTGGCATGCTAGGGGCGCACTGGAATGCGCTTAGGTGTAAACGCGGTTGACTTGATGGGTGCAATGTAGCTGGACTAGCAAATTTGTCGATTGGACATTTTGTCCAAGATCAATGGCGTGGCGGGTTGGGCTGGCTGTGTCGGCCCGTTGACATCGCTAGGGCCCGTGCGCCGGCCGTTTTATGCCGCGATGTGAAAAATCAATCCAAAAACTCTGCCCATCAGGGTTTTCCTGTGCCCACCGAGGGCAAAAAAGAGGGCGGCGCGGGTGTACAAAGCAGCCATGGTCATTCCGTGGCCGCTTATTCAGTATTCAGGAGTGTTTGATATGGTTGGCCAAGGTTCTGCAGCACTGCCTGCGCCCGGCATGGAGAGTGTGGTGTCGCTGGCGCGGGCCCATACCGATGAGGACGTAACGCCCGGTGAAATTGCCGTGGGCGTGATCATCGGGCGCTCCTCCGAGTATTTCGACTTTTTTGTATTCGGCATCGCCTGTGTGCTGGTGTTTCCCTCTTTGTTGTTTCCCTATTTGTCCCGGCTGGACGGAACCTTGATGGCGTTTGCCATCTTCTCTCTGGCCTTTGTGGCCCGGCCCATTGGCACGGCGCTGTCCATGGCGGTGCAACGGCGCTGGGGGCGGGGCACCAAGTTGACGCTGGCCTTGTTTCTGCTGGGCGTGAGCACGGCAGGTATCGCCTTTTTGCCCAGTTATGCGTCGGTCGGAAACATCGCCATCGTGGCTTTGGTGTTGTTGCGTATCGGCCAGGGGCTGGCGCTGGGCGGATCTTGGGATGGCCTGCCCTCATTGCTGGCGATGAGTGCGCCCGAAGACCGGCGCGGCTGGTTTGCCATGATTGGGCAACTGGGGGCGCCGGTGGGCTTTGTGCTGGCCGCCAGTCTGTTTGCTTACTTGTTGGCGAGTCTCAGCACCACGGAGTTTTTGAACTGGGGCTGGCGTTACCCCTTCTTTGTGGCCTTTGCCATCAATGTGGTGGCCTTGTTCGCACGCCTGCGCCTAGTGGTGGGCCAGTCCTATACCGAGCTCTTGCAACAGCGTGAGTTGCAGCCCGTGCCCGTGAGCCAGGTCATGCGCGACGAAGGCCACAACGTGTTGTTGGGCGCCTTTGCGGCCCTGGCCAGCTTCGCGTTGTTCCATCTGGCAACGGTGTTCCCGCTGTCCTGGATTGCCATGTATTCCACGCAGTCTCTCACCGAGGTGCTGCAGGTCCAGATCATCGGGGCGGTGTTGGCGGCAGTGGCCATTCTGCTGTCAGGCTGGCTGGCCGACCGGGTGGGCCGCCGCCGCTTGTTGGGCGCCATGGCTGTGCTGATTGGCGTGTTCAGCTTCGCTACACCTTGGCTGCTGGGTGCTGGGGTGCTGGGCAACAACGTGTTTTTGTTGTTGGGCTTTGTGCTGCTGGGCCTGTCTTACGGGCAAGCGTCGGGCACCGTAACCGCCAACTTCTCCGCCCATTACCGTTACACCGGGGCCGCCTTGTCGGCCGATCTGGCCTGGCTGTTGGGGGCCGGGTTTGCGCCTTTGGTGGCCCTGGGGCTGTCTGCCAAATTTGGCTTGGGCGCCGTGTCGCTGTACCTGCTGTCGGGGGTGGTGTGTACGCTGGCGGCCTTGCGCGTCAATCGCTTGATTGAGCGCAAGGATTAACCCTCTGCGCTTGCGATCGGCGCAATCACTCCACCACAGCAAAGGTCAGGGTGTAGCTGTAGCTGCGCCAGGCGGTTTCTGCACCGGCGGGTGATTCGGTGCGGTGCCGTATCAGGGCCAGATACGTGCCAGTGTCCGGCAAGGTAAACGCAATCTTGCCCTGCGCATCAGATCGCGCCGTCAGCACTGGTTTGGCATTCATCCCTTCCAGCGAGCCGCGGTAGAAATCTACGTTCACATCCGCCAATGCCTTGCCTTCAAATAGCAATTCGGCCTTGGCAGCCTGCTTCGCGACAATCTCGTGGGGCAATGTCTGCAAGGTGAGCTCCACGCCTTTGCCGTTGGCAGCCAGCGCGGTGCGGTTGGCCTTGCCACGGGTCACGTAGACATCGGCTGTGGTGACACTTTGCACATCCACGACCTTCACATGCGATGGTGCTGGCTCCCGCTCATCGACGAATTTCCAGACGCCATCCGGCTGCTGCCACATGCGAGCTTTGCGCCCCAGGCGCTCACCACTGGTAATGCGGTAGACACCGGGCTCCCGCGTAGCTACTTCAAAGGTAGCCAGGTCTTTGAGGTACTGGATTTGTGTGATGGGCTGGCGTTCCCCGCTGGGGGTAATGACGGCATAGGCATCGGACTTCATGGCGATGTCTGGCACAAAGAGCGCATCCGTGAACGAGGCAATGATCGACACGTGGTTGCGGGTGTTGAGGTCGAAAACGTTGGGCAAGAGGTAAGGCATATGCGCTTGCGCACCTGCAGACAGGAGCAAAAGGGTGGAACCCAGCAGGCCGGAGCCAGAGCGGAGCATTGCGGTAAACAGGTTCATGAAATCCTCACAAAAAAGAAAAAAATTGGGTGGCATCACCCCTGGGTTGATTGCGTGTGTGCGGAGGGAAACCATCGTTCAAGGCAGAACCCGCACGACCAGATCACCCAACTCCACGCTGCCCTGGGCTTGGGTTTGGGTTTGCAAGCTATCGCGCACGGAAGCCCCATGCCAATGGAACGGCGCACGGACCAGCTCACGCCCGCCTTGCTCGCGGGCTACCTCCACGGCCACGTTGTAGTCACCAGCGGGCAGCTTGGCCAGGTTGGCTTGGGTGGTTTCGTAGCGCAGCAGATGCTTGCCCGCCACGCGCGTGGCGCCGCTGACACCGTCTGCTGGCAGCTCCATGCTCTCGCCCGCCTTACGCCACCAGGTGCGCAAATTGCGTAGCCACATCTTGCCCAGGTCGTTGCGCAGACGCTGGTCGTACCAGACTGCCAGCGTAGTCGCGACCGATTGGTCCTGCGTGTTCTCTATCCAGACTGCCAGGTAGGGGCGGTAGTACGTCGCACCGCTCTGTGCGCCCGGAAGGGTCAACTCCACCGTCAACGAGGCGGCAGAGGCCGGCGCACTGTGGGCTAGTGCCAACACGCTGGTGGCTATCACATGCCCCCAGCCGCGCACGCGTGGCACGGGGGCCGGGAGCTGCATTGTCATGGGGCCGCATTGCCACCGCTGGCACGGGGCTCTGCGGGTGGGTCGTTGCGGGAAACCACACCGTCGCCATTGGTGTCTGCTGACTTGAAAGTCTTGTCCGCCACTGCCAAGTCTTCTTCGCGGGACAGCTTGCTGTCACGATCACGGTCCAGGATGGCAAAACGCACATGGGCCTGCTTGATGCTGCCTTCATAGGCCTTGTCAGGCTGGCGCCCTTCGCTGAAGTACTGTTGTTTCAGGCGCTGTTCAAACTCCGCCACGTACTCGGCTTCGTTCAAGACGCCATCGCGGTTGGTGTCACCTGCCTCAAAACGCTGTTTGCGGATGGCGTCGTACTCGGCCCGTGGCACCACGCCGTCGCGGTTGCCATCGTAGCTTCCCAAGAAAGCTGATTGGCCGTGGCCACCAGCGGGTTGTGCGGGCGCCGCCGCAGTGCTTGGGGATTGTGGTGCTGCGCAGGCCCCCAGCAGAAGTGCAACACCGGTGAGTGCCAGGGTGGTCCGCAGGCTGCGGTGTTGAGGGAGGGTAATGTTCACGTGGTTCTCCTATAAAAAATGCGTGTTGATGAAACGGTGTCAGAACGTAGCAACCAGCGACACGGCGTAGCTGCGTCCCGGGTTGGTCAGCAGCTCCATGTCGTAACGATCGGCTGCGATTGCAGGTTGCAGGTTGCGGGCGCTGGCGTAGTCCCAGTAACGGTTGTCGGCTAGGTTGTAGACACCCGCGTTCATGCGCCATGTCTTGTTGATCTGCCAGTAGCCAGTCAGGTCGAAGACGGCGTAACCGGGGACGTTGAAGAGTTGCGTGGTGGAGTCGGTCAGCGTAGTGGTATTGAGGGTGTCACGGTTGGTGGCGACCGCCTGTTTGGCCGCTACAAAGGTGCCTGTCAGGTTCAAGCCCCAGGCCCGCTGGGGCGCGTCAAAGCCCACGCCGATGACTGCCTTGGCAGGTTGCACGCTGTCAAGATCGATTTCCTTGTCACCGTAGTAGTAGGACTTGGAGGTGCCCTTGCTCACGCCCAGTGCCCAGGTGCTGTAGAGCCCCTGCAGGCCCGGCGACCAGACGCCGTGCTCCAAGCGGGTGCTGATGTCAAAGCCGTAGATGCTGGCTTCGTCGCGGTTCTCGGCCTGGTAAATGATGCTGAGGTTGCTGGGCACGTTGGTGAACATGTACGGGCTGGCCGCCCGCGTGTAGCGCGTGTAGGCAATAAAGTCCTTGTACTTGGTGTAGAAGACCGAGGTGTTGAGCTTGACGCCCTTGGTCGGTGATCCTTTCAGTCCAAAGTCCACGGTGTCGCTGGTCTCCGCCTTGAGGTCGCGGTTGCCAATCAGTGCGTACAGGGTGGAATTCATGTTCCAGGAACCAAAAACTTCACCTGCGGATGCCGCACGTCCGCCGCGCTTGTACTGTGCATAAGCGCTGAATTCGGGTGTCAGGTCATACACCATGCTCAGGCTGGGGCTGGCGATGGTGTTCACCGAGGGGCTGCCATAGATGCGGATGGCGTCTGCCTGCGTCAGTGCACCTGATACAAAGTCCTGCAGGTTGCGCGACTGGGTTTCCACCCGGTCCAACCGCAGTGCCGGGGTTACGGCCAAGCGTTTGCCACCAACGGTGAAACTGATCTCGTCCTGTACGAAGACGCCCTGGCGGTAGGTGGTGGTGTCCGGCTGGGGCTTCATGTAAGCCGAGACCATCCAGGGGCGTTCGGACTCTTCGATCGAGGCGTTCAGGCCCGCGCTCAGCTTGTGGCTGCCAATTCGCTTGTCGGCTGAGGTAGATAGCCCCCAGCTGTGTGTCTTGGTACCCGACACATTGCGCACGGTAGAGCCATTTGACAAGGTGGTGGTATCGGTCACATCGTTGGTGGACGTGTCCTGCAAGTACAGCCGCGTATCGACGCGGTCTGCAAACGCGTTGCTGGGCGTCCATTGGTGGCTGAGCTGGAGGGTGTTGCGCCCGGTGCTGCTGTCCTGGGCAGAGCGCTCGGTGATGGCGGTACCCGCGTTGTTCCACCCGGCAAACTGTGACTGGTTCTTGCGCCGGTACATGTCGGCCGACAGCGACAGGTGGTTTTCCGCATCCACCTGAACACCGCCCTTGAGCAGCAGCGCGTTAGAGTTCCAGTCGTTGGGAGCGCTTTCCACGGTGCTGCTGTTGTTGCTGCTGGCGTGGCCATCCCTGCGGGAGTAGGCGATCAGGCCGTCGTACCTTCCTGCGCGGCCTGCCGCCGTGATGCTTTCGTTCCACGAACGGTCCGCTGAGTCATAGCCCGTCTTGCCGCTGAAGTAGGACGATGTGTCGCCCGTGAGGTAGAGCTCGGGAGACTTGCTGCGGAAACCCACCGCACCACCAATGCCACCTGCATTGCGGCGTGCTGCGGTGGTGCCGGAGTCGATTTCGGCCGAGCCGTACATTTCCGGATCCATGAAATCGCGGCCGACTCCAAACGTATTGACCCCCACGCGGCTTACATACGGCCGTGTGGTAGCGCTGGGCATTTCCACGCCGTCAATGTCCATGCCAATACGGTTGCCCTCCACCCCGCGGATGTTGTACCCCGTGGTGCCACTGCGGTCGAAGCTGCTTTTGTTGCGGCTTGCACCGGTGGCCACGCCAGGGGCAGAAACCAGGGGCTGGTAACGCACGACATCCTCCAGGCTGTTCGCCCGCTCCAGCTGATCACCGTCTACGGTGGTGTTGGCGCCGGGCTTGCGGTGTGAAGCTTCGCTTTCGGCGGTGACTTCCACTTGCTGTAGCGAGCGCACGGCATTGGCCTGTACTGGCTCTTCGCTTGTCTGTGCCCACGCCATGGTCGGCAGCGCACCCATCAAAGCCGCCTGAATAGCCGTCACCAACAGGCGCTGCTTGGGCAATTGCATCAAGCGTGTTTTGCGCGCGCTTGTTTCAGGGCTGTTGCGAAAAAAATCCATCGACGTCACTCCTTGTTATGAACTGGTGGTGCCGCCATACGTGCTGGAAAAAGCCCATCGCTGGGGGCCTGCGTTACTTCCTGGGTACTGCGGCAGCAAAATTGTCTTAATTGATATTAAGAACGATTCGCATTTAGATTGGCGGCGATAGTACACCAGTAAAAATGCCTTTTGTCTTGGCCCTACATTTTTTTACCGCGCCCTTAGAGGTTGGCGCCTGGCGCCGCGGTAGGCGCTCAGAGTGCCTATTTGTGCAGTGGGGCAGACGTAGAGTGGTACCAAAAGTAGTGGCGAAATAGAGTGATATTCGCTATGAATTTAGTAGCTGTTTGCGCATATTTCAAAAGGGCTGGAGGCACTTTTGATGCTAAAAATGCACTCAGTAGCACGGGCACGACTCACGGATTGGCGGAGGTATTGCCGCGCTCTGGGGGCGTTTCATTTGTCGATATATTCGAGTGTCGAGTTCTATGGAATCTGCCCGTGCGATTGTTCGCTCCAACTGCCCATCTTCTCTTGCCCGCACCTAGCGCTGCCACCATGCAATGGGTCACCACTGCATGAGCCGTATCCCTCTGACTGCAGATGCGGTAGCGGCTTTGTCGCCCGACGACGCATCGACCAAGGCCGCGCGCGGCCTGATGGCACCGGCCAAGTGGCCAATGTTGGGGGCTAGCGACGCGGCGGTGTGGGGTGAGTGCCAGGGCAGTGGCAGCAAGCCCTACCAAACGCAGGTGGACGTGTCGGGCGCGGGGCCTACGTTTCGCTGCAGTTGCCCCAGCCGCAAGTTCCCGTGCAAACATGGCCTGGCCTTGCTGTTGTTGCAGGCGCAGACCCCGCAGAGTTTTACCGCCGCTGAGCCTGCCTGGGTCAATGAATGGCTGGCATCGCGCCAAGAGCGGGCCGAGAAAAAAGAAGCCAAAGCCTCCGCACCACTGGTGGTTGCTGACCCCGCTGCCAGCGCCAAGCGCGAGGCCCAGCGTGTGCAGCGCATGGCTGCCGGTGCGCAAGAGCTGGCGCTGTGGTTGGACGACACCAGCCGCAAGGGTTTGGCGGCGGTGTCCGACAGTGATGGGCCTGCGTGGGCCACGGTGGCCGCGCGCATGGTGGATGCACAAGCCCCTGGGCTGGGCCAGCGCGTGATGCAGGCTTTTGCGGTGGTGGGGCAGGGGCGTGATTGGCCCGCACGCCTGCTGGGCCGTCTGGGCAATTTGCAGTTGCTGGTGGACGCCGTGGCCCAGAGCGCACGTCTGACGCCCGAACTACAAGCCGATCTGCGCCAGGCACTGGGCTGGCCGATTGAGCGCGATGATATTTTGGCCAGCGGCGAGCGCGTCACCGACCACTGGCAGGTGCTGGCTCAGGTGCTGGTGGAGCGCGAGGCGCGCCTTACCGAGCGGCGTGTCTGGTTGCAGGGCGCACGCAGCCAGCGCCGCGCGCTGCTGGTGGACTTTTCATTTGCAGGCAAGGCGTTTGAGCAGGTCTGGAGCGTGGGTGTGCCGCACCGTGGCACGCTGGCCTTTTACCCCAGCGCCGATCCGCTGCGCGCGCTGCTGGCCGAGAGCAGCCCTGTGCCCGATGAAGCCGCGCCCCTGCCGCAGGCGCCATCCAGTGCCACCGAATGGACCGCTCTGGCTACACGCATGGCTGCCAACCCCTGGGCACAGAGCTGGCCGTTGTGGCTGGACGCCGTGCAGCTGCAGTACACGGCGGACGCCGAAAACCCGTGGTGGTTATGGTCCGATGCGCGTGCCATACCACTGGCCATCAGCGAGGCAGATGCTTGGCAACTGATGGCCATGGCCGCCGGTGGGCCGATATCTATTTTTGGTGAGTGGACCGGGGAACTGTTGCGGCCTTTGACCGCATGGTCCGACGTTGACCGTTGGGCTGCGACTGGCGTGGTGGGAGACAACGTATGAACGACTGGAACGCGTTGTTGCAGGCTGCGTTGGTTGGGGCCGAGCGGCCTTGGACCTTGCCTACCCATGCGCAAGAAGGTGAGGGCGACCCCGTGGCGCAAATGCTGCGCGAGGCCCATGCGCAAACCGCACCCGATACACCCGGCCTACTGTTGCGCCTGGCCGGTGCCAAGGCCGTGTGCCAGCGCGCGGGTTGGAAGGCTCCCGCTACGGAACTTGCCCCCATCGCTCCGGCAGCCCCCGAGTCACGCACGCCGGCCAACGCGGCCTGGAGCCAGTTACTGGCTCAGGCCATTAACTTGGGCCCGCAACGATTGCAACACCAGGTCTTGTTTTCCATGGACACCGCAGGCCTGCGCGCACCGCCCGCCCTGCTGCCAGTGTTGTTACACGCCGGGCGCCAGAGCGTTGCATTGCGCACCCACCTGCTGCCCGTGTTGGGTGAGCGTGGCCGTTGGCTGGCCCAGCAGAACCCCGAATGGGCCTATGCCTGTGGCGCGCAAGAGCAAGCGGACACCCAGACGCATTGGGCACACGGCAGCCTGGAGCAGCGCTGCGCCGTGTTGCGCACCGAGCGCACCAGCGCACCCACAGCGGCCCGCGAACGTTTGCAGGCGGATTGGGAAAGCCTGGCCGCCAAAGACCGCGCCGCACTGATTGCCACGCTGCAGGTGGGCCTGTGTGCCGATGACGAAGCCTTTCTGAGCCTGCAACTCAAAGACCGCGCGATAGACGTACGCCGCACCGCCGCCGATTTGTTGGCGGCATTGCCCAGCAGCGCGTACAGCCAGCGCACGGTGGCGCGTATGCAAGCCTTGGTGTTGAGTGAACAGGCGGAGCCGGGATTGGTCGGGCGTTTGCTGGGCCGCGTCTTGTCCGGCGCCGAGCCCCGCTGGACCGTGCGGGCCCCCAACCAAGCCGAGGCCGATTGGAAGGCCGACCAGTTGGAGCCCGAGCGCCCCAAGTACGAACCCTTGGGTGAACGTGCCTGGTTGTTGTTCCAACTGACCAGCCGCACGCCATTGGTTTGGTGGACCCAACACACCGGCTTCACCCCCGCAGGCGTGCTGGCGCTGGCCAAGGCCGGTGATTGGAATGACGCGCTGCTGCGCGGCTGGCACCACGCCATGTTGTGGCAGCCTGACGCCGCCTGGGCGCAGGCCCTGCTGGACAGTGCACCGGCCGCGCGCTGGGATGGCCGCTCGTCCCTGCTGGCGCTGTTGGCGCCACAGCAGCGCGAGCAACACCACCTGGCACAGTTGGCCGCATCGACCAACCTGCATGACGTGGCCGTGTCGTGCCTGGACGGTTGTGCGCCGCACGCCCACCTGGGCCAGGCCGTGTCCGAGCGGCTGGCGCAACTGCTGCGCCAGCACATAAACCAGGGCGCGCTGGTCAATGACTACAGCCTGCGCAACCAATTGCCCGACCTCGCCTGTGCGCTGCACCCGCAGGCGCTGCCCAAGCTGGCGAACCTGCCCCGTAGCGCCGAAGAGACCACATCCTTGTCCGAAGCCCTGACCCTGCTGGAGCAGGTGCTCCACAGCCGCCAGCAATTGATCCATCTGTCTGAAGCAACCTCTACGGAAGCCCCCACACCATGAGCCAAGTCCTACGCCAACACGCCGAACAACAATTTGCCGAAGAGCTGGCCAATCTGCAACAGGTCGACAAGCGCCAGCGCCCCACCAACTGGAAGCTGTCGCCCTGGGCGGTGGTGACCTATCTCATGGGTGGCAAGCTCGACAACGGTTTTGAGGTCACACCCAAATACATTGGCAACCAGCGCCTGATGGAGATCGCCGTCTCTACGCTCGCCACCGACCGCGCGTTGCTGTTGTATGGTGTGCCGGGCACTGCCAAGTCGTGGGTGTCCGAACATCTGGCCGCCGCCGTCAGTGGGGACTCGACGATGCTGATCCAGGGCACGGCCGGCACCAGCGAAGAGCAGTTGCGTTACGGCTGGAACTACGCCGAGCTACTGGCCAACGGCCCGTCCGACAAGGCCTTGGTGCCCAGCCCGCTGGTCAACGCTATGCGCTTGGGCAAGATCGCCCGTATTGAGGAGCTGACCCGCATCCCCGCCGATGTGCAAGACGCGTTGATCACCGTGTTGTCCGAAAAAACCATGCCTATCCCCGAGCTGGGCAGCGAGGTGCAGGCCACGCGCGGCTTCTCGGTGATAGCCACTGCCAACAACCGCGACAAAGGCGTAAACGAGTTGTCCAGCGCGCTCAAGCGCCGCTTCAACACCGTGGTGCTGCCGGTGCCCGATACCGAAGACGAAGAGGTGCGCATCGTCGCCAAACGCGTGGCCGAGCTGGGCCGTGCGCTGGAGCTGCCCGCCGAGCCGCCGGCGCTGAAAGAAATCCGCCGGGTAGTGCAAATCTTCCGCGAGTTGCGCAATGGATTGACGGCCGATGGCAAGACCCGCATCAAGTCGCCCACCTCCACACTGTCTACTGCGGAGGCCATCTCCGTCATCAACAGCGGCATGGCGCTGGCCGGGCATTTTGGTGATGGCGTGTTACACGCACACGACATTGCGTCGGGCCTGCTGGGCGCCATCGTCAAAGACCCGGTGCAAGACCAGGTGGTCTGGAAGGAATACCTGGAGACCGTGGTGAAAGAGCGTAGCGATTGGAAAGAGCTGTACCGCGCCTGCCGCGAGCAGTTGTGAGCACCCCGCACTACATTGCGTGATGGCAGATTCCACTGTTCACTACTTCGGCATACGCCATCACGGCCCGGGTTGCGCCCGCAGCCTGCACGCCGCGCTGACCGTGCTGCAACCCGATTGCCTGCTGATAGAAGGCCCGCCCGATGCCGACGCCTTGTTGCCCTTTGTGACCCATGCCGGCCTGTGCCCACCGGTGGCCCTGCTGGTGCACAGCCCGGACGACACCCACGCCTCGGCCTTTTACCCCTTTGCAGAATTCTCCCCCGAGTGGCAGGCGCTGCAACACGGTGTGCAGCGCGGCATTCCCACCCGCTTTATCGACTTGCCGCAAGCGGTGCGTCTGGCACAAGACAAGCTGCACCGTGAGAAAGAAGATGCTATTGAAAAGATAGCTGTCGGCGCAGATGTGACGCGGGCTGATGCCGAAAAAGGCTTGGAATCTGCTATGGCGGCTGTGTTCCCGCAGCACCACGACCCCATGGACGCGCTGGCCCATGCCGCCGGTTTTGCCGATGGCGAGAGCTGGTGGAACCACATTGTCGAAGAGCGCGGTGACAGCGAAGACCTGTTTGCGGCCATCCATGAAGCCATGGCCGCCCTGCGCGAAGAGTGGCCGGACGACGCGCGTGGCCCGCGCGCCGCCGAACGCGAAATGCAGCGCGAAGCCCATATGCGCCAGTGCATCCGCGAGGCCGTGGGCCAGGGCCACGCCCGCATTGCCGTGGTCTGTGGGGCCTGGCATGTGCCGGCCTTGCAAGCCAAACACACGGTCAAGGCCGATGCTGCCCTGCTCAAGGGCCTGCCTAAGATCAAGGTCAGCGCCACCTGGGTGCCCTGGACCTATCGCCACCTGACCTGGGCCAGCGGTTATGGTGCCGGGGTCAATTCCCCAGGTTGGTACGACTACCTGTGGCAACGCAGCCAGGGCGGCAGTGATGTCGCGGCTTCGCCTGCCGTGGCCTCGCGCGCCAGCGGCTGGCTGGCCCGTGTGGCCCGGTTGTTGCGTGAGCACCAATTGGATTGTTCATCGGCCCACATCATCGAAGCCTCGCGCTTGTCCGACACGCTGGCCGCACTGCGTGGCCGTGCCGAGCCTGGCTTGGAAGAGTTGAACGAGGCCGTGCGCACCGTGATCTGCATGGGTGCGTCCGCACCGCTGGAGCTGATCCACCGCGCGCTCACGGTCAGCGACCGCATGGGCCAGGTGCCGCCCGAAGTGCCCGCCGTGCCGCTGCAACGCGACATCGAACAGGCGCAAAAAAGCCTGCGCTTGAAGCCCGAAGCGCTGGAGCGCACGCTGGACCTGGACTTGCGCAATGCCAACGACCTGGCCCGCAGCCACCTGCTGCACCGCTTGCGGCTGCTGGGCATACGCTGGGGTGAGCCCGCCCGCAGTGACCGCGCCAACCGCGGTACCTTCCGCGAAACTTGGCGCCTGCAATGGCAACCTGAGTTTGCGCTGCGCATTATCGAAGCCACACGTTTTGGCCCCACGGTGGAACTGGCGGCCAATGCCTGTGTCGCCGAGCAATGCGCCAGCCTGACCCGCCTGGATGCTTTGGCCGAGTTGGTGGACACGGTATTGCTGGCTGACCTGGGTACGGCGGTGCAGGCCGTCAGCCACGCCTTGCAGACCCAGGCCGCCATCACCGGCGATGCCGTGCAACTTATCAGCGCCGTGCCGCCACTGGCTCGCGTGTTCCGCTACGGCAGCGTGCGCCAGATGGACGGCGATTTGCTGGCAAAAATTCTGGACGGTCTGATCACCCGCGGTGCCATCGGCCTGCCGCTGGCCTGCCACAGCCTGGACGACAGCGCTGCCGAGACGCTGCGCGACACCCTGCTGCCCGCACACGACGCAGTGGGGCTGCGCGATAGCGCGGAGCCCTCGCAAGTCTGGCAACAGGCGCTGCACCAAATCGCCGTGGGCGACGCTTGCCATGCGCTGCTGCGCGGCCTGTGTTGCCGTTTGCTGCTGGATGCTGGCCACATCGACCAGGCCCAAGCCGCCGTGCAGCTGTCGCGCAATCAGTCTGCCGGGGCCTTGCCCTTGGAAGCCGCGCAGTGGCTGGACGGCTTTTTGAACCGCAACGCCATGGTGCTGCTGCACGATGCCGCCGTGTGGAGTTTGGTGGACGCGTGGTTGGCCGAACTGGCGGACGCGCATTTTCTGCAAGTGGTGCCCCTGCTGCGCCGCAGCTTTGCCAACTTTTCGCAATCGGAGCGGCGTGAGCTGGGTGCGCGAGCGGCGCATGGCGTCAAGGCGGTGCCAGTGGTTGCGGTCAGCGATGGCGATGCGGTGCGCGCTGCGCTACCGGTGCCCACCTTGCGTTTGTTGTTAGGGCTTCCCGCATGACTGCACCTACTGATTCCGATCCCACCCCGGCCGAGCCCATAGAGCTCACCGACCGCCTGCAACGCTGGCGCCTGGTGCTGGGTGGCGAGGCCGATGCCAGCTGCGGCGCGGCCGGTGGCACCCTGCGCGAGATGGACCAGGCGCTGGCCGCCTTGTACGAACCCGAAGGCGCCAACGGCCTGGGCAAGCGCAAGGGCGGGCGTGGCAACTCGTCGCCCAGCGTGGCGCGCTGGTTGGGTGATATCCGCAAATACTTCCCCAGCTCGGTAGTGCAAATCATGCAGCACGACGCCATGCAGCGTCTCAACCTGCGCGAGATGCTGCTGCAACCCGAAATGCTGGAAACCGCCCATGCCGATGTGCACCTGGTGGCTAACCTGGTGGCGCTGTCAGGCGTGATCCCTGACGCCACCAAGGACACTGCCCGCCAGGTGGTGCGCAAAGTGGTGGATCAACTGCTGGAGCGCCTGCAAGAGCCCATGCGCAGCGCCGTCAGCGGGGCGCTGAACCGCAGCCAGCGCAACCGCCGCCCGCGCCATGCCGAGATCGACTGGAACCGCACCATACGTGCCAACCTGCAACACTGGCAGCCCAGCCTCCGCACCATCGTTCCGCAAACGCTGGTGGGCTACGGCCGCAAGGCGCGCCGCCCCCAGCGCGAGGTGATTTTGTGCATAGACCAAAGCGGCTCCATGGCCGCGTCGGTGGTCTACTCCAGCATCTTTGGCGCGGTCATGGCCAGCCTGCCGGCCGTGGCCACCAAGCTGGTGGTATTTGACACCGTGGTGGTCGACATGACCGAGAAGCTCGACGACCCGGTGGACCTGCTGTTTGGCGTGCAACTGGGCGGCGGCACCGACATCAACGGTGCGGTCGGCTACTGCCAAAGCCTCATCCAGGAGCCACGCAACACCATCCTGGTGCTGATCTCCGACCTGTTTGAGGGCGGTGTCGAAGCCGGCCTGCTGCGCCGCGCGCAAGAACTGGTGGAGGCCGGTGTGCAGTTCATCACGCTGCTGGCCCTGAGCGACGAAGGTGCGCCGTCGTACGACCGCGAGTTGGCCGCCAAATTGGCTGCTTTGGGCGTGCCCAGCTTTGCCTGTACACCCGATGCCTTCCCCGGCCTGATGGCAGCCGCCATCCGGCGCGACGATGTAGGCGCGTGGGCGGCGGGGCAGGGGATCAAAACGAGTCGGCCGCCGGGGTAGGTGGGCATGGTTTGCCCAGCGCCGACACGGTGCCTTTGTCAGTGTTGACATCGCGCCGCATCGGGCGGCGCGTGACACACAAAAGTTGTCAGGGCGAGGCAAGAGGCTGGCGTAAACGGTATGTAAAGTGTCAGTTTGGACTTTATTTAGATTGCATTTAGATATATCATAATTGAATCTAAATAAGGAAAAATACATGCGAAGCCATCATCAACACTTCGGTTACCACATGCGCTCTGGCGAGCACGGCGATGCCATGGGCGGCGGGCGCGGGGGGCGGCATGGTGACGAGATGCAGGGCCGCCGCGGCGGCGGCCGCATCTTCAGCCACGGCGGTCTGCGCTTTGTGCTGCTGCAGCTCATCAGCGACAAACCCAGCCACGGCTACGAACTCATCAAACTCATCGAAGACCGCCTAGGCGGCAGCTACAGCCCAAGCCCGGGCACGGTCTACCCCACACTGACCCTGCTGGAGGAGCAGGGTTACCTGCAAAGCGAAACGGCTGATGTGGGCGGACGTAAACGCTACGCCATCACTGACGCGGGTAAAGCCTTTCTGGAAGAGAACCGCACCCTGGTGGATGCCATGCTGGCCCGCCTGAATGGCGGCGTGGACGGTGCCGGGGCCCGTGGCGGGCGGCCACCCCAGGTGATGCGCGCCATCGAGAACCTGAAGCTGGCCATGCGCATGCGCCTCTCGCGCGAAGCGCTGACGGTTGAGCAGGCCAATGCCTTTGCCGCGGTGCTGGACCATGCGGCCCAAGAGCTGGAGAAAATCTGATGCCAACCTTGCCTGAAACCCCTTCCACCACCGAGTCCAGGCCTGAACTGGTCGCCCAGCGTGTGCGCCACCCCTTGCGCTTTCGCCAGTTGCAGGTCAGCCAAGTCGAGCGTCTCACGTCCCACCTGGTACGAATCACCTTGGCGGGTGATGACCTTGACGGTTTTGTGAGTCTGGGCTTTGATGACCACGTCAAACTCTTCTTTCCCGACCCGGTGACGGGGGCATTGGCCTTGCCCACCGTCGGGCCCGAAGGCCCGGTGTGGCCCGAGGGCACGCGCCCCACCATGCGTGACTACACGCCGCACCACTTTGACCCGGTGGCCCACACATTGCAGATTGACTTTGCGCTGCACCAGCCCGGCGGCCCGGCCACCGAATGGGCGGCGCAGGCGCAGGTGGGTCAGACGCTGGGCGTGGGTGGCCCGCGCGGCTCACTCATCGTGCCCACAGGGTTTGACTGGCATTTGCTGGTCGGTGATGACACCGCCTTGCCTGCCATCGCCCGCCGATTGGCCGAGCTGCCCGTAGGCGCGCGTGCCGAGGTGCTGATTGAAGTGGAAGGCCCGGACGACCAGATTGCGTTGCCCAGCGCCGCCGCGCTGCGCGTGCAGTGGGTGCACCGCCGTGGCGCGGGCGCGTTGCCCTTGCTCGATGCACTGCGCCGCACCGCCATGCCAGCGGGTGTGTTCCATTCCTGGATTGCTTGCGAGTCCACGCAGGCCAAGGCTTTGCGTGCTTACCTGACGACCGAGTGCCAGGCTAACCCCCAGTGTATCCGCGCCTCCAGTTACTGGCGCCGCGGGAGCGCGGATGCGCACGAGTCGCTCTAATCCGTCCGCGCCAGCAAATCAAACTTGATGGTGACGGCATCCACCACCAGCAGCGCCCCCATGGCAATGCTGAGTGGGGTGATGCCGAAGTCGCTTTGTTTGACCTCGAACCTGCCGACGACTCGCAGGCCACCATCGGTGGTCTGCAGCGTTACCGGCACGGTGACCTGCCGGGTCTGGTCCCGGATGCGCAGCGCGGCGATGACCACGGGCGCATGGGCGTCGCCCTGCACGCGTACTGAGGTGATGCGAATTTCCGGGTAACGCGCGCCGTCCAGCAAGGTGTCGCGCAGCATATTGGCCTTGGTGCCTTGTTTGGCATCTTCACTCACATTGAGCGGAAAGTCCTCGCCCTCGGCGGCACGGGCGTCGTTGTCGTCCATCACCAGATCGTTCACCGGCACGGTGATGTCGAAGCCCGCACTCTCTAGGCTGGGCCCTTGCCAGACACTGCCACGCAGGTTTTTCGAACTCACCACATGGTTGTGCCCCAGCCGCGCCATGGGGCCGCCGCGGTAGACCAGGATGTGCAGGGTGGAGGCCGCGGGGTCTAGCCGGTAGCGTGTTGCTGACGGCGATGCCGGTGTGGCCTGTACCGCTGCGGGGGACGCTACCGTTTCACCGGGGCCAGGCCCCGTGGCGGCAGCCGTGCACCCCACCAGCATGGCGATGCACGCCAGCAGTGTGGCTGGCAGCCAGAGGCGCTTCCCTTGGCTCAGCACTCCACAATCGCCTTGATCACACCCGCCTTGGGGTCCAGCAGGTCCTGAAACTTGGTGGGTACTTCGGCCAGGGTCAGGCGGTGGGTGTTCAGTGACTGTGGAATCTGCCCGGCACGCATGGCGTTCAGCACGGTTTCAAAATCTTCGGCGGTGGCATTACGGCTGCCCATCAGTGTCATTTCGCGTTTGTGGAATTCGGGGTCGGAGAAGGTGATGTTCGCACCCACCACCGAGATCAGAACATACGTACCACCATGCGCCACAAATTTGAAGCCGCGCTCCATCGCCTTGGGGTTGCCAGTGGCGTCAAACACCACGTCATAAAACTCGTTGTTGGTCAGTGCCGCCAGTTGCGCTTCGTCGGTGTCGCCCAGTGCAACGCCGGTGCTGACGCCCAGGGACTGGGTGCAAAAGTCCAGCCGGTCCTGGCGCCCATCCAGCGCGGTGACGGTGGCACCGCGCAGCTGCGCAAAAATCATGGCCGCCATGCCAATCGGCCCCGCGCCCACCACCAGCACCCGCTGGCCGGCCTGCACGCCGCTGCGGCGCACCGCGTGCGCTCCAATGGACAGAAACTCCACCATGGCGGCCTGGTCCAGCGACACGCCCTCGGCCTTGTGCACAAACTGCTGGGGCACGCACAGGTACTCGGTGAATGCGCCATCGGTGTGCACGCCCAGTACCTGGATGCGGGTGCAGCAATTGGTTTTGCCGGCCCTGCACGCAATGCAGGTGCCGCATGAGAGGTAGGGCATCACATACACCGTGTCGCCGGATTGCAGGGCACTGCCTGCAGGTGCGGTTTCCACCACGCCGGAGAGCTCATGCCCCATCACGCGCGGGTAGCTCAGGTAGGGCTGGTTGCCGGTGAAGATATGCAGGTCAGTGCCGCACACGCCCACGCGCTTGACGCGCAGCAGCACGTCGTCGGCAGCACGCTCCGGCAGGGGGCGGTCGTGGGCACGCAGGGTGCCGGGGGTTTCGCAAACAACGGTCAGCATGACGGGTTCCTTAGGTTCATTCCAAATTCTGTGCGCGGAGTTCAGCGCGGGTCGGCAGGCCTTCCATGTCGCCGACCACCTGCAGCGCGCGCGAGGCAATCCAGTTGGCGCGGCGCACGGCCTGCGACCAAGCCAGCCCTTCGAGCTGTGCACTGATGATGCCCACGGCAAACGCGTCACCAGCGCCCACGGTGTCCACCACCACCGGTACGGGTACGCCGGGCACCAGGCCCTGCTCGTCAGTGGCCGTGCGGAAGTAGGCGCCTTCAGCGCCTTGTTTGATGACCACCGCCTTGGCGCCCCGGTCCAGGTACCACGCGGCAATGTCGGCCGGGGTGGTTTGGCCGGTCAGCAGCCGGCCTTCTTCAATGCCCGGCAGCACCCAGTCCGCGTGGCGGGCCAGGTCGTTGAGGGTGTTGCGCATGGTGGCCACATCGGGCCACAGGCTGGGGCGCAGGTTGGGGTCAAACGACACGCTGCGGCCCGCGGCACGCAAGGTCAACATGGCGTGGGCTACCAGCTCGCGGGCGGCGGGCGACAGGGCCGGTGTGATGCCGGTGGTGTGCACATGGCGTGCGCGCAGCGCGTAGTCGGTTTTCAGGTGCGCCACGCTGAGTTGGCTGGCGGCCGAGCCGCGGCGGTAGTACTCGATGGCGGGGTCACTGCCGTCCACACTGCGTGACTTGAGCATGAAGCCGGTGGAGCGCTGTGGGTCGGTCTCGACCTGCGAGGTGTCTACACCCTCAGCCTCTATTGTTTTGCGCACATAGCTGCCAAACGAATCCGCCCCGAGGCGGCTCACCCAGCCCACCTTGAAGCCTAGGCGCGCCAAGCCAATGGCCACGTTGGTGTCGGCCCCGGCAATCCGTTTGCTGAAGCTCTGCACCTCGGCCAGCGGGCCGGGCTCTTGTGCCACCAGCAGCGCCATGGTTTCGCCCATGGACAGAACGTCCAGGGCTTCGGGCATGGTGCTCATGCCGCCAACTCCCCACGGTTCACCGCTTCCAGTGTGGAGGCCACGCCTTGTGTTTGCAGTGATTGCAGCAAGGGCACCAGCGCGGCCGTGAGCGCTGCATGGCCCGCCAGATCGCCAAACACTGGCGCATAGGCCAGCATGGCCTGCACGGTTTGCGTATTTACACCGAGAGCCAGCGACTGCTGGTGCAGCGCGGTGAGCGCCGCCGCGTGCGGGTCATCAATCCGGTAACTCTGGCCCAGCTCGTCCACGCCACGCAGGTAGTGCATCCACGCGGCCAGACCCAGGGCCATGCGTGTGATCGGGAGACCTCGCGCCAGGCGGTCGCGCAGTGTGCCCAGCAGGCGCTGCGGTAGCTTTTGTGAGCCGTCCATGGCGATCTGATGCGTGCGGTGGGCCAGCGCTGGGTTGGCGTAGCGGGCCAGCAGGTTGTGGCGGTAGGCCGCCACGTCCAGGCCCGGCAGTGCAGGCAGCGTGGGTTCAATCTCGTCGCGCATCAGCGCTTCGATGTGCATGCGCAACGCGGGCTGCCCAATCGCTTTGTCCACCGTTTGCCAGCCCGCCATGGCGCCCAGGTAGGCCAGGCTGGAGTGGGTGCCGTTCACCATGCGCAGCTTGAGTTTTTCAAAAGGCTCGGCGTCCGGCACAAAGCGTGCGCCGCCCAGTGTCCAGTCGGGGCGGTCGGCAGCAAATTCGTCTTCAATCGCCCAGTCAAAAAACGGCTCCCCGAGCACGGGCCAGGCATCCACGCAGCCCAAGGCGGCGCTGACCGTCTCGCGGTCCGCATCAGTGGTTTTAGGCACGATGCGGTCCACCATGGAGCATGGAAAACGGCATTGGCCCTCTATCCATATGCGCAGCGTGCTATCAATTTCTTCAGCAAACCGCAGTACTGCGGCACGCAGCACGCGCCCATTGGCCGGCAGGTTGTCCAACGACATCAGCGTGAGCGGACTGTGGCCGCGGGCGTGGCGCAGCTGCAGGCCGTAGACCAGCATGCCGATGGCGGAGCGGGCGACAAGCGGGTGGGCCAGGTCGTGCACGATGTCCGGGTGGTCCAGGCGCAGCGTACCGGTGGCCGGGTCGTGGCAGTAGCCTTTTTCGGTCACGGTCAGGCTCACGATGCGGGTGTCGGGGGCAGCAATGGCGTTCAGCACCGCTTGCGGATTTTCGGGTGCGACCAGCAGGCTGCGTACGGCGCCTATGACTTGCAGGCGCTGGCGGGGCTGGCCTTGCGCATCTGCATCACGAATCGCCAGCGTGTACAGACCATCCTGCGGCGCGAGGGCATCGCGGGTATCGGCTTGGCGCAGCGACACACCCACCATGCCCCAGCGCAAGTCGCCCGCGCCAATTGCAGCCTCGGTGGCCGCTGCCATGTGGGCGCGCATGAAAGCGCCAATCCCGAGGTGGACGATGCCGGTTTTCAGCGCTTGGCGGTCATAGGTCGGTCGGGCCACGGCGGCGGGTAGGGCGCCTACCGTGTTGTCATTCAAACGTTGCATATCCACTATCACCAGTTGGTCAGCGTGCCATCGTGTTGCAGGCGGTTGACCGGCAGGTAGGCGCGTTTGTAGGGGTACTTGGCGGCCAGCTCCTCGTCAATCGTTACGCCATGGCCGGGGGCCTCGCCGGGGTGCATGTAGCCGTCTTTAAAGCTGTAGGCGTGGGGGAACACGGCATCCGTCTCATCCGTGTGGCGCATGTATTCCTGGATGCCAAAGTTGGGCACCCACAGGTCGAAGTTGAGCGCAGCGCCCATGCACACAGGTGACAAATCGGTGGCGCCGTGCGAGCCGGTGCGCACTTGGTAGAGCGCGGCCAAGTCCGCAATGCGGCGCAGGTGGGTGATGCCGCCGGCATGGACCACGGTGGTGCGGATGTAGTCGATCAGCTGGTTCTCGATCAGGTCCTTGCAGTCCCAGATGGTGTTGAAAATCTCGCCCACCGCCAGCGGCGTGGTGGTGTGCTGGCGAATGAGGCGGAAGGCCTCCTGGTTCTCAGCGGGGGTGGCGTCTTCCATCCAGAACAGGCGGTAGGGTTCCAGGTCTTTGCCCAGGCGGCCGGCCTCGATGGGGGTGAGGCGGTGATGCACATCGTGCAGCAGGTGGATGTCTGGCCCTACGGCGGCGCGCACTTTGTCAAACAACTCGGGCGTGTGGCGCAGGTACTTCTCGGTAGACCAGTCGTGTTCGCTGGGCAGGTCGGCATCGGCGGGTTCGTAAAACATGGTGCCGCGGCCCACGCCATACACCTTCTCCAGGCCCGGCACGCCACTCTGCGCGCGTATGGCCTTGTAGCCCATCTCCTTGTAGCGCAACACTTCTTCCACGGTCTGGGTGATGTCTTTGCCATTGGCGTGGCCGTAGACCATGACGCCGGTGCGGCTCTTGCCACCTAGCAATTGGTAGAGCGGCATGTTGGCAGCCTTGGCCTTGATGTCCCACAGCGCTGTGTCCACCCCGGCAATCGCGCTCATGGTGACCGGGCCGCGGCGCCAGTACGCACCCTTGTAAAGGTACTGCCAGATGTCTTCGATCTGCTGCGGGTCGCGGCCTATCAGGCAGGGAATGACGTGTTCGGTCAGGTAGCTGGCCACGGCCAGTTCGCGGCCATTGAGCGTGGCGTCGCCAATGCCGGTCAGGCCTTCGTCGGTTTCAATCTTGAGGGTGACAAAGTTGCGGCTGGGCGCGCAGATGATGACTTTGGCGGAGGTGATTTTCATGGTGGTAGATAAATGGGTTTACATCACGGCGCCTAGCGCCCAGGGTACAAATTCGTTTTGGCCGTAGCCGTGCAGCTCGCTCTTGGTCTTGCGGCCAGAGGCGGCAGCCAGCATCTCCTGGAAGATGCGCTCGCCCAACTGCTCCACGCTCTCGCTACCGTCGATGACGGTGCCGCAGTTGATGTCCATGTCTTCCTCTTGCTTGGCCCACAGCGCGTTGTTGGTGGCCAGCTTGAGTGAAGGCGAGGGCGCGCAGCCGTAGGCAGAACCGCGGCCGGTGGTAAAACAAATGAGGTTGGCGCCACCCGCCACCTGGCCGGTGGCCGACACCGGGTCGTAGCCCGGGGTGTCCATGTAGACAAAACCTCGTGCCGTGATGGGTTGGGCGTACTCGTACACGTCCACCATGGGCGTGGTGCCACCTTTGGCGATGGCACCCAGTGATTTCTCCAGGATGGTGGTCAGCCCGCCGGCCTTGTTGCCCGCAGACGGGTTGTTGTCCATCTCGGCATGGTGGCGGGCGCAGTAGTCGGTCCACCACTGCAGGCGGGCCTCCAGCTTATCGGCCACGGCTTGCGACACGGCACGCTGCAGCAGCAAATGTTCGCCGCCATAAATTTCCGGCGTCTCGGACAGCACCGCAGTGCCACCGTGGCGCACCACCAGGTCCACCGCCGCGCCCAGGCCAGGGTTGGCGCTGATGCCGGAGTAGCCGTCCGAGCCGCCGCATTGCAGCCCGACGATGAGATGGCTGGCCGGTACGGGTTCACGCTGCACGGCATTGGCCTCGGGCAGCAACTGCCTCACCACCTCAATGCCACGCGCCACGCTCTTGGCCGTGCCACCCGTGTCCTGGATGCTGAAGGTCACCAGCTTGGCTCCTTCGCGCAAGCCTTCCTGCGCCAACAGGCCCTGGATCTGGTTGGTCTCACAACCGAGACCCACCACAATCACGGCGGCAAAGTTGGCGTGGCGGGCATACCCCGCCAGCGTGCGACGCAGCACCTGCAGGCCTTCGCCCTCGCTGTCGGTGGCGCAGCCGGCACCATGAGTCAGGGCCACGATACCGTCCACCTGGGAGAAGGCGGCCAGGGCTTCGGGGTGGATGTCGCGGCGGAAGTGGTCGGCAATGGCGCGCGCCACGGTGGCCGAGCAGTTCACGCTGGTCAGCACGCCAATGTAGTTGCGCGTGGCCACCCGTCCGTCGGGTCGCTTGATGCCGTCAAAGGTGGCCGGGGTGTCCACATAGGCCACGGGCCGCACATCTCCACCCACGGTGTGGCCACGGTCAAAGCGGCTGAAGGCCAGGTTGTGGGTGTGTACGTGCTGGCCAGGTGCGATGGCCTGCGTGGCCGTGCCAATGATCTGGTTGTAACGCCGTACCGGTTCGCCCGGTGCGATGGCACGTACTGCAACTTTGTGGCCCGGCGGAATCAGGCCTGACACGGTGATGCCTTCGGACTCGATGCGGGTGCCGCCCAGCAACTGCTGCCGGGCGATGACCACATCGTCGGCCGGATGGATACGAATCACCGGGTTCATTTGATCAGGCCCATCTGCTGTGGCAGCCACAGCGTGAGTGCCGGAATGTAGGTGATGGCCACCAGCGCCAGCATCAGCGGAATCAGCCAGGGCAGGATGGCCATGGTGGTGCGCTCCACCGACAGTTTGGAGATGCGCGCCAGCACAAACAACACCATGCCCAGCGGCGGATGCAGCAGCCCCACCATCAGGTTCAGCGTCATGATTAGGCCGAAGTGGACCGGGTCGATGCCCAGCTTGAGCACGATGGGCAGCAAGATGGGCACCAGGATGGTGATGGCGGCAATGGTGTCGATGAAGCAGCCCACAAACAGGATCAGCAGGTTGGCCAGCAGCAGAAACACCCACTTGTTGTCGGTGATGGACAGAATCCAGTCGGCCAGGGCCTGTGCCGCTTGGGTGGTGGTGAGCAGCCAGGCAAAGATGGACGCAGCCGTGACGATGAAAAGCACCGAGGCGGTGGTTTCAATCGTCTCAAACGTGGCCTGCGCCAGCGTGCGGATGCTCATGGAGCGGTAGCGCACCAGGCCCAGAAACAGCGCCCAGATGACGGCGGCCACGGCGGCTTCGGTGGGCGTGAACCAGCCCATGGTCATGCCACCAATCAGGATCACTGGCGCCATGAGGGCCAGCACAGCCGAGAAGTTGAAGCGCCAGTCCAGTAGCAGCAGCGCCACAAAGGCACTGCCCGCAGCCAGGTTGACCGAGGCCCCGGCTTTCACCGCCAGCCACACCGCCATGGGGAAGGCCAGCACCACCAGAATCTCCAGCGTGGCACCGCCCAGGCGACCCCAGTGGAAAGCGACGTCGCCGCCCCAGCCATTGCGGCGGGCAAAGTAGGCCACGGTCACCATCATCAATCCGGTCATGAACAGGCCGGGCAAGATGCCAGCCACAAACAGGGCGCCGATGGAGACGTTGGCCATCATGCCGTAGATCACAAAGGGCAGAGAGGGCGGAAAGATGGGGCCCAGCGTGGCCGAGGCCGCGGTCACGCCCACGGCAAACTCGGTGCTGTAACCATGCTCTTTCATCGCCTTGATCTCGATCGAGCCCAAGCCTGCGGCATCGGCAATGGCCGTGCCGGACATGCCCGAAAACACCACGGAGCCGACGATGTTGACCTGGCCCAGGCCGCCTTTCATCCAGCCCACCAGGGCCACGGCAAAGTTGTAGATGCGGCCGGTGATGCCGGCCACGTTCATCAGGTTGCCCGCCAAAATGAAGAAGGGCACGGCCAGCAGCGGGAAGGACTCTATGCCCGCAATCATGCGCTGCGCCAGCACAATATCGGGCACGCTGCCCGAGACCAGGATGTAGATGAGCGAGCCACCCGCCATGGCCACTGCCACGGGCAGGCCACACAGCATCAGCCCCAAAAAGGAAACAATCAGGATCAACATGGTGCAGGGTCCGTTCAGTCGGTGGAACCGTCAAAGAAGCCGGGGTTTTGCAAGGCAGAGAAGCCGCGTCGCCAGTTCTCTACCGCTACCTGCACGGCGCGCACGGCCATCAGGGCAAAGCCGGCAAACGCGAGCCAGTACACATGGCTCTTGTTCCAGTTGATGGTGGTCATGGGTTCGTTGTCCACCGCCAGCGCGTAGCGGGCAATCAGCCAGGCGCCGTAGCCGTAAAAGGCGATGGCTGCCACATCCACCAGGGTGGACAAGGCGCGCCCGGCAGGCGTGGGCAGGTAGCGGTAGACCAGGTTGACCTGGATATGCCGCACCCGCCGCACACACATGGACGCCCCAATGAACACCACCGGCATCAGGCAGTACACGGCCAGTTCTTCGGTCCAGGCGTACGAGTCGTTGAGCACGTAACGGCTGAAGAACTGCAGAAACACCAGGCCGGTCATGGCCCAGAAGAATCCGAAACACACCCAGTCTTCCACGCCGTAGACCGAGAGGTCGACCGTGTGCTGGTCGGCCTCCGCAAAGCTGGAGACCAAGGCCTCCGCGCTGGTCTCGGTCGGGTGAGACTCGGCTGCGCCGCCTGAGAGGGGCAGGGAGCTATGGAGCGTCATGTCGTGTCGCCTTACTTGATCGCCTGGATGCGGTCCCAGTCGGACTTCTGGTAGCCGTACTGCTCAAAGGGCACGTTCTTCAGCACGGTGTCGCGGAACTCGCCGGTGTTCACCTCGGTCACGCTCACGCCCTTGCTGCGGAACACGGCGGCCAGCTCGCTTTCGCGGGCGGCCACTTCACGTGAAGCCTTGGCAGCGGCTTCCAGCGCCACGTCGCCAAAGATCTTCTTGTCCGCGTCCGACAGCTTTTTCCACAGACCACCTGCCATCACCGTATTCAGGTGGTCCACGATGTGGCCGGTCAGCACGATGTGTTTTTGCACTTCGTAGAACTTCTTGGCCTCGATGGTGGGCAGCGGGTTTTCTTGGGCCTCCACGGTGCCGTTCTGCAGCGCCAGGTAGACCTCGGCAAACGCGATGGGCGAGGTGTTGGCACCGCAGGCACGTGGCATGGCCAGGTAGGCGGGCACATCCGGCACACGCATCTTCAGGCCTTTGAGGTCGGCGCACTTGGCAATAGGCTTGTTGCTGGTGGTGTGGCGGGTGCCGTAGTAGGTGGTGGCAATGATTTCGTTGCCGCTTTTTTGTTCGTAGCCGGCTGTCAGCTCTTTGTAGATGTCGCTCTTGGTGTAGGCCAGCAGGTGGTCCACATTGCGGAAGGTGTAGGGATAGTAGGTCACGCCGATGCGGGGGAAGGCCTTGGCCGCAAAGCTGGAGCCCGAAATGATGATATCCACCGTGCCTAGGCTCAGGCCCTGGTTGATGTCGTTCTCTTTGCCGAGCTGTGACGCGGGGTACACGTCGATCTGGTAACGGCCACCGGTGCGCTTCTTGATTTCTTCAGCCGCCCAGACGGATGCGGTGTGGAAGGGTTCACCCGGCTCGTAGACGTGGGCCCATTTGAGCTTGGTCTGCGCGAAGGCAGGGGCGGCGACCACCAGGCTTGCAGCCAGGGCCAGGGTAATGCGTGTCAATGTCATGCTCTTTGTCTCCTCTTGTTGTGAATATTGCGCAGCCGGGTCGTCACCGGGGGTTAGCCGGGGACGAGCTGCACCTTGGTACTGCGGCCTCTGTCCAAAGCCAGATCGAAGGCCGCTTTCGATTGGCTGATCGGCAACTGGGCGCTGATGAGCGGGCGCACGTCGGCCCGCCGGCTGCGAATGGCCTGCACGGCCCAGTCAAATTCAATGTCGGCGCGGAAGGCGCCCACGTAGTCCAGCTCGCGCGACATGATGTCGTTGGCGGGAAACGGAATTTCGGGCGGCAGCGTGCCCACCTGCACCACGCGCCCGCCGCGGCGCACCGCCGCCAGGCAGCTGGCCAGCGCGGCGGGGTGGCCGGCGGCTTCCAGCGCCACATCCACGCGGCCTTTCCAGGCTGTGGCATCGGGCAGGGCTTCGTCGGCGCCCACGGTCAGCGCCATCTCACGGGCGCGCTCGCTGGGGTCGCAGGCAATCACGCGGCCGGCACCGGCCAGGCGCGCGGCAATGATGGACATGCAGCCAATCGTGCCCGCGCCGGTGACCAGCACCGTGGCGCCCAACACTTCACCCGCGCGGCGCACCGCATGCAGGCCCACCGACAGGGGCTCCGCACAGGCAATCTCGCCCAGGCTCACGTCTTCGTCAATGGCGGTGAGCTGGGCCTCGTGCATGACAAAGTGCTCGCGGAAGAAGCCGGGGATGTGCGGGAAGATGGCCGCGCTGCCCAGGAACACCATCTTCTCGCACAGGTTGCTGCGCCCGCCGCGGCAGGCGGGGCACAGGCCGCAGGGGTGGGCGGGGTTGACGGCCACTTTTTGTCCGACGTGCACCTTGGTTACGCCGTCACCTACGGCATCCACCACGCCCGAGGCCTCGTGCCCCGGCACAAAGGGCGCGCGGATGGCGAAGATGCCGGCACGGCCGTGTTGGTAGTAGTGCAGGTCTGACCCGCAAATGCCACCGGCGCCCAGGCGCAGGCGCACCTGGCCGGGGCCGGGCTCCTGGGGGATGAGTTGCTCCACGCTGAGGTTCAGCGGGCCGTTCAGGGTGCAGGCAAGGCTCATGGTGGTGTCCGTTGGGTTCACGCGTCGGCGGGGGTGGTCAGGCTGGCGGAGAAGCGACCGTGCGAGCGGTCCAAGTGGCCGCTCATGGCGGCGCGGGCCATGTCGGGGTCTTGGGCGGCAATGGCCTCGACCACAGCGCGGTGTTCGTCCACCGCCTGCTGCCAGGTGGCTTCGCGCTCAAAGTGGCCGCCCAGGGCTTGGAACATCGGGCCATTGCGCTCGTCAAACAGCTGGGTCACCACCGCTTGCAGGGCGCTGTTGTCGCTGGCCTGGGCAATGCGGAGGTGAAAGGCTCGGTCGCCCCGGATGGGCAGGGTGTGCGCGGCAATGTCGGCTTCCATGTCACGCAGGGTTTCCAGCAGGTCGGGTACCAAGGTGGGGTCGGTGCTGCGGGCGGCCAGTGCGGCCAGCTCGCATTCGATGAGCTGGCGGGCGCGGATGATTTCCAGCGGGCCGTGCGCGTTGTCCAGCAGGCGCACGCTCTCGCGGCCAATGACGACAATGCCCGAGCCCATGCGCACCTCAATCAGGCCTTCCACTTCCAGCGCAATCAATGCTTCCCGCACCGACGGGCGGGACACGCCCATCTTGGCCGCCAGGTCGCGCTCGGCGGGCAGCTTGCTGCCCACGGCAAATTCACCGCTCTGGATGAGCTGGCGCAGCTGGTCGGCAATCTGGCGGTACAGCCGGCGGGGCTCTATGGGTTGGAAGGGCATGCAGGAAATTTGGCTAAAAGGTAAATTGGTAAGACCAGTTGGCCGAATTGTGGGCTGATTTGGCTTCTTTGGGGTCTAGGGTTTTCCCGACAAGGCAACTTGCGGGCGTAAAAAAACCGCCTCCCGGGCGGTTTTTGCTATTCATTTAGGAGCTGCTTGCGCAATGGATACGGGGGCTAGGTGCCAATTTGGCTATAAATCCAGCACTAAGCGCGGGCTCTTGGCGCGGGAACAGCAGGGCAGGAACTGGTCATTGGCCGCTTGCTCGTCGGGCTCCAGGTACTGGTCGCGGTGGTCGGGCGTGCCGGCCTTCACGCGGGTGAGGCAGGTGCCGCACACACCTTGCTCGCACGACATGGGAATGTCCAGGCCCGCGGCGTGCAGGGCGGCCAGCGCGCTCTGGTCGGCCAACACCTTGATGACCTTGCCGGTGCTGGCAATCTCCAGCTCAAAGCTGCCGTCGTGGCTGTGGTCCACCGGGGCGGCGCCAAAGTACTCGCGGTGCAAGCGCTCCTCCGGCCAGCCAGCAGCGCGGCCGGCGTTTAGCACCGCATCCATAAAGCCCTGGGGGCCACACACATAGAGGTGGGTGCCCGCCGGGGCCTGCTGCAGCGTGGCGGCAATGTCCAGCTTTTGCGCTGCCTCGCCATCGTCAAAGTGGTGCTGCACCTGGCTGGCAAAGGGCGCGGCCGTCAGGCGGCTGATGAACGCCGTGCGCGCCCGGCTGCGGTTGCAGTGGTGCAGCGTGAAGGGCTGGCCGGTGCCGGCCAGGTGTTCGGCCATGGCCAACATGGGTGTGATGCCAATGCCACCGGCCAGCAGCAGGTGGTGCGGCGCCGTCGCTTCCAGGGGGAACAGGTTGCGCGGCGTGCTGATGGTCAGCACGCTGCCCTCATTCACCAAGTCGTGCACAGCAGACGAGCCGCCTCGCGAGGCCGCATCACGCAGCACGCCAATCACGTAGCGCTGGGTCTCGCCCGGTGTGTTGCAAAGGGAATACTGGCGCTGCAGTCCATTGGGCAGGTGCACGTCGATGTGGGCGCCGGCCGTGAAGGCGGGCAGGGCGCCGCCGTCGGCAGCGACCAGCTCCAGGCTGCAAATGTCCTCAGCCTCGCTGCGTTTGTGCGCCACGCGCACCTGTATGGTGGTGGTGCTCATGCCGAGACCGCGTTTTCGGCCTCGATAACGCGATCAATCACCTTGCGCGACTGCACGCCGCCGGTGTCGATGTTGAGCATCAGCAGCTTGCGCTGGGGGTTGGCCAGCAGGTTCTTTTGCTGGCGCTCCAGCATCTCCTGGTCTTCGCCAAAAATCTTGCCCTGGCCTTCGCGGATCTGGGCCGTCAGCTCGGCATCCTGCGGCTTGAACTTGCGCGCCATCCCCCAGAAGTAGTGGATGCTGGTGTCGGTCTCGGGGGTGATGAAGTCCACCACCCAGCTTGCGGCCTTGAATTCGTCCGGGGCGTTGTAGCCGCCGTGGCCCTGCAGCGCCACACCCACCTCAATCATGATGTGGCTGGGTGGCGTGAAGTGGCAGATCTGCCAGCGGTCTACCGGCTGGTCGTCGGGCAGGCCGTTCATGCGCAGCGCCATCCTCCAGAACGGTGGCGCCTCAATGCCCTCCATGAAACGCTCGGTGATCACATGGTCGCCGTCCACCCGGGTCTGGCAGGGCACTTCGTCAATTTCCTTCTGGCCAATGCTGGTGCTGTGCACATAGGTTTCGTGCGTCAGGTCCATCAGGTTGTCGATCATCAGGCGGTAGTCGCAGGCAATCTCGTACAAGCCGCCGCCATAGCCAAACTGCGGATTGCCCAGCCACTCAAACTGGGGCACCAGGGCCACGTCCGCCTTGGCCGCATCGCCAGGCCAGACCCAGACAAAGCCATGCGCCTCGTGGATGGGAAAGCTGCGGATCGCAGGAAAGCCGCGCGTGCGCTGGCAGGGCATGGACACGGTTTTGCCGTCGCAGCCCATGGCCAGGCCGTGGTAGCCGCAGACCAGGGTGTCGCCTTCCACCTTGCCCAGCGAGAGCGGGGCACCGCGGTGCGGGCAGAAGTCTTCTACCGCCGCCACCTGGCCCGCGCTGTTGCGGAACAGGGCCATGGGGTGGTTGCAGATGCGGCGGCCCAGGGGGCGGTCGCTGGGGATTTCTTCGCTGCGGGCGGCAACGTACCAGGTGTTGATGGGAAACATGGCCAGGCTCCTTGGGTTGGAATTCTTCATTCAGTATGCTGAATGACGCAAATCATAGACCCAAGTCAATTCCAAGGCTAGGGGGCAGGAATGAGGGTTTTCCCTCGAAATGGGACGAATCCGACGACTGGTCGGGGGCCTTGGGCTATGCGCTGTCGGATGGTTGATCCGGCATATCGGCCTGGTCTTCAGGGGCTGGCGTGTTCAGGTGCACAAACTTGCGCAGCAGGCGCAAAAACTCCTCGCGCTCGGCCGGCTCCAGGGCGTCCAGCAACTGTGCGTACATGGGTTCCACGCGCGGCAGCATGTCGGCCAGCACCGCCTCGCCCTCGGGGGTGAGGCGCAGTGCGCGCTGGCGGCGGGGCAGCAGCTCGCGCACGATCCAGCCCTTGGCATCCAGCCGCGCGGCAATGTCGGCGGTGGTGGACGTGTCCAACGCCACCCGCTCCGCCAACGTCACTTGGTCCATGCCCGGCGTGTCCTGCAGCGCCCGCAACACCGCGTACTGCACCGGCGTGATCTGCTTGCCATGCGTCTTGGCAAAGGTGCCCACCGCCAACTGGTGCGCCCGGCGGATCAGGTGCCCGGGTTCGGCTTGCAGGGGGATGGGGGAGGTGCTGGGGCGGGTGGGCATGGAGAGGAACTATAAAACAGCAGTCATATTTGGGCTTTACACCTGTTTATTTGAAACTGATAATTATCAGTATTAGCTAAAAATGCCTAAACATGAACACCTCTGACCAGATCTTCCACCGCAAGACCTACGCTGAGCAGATGGCGCAGCAACTGCTCCAACCCTCACCCTTGCACATGAACGTTCGCTCGGGCGTGTTTTTATCCGGCATTCGCCGGGTAGGTAAAACCACTTTTTTGCGCCGTGACCTCGTGCCCGCGCTAGAGGCTTTGGGGGCGCTAGTCATTTATGTAGACCTATGGGCTGACCGCAGCAAAAGCCCTGCCGCCTTGGTGTTGGAAGCCGTGCGCAATACCTTGCTACAGCTGCAAACACCGGGCTCCGGGCTGCTACAGCGGTTCAAGGGCCTCAACCTGGGGGCTGCGGGTTTCAGCTTCGGGTTTCAGTTGGACAGCCTGGGCACCACCAGCGGCACCACGCTGGCCCAAGCGTTTGCCGAGCTGGTGGCCAAAGCGCAGGTGAATGTGGTGCTCATCGTGGACGAGGTGCAGCAAGCGCTTGGCAGCGAAGATGGCACCAGCCTCTTGCATGCCCTCAAAGCTGCGCGCGATGCGGTGAACTCCCAGCCTGGCACGCCTGGGCATTTCTTGTTTCTGGGCACCGGCTCGCACAAGTCCCTGATCACCGACATGGCGACCCGCCGCGCCCAGCCATTCACCGGAGCACTTACCACGGCGTACCAAGTGTTGGGGGAGGACTTTGTGCAATGGCAGCTGGACGCCATTGCCGCTACGCCCGGTGTGGTGCTGCCCAGTGTCGCGGTGGCTTGGGCGGGGTTTCAGCTCATGGGTCATCGGCCTGAAGAGTTGTTGAAAGCACTGGTGCAACTGCAAACCGCCTCCGCCTCTGCCTCCACCCCTGCTGACCAAGCGTTTCCCATCATCTGCGCCACGCTGGCCTCGGTGGCAGCCGATGTGGAGCTGCGTGCTGTAGAAGACTTTGGCGAACTCGGCCAAGCCATATTTGCCCGCATTGCTGAGGGCAGTGAATCCGGCGTATCTGGTTTGTTTGGCGAAGAAGCATTGGCCTCGTATGCCCAGCGTACCGGCTCGCAAGTGCTACCGCCGCAAGTGCAAAACCTGGCCGACCGCATGATCAGCGCCAACCTCATCGCCCGCCCGGGCCACGGTGTCTACACCGTGGCCGACCCCTTTGTGCGCAAAGTCTGGCTCGACCGGCACAAGCTGCTTAAGCTGTAAACCTGCGCGTTAGGAGGTGCTATCGTTTCAGTAGCTGCTCGCGCATATTCCATGAGCGCTAGGTGCCGAATGGATGCCTAAACGCCTTCCACCCGGCTCCCGGTACGCCCCCAGCGCCGCGCAGCTTCTTCCGGCGTTTGCCCCTGTTCCATAAGCGCGCCCAGCGGTGCCAGCAGCGCTTGCAAGTCGGCCTCGTCAAACTTGGCGGCGCCTTCTGCGTCATGGCCGAGCACGCTGTCGGACAGCGCGAGTTTGCGGGCCTGTAGTTCCAGCATGCGTTCTTCGATGCTGCCTTCCACCACCAGCTTGTAGACGAACACCGGTTGGTCCTGGCCGATGCGGTGGGCGCGGGCGGTGGCTTGTTCTTCCACGGCGGGGTTCCACCATGGGTCCATGTGGATGACGGTGTCGGCGGCGGTGAGGTTCAGTCCTAAGCCGCCTGCTTTCAGGCTGACCAGCAGCACTGGCACTTCCAGGCTTTGGAAGCGCTGCACGATCTGGCCGCGCTGGGCGGGGCGGGTGTTGCCGGTCAGGCTCAGGAAGGGCAGGCTTAGTGCTGAGAGTGCATCGGCAATCAGCTCCAGCAGCTCGGTGAACTGCGAGAACACCAACACGCGGCGGCCTTCGTCTACCAGCGGGACCAACAAGTCGGTGAGTGTGTGGAGTTTGGCCCGCTCCATGTCGGGCGTGATGTCGCTCCCTTTCACCAAGAGTGGATCGCAACACACCTGCCGCAGCTTGAGCAGCGCATCCAGGATGCTGATTTGCGCGCCGGCAAAGTTCTGCCGTTGCAGCACGCGGCGCACCTGTTTGTCAGCGGCTACACGCACGCTCTCATACAGCTCGCGCTGGCGGCCCTGCAGTTGCACGCGCTGGATGACTTCGGTGCGCGGCGGCAGCTCGGTGGCCACGTCTTGTTTGCGGCGGCGCAGGATGAAGGGGCGCACGCGCTGGGCGAGCAGGGCGGCGCGCACCGTTTCGCCGTTCTCTTCAATCGGCTTGCGCCAGCGGGCGGCAAAGCTGCGCTGGTCGCCCAAAAAGCCGGGCATCAGCCAGTCGAACTGCGCCCAGAGTTCGCCCAGGTGGTTTTCCAGCGGCGTGCCGGTCAGGCACAGGCGGTGGCGACTTTGCAGCTGGCGCAGGGCACGGGCGCTCCGGCTGGCGGCGTTTTTGACCATTTGCGCTTCATCCAGAATGACCAGATGAAAAGGCTGCGCGGCCAGCACCTCGATGTCGCGCCACAGCAGCGGGTAGGTGGTGAGCACGAGGTCGTGCGCGGGCATGTCTGCAAACAGCGCGGCGCGGTCCGGGCCGTGCAGGTTCAGCACCTGCAAGTCCGGCGCCATGCGCTTCGCCTCGGCCTGCCAGTTGAACAGCAACGAGGTCGGCAGTACCACCAGCACTGGGCGGTCCAGGCACCCAGCTTGCTTCTCCAGCAGCACATGGGCCAGCGCCTGGGCGGTTTTGCCCAGGCCCATGTCGTCGGCCAAGATACCGCCCAGGTGCTGGGCCCGCAGGTATTGCAGCCAGGCCAGGCCTTCCAGTTGATATGGGCGCAACTGCACTTGCAATCCCGCTGGCGCCGCGACCGGCTGGGGCTGGCCGATGGTGTGCAGGCGCTTGGCCAGTGTGGCCAAGCCCGCGTCGCCTTCCAGCTGCCAGCCTTGGTGGGCGCCCACGCGCGAGGCGTCCAGCAAGCTGGCGCGTAGGGTGTTGATGCGGCGGGCTTCCCACGCGCCTAGTTGGATGGGGCCCTTGGGTGCCATACGCTGCGGGTCGGTCAACAAGTCCACCATGGCGCCGACGATGGCTTTGAGCGGGCCGGCTTCGGCGTCGATGCGCTTGCCGCCCGGTGCGCGCAGCGACACGGTGGCCAGGTCGTCCAGGCTGTCCAGATATTGGCGGGTCAGCCAGCGCGGGTCGCGTTTGATGAGGTTGGCCAGCATGGGCGCGAGGTCCAGTGTTTCGCCGTCAATCTCTATGCCCAGGCTCAGCAGCCATTCACCTTCGCGTTCGGGCAGGGCCAGTTTCTCCACACCGTGGGCCGGTTTCACCAGTGGGCTGTCCAGTTCCTTGCTCAGCACCTCACCGGTGTCGGGGCTGAGGATGAGCTTCCAGCGCTCCACTGGCACACTCTCATGCGCAAAGCCGGGTTGCACCACCACCGTCCAGCCCTTGGCCTGCAGCTGGGGTACCTGGTCGGCCCAGAAGTCGCCAAAGTAGTCTTCCTGCGGCAGCGTCCACACGCTGCCCAGATGCGGGCGCTGTTTCTGGCTGCGCCACTGAAACGTGGTGTCGACCAGTGGCACAAAGCCCAGGTCCCACACCGCGTCCATGGCGTCGGCCTCGGCCACCAGGTTGCGTTGCAGGCGCACCACCGGGCCGCCGGTGTCAAACAGGTCTTCAAATTCGGCCGGTCGGCTGTTGAGGATGGAGGTGGGGGCGGGGGTCTCCCAGCGGTCGCCCGCCGCGGTGCGGTAGGTCCAGTCGAACTGGGCCAGCGTCACGCTGTCACCGCGTGGGCCCAGTTTGCCCTGGGGCTTGAGGCCCAGCAGGCCTTCACCCCGGCCCAGCGTCATCAGCGTGATGCGGGGGCGGAACTGGCCGGCCACCGCATTCGCGTCGTCATGGTCAGGAGATGAGTTTGGCGGCAGGGGCGGCGTACGCTCGCGATTCATAGTGAAATAGGCAGCTAGCCCTCGTGGAATATGCGCGAGCAGCTATTAAAACGATAGCGAATAATGCGCTCAGAGGCCCATGCTGTGCAGCGTCACCAGGCCCTTGGGCGTCTTGAGGGTGGCGCTCAGGTTGGCCGGGCCCTCAGTGATGCTGATGCCTTCCAGCCCGATCGCTGTATAGGCGGCCTGCAGTTTGGCCGCGCTGGGGTGGGTAATGGCAATGTGGTCCAGGCTGGCTTTGCTGCGTGGCAGGCTGTTGCGCGGGTGCAGGCGCAGGGGCTCGGCTTCATCGGGCTTGCCCCATTGGATGAGCGTGGGCAGGCAGCCTTCAAACAGGCGCAAACCGTCTTCGCGCACCGTAATCTGCCAGTGCAGCACACCTTTGCGGGAGTGGCGGCTGGCCGGCATGGCCGGGCCACGGTCGATACCAAGCGTTTTGAGGGCGATGCGGGCTGCCTGTAGTTCATCCGTGCCGGCCACAAAGTGCACCAGGCGCGGTTCCTTGGTAACAGCGGCGCGCAGTTCGGGGTTGTCCAGGTCGAACCAGCGTTTGGCGTTCGGGTTGGCCGGACCTTTGGCGTTGGGGTTGATGGCGATGATTTCAAAATACGCCAGCGGGTGGGCCGGGGTGGCGATTTTGAAGAGGCGGTTGTGGGTACCGAACTGGGGGTGGTCGCCCCCGGTTTCCGGGGTCAGCCCCAGGGTGGCTTCGCACCATTGCACACCTTGGTCCAGGGTGTGGGCGGCAACAACGAGGTGGTCTATCTGTGTTTTCATCGCCGCACGATACCACCCCGCCGGGGCTGGGCAGGCCCTAGCGGCTCACCCACTTGAGCAGCATGCCCACTATGCGCATGCGCCCCGCGGTGTAGGGCGGAAAGAACATGCGGATGGTGTGCAGCCAACTGCCCTTGAGCACCGCGCGTTCGTGCGAGAAGGCCTTGAAGCCGTAAATGCCGTGTGAACTGCCGATGCCGGAGTTGTTGACTCCGCCAAAGGGCAGGTTGCCCTGCGCCACGTGCAGCACGCAGTGGTTGATGCAGGCGCCGCCAGAGCTGGTGCGCATTAACACGGCGTCGATGGTCGCCTGGTTTTTGCTCCAGATGTACAGGGCCAAGGGTTTGGGCTGGGCGTTGATGTCGGCAATCACCTGGTTCAGGTCGGTGTAGGGCAGCACGGGCAGCAGGGGGCCGAAGATTTCTTCCTGCATCACCTTGGCGTCCCGTGCCACGTTGTCCAGCAGGGTGGGGGCCACGTAGTTGGCGGCCGTGTCGATCTCGCCCCCGGCCAGCACGCGTGCGCCGCGCGCGGTGGCATCGTGCAGCAAGCCTTCAATACGCTGGGTGTGGCGCTGGTTGATGATGCGGGTGAGGTCGGTGCTGCTGCGCTGGGCTTGGGCGGTTTCGCCGTATCGGGTTTTGAGTACCGCCTGGCAGGCCGCCACAAACGCGTTGCGCACCGATGCGTGCACATACAGGTAGTCGGGCGCCACACAGGTCTGGCCGGCGTTGACAAACTTGCCCCACATCAGCGTTTCGGCAGCCTTTTGCAGGTCGGCCGTTTCGTCCACGATGGTGGGGGACTTTCCGCCCAGCTCCAGCGTAACGCTGGCCAGGTGTTGGGCGGCTGCGGCCATGACCACTTTGCCAACCGCGGGTGAACCGGTGAAGAAAATGTGGTCAAACGGCAGAGCCAGCAGGGCCTGCGAGGTGCCAAGGCCACCTTCAACCAGCGCGACCTGGTTGGGCGGAAATGCGGCTTGGACGATGGCGGCCAACACTTGCGCCACGCGGGGCGCCATCTCTGACGGCTTGAGGATGGCTGAGTTGCCCGCCGCCAGTGCAGACACCAGCGGGCTCAGCATGAGGTAGAGCGGGTAGTTCCAGGGCGCGATGATCAGGCAGCGCCCGCGCGGCTGGTATTGCACATAGGCGCCGTGGCCCAGCGTCAGTTCGGTGGCACGGATGCGGGTGGGCCGCATCCAGCCTTTGAGCTTGGCGATGTTGTGGCGAATTTCATCCAGGCTGGGGATGATCTCGGTGCCATCCACCTCGAAACGGGGTTTGTGAAAGTCGGCGGCAAATGCGTCGTAAAGGGCCTCGCGGTGGGCCAGCAGGCTGCTGCGCAGGGCTTGCAGCCGCTCAATCCGCTCGGCAGCGGTGGACTGCCGCCAAGCCAGCGCGGTGGGTAGCTGCGCGTCAAAGGTGGCCTGCAGGGATGGCAGGTCTGCGTTTTCAAGGGGTGTTGGCATGGCGGTCCCGAGCGTAGTGGTGGGAGCCAGTAGAACAGATCCAGACTCAGGCCGAATCTGGCAAGCGAGGGAGCAAACTGCGCGCTTAGCGGGCGGCGTTTTGTGTCGTGTCTTCGGCGCTTACGCGGCGGGCGCCATCAAAACGCTTGGCCCAGTAACTCACGCCCATGTCTTCCACGCGCACTTCGGCACCGGGTTTGGGGGAGTGGATGAATTTGCCATTGCCGACGTAAATGCCCACGTGGCTGAACGTGCGGCGCAGAGTGTTGAAGAACACCAGGTCGCCGGGCTTGAGGTCAGTCTTGTCGATCTTTTGGGTAGCAGCGGCTTGTTGTTCGGCTTTGCGCGGCAGCACCAGTCCGGCGGTTTGCTCGTAAATGGCGCGTACAAAGCCGCTGCAGTCAAAGCCGGTGTCGGCGTTGGTGCCACCGCGTTTGTAGGGCACGCCCAAAAAGGCCATGGAGTTCATGACCAGCTCGGTGGCGCGGGCCTCCACTTTTTCTCCAGCAGCGCTGATGCGGGACATGAGCCCGCGTTCCGCCATGAAATGGCCCATCTCGTCAGCCGTGCCTTGCGGATTGGCGTGCGCACAGGCGCAGGTCGCAAGAAGGGTGCTGAGGAGGATTTTTCGCATGTGGCGCACTCTAGGGGCAGGGCCAGGACTTGTCAAGCAATGTGACTTCTCAGATTGCCTTTCTAAGTGCTTGATTCATAACAAATTACTCCGTATGAGTTGAAGTGTATGTAATTGTGTGTATTTAAATTTGAACAATGTTCGATATTTAAAACTGATAAATTTTTGAAGAACAAGGTTTGTAATAATTGCGCTCAGTTCAATGGAAGGTGGTCTCGTGAGTGATTCCCGGCGGTCCAGGCAGGAGGCGATGGCGCAAACCCGGCGTGACCTGGTGCTGCGCGCCGTGCGCCAGGCCGTGGCAGAGGGCGGTGTTGCCAGCGCCAATGTGCGCGACATTGCCAAGCGGGCGGGTTACACCGCGGGCGCCTTGTATGCCTACTTTCCGGGCAAACAGGCTTTGTTTGAGGCGGTGTTGGCAGACAGTGTGTCGCGGGCGCAGGCGGCAGCCCAGTCGGCCAAGGTGGCGCGGGGTGCGCCCGAGGGCGCGTTTGCCGCACGGGCCCAGGCCTGGTTTGCCTATTTTCTGGCGCACCCGGCCGAGGCGCATTTGCTATTACATGTCTTGTCCAGCGACGGGCGGGGCCTCGGGCGTATGGGGGAGGGACTGGCCACGCTGCTTCTGGATTCGCTGGTGCCCGTTACCCAGGCCTTGCAGGCATTGGGCTGCAGCCCGGCGCTGCTGCAGCGCGAAACCATGGCCTTGTTGTCCATGGCGGTGGGCGTGCTGCTGATCCACGATCCCAGCAAACTCAGCGGTACCAATGCCTTGGCCGTGGAGGCACTGGCCGCCTATATAGAAAGTGTGCAGCTGCGGTTGGCCGCGGTAACTGCCCAGCCCGCCGCCGCGCCCGAGGTGCTGGCCCAGGTGGATTTGTTCGGCTAGGACCCGGCTGCCGGCCGGCGTGGCGCAGGCTGGCGGTTATGCTCACACGCAACGCAAGGAGAACGGCGATGTTGATTGAATTGGAAGAGAGCCAACTGGTGTTGGTGGACTATCAGGCCCGGCTGATGCCGGTCATGTTTGAGCAGGCCGCTGTGCTGGCCAACGCTGTGCGCCTGGCGCAGTGGGCGGCGCTGCTGGAGGTGCCCGTGGTGTACACCGAACAAAACCCCAGCGGCCTGGGCGCCACGGTGCCCGAGCTGGCATCAGCGCTGCAATCGGCAAACGCACGTTTGCTGAGCAAAATGCAGTTCAGCGCGGTGGAAGAGGGCTTGGGCGAATGGCTGCGCCCACCAGCCAAGCCGGTGCAGGGCAATGCCCGCAGCCTGCCCAAGCACCTGCAGAAACCTGCCGCCTCCGAGCGTGGCATGGTGGTAATTGCCGGTTGTGAAGCCCATGTCTGCCTGCTGCAAACCGCCTTGAATTTGCTGGAAGATGAGTTTGACGTATGGGTGGTGACCGACGCCTGCACCTCCCGCACCGAGCGCAACCGCGACGCCGCGTTTGACCGTCTGGCCGGCGCGGGCGCCGAGCTGGTGACCACCGAGATGGTCGGTTTTGAGTGGTTACGCTCGGCCGAACATCCTGCCTTCAAGGAAATGCAGGCGCTCATCAAATAGCGCAGGTTGGGTATTTGAGGGTGTTTTCAGGGCACGGCGGGGACGCCGTTGCCCGGTGCCAGTCCACTGAATTGGGGCAAGTCAGCTTGTAGCAAGTTGCTTATCCATAATTATGAATTCAGTTTGACAGGCCCGACCGGAGACACACAATGACAGGCTACGCCGACTTTCACCGCCGTTCTATCGAAGACCGCGACGGCTTTTGGGCTGAACAGTCCGCCCTGATCGACTGGCACACGCCGCCCCAGCAGGTCTGCGACTACAGCAATCCGCCCTTCGCCCGTTGGTTTGTGGGCGGCACCACCAACCTGTGCCACAACGCGGTAGACCGCCACCTGGCCACCCGGCCCGACCAGGCGGCCCTGATTGCCGTTTCCACCGAAACCAATACCGAGCAGGTTTACAGCTTTCGGCAATTGCATGCCGAAGTGCAACGTATGGCGGCCAGCCTGTTGGGGCTGGGCGTGCAAAAGGGCGACCGCGTACTGATCTACATGCCGATGGTGGCCGAGGCGGCGTTTGCGATGCTGGCCTGTGCGCGCATTGGCGCTATCCATTCGGTGGTGTTTGGTGGTTTTGCTTCGGGCTCGCTGGCATCGCGCATTGAAGATGCGTCGCCCACCGTCATCGTGAGTGCCGATGCAGGCTCGCGCGGCGGCAAGGTGGTGGAGTACAAGCCGCTGCTGGACGAGGCGATTCGCCTGTCCAGCCACAAGCCGGGTGCGGTGTTACTGGTAGACCGATCGCTGGCTGCTATGAATTTGGTAGCTGGTCGCGACCATCTGTGGCGGGACTTGCGACAAAAACACCTGGACACGCAGGTGCCCTGCGTTTGGGTGGACGCCACCCACCCGAGCTACACGCTCTACACCAGCGGTACTACAGGCAAACCCAAGGGTGTGCAGCGCGACACCGGCGGTTACGCCGTGGCGCTGGCGGCCAGCATGAAGCACATTTACTGTGGCAACGCGGGCGAGACCTACTTTTCGACCAGCGATATTGGCTGGGTGGTGGGGCACAGCTACATCATCTACGGCCCGCTGATTGCCGGCATGGCCACCATCATGTACGAGGGGCTGCCCACCCGACCTGACGGCGGCGTGTGGTGGAGCTTGGTGGAGAAGTACAAAGTGACCGTGATGTTCAGCGCGCCCACGGCGGTGCGCGTGCTCAAGAAGCAGGATCCGGAGTTGCTCAGCAAATACGACCTGTCCAGCCTGCGCGCCTTGTTTTTGGCCGGTGAGCCGCTGGACGAGCCGACCGCGCAGTGGATCAGCAATGCGCTGGGCAAACCCATCATCGACAACTACTGGCAGACCGAGACCGGCTGGCCCATTCTCAGCATTGCCAATGGTGTGGAAAAGGCTGAAAGCAAGTTTGGCAGCCCTGGCGTGGCCATGTATGGCTACAACGTCAAGCTGCTGGACGAGAACACGGGGGAAGAGCTGACGGGGGCCGACCAAAAAGGGGTGGTGGCGATTGAAGGGCCACTGCCCCCCGGCTGCATGCAGACCGTGTGGCAGGACGATGCGCGTTTTGTCAAAACTTATTGGAGCAGCATCCCCGGCAAGCTGGTGTACAGCACCTTTGACTGGGGCGTGCGCGACAAGGACGGTTATTACTTCATCCTGGGCCGTACCGATGACGTGATCAATGTGGCGGGCCATCGCTTGGGTACGCGCGAAATTGAAGAGAGTATTTCCAGCCATCCGAACGTGTCCGAAGTCGCAGTGGTCGGCGTTGCCGATGCGCTCAAAGGGCAGGTGGCGATGGCTTTCGTCGTAGCCAAAGACGCCAGCGGTCTGGTGGATGACGCGGCGAAGCTGAAACTCGAAGGCGACATCATGAAGGTGGTGGACCAAAGCATTGGCGCTGTGGGCCGGCCGGCGCGTGTGCGTTTTGTGACGGTGTTACCCAAAACCCGCAGCGGCAAGCTGCTGCGCCGGGCCATTCAGGCGGTTTGCGAGGGGCGCGACCCCGGCGACCTGACCACCATGGAAGACCCGACCGCTCTGCAGCAGATCCGCGATCTGACCACGCCGTGACGGAAGCTATTGGCCCATGTAGCTGGTATCTGCGCCCTTGCTCATGCCCACTGCACCGGTGATGTTGCCGATAGCCGTGCCGGGGATCTTGTAGGTCAGCGCGGCTTTGGACGCACCATCACCGCTGAACACGCCGTTGACATTCATGGAGCTGGAGGCCGAGAAGGTGGCGCCCGTACCAGAACCATAGGCGTTGCCACTGTAACTGACGCCATTGAACACCGTGTTAACGGTGACATTGTTGATAGAGGTGTATCCGCCGCTGAAATTTACAGTCATGGACGCGCTGGCCAAGGTGCCTACAAGAATCGTTCCGCCGGATGAGGCTGTTGGCGCTGTGCCACCAATCAGGTTGTATTCGAAGGTGCCTGTATTGGGCATGGACAACTCGGGTGTTGGCCGCGCAGCGATGTAGTGCACATTGCTCAGCGCCGTCGAGTTTGCGGTTGTCGTTTGGGTGCCACTCGCCCAGTAGCCCCAGCCAATGTAGTCTGCTGCATAAGGGTCTCCGGAGGTGTTGAAGCTGGAGACGCCGGAGGTGCCTGCCTTGTATAGGTTGCCATCGGTGTCGGCATAACTCACCAGTGGCAGATCCGCAATGACGGCTGTGGACTGGCCATTGGTATTGTTGGCGACGGAGGCGCCAGCGTCACTTTGAAACACGGCATGCAGGCCATTCGCTATGAAAATTTTGTCGCCCGACACCGTCTGGCTTTGGGGTGGTGGTACCGAGGCTTCGGTTGTGGCCCTCTCTGTGGTACGTGCCGGATCCTGATTTTTATCCTTCACGACAACCGTTTCACCAGCGGTCAGGCCGGTGCAGCCAGTATTGGTGCACACCACAATCGCATCTTGCTCGGCATTGACAGTGACCGATCCATCGGGGTTGTAGCTGATCAAAAAGGAAGAGCCGCGTATACCAATGGTGGCCGTGCTGGTGATGACTTTGTAGTTCTCGCGGTTGCGTTTTCCAATCAGGCCGGTGATGGCACGCATGCCGCCTTTGGCCAGCTCGACCAGAAAGCTGTCGGTTTTGGGGTCATTCTTGTCGGCATAACTTGCCAGTTTGAACTGGGAATTGGGTTGTATCGCCACCATGCCGCCATCGCTAAAACGGATCTGGGCCTGTGCGCCCGCACCGGTCACAATGTCATCGCCGCTTTGTACGGCACGCCCTTTTTGCAGCGGCGTGTTGCCGCCGTTGGCAGAACGCACGGCCACGTCACCAAACACAAAATTGGCAATACCTGCATCGGCAGCTTGCACATTGGATGCCGAGGCAGCGGCGACTAGCAGGCAGATGGAGGCGAGGGGGGAAGAGGTGGTCTTGCGCATGCGGGGCTCCTGGTGTCAAAACTCGCGGCGGGCGGTGACCGACAGCGTTTGTTTGTCAGAGGATGAGGTGCTGATGTTGGATACCGTTTGCAGGTAATTCCACTGCGGGGTTACACGCCAGGCTTTGGCGGGTATCCAGTGGGCGCCTGCAGTCAGGCCCCATTGCTGGTCGTGGCGGGTGCTCAGAAAGAATGGGTCCGGGCCGTTGTAGCTGCGGTCTTCCAAGCTGAACGATGCAAACACGGCAAGCGCGCTGCCAAAGGGCTGTTGCATACCCACGCGGCCGCCTACCAGATGGTGCCCCAGGTGGCCGACGCCGGCTTGGCTCGTCACTTCTTGGCCCAAGTACGCGCTGGCGTAGACCGATAGTTCGGACCGGAATTGCTGTCCATAGGATGCCCCAAAGACGTAGCGGTCCACATTGCGTGTTTTCTGGGGGTAGCTCAGTTGCCCTGCTTGCGCATAAGCATTGAATTGACGGAATGCGTCCAGCCGGTGGGTCCATTCGCCAGTGATGCTCCAGCTGGAACGTGCCGGTGCATTGGCAAGGGTGCTTTCCCCCAATTGGAGGGCCGTGGTGTACTCGTTTCGCTCGACACGGTAGCTGGCTCCCACTGAAGCATCCAGCTGCCTGGAGTCATAGGGCAGGGCTGTCGTGTCGTGGCTCCGGGTGGATGCGCCAAAACTTCCGATGGCCGACCAGCGTGGGGCAATCGCCTTGCGGCCGGAAATGTGGAACGCCAGACCCGAAAACGCACTGGGAACCGGCTTCAGGCCAAATACCTTGTTTGCAGGGGCACTGTTAACGTTGTCGTCATGGCCCAGAACGGCTTCGGCATAGGCGCGGGAGGTGGTGCCTGCTTCTGCCTCGATCCGGTCTATGGTTTGCAGCAACTGGTTAATAGAGCGGGCCGCCTCTGTGGGGATGCCCTGCGCCTTGGCCTGGCCCAACATGGCTTTGGCGCCGGCGTTGTCGCCCACGGCATACAGGGCGTGTCCCAGCTCGGCGCGGGCCCGTGCGTTATTGGGGTTCACCATCAAGGTGCGTTCGAGTGCAAAAATGGCACGGGTGTGGTGCCCTGACTGGTTGGCGGCGATACCCAGTACCAAGTCGTAGTCTGGATCGCCCGAACGCTCCATTTCCAAAGGCTCTAGCATCTCGAAGGCTTGCTGGGCAGCCCCGGATTCAGTCAAAGCCAGGGCGTTGCGCAAAGTGGTATCCCATTCCGCATGCACTGGTGCCGCCAGCAACAGGCTAGACAGGCTAAAAAGAAGGAGGGAGCGGGTTGACAAGCGCATGGGGCTGGGCTCTCAGGCAGTAAATACCGTTAACAAACAGCTTTCGGGGCTCAATGGCCAGACAACTGAGCGAATTTTATGCCAGTGCGCCGCTTGCCGTGCGCAAAAGATCCGTGCTGGCTTAGCGTCAAGGCCCAGACCCAAAAGCCTTGGCGGCGGGCAAATTACCTTTGCACTGCACCCATAAAGTGGCACAATCCGTCCTGCAATGAAGGCCCTTCCCATGCCACAGTCGCATCCGCCAACCGGTTCAGCCGTGTCGCGGAAGGTTAATTAACCAGCTTTAACCAGCTTATGTTCCCTGAAGGGGAACGGAGGTCAGCGAAATATGAGTGATTCCAGCTCCAATGGTGCGAGCACGGCTTCGTCCGTGTACCAAGCCTACCAAAACAACACCTACCTGTTCGGCGGCAATGCCCCGTACGTCGAAGAGATGTACGAGAACTACCTGGCCAACCCCGGCAGCGTTCCTGACACCTGGCGCGATTACTTCGATGCGCTGCAAAACGTTCCCGCAGCCGATGGGACAACTTCCAAAGACGTAGCCCACATGCCCGTGATCAACGCATTTGTTGATCTGGCAAAAAAAGGCGTCAAGCAAACGGTGCTGGCCACCGGTGCCGATTCCGAGATGGGACGCAAGCGCACGGCCGTGCAGCAGCTGATTGCCGCTTACCGCAACGTGGGCGCCCGCTGGGCTGACCTCGACCCCCTCAAGCGCACCGAGCGCGACAAAATCCCCGAGTTGGAGCCAACGTTCTACGGTTTCAGCGACGCAGACCAGGAAACGGTCTTCAACATCAGCAACACCTTCTTTGGTAAAGAGTCCATGAGCCTGCGTGAGCTCATGAACGCTCTGCGTGAGACCTACTGCGGCACCATTGGCGTGGAGTACATGTACACCACCGACCAGAACCAAAAACGCTGGTGGCAGCAAAAGCTGGAGGCGATTCGCAGCAAGCCCAGCTTCCCGGCCGAGAAAAAACGCCAAATTCTGGACCGGCTGACGGCTGCTGAAGGCCTGGAGCGTTTTCTGCACACCAAGTTTGTGGGCCAAAAGCGCTTTTCGCTGGAGGGCGGTGAGAGTTTTATCGCCGCCATGGACGAGCTGATCCAGCAAGCCGGCGCCAAGGGCGTCCAGGAAATTGTCATCGGCATGGCCCACCGTGGCCGCCTGAACGTGCTGGTGAACACCCTGGGCAAGATGCCTGCCGATTTGTTTGCAGAATTCGACCACACGGCACCCGAAGACCTGCCGGCCGGCGACGTGAAGTACCACCAGGGTTTCAGCTCTGATGTGTCTACCGTGGGTGGCCCCGTTCACCTGTCGCTGGCATTCAACCCGTCGCACCTGGAAATCGTGAACCCCGTGGTCGAAGGTTCGGTGCGCGCGCGCATGGACCGCCGTGATGATCCCACTGGTAGCCAGGTGCTGCCCGTGTTGGTGCACGGCGATGCGGCTTTCGGCGGCCAGGGTGTGAACCAGGAAACTCTGGCGCTCGCCCAAACCCGTGGTTACACCACAGGTGGTACGGTCCACATCATCATCAACAACCAGATCGGTTTCACCACCTCCGACCCGCGCGACATGCGCTCCAGCGCGTTCTGTACCGACATCGTGAAGATGGTGGAAGCGCCTGTGCTGCACGTGAACGGTGACGACCCCGAGGCCGTGGTGCTGGCCACCCAACTGGCGTTGGAGTTCCGCATGGAATTCCGCCAAGACGTGGTGGTGGACATCACCTGCTTCCGCAAGCTGGGCCACAACGAGCAAGATACACCCAGCCTGACCCAGCCGCTGATGTACAAGAAGATTGCGACCCACCCCGGTACCCGCAAGCTGTATGCCGACAAGCTGGCAGCCCAAGGCCTGGGCGATACGCTGGGCGATGACATGGTCAAGGCCTACCGCTCTGCCATGGACGCGGGTAAACACACCGTGGACCCGGTGCTGACCAACTTCAAGAGCAAGTACTCGGTGGACTGGTCGCCTTTCCTCGGTAAAAAATGGACCGATGCAGGCGACACCGCCATTCCTCTTACCGAGTGGAAGCGTTTGTCTGAAAAACTCACCACCATTCCTGCTGGCGTGACCCCCCACCAGTTGGTGAAGAAGGTATATGACGACCGTGCGGCCATGGGCCGTGGTGAAACCAATGTGGACTGGGGCATGGGCGAACACATGGCGTTTGCCTCGCTGGTCGCCAGTGGTTACCCCGTGCGTTTGTCGGGCGAAGACTGTGGACGCGGCACCTTCACGCACCGCCACGCCGTGATTCACGACCAGAACCGTGAGAAGTGGGACGTCGGCACCTACGTGCCCTTGCAGAACGTGGCTGACAACCAGGCTCCGTTTGTGGTGATCGACTCCATCCTGTCTGAAGAGGCGGTGTTGGGCTTTGAGTACGGCTACTCCTCCAACGATCCCAACACCCTGGTGATCTGGGAAGCCCAGTTTGGCGACTTCGCCAACGGCGCCCAGGTCGTGATCGATCAGTTCATCGCCTCTGGTGAAGTGAAGTGGGGCCGTGTGAACGGCATTACCTTGATGCTGCCCCACGGCTACGAAGGCCAGGGCCCGGAGCACAGCTCGGCGCGCCTGGAGCGTTTCATGCAGCTGGCTGCGGACACCAACATGCAGATCGTGCAGCCCACCACGGCCAGCCAGATCTTCCACGTGTTGCGTCGCCAGATGGTGCGCAACCTGCGCAAGCCCTTGATCATCATGACGCCCAAGAGCCTGCTGCGGAACAAGGATGCGACCTCGCCGCTGACCGAGTTCACCAAGGGTGCGTTCCAGACCGTGATCCCCGAGAGCAAAGAGCTCAAAGGCGACAAGGTTAAGCGCGTGATCGCCTGCTCCGGCAAGGTGTACTACGACCTCGTGAAAAAGCGCGAAGAGAAGGGGCTGGACGATGTCGCCATCATCCGTGTGGAGCAGCTGTACCCGTTCCCGCACAAGGTGTTTGCGGCCGAGCTGAAAAAGTACCCTAACGCCACCGACGTGGTGTGGTGCCAGGACGAGCCACAGAACCAGGGCGCCTGGTTCTTCGTGCAGCACTACATCCACGAAAACATGCTCGAAGGCCAGAAGCTGGGCTACTCTGGGCGCGCCGCGTCTGCGTCGCCTGCGGTGGGTTATTCCCACCTCCACCAAGAGCAACAAAAAGCGCTGGTGGAAGGCGCATTCGCCAAGCTCAAGGGCTTTGTGCTGACCAAATAAGCCGTCAGCAGAACCCTCACTCGAACACATACGGAAAGAATTGATATGGCAATCGTAGAAGTCAAAGTACCCCAGCTCTCTGAATCTGTGGCCGAAGCCACCATGCTGGCTTGGAAGAAAAAAGTGGGTGACGCCGTCACCGCGGACGAAATCCTGATCGACATCGAAACCGACAAAGTGGTGCTGGAAGTGCCTGCACCGTCTTCTGGCGTGATTGTCGAAATTTTGGTGGCCGATGGTGGCACCGTGGCTGCGGAGCAGTTGATCGCCCGCATCGACACGGCCGCTGTAGCCGGTGCCGTGGCTCCCGCCGCGGCAGCACCTGCGGCCTCCGCGCCCGCTGCTGCGCCTGCAGCCGCTGCAGCCCCGGCCAGCAATTCCAAGGCTGGTGTTGCCATGCCCGCGGCTGCCAAGCTGTTGGCTGACAACGGCATCGCTGCGTCCAGCGTGGCAGGTACCGGTAAAGATGGCCGCATTACCAAGGGTGACGTACTGGCTGCTGCAGCTGCTCCTAAAGTTGTAGCTGCTTCCGCAATACCCACGGGCGTTCCGACCAAATCTCTGCCCCAAGTGGCAGCGCCTTCGGTAAACCTGGGTGACCGCCCCGAGCAGCGCGTGCCCATGAGCCGCCTGCGTGCACGTGTGGCCGAGCGTTTGCTGCAATCGCAATCCACCAACGCGATCCTGACCACCTTCAACGAAATCAACATGGCTCCGGTCATGGAGATGCGCAAACGCATGCAAGAGCGTTTCGAGAAGGAGCACGGTTGCAAGCTGGGCTTCATGAGTTTCTTCGTCAAGGCGGCTGTGCACGCCTTGAAGAAGTTCCCCGTGTTGAATGCGTCGGTGGACGGTACCGACATCGTCTACCACGGTTACTTCGACATCGGTATTGCCGTGGGCTCGCCCCGTGGCCTGGTGGTGCCCATCCTGCGCAATGCAGACCAGATGAGCTTTGCGGACATCGAAAAGAAGATTGCTGAATTCGGTCAGAAGGCCAAGGACGGCAAGCTGGGCATTGAAGAAATGACCGGTGGCACCTTCTCGATCTCCAACGGCGGCACCTTCGGCTCCATGATGTCCACCCCCATCATCAACCCGCCCCAGTCGGCCATCCTGGGCGTGCACGCCACCAAGGATCGCGCGATGGTTGAAAACGGTGTTGTCGTCGTTCGCCCGATGAATTACTTCGCTATGTCCTATGACCACCGCATCATCGACGGCCGTGAAGCCGTGCTGGGGCTGGTGGCCATGAAGGAAGCGCTGGAAGATCCCGCACGTCTGCTGTTCGATATCTGAACACCCCCCGGCTGCGCGCACTGTGTGCGCTTCGCTTTCCCCCTTGGAGGGGGCAACACCAGCGGCCTGGCAGAGCCAGTTCCGCGGTGTTCCTGAGTGAAGGCACGCGCTCCGTGTGGCGTTTCAAGAATTAAGCGAGAAACACTATGAGCAAACAATTCGACGTGATCGTTATTGGTGGTGGCCCCGGTGGCTACATCGCCGCTATCCGCGCGGCCCAACTGGGCTTTAACGTAGCCTGTATCGATGAGTGGAAGAACGAGAAGGGCGGTCCTGCGCCCGGCGGTACTTGTACCAACGTAGGCTGCATTCCCTCCAAGGCCTTGCTGCAATCGTCTGAGCACTTCAACCACGCCAACCACCACTTTGCCGAGCACGGCATTACGGCCACCGGCGTGAGCATGGATGTGGCCAAGATGATTGCCCGCAAGAACACCGTGGTGAAGCAAAACAACGACGGTATCTTGTACCTGTTCAAGAAGAACAAGATCGCCTTCTTCCACGGCCGTGGTTCTTTCGTCAAAGCCGCTGAAGGTGGCTACGAAATCAAGGTGGCGGGTGCTGCCGAAGAAGTCATCAGCGGCAAGCAAATCATCATTGCTACCGGCTCCAACGCACGTGCCTTGCCCGGTACACCGTTTGACGAAGTGAATGTGTTGTCCAACGACGGAGCCCTGAATATCGGCGTGGTGCCCAAGAAGCTGGGCCTGATCGGCTCCGGTGTGATCGGCCTGGAAATGGGCTCTGTGTGGAAGCGCTTGGGCGCTGAAGTCACCATCCTGGAAGGCCTGCCGGTCTTCCTGGGCGCGGTGGATGAGCAGGTGGCCAAGGAAGCGCACAAGGCCTTCACCAAGCAGGGCCTGAAGATCGAGTTGGGCGTCAAAGTCGGCGAAATCAAGAACGGCAAAAAGGGCGTGTCCGTGGCCTACACCAACGCCAAGGGCGAAGCCCAAACGCTGGACGTGGACAAGCTCATCATCTCCATCGGCCGCGTGCCCAACACCATCGGTTTGAACACCGAAGCGGTGGGCCTGGCATTGGACGAGCGTGGCGCGATTGTGGTGGACGGCGACTGCAAAACCAACCTGCCTGGCGTGTGGGCGGTGGGTGACGTGGTGCGCGGCCCCATGCTGGCACACAAGGCGGAAGAAGAGGGCGTTGCCGTGGCCGAGCGCATTGCCGGCCAGCACGGACACGTTAACTTCAACACCGTGCCTTGGGTCATTTACACCAGCCCCGAGATCGCGTGGGTGGGCCGTACCGAGCAACAGCTCAAGGCGGACGGCGTGGCGTACAAGGCGGGCAGCTTCCCCTTCTTGGCGAATGGCCGCGCACGCGCGCTGGGCGACACCACCGGGTTTGTGAAGTTCCTGGCCGATGCCACGACCGACGAAATCCTGGGCGTGCACATCGTGGGCCCACAGGCGTCGGAATTGATTTCCGAGGCCGTGGTGGCGATGGAGTTCAAGGCCAGTGCTGAAGACATCGCGCGCATTTGCCATGCCCACCCCTCCTTGAGCGAAGCCACCAAGGAAGCGGCGCTGGCGGTGGACAAACGCACCCTGAACTTCTGATTTAAGAGTGAAATGGGCTGCTAGCCCACGTAGGTCGTGCGCTGGCAGCTATTGTTTTCATAGCAAATCGGAGTTCTATTTGAGCGTTAAAGCTACCTACGAGGCCGAACTGGCTGCACGCGGCTACACCGCCGATCCGGCCCAGCTGCGCGCGGTGGAGGCGTTGGAGCGCTGCGCCACCGAGTGGGCGGCATTCAAAGAAAAACGTTCCAACGCGTTCAAGAAGCTGATCAACCGCCCGGAGATTCCACGCGGCGTGTACATGCATGGTGGGGTGGGGCGGGGCAAGAGCTTTCTCATGGATTGCTTCTTCAACGCCGTGCCGCTCAAGCGCAAAACGCGCCTGCATTTCCACGAGTTCATGCGCGAGGTGCACCGTGAGCTGATCGACCTGCAAGGCACGGTAAACCCGCTGGACGAGCTGGGCAAGCGCATGGCCAAGCGCTACCGCCTGATCTGCTTTGACGAGTTCCACGTGGCGGACATCACTGACGCGATGATCTTGCACCGCCTGCTGACGGCCTTGTTTGACAATGGCGTGGGTTTTGTCACCACCTCCAACTTCAAGCCCAACGACCTGTACCCCGGTGGCCTGCACCGCGACCGCATCTTGCCCGCCATTGCCTTGCTCAATGCCAAGCTGGAGGTGCTGAGTGTGGACAACGGGACCGACTACCGGCGCCGCACGCTGGAAGATGCCCGGCTCTACCACACGCCCAACGGCCCCGAGGCCGATGCAGCGATGACGGCCACCTTCAATGCGCTGGCGGAGCAGCACGATGAAAACCCGGTGCTGCACATCGAGTCGCGCGAGATCCATGCGCGCCGCATGGCGGGTGGTGCCGTCTGGTTTGACTTCAAAACCCTGTGTGGTGGCCCTCGTTCGCAAAACGACTACCTGGAAATCGCCTCGCGCTTTCATACGGTGTTCTTGAGTGACGTGCCTTATATGCCCGTGCGTATGGCTTCCGAGGCACGGCGTTTTACCTGGCTGGTGGACGTGTTGTACGACCGGCGCGTCAAACTCATCATGTCGGCGGCGGTGGCGCCCGAGGCGCTTTACACCGAAGGCCCCATGTCGCATGAGTTTCCGCGCACCGTCTCAAGGCTCACCGAGATGCAATCCAGGGAGTTTCTGGACCTGGAGCGCCGCATTGTGGATACGCGCCTGACATGAGGGGGTTGTGGCTGCTGTGGGTGCTTGCGGTTCTCCTGGGGCCGCAGCTTGTTTGGGCACAAACAGACGCCCCGGTGCTAGAGGCAGCGCAGGCGCAGCGCCAACGTATCAGTGCGGAGCGAACACGTACCGAGGCTGAGTTTTCCCGCCAAGAGCAGGCTTGCCAAAGCCGCTTTGCGGTACAGGCCTGTGTGGACCAGATTGCGGTCCAGCGTCGGACGCTGGACCGCGAGCTCAGGCGGCAGGAAGCGTCCCTCAACGCCGCAGAGCGCCAGCAACGCGCGCAAGAGCAGTTGCAGCGCAGTGCCGAAAAAGAGCGTGACCGTCAGGCGCGTACGGCGGAACAGACTGACAACACGATGGCCGATCGCCTTCAAGCCCAGCAGGAAAAGCAGCAAGCCCATCACAAGGTGCTACCCGTGAACAATACAGCCGGCAAACCCTTGCCCGCCGCGCCAACAGCTGGGGAGCAGGCATCACTGCGCGAAGCCTATGCCGCCAAGCAGCGGGCTGCCCAAGAGCGCCGGGCTGTGCGTGAGAAACGTTTGCGTGAGTCGACGCTGAAAACCCCCGCTTTGCCAACGCCCCAGTAGGTGGGCGTGCGCCGGGTGCTTGGGGCTAGCTGTGTAGCGATTCGACTTTGACCACCACCAGAGAGAGGTTGTCGCCTCCGCCATGGCCGCGGGAGCGCGCTTTTTCGATCAAAAACTCAGTGGCTTCGCGTGCGGACAAGGTGGACAGCACAGAGCCCAGTTCACCGGTGTTGAAGTAATGCCAGACGCCGTCACTGCAGGCCATGAGCACATCGCCAGGGCGCAGTTTGGAAATGAAATGGAAGTCGACGGGTGGGTCGCTCTCGGTACCCAGGCAGCCCATCAGGATGTTGGACTGTGGGTGTACGGCGGCTTGTTCTTCGGTCAGTTCCCCGCGGTTCACCAGGGCTTGCACATAGGAGTGGTCCATGGTGCGTTTGATGAAACGGTTGCCGTGGTACTGGTAGACCCGTGAGTCGCCGGTGTGGGCCCAATGGCAGTCGCCGCCGGGGTTGATCAGAAATGCGGCCAGTGTGCTGTGTGGCTCTTCTTCGGAGGATATTGCGGTGAGTTTGATGACGATATGGGCTTCTTGCACCACTTGCATCAAGGTTGCCGCAGCGTCATCGGTGTCCGGGTCGTAACGCTCAAACAGCTGTTTGGCGGTCATCATCACCTGGTCGGAGGCCTTGCGCCCACCGCTGCGTCCACCCATGCCATCGGCCACGATGGCCAGCAGGCAGCCATTCACACGCGGATGCTTGAGCAGCGCGACCTGGTCCTGCTGGTATTCGCGGTCACCCTTGTGGATGCCGGTGGAGGCGGTAAGTCGGTATCCAGTGGTGGCCATGGTGTGTGGGCAATTAATCGGAATAGGTCCGGAAGGCGGCAGTCCGGTCGTATTATCGAGTGGACGCCCCGCAAATCTGCGCCATTTAACCACGTACTTCTCCCCATTTACCTTTGGAAACGAATCACCACTCCCCGCAGCGGCGCCTGATTGAGTTGCGCATGGAACACGGCGATCTCGATGCGCTGATCGACCGCGCACACGAGTCGGCACCGGCTGACGAGTTGATGATGCGTCGGCTCAAGAAGCGGCGGCTCGCCTTGCGCGATGAGATCTCCCGCTTGCAGGGCGCTTTGCAGCCCGATGAACCGGCCTGAACGGTGATGCTGACCGATGCCGTGGCACAGGCACTGGATGCCGAGGGCCCTCTGGCGCGGGCGGTCGAGGGTTTTGCTCCCCGTGAGGGCCAGCGCGCCATGGCCCATGCCGTAGCGCAGACGCTGGAGCAGGGTGGTGTGCTGGTGGTGGAGGCTGGCACTGGTATTGGAAAAACGTTTGCCTATTTGCTGCCTGCACTCCTGAGTGGCGGGCGTGTCCTGTTGTCAACAGCGACCAAAGCCTTGCAGGACCAGCTGTTTGGCCGGGACATTCCCCAGTTGCTGTCGACCCTGGGTTTGCCATCCCGCATCGCCTTGCTCAAAGGCCGAGCCAGCTACCTCTGTCTCAGTCGCCTGGGGCAGGCGCGGCATACAGGCCTGTTGCAACGTCCTGCGGACCTGCGGGCGTTGGCGTCGGTGGAGGTGTGGGCAATCAGCACCCGCAGTGGTGATTTGGCCGAACTCGCGGCGCTGGACGAGCAGTCGCCAGTCATCCCCCAGGTTACTTCGACGCGTGACAACTGCACGGGTGCCCAGTGTCCGCAGTTCCATAGTTGCCATGTGTACCGGGCACGCCGCAAAGCCATGGCGGCAGACGTGGTGGTGATCAACCACCACTTGTTTTTTGCCGATTGGAATGTCCGGGAGTCGGGCGTGGCCGAGCTATTGCCGACCGTCAATGCCGTGGTGTTTGACGAGGCGCACCAACTCAATGAGATTGGTATTCAGTTTCTGGGAAGCCAGTTGGGCACTGGCCAGTTGCTCGCCTGGGGGCGTGACTTGGTGACTGTGGGCTTGCTGCACGCGCGGGGTTTTGCCGATTGGCAAGACTTGGCCATGCGCTTGGAAGGGGCCTTGGCGGAGTGGCAACTGGTCTGCCAGGCGCCGGCGGAGCCGCAGACCCGACTGCGCTGGGTGGGAGATGCACCCCAGGGTATTGCACCTGTGCGGTGGCGCCAGGCACTGGCCCAGGTGGAGGTGGCCTTGTCGGCCGCGATTGCAGCTGTGGCGGGTGTGGCAGAAGCTGCCGCGGAGCTTTCTGCCTTGTATGCGCGCGCCATGGCATTGGCCGAGCGGCTGGCACATTTCATCCAACCGCCGCCTGCGGGCGGTGTGCGCTGGATTGAATGTGGGGTGCGCCTGCGGATGCTGGAGTCACCACTGACCATTGCCGATGCATTGCGTGAGCGTGTAGCGCAGCGGGCGGCAGCGCAGATCGGACCTGCCTGGGTCTTTACGTCGGCCACCCTGGGCCATGACGCGGGGTTGGCTTCGTTCGTGACTGCACACGGTCTTGACGGAGCGCGGGTGTTGCAAGTTCCCAGTCCGTTTGACTATGCGCGCCAAGCACGTCTCTACATTCCGACTGTTTTTCCCAAACCGTCAGACCCGCGTCATAGTGACCAGGTGGCTGAGTTGCTTGCGCAGGCCAGTGGGGTTTTGCACGGTAGAACCTTGGTGCTCACCACCACGCTGCGTGCCATGCGGCGTATTGCGCAGGTGCTGCGTGCACGTCTGCCCCAAAAGGGTGGCATCCAGGTGCTCTTGCAAGGCGAGGCTTCCAAACGTGAGTTATTGGCACGTTTTACGGAGGATGCGGCTTCTGGCTACATCCTGGTGGCCACAGGATCGTTTTGGGAGGGCGTAGATGTGCCGGGCGACGCACTGCAGATGGTGGTGATTGACAAAATTCCCTTCGCTCCCCCTGATGACCCAGTAGTGGAGGCCCGCTGCCTGCAGTTGGAGACGGAGGGCAAGAGTGCCTTCACGCACTACCAAGTGCCGCAAGCGGCCATGGCGCTGAAACAGGGAGTGGGGCGCTTGATTCGCCGCGAGACGGATCGCGGCGTGCTGGTGATTTGCGATGTGCGGTTGCTGCAAATGGGCTACGGCCGAACCCTGTTGGCCAGCCTGCCTGGTATGCCTGTGCTGAGTGAGGCCAGTGAGTTTCAGCAGGCGCTGTGGGCGCTTACCAAACCTTCCACCACGGATCCGTATTCGACTTTTCTCCCTTGAGTACGTAATCCGACTGGGGATAATTCTTTTCGAGAATCCGTTTGGCGTCGTCACGCAGCTGTTCCATGCCCAATGCATCGTACGACTTGTACAGGATGAACAGCGCTTCTTCGATGGCAGGCACGTCGCGGTAGTCGGTTACTGCTTGTTGGGCCCGGTTGGCCGCAGCCAGATAGGCACCGCGTTTGTAGTAGTAGCGGGCTACATGGACTTCGTACTGCGCCAGGGAGCCGACGATGTAGGCCATACGCTGGCGTGCGTCTGGTGCATACCGTGAATCGGGGAAGCGTGCTACCAGCTCCTTGAAGGATTCAAACGACTCTTTGGCCGCTTTCTGGTCGCGCTCGGACAGGTCTTGCCGGGTGATGGAGGAGAGCAGCCCCAGGTCATCATTGAAATTGATGATGCCTTTGAGGTAAATGGCATAGTCCAGCGCCGGGCTGGCGGGGTGCAGCTTGATGAAGCGGTCCAGTGTTGCCAATGCTTGTGCAGGCTCCGCAGCCTTGTAGTGGGCATAGGCCTTGTCCAGTTGGGCTTGCTGCGCCAAGGGCGTACCAGCCGCACGGGCTTCCAGTTTTTCGAGCAAGGGAACGGCCTTGTCCCATTGGGCCGAGCCCATTTCATCTTTCGCTTCTGCATACAGACGGTTGGGGCTCATGCCTGCGGTCTTGTCGATCGGTGCGGACGAGCATCCGGCTACGACCAGCGATACGGCCGCCATGAGTAAGGCATAAACGACCGATAATTTCACACGTAGCATCTTGGGGACCTTCTTGAATCAGACCGGCGGAATTATATCGACGCACTCCAGTGAACCGGATCCGGAAGACGAGGTTCTGGATGGGGTCTCTGAGGTCGAACTCCGCAGTGTGGAGGTCACCCCCGGCCAGCACGGTGAGCGTATAGACCGTGCCTTGGCTCAGGCTGCGAGTGAGTTTTCACGCAATTACCTGCAGCAGCTGATCGATGGCGGGGCGGTTTCTCTCAATGGGCAGCCGGTCTCCAAGCCCGCGCAGCGTGTCAAGGCGGGGGATGTCATCGCCGTAGAGCTTCGGCCCACGCAGCAGAGCCAGGCCTTCAAAGCCCAGCCCATGGACTTGAACATCGTCTACGAAGACGCCCATGTGCTGGTGATCAACAAACCTGCAGGCCTGGTGGTGCACCCCGCACCAGGCAACTGGAGCGGAACCCTGCTCAATGGGCTGTTGGCCAGGGACCCACAGTTTGCGAGCGTGCCACGGGCCGGTATCGTGCACCGTCTGGACAAAGACACCAGTGGTTTGATGGTGGTAGCCCGTACGCGCGCTGCTATGGACGTGCTGGTCAAGGCGATTGCCGCCCGGGAAGTCAGTCGGCAGTACCTGGCATTGGCGCAACGCCCCTGGAAGGGTGCTGCGCAAGTGACGGTGGACAAGCCCATCGGGCGCGATCCTCGCAACCGCCTGCGCATGGCCGTGGTGGATCTTTCTGTTTCTTCTGGCAAGCTGGCCAAGACGGATGTGTTTTGGCTTGCCAACTCGGTGGCGGGCTGTTGGGTGCGTTGTGCTTTGCACACCGGGCGCACGCACCAGATCCGTGTCCACATGGCCTCACTGGGGCACCCTTTGGTGGGTGATGCGCTGTACGGTGGCAGCTCAGAGCCCGGTATGGAGCGGCAGGCTTTGCATGCGTTTCGCCTAGCGTTTCACCATCCGGTCACCGGTGTGTGGCAAGAATTCCGTGCGGAGCCTGCCGTTGATTTTCTTGCGCTTTTGGCTTTGTGGGGGCTCAGTTACAATGCAGGTGCAGGTCCGGGAGGACTCTGATAGGTCCAAGCCCATCGCTTGTGGCCTGCCACCCAAGCGCTGACGACGCGCTGTTTGCCAACGACGATCACTGTGATCGCTCAATTTGCTGGTGACTTTTTCGAAACGCCCTGACTATGAACATGGTCGATGCCAAGCGGGTCCTGGAGACCGCCCTGATGTGTGCCCAACAACCTTTGCCGCTGAAAAACATGCGGGAGTTGTTTGCGGAAGCGATTGGCGTGGATTCCATCAAGCACATGTTGGAAGATCTGCGCAATGACTGGGCAGGACGCGGCATGGAGTTGGTCAGTGTGGCGACCGGCTGGCGGTTCCAGAGTCGTCCCGAAATGCGGGAATACCTGGATCGTCTGCACCCTGAAAAACCGCCGAAATATACGCGCGCCACGTTGGAAACCCTGGCTATCATTGCCTATCGGCAGCCTGTAACGCGCGGTGATATGGAAGACATCCGCGGTGTCACCATCAGTTCCTTGTTGATCAAACAATTGGAAGATCGTGGTTGGGTGGAGGTGATAGGTCACCGCGAAGCGCCCGGTCGGCCCGCCTTGTTTGCGACCACCAAGCAGTTTTTGGACGATTTGGGTTTGGGCTCTCTGGACCAATTGCCCCTGTTAGACCATCCCGCGCAGGCGGGCGATGCATTTGGGCATTTGGCATCTGCCATGGAAGAGCCCACCATCGCGACGATCTCCATGCCCGCAGTGGACGATGCGGGTCCCCAAATGACCATGTCTCTTGACGCGCAAGTTACCCCCGAACCTGAAATGGGTCCCCCACATGAATGAAGCCCCTGAATCCATGCCCTCTGATGCTGCCGAGCAGCCCATGGAGTCTCACGAAGAGAGTCTGAATCCAGCCCCAGTTGGACCGTCTGCCGCTGCCGGCGTTAGCCCCGTGTACCGGTTTGAAGATGTGGTGTCTGGCCAATTTGATGCGGACGATGCGTTGGAAGAGTTGGCGCCTCCCAAGCGGGTGCTGCTGCCGCAGGCCGAAACGCCCAAGCTGCACAAGGTGCTGGCGCAATCCGGCATGGGCTCGCGCCTGGAGATGGAGCAGCTCATTTTGGAGGGGCGCATTTCAGTCAACAACGAGCCGGCCCACATTGGCCAGCGTATCCAGTTTGGTGACAGCATCAAGGTGAATGGCAAGCCGATCCGTTATCGCATTGATCCGCCACCAGCCCGTGTGATTGCATACCACAAGCCTGCAGGCGAGGTGGTCACGCATGACGACCCCCAGAACCGACCCACCGTGTTCCGCAAGCTGCCCAAACTGCAACAGGGCAAGTGGCAGTCTGTGGGGCGTTTGGACTTAAATACCGAAGGGCTGTTGTTGTTCACCAGCTCAGGCGAGCTGGCCAACAACCTGATGCACCCCCGATTTGGTTTGGAGCGCGAATATGCGGTGCGTGTTTTGGGCGCCTTGAACAAGGAAGAAAAGCAGGCTTTGTTGGATGGCGTGCAACTCGATGACGGTATGGCGCAGTTTGGGTCTATCGAAGAGGGCGGTGGCGAGGGTTCCAACTGCTGGTACCGGGTCACAATTTCTGAAGGCCGCAACCGTGAGGTGCGTCGCATGATGGAGTCCGTGGGCCATGCGGTGAGTCGCCTGATTCGTATTCGCTACGGGGCCATGGTCTTGCCACGGGGCTTGAAGCGTGGCGCTTGGATGGAGCTGGATGACGCGGATATCCGTGCCCTGGCACAAGCGGCTGGCGCGGGGCGGCCGCGTGCCGACGGTCCCGCCGAGGGTGCAGGTCGCCCCCCCAAGGCGACGGGTAACCGCAATCCCGCCCGCGGGCGCTCTACGGGTGGCCGTGGGCCGTCGTATCCCAAGGCCGGACCCACCCCTGGTGCCAATCCTGGCCGTGGCGCCAGTGGACGCAAGGACAAGCCCTCTGATCGCCAGGCCGGTGCTCAGCCAGACCCCATGAAAACGGCATTTGGCTACATCGGTGCAGACAGTTTTTCTCGCCAGCGCCAAGACGCTGCTGGCCGACCCCGTGGTGGGCAAGGCGGGCAGCGCAGAGGCGGCCGAAACCGCTAATCACAGTGTAAAATCCAGCGCTTTGCTTCTGCTGGGGCAAATGTCTCTTCATTCATAACAGGAATCCTATGGCTATCGAACGCACTCTCTCCATCATCAAGCCCGACGCAGTTGCCAAGAACGTGATCGGTCAAATTTACGCCCGCTTTGAAGCGGCTGGCCTGAAGGTAGTGGCTGCTCGCATGGCTCACCTGTCCCGCGGTGAAGCAGAAGCTTTTTACGCCGTGCACAAAGCACGTCCTTTCTTCAAGGATCTGGTGGATTTCATGATCTCCGGCCCCGTGATGATCCAGGCTCTGGAAGGCGAAAACGCCATCCTGAAAAATCGCGACCTGATGGGTGCCACCGATCCTAAGAAGGCCGACGCCGGCACCATCCGCGCTGACTTTGCAGACAGCATTGACGCCAACGCCGTGCACGGTTCCGATGCTGCAGAAACTGCTGCCGCCGAAATCGCCTTCTTCTTCGCTGGCCTGAACGTTTACTCCCGCTAAGACATGCAATGACGGCCAATCTTCTTGAATTCGATCTTGAGGGATTGGCCGCTTTTTGTGAGCGGCTCGGAGAAAAGCGATTCCGAGCCACCCAGCTGTTTCGCTGGATTCACCAAAGAGGCGCCTCATCCTTTGATGATATGAGTGACCTCGCCAAGTCTTTGCGCGAAAAGCTCAAAACCTGTGCGGAAATGAAACCGCTTGCCGTGATCACCCAACATATTTCGGGTGATGGCACGATCAAATGGTTGTTTGATGTTGGGGGTGGTGATGCGGTGGAAGCTGTGTTCATCCCCGAAGATGATCGTGGCACCCTCTGTATTTCCTCGCAAGCTGGCTGTGCTGTGGGCTGCCGTTTCTGCTCGACCGGCCACCAAGGTTTCAGTCGCAACCTGACGACGGGTGAAATCATTGCGCAGCTGTGGTTTGCCGAGCACTTCCTGCGCAAGCATCTGGGTGCGAGCCAGCGCGTTATCTCCAATGTGGTGATGATGGGCATGGGTGAGCCGCTGCAAAACTATTCCGCCCTGGTTCCCGCGCTGCAGGTCATGCTCAGTGACAACGCCTATGGGCTGTCACGCCGCCGGGTTACGGTGTCAACCTCCGGCGTGGTTCCCATGATGGACCGTCTGGGCGCCGATTGCCCCGTGGCATTAGCCGTGTCTCTGCACGCTCCTAATGACGCCTTGCGGGACAACCTGGTTCCACTGAATCGCAAATACCCGCTATCCGAGTTGCTGGACGCCTGCCGCCGCTACTTGGCGTTTGCACCACGCGACTTCATCACCTTCGAGTACTGCATGCTCGATGGTGTCAATGACACGCCAGCCCATGCCCGCGAGTTGTTGGCGTTGGTGCGCCCTGTGGATGGGCCTGCTGTCTCTTGCAAGTTCAACCTGATTCCTTTCAATCCCTTTCCGGCATCTGGTCTCAAGCGCTCCAGTGCCGCACAGGTGCAGGCTTTCTCCAAAATTCTGAGTGATGCCGGGATTGTGACGACGGTGCGAAAGACCCGCGGTGATGATATTGATGCGGCGTGCGGTCAGCTGGCCGGAGATGTCAAGGACCGTACGGATGTCGCGAAGCGCATGTCCAAGCAGCGAACCGTTATGCTCCAACCCGTAATGGACATTGCTCGTACCGAGCAGACAAAGGGGACCGATGCCTGATTTGCTTTTTCCTGCCCGCTGGATGCGGCGTGGCTTGACGGCCTTTGCTGTGCTGGGCTTGTTGGCGTTGGCGCTCACTGGCTGTGCTTCTAGTGCGCCGACTGCGGCTCCTGGAAGTGATTTGCTGACGGAGTCTGACGAGACCGTAGCCCGCAAGCGGGCCCGCATTCGCCTGGAGCTGGCAGTGGGTTATTACAACAATGGCCAAACCACCATTGCGCTGGATGAGTTGAAGCAATCGATTGCTGCCGACCCCACGTTGCTAGAGGCTCACAACCTGCGCGGCCTCATTTACATGCGTTTAAACGATGCCCCCTTGGCGGAAGAGAGTTTCCGAAAAGCCTTGCAAATCAATCCCCAGGCTTCGTCGGTGCACCACAACCTGGGTTGGATGTTATGCCAGCAAGGCCGTATGGCGGAGGCTAACCGTCAATTCATGAATGCCATTGCCGAGCCCAGTTATGTAGACAAAGCCAAGTCCTGGATGACCATGGGTGTTTGTCAGGCGAAAGCTGGGCAGCGTGTCGAAGCTGAGGCTAGTTTGCAGCGCGCCTATGAGCTGGACGCGGGCAACCCTGTCACTGGGTACAACTTGGCGCTGGTGTTATTTCAACGTGGTGAATACTTGCGCGCCCAGTTCTACATCCGTCGCATCAATAACGGCGAGTTGGCCAATGCCGAGTCCCTGTGGTTGGGCGCCAAGGTGGAGCGCGGCCTGGGCAATCGGGAGGGCGTGGCGCAATTGGGCGCGCAATTGGCCAAGCGTTTTCCACAATCCAAAGAAGCGACTTTGTTTGAACGTGGGGCATTTGATGAGTGAGGGCAACTCTTTGCAATCAGCGGATATGGCCTCTGCTGCGGATGAGCCGGTAACCCAGGCGTCTGCGGGAGCCCTGTTGCGTGCTGCGCGCGAGACGGCGGGTCTGCATGTGGCTGCGCTGGCGGTATCCATGAAAGTGCCTGTCAAAAAGTTGGAAGCTTTGGAAGCGGACCGTTTTGATTTGCTGCCCGATGCCGTGTTTGTGCGGGCGCTTGCGTCCAGTGTTTGCCGCAATTTGAAGATCGATCCTGCACCGATACTCTCTAGGCTGCCGCACCAACACGTGCCTCGCTTGGGAGCCAGCGAGGGGGGCATCAACGCGCCATTCCATGCAGCGGGGGAAAATCGCTCCCTGTCCGTACCTGCAACCCTCAAGCAACCTGTAGTTTTGGTGGTTTTGCTTTTGTTGGTGGCTGCCTTGGTGGTGGTGTTTCTCCCAGAGTGGCAAACGGAAGCCCCGCCTGAGGAAGTCGCTGCACCATCGGAATCCGCTCTAATCGTGCCATCCGCACAGAATGCAGTGCCCGATGTTCCTGTCCCATCTGTTATTGCCGCGGAGCCTGCTGCGCAGGCGGCCCTAGCAGTTGCTTCCGCATCTCCGGCGCCTGTAGCGCCTGCTCCCGTTGCCATTGCCGCGGCGGTTGCCGTGCCAGAGGTGATGAAGCCCGCGAGTGCGCCGTCGCTTGCTCCCGTTGCGGGGCAGCAAGTGGTGTTCCGTGTCAAAGGGCCGTCTTGGGTGGAGGTGACCGACGCCAAAGGCGTGGTTTTGATGCGCAGAAATCTGGTGCAAGGTGATGCGGCTGGCATTTCGGGTGTGTTGCCCCTGTCGGTGGTGGTGGGGCGTGCGGATGTCACCGAGGTTGAAGTCAAGGGTAAACCGTTCAGCCTGACCGCGTTCGCCAAAGACAATGTTGCGCGATTTGAGGTGAAGTAGTGCAAAGTGGTTTTCCTATACCCATCGTTACCCCCCAGTTGAGGGAGTCTCTCCAGGCTCGCGTGGTTTGGGGTGGAAGAACTGTGACCGTTGGTGGTGGTGCGCCTGTTCGCATCCAGTCCATGACCAATACAGATACCGTGGACGCTATTGGTACCGCCATACAGGTCAAGGAGTTGGCATTGGCGGGCTCGGAGATGGTGCGCATTACCGTCAATACACCTGAGGCCGCAGAGGCAGTTCCGCACATCCGCAATCAACTGGATCGCATGGGCATTGATGTGCCGTTGGTGGGTGATTTTCATTACAACGGCCATCGTTTGCTCAGTGAATTCCCTGACTGCGCACAGGCACTGTCCAAATACCGCATTAACCCCGGCAACGTGGGGAAGGGCGACAAGCGCGACAAGCAGTTTGGCCAGATGATTGAGGCCGCCGTCAAGTGGGACAAGGCGGTGCGCATTGGCGTGAATTGGGGCAGTCTGGACCAAGAGCTGTTGGCGTCCCTGATGGACGACAACAGCAAGCGTGCCGTTCCGTGGGATGCGAAGCAGGTAATGTACGAAGCCTTGATTGTTTCGGCCTTGGAGTCTGCGCAGCGTGCCCAGGAGATTGGCTTGCCTGCAGAGCAAATCATTCTTTCCTGCAAGGTAAGTGGCGTGCAGGATCTGATCGCGGTTTACCGAGCACTGGCCCAGCGTTCGCGTTATGCCCTGCACCTGGGCCTGACTGAGGCGGGTATGGGCACCAAAGGTACGGTGGCGTCCACCGCGGCACTGGCGGTGCTTTTGCAAGATGGCATTGGTGACACCATTCGGGTGTCGCTGACCCCCGCACCTGGCGAGGCGCGGACCCAGGAGGTGGTGGTGGCCTCCGAGATTCTGCAATCTTTGGGCTTGCGCAAGTTTGTTCCCAGTGTCACAGCCTGTCCAGGTTGCGGACGCACCACGAGCACAACTTTCCAAGAACTCACCAAGCAGATCGATGATTTTTTGCGTGAAAAAATGCCGGTCTGGCGCTCGGTCTATCCTGGTGTGGAAAGCCTCAAGGTTGCGGTCATGGGCTGTATCGTGAATGGCCCTGGTGAAAGCAAACACGCAGACATCGGCATAAGCCTGCCGGGTACCGGCGAAGCGCCGGCCGCACCGGTCTTTATTGATGGCGAGAAGCGCATGACCCTGCGTGGCAATGCGATTGCCGCTGAATTCCAGACGGTGGTCGAAGACTACATTCGGCAACGCTTTACGCCGTCTACCCCAAACACTTGATTTGAATGCATATGGATGAGAAGGTCGTTCCGCGCAAGGCGGAAAAGTTGGTGGGCGTGAAGGGGATGAATGACATCCTGCCGCCGGAGTCGGCGCGATGGGAGGCTCTGGAAGCCACGGTGCGTGAACTGATGCTGCGCTATGCGTACCGCAACATCCGCACGCCCATTCTGGAACACACCGCGCTCTTCGTACGCGGCATTGGCGAGGTGACGGACATTGTTGAGAAGGAGATGTACTCCTTCGAAGACCGTTCGGACAAGCACGGCCAGGCCGAACACCTGAGCATGCGCCCCGAGGGGACCGCTGCGGTGGTGCGCGCCGTGATCGAAAGCAACCTGCTGTATGACGGTGGCAAGCGCTTGTTCTACATGGGCCCGATGTTTCGCCGCGAGAAGCCGCAGCGCGGGCGCTACCGCCAGTTTCACCAAGTCGGCGTGGAAGCGCTGGGCTTTGGTGGCCCGGACACCGATGCCGAGGTGATTTTGCTGGCCGCTGCGCTGTGGAAGGCCATTGGCCTCACCGATGTGCGACTGGAACTCAACAGCCTGGGCCAGCCGGCGGAGCGTGCACTACACCGCGCCCAGCTCATCGCCTATTTTGAGCAACATGCCGGGCTGCTCGATGAAGACGCCAAGCGCCGGCTGCACAGCAACCCGTTGCGCATCCTAGACACCAAAAACCCGACGATGCAAGAGATGGTTGCGGGGGCGCCGCGCCTGCTGGATTTTCTCGGTGCCGAATCGCTGGCGCACTTCGAAGGGCTCAAGGCCATTCTCGATGCGAATGGCGTGGCCTACACCATCAACCCGCGTCTGGTGCGGGGCCTAGACTACTACAACCTGACGGTCTTCGAGTTCGTTACCGATCGCCTGGGCTCCCAGGGCACCGTGTGTGCGGGTGGCCGCTATGACGACCTGATCGTGCAGATCGGTGGCAAGCCCACTCCGGCCGTGGGCTGGGCTTTGGGCGTGGAGCGTGTGCTGGAGCTGCTTAAGGAGACCGGTGCCAGCGAGGCTGTGGCATCTCTGGATGCCTATGCCATCGTGGGTGATGCCAAGGATGCTCCGCGCGTCATGGTCAGCCTGGAGCAACTCCGCGCGGCAGGCATCTCGGTGCAAATGCACCCCGCCGGGGCCGAGGGCATGGCCAGTTTGAAGTCGCAGTTCAAGAAGGCCGACGCCTCGGGCGCGCGCTACGCGCTGGTGTTTGGCGTGGACGAACTGGCGCAGGGACAGGTCACCATCAAAGATTTGCGCGATGCGTCGCAGGCCCAGCAAAGCAGGCCCCTGCAAGAGCTGAGCCAATGGGCCAAAGGCCTACAATCCGCCACCTAATCAGAGACCCTTATGGCAAACCATTTAGACCTTGAAGAACAAGAGCAGCTGGATCAGCTCAAACATTTCTGGAACCAGTATGGCAACCTGATCACCGGTCTGCTGATCGTGGTGCTGGGCGCCTTTGCCGCCTGGAACGGCTACCAGTATTGGCAGAAACGCACCGCAGCCCAGGCCTCGGTGATGTTCGAAGAAGTCGACAAAGTCCTGCGCAGCGGCGATTTGGTCCTGGCTGAGCGGGTGTTTGGTGACATGAAGGAGCGTTTTGCCTCCACGGTCTACACCCAACAAGCGGGCCTGGCACTCGCCAAGCTGGCGTATCAGGGTGGCAAGGGCGATTTGGCCAAGGCGGCATTAACCTGGGTGGGGGGCAGTCAAGCAGATGTGGCTTACGCGTCCATCGCCAAGCTACGTCTGGCGGGTATCCATATCGAAGCGAAAGAGTTTGATCTGGCATCCAAGGTACTGAGTGAAAGTTACCCAGCGCCATTTGTTGCCTTGGCAGCTGACAAACAAGGCGATTTGTTGTTGGCCCAGGGAAAGAACGCGGAGGCGGTTGCCGAGTATCGCAAGGCGTGGGCTGGTATGGACACGCGTGCAGAATACCGGCGTCTGGTTTCTGTGAAGCTGGGCGCTTTGGGTGCGTCGGAAACGGCGGCCAACTGACCATGGCATTTTCTTTGTTCCGTCAAATACCCACATGGGCCAGCGCTGCGGCGTTGGTTGCGGTGCTTGCGGCTTGCTCTGGGCCCAGCAAACCAGTGCCCAAGGACTTGGGTGCCAATATTGGCTTGATTGGTGTCAAAACTGCCTGGTCTGCCCAGTTGGGTGCCATGGAAAGCTCGGCACAACCGCATGTAGTGGGATCGCAAGTTTTGCTAGCGTCCGCCAAGGGAATAGTGACCGCACTGCAGGGTGAGACGGGCAGTGTGGCCTGGCAGTTGGATGTGGGAACGCCGTTGGTCTCTGGTGTGGGCAGCGACGGGCAAACTGCTGCGGTCGTGTCTGAGGCCGGCGAATTGATCGCCATGTCATCCGGCAAAGTGCTGTGGAAGCAGCGCCTGGGTGCTTTGGGCCTTACTCCGCCTCTCGTGGCCGGTGCGCGCATCTTTACCTTGTCTGCTGACCGCACCGTCACAGCGTTTGATGCGACAAGTGGTCAGCGCTTGTGGCAATTACAGCGGTCTTCGGATCCCCTGGTCCTGGGGCAGGCTGGTGTGTTGTTGGCCGTGGGTGACACTTTGGTGGTCGGGGTGGCTGGACGCTTGTTGGGGGTGAATCCCTTGAATGGTGCTTCCCGCTGGGAGGCGCCCGTGGCGGTCAGCCGTGGCACCAACGAGGTGGAACGTTTGGTCGACCTGGTGGCTGGTGTGAGCCGGTTGCAGGCCAATGTGTGTGTGCGTTCTTTCCAAGCTGCGGTGGCATGTGTCAATGCCACCAATGGCACCATGGTTTGGAACAAACCCGCTGCGGGGACTACGGGCCTGGGGGGGGACGCCGAGTATGTGTTCGGTACCGAAGCAGACAGCAAGCTGATTGCCTGGAGCCGGGTTTCGGGTGAACGTTTGTGGGTGTCCGAGGCCTTGCGCTGGCGCGGTCTTGGCACACCACTTGCCGTCGGCCAGTCCTTGGTGGTGGGCGATAACGCTGGCGTACTCCATTTTCTCTCGCGCGCAGATGGCGCACCCATGGACCGGGCCACTACCGATGGTTCCGCTATTTTGGGTGTCCCTGTGCTTGTTGGTAAGACATTGATTGCCGTTACGCAAAAGGGCGGCGTTTTTGCGTTCCGACCCGAATAAGTTTGAAGGGTTCTGAACCATGAAACCAGTGATCGCCTTGGTAGGGCGCCCCAATGTGGGCAAGTCCACCCTCTTCAATCGCATGACCAAGACCCGGGACGCGATTGTTGCGGACTACGCAGGATTGACGCGGGACCGCCATTACGGCAACGGCAAGCAGGGCAAACACGAGTTCATCGTCATTGACACCGGCGGTTTTGAGCCCGATGCCAGCAGCGGGATTTACCGCGAGATGGCCAAACAAACCCGCCAGGCAGTGGCAGAGGCTGACGTGGTGGTGTTTGTTGTGGATGCGCGCGGCGGTTTGTCGGCGCAAGACCACGACATCGGCAAATACCTCCGCAAGTTGGGCAAGCCTTGTCTGGTGGTCGCCAACAAGGCTGAGGGCATGAAGGAAGGCGCCCAATTGGTCGAGTTCTTTGAGCTGGGCTTGGGCGAGGTATTTCCTGTCTCGGCAGCACACGGTCAGGGCATTCGGTCTCTGATAGACATGGCCATAGATCGTTTGGGTTGGGTGTTACCCGATGAGGCCGAGGTAGAGGAAGATCCCGCTGTCATCAAACTGGCCGTCGCAGGGCGCCCGAATGTGGGTAAATCCACGTTGATCAACACTTGGCTTGGCGAAGAGCGACTGGTGGCATTTGACATGCCTGGAACCACACGGGACGCGATTTCTGTGCCTTTTGAGCGCAATGGGCAACGGTTCGAGTTGATTGACACTGCGGGTTTGCGTCGCAAAGGCCAGGTCTTTGAGGCCATTGAAAAATTTTCCGTCGTCAAGACCTTGCAGGCCATTGAATCTGCGAGTGTGGTGCTCTTACTCATTGATGCCACCCAGGGCGTGACCGACCAGGATGCCCATATTGCTGGCTACATTTTGGAGTCGGGCCGGGCTGTGGTGGTGGCCGTCAACAAATGGGATGCTGTCGATGATTACCAGCGTGAGCTGGTGCGGCGCTCACTGGAAACCCGTCTGGGTTTTCTCAAGTTTGCCGCCCTGCACATGATTTCGGCGCAGAAGCGCCAGGGCCTGGGCCCGGTTTGGGATTCGATTGCCCAGGCGCACCGCGCAGCCAACTGCAAGATGCCCACGCCTGTGTTGACCCGCTTGCTGCTGGAGGCCGTCCAGTTCCAGACGCCCAAGAAGAACGGTGCCTACCGTCCAAAATTGCGTTACGCCCACCAGGGGGGCATGAACCCGCCCATCATTGTCGTCCACGGCAACTCGCTGGAGCATGTGACGGAGACGTACAAGCGTTTTCTGGAGGGGCGTTTCCGCAAGGAGTTCAACCTCATTGGTACACCGCTGCGCATCGAAATGAAGTCGTCCACCAACCCCTTTGCAGACAAGGACGACCGATAAGCTGATGGCTATTCGCCTGGGCCGGTGCCGGGGCTACTGTGGCTGTGGTATCGTCAAGCTTCTTTCACTACTTGAACACGGAGAATATCGTGAGCAACAAAGGCCAACTTTTACAAGACCCGTTCCTCAATGCCTTGCGCAGGGAACATGTGCCAGTGTCCATTTATTTGGTCAACGGCATCAAACTTCAGGGCCAGATCGAATCGTTTGACCAGTACGTAGTGCTACTGCGCAACACCGTGACCCAGATGGTCTACAAACATGCCATTTCCACCATCGTCCCCGGACGTGCCGTGAACTTGGCTGCCGTTCCCGAAGACAACGCCGCTGCGTGATGCTGCGGGGCCTGCGCCCCGTCAGCACGCGTTCGGTCAGACGCCTCACACCCATTTGACAGCCAAAACTCCACCGATCGTCGCTCCCACCATTTTGGTCGGAGTTGACTTGGGGGTGCCCAACTTTGATGCCGAGCTCGAAGAGTTAGGCTTGTTGGCCCAGACCGCTGGCCTGAGCCCGGTAGCCCGCATCACCTGCAAACGCCGTGCGCCCGATGCCGCATTGTTTGTGGGCTCGGGCAAGGCCGACGAAATCAAGCTGCTTGCACAGCAGCATGGTGCGACCGAAATTCTGTTTGACCAAAGCCTGAGTCCTGGCCAGCAGCGCAATCTGGAGCGGCACCTGGAGCTGCCGGTCAACGATCGTACCTACCTGATTCTGGAAATTTTTGCCCAGCGGGCGCGCAGCCATGAGGGTAAGTTGCAGGTCGAGCTGGCGCGTTTGCAGTACCTCAGCACCCGCTTGGTACGCCGTTGGTCCCACCTGGAACGGCAGACGGGTGGCGCTGGCGTGCGCGGCGGCCCGGGTGAGAAGCAAATTGAGCTGGACCGTCGCATGATCGACGAGACCATCAAACGCACCAAGGAGCGCCTCTCCAAGGTCAAGCGCCAGCGCCAGACCCAGCGCCGCCAGCGTGAGCGCCGGGATGCGTTCAATATCTCCCTGATTGGCTACACCAACGCTGGCAAGTCCACGCTGTTTAATGCGCTGGTGAAGGCGCGGGCCTACGCGGCGGATCAGCTGTTTGCCACGTTGGACACGACGACCCGCCAGTTGTACCTGGGAGACGCGCAGCGCTCGGTGTCCCTGTCGGATACCGTGGGTTTCATCCGCGATTTGCCCCACGGACTGGTCGATGCATTTCAGGCCACGTTGCAAGAGGCCGTTGATGCCGATTTGCTGCTGCATGTGGTGGATGCCTCCAACCCCAACTACACCGAGCAGATCGAGCAGGTGCAATCGGTGCTGGCGGAGATCGGTGCGGACCAAATTCCGCAACTGCTGGTGTTCAACAAAGTAGACGCTTTGCCACCTGAGCTGCAGCCGCTGCGCATGGAAGACATGTACGACCTGCACGGCGTGCAGACCCCACGCGTGTTTGTTAGTGCGCGCGAGAATGTGGGCATGCCCCTGCTGCGCCAGCATTTGGCCGCTGTGGCCAGTGCGGCCCCGGGTGCGGGCCCCGCCAACGAGTATTCCCCTGAGCCCTATGGGGCCGGTTCGTAATTGGGCACAATCCCGAGCTGTTGTACGCGAGACAAAACCATGAAACTATCCCTGCCGAATCCCCCCAAGGTCACGTGGCCCCAGTGGATGCGCAATATGTTCAATCTGAACGACTCCCGTTGGGGCCGAGGAGACGATTCCTCTGCACCTTCCGATAAGCCCGAAGGCGCAGCTCCAGACAGTGACCCCCCCAAACCCTCTGCAGTGCCCCAGGCGCAGCCGGACCGTCGTGGTGCGGCGCAATCGGGTCCACCGGACCTGGATGAGTTGTGGCGCGATTTCAACCGCAAGCTGAGTGGCTTGTTTGGTGGCGCCTCCAAGCCCCGTGGTGGCAATGGCAGCGGTGGTGGTTCGGGTGGTGGTTTTCAGCCCGATATGAAAAGTGCCGGCATCGGTGTTGGCTTGATTCTGGGCGTTTTGGCCCTGATTTGGCTGGGCACTGGATTCTTCATCGTGCAAGAAGGCCAACAAGCGGTGATCACCCAGTTTGGCAAATACAAGTCCACGGTGAACGCCGGTTTCAACTGGCGTCTGCCGTACCCGATTGAAAAACACGAGTTGGTGTTCGTCAGCCAGATCCGCTCTGTGGACGTGGGGCGAGATACCGTGCTCAAGGCGACTGGCCTGAAAGAGTCCGCCATGCTGACCGAAGATGAAAACATCCTCGACATCAAGTTTGCTGTGCAATACCGCCTGAGTGATGCGCGTGCTTTCCTGTTCGAAAGCAAGAACCCCAATGACGCGGTGGTGCAGGCCGCCGAAACCGCGGTACGCGAAGTTTTGGGAAAGATGAAGATGGATGCGGCCTTGTCGGAAGAGCGTGACCAGATTGCGCCCCGTGTGCGCACCCTCATGCAAACCATTCTGGACCGCTACAAGGTCGGTGTGGAAGTGGTTGGCATCAACCTGCAGCAGGGTGGTGTGCGTCCGCCTGAGCAAGTGCAATCTTCATTTGACGATGTGCTCAAGGCTGGCCAAGAGCGTGAACGTGCCAAGAACGAGGCCGAGGCGTATGCCAACGATGTGGTGCCGCGTGCCGTCGGTTCCGCTTCGCGCCTGAAGGAGGAAGCCGATGCCTACAAAGCCCGTGTGGTGGCCCAGGCCCAGGGTGATGCCCAGCGCTTCCGCTCCGTGTACACCGAATACCAAAAGGCACCGCAGGTGACCCGTGACCGCATGTACCTAGACACCATGCAACAGATTTATGGCAACGTGACCAAGGTATTGGTAGAGTCCCGCCAGGGCAACAGCATGTTGTACCTGCCACTGGACAAAATTCTTCAGATGAATGCCGCACCCGCGGCGGACGCCTCGGCACCCGCGGCGGCTCCCCAGCCTGCAGCGCCCGCCACCTCCATCTTGAACAACGATGCCCGCAGCCGCGATGCCGCCCGTTCGCGTGAACGTGACTCTCGCTAGGACCCGACCATGAACCGCATTGGATTTATTTTTTCTTCGCTGCTGGTGCTCTTGGCTTTGGCCAGCTCCACGCTGTTTGTGGTGGACCAGCGCCAGTTTGGCGTCGTGTATGCCTTGGGTCAGATCAAGGAAGTTATCACCGAGCCTGGGCTTAACTTCAAGCTCCCACCACCGTTCCAAAACGTTTCGTACATCGACAAGCGCCTGCTGACGCTGGACAGCACCGATGCCGAGCCCATGCTGACTGCCGAGAAGCAGCGTGTGGTGATTGACTGGTACGTGCGCTGGCGCATTTCTGAACCCACGGAGTACATCCGCAATGTGGGTTTGAACGAAAGCGCTGGTGCTAGCCAGTTGAACCGTGTGGTGCGCAATGCATTCCAGGAAGAAATCAACAAACGCACCGTGAAAGAGCTGCTGTCGCTCAAACGCGAAGCCCTGATGGCCGACGTAAAGGCTGAGGTGCTGGACAAGGTTCGTGGTGCCAAACCCTGGGGTGTGGATGTGGTGGATGTGCGTATCACCCGCGTCGACTATGTGGAGGCCATCACCGAGTCTGTCTACCGCCGCATGGAGGCTGAACGTAAACGTGTGGCCAATGAACTCCGCTCTACCGGCGGTGCTGAAGGCGAAAAAATTCGTGCTGATGCGGACCGCCAGCGCGAGATTACCATTGCCAACGCCTACCGTGATGCCCAGAAGATCAAGGGGGAGGGCGATGCCGAAGCTGCGCGTATTTACGCCGAAGCCTTTGGCAAAGACCCCCAGTTTGCCCAGTTCTACCGCAGCCTGGAAGCCTACAAGTCCAGCTTTGCGAACAAGAGCGACGTGATGGTGCTGGACCCCTCATCCTCCGAGTTCTTCAAGGTGTTCCGCAACGGTGGCAATAGCCCTGGCGCTGCCAAGAAGTAAGCCTTGAGCGCAGACACCCTGTGGGTGGCGCTCGCCCTCGTGCTGGTGGTGGAGGGGCTTTTCCCCTTTCTGTCACCCACTGGGTGGCGGCGCATGTTCACCCAGCTCTTGCAACTCAACGATGGCCAGATCCGCTTTTTCGGTTTGGCCAGCATCTTGGTGGGCTTGTTGTCGATTTGGTGGCTGCTGCCCTGAAAAGCGGGCTCCAAGCCCGGTAAAATCGCTGTTTTAACAGCCCCCTCCAATTCCATGTCTGCTTGGGTCCTGCCGGATCACATTGCCGATGTGCTGCCGTCTGAAGCGCGCCACATCGAAGAAATACGTCGAGACCTGCTGGACATGGCGCGCTGCTATGGCTATGAGCTGGTGATGCCGCCTTTGCTGGAACACCTGGAGTCTTTGCTCTCGGGCACCGGTGAGGCGCTCGATTTGCAAACCTTCAAATTGGTGGACCAGCTCTCGGGCCGCATGATGGGGCTGCGGGCCGACAGCACACCCCAGGTGGCCCGCATCGATGCCCACTTGCTCAATCGCCGTGGTGTCACCCGCCTGTGCTATTGCGGTCCCGTGCTGCACACGCGCCCGGCGGCCCCCCATGCCACCCGCGAGCCACTGCAGTTCGGCGCCGAGATTTATGGCCACACCGGGTTGGAGGCTGATCTCGAAATCCTTACCCTCGCGCTGGACGCCTTGAAGTCCGCCCAAGTGGGGGCCCTCACCGTGGATCTGGCCGATGCCCGCATCGTGGACGCTTTGCTGCTGCCTTCGGGCCTGAGCGCCGCCCAGCAGGTGCTGGTGCACGCTGCACTGGCCGCCAAAGATCGCAGCGAATTGGACCTGCTGGTACAGCACTGCCCCGCGGCCACGGCCCAGGGCCTGCTGGCACTGGTGGATTTGTACGGCGATGTGTCGGTCCTGGCGCAAGCTCGGCAGGCCTTGCCAGATCTGCCCGGTATCCGCGAAGCATTGACCCACCTGGAATGGCTGGCTAGTCATCTGGATGGCGTGCGTGTTTCCTTTGACCTGGCTGATCTGCGTGGTTATGCCTATTACACCGGCGCGCGTTTCTCGGTGTATGCCACGGGTGCCAGCGACGCGCTGGCACGCGGTGGTCGTTACGACGAGGTGGGCTCCGTGTTTGGCCGCAAGCGGCCGGCCGTGGGGTTCAGTTTGGACGTGAAGGTCTTGGCCAGTGCCGCTGCGGTGCGTCCCTTGCGGGCGGCGGTGCGTGCGCCCTGGGGTGAGGCGTCCGCCTTGCGCGCTGCCATTGCGCAGTTGCGCCAGCAGGGCGAAACGGTGGTGTGTGTCCTGCCAGGGCACGAGAGTGAAGTCGATGAGTTTCAGTGCGACCGCGAGTTGGTGCAAGCCGCCGGTCAGTGGGTCGTAACAGCAATTTAAAGCAGAGCGAAATGAATACAACCAAAGGTCGAAATGTAGTGGTCGTGGGCACCCAGTGGGGCGACGAGGGCAAGGGCAAGCTGGTCGATTGGCTCACCGAAAGCGCCCAAGGCGTGGTGCGCTTTCAAGGCGGCCACAATGCCGGTCACACCTTGGTCATCAACGGCGTCAAAACCGCCTTGCACCTTATCCCCAGCGGCATCATGCGCCCTGGCGTCAAGTGTTACATCGGCAACGGTGTGGTGCTGTCAGCCGCCAAGCTGTTTGAAGAAATTGAAGGTCTGGAAAAAGTCGGTGTGGAGTTGCGTTCGCGCCTGCGCATTAGCGAAGCCTGCCCGCTGATTTTGCCGTTCCACGCCGCGCTGGACGTGGCCCGTGAGGCCTTCCGCGAAAAGGGCGGCACCGCCAAGATCGGCACCACCGGCCGCGGCATTGGCCCCGCCTACGAAGACAAAATCGCCCGCCGCGCCCTGCGCGTGCAAGACCTGAAGTACCCCGAGCGTTTTGCCGCCAAGCTGCGCGAGCTGCTGGACCTGCACAACCATGTGTTGACCAGCTACCTGGGCTCCGCTGCATTTGATTTCGGCCCCACGCTGGCGCCCTACATGAAGGACGGCCAGGTGCAGTTTGAGCCCGTGTATGCCGAGGCCATGCGCCACGCCGAACTGCTCAAGCCCATGATGGCCGATGTGTCGCGCGAGCTGAACGAAGCCAACCTGCACGGTGCCAACCTGCTGTTTGAAGGCGCGCAGGGCACGCTGCTGGACGTGGACCACGGCACCTACCCGTATGTGACATCGAGCAACTGCGTGGCTGGCAATGCCGCCGCCGGTGCGGGCGTGGGCCCGGGCATGCTGCACTACATCCTCGGTATCACCAAGGCCTACTGCACCCGCGTGGGTGGCGGCCCGTTCCCCACCGAGCTGGACTGGGAAGTGGAGGGCACACCCGGCTACCACATGAGCACTGTGGGCGCCGAAAAGGGTGTGACCACCGGCCGTTCGCGCCGCTGCGGCTGGTTTGATGCCGCGCTGCTCAAGCGCTCGGCGCAGGTGAACGGCTTGTCCGGCCTGTGCATCACCAAGCTGGACGTGCTGGATGGCTTGAAAGAACTGCTGCTGTGCACCGGCTACGAACTGGACGGTGAAGTGGTGGACATCCTCCCCATGGGCGCCGATGACATTTCGCGCTGCAAGCCGATTTACGAAACCATGGAAGGCTGGAGCGACAGCACCGTGGGCGTGACCCAGTATGACAAGCTGCCCGTGGCCGCGCGTCTGTACCTGCAGCGTATCGAGCAGGTCACTGGTGTGCCCATCCACATGGTGTCCACCAGCCCGGACCGCGACCACACCATCATGATGCGCCATCCCTACCTGGCCGAGTGATTGCCATTTTTAAGTCAAATAGCCCTCTAGCCCCCGTAAATATTGCGTAAGCAGCTACTAATTTAGGAGCATTCTGATGTTGACAGAAGACGGCAAACACCTCTATGTGAGCTACGACGAGTACCACAACCTGATTGAAAAACTGGCGATCAAGATTTTTCAGTCGGGCTGGGAGTTCGACACAATCCTGTGCCTGGCCCGTGGCGGCATGCGCCCTGGCGACATCTTGTCGCGCGTGTTTGACAAACCCCTGGCCATCATGTCCACCAGCTCCTACCGCGCCGAAGCTGGCACGCAGCAGGGCAACCTGGACATCGCGCGTTTCATCACCACGCCCAAGGGCGAGATCGCCGGCCGCGTGCTGCTGGTGGACGACCTGGCCGATTCGGGCCACACCTTGAATGCGGTGATTCACCAGCTCAAGAACAACTACAAGCCCATCACCGAGCTGCGCAGCGCCGTGATCTGGACCAAGGCGCTGAGCACCTTCACGCCCGATTATTCGGTCGAGTTTCTGCCCACCAACCCCTGGATCCACCAGCCCTTCGAGGGCTACGACTCGCTGCGTCCGCAGCAGCTCATCCAGAAGTGGAGCGTCTGACAGACCCCTGCAGCGCCGCATGACCGAACGCATTACCGACCTGATCCACCACGCCTACCAGCCTCCTGGCGGGTTTGAAGCGCCGCAGCCCGGCGTCTTCAAGGCGTCCACCGTCTTCTTCCCCACCGTGGCCGCCATGCGCAGCCGCGAGTGGAAAGACAAAACCGCCTACACCTACGGCCTGCACGGCACGCCCACCAGCTACGCGCTGGAAGAACGCCTGGCCACGCTGGAAGGTGGCGCGCAATGTCTGCTGGTGCCCAGCGGCCTGGCAGCATTGGGCCTGGTGGCCATGTCGCTGCTCAAGAGCGGCGACGAGGTGCTGCTGCCCGACAACGCCTACGGCCCCAACAAATCCCTGGTCGAGGGCGAGTTGCTGGGCTGGGGCATTACCCACCAGTACTACAACCCCATGGACCCCGAGGACCTGGAAGCGCAAATCTCCAGCCGCACCAAGCTGGTGTGGCTCGAAGCTGCGGGCTCGGTCTCGCTGGAGTTTCCCAACCTGGTGGAAATGGTCCGCATCTGCCAGCGCCGCAAGGTGCTGACCGCGCTGGACAACACCTGGGGTGCGGGTCTGGCGTTTGCGCCGTTTGACCTGGTACCTGGCGCCAGCCCGGCCGTGGGCGTCGATATCTCGGCCCACGCGCTGACCAAGTACCCCAGCGGTGGTGGTGATGTGCTCATGGGCAGCGTCATTACACGTGACGCTGGCCTGCACCTCAAGCTCAAGCTCACCCACATGCGGTTTGGTATTGGTGTGGGCATGAACGATGTGGAGCTGGTGCTGCGCTCTCTGCCCAGCATGGCGCTGCGCTACCGCACCCACGACGTGGCGACCCGCAGTTTGGCGGCCTGGGCGCAAACCCTGCCCGAGTTTGTGCAGGTGCTGCACCCGGCGCTGGAGGAGTCGCCCGGCCACGCACACTGGAAAGCCCTGTGTGGCGGTGCCGAGGGCACAGCGGCGGGCCTGTTCAGCGTGATTTTGGACAAACGTTTCACCCAGGCGCAGACCGACGCGTTTTGTGACGCGCTCAAACTGTTCCGCCTGGGCTACAGCTGGGGCGGCCCCATCAGCCTGGTGGTGCCGTACGAGCTGGAGACCATGCGCACGGGCTGGCCGGCGCATTTGCTGCCGGGCACGCTGGTACGTTTCTCCATTGGCCTGGAAGACGTGGCCGACCTGCAAGCTGACATCGCGCAAGCGCTGAACGCACTGCGCTGAGTCGCGTTCGCGCAGAGGCTGTGCACCCGCATGACCTCTGCGTGTTTTCCTGAGTAGGCAAGGCCCCACCGCCGCTTTAAGCTGCGGCCATGCACACCTCACCCCCACCAGAAACTTCCGGGCAAGACTTGCCCGTGATGGCCGAGCCTTATGTGCCGCCGCCTTCGGATGCACCACGCAAGACGATTGTTCCGCTCACCTGGGGGCAACCTTTTGTCTGGCTGTGCAAGGGCGCGGCCGACCTGCTGGCACACCCCGGCATTGCGGCCTTTTATGGCGTGGCCTTTTGCACCATGGCCGTGGTGTTGACCGCGGTGTTCCGCGCCAAACCCGAATACACCATGTCGATTGCCTCTGGCTGCCTGTTGCTAGGCCCGTTTCTGGCCATGGGCCTGTACGAGGTGAGCCGCCGTCGCGAGCTCGGCGTTGCCCCGGCGCTGGGGGCATCAGTCACCTGCTGGGACCGCCATCTGGGCAGCATGGGGCTGCTGGTTTTGGTGCTGGTGTTGCTGGAGCTTCTGTGGGGCCGGGCGTCGCTGGTGGTGTTTGCCGTGTTCTTCAACACCGGCATGCCGTCCACCACCGGGGTGCTGGAGGCGGTGTTTAACCCGCAAAACTGGGAGTTTGTGGCGGCCTATGCCGTGGTGGGTGGCGCCTTTGCCATGCTGGTGTTTGCCACCGCAGTGGTCTCCATCCCCATGATTTTGGACCGCGACACCGACGCCATCTCGGCCGCCATCACCAGCCTGGAGGTGGTCTTTCACAACACCGGGGTGATGGTGCTGTGGGGCCTGCTGCTGACCACGCTGGTAGTGCTGGCCATGCTGTTGCCCTGGAGTTTGGGCCTGCTGGTGGTGGGCCCCTGGCTGGGGCACGCCAGCTGGCATGCCTACCGGGGGGCGGTGCAGTGGCCGGGAGATGTTACAGTGGCCCCATCAAACTGAAAGCACATCTTGGCAACACCCAATTACGGTTACGAAAAGCGTCAGAAAGAACTGGCCAAGCGAAAGAAAAAAGAAGAAAAGCTCAAGAGCAAGGCCGAGCGCAAACTGACCGGTGACGCGCCTGAGAACGATGAGACCGACGCAGAGCCCGGCACGCCCGCAGAAGGCACGGCCGCTGGCGACGCTGCCTGAGAGCGACCGCCACTGAGCGGTCAGGCTCCCTAGGCCCGCTCTCCCCCCCAATGACCTGTTAGGGCGCCAAGAGCGCCTGCGCCAGCTTGCGCATCGCGTCTGCAGAGCGATCGCTGGCGGTGATGCTGCGCGCGGCGCCGAAATGGCGAAAGTTGTTCTGCATGGACTTGAGGTAACTCGGGTCGTAGTGCTGCGTCAGCAGGTCTTGCACCACGGGGCGGAAGTTGCCTGCTGCCACCTGGTCTTTCCAGCCCTGCACCACCACCTTGCCGCGAAACTCAGCCATCACGTCCAGCCGGTGGCAAAAGTAGGCGGTGTCATGCACCAGGTGGCTGTAGTCCTCCAGCAGCAGTTCAATACGTTCTTCGGTGGGCAGGCTCAGCTGCAGGCAGGGGCTGGCATGCATGCGCTCCACCAGGGCCGTGGGCAGGGTCAGGTTGCCAATCTTCTTGCTTTCGCTTTCCACATACACGGGGCGGGTGGCGTCAAATTTGCGCAGCGTGTCCCATACCAGCGTGTCAAAGCGCTTTTGGGTGGGCTGGGGCAGACCGGGCACCGCACCCAAGAGGGAGCTGCGGTGGTTGGCCAGGCCTTCCAGGTCCAGCACCTGCGCGCCCTCGGTCGCCAGGGCGTGCAACAGGCGGGTTTTGCCGCAGCCGGTGGTGCCACACACCACCTCCAACTGCAAGCGCTGGGCCTGCAGCGGAATGTCTTCCAGCATCGCTGCGCGAAACGCCTTGTAGCCGCCTTGCACCAGCGTGACCTTGAAGCCGATCTGGTCCAGCACCAGGCTCAGTGAGCCGCTGCGCTGGCCACCGCGCCAGCAATAGGCCAGCGGGGCCCAGTGTTTGGGTTTGTCCAGTGCGTGGGTTTCAATGTTGCTGGCGATATTGCGCGCCGCCGTTACCCCACCCAGCTTGCGTGCCTCAAACGGGCTGACCTGTTTGTACAGGGTGCCAATCGTGATGCGCTCGTCGTCGTGCAGCGTGGGCCAGTTCTGCGCACCGGGCAGGTGGTCCAGTGCGTATTCACCTTCGCTGCGTGCATCAATCACCGCGTCAAACTGGTCCAGCTGGGCCAGGGCCTGGGCGGCGGCCATCAGTTTCAAACTCATAGGGGCGGCTTAGCGCAGCAGCGCACGCACGGCGGGCCACATGGTGTTGAGGATGGTGGGGTGGGCCGACTCGTTGGGGTGAATGCGGTCGGCCTGGAACAACTTGGCCGCGTTGGGCCCGTCGGCGACACCCTTGAGCAAGAACGGCACTAGCGCCGCCTTCTGGGCCTTGGCCACGGCGGCAAAGGTCTCGGAAAACTTCTTGGTGTAGTCCTGCCCATAGTTGGGCGGCACCTGCATACCGGCCAGCAGCACCTTGGCGCCGGCGGCCTGGGCCGCCTGGGTCATGGCCTGCAGGTTTTCCTGGGTCATTGCCAGGGGCAGACCGCGTAGCGCGTCATTGCCCCCCAGCTCCACCACCACCACCGTGGGTTTGTGCTGGGCCAGCAGCGCGGGCAGCCGGGAGCGGCCGCCCGAGGTGGTGTCACCGCTGATGCTGGCGTTGACCACCTTGGCCTGCGGGTTCTCTTTGGCCAGGCGCTGCTCCATCAGCGCCACCCAGCCGGTGCCCCGTTTGAGGCCGTATTCGGCGCTCAGCGAGTCGCCCACCACCAAAATGGTGTGTGGCTTGGGCTGGGCCAGGGAAGCCCCTGCAAATCCCGCCAAAATAAGCAGCGCGATACAGTGTCGTCGAACTACAGAGAGCCCCATGTCTGATTCCATCATTTCGGTTGACCATGTTTTCAAGGCGGTGACTGATTCCACCGGCACGCTGGAGATCCTGCGCGACATTGATTTTGCACTCAAAGCCCGCGAGACCGCGGCCATCGTCGGAGCATCCGGGTCGGGCAAGAGTACATTGCTCTCCATCATCGCCGGGCTGGACACTCCCACCAGCGGCACCGTACGCCTGGCCGGCCACGACATTTTTGCCATCGACGAAGACGCACGCGCCGCCTTGCGCGCCAAGCAGGTGGGTTTTGTGTTCCAGAGCTTCCAGCTGTTGGGCAACCTCACCGCGCTGGAAAACGTGATGCTGCCGCTGGAACTGGATGGCCGCAAAGACGCCCGCAGCGCCGCCACCGAGATGTTGGCCCGCGTGGGCTTGTCGCAGCGGCTCAATTCGTATCCCAAGGTGCTGAGCGGTGGCGAGCAGCAGCGCGTGGCGCTGGCCCGGGCTTTTGTGGTCAAGCCCGCCGTGCTGCTGGCCGACGAGCCCACCGGCAGCCTGGACTTTGCCACCGGCGAAAAAATCATGGAGCTGATGTTTGACCTGAACCGCGAACAGGGAACGACCCTGGTGCTGGTCACCCACGACCGCGGCATTGCCGCCCGCTGCGACCGCCGCATCACCATCGAGGCGGGCAGGGTGGTGGCAGAGCCTGCGGCTGAGGTTTGAGCCATTTTGGCCTCTGGAGCCCGTGGATATTGCGCGAGAAGCTCCTGAAAACGTAGCAAATATGGTGCCTTTGTGACCTGGTGTGGCATGCGCAAGTACCTGCAAACCGCCTTGCGCTGGCAGCACGGCCGTCAAGGCACGGGCTACGACAAGATGCTGCTGCTCACCGCGCGCTGGCCGCTGCCATTTGACAGTTATCTGATCCGTTACCCCGAGGGCTCCGAGATTCCGCCGCACACTGACCCGGTGCAGGCCGGGCACCACTACCGGCTCAACATCGTGCTCAAGTCGTCCCCATCGGGTGGCGACTTTGTCTGTGCCACGCCCCTCTACGCCAGCCGCCGCATCAAGCTGTTCCGCCCCGACGCCTGCGAGCACAGCGTGACCCGGGTGGTGGGTGGCAGCCGTTATGTGCTGTCGCTGGGCTGGGTTTTGAGGGCGTAGGCCCGATAATCGGGGCATGTCATCCCCCAAAGTGCTATTCGGCTTCCATGCCGTGGGCGTGCGCCTGAAGACCGCCCCCAAATCCATCATCGAAATCTTCTACGAGCCCACGCGCCGCGACGCGCGCATGCGCCAGTTTCTGGAAAAGGTGGCCGAGGCCGGCATCCGCGTGGTCGACGCCGACGGCATGCGCCTGGCCAAGATTGCCGGTAGCCATGGCCACCAGGGTGTGGCCGCCCGTGTGCAAGAGATCAAACAGGTCCATTCGCTGGACGAGCTGCTGGAAAACCTGGAAGCCGCCAACGCTGAGTTGCCTGCAGACCAGCGCACCAATCCGCTGATCCTGGTGCTGGACGGTGTGACCGACCCGCACAACCTGGGCGCCTGCCTGCGTGTGGCCGATGGCGCGGGCGCGCACTGCGTCATTGCCCCCAAGGACCACGCGGCCGGCATCAATGCCACGGTGGCCAAGGTGGCCAGCGGCGCGGCCGAGACCGTGCCGTACTTCATGGTGACCAACCTGGCGCGCACGCTCAACGAGTTGAAGGAGCGCAACATCTGGATCATCGGCACCAGCGACCAAGCCACCAGCAACCTCTACCAGGCCGACCTTAAAGGCCCCGTGGCCCTGGTGCTGGGGGCCGAGGGCGACGGCATGCGCCAGCTCACCGCCAAGACCTGCGACCAGCTGGTCAGCATTCCTATGCAGGGTGCGGTGGAAAGCCTGAACGTGTCGGTGGCCAGCGGCGTCTGCTTGTACGAGGCGCTGCGCCAGCGCACCGCAGTTGCCAAGTAACTTGAACCCCAGGGAATGAGCATGATCGCTATGAAATCGGGAGCTGTTCGCGCAATATTGGTGGGCCTGGTGGCCACTTTTGTCTTGTTGGGTTGCACCCAGGAGCAGCAAAACAAGATCAGCCGAGACATCCAGAACTGGACCGGTACCGACGGCGTGCTGGAGTTCTACGCCGGTGACAAGCTGGTGCGCCGCTTCCTCAAGATCGACAAACTCAGCACCGCCATGGGCACCGAAGACGGCAAGCCGCGCAGCTACCGCTTTGGCTACGGCGTGCTGGACGAAAACCTGAACATGCAGGCCGACTCCGGTGAGAAGAAGGTCTACTTCGAAATCAGCGACTTCGGCTCCAACTACCTGTTCTTCGAAAACCCACGCTAAGCGGATTCATGCACGCGTCCACCGCGCCCCTGAAGCTGGCCGCCGCGGCTTGCGTGCTCTTGTTCGGTGGGCTCGGCATCTACTTGGCGCCGCTGCAGCCCAGCGTGGTGGCGCTGCAGTTCACCTTTACCCCAGAAGCTTTTGCCCAAGTGCTGCAAGCCTGGGGCCCCGAAGGTGTGCAGCGCTTTCGCACCCACCTGCCGGTGGATGGGTTCCTGCTACTGAGTTATGGCGCGGCGGGCTACCTGGCCGCGGCACGCACCCGTTTTTTTGAACCTCTGGCGACATGGCTGCCCCTGCGGTGGCTGGCGCTGCTGTTGCCGCTGGCGGCAGTGTGTGACGCGGGGGAGAATCTGCTGCACTGGGGGCTGACGGGAAGCGGTGCTGTGGTCTCTCCCTGGGCCGCGGCGTGTTACCTGCTGGCGGGGCTGTGTGCCAGTGCCAAATGGGCGGGGGTTTTGGTGTTTATCATGGCCGCCGGCTTGGCGCAGGTGCGGCGCCTGCTGGCTCAGTCTGCGTAGGGCAGCAGCGCCTTCGCTGCTTCCATCCTGTCCTTCAAACCGACCGCAGGGTCATTCATCACCTGCATCAGAAACTCTTTGGGGCTCATTTTTCCGGTGTTGTATCCCGGGGGCGCAGCTGCTCTGTTGCCGGGTTGTTTTGCACGGGATTCCGCGGCTTGTGTCGCAGCGTCGGGTGCTGCCCGCAAGAGCCCTAAAGCATCGCGAAACTGGGGCGTTTTCATTGACTTCAGCCGGGAGAGAATGTCCGCCTGCTGATCGGGATTGGGCGGGAGATCCAGCCAAGGCTCTTCACCAAACACGGACGCCAAGTCTGGGCTTACGAATGCGGACCAATTTCCGGTGTCCTCGTGCACCGCGGGAACTTCTCTCGCATGTCGGTGCCCCACCGCAGCGTCCTGCGCACCGGACGGATACCGGTGGATCCTTTTCGCGGCGGTGGTGCTGAGGTACTTGTGCTGCAGCCCAGACAAAAAATCCGCTGCATCCTGGGCCTTGACCGGCTCCGCCACAGAAAACCACAGCTGCAACCCGTCTGTTCCCGACACGGCGATGGCAGCCGCAGGCAACGCCAAGTCGTGCTGCACGCCGCTCCAGACCGCAGACAGCTCCGTCCAGTCCGCGGGTCTGGCAATCTCCAGCACCATCGCCCTGACAGTGCCATCCGTGGTGAGCAGATGCCCTTGTTCCGGCGGCACCGGGTCGGGCACCAAATACAGGCGGGAAAATTCGGTGTTCAGGCGGCCCATGGGCATGCGCGGGTGGGGCCTAACCACCGGTGCGCTTGTGCCCTCAGCCGCACTTGGGGTCACACACGGCCTGGGATTTACCAATGAACTTGCGGGATTTCAGTTCACTGCGCGGCCTGTGCTTGCCGCACAAGAAGCAGGACATGGTGGCTGCGCCGGGATTGGATGCGGTCATGAAGGGTGATCCTCCGACCTTGGACTTGTAGCGCAAGCCATCCTCCAGGATCTTGGTTTTGTCTGCTGGCTTACTCATACCGCAATTTTACGGTGTTGGTGGCCCGGATACTGCTTGCAAGTGTGCAACATCAGCGTCAAACACCCTGGTTAGCATGGGAACGACATTTTTTGACGTGAACCGAGAGGTGATACCGAATGCAAGCCATGTCTCCATCTGCCGCCGTGCATGCTGTCCCTGAGAACAGCAGCCACACTATGCGAGATTCAGCCCGTTTTCGCTTTTGCTCAGGGCGCTGCCAAGGCGAGCGCCCCCCAGAGGGCGGGGTGGAGCTGGCACCCGGACGATGGCGCTGCAGCAACTGCTGGATGGAGATGGCCAGAAAACGAAGCTGAGCCGATGTCACCCCGGACTAAATCCACCCCATCCAGCCCGCTATTGCCCCCGCGCCCAGTAGCCACAGGATGTGGATGCGGGTTTTCCAGACGATGAGGGTGCTGACAGCGGTGACGGCCCACAGGGCTAGGTGCTGGGTGTCGGCCTTGTGGTTGGCGGCCAGGATCCAGCCGGTGGCCACCAGCAGGGCGATGACGAGGGGGGCCATGCCTTGTTTGAAGGCGCGCACGGCGCGCAGCTCGCGGTTGCGGTGGCCCCAGCGGGCGGCGGTGAAGGTGAGGATGGAGCTGGGCAGCATGATGCCGATGAGCGTGACGAACACACCGGCCATGGCAAAGGCCAGGCCGTACCAGCCGGCAGCCAGGCTGCCTGCAGCGTTGAGCCCGATGTTCCAGCCCACCAGGGGCACAAACAGGATGTTGGGGCCCGGCGCGGCCTGGGCCAGTGCGATGCTGGAGCTGAACTGCTCGTCGCTGAGCCAGCCTTGCTCCACCACCAGAAAGCGCTGCATATCGGGCGCCGTGGTGATGGCGCCGCCCACCGCCAGCAGCGAGAGCGATGCAAAGTGCATGAACAGCTCCAGCCACTGGGCGGCGGTCAGGGTGATGCTCATGGGGCCTCCTTCTTGGGGGCCTGTGCCGCCAGCTTGCCCAGGCACACATAGGCCCACACACAGCCCACACCGCCCACGCCCAGTAGCACCCAGGCCAGCGGCACCCGTAGCAGCGCCACTGCGGCAAAGGTGGCTATCACCAGAGCCACGCAGGCGCCCAGGCCCATCACATTGCTTTTGAGCGCCGGCACCAGGCGCAGGCCGGCGGCGGCGATCAGCCCCGCGGCCACCGCCCCCATGCCGCGCAGCGCACCCTGGGCCTGCGGGTTGTCGGCCACACCGGCAAAGGCGGCGGCCATGATCAGCACGATGATGAGTGGAAAGCACAGCATGCCCGCCACGCCAACCACCGCGCCGCGCAGGCCAAAGTAGCGGTCGCCCAGCATGAGCGAGAGGTTGACCACATTCGGGCCCGGGAGGATCTGGGCGACGGCCCAGTCTTCAATAAATTCTTCGGGCGTGAGCCACTTCTTTTTGTCGACCAGCTCGCGCTGCACCACGGCCAGCACGCCGCCAAAGCCCTGCAGGGCGAGCAGCGAGAAGGCAACAAACAATTCGGTCTTGGAACGGGGGCCGGGGCGGGGGGCTGGGGATGTGCTGGGTGGCATGCAGTGGGACAGGGGCTTAGGCGGGTTGCCCCACCACGGTGAACTGGCCACTATTGTCGCGCAGCCATTGCACCGACCGCGTCGCATCCTGCTCACGCGGGTGAAAATCTTCGCGCAAGTAGGCGCGCCACAGCGCCCGGTTGCTGCGGATGATGCCCTGCTTGCCAAACAAAAAATGGCCCGCGCTGCGCCAGGTGCTCCAGCGCAATAGCGCCTTGTCGTGCCACAGGTTGCGCACAGTCTGGCGCGCCACGTCGGCAAAAAATGTCAAGGTGATATAGCGGAACAGGCGCAGGCGCCACTCGTGGTTGCCGCCCATGGCCTGGTACACGTCAAACGCGGTGCTGCGGTGCTCGCTCTCTTCGGCGCTGTGCCACAGCCACAGGGTTTTCAGGCGGTCCTCGCTGCCTTCCAGCGCCTCGGGGTGGCTCAGCATCCAGTCGGCAAAGATGGCGGTGAGGTGCTCCGTAGCCGCGGTGGCGGCCACGTGGTTGCGCACATCGTGGTGGGCATTGGCCAGCAGGCGCTTGGCGGCGCGGCGCTCCAGCGCGTTGTCAAAGCCCTGCTGCGTGAGCTGGGCGTTGAACAGGCTGTGGATGCGGCGGTGCGTGGCCTCCTGGCCTACAAAGCCTTGCACCTCGGCGGCAAAGCGCGAGCGCTGGTCGTCGGGCAGGGTCTTGAGCCCGGCGCGCACTGAATCCATGAAGTACTGCTCGCCCAGCGGAAAACTCATGGACAGCGCGTTGAAGAAGGCGGAGCGGAACGCGTCGCCGCCATTCCAGCGCGTGGCAAACGGGGTGTTCAGGTCAATCAGCAGCTTGCGAACGACGAGCTCGGTCATGGGGTGGCTCCGTGGAAGGTGGGGTGCAGGTCAGCCAGTTCGCGCAGCACCCAGGCATTCACGTCCGGGTCCAGGCACATTTGCAAATGGCCGATGCCGGGGAATACGGTGGGCGTGATGCCGGGCAGCGTTTGCGCCCGTTGGGGGTACACGATGTTGTCTTGCGGGGTGATGGCAATGCGCAGCAGGCGGCGCAGGGCATCGTCTTCGCCGTCGGCCAGCGTGGCCAGCCAGGGGCTGCCCCACAGCATTTGCAGGCCATTGGGGGTGCGGCTGCCCTTGGCCAGCTTGGTGCCCACATGCGGGGTGCCCAGCGTGAGCACCCGCGCCACACGTGCCGTGCCGTGCTTGCGCAGCCAGGCCCGAATGGCCAGGCCGCCCATGCTGTGGCCCACCAGGGCCACCTGCGTTTGCCCGGTGTTCAGCAGCACGCTGGCCACGGCGGATTCGAGGGTGGCGGTGTAGTCGTCGATGGAGGCAAACACCGGCTCCAGGTCCACCGCAAACACCGCGTGGCCCTGGGCGCGCAGCTGCGCTGCCGTGGTGTCCCAGATGCATTGGTTGCACAGGTAGCCATGCACCAGCACCACGGGCACGCGCGGCGTGCTGCCGGTGGCGGCCAGGTAGCGCGGGGCCCGGCGCTCCCAGGGCTGGCGCAGCAAAAACACCACTACGCCCGCCACCATCTCGCCCGCTAGTGCACGCCACCAATCGCGCCAGGGCTCAGGCCCGCGGGTGATGAGGGCACTGGCCACATCGCCCAGCAGCAGTATGGCCACAGGCAGCGCCAGCGCCAGGGCGATGGCGCCGAATACCGAGCTCCACAGCCAGTAGCCCAGCGCTGCACCGGCCAGGGTTTGGGCCAGCAGAATACGGCGCAGCAGTTGGGCAAGCATGGGTGTGGGGGTAGCCGTGGGCTCAGTAGTGGGGTTGGTAACGGCGGATGGCCGCCTTCACATCATCGCCCAATGCAAAACCTGGGCCAAACTGGGCCGCCAGCTCGGCGGCACGTGCCTCGAACACCTCAATGCCCATGCCATAGATGAACTGCATGGCGCCGCCCGTCCAGGCTGGAAAGCCGATGCCGAAGATGGAGCCAATGTTGGCGTCGTGCACGCTGGTCAGCACACCCTCCGCCAGGCAGCGCGCGGTCTCCACGGCTTGGCGGTAGAGCAGGCGGTCTTTCAGGTCGGTGATGTTCCAGGGCGTTTCCGCTTTCTCGAACAGGCCTTTGAGTTCGGGCCACAGAAACTTCTTGGCACCTTTTTCTGTGGGGTATTCGTAGAAGCCCGCACCGCCAGCACGGCCGGGGCGCTCGTGCTTGCGCACCATCTGCTCCACCACCAGCTCGCCGGGTGTGGCCACATAGGTCTTGCCTTCGGCTTCAAAGTCTTTGCGGGTTTGCTCCATCACATGCAGGCTCAGCGTGAGAGCGGTTTCGTCCAGCACGGCCAGCGGGCCCACGGGCATGCCGCACTGCACGCCTGCGTTCTCAATCGCCGCGGCCGGAATGCCTTCGCCCAGCATGGCCGCGCCCTCCATCACAAAGGTGCCAAACACGCGGCTGGTGAAGAAGCCGCGCGAGTCGTTCACCACGATGGGGAGCTTGCCCAGTGCCTGCACATAGTCAAAAGCGCGCGCCACGGTTTCGTCGTCGGTCTGCTTGCCCTTGATGATTTCCACCAGCTTCATCTTGTCCACGGGGCTGAAGAAGTGGATGCCGATGAACTTCTCGGGGCGGGCAGAGGCCGTGGCCAAGCCGGTGATGGGCAGGGTGGAGGTGTTGGAGGCAAAGAAGCCGCCGGGCGCGAGCAGCGGCTCGGCCTCCTGCGTCACGCGGGCCTTGAGCTCGCGGTTCTCGAACACGGCTTCGATGATGAGGTCGCAGCCCTGCAGGTCGGCTGCGCTGCCGGTGGGCTGGATCAGGTCGAGGATGGCTTGTTGTGCCTCGGGCTTCATGCGGCCCTTGTCGACCCGGCCTTGGGTGATCTTGGCGCTGTAGCTCTTGCCCAGGTCGGCCTTCTCCTGGCTCACGTCCTTCAGCACCGTGCTTATGCCCTTGCTGGCCTGGCTGTAGGCAATGCCCGCGCCCATCATGCCGGCGCCCAGCAGGCCCACCTTGGCGGGCTTGAAGCGCGGCACGCCGGCCGGGCGGCTCTGGCCGCTCTTGATGGCGTTGAGGTTGAAGAAAAAGGTGTTGATCATGGCCTTGGCCTGCGGGCCGGACATGAGCTTGGCCAGGTAGCGACTCTCAATGCGTAGCGCGGTCTCCAGGTCCACCTGCAGGCCTTCGACCATGCAGGCAATGATGGCCTCGGGCGCGGGGTAGAGACCGCGGGTGTTCTTCTTGATGACCGCTGGCACCACCGGCAGCATGCCAGCCACGGCGGGCGAGGAGGGCAGGCCGCCGGGCACCTTGTAGCCTTTGGCCTCCCAGGGGTGCTGGGCGTTGGGGTTGGCGGCGATCCAGGCCAGGGCCTTGGTTTTCATCTCCGTGGCTGCATCGGGGCCAGGGGCCACCAGCTCATGCACCAAACCCAGGGCTTTGGCCTCTGCGGGGTTGAAGGTCTTGCCCTCCACCAGGTAGGGCTGCGCACCCATCAGGCCTAAGTGGCGCGTCATCTTGGTCACGCCGCTGGCGCCGGGCAGCAGGCCCAGCGTCACCTCGGGCAGGCCAAACTGGGTCTTCTTGTCGTCCACGGCAATGCGGTAGTGGCCCACCAGCGCCACCTCCCAGCCGCCGCCCAGCGCCGTGCCGTTGAGCAGGCTGACCACGGGCTTGCCCAGGGTCTCGATGGTGCGGAAGTTCTTTTTGACCCGCTCGATTTCTTCAAAGATGCGCGGCGCGTCGGCTGGCGTAAGGCGCATGGCGGCCTTGAGGTCGGCACCCGCAAAGAAGGTGGTTTTGGCGGACGCCAGCAGGATGCCGGTGATGCTGTCCTTGTCCTGCAGCACACGGGCGGCCACCGCGTCCATGTCTTCCTGCCACTGCAGGCACATGGTGTTGACGGGGGAGTCTGGCTCGTCGAAGGTGATGGTGGCAATGCCCTTACCGTCGATGTTGTCCAGCGAATATTGGATGGTTTTCATGGAGTTAACCTGCTATGAAATAAGGAGCTGCTTGCGCAATGAATACGTGGGCTAGAGGCCTAAAAGGCTTCAAATTCTCTCGACGATAGTGGCAATGCCCATGCCGCCACCCACGCACAGCGTGGCCAGGCCGTAGCGCAGCTTGCGTCGGTGCAGCTCGTCAATCAGCGTGCCCAAAATCATGGCGCCCGTGGCGCCCAGCGGGTGGCCCATGGCAATGGCGCCGCCGTTCACGTTCACCTTGTCGTGCGGCACCTTCATCTCCTTCATAAAGCGCATCACCACGGCGGCAAAGGCCTCGTTCACTTCAAACAGGTCGATGTCATCCACCGTCAGCCCCGCCTTGGCCAGCGCCTTGCGCGTGGCGGGCATGGGGCCGGTGAGCATGATGGTGGGGTCGGCCCCGCTCAGGGCCGTGGCCACAATTCGCGCGCGCGGTGTCAAGTTATGCGCCTTGGCGGCGGCTTCGTTGCCCACCAGCACGGCGGCTGCGCCGTCCACAATGCCCGACGAGTTGCCCGCGTGGTGCACATGGTGGATGCGCTCCACCTGCGGGTAGCGGGTCAACGCCACGGCGTCAAAGCCCATGCCGCCCATATCGGCAAACGCGGGCTTGAGCCCGGCCAGGCCTTCCAGCGTGGTGCCGGGTTTGATGAACTCGTCGCGCGCCAGAATGGTCTGGCCCAGCGCGTCTTTCACGGGCAGTACGGATTGGTCAAAGTAGCCCGCCGCCTGTGCCTTGGTGGCGCGGCGTTGTGATTCGAGCGCGTACGCATCCACATCGGCACGGGTGAATCCTTCCAGCGTGGCGATCAAATCCGCGCCAATGCCTTGCGGCACAAACAGGGTTTGCGAATTGGTCTCCGGGTCCATGGCCCAGGCGCCGCCGTCGGAGCCAATCGGCACGCGGCTCATGCTCTCCACACCACCGGCCACCACCAGGTCTTCCCAACCCGAGCGTACTTTTTGCGCGGCCATGTTCACGGCCTCTAGGCCGGAGGCGCAGAAGCGGTTGATCTGCACACCCGAAGCCTGGAAGTCCCAGCCCGCCTTGAGCGCAGCCACCTTGGGAATGACGGAGCCCTGGTCGCCCACGGGGGAGACCACACCCATCACCACGTCGTCCACGCGCGCCGTGTCAAAACCGTGGCGCTGCTGCAAGTCGGACAAAAGGCCAGCCAGCAGGGTGACGGGCTTGACCTCGTGCAGGCTGCCGTCTTTCTTGCCCTTGCCGCGTGGGGTGCGGATGGCGTCAAACACAAATGCTTCGCTCATGGGGTGTCTCCTCGGGTTGTTCGGGCGCAGGCTAGGGCCTGTCGTTCTGGACTGAATTGCAGTATATTCTTTTTACCAAGCAAACGCTTTGTAAAAATAATGTCACATGACCCGAGGAAACCCCATGATTGAACGCACCCTGTTTTCCCCCGACCACGAGTCCTTCCGCGACAGCTTTCGCCGCTTCATGGAGAAAGAGATTGCGCCTTTCCATGCCGAATGGGAAGAGCAGGGCTATGTAGACCGCGCCGTGTGGAACAAGGCCGGCGAGAACGGCTTTCTGTGCATGACCATGCCCGAGGAATACGGTGGCTCCGAGGCCGACAAGCTGTACTCGGTGATCCAGATGGAGGAGCTGGCGCGCGGCGGCTTCACCGGCATTGGCTTTGGGCTGCACAGCGAAATCGTGGCGCCGTACATCCTGCACTACGGCACGCCGGAGCAAAAGGCCAAGTACCTGCCCAAGCTGGCCAGTGGCGAGATGGTGGGCGCCATCGCCATGAGCGAGCCCGCTGCGGGCTCGGACCTGCAGGGCATCAAGGCCACCGCCATCCAGCAGGCCGATGGCAGCTACCTGCTCAACGGCAGCAAGACCTTCATCACCAACGGCTGGCATGCGGACCTGGTGGTCGTGGTGGCTAAGACCAACCCCGCCGCCGGTGGCAAGGGCACCAGCCTGCTGCTGGTGGAGCGCGGCATGCCGGGCTTCAGCGTGGGCCAGCGGCTCAAGAAGATGGGTATGAAGGCGCAGGACACCTCTGAGCTGTTCTTCGACAACGTGCGCGTGCCGGCCGACAACCTGCTGGGCGGCAAGGCGTATGAGAACAAGGGCTTCATCTGCCTGATGGAGCAACTGCCCTGGGAGCGCCTGCAGATCGCCATTGGCGCCGTGGCCGCCTCGCAGGCCGCCATCGACTGGACCGTGGACTACGTGAAAGAGCGCAAGGTGTTTGGCGCGCCCGTGGCCAGCTTTCAGAACACGCGCTTCACGCTGGCCGAGCTGCAGACCCAGGTGCAGGTGGCGCGCGTGTTTGTTGACAAATGCTGCGAGCTGATTGGCCATGACAAGTTGGACACGGCCACGGCCAGCATGGCCAAGTACTGGACCACGGACCTGCAGTGCAAGGTGATGGACGAATGCGTGCAACTGTTTGGCGGCTACGGCTACATGTGGGAATACCCCATCACCCGCGCTTATGCGGATGCGCGCGTGCAGCGCATCTACGGCGGCACCAACGAGATCATGAAAGAGGTGATCACGCGGTCCATGGGGCTGGGCGGCAAGTAGACAAGAAAGCCGTCCTTGCCCCTCGGGTCACTAGGCGCTGATCAGTTTCAGGTCCAGTACCCTCTCTGCCAGCCAGACCAGGGCGATGGCCATGGTGAGCAAGGAACCACCGACAAAGATGCCATGCCGGTAGGCGGGGGTGTTGCGCAGCCAGAAGATCAACGGCAAAAACACCGCCACGATGGCCAGTTGGCCCACCTCCACCCCCAAGTTGAAGCCCACCAGGCTCAGCACCAGCGTCTCTTGCGGCAGGCCCAGTTCGGCCAGCACGCTGGCAAAGCCAAAGCCATGGATCAGGCCAAAACCAAAGGCCACCATCCAGCGCCGCTCACCGACCAAGGGCCGCAAGTTGTTGGCCGCCGCCAGCACCACCGACAGCGCAATGGCGGACTCCACCCAGCGCGAAGGCAGCTCCACCACCCGCAGCGCCGCCAGCGACAGCGTGATGGAGTGGGCCGCGGTGAATGCGGTCACCACCCACAACACCTCACGCAGTGCATCACGAAAACGGTCCACGCCTTGCCACGCCCCCGCGCGGCGCACCAGCACCACTGGCAGCAGCAGCGAGAGCAAAAACAGGATGTGGTCAAAGCCGATCCAGATGTGCCAGACGCCTTGCACCAGAAACTGGCCAAACTGTGCCAGGCGTGACGCCTCGCCCCGGGCAAAACGCTGTTGCGCTGTGTCAGGGGCCAGCACGGCGGAGTGGGTCAGCCCGTCCAGCTCCAGACGCAGCAGGCCACGGTGCAGTGCGTCCAGGTCAAACAGCAGGCGGTAGTGCAGCGCCAGGTCGTCTCCCGCCGCCGGGCACTGGCCCGAGAGGGTGAGCACGGCATAAGCGCCATCGGTGTGGGTGTCCACCTGGTGTTGGGTTACCTGCAGCGGGCAGGTACCGCCGCGCTCCAGCGTCAGGGCGCTGGTAGCCCAGGCCGCAACGTCGGCATGGCGGGCACGCAGCTCGCCCCAGGTGATGTCACCGTTGCCGTCGGCATCCAGCCCCAGGGCAAAGTCGATGTCGCGCAGTGCGATGTCCCACTGGCCAGACACCTCAGTACCGTTGACCTGGAGCACGAGGTAGCTGTCGCTGGCCTTGTGGGCCCAGGCAGGCAGGGCGCACAGCCACAGGGTGGTCAGACACACGCGCCAGAGGACTCGCCAGTTCATGGTGCGTCTCCGGCCAGGCGGCGCAAGCGTTGGTCTTCAAAACCACTGCGAGCCAACCAATCGCGTGCGGCTTGTGCGCCTGCCGGGTCTTGGGCGGCTTTGGCCGCTTCCAGCAACACGCGTGCATCGCGGGGTTCACGTTGGATGGCGTAGTTTGCTTGCGCCAGGCGCAGGGCGGTGCGCGGGTCTTTGCGCAGTACCAGCTCAAAGCGGGCTTCTTCGGCGCGGTGGGTGGTGTCGCCGCGCGCGCGGGCCGCAGCAAACCGGTCACGCAGCATGTCCTGGTGGCGCGCAGCGGCGGGCCGTTGCAGAGCGGTTTCGGCCTCGGCCAGGCGCAGCAGCAGGCTGTCGGCAGACTCCCAGGTCGCCAGCAGCTTCACCACCTCGACGGCCTGCCCGGTGTCAAGCAAAAAGTCGGACCACGCCGCCAGCAGGTACACATCGTCCCGGCCCAGCGCCAAAGCCTCCTGGTAGTGCGCGCGGGCCTTGGCCGTGTGGCCTTGCCAGGCGGCCACCTCACCCAGGCGGGTCAGCAGCCACAGGCGGTTGCCCGCATCACGGCTCAGGCGCAGTGCGTTTTGCAAGGTGGCGTAGCCGGCCTCCAGCTGTCCACCGTAGGCCTGTGCCAATCCCAGGCAGCCACCGGCCAGGGCGTCGCGCCCCAGGCGCTGCAGCGCCGCACACTCTTGGCGCGCCGCGTGGTAGTCGGCCTGCACCAGAAAAATGGCACCACGCCAGGCGTGGGCCACCGCGTAATCCGGGTCCAATTGCAGCGCGCTGGCAAAGTCTTGCAGGGCTCCGGAAAAGTCGTGGCGGTACTGGCGCAGCATGCCGCGCAGGGTGAACAGGTCGGGCGTCAGCGGGCCGGCAAAACGGCCCACCACGGCCTCGGCATAACCGACATACCGCGGGTCCCCCCGGGCGGTAGCCAGCGCAAAGTAACGCCGGGCCAAGTCGCTCACCCGTTGTGCATCGTTGGGGGCCTGTGCCAGGGCGGCGCGTAGCGTTGTCAGTTCGCGGGCCGTGGTGTCGGTGGGGCGGGTGGGCAGTGTCTCCAGCACCTGGGTGTCACTGCGCGGGGTGTAGGGCTCTGCCAGGGCTGCGCCGGCCAGCGCAAGCAGCAGGCTGGCGGCGGCACCCGTGTAAACCCTAGTGCGGTTTGAACCTGTCAACCAAACGATTCCCATGGGTGTTGTAGAGTGAGTTGTCACCTATTGTGGTGGCAGCTAACCATCGAGTCATTGGAGTTTACCCATGAACAAGCTACTGTCAGTTGTGATTGCCGCAACCTTTGCCACCCTGTCTTTCAGCGCACTCGCTGCCTCCCACGGGGGCGCGATGGACGACAAGAAAATGGAAGAATGCAAAAAGATGGACGAGAAAAAAGCGGACGACAAGATGAAGGCGGAATGCAAAAAGATGATGGAGAAAAAGAAGTAAACCTGCGGGTTGCCTTCACGATGAAAGCGGGCCAAACGGCCCGCTTTTTTTGTGCCCGGGCCAAGCTGCGGTGTCCGCTACACTGCGGCCAAAACCCAGGAGCACGACCATGACCATGACCCTTGCCACTGCCGAACACACCCTCACACTGGAGCGCACCCTGCCTGTCGCACCTGCCAAAGTCTGGCGCTGCTGGACCGAACCTGCGCTCTTGGTGCAGTGGTTTTGCCCCAAGCCTTGGGGCGTGAGCGAAGCGGTGATGGACCTGCGCAGTGGCGGGCGCTTTTTCACCCACATGGTGGGCCCGGCCGGTGAACAGGCTCCCAACGAAGGCGTGTTTCTGGAGCTGGTGCCGGGCCGCAAGCTGGTGTTTACCGATGCGTTTCAGGCGGGCTGGGTACCGGCCAAGCCGTTTATGGTGGGTGAGATTACGCTGGAAGACACGGCTGAGGGCCACACACGTTATACCGCCCGTGCGCTGCACTGGAATGCCGAGGACAAGGCCCAGCACGAGGCCATGGGTTTTCACGAAGGCTGGGGCGTGGCCACCGACCAGTTGCTGGCACTGGCGCAGACGCTGTGAGCCAACCTGCAGGTTCCGCTGCGGTGCCCGACATCCCCAATCCTTTTTCCATTCGCATTTATTGGGAGGACACTGACGCGGGCGGCGTGGTGTTTTATGCCAACTACCTGAAGTTTTTTGAGCGTGCGCGCACCGAGTGGCTGCGCGCTGCGGGCGTGGAGCAACAGGCACTGCGTGACACGACCGGTGCCATCTTTATCGTGGCTGAGGTGCAGATGCGTTACCTTGCGCCGGCCAAGCTGGATGACCTCATTACCGTGAGCGTGCAGGTGGTCGAGCAGGGCGCCGCCAGCATGGCGCTGGTGCAAGAGGCCTGGCGCGGCGACACGCTGCTGGCGCAGGGCCGCATCCGTATTGGCTGTGTGTGGGCCGAGACCCTCAAGCCGCGCCGCATTCCGGCACAGGTGTTGCAAGCCATTGGCGCCACCCCTACTTCCACGATCGACAGGACACCCGCATGAAACACCGCACCCTGGGCCAGGCCCATACCCCCGTGGCCGCCCTGGGGCTGGGCTGCATGGGCATGAGCGAGTTTTACGGCGCCAGCGACGACACGCAGTCGCTGCACACGTTGCAGCGCGCGCTGGAGCTGGGCATCAACTTCTGGGACACGGCCGACACCTACGGCTTTGGCCACAACGAAAGCCTGCTGGGCCGCTTCATCGCCCAAAGCGGGCCGGCGCTGCGCCAGCAACTGGTGGTGGCCACCAAATTTGGCATCGTGCGCCAGGAGGGTAAATACGAGCGCCGCATCGACAACACGCCGGCCTACATCCGCAGCGCCTGCGAGGCTTCGCTGCGCCGTCTGCAGGTGGATTGCATCGACCTGTACTACTGCCACCGGCGCAACCCCGAGGTGCCGATGGAAGACATGGTGGGTGCCATGGCTGGGCTGGTGCAGGCCGGCAAGGTGCGGCAGATTGGCCTGTCCGAGGTGTCGGTCAGCAGCTTGCGCAAGGCCCATGCGGTGCACCCGATTGCCGCCGTGCAGAGCGAATATTCGCTGTGGGCGCGCGAGCCCGAACAAGAGATGCTGCAGACCTGCGCCGAGCTGGGTACCAGTTTTGTGGCCTACAGCCCACTGGGCCGCGCCTTCCTCACCGGCACGCTGGACACCACGGCGCTGGCCAGCAACGACTTCCGCAAAATCCTGCCGCGCATCAACGGCGATGCCGAAGTGGCCAACCGCCTGCTGGTGGAGGCGCTGGGGCGTTTTGCTGCGGCGCGTGGCGCCACCAACGCACAGATTGCGCTGGCTTGGCTGCTGCACAAACACCCGCATGTGATCCCGATTCCCGGCACCCGGCGCATCACCTACCTGGAACAAAACGCTGCGGCCGCCGAGCTTGTGCTGACGGCAGCGGACGTGGCCGAGCTGGACCAGATGTTTGCCCTGGGCAAGGTGGCCGGGGCGCGTTACCCGGACGCGGGCATGGTCGGCATTGAGTAATGAGGGGGCGTTAGCGCGCCCGCTGTCCTCGGGCGTGACTGCCATGCACATGGCCCGCTGCTGCCTGCGCCGGTTGGGCGCGGGATGCTGCCGATGACAGCTCGCTCAAGATGCCGCAGTGCGCCGCGGCCTGTGTCACCTGGCACTGCTCGCGCAAGGTTTTGAGCTGCCGCTCCAGCGCGCGCAACTCCTTGATGCGCTGGGCCACATGGCCTATGTGTTCGTCCAGCAGCGCGTTCACCTGTTCACAGTTGTCCTCGGGCGCGTCTTTAAAACCCAGCAGTGTGCGGATTTCGCCCAGCGTCATGTCCAGTGAGCGGCAGTGGCGGATGAAGGACAGCCGCTCGGTGTGGCTGGCACCGTAGATGCGGTAGTTGCCCTCGGTGCGCAGCGGCGTGGGCAACAGGCCCTCGCGTTCGTAATACCGCACGGTCTCCACCTGTGTGCCAGTGGCCTTGGCCAGTTCACCGATTTTCATTGCGGGCTCCTCTTTCCTGTAGCACTAGACACTGTAGTGGATGCAGGGTTTTCCGGTCCGTCGGGTGGTCAATGTGCCGGCTTTGGCAAAAATAAAACCAATTTGGATAAATAAATACCATCAAGTTCACATGGATACTTATTGGTATGTACATTCCGTCTGCGCCACATTTTTGGTGCGTTTGATTGATCTAACCGTTACGGAGATATCGATGAAAAAGTTTCTGATTGCATCTGTTCTGTCCTTGGGTGTGGCTTTCTCTGCCCAGGCCAAAGACATTGTGGATACCGCCGTAGGTGCGGGCAGCTTCAAGACCCTGGCCGCAGCGCTGGGCGCGGCAGGTCTGGTGGATACCCTCAAGGGCAAGGGCCCGTTCACGGTGTTTGCCCCCACCGACGAAGCCTTTGCCAAGATCCCCAAGGCTGACCTGGACGCCTTGCTGAAAGACAAAGCCAAGCTGACTGCCATCCTCACCTACCACGTGGTGCCCGGCAAGGTCATGGCGGCTGACGTGCGTGCTGGCAAGGTGAAAACCGTGCAGGGCTCCGAGCTGACCATCTCCACCACCGGCGGGGTGATGGTGGACAACGCCAAGGTTGTCAAAACCGACATCGTGGCCGACAACGGCGTGATCCACGTGATCGACAGCGTGGTGATCCCCAAGTAAACGCTGAACCTTTCGTTCGCTGCCCAGGACTGCACTGCATTCCTGGGCTTTTTGGTTTTTAACCGGGCCCTGCCCACTCTGCCCATGAACCTCTTGCATCTATTGCCCGCCCGGTTGCTGTTGCCCTGGTTCGCGGCCCTGGCTTTGCTGTCTGCCCAGGCTGTGTGGGCCCAATCTGCCGCGCCCGCCGCTGCCCCGGCCACAGTGGCCGCCCCTGCCGAGCTGGCCCCTTATGGGCCCAAGTGGCAAGCCAAAGGCACTGGCACGCTGCGGTTCTTTGGTTTTAAGGCCTACGACGCGACGCTGTGGCTGCCTGGCGCTGACGCTACCTTCAGTTTCTCGCGCCCGTTTGCGCTCGATATCCGGTACGCCACGACCATCAAGGGGCGTGACATCACCAACACCTCGTTGATTGAGCTGCAGCGCATCAGCACCTCGTCGCCAGAGCAAATCCTGGCGTGGTCCAAATGGATGGAGACGTTGTTTGTGGACGTTAAGTCGGGTGACCAACTGGTGGGTGTGCACCTGCCGGGGGAGGGCGCACGCTTCTTCTTGAATGGCAAGTTGCTGGGCGAAACCGCAGACGCGGCGTTTAGCGAGGCCTTCTTCAAGATCTGGCTGGACCCCAAAACCAAACGCCCCGAGCTGCGCGCCGCTTTGCTGGCGCAAGCGCCGGAGCCACGGCGGTAGTCCGCACAGGCCATCGCCATGCAGGCCCTGCGCACCCTGGTCTGGTTCAAGCGCGACCTGCGTGTGCACGACCATGCGCCCCTGGTTGCGGCGCAGCGCTGCGGCGATGCAGCGGGCCTCTTCATCATCGAACCCGAATGGTTGCAGAGCCCCGAGTGTGATGCGCAGCATGTGGACTTTGTGCTGCGCTGCCTGGACGAGCTGCGTGCTGCGCTGGCCGCGCGTGGCCTGCCGCTGCTGGTGCGCGTGGGCTCGGCGCTGCCGGTGCTCACCGCGCTGCATGCCGAGCTGGGCTTTGGTCAACTGCTGAGCCACGAGGAAACCGGCCCCGGTTGGAGCTACCGCCGCGATGTGCAGGTGGGCCAGTGGTGCCAGGCGCACCAGGTGGCGTGGCAAGAATTCACCCAGACCGGTGTGGTGCGCCGCCTGCGCAGCCGCAGCGGCTGGGCAGGGCGCTGGCAGGCGCGCATGGATGCGCCCTTGCAACTGCTGGAGGGCGGGTTTGCCGCCGCTGCGCCGCTGGACCAGCCCGTGCTGCCCACGTTGGCCGAATTGGGCTTTGCGCCGCATGGCAGGCAGCTGCAGCGCGCCGGAGAAAAAGCCGCACGCCGCACCCTGCAGACGTTTTTGGCCGAGCGGGGGTATGACTACCGCAAGGCCCTCTCCAGCCCACTCACGGCCCAAGACGGCTGCAGCCGCCTGAGCCCGCACCTGGCCTTTGGCACGTTGTCTGTGCGCACGGTGCACCAGGCCACTGAGGTCACCATTGCCACCACCCCCGACCGCACCTTGGCCCACGCGCTGCGCGGCTTTGCCGGGCGGCTCCGCTGGCACTGCCACTTCATGCAAAAGCTGGAAGACGAGCCGGGCATTGAGTTCCACAACTTTGCGCGTGTGTGCGACGGCCTGCGGGAGGACGACTTCAACGACGACCACTTTGCCGCCTGGTGCGAGGGCCGCACCGGCTACCCCATGGTGGACGCCTGCATGCGCTCTCTGGTGGCCACCGGCTGGCTGAACTTTCGCATGCGCGCCATGCTGGTGAGCTTTGCCAGTTACCACCTGTGGCTGCACTGGCGCGAGCCGGGCTTGTTTTTGGCGCGGCAGTTTCTCGACTTTGAGCCCGGCATCCACTGGAGCCAGATGCAGATGCAAAGCGGCACCACCGGCATCAACACGCTGCGCATGTATTCGCCCACCAAGCAGGCGCAGGACCAGGACCCCGAGGGCGTGTTCATCCGCCGCTGGGTGCCCGAGTTGGCCCGTGTGCCGCTGCCGTATTTGGCTGAGCCGTGGAAGATGGACGCCAGCGTGCAGAACATGGCGGGCTGCCAGATGGGCACCGACTACCCAGCCCCGGTGGTGGATGACAAACGTGCCATGAAGGCTGCCAAAGACCGCATGTACGGCCTGCGCCAAACCCAGGAGGCGCGTGCAGAGGCGGGCGATGTGCAGGCACGGCACGGGTCGCGCAAAAGCGGCCTGCCGCCCTCTGGCCAGCGGCGCAAGGTGGCTGCAAAGCCCCGTGCCAAAACCGCCGACACGCCATCGCCCCAGGGCGACCTGTTTGGCTGACACCCGCAAAGCACCCATGAAAAACAACGCCAAAAACGACTTCAAGGGCAACAAACAATCGCTGCCCAGCAAACCGTGCGCCGTGTGCGGCCGCACCATGACCTGGCGCAAGGCCTGGGCCAAAAACTGGGACGCGGTGCGCTACTGCTCCGACGCCTGCAGGGCCAAAAAATGAACTCACTGAACACCATGCCCACTACCCCTATGCCCGCCCAGGTGCGCCACTTGGTCATCGTGCTGGGCGACCAGCTCGATGCCGAATCGTCTGCATTTGAAGGCTTTGACCCGGCCCAAGACGTGGTGTGGATGGCCGAGGTGGCGGAAGAGTCCACCCATGTGTGGTCCGCCAAGCAGCGCACGGCGGTGTTTTTAAGCGCCATGCGCCACTTTGCAGAGGACTTGCGCGCACGTGGCCTGCCGCTGCGCTACACCGCGCTGGACGACGACAACAACCCGGGCACGCTGGCCACCGTGCTGCAGCGGGACATTACCGCACTACAACCCGCGGGCCTGGTACTCACCGCGCCGGGCGACTGGCGCGTGCTGCACAACCTGCGCGCCGTGGCGGCAGCCCACCAACTGCCACTGGACCTGCGCGACGACCACCATTTCTTCAGCACCGTGCGCGAGTTTGCGGCGCACGCCCAAGGCCGCAAACAGCTGCGCCTGGAGTACTGGTACCGCGCGCTGCGCCAAAAACACGGCATCTTGATGGACGGCAAAGCCCCCGTGGGCGGGCAGTGGAACTTTGACGCCGACAACCGTGAGTCCTTTGGCAAGGCCGGGCCGCAGCAGGTGCCGCCACCCACCCGCTTTGCGCCCGACGCCATCACGCAAGACGTCATCACCCTGGTCAACACCCGCTTTGCCAGCCACCCCGGCACGCTGCACAGTTTTGGTTGGCCGGTGACGCGCCCGCAGGCGCTGCAGGCCTTGCACGCCTTCATCACCGAGCGCTTGCCGCTGTTTGGCAAGTATGAAGACGCCATGTGGGCGGGCGAGGCCTGGCTCTACCACTCGCACTTGAGCTGTGCGCTCAACCTCAAGCTGATCAACCCGCGTGAGGTGGTGCAGGCCGCCGAAGACGCCCACCGCGCAGGCCATGCGCCGCTGGCCGCGGTGGAGGGGTTTATCCGGCAAATTTTGGGCTGGCGCGAATATGTGCGTGGCATCTACTGGACCCAAATGCCCAGCTACCTGGCGCGCAACGCGTTGGATGCGCAGGCCGACTTGCCCGCCTGGTACTGGACCGGTGACACCGAGATGGCTTGCCTCAAAGACGCCATTGGCCAAACCCTGGAACACGGCTACGCCCACCACATCCAACGCCTGATGGTGACCGGGCTGTATGCGCTGCTGCTGGGCGTGAAGCCACAGGCGGTGCACGTCTGGTATCTGGCGGTGTATGTGGATGCAGTGGAATGGGTGGAGCTGCCCAACACGCTGGGCATGGGTCAGTTTGGCGATGGCGGGCTGATGGCCAGCAAGCCCTATGTGGCCAGCGGCAAATACATCCAGCGCATGAGCAACCACTGCCAGGGCTGCCGCTATGACCCCGCGCAGTCCACCGGCGCCCAAGCCTGCCCCTTCACCACGCTGTACTGGGACTTTCTGATGCAGCACGAGGCGCTGCTCAAACCCAATGCCCGCATGGCCATGCAGCTCAAAAACCTGGCACGGCTGGACGACAGCGCGCGTGACGCTATCCGCCAGCAGGCGGCGCAGCACCGGGTGGCGCAGGGCCTGGCCGGATCGTCCTGACGAACGTGGGCAGCCTGCTGGAGGCGGATTTTTAGTGCCAAATTGGCCTCTAGCCCTCGTGGAGTATGCGCAAACAGCTATTGATTTGATAGCGATTTGCCCGGCGCCGGTGGCGCTTTGGGGCTGAGGCCGAACTCGCTGGCCAGTTCCCGGTAGCTGTCAACCTGCTGCTGGATGGTGTGGTCCAGTGCGGGGCCGGCGATCCAGCCACGCTCCATGCCCGCGCGCGCCAGTGCACGCGCCATGCCCGGGTGGCTGGCCGCTTTGGCCAGTGCGTCGGCCCATTCTTTGTAGTCGCGTTCTGGCACGCCGGGCCCCATGTAGAGCCCGCGCAGAATGGGCCACTGGATGTCAAAGCCCTGCTCGCGCGCCGTGGGCACGCCCGACAAACGCCCGCCCAGCCGTTTGTCCGACAGCACGGCCAGCACACGCACGGCCCCCCCTTGTTCAATCTGCCGGCCCACTTCGGCTGCGTCGCCGGCCAGCACCTGCACATGGTTGTCACCCAGGGCGGAGAGGGCTTCGCCGCCACCCTCAAACGCCACAAAACGCATGACCTTGTGGCTGACGCCCGCCGCGCGCGCCAGCAGGGCGGCCTTCATCCAGTCCTGGCTGCCGATGGAGCCACCAGCGCCGAAGACGATGCCGGCCGGGTTGCGGCGCAAGGCCTCCATCAGCTGGCCCAGGGTCTTGTAGGGGGAGTCGCGCTGCACGGCCACCACGCCGTAGTCCATGCCCAGCACTGCCAGCCAGCGCACGCTTTGCGTGGAGTAGGGGCCAAAGCGGTTTTGCGCCAGGTTCAGCAGCGAGCCCGATGAGAAGGCCACCACCGTCTTGCTGTCGGGTGGGCGTTGGGTTGCCGTGGCCTTGAAGGCCAGCGCGCCGATGCCGCCGGGCTGGTAGGCAATGGTCAGTGGTGTGCGGCTGGCAGCGACTTGCTGCAGCAGGTCGCGTGTGAGCTGGCAGGTCAGGTCAAAGCCGCCACCGGGTTTGGCGGGGGCCACGCAGCGCCCCCCGTCCACCGCGCCGGCCATCGCCAGGTGGCTGCCCCCCGCACACGCTAGCAGCAGGGCAAGCTGCAGGACCCAAGCGCAGGCGTGCTTCACCGCGGCCACCATAGCGCCACACACAGCCCGGGGCCGGGGTCCAGGGGCTCCACACGCAGGCTGCCACCGTGGGCCTCGATGACCGAGCGCGCAATCGCCATGCCCAGGCCCGAGCCCGGGCTATGGCGCCCTTTGACAAAGCGTTGCCCGGCTTGCTCGCGTAGGTCGTCGTCCATACCGTCTCCATCGTCGGTCACCTGCACGCGGTAGCCCTGGGTGTCGGCCGCAGCCCCCAGGGTGGCTGTGCCTTGCGGGCGGCCATGCTGGATGGCGTTGTGCGCCAGGTTGAGCAGGGCTTGGCGCAGCAGGGCGCGGTCGCCCACGCAGGGCAGGCCGTTTTCGGGGGCGTCCACCCCAAAGTCCACGCCACGTTCGCGCGCCAGCGGCATCAGCTCCAGCGCCACTTCGCGCACCAGCGTTGCCAGGTCAAATGGGGACTGCTGGGCCACACCGGTGTCGCTGCGGGCCAGGGCCAGCAGCTGGTTGGTGGCGCGGATGGCGTGGCCCAGTGCGTCTGACAAGGCGCGCAGGGCGAGTGCTTTTTGGGTTGGGTCTTGCTCGCGCAGGATGAAGTCGAGCTGGGCGCGCAGCACGCTCAGCGGTGTGCGCAGCTGGTGCGATGCGTCGTCCACAAAGCCGCGCTGCTCGGCGATCAGCGTTTCGGTGCGTTGCAGCTGCTGGTTGATGGCGTCCACCAGCGGGCGCACATCGCGGGGCAGATCTTGCGCGGGCAGGGGGCGCATGTCCTCGGCACTGCGGTCGCTGGTTTGCCGGGCCAGCCGGGTGAGCGGGCGCAGCGCCAGCGTCAGCCCCACCCACACTGCCAGCACCATGGCGGCTAGAAACACCGCATCGCGCAGCAGGCTGCGGCGCAGAAAGCTGGCGGTGAACTGCTCGCGCGAGGCCGTGCTCTCGGCCACCTGGATCACTACAAAGCCGCTGTCCGAGCTCTCCAGCGCCTGCGCCAGCGGGCGCATGAAGGCGCCCACGCGCACCGATTCTCCAAAGTACACCGCATCGTAAAACTGGGGCTGGCCCGGCAGCAGGGCGCGCGGCGGGGTGGGCAGATCGGGGTTGCCAATCTCCACCAGGCCATCTGCCGTGGCCACGCGGAAGTACACGCTGCCCGTGGCGGTGAGCTGGAAGAACTCGAACAGCCGGTAGGGCAGCTCCACTGCCAGCCCGCCAGACCCGGTGGAGACATTCAGGTCCAGCGCCTTGATGGCGCCCAGGAGCGAGCGGTCGTAGGCGGCGTTGGCAGCGGCCACCGAGTCGCTGCGGGTGAGCCACAGGCTGCCCACCGTCACCAGCGCCATGACGGGCAGCAGCAAGACCAGCAGGCGTACCTTAAGGCTGGCTTGGCGTATCCGATTCCAGTGCATAACCCAGGCCTCGGTAAGTGTGGATGCGCACGCCGCTGTGTTCCAGGCGTTTGCGCAGGCGGTGCAGCAGCATGTCCAGCGCGCTGGCCTGCACATCGGCCTCGTCGCTGAAGATGCGGTCCATGGCCTGCTGGCGCGAGAGCGGCTCGCCGCTGCGTGAAATCAGGGCTTTGAGCAGCGCGTGTTCGCGGGGCGAGAGTTGCACCACATCACCTTCGAGCGTGAACTGCCGCGTCACCGTGTCAAAGGCCAGCGGGCCGCAGGCAAAACGCGGGTGTTCGCTGCCGCGTGCGCGGCGCACCAGGGCGGTGAGCCGGGCCTCCAGCTCGGCCAGTGCAAAGGGTTTGGGCAGAAAGTCGTCGGCGCCCTGGTTGAGCGTGTTCACGCGTTCGGTCAGCGAGTCGCGCGCCGTCAGCACCAGCACGGGCAGTCGGCTGTCCTTGCTGCGCAGGCGGCGCAGGATGTCGGTGCCACTGCGCCCGGGCAGGCCCAGGTCCAGCACCAGCACGTCGTAGTCGGTCTCGGCCAAGGCCTGCTCCACCAGGCGCCCGTCGTCGCGCCAGTCCACCCGGTGGCTGCTTTGCTCCAGGGCCTTGCTGAGCCACTCGCCCAGGGCGTGTTCGTCTTCGGCCAGGAGGATGTGCATGCGGCGGATTATGGGTCAGCGTCTGCGGTGCGGCTGATAGGGAATTGTTAGGTTGGGCCCGGCATCATGGCGCCGGCTTACCCACAACAAGGAGACAAAACATGACCGAAACCACACTCAACCGCCGCCAATGGCTGGGCGCCAGCGCTGCCGCCGCATCCGGCCTGTGGCTGCCACCCGCGCTGGCCCAGAGCAGCTGGCCCAGCAAACCCCTGCGCCTGGTGGTGCCCTTTGCGCCCGGTGGCAGCTCGGAGATCGTGGCCCGTGCCATTGCCGGCGAGATGGCCAAGACCATGGGCCAGAACGTGTTTGTGGAAAACAAGCCTGGCGCCGCTGGCAACATTGCCATGCAGGAAGTGGCCAACAACACGGACGAGCATTCCTTCATCCTGGGCCACATCGGCACACTGGCGGTCAACCCCTTTATCTTTTCCAAGCTACCCTACGACGCCGAGCGCGATTTTGTGCCCGTCACCCTGATCTCCAAGGTGCCCAGCCTGTATGTGGTACACCCTGATTTGCCGGTGCACAACCTCAAAGAGTTTGTGGCCTATGCCAAGAGCAAGCCCGGGCAGCTGAACTACGGCTCGGCCGGCAACGGCAGCGCGGGCCATCTGGCGTTTGAATACCTCAAGATGGTCAGTGGCACTTTTATGCTGCACGTGCCTTACCGCGGCACCGGCCCCATGTTGACCGACCTGATGGCCGGCCGCCTGCAGGCGGCTTCCGTCGGTGCCCCGGCGCTGTTGGCGTTTATCAGATCAGGCAAGCTGCGCTGCATTGCTACTGGCACCCCTGAGCGCCTGCCCCAGTTGCCTGATGTGCCCACCGTGGCCGAGCAGGGCTACAAGGGTTTCGAGATGACGCAGTGGTACGGCCTGCTGGCACCGCGCAAATGGGCCAAGGCCAATGTGGACAAGCTGGAAGCCGAGGCGATCAAGGCCGCGCGCGGCAGCATTGTCAAAGACAAGCTGTCGCAGGAAACTGCGCTGGCCGTAGGCAACACGGGCAAAGAGTTCGACGCCTTCATCAAGGCGGAGAAGGCGCGCTGGAAGCCCGTGATCGACCGCGCCCAGATCAAGCCCGAAGGTCTGGGCTAACGGGGGCCCCGCGAGGCGGGGCACTCCACCTTTATGCCTCACCCGTGGCCAGCGCAAACCCTTCGTCCAGCCAGCCGGTAATGCCGCCCGCCATGATCTTGACGGGCCGGCCCAGGCGCGCCAGCCGCAGCGCGCCGCGGGCGGCACCGTTGCAGTGGGGCCCGGCGCAGTAGGTCACAAACAGGGTGTCGGCCGACCATTGGGCCATCTTGCTGTCCACGATCTTGCCGTGCGGCAGGTTGATGGCGCCGGGCACATGGCCGCGTGCAAACAGGGCAGGGGAGCGCACGTCCAGCAGCACAAAGTCGGCGCCCTGGGCCAGCGCGTCGTGGGTGTCCCAGCAGTCGGCCTCAAAGGTGAATTCGGCGGCAAAGTGTGCCTCGGCCAGGGCAGAGGGGGCGGCGGGGATGGCGGTGACTGCAGTAGGCATCTGGGGTTCTCCGGTAAGTGATTCGATGCCCCTATGGTGCAAGTGCGGCCTGTTTTCTACAATTGGCGTAAAAGCCATTTATGACAAAAAACACGCCAAATCCTGCCGCTGCGCCACCTGCGCACTCCACCACAGGCCCGCTGGTCGTCGCCCCGGTGTACGACGGCTTGTGCACCTTCGAGTTTTCCATCGTGGCCGAGATCTTTGGCCTGGCCCGGCCCGAGATGGGGCCCGGCTGGTACCGCTTTGCCAGCGCCGCCATCGAGCCCGGCCCGTTGCGCGCCCACGGTGGCTTGCAGGTCACCACCGATGGCGACCCCAGCCTGCTGGAGCAGGCGGACCTCATCGTGATGGCGGGGTGGAAGGGGGCGCAGGTGCCCGTGCCTAGTGATCTGACAGAGCACTTGCGGGCGGCCTGGCAGCGCGGCGCGCGGCTGGCGTCCATTTGCTCCGGCGCCTTTGTGCTGGCGGCCACCGGCCTGCTGGACGGCCAGCGCGCCGCCACCCACTGGCGCTACGCCAAGGCGCTGCAGGCCCGCCACCCCAGCATCGAGGTAGACGCCAGCGTGTTGTATGCCGAGGGTGAGCGCATCTACACCTCGGCTGGCAGTGCCGCGGGCATGGACCTGATGCTGCACATCGTGCGCAGCGACTTTGGGGTGGACGCTGCCAACAGCGTGGCGCGCCGCCTGGTCATGCCGCCGCACCGCAGCGGCGGCCAAGCCCAGTTCATCGAACGCCCCGTACCGCAACATGGCGACCAACGGCTGGTGCAACTGCTGGAGCAGGTGCGCACCGACTTGCGAGCGCCCTGGACGGTAGACCAGATGGCCAGCCAAGTGGCCATGAGCCCGCGCACTTTTTTGCGTCGTTTTGTGGAGCTCACCGGTCAGTCCCCCGGCCAATGGGTGGTGGCGGAACGCGTGGAGCATGCGAAGCGCTTGTTGGAAGGCAGCGCGCTGCCGGTGGAGCGTATTGCCACCGAGGTGGGGCTGGGCAGCCTTCAGGCGCTGCGGCACCATTTTCAGCAACAGCTGGGGCTGTCGCCGCGGGATTATCGGGCGATGTTTGGGCGGCAGGTGGTGGGTGAGGTTTGAGTGCCTAATAGGTCTCTAGCGCTTATGGAATAAGCGTAAGAAGCTATGGATTCAATAGCAAGCGTCAGCGTGTTGAATCAGGCAGGTTGGCTGAAGTAGGTCCCTGTGCTACCTCTCTGGCCTTTTCCGCCAAAGCAATTACTTCTCGCATTTCGTAAATCAATTTGCGGAAGGCCTCCTCTGCTTCATCCAACGCCTTTGGGATTGGTTCTCGATCATGGGGCAGTGGGTTGCCCAGCAACTCCCAAACTAGTGATTCGGCCAATCCGACATCCTCAACATTTCGATAGCGATGAATTTCCCATCCATCGCTAAGTCGCTCTTTGTATGCCACGTTGTTTGGGGCGTTATCTAGTCCCACTCTGACAAACCCCGGCTTGTCTGGATGCGTCAATAGGTAGACGACGCCCGCATTTATTCTTTGCCTAATTTCTTCTGGGTCGCTTTCGCCAACCCCACATTCAGGGCAACCCTGACCGTCTCCCACATCCTTGGGGATCGTCCGCCATGTGTGGCCGTTACTGCAACGAAAGTTGGCTTTTCCACTAGCGATACTTCTCACGTGGCTCAAAAGAGTGATGCCCCGGCTTTCCAGTCGTTTTCTGATTGATGCCGTATTGGCGTACACATGATCCGGCAAGGGGCTTGGTTGAGGTCGAATCCCAGCTTTCTTTGCTGTATCCAGTCCTCTTTGCAATTGATCCCAGTTCATCGATTCGACTTCAACTCCGTATCGATACGGGATGTCTGCGAACGGTGTTTTCCCCCAGAAAACCGACTCTGCCCAATAGATATCTGGAACAGCGTGGAATTCCTTCAACTCCCATTTTTGGCCAGTCGTATGAACTACTTGGCCGGCATATTTTTCATACCGGTTGTTGTGTTCGATCAAGCGCTGTTCCGGGTCACGAGTAGTCACTCCAACTTTGAATAGATTGGGGTTGGATGGGTGAGTTAACACATAGATAAAACCGGCTTTCATTGCACGTTTCCTATGGATTGATCAAAGTGAAATTTGCATTTTCTGTGCAAGTGCGATCAAGTATGTAAGTTATCGCAACCGAACTCCATACCCACAAGCCTCACCAGTTTCTCCACCCCCCAGCCTGCGCCGGCGCTTTCTTTGCAGTGGTGACCCAATGCAATGTGGTCTTTTTGTAGCCCGGCGGCGTGGGCGTGCAGCCAGGTGCGGAAGAGGAGGAGGGTGGGGGTAGCAAAGAAAGTGGGCACGGGTATGGCGTGATTTATATATAAAATTGGTCTGTAAGGCTTATGGATATTGCGCAACTAGCTATCAATTGCATAGCGATTTGTAGTCGTGCGTGGCGGCGTCATCCTGCTAGTCTGCCCCTTGCTGATAATGCAAACGCCAGGCACTACACGCAAGACTTTCCACCCCACCACCAAGGAGATTCATATGGCCAACGCCCTGAACTGGTTTGAGATTCCCGTGTCCGATTTCCGCCGCGCGCAAGCGTTTTACGAGGCCATCCTGGGGAACGCGCTTGAACGCATGGACATGGGGCCCACGGTGATGGGAATGTTCCCCGTCGACCAGGCCTCGGTTGGTGGGGCCATTGTTTTCGATGGCAGTAGCCAGCCATCCGCCAATGGCACGGTGGTGTATCTCAACGCAGGCGTGGACCTGGCCCCGATCTTGGGGCGTGTGGAGGCCGCAGGCGGGCGCATCCTGGTGCCCAAAACCGAAATCGGCAACAACTTCGGCTTCTTTGCGCACTTTCTGGATTCCGAGGGCAACAAGGTGGGTCTGCACTCCATGGCCTGAAGGGTTGCCACTCTGCCAGTGGTGCTACGAGGCGACCCGCACCACCGGTGCCCGGTCATCAGGCCACTGCAAAGCCTCAGGCTTTGGGCAGGCGGGTCAGTTGCAGCTCCGCCAGCGACGCATACAAGGGTGCGCTGATGAGGCGCGACACGGCGCTGGCAAACAAGGCGCTGGCCATGAGGCTCAGCACCAGGGCGTGGCCGTCCACCATTTCCATAACGATGATGAAGGCGGTGAGTGGGGCTTGGGTCACAGCGGCCAAAAATGCGGCCATGCCCAGGGCGATGAGGGTGGGCGGGTTGGCATACGACGTCCATTGCGCCACATCGCCGCCCACGGCGCCACCAATGGCCAGCGACGGCGCAAAGATGCCACCGGGCACACCGGCCCAGGCGGTGAGCCAGGTGGTGACGAACTTGAGCAACACATACAGGGAGCTGGTGTCGCCAGTGTTCTCCAGCGACGCCTTGGTGTGCGCATAGCCGCTGCCAAAGGTGTCGCCTGCCGTTACCACACCAATTACGGCAACGCCCAGGCCGCACGCTGCGGCAAATGCCACCGGCCGGGCTTTGCGTTGTGTGCTGAACCAGTCCAGCGAATGGCCGGCCAAAGACACCACCAGCAAGCGCGCAAACAAGCCCCCCAGCAGGCCGCAGGCCAGTGACACCAGAATGCCTGGCAGCAGCGTGGCCCAGCCAAAACCTTCTACCCGAATGATGCCAAAGTAGCTGCCATTGCCATAGGCCGAGATACCCATCAGCCCCGCCAGCACGATGGCGGCGATGGTGAGGCCGTGGTTGCGGTTCTCGGGTTTGCGGGTCAGCTCTTCAATGGCAAACATGACGCCGCCCAGCGGCGTGTTGAACGCAGCCGCAATGCCTGCGGCACCACCGGCCACCAGCAGGCTGTGTTCGCTGATCTGGGAGCGCTTGGGTAACCAGCGGCGCACGCTGTGCATGACGCCCGCCGCAATCTGCACCGACGGGCCTTCGCGCCCCAGCGACAGGCCGCCCAGCAGGCCCCAGGCGGTGAGCACCGCCTTGGCCAGTGCCAAGCGCAGGGACACAAACAGGCCACGCGTGCCCTCGGTAACCGCGGGGTCTTGTGCCGCCATGACCTGCGGAATGCCGGACCCAGCCGCGCCCGGGACGTAGCGCTTGGTAAGCCAGACGATGGCGGCTGCGGTGAGCGGTGTCCAAAGTAGCGGCGCCCACCAGTGGCCGGACTGCACCTTGAAGAACAGGGCGAGCGCGTGTTCGGTCAACCACGTGAAGCCGACCACGGTGAGGCCAGCCAGCGCGGCAAAGGTGATGAACAGGGCGCGGCCGCGCCAGAGGTGGGCGTCGTACAGCTCGTTTCTAAACGCCGAATAAATGTGGGGGGGCTGCCGCATCGTGTTGCCGTCCATGTGATCGCTGGGGTCAATCATACATTGGTACAAATGTATTTGTTATATTTGTACCAATGTAAATGGCATGAGTCACAACAACAAGGAGACCGACATGAAAGTAGGACTGATCGGATATGGCAAGGCAGGTAGCGCGGTGGCCCAGGTGTTAAGCGAAGACCCGCGCTACGCGCTGCAGTGGATCGCCACGCGCAGTGGCAAGCTGGCATCCGTGGAGTTGGGTGGGGCCAGCATCCCTGTTACCGCGTTGTCGTCGGACAGCTTGGCCGCTTGGCTGGACCAGCATCCGGTGGATGCCTTGGTAGATTTTTCGAATGCAGCGTCGGCGGCAATCTACGGGGAAGAGGTCAAGCGCAGAGGGCTGACGCTGGTAACGGCGATTTCGTCGTATGACGATGACCAGTTGGCCTGCATTCGCGCACTGGGTGCGCATGCCAAGGTGCTGTGTTCACCCAACATCACCGTGGGTATCAACTTTCTGATCATGGCCGCACGGCTGTTGCGGGAGATTGCGCCGTTTGCAGATGTCGAAATTCTGGAGCAGCATTTTCGGGACAAGCCGGAGGTGTCTGGCACGGCCAAAAAAATTGCAGAAAGCCTGGACGTGGGCGGCGACAAAATCACGTCCATGCGCTTGGGTGGCATCGTGGGGCACCACGAGGTGATCTTTGGCTTTCCGTACCAAACTGTGCGGCTGATCCACGACTCCATCAAGCGCGAAGCCTTTGGCACGGGGGCGGCATTTGCCCTGAACGAACTGCGCAATTGCCCCAATGGTTTTTACACGTTTGACGATGTGTTGATGAAGCGGGTGCGCGCGCAAATCCTGGCGGGCGGGGCCCACTAGCCGCGCCGCTACGGTGCCCCACCGTATGATTCGGGCACATTTACCGTCTCTGTGTACCCATGAAAAATTCCAAGCCAACTGCCAACCCCAGTGACAGCGCCGCGCAGGCACTGCGGCAGTTTCGGGTGGTGTTTAACGCGGTCAGAACGCACTTTCGACAGGTTGAGCAAGAGACCGGTTTGGGCGGCGCCCAGGTCTGGGCACTGAGCCTGATCCAGAAAAGCCCTGGGCTGGGTGTCGGCGACATTGCCACCCATATGGACATCCACCAGTCCACCGCCAGCAACCTGGCCAAGGTTTTGCTCAAAAAAGAGCTGATCACCCTGTCCAAATCCGATGGTGACAAACGGGTGGTGGAGCTGCGCGTGACACCGGCAGGCAAAAAGGCGCTGAAAAAAATGCCCGGCCCGTTTGAAGGCGTGTTGCCCGACGCGTTGCGGCAGCTGGATGATGAAACCCTGGCCAACCTGAACCGCGATCTGGAAAAACTGGTGCAATTGTTGGCAACGGATGAGGACGCGGGCAGCATTCCTCTGGCTCAGCTGTAGCCACGCAAGCGGTGCTACCAAATGTTGCCTAGGGTGCAGCGCCTGACTTTTCCAAACTTGGTTTAAAAATCCGATAGCCGTTTTTGCCAGCGTATTTGGCTTCGTACATCGCTTGGTCTGCCTGTTTTAGCAGGTCGCTGGCGGTGCAGGGCTGGCCGGTGTACACCGCGGCGCCCACGCTGGTGGTGCACGCATGGGAGATGTCCAGAATCTGGTAGGGGAGCGCCAAACTGGTGATGATTTTTTGTGTCACCGCTTCCACCCAGTCGCCTGCATGCTCGGTGTTCTCGTGCTTGCTGTTCAAAATCATCACGAACTCGTCGCCGCCAAAGCGGGCCACGGTGTCAGATTCGCGCACGCAGGTATTCAGCCGTTTGGCGACTTCTTTGAGCAAGACATCACCGGCCTCGTGTCCCTGGGTGTCGTTCAGTGACTTGAAGTTGTCCAAGTCCAGAAACAGGACGGCAAAGCTGGTCTTGTCACGTGTGGCCTTGGCCAGGGTGAGGTGCAACCGGTCCATGAGAAGGCGGCGGTTGGCAAGGCCGGTGAGTGTGTCGTAAAACGCCAGCCGGTGGATTTCTGCTTCTGCGGCCTTGGCTTTGGAGATGTCCCTGGCAATCTTGGAGGCGCCAATGACCCGGCCTTTCGGGTCGTACACCGGCGAGATAGTGACGGAGACATCCACCAAATGGCCGTCGCGGTGGCGTCGTTGGGTTTCAAAGTGGTCTACCTTCTCACCCCGGGCAATACGGGCCAGAATCTCGGGCTCTTCGTGTTGGCGGTCGTCTGGAATGATGGTTTGCATGGGTTTGCCAAGCATGTCGTTGGCCGTGTAGCCGAATATCTTTTCGGCACCATGGTTCCAACTTGCAATAATGCCCTGCATCGTTTTGCTGATGATGGCGTCGTCGGAAGAGTCAACGATGGCTTTGATGTGCATCAGATCCAGCTCTGCCAGCTTGCGCTGTGTTTGTGCAATCCAGCCCAACACGCTGTCGGCACGTTGCTGGTCCACCTCGATCGGGGATACAAAATCTCCACTGCCCAAGTTGGCAATGGTTTTTTGCAGCTCCGGGATCGAGCAACCGATGATCATCTGAAGTTGTTGCCGCAGTTTGACAATCAGGACAACCAACAAAGCGCCAAACACAAATAGCGACGTGATAGCCATCTTCAGCCGCAGTTGGGCTTCGTTCACGGCGGCCTGTGTTCGCTGGGTGATCAGGCCTTCGGTCAGCACAATCGGTTGCATGACCTCGGCCTTGATCGACAAAAAATGGTCATCCACCAGCATCTTCAAGGCCTTCTCCCGCTTGAGGGGATTGGTGGGCGAGTCTTCTTCGATCAAGGCCATGGCCTGGTGCTCAATCTGAACCAGTGCGTCGGAGCTGGCCTTTGACTTTTTGAGGTTTTCCAGCTCGCTATCGGTGACGCCTGCCTTGCGCATCAGTTCTAGCAGGGGGACGGCATCGCCCTGTGCTTCGGTTGCGTCTGGCTGCTGAGCCGCCTTGATGGCTTTGAAATCCCAGTACGCCAGACTGTAGTTAAGCGGCCTGGGGCGGTTGCCATCGCGAATGTCGATCACCGCCTGGAATTGCTCTTTGAACGCCGGGTTGCCGGTGGTGACATAGGCCCGAACCAGGCGGGTCAGGTCGTTGGAGGATTGGCGCAGTTCTTCTGCCAGGCGGATGGACAACATTCTGTTTTCCAGCGCACGCTCGTACTTCGCTTGCCCATAGGCCAGAACCACAAAGCTGACGACCAGCAAACAAACGATGCTGAGCATCAAGTACAGGTAGAGGCTAAAACGCGATGGTTGGCTCTTCCAGAACTTCATCTAGGCCGCATCCTTCCTGACTGCAAGGCGGGTTGCCCTTGTGGTGGGCAACGTGTACCTCTTGTGTAACCAGTCTAGCACCAGCACCCATTGGCAGTTGCTGCGCGTGCACACATGCGGGCGGCTTTTTACCCAGTATCAGATCATGTTGCGCAGCGACTGCGCGGCCCCCTGCAACGCCGGCAGCACGCGCTGCACGGCGGTGTCGGTGGTTTCGTTGTGGATGGGCATGACGATGCTCAAGGCGCCCTGAATGTCGCCCTTCATGTCGCGCAGCGGCACGGCCACACCGCGGCAGTCCAGGTCAAACTGGCGCTCCGATATGGCCCAGCCCTGGCGTTTGAAGGTGGCCAGGTTCTGCTGAAACTGCGCCTTGTCGGTGATGGTGTGCGGCGTGAAGGCGGACAGCTCGCGCTGCGACAGCCAGTGCCGGATGTAGTCGGCCGGTTGGTGCGCCATGAGCAGCAGGCCGGCCGCGGTGACATGGCTGATGACACGTGCGCCCAGCACAAAGCCCGAGTTCATGACGCGGTTGGGGCCGTTGCGGGCCACGTAAACAATCTCGCCCTCGTCCAGCACGGCCAGGTAGGCAATCTCTTGTGTGGCAGCTGAGATGCGTTGCAAAAACGGCTGCGCCAGGCGCGGCAGCCGGGCCGAGGCCAGGTAGTGCTGGCCCAGCCGCATCACGCGTGGGGTGAGCCAGTAGTGCTTGCCGTCGGTGGCCACAAAACCCATGTGCTCCAGCGTGAGCAGGTAGCGGCGCGCGGCAGTGCGGGCCAGGCCACAGCGTTCGCCCACCTGGCTGGCGCTGAGCCGGGGGTGTTCTTCGTCAAACACTTCGATGACGGAAATGCCGCGCTCCAGGCCGGCAATCCAGTCGCGCGCCAGCAGCTTGCTGGTCTTGCCAGCGGGCAGGGCGCTGTCCTGCGTGGTGTCGCCTGATTGGGTGTTCATGGGCCCTACGTACTTCCCCTAGAAACGTTTATTCATCGCTCGCTTGCGTTTGATAATCGCACAAAAATGGCTTCCTCCCCACGGACGCGTGGCATTTGCTTCGTAAAGTAGCCGGGCAGCACACCGCACCGCGGCACCACCCAAGACCAACGAGGAGACCTCCCATGACACGCATGCACACACTGGCCCGATTCGCCCTGAGCGGGGTTCTGGCGTCCTGTTCTTTCCAGGCCCACAGCCAGGACATCAAGATCGCCAACATCGTGGAGCTCTCGGGCGCGGGCACCACCTCGGGCACCATGTTCAAGAACGGCGTGGAGATGGCCATCAAGGAGATCAACACGGCCGGCGGCATCTTGGGTCGCAAGATTGCTTTCACTACCGAAGACACGCAAAGCCAGCCCGGCGTGGCCAAGGGCCTGACGCAAAAGGCCGTGGACAACGAGGTGTTCGCCATCTTTGGCCCGGTGTTCTCGGGTTCCATCATGGTGTCCATGGCCGAGAGCCGCCGTGGCGAAACGCCCAATTTCACCGGTGGTGAGGCCGGCAGCATCACCGCCCAGGGCAACCCTTATGTGTTTCGCACTTCGTTTGGCCAGAGCATTGCCTTCCCCAAGCTGGCGCGTTACATCAACGCCAAGTCCAAAAAGCTGGCCGTCATCTACGTGAACAACGACTTTGGCAAGGGCGGGCAAACCACCATCAAACAGCTGCTGGCCAACTCGCCCACCCAGGTGGTGGCCGAAATCTCCACCGAGTCCGGCCACATCGACTTCTCGGCCGCCGTCATCCAGGCCAAGCAGTCGGGCGCCGATGCGGTGTTTGCCTATACCAACGAAGAAGAGTCGGCCCGCCTGCTGCGCGAACTGCGCAAGCAGGGCTGGAACAAACCCATCATTGGCGAAACCACTCTCACCAGCGCCAAGGTGGTGGAGTTGGCTGGTGAGGCCGCCAACGGCGCCGTGGCCCACGTGGGCCTGACGGTAGAGGCACCCCAGTTGCAGGACTTTGGCAAACGCTACCAGGCGATTTACAACTCGGTGTCGGACCACAACGGCGTGAAGGGCTACACCGGTATGTACGTGCTCAAGGCCGCCATCGAGAAGGCCGGCAAGCTGGACCGCAAGGCCGTGGCCGCGGCCATTCGTAACAGCTGTTTCTCGGCCAAGCAGCAGGCCGGCATCTTGATGGACGTGTGTTTTGACGACAAAGGCGACATCGACCGCGAGAGCTTCATCACCGAAATCCGCAATGGCAAAACCGTGGTGGCCGAAACCCTGCCACCGCTGAACAAAAAGTAAATCTGTTAACCCGTACTTTGGAAAATAACTGCATGTCTGAACAACGCTTTGTACTGGCCGGTGTCATGGGCTGGCCCGTGGCGCACACCCGCTCGCCCGTGATCCACAACCACTGGATTGCCAAGCATGGGCTCAAGGGCGCCTATGTGCAGCTCCCGGTCCAGCCGGACCGGCTGGAGGCCGCCATCCGCGGGCTGCCCGCGCTGGGCTTTGCGGGCTGCAACATCACCGTGCCGCACAAGGTGAATGCCATGCAACTGATGGACGAGCTGCACCCGCAGGCCGCCCGCATTGCCGCCATCAACACCGTGGTGGTGCAGCCCGACGGCCGCCTGCTGGGCGTTAACAACGACGGCATCGGCTACATCCAGAGCCTGCGCGATGCCAACCCCGTCTGGCGCGGCGACGCCGGCCCCGCGCTGGTGCTGGGCGCCGGTGGTGCGGCCCGTGCCATTGTGGTGGCCCTGTTGGACGAAGGCGTGCCCGAGCTGCGCATTACCAACCGCACGCAAGAGAAAGCGCAGGCTCTGAAAGACGCCTTTGGCGACCGCGTGACCGTGGTGCCCTGGGCCGAGCGCAACCAGGCCATGGCGGGTGTCAGCCTGCTGGTGAACACCACCACGCAGGGCATGCATGGCCAGCCCGCGCTGGACGTGCAGCTGGACGACTTGCCCGCCACTGCCATGGTGTCGGACGCGATTTACATTCCACTGGAAACGCCTTTGCTGGCCACTGCCCGGCAGCGGGGCCACCAGACGGTGAACGGCCTGGGCATGCTGCTGAACCAGGCACGTCCGGCCTTCCTCGCCTGGTTTGGCGTGCTGCCGGGTATCACGCCGGAACTGCGCGCCGCGGTGCAGGCCACGTTTTAGGTGGGGCAGGGCGTGGGCATTTTTGACATCCCCAAGATCGACGGGCACTGCCATGTGCTGGACCCCGCGCGGTTTGCCTATGGGGCCGACATCCCGTACCACCCGGCCGGGCAGGAGATTGGCACGGCCGACTACTTTCACCACGTGTTAGACGCCTACGGCGTGCGGCACGCCCTGCTGGTTGGTCCCAATTCGGGTTATGGCAACGACAACCGTTGCCTGCTGGACGCCATTGCGCGCGGCCAGGGCCGCTTCAAGGGCATTGCGGTGGTACCGGCGGACACCTCTACCGCTGCGCTGCAGGATTTGCAGGCCCAAGGCATCGTGGGCGTTGCGTTCAACGCCGCCTTGCACGGCTTTGCCTATTACCAGGACATTGCCCCCTTGCTTGCGCGCCTGGCGGCGCTGGGCATGTGGGCACAGTTCCAGGTCAGCAAAGACCTGCTGCTCGATTTTTTGCCGATGATCGAAGCGTCAGGTGTGCAGGTAATGATCGACCACTGTGGCCGCCCGGACCTGGCCGATGGCCCCGATGCGCCGGGCGTGCGGGCGTTGCTGCAACTGGGCGAGCGCGGCCGTGCCGTCATCAAGCTCTCTGGCTTTGCCAAGTTCTCACAACAGGCCTACCCGTTTGACGATGCCCGCGCCCACGTACGCCGCGTGCTGGACGCGTTTGGCCCCGAGCGCTGCATCTGGGCGTCTGACTGGCCCTACCTGCGCGCGCCGTACCGGCTGGACTACGGCACCTTGCTTCGCCTGACCGAACAGTGGTTCAGCCCGGACGAGGTCCGGCAGATGGTGTGGGATGCACCGGCGCAATTGTTAGGGTGGTGAGGGGGCAAGGTGGTGTCGGTTTCTTCGCAGCCACTGCGACGTGAAGCTGCTTTGGGCATTGGGCGAACCTGTAGCCCTTGGCATGGCTGCGCTGTGCTGCCGTTGCTGACTATTTTCGGATCGACTTAGCCACTGCAGCTGCTTCCAAGGCCATCTCTGCTGCCTGTGCCGCAGCGCTAGTTGCCCGCACGGTGGCCCGCGCTGCTTCGGCGGAGGCTTGAATAGCAGTTTCTTCTGCCTGAAGAGCGGCTGCAGATGCTGCTGCGGATGCGGCAGCAGACGCGGAGGCTGCGGCTTCCGATGCTGCCAGCGCGGCCAGACTGGCGGCCTCAGCCGCTGCCTCTGTTGCCTCAATGACGTACTGTGCGGAGCCTTGTATGCCTGCATCTGCCTGGTTGAAGATATACAAAGAGGCCGCAGCCACGGCTGCATTCATGGCATTTTTGCAGGCCTGGGTTGCTTTTTCTGCGGCGATGGCCGCACGGATTGCCGCTTCCAGTGAATTGGCTGTTAGCGCCTTCATGGTCGATAGCGCATCGGAGTAGCGTTTGTTGACAACCAGGTAGCCGCTGCGAAGCGCTGCAATCTCCGCTTCAAGTTCGGTTAGCTTGGCAAAAATCAGGCTCTCTGAGTCGGTCGGCATAGCGCGCGTTCCTTTGGAATGAATAGGGTGCGCATTGGATTGCCGCAGGCGCAGTCTAGGGGTGAACACCGGATCACCCAGGGTTTATTTTTTTTGTTTGCACAGGCCCTTGGTCTGTTACCCCACAGATAAATCGGTTGCGAGCTCTTAATCTGCGGTGGCAAGCCAGTTTCTGGCCTGCATGTTTGCAGACGACACCCAACTAAGGAATACGCACCATGAACAAAGATCAGATCAAAGGCAGCGCAAAAACCGCCGCGGGCAAAGTCCAGGAGGCTGCTGGCAAACTGGTGGGTAGCAAAGAGCAGCAGATGAAGGGATTTGGCAAGCAGCTGGAAGGCTCCGCACAAAAAAGCATTGGCAATGCTACGCAGGCGATCGAAAACGCCAAGGCTGCATTGAAGGGCTCACGCACATCACGTTAATCCCTTTCAGCAGTGGGCGGTCACGCACAGAGACCTGCCTGCTACTTGCCTCACTGGAATAGTTTGTTCAAACCATTGAGGGCAGAAGATCCGTTCTTCTCATATTCGGCCCGGCTCTTGATGTCTGCCGCCGTTACACCACCCGTCAGGTTGGCTTGACTCAAAGGGATATGTGTTGCTGCACCCCGGCGAGAAAGTTGGAAAGAAGCAACGTGGCAATTTGCCGCCGTGTCGGGTTTGTCGGGCGTGATACGGATGGGACTTTCTGCTTCCCATGAGGTGGCGATGTTGGTGCCAAAGAAAAATGCCTTGGGTGATGCGGGTGTTGTGAGGGCCGTTGTCGCGGAAAAGAATCCATCGGCTGAATTGCGCGAGAGGTGCTGGCAGTTGCACGGGGGCTGCGATGACCCCGCGTAGATCAAGCATGACGGCGGCTTTGGGTCCATTGGAATTCACGCTGTGAAAATGCCCACACCATGCGTGACGCGTCCGGGCCTGCTGGGTCTGAAAAAGACTGCGCTGCAGAACCACCGCTCCAGGCGTGACCCAAACCCCTGACCTCCGCCAAGCTTGCAACCACACGCTGCCCCACTTTCCAGTCGTGTACGGTCACTGGGTAACGCGCACCGCGCTGTACCCCCCGGGGGGCAACGGCAGTGGCATCTGATGCCGCAGCCCAGCGCTGAACCGTTAACGCCCCATTGGACGGTACGACCACGGCATCTCTATCACCGTGTATGACCAGCAAAGCGGGCAGCACCGTTTTGGCGGAAAGCGACTTGGTCGTGCCTTTGGGTATGTGGCCCCGCATGGCGGAGAGTGCGGTGGCGGTGGACTCGGCCATTCCTGGCCCTACGCCTGAGTGCATGGCCACCGCCAGAAAACGCTCCGGGGCCTGCAATGCAAGCAACGCCGCCATACTGGCTCCCGCAGACATGCCAGCCACCACAACGCGCCGTGTGTCCACGGGGTAACGGATGCACACCTGGTCCACTGCCGACAGAATGCTGGTGGCCTCCTTGTGTGCGCGGCCCGCGCGTGTGTCAAACCAATTCCAGCACGCCTGCACATTGGCCAACAGCTCCTGCTCGGGGTACAGCACCATGAATCCTGTCGCTGCGGCCAGGCGGTTCATGTGGGTGCTGGCCGCAAAGCTGCGTGCATCCTGGCTGCAGCCGTGCAGCATCACCATCAATGGCATGCCGTGTTCCGCCATATCGGCGGGTGGTTTGAACAGGTGGTAGCGGCGCAGCCCCGCTGCGCTTGTGGCCACACCCGAGCTCCAATGGCTGCCTAGGGGCGCGGTGCGTTTTCGAACCTGAGGTGCCGACTTGATCGCCAGTTTCTGTGCCTTCTTTCCCGCGCGCAAGGCACTGCGGGCCAACGCGACCATCTGGCGTTGCATGGCTTTTGTCCAAAATTTCTTGCCCATCGTTCACCCATAAAAGTTAAACGAACCTTATTGCAGATGCACGCGCCTGAATGTGCGGTTTCACACATACAGATGTCATCTGCAGAACTAAGGTCCAGCTTCGGCATGACGCGGCTATTTGGCCGCTATGCCCCTTTTTTTGCAGTTTATGGATGGGACTTTGCATGCGTATTTCTTCAGCACTTTCAGGTGAAAAATTTCTACACAGGCCCCCCTCGGTAAAGACAGCCCTGCGTATGCGAATGCCACGGAGCTGGCCGAAGCGGGACGCATTTTTATGCACACCAGCCGCACGCAGCCATTCGATTCCCCTGTTTGTGAGCTGAACACTTGACCCCGAAAAAGGCCACGCCATGAAAACATCTCCCCCCGTTCCTCCCACCCTCACCACCAACCAAGGCGTGCCAGTGGGCGACAACCAGAACTCGCTCAAGGCAGGCCTGCGCGGGCCGGTGCTGCTGGAAGACTTCATCCTGCGCGAAAAAATCACGCACTTTGACCACGAACGTATTCCCGAGCGCATCGTGCATGCGCGCGGTTCTGCGGCGCACGGCTACTTCGAGGCCTACCAGGCCTTGCCGGACCTCACCCGTGCGGCCCCGTTCCAGGCTGCCGGAAAAATCACACCGGTGTTCGTACGTTTTTCCACCGTGGCCGGGGAGCGCGGCTCGGTGGACACGGCCCGCGATGTGCACGGCTTTGCCGTCAAGTTCTACACCGACGAAGGCAACTGGGACTTGGTGGGCAACAACATCCCGGTGTTTTTCATCCAGGACGCGATGAAGTTTCCGGACCTGATCCACGCGGTCAAGCCCGAGCCCCACCACGGCATGCCGCAGGCTGCGTCCGCGCACGACACGTTTTGGGACTTTGCCTCGCTCAGCCCCGAGACCACCCACACCCTCATGTGGGTCATGTCCGACCGCGGTATTCCGCGCAGCCTGCGCATGATGCAAGGCTTTGGCGTGCACACCTTCCGGCTCGTCAATGCAGAGGGGCTGTCGCACTTCGTCAAGTTCCACTGGAAGCCTCTGCTGGGCACCCACTCTCTGGTGTGGGACGAGGCGGTTGCCCTGGCCGGTGCGGACTCCGACTTTCACCGCCGCGACCTGTGGGAGGCGATTGATGCCGGTGAATTTCCCGAGTGGGAGCTGGGCCTGCAAATATTCACCGAAGCCCAGGCCGAGGCGTTTAGCTTTGATGTGCTGGATGCAACCAAGCTCATTCCTGAAGAGTTGGTCCCGGTCACACCGGTGGGGCGCATGGTGCTGGACCGCAACCCCGACAACTTCTTTGCGCAGACCGAGCAAGTCGCGTTTTGCGCCGCACACGTGGTTCCCGGCATTGATTTCAGCAATGACCCCTTGCTGGCGGGGCGCATCCACTCGTACATCGACACCCAAATCTCGCGCTTGGGCGGGGTGAACTTTCACGAGCTGCCCATCAACGCGCCCAAGGTACCGGTCCACAACAACCAGCGCGATGGCTTGCACCGCATGGCCGTGCCTACGGGCCGCGTGGCGTATGAGCCCAACTCGCTGGGCGGGGGCTGCCCGTTCCAGGCCGGTGCGGCGGGCTTCAACTCGTTTCCACAACCCGAGCACGGGGACAAGGTGCGTGGCAAACCCGAGAAGTTTGCTGACCACTACACCCAGGCCACCTTGTTCTGGAACAGCCAGACCGACTTGGAGCAGGCCCACCTGGCCGCGGGTTTTCGGTTCGAGTTAAGCAAACTGACCGTGCCCGCCATCCAGGAGCGCATGGTGGCCTCGCTGGTCAATGTGTCCCCCGCGCTGGCCAGCACCGTGGCCCAGGGCCTGGGCATTGCCGTGCCCGCCGCCCTGGCACGCGCAATGCCCCAGCCCCCCAAGCCAGAAGTTGACCGGTCCCCGGCGCTGTCGCTCACCGCATTGCCGGGGGACGGTGGCATTCGCACTCGCAAAGTGGCGATTCTGGTGGCCGACGGTGTGTCGGGTGCGTCCATCGCCACGGTGGTGCAGGCACTCACGGCGGCCGACGCGGTGCCCTGCATCGTTGCCAAAACGCTGGGTGCCATCAACACCTCCGATGGCACGGCCTTGCACGCCACGGCAACGTTTGAGAACAGCTCACCCGTGTTGTTTGATGCGGTGGTGTTGCCCGACGGTGAGGCATGCGTTGCACAACTGACTACCTGCCGCGCGGTGCAAGCGTTCATCAGCAGCCACTACCACCATGGCAAAAGCTTGCTGGTGCTGGGCGCATCGGAGGTGCTGGTGGAGCAAGCGGGCATCAACACCTTTCTGCGCGGCACGGTCCCCGACCCCGGCATCATCCAGTCCACCACCAGCAAGGTGGCAGACGGGACCGCCCAATTCATCCACGCGATAGGCAAACACCGGCACATGGACCGCCTGTTCGCCCTGCTGTAGGCCCCTGGGTATTCCGACCAGACCTTGGGCTAGAGGCCGCCAAAGCATTCACGAAAGGATTCACCATGACTGAAAAATCTGCCAGTGTTTTGTGGGACGGCTCGGGCAAAAATGGCTCGGGCAAAGTCAGTACCGGGTCTGGAGCACTGATGGACTACCCCTACGGCTTTGAGAGCCGATGGGGTGAAGATCGCCGCAGCACCAACCCCGAAGAAATTCTGGGCGCTGCCCACGCCGCGTGTTTCACCATGGCGTTTTCGTTCGCCTGCGAGAAAGCCGGCTTTGCCACCACCACCATCGACACCCAGGCCCATGTGCGGCTGTCGGAGCCGGGCGCTGGTTTTGTGATTGACCGGATTGCGCTTCACATGAATGCCACCGTGCCTGGCATCGATGAAGGCCAGTTTCAGCAGATCGCCACCTCGGCCAAACGCGACTGCCCGGTGTCCAAGGCGCTGGCGGGCGTGGCAGAAATCACGCTGCAGGCTACGCTGGAAACGGGGCCCGTGTGATGCGCTCTGCAAGTTGCTGTCTCAGCGCCCAGTTTTAGTGCCAAAAATGCCTTTGGCCCTTGTGGAATATGCGCAAGCCGCTATCAATTATGTAGCTATATTGTTCTGCCGGTGCTGGCCACCAGCCTGCCCACTTCAGCCAGCGTCTCGTCCCTGACCTGGCTGCTCGCCGCGCTGTCGGCCAGGTAGGCGGTTACAAAAATGGGCGCGCCTTGCGGGGGCAGCAGGATTCCAATGTCGTTGGAGTCGGTCTTGTTGGTGCCCGTTTTGTCGCCAATGGCCCAGCCGATGGGCATGCCGGCTTTGAGCCGTTTGCCGCCTGTGGTGTTGGCCAGAAACCATTGCTGTAGCAACTGGCGCGATGACGGCGAAAGTGTGTTGCCTGTGAGCAGCACCTGCAGGGTCTTGGCCATGGCACGGGGCGATGTGGTGTCCAGTATTCCTTTGCTGACATTGAGCTCGGGTTCGTTGCGGTCCAGCCGCGTGACCGTGTCGCCCAACTGGCGTGCAAACGCGGTCAGCGCTTGGGGGCCGCCATAACTGGCCAGGATGAGGTTGGCCGCCGTGTTGTCACTGGTGGTGATGGTGGCCTGGCAGAGCTGGGCCAGGGTCAGGCCTTCGCCATCGGCATGCGCCTCGGTTACCGGGGACCATGGCACCAGGTCCTGCTTGCGGTAGCGAATTCGCCGCTCCAGTGATTCCTGGCCGCGGTCAACGCGCGCCAGCACCAGGGCGCTTGCCAGCATCTTGAAGGAGCTCAGCATCATGAAACGTTCGTCCGAGCGGTAGCCGTATTCCTGGCCGGAGGCGCTGTCCACCATGTGCACGCCCAGGCGGCCCTGGGCTTTGGCCTCCAGTTTTTGCAGTGCTGCCGTGATCTGCGTTTGTTGATTGCTGGCAAAGCTATTCTTGGGCAAGAGGGGGGTGGTGCCCAAGACGGCACAGGCCATGGAAGCGGAGAAGGTGCGTCGATGCATTGTGGTGGTTCCTCTGAAAAGAGGCGAATCATAAAAATGACCGGGTGTTTGTTCAAACGGGAATAATTGGGCTTTAACCAAAGAAAAACTTGGGTCACTATGGATTTACCACTCAACGCTTTGCGCGCCTTTGAGGTCTCCGCCCGCCACCTGAGTTTCACCCGTGCCGGGCTGGAGCTGCACCTGACGCAGACCGCAGTGAGCCAGCATGTGAAGAACCTGGAAGACCGGCTGGGCAAAAAGTTGTTCAGGCGCGTGCCCAAAGGGCTGGCTTTGACCGATGAGGGCATGGCTTTGCTCCCGGTGCTGGTGGATGCGTTTGAGCGGATCAGCGCAACGCTGGAAACCTTCAAGGCCACGCACAAGAAAGAAGTTTTGTCGGTTGGCGTGGTGGGCACCTTTGCGGTGGGTTGGCTGCTGCCGCGTATGCGTGAGTTTCAGGCGCGGCATCCGTTTGTCGAGTTACGGCTGTTCACCAACAACAACCGGGTGGACCTGGCTGGCGACGGCTTGGACTACGCCATTCGTTTTGGAGACGGCCACTGGCACGGCACAGAAGCCGTCCATCTGTTGTCCGCGCCCCTGGCCCCTGTGTGTGCGCCTTCCGTGGCAAGCCGAATCCACACCATGCGCGACCTGGGTCGTGAAACCCTGTTGCGCTCGTACCGTGTGGATGAATGGTTGGCCTGGTTCAAGGCTGCAGGGCTGGAGCCCCCGCTCCTGACCGGGCCCATGTTTGATTCATCCCTGGTGCTGGCGGATGCGGCCGCGCAGGGGGCGGGAGTGGCCCTGTTGCCGGTACGCCTGTTCAGTCGTGACCTGCGGGGAGGGCGTTTGGTTCGCCTGTTCGACACCCAGGTCGAGTTGGGTGCTTATTGGCTGACCCGGCTCAAGACGCGGCGTGAGAGTGACGCGATGCTGGCGTTTCGGGAGTGGCTGGCGCAGAGCTGTATTGAACAGACCCGGTGAGCTCGCCACTCCCCAGTTGCCTTTGACCTTCAGTTGACTCTTGGGGTCGAGTTCTATTGGAACAAAGAACACTTTGCGCGAGGGAACGCCCCCATTCTCCAGGCGCAGGCTGGTGAATGTCAGGGCGATACCGGTTTGACTGCCTGAACCTCTACATCCACCCGGCGATCCGGCGCTAAACAGACAATCCGCGCGCTGCGATTTCCACTCACACAGTCAGTGGGAGCCGTCACGGGTTGCTTTTCTCCCTGGCCTGATGCCTTGATGGCGGTTGCTGCTATGCCCCTGGACACCAGGTAGTCGCCCACCACCGTTGCGCGTCGCAGTGACAATTTTTGGTTGTACGCGGTAGCGCCCATCCGGTCGGTATGCCCAGTCACCTGAATGGTGTCATAGCTGGCGCCACTGAGCTGGAGAGCCAACTCATCGAGCATGTTCATGCCTTCGTTATTCAAGGCTGACTTGTCAAATGCGAACAGCGCATCTGACGCGTAGCTCATTTTTTGCGGGACAGCAACCGGGACAGGTATCGGCACGGGGGCCGCAGCAACGGGTTCTGGCGCAGCGGGCGCGGGTGGCGCAGGCACTGGCACGGCAGCCACGGCGGCAATGGCACCGTCACAGGGCGGTGCCGCAAGGGCAGGGGTCCACTCTGCGCTGTGCCAGCACTGGCCGGGCGTGGCAGAGCCAATGAATTGGCCGCTCGCGTCCAACCAATACCCTGGCTTCACCGCTGTTTGCGCTTGTGCGGCCAAAGGCAAGCACAGCAGCAAGGCACTGCATGGCGCCCACAGGATGGCGCGCGGACTCATGGTTGTGCCTCTCTGACCGGTGGCTTTTTGAACCAGGGTTCGCTGGCTTTGCGGGCCCACTGCGCCATTTGCCGCTCCACCTCTACCGTGGTCAGGGCATAGTGTTCCTGCAATTTACCCATGAATTGCTCGCGCCTGCCAGCAATCGCCGTCAACTCCTCGTCGGTAAATTTTCCCCAATGTTCCTTGGCCTGGCCTGCCACCTGTTTCCAGTTGCTCTCAATCAAGGCCCAATAACGTGCTGCATCTTTCATGCTGTTCTCCTGTGCGGGTAGGGACATGGTTTTCAAGGACGTACGGTGATTTCGTTCTTCACCGAGGTCACGCCACTGACCTTGCGAGCAATGCTCTCGGCGGTAGTTTTTTCCGTGGTGTTTTTGGCAAAACCGGAGAGCATGACAGTCCCCTTCATGGTTTCCACGCTGATAGCGCCTGCATCCACCAGCTTGCTCTCGACAAAGCGGCTCTTGACCTGGGTGGTGATGGTGGCGTCGTCGATGTAAGCCCCCATGCTTTCTTGCCCACGCTGAACGGCACAGCCAGACAGCGAGACCAGAGCGACAAGGGCCAGGGTGCTGCCGAGGCGGGGAATGGTTTTCATGGTGTTCTCCAGAGATACAGGATAGGTACCAAGTCAATATAGAGGGCTTGCTCAGGCGCGTCGGTACGCTGCCGCACCCAATGCCATATCGATGGGAACCAGAAAGTGCGCGGGCCCTTGCACTGTGCTCCATGCCAAACGCTCTCCTACGTGCAAGACAGTCGCGCCAAGCGCCTGTGCCCGGGCGGCGACTGCGGAGTGTTCCAGCCTTTGCAACGTGAAATGCAAGTCACAGCCATCGCGATGCAAGTTCACGGTCACCTCGGGCCAATGTGCAGGCAGACAGGGGGAGAACCACAGCTCCGCCGCCCTCTGTTGCAAACCCAGAATGGATTCCAGCGCCGCACGGTGCATCAGGCCTGCGGAGCCGGTGTACCAGCTCCAGCCACCGCGCCCCATATAGGGCGCAGCGGCATACACATCACCTGCCATCACATACGGCTCCAAGCCATATACCGGGCCGTTCACGGCGTGGTGGCTACGGTGAGCCGGGCTCAGGTAGGTGAAGTAGGTGTAGGGCACGTCCGTCTGCCCCGCAGAGGCCAAGCGCGCTTGCGCCATCAGCGCCCAGACACCTGCGTGGCAGTACTGCCCGCCGTTTTCCCGCACTCCGGGCGGGTAGGACTGGATATAACCCGCATGGGGCAGCATGTGCTGCAAGGGCGGAGCCAGAAGCCGAATCAGCCCGGCGTGTGGGTCGACTAACTCTGAGTGGGCCGATGCCATGGCCGTTGCTTGCTGTGCTGGCCCGGCTACGCCGGACAACACCGCCCACGCCTGGGCCACCAGGTCGATGCGGCACTCGGCGTTGCTGCTGGCCCCCAGGGCCTGGCCGTCGTCAAAGTAGGCCCGTCGGAACCAGGCCCCGTCCCACGCGCTGGTGCGCAAGGCCTGCTCCCAGCGTGCTGCTGCCTCGCGCCAGCGCTGTGCCCGCGCCAGCTCGCCCCGCTGCTGGGCCAACGGTGCCCAGTCACGCACGATGTCGCAGACAAACCAGCCCAGCCAGATCGACTCACCGCGCCCCAGGTGGCCCACGGTGTTCATACCATCGTTCCAGTCTCCCGCCCCCATCAGGGGCAGATCGTGTGCACCATGGGTGAGGCTGTGGTCAATGGCCCGGGCCGCATGTTCGTAGACCGAGGCCTGGACCGCGCTGATCCCGGGGGTGAAATAAACGTCCTCTGCCCCCGCTGGAATATCCTGCCCCTGCAGAAATGCTACAGGTGTATCCAGCAGCGCTGTATCGGCCGTTGCCTGCAGGTAACGACTGCAGGCCATGGGCAGCCATAGCAGGTCGTCCGAGATATGGGTGCGCACACCTGCCCCCAGGGGGCTATGCCACCAGTGCTGCACGTCGCCGGCTTCAAACTGGCGCGAGGCGCACAGCACGATCTGCGCATGCAGCAGCTCGGGCTTGGCCCAACTCAGTGCCATGGCGTCTTGTAGTTGGTCGCGGTAACCTGTGGCGCCTCCTGCCTGGTAAAAACCGGCCTTGGCATGCAAGCGGCACACCACAGCTTGGTACAGCAGCCAGCGATTGACCAACACATCAAACAAAGGGTCGGGGGTGTGCACCTGGGTGGCATCCAGCACGCCACGCCAATAGGCGTCCACTGCGGCTAGACGGCTGGCACCCGGCACGCGCAATGCGTCGCGGGCCAAGGTCAGTGCAGACACCGCGTCCGATGCATAACCCACTAAAAATATGCGCTCGGTGCTTTCACCGCCCTCGACTTCCAGGTTTTGGGACAGTGCTGCACATGGGTCAAGCCCATCGCCACAGTGTGATGCCAGCCGGGCGGGCATGACCAGCGCACCGCTGGCATCAAAAAACTCGCGTCGGTCACAGGTCCACTCCAATGCGCCGCCACGTGTGGCTTCTTTGGTCGCTAAAAAGGCAGTACCGCTCCCAAGCCCCCCCGAGCGCTCACGCTGGTGGCACATGAGTACGGTGTTGCGCCCACCCACCAGCGTTTCCTGGTGGCTGGAGGTGTGGGTGCTGGCCCGGTCCTGCCGTCCTGCCCCCAGCACCCACTCCACCATGGCCACCAGGCGCAGTGCCACCAGGCGCTCTCCTTGGTTGTGAATACGCAGCTGCACTTGCTTGACCGCCGTATGCGGGTCCACAGTCCAATGCAGGCTGATGTCCAACGGGCCGCGTTGGTGCCCAATGCGTGAACCGCCTGGTCCATGCACCACTGTGTAGCGACACCGCATATCTCCCCAGGCGTTGGGGGCCAGTGACCAGGTTTCCAGCGTCTTGCGATCCTGCAACAAGAGCCATTCTCCGGGCGGATCAGCGACCGGGTCGTTAGACCATGGGGTGAGCTGGTTCATGCGGCTGTTGCGCGCCCAGGTGTAGCCCCCCCCGGTTTCGGTCAGCACTGTGCCAAACTCTGCATTTGCCAGTACGTTGGACCAAGGGCGCAGGGGGCGTTGTTGCTGTGTCACGTCAAAGCTGAAGTTCCCTGATTCCGTGTCAAAGCTTCCTACGCTAACTTGGTGCGCCTGCCCCGCACGGCCGGCGACTCCCACGGATTGGCAGGCCTTCAGTTGGCGCAGCAGCGCATCGCGATGGTGCAAGGCCTCCCATTCCGACACATGGTGTGCCAGTGGGCGGCCGTGGGAATCGATGTGGATGCGAGCCAAGGCGTGCAAGGTGCTGCGCTCATCGGCACTCAGGGCCTCGTTGCGCAGCACAAAGAACTGAACCGTACCCCGCGCGCTGGCCGGCGGGCAATCTGACTGCAGACGCTGCATCTGGTCCAGCAGTTCCCGCTGCAGCGGCAGTTGGTACGACGCGGGTTCGGCATTGATCACCACCAGGTCACAGTCCACCCCACCCCATGCCCAGATGCGCAGCCCCTGTGCCAAGCCCCGCACCAACCCCAGACCCTGAAGAATCGCAATGGAGACCAGCACGATAGGGCGGTCACCCGAAATTCCCCAGCGCCACAATACCGACTTGTCACACACCACGCCTGGCGCAGGAAAAGCAAATGCACGGCTAATGCGCGGCTTGCTCAGCACCAGCAGCAGTGCGGTAGTCAGCGATTGCACTGCTGCAAAGTTTTCCGGGTTGATGCGCAAGGCTCGCAGGCGGATGCCGGTGAGGGTCGCAGACATCAATGAGGCGCGTTGCAAGTGATTGGCCTGCTGGTACTTGTCCAGCAAGGCATGCAGCAGCTGTGTGTCTGCTGCAGCGGCCGTGGCAAAGGTCAGCACGGTTTTCGCATGGGGCGCCAGGTGAAGGCGTACCGCCAGTGCCGCTACGGGGTCCAGGCCATTGGCGTCAGGACCTACGTCCTGAAAATATGCAGGTGGAGCCACGGAGGCCTCGCTCCAGCCGCTGTCCTCGCCGGGCTTGCGGTTGCGTCCTGCCCACTGCTGGCGGTCCGCACAGGCCCGAACCTGTAGCACGCTCGCATCGGCATGCGCGATGAAGTGCACGGCACTCACCGTTGGTTCGTTGGCGATCCGGGCCTTGCGCTCGAACAGAAGGGCGCGCTGTGGTGCCAGCCACTGTGTGTTGACAAAGAGGTTGGAAAAAGCGGGGTGTGCCGCATCGGCCTGGGCTCTGGCCAACGTGATTTCCAGCGCTGACGACAACTCCAGCCAAGTGCCTTCATCTGCCAGATTGCAAATTTCGACCTGCCGAAACTCGACATCGTCCTCAGGGCTCACCCAGACGGTGATCTGGGTTCGCAGATTCGGCCAGAGGGCCGAAAACACCACCCGGTCTGCATGGAAGGTGCAGTCGTACACGGCATTGGCATCTGGCGCTGGATGCTGGGTGAGCGAGTGGCGCCCACTGGTGGATCTTGGGGCAAGGGCGCGTACAAAAAAGAAGGTGCCGTAGTGGTCGCGCAACGCATCGTCGCGCCAGCGGGACACGCCTACGCCTTTCCAGCGGCTCCAGCCAGCGCCCTGAGGGCGCAGTGCCACACTGTAGTTGCCATTGGAGAGCAAGTGGCTGGGCTCCACGGCTGCAGCGCCGGGGCGCACGCTGCGCAGCATGCCCGGAACCCGGTGGCGCAGCATCTGCAACGGCAAGCCTGGGGCCAGATTGAGGTGCTGCGACACCTCTTTGGGTAAACGTTCGTGGAGCAAGGCCGAGGTCGCATCAATGTGGGGATCTGCCATCCCCCAACGTTGCACCACGCCCTCCATCAGCACATTGGCCAACGCCACAATACACATGCCCTGGTGGTGTGCCATGTAGGTGGCGACTGGCGTGAAGGGTTCAGGGCCGTTTTGGCGCGCCGGTGTGTAGTCCAGGGCTTCAATGAAGCCACAGGCCTGGCGTGCACCCAAGCCCTCCAGACGTCGGAAATTGGCGATGGCCGCTACCGGGTCCACCAAAGTGGCCAGCGCTGTCGCATAGGGCGCCACCACTAGCTCATCCGCTGGCGTGCGGCGCAAGGCCAGTGCTGGTGCGCCTTGCGGTGCGTACTGGTACGCCAGGGAGCTGTCACGTCCGGCATATGCCGACTCCGAAATGCCCCATGGCACACCGCGCAACCCTCCATAAGCCTGCTGTGCCTGCACCGCTGCGCGGTTGGCGACCTGTAGCACGCTGTTTTCCGGTTCGGCCAGTACCAAGGAGGGCATGAGGTACTCGAACATGGACCCCGACCATGAACGCAAGCCGACCCGCAAACCCGATACATAGTGCATGCGGCCCAAGGCCGCCCAGTGAGAGACCGGAACATCTCCTTTGGCGATGGCGAGCAGGCTTGTGAGCCGTGATTCCGACGCCAGCAGGTCGTAGTAACTGGCGTCCAGTTCCTGCTCCAGTACGCGGTAACCAATGTGGAATAGGCGCCGCTTGGGGTTGTACAAGAAACCGTACCCGGCTTCCCATGCCAGGCCTTGCAGCGCCTGTGCCAATGTGCACAAGCGCGTGCGGTGTGCCAGGGCGTGGGGCAGGGCTGCCCTGGCCAGACACGCTTGTGCACTGGCCAGCAGGTGGCCGCTGAGGTTGCCACTGTCTACGGTGGAGACATAGACCGGTAACAACGGTGCCAGGGTCTGCGTGTCGTACCAGTTGAAAAAATGCCCTCGGTAGCGCTCCAAGGTGCGTAGGGTGGCCAGGGTGTGCTCCATGCGGTCCAGCATGTCGGTGGTGCCAATCCAACCAAACTCAGCTGCACATGCCGTGCTCAACAGGTACAGGCCGATATTGGTGGGAGAGGTGCGGTGGGCCAGTTGGTCAATCGGCACAACCTGCAGGTTGTCGGGTGGCAAGTAGTTGTCTTGTGGGGTGACACAGCGCTCAAAAAATCGCCATGTATCGCGGCCCACGCTGCCCAGGTAGAGGCGGTCTGCCTTGGACAGACTCTGGGCCGTGCGGGCTTTTGGCACGCAGCTGACCAGCCAGGTTCCTACAGGAGAGAGGAACCAGAGCCCAAACAGCAGCAGGGCGTATGCCGGGTGTTCCACCTGGTGCCACAGCGTGGCGGCCAGCAGCAGACCGAAGGCTGACACTGGCCAATGTTGTCGCAACAGTGGCACAAGCCCCGTTTTGGCAGACGCCTGTGTGGACGCTGCCGTGGTCCATTCCAGCAAATCCTTGCCGCTGACCAGCATGCGGTACAGCGCGCGCGCCACCGCATCCAAGCCCAGGGCGGACTGGCGCAATAACTGCGCAATCTGCCAGGCGCCTACGCACAGCGCGCGCAGCAGCTCGGTGCCAGCCTGGGCGTAAAAATAACGAAGTGCCACATGCGGTCGGCTCGGAAACAGGCCGGCAAAGGCGCCCATCAGCGGGCCTGCTGTATAGGCCATGAACACCAGTCCCATCGCAGCAGCAGGGGTAAGCCCCACGCCACAGACAGACAGCAACAGCAGGCTTACACAGGCGGGCGCTACGAGCGAGCGACGCAGATTGTCCAGCATCTTCCATAGGTTGAGGGTCGTGATCCCGTAGTGCCTGGCACGCAGCATGAAGGGCAGCAGTTGCCAGTCTCCGCGCGTCCAACGATGAATGCGCGCATAGGCCACATCGGGGTGGTGTGGCGCATCTTCCAGCACGGTCACGTCTGTCACGGCGGCACAACGTGCCATGGCGCCCTCCAGCAGGTCGTGGCTCAGCACCCGCTCTTCTGGCAGGCGTCCTGCCAGCACTTGGTGCAGGGCCTGCACATGCAACAGTCCTTTGCCAGTGAAGGTGCCCTGCGCAAAAATGTCCTGGTACACCTCGGAGCTGGCCATGCTGTAGGGGTCAATGCCGTATTGCCCCGCAAACAGCCAGTGGTAGGGGGTACGCATGCCCTGTTTCGGCAAGGGTGTCGCAACACGCGGCTGCAGAATGCCGTAGCCCGAGACCACGGTGCGCGTAACTGGGTCTACGCGCGGATGGTTGCTGGGATGGGCCGCAATGCCCACCAGCGAGCGCAGGCGCCCGGAGGGCAATTGGGTATCGGCATCGAGTGTCAACACATAACGGGTACCGACCTGCAGACGGCTCGCATCTCCCAGGTCCATCAGCCCGACGTTATGGCCCAGTGCCAGAGTGGTAATCAAAAGCTCTAGTTTGCCCCGCTTGCGCTCCCACCCAATCCAGCGCTGTTCTGACTCGCTGAACCGCCGTTTGCGATGCAACAAAACAAAACGTGGGCATTGGGTCGGGTCAGACCGTGGGTATTTCAGATTCAGCGCTGCAATGCTGTCTAGCGCATGTGCCAGTAAGGCCGCATCCCCTGGTAGGGTGCAGGTCGGTGCATCGAGCCAGTCGGTTAGCAGGCCGAACTGGGCCTGTTCCTCGGTATTCGCCAGGTAGTGCAGGTGCAGCCGGTGGGCCAGCGCATTGACGTCTTGCACGCTCCCCAGCATGCCGGGAATCACAACCAGCACCCGGTGCTCCGGCGTAATGCCTTGGGCAAAAGCCATGCGGGGCAGGCGGGCCGGCCGTACCGACTCGCTCACCAGGCGGTTCACCAGGGCCACCATGGCCTCTGACGCAGGAATGCCCAACAGCCCCAGGGCCAGCCAGCCCCAGCCAGCATGCGTTGCGAGTCCTACGTTCCAATGTTGTGTTAGCAGCCACCACACCAGTCCCGCCGTGCTGCAGGCCATGGTGAGTAAGTAGGCGGGCAAGGCCAGCCGACGCACGGCCTCAGGTCCATACAGATAGGGCACCGACGCCATTCCAAGCGCTTGCCGCAATGTGGGTGCGCCTGCCCCTTGCAACCAGTATGCGGGCACCGTACTGGCCTGTTGCGCAGGGTTGGCCTGTGCCATGGCGGCCAGCAAGGCTTTGGCCACATCGGCCTCGCTTCTGGCGCTGCGCTTGGCCAGCGCCTCTACGCCGTGCAGTGTGTCTTCCCGAGTCAGGGGGTGCTCTGCCTGGAACACTGGGCTCTCCAGCAACAAGCGGGTGGCAATGTCCACTTGCCCAATCACGCTGGCCCAGTCGGTGTCTCCAATGGCGCGCAAGGAGGTGACTGAGTTACTCACACTTACGTTGTCGGCAGCCTGGTCGGCACGCTGCTGCACCAGCATCTCAGCCACATCCGGCATGGTGATGTACAGCCAATCCTTGTAAACGGTATTGCTGTCCAGCACCGTGGCCTGCAGGCGCAATGCCATCTGTGCCATGAAAACTCCACCAACTCCACGTGGGCGTAACAGGTCTAACAGGGCATTCAGTCGCGTTACGTCGTGACTATCGAGGTGGTCACAGCAAATGTTGGCCAGCTCACGGGCGGCTTTGTTTGCTGCCACCCGGTCTGCTAGGCGGCGCAGGTTTTCCATCAGCACCACCCGCAAGGTGGTGGGCAAGGCCCACAGCTCGCTCAGGTTGAGCGCGCATGTTTCCTGGTAGGCGTGCAAAAACTGCACCAGCAAGTCTTCATCAAAAGCACCATCGGTGTGGGCTACAAATGCCCAGGCTACGCCGTACACCCTGGGTAACCCGGCCAGAGGCGCTTGTACAAGGATGGGTAAAGATTGGAAATAGGAGCTGGGCAGGCCCTCATACACTTCCTTGAACTGAGCCTCCAGCAGGTGAAAGTTCTCCAGCAACCACTCTGCCGCGGGGCTGATGTCGTAGCCCGTCTGCGCCTGGGTCCCGATGTAGGCATTGGCCAAGCGCAGGCGCTGGATGTTGTGGCGTAGCCGAGGCGTGAAGCTATCCCTGCGCCGCCGCACACTGGTGTATTGGTGGCTGATACCCAGGCTGCGCCCGTGTTGTGCAAAACGGCTTTCACCAAAGACCTCAGAGCGAATTGGGGGATCCAGGGGGCCGGCCTGCAGATCCAGAACCCGTGCCAGGCCGGCCGGGGCAAAAGGAACCAAGTGGCGCAGCGCTACCAATCGCATGCGTCTCAGGCAGCCACAGACGCAGCCGCACTGAGCAGCAGGACCAGCAGCACCACACTCGTTACCGAACGGCCCAGTACAAAACGCAGCAAGGAGCCGGCCGCAAAGTGCATGGCCTGTGCACCACTGCGCCGCACGGTGCAGCGCTGCAAATGTCCCGAGAGGGCATCCAGCTCCATGGGTGAGGTGTCTGCTGACGTGCCAAAGGCAGCGGTGCTCCATGGTGGCGGTGTAGGAGATGCTTGTTTCATGGGGTTTCCTTGCCAATGCGGGTGGTGCCCGCGATCTGGTCCCAGACACCGGTGGTCACACCAAAGTGACTCGACGCGTGGGTATGGTGGTGGTAAGCATGGGCACTCTTGCGCCTGCGCAGCCACGGCCAAGGTGCGCGCCAGTGGTGCAAAGCGTGGTGTGTGACTGCATATAACAAGTAGCCCACTAACACCCCCAATGTGAGTCCTGTGGCACGCCAAGCGCCCAACACCCACCAGGCAGGCAGATAACAAAAAAGCAGGATGGCGCCCGCACTCAGTAGCGTGGGGCTACAGATGGGTGCCATGGGGTTCGCGTGGTGTGCCTGGTGCCAACGTTTGAAAGGAGGTATGCCATGCAACACAAAGCGGTGTAGGGCGTACTCCAGCGGGCTCCAGGCTACCAAGCCCAGCAGGGCGTACCCTGCCACAGGCCAGGCCATGGGGGCAGGTGTCAACCCCAGCAAAAAGCCACCCAGTGACAACACGGCGGCGGTGTACAGAACAAAATCCAGGCGGTAGGCCAAAAGGCTGTGCTCGATTGTCAATAGCCCCATCGGGTGCCTCCGTTTTGTAGAGCTCCATCCTGCGTAACTCTCACGCTCCAGTCTGTTCGCCAGCGCACTCTTTCTGGTGCAAGGATGGGAGCTTTGGTGCGATAGCGCACATACCTCCGCAAGGTGCAGGACTAAACTGCATTTCAGTACGAACCACCCATCTGTCGGTTTGGCTACCGTCCCTCCACCAATCCGAGGTGTCCATGCCCCCAGATAGCAACCCGAAACGCAACCAACTTTTAGCCTGCCTGCCCGATGCCGAATGGGCGCGCTGGCTGCCGCTCTTAGAAGAAGTAGACCTGCCACTCGGCAAGGTGCTTTACGAGTCTGGCGCTACGCTGCGCCATGTGTATTTCCCCACCACGGCCATCGTGTCCTTGTTGTATGTGCTGGAAAACGGCGCATCCGCCGAGATTGCGGTGGTCGGTTTTGAAGGGGTGGTCGGCATCTCCCTGTTTATGGGAGGCGGCTCTACCCCCAGCCGTGCGGTGGTGCAAAGCGCAGGCAAGGGCTTTCGATTGAGCTCTCACACCATGAAAGAGGAGTTCAACCGCTCCGGTCCGGTGATGCATCTAATGCTGCGCTACACCCAGGCCTTGATTACCCAGATGTCGCAAACCGCGGTTTGCAATCGCCACCACTCGCTGGACCAACAGCTCTGCCGCTGGCTGTTGTTGAGTCTGGATCGCTTGCGCGGCAGCGAGCTCATCATGACGCAGGAGCTCATCGCCAATATGCTGGGCGTGCGGCGCGAGGGAGTTACCGAGTCTGCCCTCAAGCTGCAGCGTGCAGGTTTGATCAGCTACGCGCGGGGGCACATCACTGTGCTGGACCGCCCGGGCCTGGAAGCCCGGGCTTGCGAATGCTACGAGGTGGTTAAAGTGGAGTACGACCGCCTGCTGCCTAAAGCCATGGCGACCTGACTCCGCTATAAGCGTCCCGTCAGTACCAGAACGAGCAGGACGATCAACAAAAGCCCCAATCCACCGCTGGGGCCATAGCCCCAGGATTGGCTGTGCGGCCAGGCCGGGAACACCCCAACCAGCATAAGAACCAGAACAATCAGTATCAGTGTGCCAAGGCTCATGCCGCGCTCCTTTTGGTGGGTAAAGAAAAAACAGCGTCGTAGCTTTCGCAATCCCGCTGGTAGCAGCTGCAGGCCGCGGCCGCCAGTCCTGCACGATCAACCACGCGCACCACACCGCGGTGGTAGTCAATCAGCCCCGCAGCATGCATGGCCGTTGCAGCATTGGTCACGCTGACCCTGCGCACGCCCAACATGGCAGACAGGAATACATGCGTCATGGGAAACTCATCGCCAGGTGAGCGGTCATGGCTCATGAGCAGCCAGCGCGCAAGCCGCTGCTCCACTAAATGGAAGCGCACACAGGCGCAGGCGTTGGCCAGCTGGCTCATGGTAAAAAAAGTGAATCGCCCCACCACTCGGGAAAAGGATTGGCATGTGGTGAGCAGGAGGGAGAAATCACTCGCATTTAGACGCAATGCCTGTCCACTTTCCTGGACCAATGCCTGTAGAGGGGAGTGCACCACACCCAAACCAATCCCTGTGCCCAACATGCCCTCTGCGCCCACCATGCCGACTTCAATGGCGTGCACTGCGTCGGCGTTAACCACCAGTGAGACGTAGCCGGAGAGCGGGAAATACACGTAACCCACTTTGTCGCCTTGCATCCACAGCACCTGCTGGAGCGTCAAGTCCACCAATTCGGCCTGCGCTTGCACCATCAGGCGATCTTTACGGGTCAGACGGGCCAGCAGCAAGTTATTGCTGGCCTCACCGGGACTCAGCGTGCCGGAGATGGCTTTCATGGTGTCCTTTGAAGTGAATGTGAGCCCCAGTGTGGCAATGGTTGCGCTGCCTCTCTGTGCGCTGGCGCACCATGGCCCGAAAGAACCAATACAACTTGTTCGTTGGCGTACAGACCTTGTCAACGTCGCTTGCTAAAAAGTAATTCTCTACATCCACAGGACTCCCCATGACCAGTATTACCACGAGCAAAAGCCCCAAGTACTTGGTTCGCGACCTGGTGCCTGACGCCCGACCGCGAGATACCGCGATGGACGTGCTGCGGGCGACCGCAGCACGGGTGCACAAGGAGATCCTGCATCTGCCCATCCGGCCTCTACTGCATGGAGCGGTATCGCCGACCCCTGCCACTGCGCGCAAAGCGAGCTGAGCAGCCATGAGCGCACTCCCTGGCTACAACGGCCTGCACCACACAGACACGGTAGCACTGCCCCTGGCGAGTCCCGACTGGGACAGCATGCTCAACGCGGTGAAACTGCGCCTGAACCTCACAGTGGGTGAGCTATCGGCGCAAGGCCATGGCCAAGCCGATCACCATGTGCTGTCGCGCTTTTGCATGAGCGTGCTGGAATGCGTCGAATCTTTGGATACTCTGCAGACCCGTCTGGATGGTGAGTTGGATCGCAACGCTCTGCTCAAGTTGGAAATGTTGGAAACCCAATCCGCGCTGCTACAGGCGCGCAACGAGTTGATGGGCACGCGTGCGGGCGAACGAAGGGCTCGCCACTCTGCGCTGCACGACAGTCTGACCCTACTGCCCAACCGAAGTTTTTTTGAAGACCAGTTGCACCACGCACTGGAGGACCCGCAATTGGCCGGAGCGGGGCTGGCAGTCCTGTTTTTGGACCTCGACGAGTTCAAGCTGATCAATGACACGCGTGGCCATAGCGCTGGCGATGAGTTACTGCGTGTCGTGGCAGCCCGTCTGAACCAGGGGGTGCGTATGGAGGACGTGGTGTGCCGCCTGGGCGGCGATGAATTTGCTTGCCTGCTGCGTGGGCTGGGTAACCGCAAACAACTGACACAACTCGCTGCCAAGTTGTTCGACTCAGTCGCCGCGCCCTGCAAGATTGGCATCCATGACGTGACAGTGCGCCCTAGCATCGGCATTGCCATTTGCCCCAAGGATGGGGCTACTCCGGTGTCTCTGTTGAAGAACGCTGATGCAGCGATGTACCACGCCAAACGCATGCAGAGCGGCTATGCGTTTTTTGACCAGTGCGGCGAAGTGAATTAAGCGGAGATCGAGGGGAGCGCCACAGTGGTGGCGCTCCCGCTCACTGCTCTGTGCTGCCAGCATACAGCCTTAGCTGATCCGCTTCCAGCAGCGCAATGCATTGCTCCAACTCCATGCTTTCGGTGCTAGCGCGGGCCGAAAACCAGCATGCCGCCGATGCCAGCAAACCCAGGCAAGGGACCACCAGCAAAATCCACTGTGATGCAGCGGGTGTGATATCCCAGAGCATGGTGGCAGCACCGCCCAGCGCCAGCCCGACTGTGGCCAGCACCAAGGCGCCCAGGTAGCACAAGATCTTGTGCCCCCAGTACGCTGTCAGCACATACACCAGCCGCCGGCTGAGTACTGCGTCGGGCGTCAGCATGCTGCTAGCGCGGAGCGTGGGAACGGCTGAGCAAACTCACCATGCCCATGAGCACCGCCCCGGTGGCGGCTGCCATGAGCAAGGACTTGAAGGGCTCCTTGCGTACATAGTCGCTTGCCAGTTCACCCGCGTGGGTGGCTCGTTGTTGCAGGTTCTGGCCGGTTTGACGCATTGCGTCGGCGCCCCGATGCATGAGCGCATCAGCCTGTTCGACGGTCTCGCTCATAAAGGGCAAGATGCCGTCACTCAAGGGTTCAGTAGGATGGGGGGTGTTGGACATAAGCATAGAACGCTCCGTAAGGGTGGGAATGGGGGATGGACTTGAGGCGTGGCGAATCACGGCTTGGTGACCTCGTGGCCGATGACACCGCCTACGGCGGCACCACCGATAGTGCCCAAGGCACCGCCGCCAAGGACGGCGCCGCCAATGGCTCCGGCACCTGCCCCGATGGCTGTGCCTTTTTCTTGTGCAGTCATGCCTGCACAACCGGCCAGGCTTGCCAAAGTTACCGCATAAATTGCGGCGTATGCCGTTTTACTGATATGGCTCATGGTGTTTTTCCTTGGTAGATGGAAGGTGCTGCGCTCACTGCTTGCCAAACTTGACTTTGGCTTCACTCACGCAGTTGTCTTTGGCAACGCCTGCTAACGCGTCGCACTTTTCTTTGGCCAGTGCAAAGGCAGCCGTAGTCTTTTCTTCGGCCGCATCTTTGCGGGCATCCTGGGTCACTTCTTTGGCTTCTTTGTTGGCGTCACGGGTCTGCATCTGGGTTTTTGCATCGGCCTTGGCCGTTACTTCCAGGGCCTTGGCTTCTTTCACACAGACGTCTTTGGCATTGCCCGCTTTTTCGCTGCAGCGCTCCTTGGCCATGTCATAGTCACCTTCGGCTTTGGCCAGGCGTGCCTTGTAGTGGTTCTTCTCGGTGGGTTGGTAATTGGCTTCGAGATTGGCCTTGGCCACCTTGCGCCCCGCTTTGGCATCCACCACGCAAATATCTTTGGCATTGCCCGAGAGGGCATCGCATTTGACTTTGGCTGCTTGGTAGTCATCCGCCACTACTTGCTGGCCGGATTTGTACTCCGCCTTGGGCAAGCCCTGGGCCAGCAGTGAGGTACTGCTGGCCAACCCCATGGCGAGAAAGATCAGTTGAAGTTTAGGAATGGGCATAGAGCCTCCTTGGTGTGACAAGACATAGGCGCAACGCGGGCACATGACAGGCTCCGCGTCAACGTTCATCGCCGAACCAGCGAGAAGTCAGCGCGCTGGATTTGGGTCCGATGCCTGCAGCTTAGATAGTCCAATCACCGCGGTCTGTATGGAAGAGCACACAGGCGACTCTGGGGAATATGCCTGCACTCCGGGCGGTGCAAAGTTAATCATTCGGATGCAATGTTCTGTAGCGCACATATGGGATGGAGGCAGGTCGCTAGCCTGCGTTTGGGTCACCGCGGAGTGCGCAATCGGTGGACCACATCCCTTCAACCTTACAAGGAAGCAACCATGAAATTTTCAATGAAACAAGGTGCCGTCGCTTTGGCGGTCATCGCTGCGTTCAGCAATGCACAAGCCACTGTATTGGTCAGCAACACGCCCACCGCCAATGTGGACTACTCGGCCACCTCATTCGGAGGAACCCTGCTGGCACAGGCTGTCAGCTACATCAGCAACGCCAGCTACAACGGTACCGCCCGCGCAGCGGTATATGACACCGGCAATGGCCTGGACTTCTACTACCAGTTCACTAACAACACCAGCTCCAAGAACGGTGTGGAACGTTTCACCGGTTATGACTTCAGCAGTCTCGGCACGTCCGTAGTGAACGTGTACCAGACGGATGCTGCGTTTGACTTGTTTGTTTCTGGTACTGAAAAGTCTGACTATGCAGACCGTACCAACGCCGGGGTGATTGGCTTCAACTTCGTCCCCAACGGTCTGTCCAAAATCAATCCGGGAACAAGCAGTTTTACGCAAATCATTCGTACGAATGCACGCGAGTACCAGCCGGGCAACTTCGGCTTGCTTAACGGCATTGGTGACAACGCCCTTGGATTTGCCGCTGCAGTTCCGGAGCCTGAAACCTATGCACTCTTGCTGGCTGGTTTGGGCTTGATGGGTACGATCGCTCGCCGTCGCAACAATGCAAAGGACAAATCGGGAGCTACCAAGACCTAATTGGTTGGCACGTTGCCCTGCTTGCTCTGTCAAGAGCCAGGGCAATCGTCAAGAAGCACAACGAACCACGCAGGGCTACTAAGTTAACAATAGTTTGGTGCCATATAGGTTCTTGTGCCAGGCCCGCTCAAAAGTGAAGTGCAACACACCGATTGAAACTTCAATAAGGTGTGTTCATGAAACTGAAGCAAGAATACAAACAGCTGGACTACCAAGAGCGCCAGACCATCGCTGTAT
>NZ_JBWMAY010000010.1:0-1123 GCF_056521365.1 Rhodoferax sp. XS2R6 | reverse complement strand
GGCCCGCTCAAAAGTGAAGTGCAACACACCGATTGAAACTTCAATAAGGTGTGTTCATGAAACTGAAGCAAGAATACAAACAGCTGGACTACCAAGAGCGCCAGACCATCGCTGTATGCCTTGAGCTCGGATTGAGTATCCGGGCGATAGCCCGAGTACTGGGCCGAGCCCCATCCACTGTGAGTCGTGAGATCAACCGAAACAGCGGTGGTGGTGCCTATAGTTGCCGATTTGCACAACAGCGCTTCGTGCGCAGACGTCGCCATAGCAGACCGCCCCCGAAGCTGGTGGCGGGAAATGCACTCTTTGCCTCTGTGCACGCCCTACTGCAGTTGCGTTGGTCACCCCAGCAAATCGCCTCTCGCCTAGCTACACTGCATCCGCATGAGTCGCACCAACGCGTCTCTCACGAAACCATCTACAACGTCATCTATGCCCAACCCCGGGGTGAGCTGCGCCGCGAGCTCATTGCCTGTTTGCGTCTGGCCCAAACCAAGCGCTGGCCCCGTTCACGTGGCGAAGACCGCCGGGGACAGATTGCTGATCTCTTGAGTATCCATGTGCGCCCTCCAGAGGTTGAAGATCGACAGTTCCCTGGCCACTGGGAAGGTGACTTGATCAAGGGAGCAGGCAACCTCAGTGCTGTGGGCACCCTAGTAGAGCGCAGCACCCGGCTCCTGATGTTGGTAAAACTGCCGCATCCCAACCCGGCCACTGCAGCCCACGTGCTGCAAGCGTTCACGGACAAGTTGAACGGTATTGCCAAACCGATGCGCCAAACACTGACTTATGACCGGGGTCGTGAGATGGCACATCACGCGCAATTGACAGCCAACACCGGAGTTGCCGTGTATTTCTGTGATCCGCACAGTCCGTGGCAACGTGGCACCAATGAGAACACCAACGGTTTGGTACGACAGTTCCTGCCAAAGGGTACAGACCTGTCAGGCTACAGCCAGGAGCAACTCGACGGGATTGCTGACTTGATGAATGGACGGCCTCGCAAGACGCTGGGTTGGTTGACTCCTTTGGAGGTTTACGGCCAGTGGCTGGCCAAGCTTGAGCACTCTCCTGACGTCATCCAATAAACTCCAACTGTGTTGCACTTGGATTTGAGTCCGCC